>CAYPTU010000001.1:0-547906 GCA_964413885.1 uncultured Novosphingobium sp.
CTGTTACGCCGTCATCGCCAGCTTCGGCTGGTACGCACGGCGCCCAGCCTGAGGGGCTACTTGGCAAGGAGGCGGTGCTTGGGCATGATCGCAGGATGATCCAGACCCAAGACGCCGCCCTCGCTGCTTTCCAGGCTGAAGTCCGCGCTTTCCTAGAAGCGGAGCTGACCCCCGAGTTGCGGGAAGGGGCCGCGCGGACGACCAGTGTCTTCGTTGATCCCTCGATCTCGTTGCCGTGGCAGACGATCCTGCATCGTCGCGGCTGGGCGGCGCCCGAATGGCCGGCGCAGTTCGGCGGACCGGGCTGGGATGACATGCAGCGTTATGTCTTTGCCGCTGAATGTGCGCGGGCAGGGGCGCCCAGTCTTTCGCCGATGGGGCTGAAGATGGTTGCGCCGGTGATCATGCATTACGGCACGCCGGAGCAGCAGGCCCATTACCTGCCACGCATCCTTTCGGGCGAGGACTACTGGTGTCAGGGCTTTTCGGAGCCGGGCTCGGGCTCGGACCTGGCCTCGCTGCAATTGCGGGCGGTGCGGGATGGCGATGACTATGTCCTCAACGGCTCGAAGATCTGGACCACCCACGCCCATTTCGCCAACCGGATGTTCTGCCTAGTCCGCACCTCGACCGAGGGCAAGCCGCAGGCCGGGATCAGCTTCCTGCTGCTCGACATGGCCAGCCCCGGGATCACGGTAAAGCCGATCCGGACCCTGGCGGGTGATCACGAATTCAACCAGGTGTTCTTCGATGATGTGCGTGTGCCGGTGGCGAACCGCCTGGGGGCGGAGAACGACGGCTGGACCGTTGCCAAGCACCTGCTGACCTTTGAGCGCGGCGGAAAATACGCGCCGCCATTGATCGAGCGCCTTAACCGGCTGCGCCAGCGCGACGGGCTTGATCCGTTGATCCAGGTCCGCTTGGCAAAGGAAGAGGTCAATCTGCGGGCCTTGCAGGCATTGGAGATGAAGGCGATGCGCGGGGCCGGTGGCAGCGCGGCGCTCTATGCCTCGGTGCTGAAAGTGCTGGGCACCGAAGCGATGCAGCGGATTGACCTGCTGGCCTGTGACATCGAAGGTCAAGCCGCCTGGGCCATGCCAAGCGGGCAGACCCCGGCGGATCTGGCCGTAGCCGTGCCGCGCTATCTCAACGATCGCGCCGCCAGCATCTACGCCGGATCAAACGAGATCCAGCGCGACCTGATCGCAAAGCTCATCCTCGCTTGAGGTTTATGCGACAGCGGCAAATTCGCCCAGCAGCGCGGCCTCGCTGCCCAGCCCGGCCGCGATCACCAGCAGCCGCTTGAACCGCGCACCCAGCCGGAGCTCTTCGGTCAGGCCCATCGCGCCGTGCAGCTGCACCGCACCTTCACCGACTGTTTTCGCCGCATCGCGAACCGCGATGCAGGCCGCCAGCAAATCGCTGGACGCGCCGGATGCGATGGCGGCCTCGGTCAGGGCCTGAGCCTGCAGGGCTGACAGCTGCATGTCAGCAAGGCGGTGGCGCAGGGCCTGGAAGCTGGCAATCGGCGCGCCGAATTGGCGCCGCTGGCCAAGATAGTCAGCCGTATCGGCCAGCATCTGTTGCATCAGGCCGACCGCCTCGGCGCAGCGACCCAACCGGACGAGTGCGTCGAGCGCGGCTGGGTTGCCGTCGAGCGGCTGTCCCGTCACCGCCGTAAAGTGCAGGTCGGCCACGGACGAGCCGTCGTGGAGCTGGCCCGGTTCGATGGTCAGACCCGTTGCATCGCGCGGCACCGCAAGCAGGCTGCCACCTAACGCGACGACAAATTGGCTGGCCTGCGCCGCCCCGGCCACCAATCGGGCGGTGCCCTCAATCCGGTTGCCGTCCCTTAGCTCGGGCAGGCTGGCAGCGGTGGCCTTGCTGACCAGCGCGGCGCGGGCAGCGCCACTGGCGAGATCGGCGCCCTGGTCCAGCGCGGCGCAGGCCGCGGCGTGGCTGAGCCAGTCCGCCCCCGCCAGTGCGGGACCAAGCGCGGCCATGACCACCGCCACGTCCACTGCGCCGCCGCCAAAGCCGCCCTGATCCTCTGGCAGGGTCAGTCCGCCCAGTCCGAGTTGTCCGGTCAGCGCGGCCCAATCGGGTGCTCCGACCTGGCTGGTCAGGCGGGTTACGGCATCGCGCAGCAGTGCCTGCTGTTCGCTCAGCTCAAGGTCGAGTCCGGCCATTTCGCTGCAGTCTCCTGTCTTGCCCATCCTCATAGGCAGGGCGCCATGCCCACGGCAAGCGCAAGGAACGGAACATTGCCCACCGATGTTGTCCCTGCCCGGCTTTTGCCATTGCGGCAGGGGTGTTATGCGAGCCGGGCGAGATTGAGGGTTTTGGATGCGCAGCGTTACCGTCAGGCCAGGCCTAGTTGCCGTACTTGCCGGGCTGGCAATGGCTGGTTCGTACGCGCCCCCAGTCTGTGCTCAAGGCCAGACTGCTCCGGCCAAACCGGCTGACGAGCCGATCATTACCGACCGCGAGTTCGAGGATGCGGTTCCGCCCGTCTCTGCAGACGATGATCCGGCGCTGGGGCAAAAACTGGAATCGATTGAGGAGTTTGAGCGAAAGCTGCCCCAGCCGGCCGATGCGTCAGCCCCGGCCAGCCAGGATGCCGAACTGACCAGGCCGCTGCCGCCGCTTGAAACTTTCCGGGCCGAGCCGGCAGTGTTCGCGCAGGAAGCCGCGGCACCGGACAGCGCGGAAGTGCCCTACCGGGTTGAACTGACGGGGCTGGATGCGGTGGTCAATGCGGCCGCGCCCGATCTGCTCGATGATTTCCATCGCCTGTCGCTGCTGCGACGCAAGGGTTCGGCCCGCAATACCACCCAACTATCCAGCCGCGCGGGCGAGGATGTGCTGGTCCTCAAGAAGCTGCTGGCCGCGAGTGGCTGGTTCGATGCCCAGATAACCACGCGGATCGACCGGCCCGAAGACAAGGGCTCACTGGTGGTGGCCATTGCCGTTGCCCCGGGCAAGCGCTTTGCCTTTTCCGCCATCACCATCCAAGCTGAGCCTACCCTGCCGCCGGATCTGATCCAAAAGAACCTGGAGCTTGCCGCCGGCCAGCCGGTGATTGCGGAAAAGGTGCTGGCGGCCGAAGCGAAGGTTGCCCTTGCCCTGCCGGAGAATGGCTATCCCTTCGCCGAACTGGGCGCCCGGGATATCCTGCTGGATCAGGATACGGGCGAAGCGGCCTATACGCTGCCGGTTATGGTCGGCCCGCGCGGAACCTATGGCGCAATCCGCAGCGAGGGGAATGAAGCCTTTGGCGCCAGCCATGTGCAGACCCTTGCGCGGTTCCAGGCCGGGCAGCTCTATGACAGCCGCATGGTCGATGACTTGCGCCAGGCACTGATAGCCACTGGGCTGTTCCGGGCGATTGCGGTTGAGCCCCGCCGAACCGGGCAGGCCGGGCCGGATGGCACCGAACAGGTTGATCTGGTGGTCAAGCAAGAGGCTGGTCCGCCGCGGGTGATCGCTGCCACCGCCGGTTATGGCACCGGTCAGGGGTTCCGGATCGAGGGCAGCTGGACCCACCGCAACCTGTTCCGGCCGGAAGGCGCCCTGATCGTCAGCGGCGTGGCGGGAACGCAGGAGCAGGGCGCCGGGGTTACCATGCGCCGATCGAATGCCGGCCAACGTGACCGGACTTTTGAGCTGAGCAGTGAACTGCGCCATGCCTCCACCGATGCCTATTCGGCCTATACCGGACGGCTGGCGGCGCGGGTCAGTTACGATTCAACCCCGATCTGGCAGAAGCGGCTGACCTATGCCTATGGCGCGCAGTTGATCGGCACTGATGAAAGCGTGTTCGATCCGCTGCTGGGCTCGCGGACCCGGCGGACCTACGCGATTGCGGGGCTGACGGGGCAAGTGGGCTGGGATCAGACCGATAGTCTGCTTGATCCGACCAAGGGCTTTCGCCTGACCGCCCTGGTTGAACCTGAAGGATCGGTGCGGGGCAGCTTTACGCCATACACCCGGCTACGGCTGGATGGTTCGGCCTATTACCAGGTGTCCGAAGGAATCGTGCTGGCCGGGCGGTTGCGGGCCGCATCGATCCAGGGCGCCACGCTGGACGAGATTGCACCATCGCGCCGGCTTTATGCCGGGGGCGGGGGCTCGGTGCGCGGATTTGGCTACCAGCAACTGGGACCGCGCGACAGCAACAACGATCCGACTGGTGCGCGCAGTCTGAATGAAGCGGCCTTTGAAGTGCGGTATCGCTTTGGCGATTACGGCGTGGCCGGCTTCGTGGATGTCGGGCAGGCCTATACCAAGGCCGTGCCAGACTTTTCTGATCTGCGCGTCGGGGTGGGGCTGGGAGCCCGGATCTATACCAATTTCGGGCCGATGCGGTTTGATATCGCTACCCCGCTGCGGCGCCGGCCGGGCGAAAGCAAGATCAACATCTATGTCTCGATCGGGCAGGCCTTCTGATGACAGAGGCTGCGCCGCCGGATAGCGAAGTGAAGGCAGAACCGCCCCGGCGCTGGCGCCAGGCCGGGCGCTGGCTGGTGGTTGCTCTGCTGGGCCTCATGGTTCTGGCGGGCTTGCTGATCGCGGCGCTGAATACCGGTGCCGGCCGCAGTCTGGTCGCCCGGCAATTGTCCGGCACAACCTTTGCCAATGGCCTGCGGATAGAAGTGGGGCGGATCGATGGATCGCTCTCTGGTCAGGCGCAGCTGATCAATCTGGTCGCCTACGATACCAAGGGGCCGTTCCTGCGGGCGCCGCGGGTTGATCTGGATTGGCGGCCCTTCGCCTGGCTGGCAAACCATGTCAACATCCGCTCGGCCAGTGCACCGACAGTGCTGTTGCAGCGGGCCCCGGCGCTCAAGGTTACGGATCCCGATGCGCCGTTGTTGCCCGATATCGATATCGCTGTTGGCCGGCTGCGGATAGACCGGCTGGTTGCCGGGCCCGCCATTGCGGGCGAGCGGCGCGAACTGCGCGTGGCGGGCAAGGCCAGGATTGCCGACCGGCGCGCGCAGGTGGCACTGCAGGCGGTAACGCTGGCTGCGCCCGGCGGGCAGGCGGGCGACCGGCTCGATCTGGTGCTCGATGCGGTGCCTGACCGCAACCGGTTGGCACTGAAGCTGGCGCTCGATGCCCCCAAGGGCGGCGTGATTGCCGGCCTGACACGGATTGACGGACCGCTTTCGGTCAGGCTGGACGGGGCCGGGGACTGGGCGAAGTGGGACGGCACGCTGACCGGAGACTACGCTGGAACGCCGCTGGCGAAGCTCAAGCTGGCCGCGCGGAATGGTACCTTCTCGGCCAAGGGCGCGGCGGGAGTGGGGCGGCTGGTAGGGGACGTGCCAGAGGTCTTGCTGGACGGCACGACCCGGCTTGATCTGACCGCCCGGCTGGATCACCGCCGCGCCTTGCTCAGCGGTTTTCTGCGTTCTAACCGATTGTCGATCGTTCCGGCTGGGACGATCGATCTGGGGCAGAACAGCTTTGACCGGTTCAAGCTGGATGTGTTGCTGCCGCAACCGGCGCTGCTGGCCCCCAATCTGGCCGGACGGGCGCTGCGGGCCGATCTGCAGTTAAACGGCCCGTTCAGGCGACCGCAAGTCGCTTATCGGCTCGTCGCCGACGCCTTGTCCATCAACGATGTGGTGCTGGAAAGGCTCACCGCGAATGGGCGGGCCGAGGTGCGGTCGGACCAGACCCTGGTGCCGGTTTCGGCGCGGATCGAACGGATTGTCGGGCTAGACGGGGTTGCGGGCGGGGCGCTCGCCAATGTCCGGATCGATGGCGATCTGGCGCTTGATGGGCCTCGGCTGCTGTCAGACAATCTCAGGCTGCGCGCTGACCGGATCGATGCGACTGCAATCGTCCTCGCCGATCTGGCGCGCGGGTTTTATACCGGTGCCTTCGAAGGCCGGATCAACGATTACACGATCGACAGCGTCGGCACCTTTGCCGTGAACACTTCGGCCGATCTTAAGCGGACCGGGCAGGGTTTTGCCCTGACGGGCACGGTGCGGGCGCGATCCAATGACCTCTTCAATCCAACCGTGCGCGAATTTCTGGGCGGCCCTGCGACGGGATCGAGCCAGATCGCCTATGGGGCTGACGGCGTACTGCGCTTTTCGAGCCTGCGGGTGGCCGCGCCCCAATTGCAGGTGCTGGACGGACGCGGCAGCTATGTTCCCGGCGGTGCGCTGACCCTGACCGCGAACGGCCGCTCGGTCCGCTACGGTCCGCTCGCGCTCGAACTGACCGGAACCCTGACCAGCCCGCGCGCGGTGCTGCTGGCCGGCAGTCCGGGCCTGGGGATCGGACTGGCTAATGTCCGGGCAGAGATCGTCGGCAGCGAAGGTATGTTCCGTTTCAACGCCAAGGGCGACACTGATCTCGGGCAACTCAGCGCCGAGGTCAGCCTGATCCGAGGCGAACAGACGGCGTTCCAGATTAATCGTGGCGACCTCTCCGGGATCGGTTTCGCCGGCCGGATCGAACAGACTGCCGCGGGTCCCTATGCCGGCATGTTGACCGCCGACGGGCGCGGGCTGACCGGCACGATCAGGCTGGGCGCCGTGGACCGGTTCCAGGAAGCGGTCATCTCGGCCCGGGCGCAGGACACGGTCCTGCCTGGACCGGCCCGTCTGGCGGTCGGGCGGGGGATCGTCGATGCGCGGGTAGTGCTCTATGACCGGCCTGAAGTGACTGCCGATGTGCAACTGGCGCAGATGCGGCTGCGCAATCTCGATCTGGCGGCTGCCCGCGGGCAACTTGTCTATCGCGGCGGGCGTGGTCAGGCCAAGTTCTTGGCTGAAGGGGTCAGCGGCGCGCCGTTCCGGGTGGCGGGCAATGTCCTGCTGGAACCGGAACTGTGGCGCGCTTCCTTGCAGGGACGCGTGCGCGGCGTGGCGTTCAGCACCGCCAGCCCGGCGCGGATCATCCCCGGGCAGGGCGGGTATGAACTGCTGCCCACGCGGATCGAATTCGGCCAGGGCGCGGTGCGGTTGGCGGGGCGTTATGGCCCGGGCCTGCGGATCGAAAGCCGGCTGGACAGGCTTGACGTTTCGCTGCTCAACGCATTCTTCCCAGGCTATGGCATCGGCGGCAAGGCAACCGGCAGCCTCGATTTCGAGCAGGCCGGGCTGGGCGCTTTTCCGCGAGCCGAGGCCCGGCTGACGATCACTGGCTTTTCGCGCAGCATGGCAGCGGCGATCAGCCAGCCGGTCGATCTCAACCTGGCGGGAACGCTTGATCCGGCGCGGGCCGATCTGCGGGCCGTCATCCGCGAGCGCGGGGCCATCATCGGCCGGATGAATGCCGCACTCTCGCCTGCCGCAGCAGGTGACTGGGCCGAACGGATTGCGGGCGGTGCCTTGAGTGGCGGCATTCGCTACAATGGCCCCGCCGATACGCTGTGGTCCTTCGTTGGCCAGCCGGACCAGAACCTGACCGGACCAATCGCCGTCGGGGCCGATTTTTCGGGCCGGCTGCGCGATCCGCTGCTCAACGGGATCGTGCGCGGCGATGGGCTGACTTACGATAACCAGACCTATGGCACCCGCTTTACCAATCTGGCGGTGGCCGGGCACCTCAATGGGGATCGGCTTGAGTTTTCCAGCCTCAGCGCGGCAGCCGGTTCGGGCAAGATCGCGGGGCGCGGCTATGTCAGCCTTGCGGCCGAGAGCGGCTATCCGATGGACCTTTCGTTTGATCTGGATGATGCCCGGCTGGCGCGCAGCGATGCGCTGTCTTCGGCGGCGACGGGGCAATTGCGCCTGCGCAAGAATGCGGGCGAGACGGCGCTGTTATCCGGCAAGCTGCTGCTGCCAGAGACGCGCTATGAGCTGGTCCGCCAGGGCGCTGCCGAAGTGCCGGAACTGACCGGGGTGCGCTTCAAGCCGCCGCGCGGCATTCCGCGGGTGACCGGGAACGAGCCTGCCCCGCCGGCGGGCAGCCTGTTCCGCAGCTTGCGGCTCGACGTGCAGCTGACCGCGCCGAACCAGCTGTTCGTCACCGGCATGGGGCTGGACAGCGAATGGAGCGCCGACCTGCGGGTGGGCGGAACCAGCGCGGCCCCCTTGGTCAGCGGTGATGTCAACCTGGTGCGGGGCAGCCTCGGCTTTGCCGGACGCCAGTTTGAACTGCAGGACGGACGGCTGCTGTTCACCGGCGGCGCAGTCAACAATCCGCAGGTCGTGCTGAGCGCGAGCGAGGAAATTGACGATATCGCCGTCGGCATCAATGTGACCGGCCGCGCGCTCAATCCGCAGATCAGCTTTGCCTCAACCCCAGCGCTGCCGGCGGACGAAATCCTGTCGCGCATTCTGTTCGGCAACTCGGTCGGCCAGCTTTCTCCCCTGCAGGCGGTTCAGCTGGCCGCCTCGCTCAACAGTCTGCGGGCGACCGGCGGCGGCTTCAATCCGCTGGGCCGGTTGCGGGCGGCAACCGGCGTTTCGCGCCTGCGGATCCTGGCGCCGGACGAGGCGGCAGGCCGCGGCACGGCGATTGCGGCGGGGCGCTATATCTCGAACAATATCTACCTTGAGGTCATCACCGATGCGCGCGGCTATACGGCCACCCAGATGGAAGTGGGGTTAAGCCGCACCCTGTCGATCCTCAGCCAGGCCGGCGGGGCTGGGGTGACCAACATCAATCTGCGATACAAGAAGCGCTACTGATGCGGACGATTGTGATCCTGGCCCTGATGCTCAGCGCCTGTAGCCGCGAACCGAGCTTCGACGAGCGCTATGCTGCGACCGAACAACGCCTTCAGGCCAAGACCAAGGCCCTTGATCGGGCCGCTGCTGGCGTCCCTTCCGCCGCCAATCCGCAGGTGACCGCGAGCGGTCAGGCGCGCTAGCCGGACATGGCCACCGTGCTTTGTCAGCCGGCCGAAATGATCGAGTGAGCAAGCCGCACTTCGTCGAGCAGTTCCTCGATCGCCGCGCGTTGCCGGTCCGTTCCGGCCGGGGTTACTTCCCAATTGCAATGGGCGTGGGTTGCTGCGTCCCGAACCGTGATCCGGCCCAGCGCCCGCCGCCAGGATTGCGATGTGCCGCCCCTGTTGCGCACAAGCTGGGCGATCAACTGGAGTTCAAGATCAGATGCGGTCATACTTGCGAATTAGCCTGCCCAGCCAGCCAGGCAAGCGCGCTTTGATGACGGTGCGATCAGCAACGGCTTCGGCCCGGTACAGAAGTGCTTGGAAGCTCGCCGCCCGCTCTATACGGAGCGCCGGATCGAGGGGCCGCGCCAGCTTCGGTGCTGCGCCGATTTACCGGCAGAGCTGCAGGATTTGGGATCGCAATGAATTATCGCCACGCCTTCCATGCTGGCAATAGCGCCGATGTCGTGAAGCATTGCCTGCTGATCACACTCGTACGGGCGCTGCAGCAAAAGGAGGGCGCGCTGACCCTCATCGACACTCATGCCGGCTGCGGGCTTTACGATCTGGGTGGCGAACAGGCCCAGCGCACTGGCGAATGTGCGCAAGGTGTGTTGCGCGCCTTTGCGGACGGCAATCCCCTGCTGAACGATTACCGGGCCGCCGTGCAAGCAGTGAATGCCGGGGGCGAGCCGCAGCTCTATCCCGGATCACCCCGGATCCTGGCGCAGCTGCTGCGGCCGCAAGATTCCCTGATCCTGAACGAAAAGCATCCCGAAGACGCCCAGACCCTGCGCGCGGCAATGCGTGACACGTTGGCCGCCGTCCATCAGCGCGATGCCTATGAGTTTTGGCTGGCGATGGTGCCGCCCCGCACGGCGCGCGGCGTTGTGGTGGTCGATCCGCCCTATGAGCAGACCGACGAACGCGCCCGCATAACGGCCACGCTCGCCGCTGCTCAGCGCAAATGGGCTCATGGCGTGACGGTGATCTGGTATCCGCTCAAAGACCGCGCCACGCATTCGCGCTGGAAGCAGCAGTTGTGCAAGCTGGCCATGCCCAAACTGCTATGCATCGATCATTGGCTCTATGATGACGACCAGCCTGCTGCCTATAACGGCGCAGGCCTGTTTATCGTCAATCCGCCCTATGCTTTCACACAGGCGTTGCCACCGCTGATCGAAGCCCTGCGCGCCGCACTCGCCCCCGCTGGACATCGGGGCGCGATTTCAGCCGAGTGGCTGGGCGGCTAGGGCTTCCCGGACTGTTAGGTGCGAGGGCGCAGTCCAGAGGTCTTTGCGAGGTGCCACTGCGTGGGCAAAACCTCGATCATCAATGACCAACTTTGCGAGCGATACGGTTTTATAATTACTAGTGCACCATATTATGATGAAATTTGCTCATATACTTGAAATTGTCTAAGCCTAGTCCTCGGTGGGATTCGGTCGCAGTAGATATTCATCCAAGTCATTCGAAAAATTCATTAATTTGGATTTGAAATGCGTTAGGTGAACTTGCTTGGGCTAACGCTTCCGCATCACTGCCAACACGCGGCGCCACGCGCCTGTGCAGGTTAGAAGGGCTGCGAGGGTATGGGCGGAATCTCAAAAGAGCGGGTCGGTGCCATCTCCGATGGTGTGATTGCCGTCGCTGCGACGCTCTTGGTGATTGAGCTGGAGGTGCCTGAAGGGACGCTGATGACCAGCGAGCTGGTTTTTCACTGGTCCCGGACCTTCGCCGCCTGGGTCATCAGCTTCATCATGATCGTCATGGTCTGGCTTGATAATCACATGTTCCTGAGCAAGGCCAAGCAGTGGTCGCTCGGGCTGACCGTTCTCACATTCATGCAATTGGCCGCTGTTTCGTTGGTGCCGTTCGCCTCGAACCTGGTCATTGACCATTATGAGAGCAAGGCAGCCATGCTGGCCTTTAACGGCGTGCTGCTGCTGAATGGCTTGGTTTCGTTCGCGATGAGTCAGCTGTTGGGCGCGAACCCGGCAACGATGTTGAGCCCAACCGCCGCTGCGCATTTGCGCACCAGGGGTCTGATCCAGCTCGCACTTTATCTATCCGTGACTGCCGTGGCGGTGACCGCAGGGCACCTGCGGCATCCCCTGTTCGGCGTCCTGTTATGGGCGATCAGCCCGATCCTGCTCCTGCTCGTCGGATTTCACCGCTCCAGCAGGTCTTCCCATGCCAATCCAGACGAATGAATAACTAACTGAAGGAGTATTGATATGATCTCAAAAACTTATCGCAAGGCAATGCTTGTGAGTGCGGCTTTGGTGGCCGCAGCCGGCATGTCGACTGTGGCAAATGCTTCAGCGTACCAGTGCAAGTGCATGCCGGGGATGAGCGCACATATATCGTATAACAATTACGGTGAAAACAAATATACGTGTGTTGATGATTGGGACAGTAATAATACCGGACATGACACCGGAGGTTATAATAATAATGTCAAGTTTTCGTTCCCAGACGCTGTAGTTAAGGGTGATAGCACTAACGTCAAATTTGCGGCGCGTAACTTGCCTGGGCAATGCATGAATTACGCAGGTCAGTATGTTTACGATAGCGGCGGTACTGCCCAGCGTTGGGCCGGCGGAAAATGCGACGACGCCAACCTGAATGTTAATGGTTGGACATTTGACGAATCGCATGCGGAGTGGAGTAGTAGCTTTGTACAGACTAAAATCACCGGCGAAATGAGGACAACTTCAGCGCACAATCATTTTGCGGCATTTTACCAAGTCACGCAGGATCACAGTAAGCATCTAATCGCTGTTTGCGCCGACTGAATTTGACCAACAGTTCATCCGCCGCCCAATTGGGCGGCGCATGATTATCGATTAATAGAACAATTCGGCGTCATTCCGCGATTTTGGGAATGGCGCCGAATTCTTTTACCGAAGCCAGATTTGCCGCACGGATTGGCTGGCCTGCATCAAGCTTGAGACCACCCGGCCGGAACGGTTCAGTCCGGGGGCGTTCTCATCAATAGGCGTCCAGCACCCCGGCGCGGCCCAGATAGGCCTTGTCGCCGGCCTTGGCCGGGTTCTCCAGGGTATAAGACAGGTTGTTCTGCTCAGGCTGGAACAGGTGCGGCGCCGGATCTTCCCCGCCCGTTTCAAGCTGATCGAGCAGTCGCTTGCGCATATCATCAAACTGCCGGCGTTCTGTGAGGTTGGCGTGGGGCAGGGTATAGCTGCCACGCGGACGAAGGGTCAGTAGCACGATAACGCTCACGTCGCTGGTGCTCTTGTCGCTGGAGTTGAACAGTTTGCCCAGGACCGGCACGCTGCCAAGTAGCGGTGTCTTATCCTGTGCGCGGCTGTTGGTCGACTGCTCACCGCTGGAAATCAGGATGGTTTCGCCAAATTTCAGTGTTGCGGTGACCGTGGTGACGGTCCGTTCCTTGGACACCGACTCCTTGAATGAGCCAGGGCCTGCGCCGGGAATGAAGTCTTCCAGGCTGGCGTCAATCGTCAGCTTGACGCGGTTTTCGTCAACGAACTTTGAACCGATGTTAAGGGTGAGACCGTCTTGCATGGTCTCAACGCTGCTCGATAGGTTGCCGTTGGCGGCAAAAGTCAGGGTGCTACCGATCTGGACGTTGCTCTTTTCGCCGTCATAAATCAGCACGGCCTGCTGGGCCTGTACGGTCGATTTGCCGCCGCTGGAATTGGCAACGTTTAGCGAATAGGTCACCAATGGCACAGAAACTGATAGTTGCCGCTCGGCGTCAAGCGTGCTGCTCGTCAGGGTGCCCGTTGTCCGGTCCCGCGAACTTCGCCATGTTGAATTGACCAGGTTGGAGCCGAATTGCAGGGTCAGCGCATCGAGCAGATTGATGCCCGTGCCAGACGATCGCATCTCGTCGCGGCGAAGGATGATCACATCAACCATGCCCATCTTGTCGTCGGTCGGGGCAGGCTGCCCGTTGGCGTCGCGGGCTTGGTCTCCCGAAATCGGAGTCCCGGCGCTTTGAAGCGCCATCCGCGGCACGGTGCGGCCCGATGCCTTGATCTTGTCGACATAAATATTGGCGGCATCGATCTGGCCCTTCTGGCGTTCGATCGCAGCACCAGTGGTCAGTTCGTCGAAGCTTTGCGCCTCGCGCAGCTGTGTCGCGCGCTGCCAAGCCTTTTCAGCAAGAAGGAGATCGCCGGTGCAGAATGCGGCACGGGCCAGGGCGAAGAAAATGACTGGCTCGTCAGGCTGGATCGCTGCGGCAGCTGAGAAGTGTTCCTGCGCTGCGGCGGCATCGCGGTCATCCATGGCCATGAAGCCGAGCTGGACATGGGCCGGCCAGAACGATGGATCGCTCTTGAGCGCCATAAGGTAACCCACCTTGGCCATTTCACGCTTGTCCGTGCCCGACACCGAGGATGCTTCGTAGGACAGGCCTGCAAGGTAGTTCAGGCGCGGGTCCAGCGGTGATCGCTTTAACGCTGCGTTGATCTTGGCGATGTCCTGATCTGCACGCGATTTCGCTGCGGCCGGCACAGGCAATGCAAGTAATTGTACGATAACAAGAGCGCTAGCGCCATATTTTGCACGTGAAAGCACGATATTATACCCCCGAACCCTATAACTTTGCAGTCAACGTGTTCGTCATATTGATTTTATTAAAATTGAAAACCTAAAATCAAGATCATGATGCGACTAGATTTTCATCATGTGCGAATCTGAATTTTCTAACCGAGCAGCTCTGGCGGGTTGCGGAATTTGGGTATTTGCACCCTAGCAATCTTCCAGTCTCAATCCGCATTTCCGATATTTGCGGGCCTGATTGCTGGGCCGAGCAGGCATAATGCAGGCCCGGCCGAAGCGTTATTCCTTGGGTGCCGTGGGCTTGGCCGCAGCCATCGCATCGCGCGCAGCGGCGACCTCCGCCTTAAGGCTGTCATAGCCAATCGCGCCGCTAGCGAAGCGCCCGCCAATGATAAACGCGGGCGTCCCGTTAATGCCGAGTTGGCGGGCTAACTGGTGATTTGCAGAGATCTCTGCATTCAATGCGCCCAGTTCCTTTGGCATTTTGACCTTGGCGTTTTTGGCTGCAGTCTCGAGTGTCTTTTTGGACAGCGCATCAGCAGCGAACAGTTCGTGATGGAACTGCTGGTAGCTACCAGACCGTGCGGCTTGGAGGGCGATCTTTGCAGCCTCTACACTGCCTTTACCCAGGATGGGGAACTCGCGGAAAACCACCTTCACCTGGGGGTCTTCTTTGACCAAACGTTCGACATCGGCCGCCATCCGGCGGCAGTATCCGCAGGCATAATCGAAGAATTCGACCACTACGACGTCGCCATCCGGGTTGCCGGCCCACGCACCCTCAAACGGCTTCTCGATTTGGCTGCGAAGTGCGGCGATGCGCTCGCCGCGTTGGCGGTCTTCAAGTCGCTGCATGGCTTCAGGGATGATTTCGGGATGGTCCAGCAGGTAGGTCCGGATCATGTCCTCAACCTGGTTGCGGTCCAGTTTCGCGGTTACCGGAGCAGGCGCGGGTGCAGGTGCGGATGCCGGTGCCGCATTCGCCGGAACTGCCAGCGTTATGGCAAAGAGGCTGCTTACGGTTGCGCGAAAGAGGCTGGGAAACGGCATTTGCTTGGTCCTGATGATCAATGCGGCAGGTTCGCTCTGATCGCCCAACCAAGTTGGAGCGGGCCGATCTGTCGCGGCATGCGGAATTCAAGCGCCAAGGATGCCTGTGTCCGCTGGACTGGATGCTCAGATCCGGCGAGGCTGGTTCAAGCGCTGTGGTGACCGAAAGATAACGCGGGCCGTCGGCCGAATTCGGCCGACGGCCCGCGTCGGATCAGTGATTACCGGTCCTGGGCGCAAACAGCAGTGAGGTGGTGCTCGGTGCTGGTCTTGTCCTTGTAGAACGCCACGAACTTGTTGGCTTTGGTCGTGGTGTTCATCTGGCCGGAGATGGTCGAAAGGCCATTGCCGGCCGAGTCAAAGTTGAAGTCGTTGACGTTCAGGTTGCTGTCGTCGCACTTCGTGCCGGTCCATTCCTTGTGCGAATTGACGGCGTCGGTCGCGATCATCAGGCATTCGCCGGTGGCGCGGACAGCGAACTTCACGTTGGTCGACGAACCCTGGACGACAGCGTCAGGGAACGAAAACTTGACGTACTGGTTGTAGCCGCCGGTGTCGTGTCCGGTGCTGTTGTCCGTCCAGGTCTGGTCACAGGTGAAGTTGTTGCCGTCCTTGTTCAGCGCGCCGCTGCCTACGGTCGGTGCGAAATTCGCATCGCACTTGCAGGTGTAGGAAGTGGCATGAGCCACGGTCGGCAGGGCGGCAAAGGAAGCGGCCAGAGCGGCAGCGGCGAAAATCGAACGGGTCATGGAGGCCTCACGTTATAGAATGGGACGGCCCAAGCCGCCCGGCTGTTTGCTTTTTGATTCGATCCGAATGCCGGCTCGAACCAAGTGTTGGGTACATGCATCATTTAATGATGCCTATACGTGTTTTTAACATCATAAATATGAGTAATGCTTATCGTGAGGCGGGAATAAAGCGCCATTAAGTTGATGCAGCGTGCTTTTATGGTCAGAGCTTGCCCGAAGGCGCTGGATCATATTACATCTGCTTAGTCAGAGCTTAAATTTGGCAAGGGTACATGGCGAAATGCTGCTTTAAGATGCCGATCGTACTTCCGGCTGCCGAATTCTGGAGCGATTTGTTATGGTAAGGTTTGGATGGTGAACGTGATGAAGCTTACCGCAAACCTTCGAATTTGCGTTATCGACGATGACGAAGAGTTCACGCAATTCGTCGAGCGATACCTTACCGCGGTTGGTTACCGGGTGCGGGGATATTCCACGCCGCAGAGCTTCTTGGCTGAGCCGGATGCATTGCAGTCAGATATCTTCATCGTCGATCTGATGTTGCCGGGTATGGATGGCATCGATCTTGTGTCAATTATCCGCGCCAATGGTGAGGCCGGGATCATCGTGGTTAGTGGCCGCATGGGCGCCGATGCTTTTACAACAGCGCTCGCAGCCGGCGCTGACATGTTTGTCAACAAGCCGGTCCGCGCCGATCAGCTGGCCCAGGCCATTGCCTCGCTCAGCCGACGTATCGTGACTGTCGCCGCGGCGCCACCACGGTCCTGGGTGCTGAATCCGGTAGAGGGATCGCTTACTGCCCCGACCGGACAAGTCATAAAGCTGGGCCAGCTCGAGCAACGGATTCTGGCTGTTCTGGCGGATGCAGGGGAAACTGGTTGCAACAGGACAGATCTTGCCAGGCTATCAGGCGTGGCACCGAGCACTGACGATCGCAATCTTGATGCGGCCATGTTCCGGTTGCGGCGCAAGATTGAAGGCCGGACCGGCAAGGCATCACCGGTTATGACGATGCATGGCAAGGGCTACGGTCTCTCGGCGGCAGTGAGCGTGGTCGGCGCATCGTGAGCCTCAGCATCGATATTCAGACTGGCTTCCTGCTCATCTGTATCGTCAATATATCATTCGCGGTTGGTTTCCTGCTTCTAAACAGAAACCGCGTCTGGAATGGTGCAAAGCTGTGGGTCATCGGCAATCTGGTCGGATTGGGCTCGGTGATTTTGCGGCTTTATTTTGATGCTGGATGGCATGGCTCGTTGGAGGGCATCCTGCCTGCCGTCATGATGTCGCTGACTAACGTCTTTAAAGTCGCCGCGCTGGAGCGGCGACGACGGTATCCTCGGGTCGCCGTGGTAGGCGGTACGCTGGTGGCCTGCCTAATTGCGGTTGCCTGGCTAGATGACCTTGGAGGGCCCAACTTTGCCATGGGTTTTTCCGGATTTGTGATCGGTATCCTCTTGGGGTGGCAGGCATGGATCTGCCTAGTCGACCGCCGCTGGCGGAGGCTGCGCGGAAGTAACCTGTTCGTCGGATCGACAATTGTGATTGCGCTGTTTTCTCTGGTTGCGGGTTTGCGTGCGCTTGGGAATCCGTCTGGCAGGGTCATTTTTTCGGAAAGCGGTGCGGCAGAATTCAACGTTGTCTTCGCGTTGGCCTACATCGTCGTTTCCCATACTTGCCTGATCGTCATGCTGATGGATCGATTGAGCCAAGCCATCGCGTTTGGCCAGGTGCGTCAGCGCAAGGAATCGCGCTTGGCACGGCAGGCAGAGGCCCATGCTCGTGAAATGGCCGCCTTGGCGCATGAGAAGCAGTCCCTGCTCGAAGTATTGATCCACGAGGTGCGCCAGCCGCTGAACAATGCCCAAGCGGCGCTGCAACATGCAATGATCGCGTTCAACGCAGGGAGCAGCGATCATGCCGCCGGGCAGAGATTTCAGGCGATCATCGACAAGGTGGTGCTGAGCCTGACTAACGCGATCGTTGGCGCCAGTGTGCTCGAGCGCAAATCAAAGTCGCAACTTGTCCATATCGATATTGTGGCAGTGTGCCAGCTGGCCTGCAGCGATTGGGGCCCCAATTGGGAGGAGCGCGTTGAACTGCGCTCCGCGGAAAGCACGATTTTCGTCAACGCTGATCCGATCCTGTTGCGCCTCGCTGTGAGGAATTTGGTCGACAATGCGATCAAGCATTCGGCGGCGGGCCATCTCGTTCGTGTCGAATTGCGGCACAGTGCCGATGGCGGGGCGATCGAGATCAGCGTCTTGAACCAACCGGCGGAACCATTTGTACCAGAGCCCGCCTTGTTCGGGCGTGGTGTCCGTGGCGGCAATGCTTCCCAAGATGGTCGGGGCCTTGGGCTATTCATTACGCAAGAAATTGCGCTGCTGCATGATGCGGCAGTCCAGGGAAGGGTCAATGCTGCGGGGGAAACCGAGTTCGTGATCACCTTGCTCTCGTAAGGTCGGCTGGCGCGGCGCACCAGGCTGGCCTTTGCGGGCGCTTGCGGATTGTTAAATGAGCCCGCCCTGCTGAACGGCGACATGCCAATCAACTGGGGCGAGCAGAAGCCCCAGTTCGGCCTCACTGCCTAAGCCGCAAACCAACTAGCAAAACTAGCTGAAGCCAGGTTTTCGTCAGCAGAGAATCCGCCATATTTCTGGCCACTCGCGGCGCTGCTGAGAGCGTCTCTGGCTTCAGCGAGAGTTGACCCACCTCTTAACGCGCGCGGAACTGCGCCGTTTTAGGGGCATGGGATGCCCGCAGGCCAAAATCTGTTATCATGTCCGACTGATTGGTGCGGTCGAGAAGACTCGAACTTCCACGGGCTTTCGCCCACAACGACCTCAACGTTGCGCGTCTACCAATTCCGCCACGACCGCTAAATCAACGGGGCGAAACGTGTCGCCCCGGGGGGGTAGGAGCGCGCCATTAGCAAAGGGGCTTGGGGGGTGCAAGCGCGGAAAGGCCTTAATGATCCGGCGCGGCCTGTGTCGGCCCGGGACGGGCGCAAATGCGCGATTGCAGCCGGGCAAAATCGGTTACTTAGCACCGGGATGACCCCCTTTGCTCTCTTGTGGCTGGTTGCGGCCGCCGGTCCCGCTGGCCTGACGGACTGGCCGCGCGGCCGGGCTCAGGTCATTGCCAAGGCCACGGTTGAGATCGTGGCCGCGGTGCGGGTGACACGCGAAGCGTCTCCGGACGAGCCACGGCGACAGGTCCGCCGCAATGCGGCCGGGCAGGTTACCGTGGAATTCGAGTAGGGATCAGTTCGGCTTCCAGCCGAATTCGGCCCGCACACCGGCTTTGGGAACTGGTACCAACGCCTCGTTTATGTCGGCACTTTCGCCGGGCGCCAGCACCCGCTTGGGCGAACGGACTTCGGCACGGTGGACGATCCGCCCGCCCGAATCGCGCAGGATGATGAGAATGCTCGGTACGCTGCGGGCCGACTGCGAGGTGTTGGTGACCGTGCCGTTGGCGCTGAAATACCAGGTGCCGTTGGGCAACTGGTAGCGCTCCTGCTCGCGCGCCGGGAATTCCAGCTTCAGGCCGGGCTGATCTTCAGCGAAGACCGGTTTGGCGAAGGGCATCCAGTCGGGCAGGCCGTACCAGGCGGTTGCGCCGATCGCCGCGATCGAGATGGCCGCGAACAGCGCCGCAGCCAGGGTCCACATTTTGGCCGGGTTGCGACGCGGTGCCAGCAGTGGCTGGTGATCGAACTGCGACGTTTCGTCATCGTCGGCATAGCGGCGGGCGATCGCCTGCTCCGAATAGACCGGCGGCGCCGGAACCTCGTCTTCCGTTGCGGTTGGCGGCGGTGTGACCGGCTCGGGCGGGGGCGCCGCCGGCGCCGTGGCCTGAGGCGGGGGCGCTGGTGGTTCGGGCGGGGCAACCGGTGCGGTTACCGAAGGCAGTTCGGCCACCGGGGCCGGTTCTATCCGCGGCCCTTCCTGGAACCAGTTATGCTTGCATTTCGCGCAGCGGACGGTCCGCCCATCGATCCCGATCGCGCTATCCGGCACGACATAGCGGGTGGCACAGGCGGGGCAGGTGATGATCATCGCCGCCCGGTTAAGCATGGTGTGGCGCAACGGAGCAAGCGCCGGCGCGACGAACGCCGGATGCATTGCCCTTTTTTCCACATGGATTGGTCGCTATAGCCGCCGCGAAGCCTCCTCTTGCCGGATAGACCTTGTCAGCGATGAACCCCGGAACTTTGACATGACCGGTACCGGGAGCGCCTCTGGCAACGGGGAGATCGTGCATTTCGACAATGTCGGGCTGCGCTATGGCGCCGACCGCGAGGTGTTGAGCGACATTTCCTTCACCCTGTTCCCCGGCAGCTTCTATTTCCTGACCGGGGCCAGCGGTGCCGGGAAAACCTCGCTGCTCAAGCTGCTGTATCTGGCCCAGCGCCCGTCGCGCGGGATGATCCGGATGTTCGGCACCGATGCGATCACCCTGCCGCGGGATCGCCTGCCGGGATTTCGCCGCCGTCTGGGAGTGGTGTTCCAGAACTTCCGGCTGGTTGAACATCTTTCGGCGTTCGACAACGTGGCCCTGCCGCTGCGCGTGGCGGGCGTGTCGGAACGGGAACTGGTGAAGCCGGTAACGGACATGCTGGAATGGGTTGGCCTGACCGAGCGGATGCACGCCCGTCCGGCGCAGCTTTCTGGTGGAGAGCAGCAGCGGGTGGCAATTGCCCGGGCCGTGATTGGCCGGCCCGAACTGCTGGTCGCGGATGAGCCGACCGGCAACGTCGATCCGGAAATGGCGGTCAAGCTGCTGCGTCTGTTCGAGGCGCTGAACCGGCTGGGGACTACGGTCGTCGTGGCAACGCACGATGTGCACTTGCTGAAAAAGGTGCCGGATTCGCTGATCATGCGGCTCGACAAGGGGCACCTTTCGGACCCGACCGGAGCCTTGCGCTATCCGCCGCGGCCGCGGCAGATGCAGGGCTGAGCGCGATGGCCATGACCATTCCTCCCTTTTCGGGCGGCTCACTGGCCCGCGGTTTGCGCTCGCTGTCCGGATTGGGTGAGGCAGAGCTGGTGCCGCAGGCGCGGTTGGCCGGGCCAATGCCCTGGGTGATCGCCATCATGGTTGCGCTGACTGTGATCGCAGCGGCAGCGGGGCTGGCGGCCAGTAACGTTGCCCGCAATGCGGCTGATGCCCTTTCGGGTGGGGTTACCGTGCAGATTGTTCAGGCCGATCCGGTCGCGCGCCTGCGTCAGGCCGAAGCGGCGGCCCGGCGGCTCAATGCCATGCCGGGCATCGATTCGGCGATCGTGATCAGCCAGCAGGAGGTTGAGCGTCTGATTGAACCCTGGCTGGGCGGCATGGCGATCGATGGCCAGGAAATCCCGGTTCCGGCCATGGTCGATGTGCGGTTGCGCGGCGAGGTGACGGGTGAGCGGCTGGGCGCGCTGCGCCGGTCGGTCCGCGAAGTTGCGCCCAGTGCGCGGATCGATGCCCAGTCAACCTGGCTGAAGCCGGTGTTCAGTGCGATTGATTCGCTCCGCCTGCTGGCGCTGGCGCTGGTTGGGCTGCTCGCCGCGGCCCTAACCGCGGTTGTGCTGCTGGCGGTGCGCAATGCCTTGGGGACCAATCGCGAGACGATCGAGATCGTGCATCTGCTGGGCGGCACCGACCAACAGATCGCGCGGCTGTTCCAGCGCTCGGTCGGATATGATGCGGCTGGTGGCGGGGCCATCGGACTGGCGCTGGGCACTTTGGCCATTCTGTTGCTGGGACGGCAGTTTGCCGGGCTTGATGCCGGGCTGGTCAGCGGGGGCGCGCTGGGCTGGATCGATTGGCTGCTGATCGCGCTGGTCCCGGTCATCGGTGTTGGCTTGGCGATGCTGACCGCGCGCTGGACCGTGCTGCGCGCTTTGCGCCGGATGCTGTGATATGCGCGCCGCGTTCAGCCGATTGGCAGGATTGCTCGTGCTGGGCTGGGCGCTTGGCTTTGTGCTGTTTGCGGTAACCTTGCCCCAGCCAGTGGCCGACCAGCGGACCGATGCCGTGGTCGTGCTGACGGGCGGTGCGGGACGGATTGAGCGCGGGCTGGAAGTGCTCAAACGGGGCTGGGCGCGCCAGCTGTTGGTTTCCGGGGTGGACCGCTCTGTCAAGACGTACGAATTTGCCCGCGAATATCGGGTCCGGCCATCGCGCATGGCCTGCTGTGTCACGCTGGGCTATCAGGCGGTCGATACCCGCTCGAACGCGCTGGAAACGGCGGAGTGGTTGCGCCATGAGCGGGTCAAAAGCGTGCGGCTGGTGACAAGTGACTGGCATATGCGCCGGGCGCGGATGGAACTGGATCGCCTTGCCCCGCAAGGTGTTACCATCATCGCAGACGCCGTGCCGACCCGGCCGAGCTTCTCGGCGCTGCTGCGTGAGTATAACAAGTTGCTGGCGCGAAGCGTTGCAGGCGCGCTAGGGGCGCGTTGAGCCCATGCTTATTTTACGCAACCTGCTTTTTTATGCCGCCTTCTACCTGGGCAGCCCATATTACATCCTGCTGGCGGCCACCCAGCATGCATTGGGGCTGCACGACGCCTTTCGCACCACGGTAGAGGCCTGGTCGCGCTTCCACCGCGCCTGCGCGCGGAACCTGCTGGGGATCAAGCTGGTAGTAGAGGGGCAAATGCCCACCGGACCCGTCCTGATCGCGATGAAGCACCAGTCGTTTTACGAAGCGATCGACATGCCCGGCTTCTTCGATCGCCCGGCCGTGTTCGCCAAGGCCGAACTCATTCGCATTCCGGTGTGGGGCAGCGTTGGCCAGTGGTACGGGCTGGTTGCGGTCCAGCGCGATCAGGGCGCTTCGGCTCTGCGCAAGATGCTGGCCTCGGCCCGCGCCTTCAGCGCTCAAGGCCGGCCGCTGGTGATCTTCCCGGAAGGGACCCGCGTTCCCTTTGGCCAGCGGCGCGAGCTGCAGGCCGGCTTTGCCGGGCTCTACAAGATGCTGGGCCTGCCGGTCGTGCCGGTCGCCACCAACAGCGGCCCGCTTTATCACCGCCGCTGGAAGCTGCCGGGAACCGTGACCTTCCGGATCGGTGAGACGATCCCGCCCGGCCTCCCGCGTGACGAGATCGAGGCGCGGGTGCAGGATGCCATCAATGCGCTGAACGGCCCGGCTGCATGAGCAAGCAGACCAGCAAGCGCTCGCCGCTTGAAGTGCTGGGGCCAGGGCTGGTGACGGGGGCGGCGGACGACGATCCTAGTGGCATCGCCACCTACAGCCAGGTCGGTGCGCAATTCGGCTATTCGCTACCCTGGCCGCTGCTGTTCAGCTTCCCGCTGATGGCCGCGATCCAGGAGATCTGCGCGCGGATCGGCGCGAGTACCGGCAAGGGCATCGCCCAGAACCTGCGCGACAATTATCCCCGTCCGCTGTTGCAGTTCGTGGTGCTGCTGCTGGTCGTGGCCAATGTCATCAACCTTGGAGCCGATCTGGGCGCCATGGGCGCCGCGCTTGGCCTGCTGATCCCGGGGCCGTTGCTGCCCGCGACAATCGTGTTCGGCGTGGTCAGCATCCTGCTGGAAGTGTTCGTATCCTATGAGCGCTATGCCGCCGTGTTGAAGTGGGCCACGCTCTCGCTGTTCGCCTATTTCGCGGTGGTCATGCTGGCCAAGGTGGATTGGTTGGCCGCGCTCAAGGGCACGATCGTGCCCAGTTTCCGGTTCGACAAGGATCATGCCATGGCGCTGGTCGCGATCCTGGGGACGACGATCAGCCCCTACCTGTTCTTCTGGCAATCCGGGCAGGAGGTCGAAGAACAGCACCGCCGCCACGTGAAGCCGCTGATGGTCAGTCCGCGCACTGCTGGCGTGGAATTGCACCGAATCCGGACGGATACCCTGGTCGGCATGGGGTTCTCGAACCTGACGGCGATCGTCATTGTCATCGCCACGGCGGCGACCCTGCACCAGAGCGGGGTCACCGAGATCGACAGTGCGGTGAAGGCAGCGCAGGCGCTGCGGCCGATCGCCGGAGACCTGGCTTTCGCGCTGTTCGCGGTCGGGATCATCAGCACCGGCCTGCTGGCGGTTCCGGTGCTTGCCGGGTCGGTCGCCTACGCCGTGGCCGAGTGTTTTGGCTGGCGCGAAGGGCTGAACAAGCGCCCGCGCGAGGCGAAGGCGTTCTATGCCGTGATCGCGATTGCGACCCTGGCCGGGGTGGCGATGAACTTCTTCGACATCAACCCGATGAAGGCGCTCTACTGGTCAGCGGTGGCCAATGGCCTGCTGGCCCCGCCATTGATGGTCGTGACCATGCTGGTTGCCCGCAATCGCAAGATCATGGGCGATCTGGCGATCCGCGGCGGGCTGGAAATCGGCGGCTGGATCTCCACCGCCGTGATGGCCGTGGTCGCCGTGCTGTTCCTGGTGATCTGATCAGCCGGTGTGATCGCTGCGGCCGAAGTCAGGCCGGGCATCGTCCTGACCTTCGGCAATGATCGAGCGGCGGATCGCGCGGGTGCGGGTGAACAGGTCAAACAGCGTATCGCCATCGCCCCACCGGATCGCGCGCTGCAGCGCGGTCAGATCCTCGCTGAAGCGCTGAAGCATTTCCAGCACGGCGTCCTTGTTGGTCAGGAACACATCGCGCCACATGGTCGGGTCCGATGCGGCAATGCGGGTGAAGTCGCGGAAGCCGCCGGCCGAATACTTGATGACCTCGCTTTGGGTCACGCCTTCCAGGTCCGATGCCGTGCCGACGATCGTATAGGCGATCAGGTGCGGCAGGTGGCTGGTAACGGCCAGCACCAGGTCATGGTGCTGCGCATCCATCAGTTCGACATTGGCACCCAGCGCTTCCCAGAAGGTTGAGAGCGCCGCAACCTTGGTTTCGTCTGCGCCTTCGGGCGGGGTGATGATGCACCAGCGGTTATGAAACAGGCTGGAAAAGCCCGCGTCTGGGCCAGAGCGCTCGGTCCCCGAGACCGGGTGTGCCGGAATGATGGCGCGGCCCGGCAGCGCCTGCGCCAGCGCCGTCGCCACGCTCTGCTTGGAAGAGCCGACGTCGCTGATTACCGCCCCGGCAGGAATGGCTCCGGCCAGTTCTGCGGCCACTTCGCCAATCGCACCAACCGGCACACAGAAGATCACCAGATCGGCATTGGTCACCGCTTCCGCGCCGGTTTCGCAAACCGTGCCGACCAGCCCGCGCTCAGCGGCGCGGGCACGCGTGGCAGGATCGCGATCCCAGCCCGTCGTGGCGATGGCGGGCAGGCGCTCCTTTACCGCAAGGCCGATTGACCCACCCAACAGGCCCAGTCCGATAATGGCGACACGTTCAAACTTCATCGTGCGGCCTCCGCCATTTCCCGTAGCGCAGCGGCGATGGCGTCCATCTGCTGGGCCGTGCCGATCGTGATACGCAGCGCGTGGCCCAGCCCCTGGTTGGGCAGCCAGCGGACGATATAGCCGCGTTCGGCCAGCCCGTTATAGGCCGCCTCGGCGCTCAGCGCCCCTTCGAACAGCACCAGCAGGAAGTTGGCCTCGCTCGGCACGGCGCGCAGGCCGTGGTTGCCCAGCGCCTCGATCGCAGCGGTGAAGCGGGCGCGCTCGCTCCGGTTATGCTCGCGCGATGCGGCGACGAATTGCTGATCGGCTGTGGCTGCCAGCGCCATGGCCTGGCCGCTGTTCGTCACGTTGAACGGGCCGCGAATGCGGTTGAGCGTATCGATCAGCCCAGGCGCGCCGGTGGCCCAGCCAATCCGTTCGCCCGCCAGACCATAGATCTTGGAGAAGGTGCGCGTGACCAACACGTTCTGATGCGCTGCGGCCAGCTCGAGGCCGTGATCGTCCTGCTCGGGCGTCAGGTATTCGGCATAGGCCTGATCGAGCACGAACAGCACGTCCGCCGGAAGGCCAGCATGGAGCCGGGCGACTTCGCTGGCGGGCAGGTAAGTCCCGGTCGGGTTGTTGGGGTTGGCAAGGAACACCACCCGCGTCCGCTCGGTCACCGCTGCCAGCAGGGCATCGACATCACTGCCGTAATCCTTGTCCGGTGCCTCGACCGGTACCGCGCCGCAGCGCCGTGCGGCGATATCGTAAACCGCAAAGCTGAAGCGCGAGAACAACACTTCGTCGCCCTGACCGGCGTAGCCCTGGGCGGCGAGGTTGAGCAGCTCGTCCGAGCCGGTACCCATGACGATCCGCATGGGATCGATCCCATGGAGCGCGCCGAGTGCCTCGCGCAGATCGCTGCTGCCGGGATCGGGATAGAGGCTTGGCACTTGTGCCTGGGCTTGCGCCGCGAGCGCCGCCGCGCTGGTGCCCAGCGGGTTCTCGTTGGCTGAAAGCTTGACCAGCGGCCGCCCGTCCGCACCGGCGGCCTTGCCGGGTACATAGGCATGGATCGCTTCGATCCAGGGCTTGGGAGCGGGCGCGTTCGTCATAATGCCGGGCCCTTAGCAGGCTTACGGGCAATTGACAGCCCGCGCGCGCTCCCCCAATCCCCGGCCATGGCAGACGCCGAAGCCCTCTTGGCCCAGAGCCACGTGCTTGAGCATGCGCAGCCGCTCGCCCTTGATGGCGGGCAGGCGCTGCATGGCGTGCGCGTGGCTTATGAAACCTACGGCACGCTCAATGCTGACAAGTCCAACGCGGTCATGGTGTTCCATGCGCTGACCGGAGACCAATGCGTCGCCAGCCCGCACCCGATCACCGGCAAGCCCGGCTGGTGGCTGCGGATGGTCGGGCCGGGCAAGCCGATCGATACCGACCGGTTCTTCATCATCTGCGCCAATGTGCTGGGTGGCTGCTATGGTTCCACCGGACCGGCCAGCCTCGGCCCGGATGGCCAACCCTATGCGATGCGCTTCCCGGTGATCACCATCCGCGACATGGTCCGCGCGCAGGTTGGCATTCTGGATGCGATGGGGATCGAACAGCTTCACGCCGTGGTGGGCGGATCGATGGGCGGGATGCAGGCGCTGTCCTTTGCCGCAAACTGGCCCGATCGGACCCGCGCCGCGCTGGTGATCGCCTCCACCGCGCGCCACACCGCGCAGAACATCGCCTTCCACGAGGTCGGGCGGCAGGCGATCATGGCCGATCCGAAGTGGAAAAACGGGGACTATTACGGCAGCGGCAAGGGGCCGGAAAAGGGCCTGTCCGTAGCCCGCATGGCCGCCCATATCACCTACCTCTCGGAAGAGGGGATGCATGAAAAGTTCGGCCGCAAACTGCAGGACCGCACCGAAAAGACCTTTGGCTTTGACGCCGATTTCCAGGTCGAAAGCTATCTGCGCCATCAGGGGCTGAGCTTTACCGACCGGTTCGATGCCAACAGCTATCTCTATATCACCCGGGCGATGGATTACTTTGACTTGGCCGAGGAACACGGCGGCCGGCTGGCCGATGCCTTCCGCGCCAGCAAGGCGCGGTTCTGCCTGGTCAGCTTCGATACCGACTGGCTTTATCCGACCAGCGAAAGCCGGACGATCGCCCACGCCCTAAACGCCGCCGGAGCGCCGGTCAGCTTTGTCGAACTGTCGGCCCCGTTCGGGCATGACAGCTTCCTGCTCGACGTCCCGGCGCTGGACCGGGTGATTGCCGGGTTCCTGAAGCAATGACGGCTCTGCGCCCCGATCTTGCGGTCATCGCCGCCAACGTCGCCCCCGGCAGCCGGGTGCTGGATATCGGCTGCGGCGATGGTGCACTGATGGCGGCGCTGCGCGATCAGAAACAGGTTGATGCGCGCGGCATGGAGCTGGACCCGGCTGACGTGGCGGAGTGCGTGGCCAAGGGCCTGTCGGTGATGCAGGGCGACGCCGATACCGATCTGGTCGACTATCCCGACGCCGCATTTGACTATGCGATCCTCAGCCAGACCTTGCAGACCACCAAGCGGCCCGATCAGGTGCTGGATGAACTGCTGCGGGTGGGGCGCAAGGCTTTTGTCAGCTTCCCCAACTTCGGCCATTGGCGGGTGCGGGCCAGCCTGTTGTGGCACGGCCGGATGCCGGTGACGCGGCTGCTGCCGGTGGCCTGGTATGAGACGCCGAACATCCACCACGTGACGGTCAGCGATTTTCGGGATCTGGTGGAGGCGAAGAACCTGACCGTTGAAGGTTCGTGGTTCCTCTCCGGCGATCGCCGGATCAGCGATGCTGCGGCAAGCTGGCGGGCCGAGCACGCCGTATTCCTGCTGTCGCGCCGCGCCGACTAGCAGTTCAGCACCCGGACCGCCGCTGGCGCGCCCGGGTGCCAAGACTTCAGGTTCTTACATGCGGTGCAGTGCGCACAGCTTGTTGCCATCGGGATCGCGCAGATAGGCGAGGTACAACTTCATCGCACCGCCATCGCGCACACCCGGCGGGTCTTCGATCGCCTTGCCGCCAGCGGCGAGGCCAGCCGCGTGCCAGGCATCGCATTCCGCCGGGCTGGTCATCGCAAAGCCGATGGTCATGCCGTTGCCAGGGGTCGCACCTTCGCCGTCGATCGGCTTGGTGACCAGGAACATGCCGCCGTTGTGCATATAGATCAGGCGGCCCTTGGGGTCGACGATCCCGGGCTTGCCGCCCACCGCGCCGAACAGCGCATCGTAAAACGTCTTGGCACGATCGATGTCGTTCGCGCCCACCATCATGTGGCTGTACATGGCCCTCGTTCCTCTCCTTGGGTTGCGGGAAGCAACCTGTTTAAGCGAGCGGTTAAGAAGGTCAATCGTTTCGCGCGAGGACAGCGAAATGGGCTGCATCGGCAAAAGCCTTGGCCCGGCGAGCACGGCGTTCCTCCGCCTCAGCATCGCGGCCCCATTGCTCGGCCTGCCATTCCTCTTCCAGGTCCGCCGCGATCCACAGCGCACCGGCGTCGGCTTGTGGCTCCAGCGCAGCCAGGCCAATCACCAGCGAGGCCGCCAGCGAGGTGAGGGTGTTCAGCGCCGCCAGGGCAAAAGGCTCGAGCGTGCCAAGGTGTTCACCCAGCCGCGCCAGCGTTTCGGCGGGCTGAGGGGCATGCATGATCCCGCTGACGCGTTCGAGTTTAACGCCGTGGCGCGCTTCTGCTGCAGCCAGCAGCGGCTCCCAGCGCTCGATCTGGCGGCGGTGCAGCGCTTCGCCCGGATCGGCGCGGTAGCAGAGCGTATCGGTTTCGGCATAGCGCAGCAGGTCGGCCCGCAGCGCCGCCGGATCGGGCGTCACCACGTCGATCGCATAGTCGGCCATGTCGCGGGCCGTGAAGCTGGCAGGGACGATAGTCTCTTCCTGTGCGGCCCATTCAGCGGCGAGCGCCTGTGCCAGCGCCTCGCTCGGCACGACCTGCGCCTTGCCGGCAGCGGTCTTCACCCCGCGCCCGTCCAGCTGAACCTGCCAGCCGCCCGCTACCGGGGCCGCCACTGCTTCCTTGTAGAACCGCTTCATTCGCTTGGGGTCTTCCACTTGCGCGCCAGCAGAATCGGCGCGATCATCGCCTCGAACAGGCCCACCGCGGCCAGGGCGAAGCCGACCTCGCGCGGCCAGTCGATCCGCCCGTTCATCACCAGCAGCCCAACCAGGACCATCGCGACGCCGCTGATCCGCACCAGCTGGATCACGATGAAACGGTTGCGGGCGCGGGTATCGTCTTCGGTCATCACAGCAGCTCCAGCAGGTGCAGCGGGGTGGCGGCTACCAGTTCGGCCCCGGCTTCGACCAGTTCCTCCGGGGTGTGATAGCCCCAATCGACCCCCAGCGCGCGAACCCCGGCATTGACCGCCATGGCCATGTCGTAAGCCGTATCGCCAATCATCACGGCATGCTCCGGCTGGGCCCCCGCTTCAAGCAGCGCGGCTTCCAGCATCGCGGGGTGCGGCTTTGATGGGTGGCGGTCCGCCGTTTGCAGGGTGATGAAATGGCGGCTGAGGCCATGGCTGGCGAGGCAGTGCTCCAGCCCGCGGTCCGATTTGCCGGTAGCCACGCCCAGCAGCCAGCCGTCATCCAGTAGCGCCTCAAGCAATTCGCGCACCCCGGCATAGAGCGGCTCAACCAGCTCGCCCGCTTCGCGTGCGGCGCGGAAGGCATCGCGATAGGCCAGGTCAACGCTCTGGCGCAGGTCATCGTCCGCTTCGGGGATCAGGGCGCGGACGGCTTGCGGCAGGCTGAGCCCCACACTGCGCCGGACCAGATGATGATCGGGGCGGGGCAGGCCGTTGCGGGCAAAGGCTTCGTCCATCGCGGTGCAGACTGCCGCCTGGCCATCGACCAGCGTGCCATCGCAATCGAACACGGCAAGGCGGGTCAGCACAGCGCGAGGCTCCGCATCAGCGCTTACCTGCTGGCTTCGGTCCGGGCTTCTTGGGGCTGCCCTTGCCCTTGGTTGGTCCGCGTTTGGTTGGTGGCTTGCGGGTAGCCACGCGGCCATCGGCGCGGCCGCGCCGTTCGCCGCGGCGTTCCTTGCGGACCTGCTTGGCGTGGGCCTTGGCAGCCTGCTTTTCCTCGGTCTTGCCCGGCTTGTAGGGCTCGGGCAGGGCAGCGCCGTCTTCCTCGTCGAAGCCGAGGCTCTCCATCGTATTGGCGAAGTGTTCCGGCAGTTCGGCGCGCACGTCGATCACGTCGCCATCGGGATGGTCGATGATCAGGCGGCGGGCATGAAGGTGCATCTTGCGGCTGATCGATCCGGACAGGAAGGCATCGGGACCGCCATATTTGCCATCGCCCACGATCGGGTGGCCGATCGCCGCCATATGCACACGCAGCTGGTGGGTGCGCCCGGTCAGCGGTTGCAGCTCAACCCAGCAGGCGCGGTTGCCGGCGCGATCGAGCACGCGGTAGCGGGTGCGGGCCGGCTGGCCTTCGCCCGACTTGTCGACCATCATCTTCTCGCCGCCGGTGCCCGGCTGCTTGGCCAGCGGCAGGTCGATCAGGCCATCGGCCACATCGGGCACGCCAGTGATGATCGCCCAATAGATCTTGCGCGCGGTGCGTCCGGAAAAGCGCTTGGAAAAGAACGCAGCACTGCCAGGCGTGCGGGCAATCAACAGAACGCCAGAGGTATCCTTGTCGAGCCGGTGGACCAGCCGGGGCCGGGGGCCATCATGGGCAAAGGCATCGAGCAGCCCGTCGACATGTTCCTTCATGCCGCTGCCGCCCTGCGTGGCCAGGCCCGGCGGCTTGTTCAGCACGATCGCGGCACGGTCCTGCGTGATGACCATGCCCTCGGCCTTGGCCACTTCCTCGTCCGACAGCTCGCGGCGCGGCTTGGCGCCGCCCTTGGCCGGGGCATCGCCGCCCGGCGGCACGCGGACAATCTGCCCGGCGGACAGCCGGTCAGCCGGATCGGCGCGCTTGCCGTCAACACGGATCTGCCCGGTGCGGGCCCAGCGGCTGATCATGGCGAAGCCGATCTGCGGCAGGTGGCGTTTGAACCAGCGATCCAGCCGCACGCCGTCGTCGTCGTGCTGGACAGTAAACTGGCGAACTTCGGTACTCATGCAATTCCTCGCGCCAGGGCCAGCCCGGCAAACAATCCGCCCACGCCGCCAAGCAGCGACAGGGCAATATAAGTCGCGGCCTGCGCCATGGCGCCGCGTTCGATCATCAGGGCCACTTCCAGGCTGAAGGCAGAGAAGGTGGTAAAGCCGCCCAGCACGCCCACGCCCAGCAGCAGCCGCCACTGTTCGCCGCCCTCGCCATGCCGCGCCAGCCAGCCGGCCAGCAGGCCCATGGCCAGGCTGCCCAGCACGTTGATCGTCAGCGTGGCATAGGGAAACGGATTGGCCCCGATCAGCCGTCCCGCCGTAAAGCGCAGCCACGCGCCCACCGCGCCGCCGGCGGCGACGAAGAGCGATGCTGTCAGATAGGATGGCTGGCCAGTCATTGCCGGTGCCTTAGCCGGGCTTTGCCGAAACCGCCACGCCTTTCCCCGGTGCCGCCCAGCACACCAGCGCCGCTACCGCTGTCCCCAGGCACAGGTGCCACGGGAAGGCGACGCCCTTAAGCGCCAGCGGCAGGCCCAGCGCGTCGATCACATAGGGCTGGAAAGCCAGCACGGTCAGGAACCCTGCGGCAAAGGCGGCGAGCACGCTGGCGGAGGAGCCCCGGCGCGAAAATAGCGCCACTCCGTAAACCCCCAGCAGGCCGGAATAGGCAAAGGCCATAACCCCCAGCACGAAGTCCAGCAGCGCGGTATCGGCATAGCGCTGCCAGTAATAGGACAGCACCGCCATGGCGAAGAGCGCCAGCCCCAGCGCCACGGTGGCGATCCGCCCCATCCGCACGAAATGGGCCTCATCCCGCTCCCCCGCGAAGGGCCGGTAGAGGTCATTCACCAGCACGGCCGACATGGAGATCAACCCTGAATTGATCGCCGCCGCGGCGATCACCCCCACGGTGACGAGGCCGCGGAGCCCCGGCGGCAGCTCGGTCAGGATGTAATGCATGAACACGGTCACCTTCTCACCGTTGAAGGTGCCAGCGGCAGCGCCCTGATAATGCAGCCACAGCAGTGCGCCGATGGTCAGGAAAAGCAGGATCACCGGCAGCGAGAGCCAGGTTGATACGATCAGCGCGCGGGTGCCGTGCCGGGCATCGCGGCAGGCCAGCACGCGCTGGGTGGTGTCCTGATCCAGCCCGGCATTGGCGAAGTTGAGCAGGACCACGCCGGTCAGCACGGCCCACAGGCCGAACGGTGCGGACAGGTCCAGCGATGGATCGATCAGCGCCAGCTTGTCCTTGCCTTCGGGCGCATGGCGCAGCGCGTCGATCGCTTGGGGCAGGGTCAGCGGCAGGTGATCCCACAGGAACCACGCCACCACCAGCGCCGCGCCGACATAGAGCACCACCTGCACCAGATCGCTCCAGATCACCGCATTGAGCCCGCCCATGAAGGTAAAGACCAGCCCGAAGATCAGCAGGATCAGCATGGCCACCAGCATGTGTCCGGGGGTGACATCGAGGAACAGGATCATCGAGACGGCAATCGCCGCCAGATAGAGCCGCGCCCCGCTCGCCAGGATCCGCCCGACCAGATACATCGCCGCCGCCGCCCGCCGCGCCGTCGCGTCAAAGCGCGCCTCCAGCAGTTCGTAAACCGTGGTAACGCCAGCCGCATAGAACCGCGGCATGAGCCAGTGCCCAACCAGCCAGGCCGCCACCAGCGTCGATAACACCCCGCCGATATAGGTAAAGTTGCCGCGATAGGCGAAGTCCGGCACGCCCAGGAATGTCGCCGCCGATTGCACGGTGGAAAGGACCGAGATCGCCACCAGCCAGGTCGGCGCATGATGCCCGGCCAGGAAATAGTCCTCGGACTGCATCCCCCGCCGCGTCGTCAGCCACCCGGCGGCGGCAAGCAAGGCAACGTAGAGACCGAGCACGGCCCAGTCGGCGGAAGTGAAAGTGGTATGCATGCGTCCCCCCGGGGGGCGTTTAGCCTGACTTCACCATTCCCGTCACCCCGGTCTTGGTTGCGGCCGGCGATGCTGCTGGAGCGCCGCGATTTCCTACACCCCTGTCGCCTGCTAAAATCCCGGCGGCTCTTTCTCATCGTCGATCCACCGCCTTGCACCGTCAGTGCACGGAACGGCCACCCGCAGGTCGCGTCTTTTTTTATTTTTCCATCCGCGCATTCACGCCAAAAATGCCCGCAAGCCCAGCAATACCGCGGGGCTCAGCCTGTTGGACGAAGCGGACTCAGTGTCAACTGTGTCAACCTGAGCGTCACGCTGCGTGAAATCGCCCGGCACCCGGCAAAGCGCGCAAATGCTTGCCTTGCGGCCGACTCCTTGCTAACGGCGCCCCACTTCGGGCCGGTCCTGTTCGGATTCGGCGCAGTTTTTCGTTGCTTTCCGTTAGGTGCAACCCCGCTAACAGATTCGCGTGGGGCTCTGTCCTTTCGTTTGTGAGGTGTGTCGGTTTATGCAAATTCTCGTCCGCGACAACAATGTCGAACAGGCTCTGCGCGCGCTTAAGAAGAAGCTGCAGCGTGAGGGCGTGTACCGCGAGATGAAGCTGCGCCGTCACTTCGAAAAGCCTAGCGAAAAGCGCGCCCGCGAAAAGGCCGCTGCCGTCCGCCGCGCCCGCAAGATGGAGCGCAAGCGGATGGAGCGTGACGGCGTCAAGTAAGCTTGCGCACGTTTTGCCGATAAGCCATGAGGGCGCGGAGCAATCCGCGCCCTTTGCTTTTGGCGCATAGCAGGAAGAAAAGTTCATGACCGAGATCACCCGCGTTCCGCTGCAACCGATCGCCAAGGGCGCGCTGGGCAAGCTGTGGCTGGGTGTGGCCGCGGCAGCGCTGGCGGCCGGCGGCCTGGCCTGGGCCACCCTGCCGAAGGGCGTTGACGTTGAAACGATCAAGGCCGGCACCGGCCCGTCGCCGACGGTCGCCGATGTGGTCCAGATCAATTACAAGGGTAGCCTGGAAAACGGCAAGGTGTTCGATCAGGCTGAACGCGCCGTCTTCCCGGTTGAAGGCGTGATCCCGGGCTTCACCCAGGCGCTCGAAAAGATGCAGAAGGGCGGCAAGTACAAGGTCGAGATCCCGGCCGAGCTGGCCTATGGTGCGCAGGAACAGCGCAACCCGCAGACCGGCAAGGTTGAGATCCCGGCCAACTCTGACCTGGTGTTCGAAATCGAACTGCTCGATTTCAAGAGCCGGGCCGAAGTTGAGGCGCAGATGCGGATGATGCAGCAGCTTCAGGCGCAGATGCAGGCCCAGCAGGGCGGGGCGGCACCGAAGGGTGCCACCAACCCGCCGCCGATGCCGCAATAAGCATAGCATTTTAGGTGCCTTGAAGCGCGCGCTGGCGGGTGCTAGCGCGCTGCCATTCATTTCTAACCTGAGGGAATGCCATGTCGGTCGATACCGCTACCGTGGCCAAGATTGCTGCGCTGGCCCGGATCAAGCTGTCCGAGGGTGAAGTTGCGGCGATGGTGCCGGAACTCAACGGAATTCTCGCCTGGGTCGAACAACTGGGCGAAGTCGATGTGACCGGGGTCGAGCCGATGACCGCGGTGATCGAGAACAAGCTGCGCCTGCGCGATGACGTGGTGAACGCCGATCCGCTGACCGGCGGCGATAACCGCGATGGCGTGCTGGCCAATGCCCCGGCGCCCGAACACGGCTTCTTCGGCGTGCCCAAGGTGATCGAATAAATGACTGACCTGACCGAACTGGGCGTCGCGGCGATCCGCGACGGTATCGCCAAGGGCGATTTCACCGCGGTTGAAGTGGCCGAGGCGTTCAACGCCAATGTCGCCGCCGCGCAGCAGGCGCTGAATGCCTTCATCGTCGCCACGCCCGAAAAAGCGCTGGAAGCGGCCAAGGCCACCGATGCCAAGCGCGCTGCCGGGCAGCCGCTGGGCAAGATGGGCGGCGTGCCGATCGGCATGAAGGACCTGTTCGCCACAAAGGGCGTCCAGACCACCGCGGCCAGCCACATCCTCGAAGGCTTCACGCCCGAGTATGAAAGCACCGTCAGCCAGAAGCTGTGGGATGCCGGCGCGGGCATGCTGGGCAAGCTCAACCTTGACCAGTTCGCCATGGGTTCGTCGAACGAGACGAGCTATTTCGGCAATGTCATCTCGCCCTGGCGGCGCAACGATGGCGGTACTGCCGCGATGGCTCCGGGTGGCTCCTCGGGCGGTAGCTCGGCTGCGGTATCGGCCCGACTGGCTCCGGCTGCGACCGGCACCGATACCGGCGGCTCGATCCGCCAGCCCGCCGCCTTCACCGGCATCTCGGGCATCAAGCCGACCTATGGCCGCTGCTCGCGCTGGGGCATCGTGGCCTTCGCCAGCTCGCTGGACCAGGCCGGACCGATGGCCCGCGACGTGCGCGATTGCGCGATCATGCTGGAAGCCATGGCCGGGTTCGATCCCAAGGATTCGACCAGCCTGGACATGCCGGTGCCGGAATGGGAAGCCGGTCTCTCGGGTGATCTCACTGGCAAGAAGGTCGGCATCCCGCGCGAATACCGCATGGACGGGATGGACGCCGATGTCGCCGCCAGCTGGGACGCCGGGATTGCCTGGCTGAAGGACGCGGGCGCCGAGATCGTCGATATCTCGCTGCCGCATACCAAGTATGCCCTGCCGGCCTACTATATCATCGCTCCGGCAGAGGCTTCGTCAAACCTCGCCCGCTATGATGGCGTGCGTTACGGCCTGCGCGATCTGCCCGATGGAGCCGGCCTGCAGGACATGTATGCCGCCACCCGCGCCGCCGGGTTCGGGCCAGAGGTGAAGCGCCGCATCCTGATCGGCACCTATGTGCTCTCGGCCGGCTTCTACGATGCCTATTACACCCAGGCGCAGAAGGTCCGCACCCTGATCGCACAGGACTTCAAGAACGCCTTCACCCAGTGCGACGTGATCCTGGCGCCCACCGCCCCGACCGCCGCCTTTGGCCTGGGCGAGAAGACCGACGATCCGCTGAGCATGTACCTCAACGACGTGTTCGCCGTGCCGGCTTCGCTGGCAGGTCTGCCGGCCATGTCGGTCCCGGCCGGGCTCAACCGTGAAGGCCTGCCGCTGGGCCTGCAGATCGTCGGCAAGCCGTTTGACGAGCAGGGCGTCCTCAATGCCGGCCTCGCGATCGAGAGCCGCGCGCAGTTCACGGCCAAGCCGGAAAAGTGGTGGTAAGATGAGCAACTATCGCATTCAGGGCGCCACGGGCGAATGGGAAGTGGTGATCGGGCTGGAAGTCCATGCCCAGGTCATGACCAATTCCAAGCTGTTCTCGGGCGCGGCGACGGCCTTTGGCGCAGAGCCCAACAGCCAGGTCAGCCTGGTCGACGCCGCCATGCCCGGCATGCTGCCGGTGCCGAACCGCGAGTGCATCCGCCAGGCGGTGCGCACCGGCATGGCGATCAACGCGCAGATCAACAAGTGGTCGCGATTTGACCGCAAGAACTACTTCTATGCCGACTTGCCGCAGGGCTACCAGATCAGCCAGCTTTACCACCCGTTGGTGGGCGAGGGCGAGATCGAGGTGATCCTCGACGAGAAGGACCCAGAAGGTTCGACTAAGACCATCGGGATCGAACGGATCCACGTCGAGCAGGATGCCGGCAAGCTGATGCACGATCAGCACCCGACCATGTCCTATGTCGACCTTAACCGCTCGGGCGTGGCGCTGATGGAAATTGTGAGCCGCCCGGACATGCGCAGCCCGGCGGAAGCGGGGGCCTATGTCGCCAAGCTGCGCCAGATCCTGCGCTATGTCGGATCGTGCGATGGCAACATGGACCAGGGCTCGATGCGCGCCGACGTCAACGTCTCGGTCCGCCGCCCGGGCGAACCGTTCGGTACTCGCACCGAGACGAAGAACGTCAACTCGGTCCGCTTCGTGATGGCTGTGGTCGAACAGGAAGCGATGCGCCAAGTCGGCGTGATCGAGGATGGCGGTACGGTCGTTCAGGAAACCCGGCTCTACGATCCGGACAAGAACGAAACCCGCTCGATGCGCAGCAAGGAAGATGCGCACGACTATCGCTATTTCCCCGATCCGGACCTGCTGCCGCTGGAACTGGACGATGCCTTCCTTGAGGAATGCCGCGCCAGTCTGCCGGAACTGCCGGATGCCAAGCGCCACCGCTATGAAACCGCGCTGGGCCTCTCGGCCTATGACGCGGCGCAGCTGACGCTGGAGGTGGAAACCTATCAGCAGTTCGAGGAAATGCTGGCCGCCGTGGTCAAGGCCAGCGGCAAGGGCGAGCGCGATCTGGCCAAGCGGGTCGCCAACTGGCTGCTGTCCGAGCGGGCCGGCGTGCTGAAGGCGATCCCGGAAGGCGCAGCCCACCCGAAGAACACGGTCGAGGCTAACACCGCGCTGATCATCGCCGCCAGCGAAGGCACGATCTCGGGCGGTAAGGCCAAGGAAATCTTCGCGGCCTACCTGACCAGCGACATTGATCTCGCTGCCGAAATCGACGCCAACAAGCAGACCAGCGACACCGGCGCGATCGAAGCCGCGATTGCCAAGATCCTGGCCGACAACGCCGACAAGGTGGCTGAATACAAGGGCGGCAAGGAAGCCCTGTTCGGGTTCTTCGTCGGCCAGACCATGAAGGCGATGCAGGGCAAGGCCAATCCGCAGGTGGTCAACGAGCTGTTGAAGGCAAAGCTGGCTTAAGTCTGGCCAACGATCCAACAAAAAGGGCGCCGGAAGCTTCCTTCCGGCGCCCTTGCTGTTCGTCCGCGGTGGATCAGCCCTTGCGGGTGCCGCTCATCGCGAAGGTGCCGAAGGCGCCGGCCTTGACGCCGCCGGTGATGGTGTCGCCATCCACGGTCGCTTCGCCTTCCAGCGTCATCGGCATGGGGACGGTCATCTTCATCGACCAGGTCAGCTTGTTGCCGTCGATCTTGCCGTTTTCGAGGTCCATCGAACCCATCGCGCCCTGGTTCTTGCCGGTGAAGGTGTCACCGTCCACTTCGATCGTGAACTCACTCTTCTGGTCGCCCATCGGGGTCTTGGTGATGCATTCATAAGTGCCTGCAATCGACATCGAATCTCTCCTCAACTTACAAGGGGGTAAGTAAGCCCTACCTTGCCCGCCCGCGCGCCGCTGTCAATCGGGTGCAGCACGCGAGGGGCGAAGGATTACTTGGCGGCTGGAATGACCTCTACCGGCAGGCCCAATTGCTTGAGCTGCGGTTCGACCACCTTGGCATCGCCCACCACGACATAGACCAGGCCTTCGCCCAGCTTCATCTCGCGCGCCTTGGCATCCAGCTGTGTCGCGGTCATCGCCTTGTAGCGATCGGCCAGGGTCTCATACCAGGTGTCGGGGCGCTTGAAGTTGACGATGTTGACGAGGCCGCCCAGCACGTCGCTGGACGTCTCAAACGAACCCGGCAGTTCGCGGGCGCTGCCGGTGGTCGACCAGCCAAGCTCTTCGGCATTGACGCCCTGGGTGGTCAGGAAGCTGGTCAGCTCCTTGCGGATTTCGACGATGGAATCGCCGGTCCGGTCAGCCTGGACCGGGGCCTGGACGCGGAAGGTCACGCGATCCTGCGTGCTGCCCACGCCGCTGCCCGCGCCATAAGACCAGCCCTTGGTCTCGCGCAGGTTCATGTTGATGCGCGAGAGGAAGTTGCCGCCCAGGATGTCATTGGCGGAACGCAGCACCAGCAGGTCATCGGTGCCCTTCACCGGCAGAACCTTGCCCGCCAGGATCAGCGACTGTGGCGAGGCCGGGCGGTCAACCAGCACGATCCGTTCGGACTGGGCCGGTATCGCCACATCGAAGTTCTTGGTCGGTGCCGGGGTGCCCGGGGCCTTCCAGTCGGCAAAGCTGGCTTCAAGCAGTTTGGTGACTTCCGTCAGCGAGGTGTTGCCGGTGACAAAGATCTTGGCTCTGTCCGGGCGGAACCACTGGTCATGGAAACCCTTGAGCTGATCGCGGGTCAGCTTCTCAACCACCGCCGGGTCGCCGGTTCCCGTCGGCGGGATGCCGTAGGGGTGGTCCTTGCCGTAAAGGATCGGCTGCAGCGTGCGTTGGGCGATCGCGCCGGGGCTCTTGAGCTCGGCCCGGATTGCAGCCAGCTGTTGCACGCGAACGCGCTCAAGTTCGTCTGGGGCCAGAGCCGGGCGGCGGATGAAGTCAGAGAAGAGCTTGAGCGACGGGGCCAGGTTTGGTGTGACCGTATCAAGCTGGAACGATGTGTTGTCTGTATCGGCAAAGCCCCGGATGCTCGCGCCAAGGCGTTCGCGGGCGCGGGCCAGTTCGGTCGAATTGAGCTTCTCTGTGCCTTCGTTCATCAGACGCAGCAGCAGGGCCTGGGTGCCAAGCGCCGACTTGGGATCAGCGGCAAAGCCGGCATCGAAGGAAACGCGGACCGAAACCACCGGCACGGCAGCGCGGCGGGCGAAGTAGACCTGCATCCCATTCGAAAGCTTCGCGCGTTCGATGGTCGGGAAGTCGAGCGGGGTCAGATCACCCACGTCGGGCAGCTTGGAGCGGTCAGCCTCGGCCACGACCGGTGCAGCCGCAGCGCCAGCCAGCGGGAACAGCGGGTCGCGGAAGAAGGCCGGACGAGCGCCGAGGCCATCGGGAGAAACGATGAAGCCGCCGCGGTTCTCACCGCCTTCGGTGCGGGTGCCGGGTTCAACCGTCAGCGAGAAGACCGGGCGTGAAAGCCACTTCTGCATCGTGGCCTGGACCTTGGCAGGCGTCAGCTTTGCCATCTGCTCCAGCTCGAGCCGGTAATGGTCGGGGGTGCCATTGTAGAGCAGGCCTTCAGCCAGCGTCGGGGCCTTGCCACCGAACCCGCCGACCGATTCCATCGCCCGGATCTCGTTTGCGGCATAGGAGGTCGTGGCGCGGCCAAGCTCGTCCTGGGTCGGGCCTTCGCGCAGGAACTTGGCCACCTCGGCATCAAGCGCGGCGGCGACGACGGCCGGATCAGTGCCCGGCTTCACATCGGCATGGATCACAAACTGGCCGCCCTGCGCGAAGATCTGGGCATCGGCAGTCACGCCGACGGCCACCTTCTGCTGGCGCACCAGGGCGTCGTCCAGCCGCGAGCTGGCGAGCCCGCCCAGGACCGAACCACCCGCAACGAGCGAGAGATAGTCCGGATTATCGAGGCCAGGAATCGCCCACATCCGATAGATGCGGGTCGTGGCGACCTGGTCCTTGATCGTCATCGATTTCGGCGCGGGCAGATCGGGCACCGGCACGGCCACCGGCTTGATCTTCGGGCCGCTGGGGATTGCGCCGAACCACTTGGTGACCTTGGCCTTGGCGGTGGCAAGGTCAACATCGCCAGCCAGCACCAGGATGGCGTTGTTGGGGCCGTAATTGTCGCGGAACCACTGCTTCACGTCCTCAAGGCTCGCACCGCTAAGGTCCTCCATCGAGCCGATGGTCGAGTGGTGGTAGGGGTGGCCAGAGGGGTAAAGGTTCTCCAGCTGCTCGTATTCAACCAGGCCATAGGGCTGGTTGTCACCTTGGCGCTTTTCGTTCTGGACCACGCCGATCTGATTGGTCAGCTTTTCCTGCGTCACCGCGCCGAGCAGATAGCCCATGCGGTCGCTTTCCAGCATCAGCGCGCGATCCAGCGCCCCCGTCGGGACCGTTTCGAAATAGTTGGTGCGATCAAACCAGGTGGTGCCGTTGAAATCGGTCGCACCGACTTCCTGCAGCGGCTTGAAGAAATCGCCCGAGGCGTTTTCCGAGCCATTGAACATCAGGTGTTCGAACAGGTGGGCGAAACCCGTCTTGCCCTTGGGCTCGTGCTTAGAGCCGACGCCGTACCAAACCGAAACCGCCACGACGGGCGCCTTGCGATCGGTATGGACCAGCACCTGCAGGCCGTTAGGCAGGGTGAAGCGTTCGTAGGGAATGTTGACCGATTTCACGAGCGCCGAAAGTGGCGCCGGCTTAGGCTCGGCGGCCTTGTTCTGGGCGATTGCCGGGGTGCCGGCAATGGCGAGCGCGAGGATCGATGCAGTGAAGAATCGTGGCATGTTCAGCCCCTTTTGCAATGCGTTGCGCCATTGCTAGCAGAGCCACTGGGCAGCGCCACTAGGGGCGCTGCCTTTTCGACGAACTGTTGACGATCTTGGACCTGCGCTTTGGGCTCCGATCAGTTGGTCACCACTGTGCGGCTCTTGGCGTGGGCCAGAATGCTGGCCCGATCAAAATAGACCGGCTTGAACTGCTTGGCGGCAAACAGCGCAGCCTGATCGGCATAGTGCGGGCTCTGCGGCCGGGTGGTCGCCGCGCCATAGGGCTGGATCGATTCTGACCGGACCTTTCCAGACTGATCCCATTCCATCAGCATGACAAAGCTGTCGCCATGCTTGATCGAGAGACGGCCGTCGGGATCGATATCCCAGTCGGTCGCAGCGCGCAGGGTATCGCCGCCGCCATCCATCGGCAGGTCAACCTTGCCCTGGCGGATGCGCAGGACATCACCCAGCGGCGGGTCGATCCGCCCGAAGTACTTCTTCAGGTGCGCTACGGCCTCCGCCAGCACAGCCTTCGGTTCTGGCGGGGCTTTCAGGCCATAGCTGGCCTTCATCGCCGGTTCGAGCACCATCACCGCCAGTGCATCGGCTCCATTGCCGCGCCCATCTGCGGTCATGTCCCAGCCGGCGAGGAGTCGCTGAGCTTCGGCCAGATCGCCGGTCAGCTTCAGTTTGGCGATGCCATCCAGCATCCATCCGACATACCCGGCGCGTTCGTAGCCGGTATCGAACTTGATCCGCAGCAGCTCGTTACGGCCGATACGCGGCGTTTCAGCCAATAGCTTTGCGGCGCGCAGCGTGCGGTTGGTCAGATCGGTCTCGACCCCCCAGATCGCCGGCACCTTGGCCGGGTCGATCTCGCTGCCGGGACCAGCAGCAAGGAAAGGCGTGTTGTTCGAATTGAACACATAGCCTGATGCCGGATTGACCACCTTGGGCACCCGGCTCCAGGCGATCGGACCCTGCCAGATCAGGTCAGAGCGATTGCCCGGCACCACGCCGCGCCAGTCGGGCCCGGCCTTCCGGTCGGGCAGGGCGGCATTATACCAATAGGCGATCGTGCCCGTCTTGTCGGCGTAGATGAAGTTGGTGGCCGGCACGGCCTGCATTGCCATTGCCGATTGCCACTGCGCAAAGTCCTGCGCCTTGGTGATGCGGTAATACTGGGTGACGCTGTCGATCCGGTCCATTCCGGCATAGCGCACCGCGAAGGCACCGCGCGCATTGATCATCGCCGGACCATGCGCAGAGCGCCAGATGGTCTTGGGAACGGGTAACACGAAGGGCCCGAAGCGGACCGGCAGCCAGACCTTTTCCTTATGCAGTGGCTGCCATTGGCCATCGAGGCGGTAGCGGGTGCCGCTCTGGTCCAGTTCCAGCTGGTAAATGTCGATCAGATCCGGCCGGTTGACGGTGTTGGTCCAGCCCAGGTTCGCGTTGTGGCCCAGGAAGGGGAAGGGCGATCCGGGGAAGGTGGCCCCGACGAAATTCCAGCCCTGTTCGCTTGAAATGCCCAGCTCATACCAGGCGACACCGCCACGCCAGGGCTGGTGACTGTTTGAGAATAGGCGGGTGACGCCGTCGCCTGACCGTTGGGGGGCCACGGCAAAGGCGTTGGAGCCCGAATTTTCAGCGGTTTCACCAATCGGCAAAGGCATCGGGCGTTCGGTGACAAGCTGGTCGCCGCCGCCTTCGCCGAACAGCGGTGCGGGCTTGCCATCCAGCCGCGGACCATGTTCGGGGCGAAACTCGCTGCCCTCGCTCAAGGGCTTGAGCACCCGGTCCAGCCCGAAGAAGAACGGCAGGCGCAGGGCAAAGCCGGTGGCGATGTCCTTGCCGTTTACCGGGAACAGGCGCGCCAGCCGCACTTCGCTGCGGTGCTGCTGCGCATAGCGATTCAGGCCTGATGCGTATGCCTCAAGCACGGCGCGGACATCGGCGGGCAGCTTCTCATAGCCGCGGTCCGCTGCGCCGCGGGCATCAACGAAATGATAGGCGAAATCGACCCCCGCGCCATCGGCGCCGGCAATCGCGCCATAGCGACCGCGCGTCATCGCGATCACGTCCTGCAGGGTGCTGAAGTCGTCCTCGGCATGGGCCCAGGCGGTGCCGAAGGCGACATCGGCATCAGTCTTGCCCAGGATATGCGGAACGCCCCATTCGTCGCGAACCACTTCAGCCCGGTATTCGCGTGTCGGCGGCGGCGGACCCGGCTGTTCAGCGAAATAGGGCTCCCATGATGCCAGTGCGACGGCCGCAATCCCCGCAACTACTGCCAGGCCGCCAAGGCCCTTGCCAATCCGCCCCATCTTGCTCCCCTTTGCACTTGTGCTTGCGCTTTGGCCTTCCTTGAATGGCCTCCTGACAATGGTCAATCGGCCACCGTCGGTCGCCCATTACTGTTGCACAGCTGGGCACCGTAACCTGACCTTTTTGCGTAGCGCCTCTTGTGTTGCCCTTACGCAACACTACTTCTGGTGTCACAGGAGGGTGACACACCGATGAACCTCGAAAAATTTACCGACCGCGCCAAGGGCTTCCTTCAGAGCGCGCAGACCGTCGCGATCCGCCTCAACCACCAGCGGATCACGCCCGAGCATATCCTCAAGGCTCTGCTCGAAGACAACGAAGGCATGGCCGCTGGGCTGATCCAGCGCGCTGGCGGCAATGTCGGCCTGGCCCAGGCCAAGGTCGATGAAGCACTGGCCAAGATTCCGGCCGTTTCCGGCAGCGGCGCGCAGTCCCCCCCGGGGCTGGAGAACGATGCCGTTCGGCTGCTTGATGCGGCTGAGCAGCTCGCTGCCAAGGCGGGTGACAGCTTCGTTTCAGTCCAGCGCATGTTGCAGGCGCTCGCGCTTGGCGCGACCAATCCGGCCGGACAAGCGCTCAAGGCGGCTGGCGTCGATGCGCAGAAGCTCGAAGCTGCGATCCAGGAAGTGACTGGCGGCCGCACGGCAGACAACGCCAGCGCTGAGAACGCTTATGAGGCGATGAAGAAGTATGCCCGCGACCTGACCCAGGCCGCACGTGACGGCAAGCTGGATCCGGTTATCGGCCGTGACGAGGAAATCCGCCGCACAGTCCAGATCCTGGCCCGCCGGACCAAGAACAACCCGGCGCTGATCGGCGAACCCGGCGTGGGCAAGACCGCCATTGCCGAGGGTCTGGCGCTGCGCATTGCGAATGGCGACGTCCCTGATAGCCTCAAGGACCGCCGCCTGATGTCGCTCGACATGGGGGCGCTGATTGCTGGCGCAAAGTATCGCGGTGAGTTCGAGGAGCGGCTCAAGGCTGTTCTCGATGAGGTCAAGGGCGCCGAGGGCGAGATCATTCTGTTCATCGACGAGATGCATACCCTGATCGGGGCCGGCAAGGGCGAGGGGGCGATGGATGCCTCCAACCTCTTGAAGCCGGCGCTGGCCCGCGGTGAGCTGCACTGCATCGGTGCAACCACGCTGGATGAGTACCAGAAGTACGTCGAAAAGGACCCGGCGCTGCAGCGGCGGTTCCAGCCGGTCTTCGTAGGCGAGCCTACGGTTGAGGACACAATCTCGATCCTGCGCGGGCTGAAAGAGAAATACGAGCTGCACCACGGCGTGCGGATCGCGGATAACGCGATTGTTGCAGCGGCGACGCTGTCGAACCGCTACATCGCCGACCGCTTCCTGCCCGACAAGGCAATCGACCTGATGGACGAGGCGGCTTCGCGCATCCGCATGGAGGTGGAGAGCAAGCCCGAGGAAATCGAGGTGCTCGACCGGCGGATCATCCAGCTCAAGATTGAGGAACTGGCGCTTGCCAAGGAGAGCGACCAGCCGAGCAAGGACCGGCTGGCGACGCTCAAGGAAGAGCTGGCCAACCTGGAACAGCAATCGGCCGAGCTGACCACCCGCTGGCAGAATGAGCGCGACAAGATCGCCGCCGAAGGCAAGATCAAGGAAGCGCTGGATCAGGCGCGGCTGGAACTGGAACAGGCCCAGCGTGCGGGTGATCTCGCCCGGGCGGGCGAGCTGTCCTACGGCAAGATCCCGGAGCTGGAGAAGCAACTGGCCGAGGCCCAGGGCGTCGATACCTCAAACATGCTGCTGCGCGAGGAAGTCACCGCTGATGATATCGCCGCAGTGGTCAGCCGCTGGACCGGAATTCCGGTCGACCGGATGATGGAAGGTGAGCGCGAGAAACTGCTCAAGATGGAAGAAGTCATCGGCCAGCGCGTGATCGGCCAGCAGGATGCGGTTGTCGCCGTGTCCAAGGCCGTCCGCCGTGCGCGCGCTGGATTGCAAGACCCGAACCGGCCGCTCGGTTCGTTCCTGTTCCTTGGTCCCACGGGCGTTGGCAAGACTGAACTGACCAAGGCGCTGGCCGGCTTCCTGTTTGATGATGACACGGCGATGGTCCGCATCGACATGTCGGAATTCATGGAGAAGCATTCGGTCGCCCGCCTGATTGGTGCGCCTCCGGGCTATGTCGGCTATGAAGAAGGCGGCGTGCTGACCGAAGCGGTGCGGCGCCGGCCCTATCAGGTCGTGCTGTTCGACGAGGTCGAGAAGGCGCACAGCGATGTGTTCAATGTGCTGCTGCAGGTGCTTGACGATGGCCGCCTGACCGATGGTCAGGGCCGGCAGGTCGATTTCACCAACACGCTGATCATCCTGACTAGCAACCTCGGCAGCCAGTACCTTGCCAATCTGGAAGACGGGCAGGACGTCGAGAGCGTCGAGCCGCAGGTGATGGAAGTCGTGCGCGGGCATTTCCGCCCCGAATTCCTCAACCGGCTGGACGAGATCATCCTGTTCCATCGCCTTGGTGTGGAGCACATGGCGCCGATCGTCGAAATCCAGGTTGGCCGGGTGGCCAAGCTGCTCAAGGACCGGAAGATCACGCTTGACCTGACCGACGCCGCCAAACGCTGGCTGGGACGGGTCGGCTACGATCCGGTCTATGGCGCGCGGCCGCTCAAACGGGCAGTGCAGCGGTACCTGCAGGATCCCCTGGCCGAGAAGTTGCTGGGCGGGGAGATTCCCGATGGCAGCACGGTAAGGATCGACGAGGGCGATGGTGCCCTGACGATGTCTGTCGCCTAAACGGCGCGGACCATGTGATCCGGTGGGCGCGGGGGCTCAAAATCCTCGCGCCGCCAGATCGGATCGGCGGGCTCCTCGGGGTTGGGAAGCGCGAACTTCAGGTAACCGAAATAGGTCGCGATGATCCGCTCTTCGGGGTCGGTTATCGCGGTCCTGCCGTGCATGAAGCGGGTATTGTCGAGCAGCAGTAGGTCGCCCTTCTGCCAGGTGACGGCAACCGAAAGCTGATCGCCAATTGCCTTGATCTCGTGGAGCCACTCCTCTGGCACCGGCGTGTAATCGTCGAGCAGGGGGAAGTTCGGCTGGTTGTTGTTGAACCGGGCGAACAGCAGAAAATTGCCAAAGGCCAATTCGTCCGCAAACATCGGCTTGTGCAGCGCCGGGCGCGAAAAATAGCGCGCCACGCGGCCGTCATTGAGCCGCATGAAGTTATAGGGGCAGCCCGGCGGCGGGTTGCGCAACTGGTCGTCGCTGGGCGTTTCGGTACCAAGCCAATATTGCAGCAGGCTGGGCCAGGCGGCCTTAAGATAGATCAGCCGCCGCCTTTCCAGCCCTTGCCGAATATCGGGCGGGAGGGCGCGGGCCAGAGCAATTCCGTCGCATGCGGTGGTCCGCCCGCCTTCGCCCGGCGGGGATAGGCAGCAGAACATCGCAAGGTCGGGCTTCCAGGGCTCGCGCGACATTTCGGGATGCAAGGCAAAGGCCCGGTCCCCGCCATCGACATTGTAAAGCGAGCGCGCTGGATCGAGCGGAATACGGCCGGGGCTCTCATTGACCACTGCGGTGACGCAAAGATCACGGGCGAGCCGGTTGAATTCGTCCAGCCCGGCGCCAAACCCATGGAACAGCAGCGCGCCATGCGCCTTGTACTGGTCAATCACGGCGGCGCGATCGACCTGGTCGAGGCTCGGCTCGCGGTCTGGCTCGACCACGACCAGCGGCAAACCTGGGGAAGGGGAACGGAACCTTGCCATTTCGGCCCACCCGATAGCGCATGGCCGATAGCCCGGCTATAGCCTGCAGCGATGTCCACTTCGCTTGACCAGTTGCTGGCCTCCCCGGATGCCTATTTCCATTCGTTCGATGGGGGCGAGGCGGTGTTCGTGCCGATGGACCGTGCCGCCTATGCGCGCTCCGTATTTCTCGATCGCCGGATCCGTCCTGCGGGCGAGGGTCTGTGGCGGGTTCCGCTGGCCCAGCTGGCTGGGCATGTTCCACCCGCCCAAGCGATCCGCTGGATCTTCCACATGGCCCATTGCGGGTCCACGCTACTGGCCAACGCGCTTGAAGCACTGACCGACGATATTGTCCTGCGTGAGCCCTTTGCACTGCGCCAGCTTGGCCTGGAGCTGGACGACACCCGGCTTGCAACTGCGCTGGGCCTGCTGTCGCGGCGCTATCCGGGGGGCGGGGCGACGCTGGTCAAAGCCAACGTCCCGGTCAATTTCATCCTGCCGCAATTGAGCGCGGCGCAAGCCCAAGCGCCGGCAATCTTCCTCTATTGTGAGCTTGAGGACTATCTCTTGGCGATCCTGCGCAGCCCTGATCACCGCGCCTGGCTGCGCAACGTCACCGGTTTGCTGGCGGGCCACCTGGGCGACCTGTCGGCGCTGGCCGATGCGGAGCTTTGTGCGGCCCTGTGGCTGGCGATGCGGCGGCGCTATGTCGCGGCCCTCGCGGCGATGCCGCAGGGACGCAGCCTTGATTCCGAACGGTTTTTCGGAGCGCCGCAGGACGTACTGGCGGCGGCGGCGCAGCTCTTTGGGCTGGACGCCCATCCGGATCGGATCGCAGAAGTGGCGACCGGGCCCCTGTTCACGACCTATTCGAAAAACCCGTCGCAGGCTTTCGATAACGCCGCCCGGCTTGCTCGGCGTGATGCCCTCGCGATCGATCTGGCGGATGAGTTGACCTTGGCGCGGGACTGGATTGCGGCGAATGCCCCGGATGCATCAGAGGTGGCGGCCGGGTTGGCCAAGGCTGAGCTCTAAGCGGATCGGCCAGAGCAAAGCCGGCTCCCAAAAACGAAGGGCGGCGAAACCGAAGTTTCGCCGCCCTCGCTTTTGTGCCTTGCGGCCCGCGCCTTAGAAGTTGGCGCGGAACCCGGCGTAGAAGAAGCGACCGAACGTGTCGTACGGGTCACCACCGCTGGTGCCGAGCAGACCGTAGGGCGGCTTGATGTCGGTGAGGTTATCGACACCGGCGTAGAAGCTGTACTTCTTGTCAGCCAGTTCGAAGTTCACGCGCATGTTGTGGTAGATCCGGCCCGGGTAGAACACGACCGGGTACTGGTCGAGGTTCTGCGGATCCAGGGTAGCAAGCTGACCCGGGATGCAGGTGCGGCCCGAAACGCCGGTGCTGCCCGAGACCGGGCAGAGACCGGTGTACTGGTTCTGGGCTTCCCAGGTGCCAACCGTCTGCTTGCCGATGTAACGTGCCGAGTAGGTCACGTCGACCGCGCCGAAGTCATAGTTGATCGTGGCATTGGCCGCCCAAATCGGATCGCCGAGTTCGCCCAGCTGGCGGTTCGGCACGCTCGGGTTGGTCGGATCGGTGTAGTTGTCGAGCGTGGTCACCCGGGTTGCAATCGCGCGGACCGACAGGCGTTCGCCATTTTCGAAGGTCTTGCGATAGCTCAGGTCAAAGTCGAAGCCGCGCGCGCGCTGCTTAGCGAAGTTGACGCCGCCCGAGATGACAGCCGGCTGCACGAACAGACCGGTTGCACGGTCACGGTTAACCGTGGCGCAGAACGGATTGTTGATGCCGGTCGGGCTGTCATAGCACAGGTTCAGGATGGTCTGCGCACCCAGCGACGCGATCAGGTTGGTCACGTCGATCTTGTAGTAGTCCACCGTGAAGTTGAGGCCCGGCAGGAAGCGCGGCTCAACGACCATGCCCAGGGTCAGCGACTTGCCGCGTTCCTGGACCAGGGTGGGGTTGCCGCCCGACACGAAGCCGGTCGACGAGGTGCGCGCCGTGCAGTTCACCCACGGGCTGCCGATCACGCGCTGGTTCGCCGGAACCGACGAGGTGACGCAAGCGTCAACAGTAGCCTGGTTGAAGGTGGTCGGCACACCGGCAGCCGCGCAGTTGGCGGTGCGGTTGGCATTGTTCGAAATGCTGTTGGTGTCGCACGGGTCAGTGATCTGTGCGAAGTTCTGGGTCTGCGGGTAGAACAGGTCACCCTGCGTCGGGGCACGAACCGAAGTCGCATAGGCCGCACGGAAGCGGAGATCCGAAATCGGAGCGTAGATGCCCTGAACGTTCCAGGCCCAGACAGTGCCAGCTGCGGTGTTGTAGTCCGAAACGCGGCCTGCGCCGCTCACGGTCAGTTCCTTGGCCAGCGGCGCATCGCGCAGCAGCGGCAGGCTGATTTCACCAAAGGCTTCCTTCACCGTCAGCTTCGGCGGAGCGAAGGTGGCGAAGCGGTTGAAGAAGAACGCACCGTTCTTCGAAGCCGCATCATAGTCGCTCAGGGCCGATTCTTCACGGTATTCGCCGCCGAGAGCGAAGCTGACCGGGCCACCGGGCAGTTCGAACAGCTGCGAAAGGTCACCGCTGACGCTGGCAAGAGCGACGAATTCGGTCGCGCGCTCGTTGCGGGTTGCCGTGCCGTTCGAGAAGGCGCGTGCGGCTTCAGTCGACTGACCATAGCCGAACAGGTTCAGCGGAACGCAGTCCGGACGGGCATTGGTGACAGCGTTGACGCGGCAAACCACGCGCTGGCCGTCGCCGTTCAGCACAAAGTTGGTGCCGCTGTAACCGGCCGGGGCCAGCACGGCGTCAACCGCCAGGGCCATACCGTCTGCTGCCGTGCCGGCATCGTTGCGGATGCGCGCGACGTTGATCGCGTTCATGTTGGTTTCGAGGCGGCCGTAGTTAAACGACACTTCGTACTTCCAGTCGTCGTTGAAGTTGCCTTCAACGCCGCCAACGATGCGATAGGTTTCGCGCTTGTGGGTTTCGCCGCGACCGCCAAGGTCAACGTTGAAACGCGAAAGCGTGAAGGTGCGGGCATTGGTCGCGCCGGTGGTGCAATAGCCGTTGTTGGCAAGGATCGTGCGGTTGGCGCCGGTCAGGAAGCCGTTGTCGCAGAACCAGGTCGGGCTGAAGGTGGCCGAAGCGATGAAGGTCGGCTGACCTTCCTGATTGGCCGTCACGCGGACATACTTGGCCTCGACGTAAGGACGGAAGGCTTCCGAAACGTCGAAGTGGGCCAGCAGGTTCACGGCAATGCGCTCAGACTTCGGCAGCATCTGGCCGGTGTTGCGCAGGGTCGAACCGTTGCCGCCCTTGATGTTGGTCGAACCACCCAGTTCGTAGTTGCCATCCGGCACGTCGACATAGAGCTGGCCCGCGTTGTTGAAGCGCAGGTACTGGCCAACGCCAACGCGGCCGATCGTGCCGCCGTCCGAGATCGAACCGTTCTTCACGCCGCATTCGAAATTGGTGTCGAAGATGCCGTCGGTGCCGTTCGGCTCGCCGGCGGTTGGCTCGATCGTCTGGAACTGGCAGCGACCCGAGATCGCACCGGTCAGATAGTCACGATCGAGGAAGCGGACTTCTTCCTGGCGGGCATATTCGGCCGAGACGGCGACGTTGCCGCGGCCATCGGCGAAGTTCCGGCCATAGGTGCCGGCCACGAAGTAGCTGCCGCGGTCACCACGCGACGAGATGCCGCCCTGGCCGCGCAGGCTGATGCCGTCGTAGTTGCGCTTCAGCACGAAGTTGACAACGCCGGCAACGGCGTCGGAACCGTAAACGGCCGAGTTGCCGCCGGTCACCACGTCAACGCGCTCAAGCAGGTCAACCGGGATGGTGTTGACGTCAACCAGGTAGTCACCCGGCGAGGCGGTTACGTGACGCTTGCCGTTGACGAGCACCAGGGTGCGCGACACGCCCAGACCGCGAAGGTCAAGGATGTTGAGGCCCGAGGTGCCGATGAAGCGGGTCGAGTTACCCTGGCTGTAGGTCGAGCGCAGCGACGGCAGGTCGTTCAGCGCGTCACCCAGCGAAACGTCACCGGTTTCGGTCAGTTCGCCAACCGAGACCGAGGTCAGCGGAACCGGCGAGCTGAGCGTCGGACGCGCGATGCGCGTGCCGGTAACAACGATTTGGCTGCCTTCTTCCGAATCGCAAACGCCATTGGCATTTTCATCGGTGCAATCGGCGGCGGCCGGTTCCTTGGTGTTCGGCGCGGCTTGCGCATAGGCCGGCGCGGCGGCTGCCACGGCGCCCAACATGGCAACCGCGATGGCGGCGCTTTCAAGGCTGGTCGCGCGGTAAAGCGCAGACTTGCTGAAGAACTTCATACGTTTTGCCCCTTAATCTTGATCCGGAGAATGTCCGGATAAGCTCGGTTTTGGCGCCCTTGTTGCAGGAATCGCCTATCTGGCCCCAAAATCGGAGCCGATAGACCCTCCTGAAATACCCGTTCGGGCCATGCAATTTGGAATTAAGGCTAGGTCCAATTTCCGGAAGGCTTGTTGTCATTTTACAACAGGGCTGTCCGGACTGTCCGAAAACCTAGCTGCGGCAATCGGCGATGCGCGCTTGACGCTCTGTCAGCGCAACCTTAATCGATCGATTAAACGACCCCGAAGAAAAGGAATCGGATTCATGGCAACTGCCTATATTGTTGACGCCGTGCGGACCGCTGGCGGGCGCCGCGGCGGCCGTCTGGCCGGTGTCCACCCGGTTGATCTGGCCGCACAGACGCTGGATGCGCTTGTTCAGCGTACCGGGGTCGATCCCGCTGCGGTTGACGATGTGATCATGGGCTGCGTCAGCCAGGGCGGGCAGCAGGCCGGGCAGGTTGGTCGCAATGCCGTGCTCGCTTCAAAGCTCCTGCCGCAATCGACCCCCGCGGTCACGATCGATCGCCAGTGCGGCTCCTCGCAGCAGGCGATCCAGTTCGCCGCCCAGGCGGTTATGAGCGGGACCCAGGATGTGGTGATCGCCGCCGGGATCGAGAGCATGACCCGCGTGCCGATGGGCTCCACTGCGGTCTTCCACATGAAGGAAGGGCTTGGGAATTATAAGTCGCCGGGCCTTGAGGAAAAGTATCCTGGCGTCTCCTGGTCGCAGTTCATGGGCGCCGAGATGATCGTCAAGAAGCATGGATTCACCAAGGATCAGCTCGACCAGTTCGCCCTGAACAGCCATCTGCGCGCCAAGGCCGCAACCGAAGCCGGGGCTTTCAAGAACGAAATCGTGCCGATCGAGATTGAAACGCCGGACGGCAAGACTTGGCATGTCGTTGACGAAGGCATTCGCATGGATGCCACGCTGGAAGGCATCTCCGGGGTCAAGCTGCTGTCGGAAGGCGGCTCGCTGACGGCCGCGACCTCCAGCCAGATCTGCGATGGTTCTTCGGCTGCCCTGGTGGTTTCGGAAGAAGCCCTCAAGCGCTACAACCTGACCCCGCTGGCCCGCGTCCACACTCTGACCGTAACCGCCGGTGATCCCGTGATCATGCTGGAAGAGCCGCTGTTCGCCACCGACAAGGCGCTGGCCAAGGCTGGCCTGAAGATCGGCGATATCGATCTTTACGAAGTCAACGAAGCCTTCGCTTCGGTGCCGATGGCCTGGCTGAAGCACACCGGTGCCGATCCGGAAAAGCTCAACGTCAATGGCGGCGCGATCGCGCTGGGGCACCCGCTGGGCGCTTCGGGAACCAAGCTGATGTCGACCCTGCTCCATGCGCTCAAGGCGCGTGGTGGCAAGTATGGCCTGCAGACGATGTGCGAAGGCGGCGGCGTCGCCAACGTCACTATCGTTGAAATGGTCTGAACCAATCCTGCTTATCTCTAACGGAGAACTCTGAAATGAAGCTCGACAACACTGTTGCTGCCGTCGTCACCGGTGGCGCCTCGGGCCTTGGTGCCGCCACTGCCCGCGCGCTCGCCGCCAAGGGCGTCAAGGTCGCGATTTTCGACCTGCAGGAAGAAAAGGGCAAGGCCATGGCTGCCGAAATCGGCGGCGTGTTCTGCGAATGCAACGTCACCGACGATGCCTCGGTTGATGCTGCCTTTGCCAAGGCCCGCGAAGCCCACGGGCAGGAGCGGATCCTGGTGAACTGCGCCGGTACCGGCAATGCAATCAAGACTGCCAGCCGCAGCAAGGAAGATGGTTCGATCAAGCACTTCCCGCTCGATGCCTTCAACTGGATCGTCCAGATCAACCTGGTTGGTACCTTCCGCTGCATCGCCAAGTCGGCCGCCGGGATGATGACGCTCGAGCCGCAGGAAGACGGTGATCGCGGTGCGATCGTCAACACCGCTTCGGTGGCGGCTGAAGACGGCCAGATGGGCCAGGCCGCCTATTCGGCCTCGAAGGGCGGCGTAGTTGGCATGACCCTGCCGATCGCCCGCGACCTCGCTGGCGAGAAGATCCGCGTCAACACCATCCTGCCGGGCATCTTCGATACCCCGCTGCTGGCCGGTGCGCCGCAGAACGTGCGCGATGCGCTGGGCGCCTCGGTGCTCAACCCCAAGCGCCTCGGTAACCCGGATGAGTATGCCAACCTCGCCATGTGCATGATTGAGAACGGCTATTTCAACGGCGAAGATGTCCGCCTGGACGGCGGCATCCGCATGACGCCGCGTTAAGCAAACGAGGGTCCCCGCGCAGGCGGGGGCCTCAGGCCTGAGACCCCCGCCTGCGCGGGGGATCTCGGGTTGGTTTCCGGAAAGGGATTGAGCATGGGCTATTCGCAGATTGACCTTCACATTGCCGAGGGGATCGCGACCCTCACGCTCAACCGGCCGGAGAAGATGAATGCTTTCACCGGCACGATGATGAACGAAATCATCGATGCCATGGACCGTACCGATGCTGACGATAGCGTCCGGGCGGTCATTTTTACCGGGGCTGGTGACCGGGCATTCTGCGCCGGTGCTGACCTGACCCCTGAAGACGGCCGCGCGGTCTTTGCCGATGCTGCCCCGGTTGAAGACCTCTCCGATCCCCGCGTCCGCGATGGTGGCGGCCTGCTGACACTGCGCCTGTTCCAGTCCAAGAAGCCGCTGATTTCCGCCTGCAATGGTGCGGCGGTCGGCGTCGGCGTGACCATGCAGCTGCCGATGGATATTCGCCTGGCCAGCGACAACGCCCGCTATGGCTTTGTCTTTGCCCGCCGCGGGATCGTGCCCGAAGCCTGCTCCAGCTGGTTCCTGCCCAAGATCGTCGGGATCAACCAGGCGCTCGAATGGTGCATGACCGGGCGCATCTTCGGGGCTGAAGAGGCGCACAAGGCGGGCCTTGTGCGTTCGGTTCACGCTCAGGGCGAACTGGTCGATGCAGCGCGCGGCCTGGCCCGCGAAATTGCTGACAACACCTCGGCCGTCTCGGTTGCGATGACCCGCGCGATGCTGTGGCGTGTTCCATCGGGCGCGCATCCGATGGACGCGCACAAGGTTGATAGCCGGGCGATCTATCGCCTTTCGAAAGGGGCTGACGCAAAGGAAGGTGTGCAAAGCTTCCTTGAAAAGCGTCCGCCCGCCTTTCCGCTACGGGTTTCGAGCGATATGCCCGATTTCTATCCTTGGTGGGGAGAGGAGCCGCCCTTCGCATGAGCCAGTCGCCAGCGCCTGAACAAGCCGATGCACCAGAAGGCGCGCGTGAACTTTTGCTGCATACGGCCTCGACGATCATGCGCGAAGGCGACATCGTCGATATCTCGCTGTCCGAATTGTCGCTGCGCTCGGGGCTCAACTCGGCGCTGGTGAAGTACTATTTCGGTAACAAGGCCGGCCTGATGCGGGCGCTGCTCGATCGCGACATGCAGGGCATCGTCCATGCGGTTGATGCGCTGATGTCGAAGGAATGGGATCCGGAAGCCCGGCTGCGCCATCACATCGGCAAGATGGTCGATACCTATTTCCAGACGCCTTACCTCAACCGCCTGCTAATGCGGCTGGTACGTGAAAGTGATCCGGATGAAGCGCATCGGATCGCCGATTCCTATCTCACCCCGCTGAGCCGCGCCTATGACCGGCTGATCAAGGACGGTGTGAAGCAGGGCGTCTTCCGCAAAGTTGATCCGCAGCTGTTCTATTTCACCGCCACCGGGGCCTGCGACCGGTTCTTCTCCTCGCGGCTGGTGCTCAAGCACTGCTATGACACCGAAGCGCTGACCGAAGAACTGCGTGATCGCTATCGCGAGCACTGCATCGATTTCATCATGGCGGGGGTCCTCGCGCACAACTGAGCGGAGGTCCGGCATGGGGCAGTGGCATATCGGCGTTATCGGCGGATCTGGCCTGGCGGGCGGCGTTGGGCTGGAGAACGCACAGGAAATCGCGGTTGAAAGCCCGTTTGGCGAACCATCGGCTGCGGTAACGACGGGCATGCTGGAAGGCGTTCGCGTTACCTTCCTTCCGCGCCACGGTGCAGGGCATGCGATCCCGCCTGCATCGGTGAACTATCGCGCCAATATCGATGTACTGAAGCGCTGCGGGGTTACCGATGTGATCGCGCTTTCGGCGATCGGCTCGCTGCGTGCAGACATGGCGCCCGGCCAGATGGTGGCGGTGGACCAGTTCATTGATCGCACCGTCAGCCGCCCGGCCAGCTTTTTCGGTCCGGGCCTGGTCGCCCATGTCAGTCTGGCCGACCCGGTTTGCCCGCGCCTTTCGTCCGGTCTAGCCGATGCGGTTGAGGGTGAGGGCGGGGTGGTCCATCGCGGCGGCACCTATGTTGCCATCGAAGGGCCGCAATTCTCGACCCGCGCCGAAAGTCTGCTCTACCGCTCCTGGGGCGGCGATGTGATCGGGATGACCGGCATGCCTGAAGCCCGGCTCGCCCGGGAGGCTGAACTGCCCTATGCCCTGTTGGGCATGGTCACCGACTATGACGCCTGGCGCAGCGACGAAGCCGGGGTCGAGGCGAGCGATGTGCTGGCGGTGATGCACGCCAATGTGGCGCTGGCTGGCAAGGTGCTGCGGCGCTTCCTTGCCGGGTTGCCAGGCCAGCGCGCACCGAGCCCGATTGACCGGGCGTTGGAGCATGCCGTGATGAAGGCCAAGACCGCCCGCGACCCGGTGCTGGCCGCGAAACTGGATGCCATAGCGGGAAGGGTGCTGCGATGAGCGAACTGGTCCTCTACGATTATTGGCGCTCATCCGCAGCTTACCGCGTGCGGATCGCCATGAACCTCAAGGGGCTCAGCTGGACCCCGCATTCGGTCGACCTTGCGGCCGGAGAGCAGGGCGGGGATGAGCACCTTGGGCGCAATCCGCTTGGGCTGGTGCCGGTGCTAGAGGTTGATGGCGAGGCAATTGTCCAGTCATTGGCGATCATCGACTACCTTGATGCGCGTTGGCCGGAGCCGCGGTTGCTTCCCGCCGATCCCATGGCGCGGGCTCACGTGCTGGGCCGGGCCATGACGATCATTTCCGAGGTTCACCCGTTGCAGAACCTGCGCGTGCAGAATTTCCTGCGTGATGATCTCGGCGTCGATGCAGACGGGGTCACGCGCTGGTTGTATCGCTGGCTGGGAGATGGTCTGGCAGCGCTGGAAGCCGAAGCGCCCGAACACGGCTTGTTTGGCGGAACGACCCCCAACCTGATCGATGTCTGCCTGGTCCCGCAGCTATACAGCGCACGGCGCTTTGCTGTGCCGCTTGAGCCGCTGCAGCGGCTGGTGCGGATTGACGAGGCACTGCGCGCAATCCCCGCGATTGCCGTATCAGCGCCTGAAGCGGCAAAACCAGCGTAACGGCGCTTGGCGCAATAAACCGGTTGCACTAGAAACCGAGTCGATGGTCCAGCAAAGCTCTCGACTGGCGGATTTCCTGCCCTACCTGATGTCGGTCACCACCAATGCGGTCAGCGATATGATCGCCGGCGAATATCGCGCGCGCTTTGGCCTGAAGATCCCAGAATGGCGCGTCATGGCCGTGTTGGGCGATGCCGGGGCGCAGACCCAACGCAGCCTGGTCGGTGCAACGCGGATGGACAAGGTTGCCGTTAACCGCGCTTGCAAGGTGCTCGAAGACCGGGGGCTGGTCGCCCGCAGCCCCAATGCTGATGATGGCCGTTCGCACCACATTGAACTGACTTCGGCCGGCAAGGCCATGCACGCCGAAATCATGCCCCTGGCGCTCGATATGGAGCGGCGGCTGTTTGCCTCGCTCTCCGCTGCCGAGCTTGACGATTTCAAGGCCCTGCTGGCGCGGATCACGGCGCGGGTGGCTGAATTGGAAGCAACAACCCCGGCCATGGAGCTGACCTGATGAAACTGGCAAGTCTTCCCGGTGGACGCGATGGGCGTCTGGCGATCGTCAGCAGTGACCTGGTCTGGTATGCTGATGCTTCGCATCTTGTCCCCACGCTGCAAACCTTGCTGGATGACTGGGATCGCCATTTCCCGGTGTTGCAGGCCTTGGCGACCGAACTGGAGCATGGGGCGATCCCGCGGGAGCGCTTTCATGAGCGCGATGCCCTGGCACCTTTGCCGCGTGCCTATCAGTGGGCCGATGGCTCGGCCTACGTCAATCACGTTGAATTGGTGCGCAAGGCTCGTGGCGCGGAATTGCCGCAGAGCTTCTGGCACGATCCGCTGATGTATCAGGGCGGCAGCGATGACCTGCGCGGCGCCCGTGCGCCGATCACCCTTGGCGATGAAGCCTGGGGTTGCGACATGGAGGCAGAGATCTGTGTGGTTACCGGCGATGTACCGCAGGGCGTGTCCGCCAAAACCGCGCTCGATCACATCCGGCTGGTCGGGCTGGTCAACGATGTGTCGCTGCGTAACCTGATCCCCGATGAGCTCGCCAAGGGCTTTGGCTTCGTTCAGTCCAAGCCAGCCAGCCATTTCTCGCCGGTGTTCGTGACCCCGGACGAGCTGGGCGATGCCTGGGTAGACGGTCGGCTTAACCTGGTGCTGCGGGTTGACCTGAATGGCGAGGCCTTCGGCCGGGCCGAAGCCGGGGAAGAATGCACCTTCGATTTCGGCACGCTGATCGCCCATCTGGCCAAGACCCGGCGGGTCAGCGCTGGTTCGATCATCGGTTCCGGCACGGTTTCCAATCGCGATCCCGATGGCTCGCCCGGACGGCCCTGCCGGGACGGCGGGCGCGGCTATTCATGCATCGCCGAACAGCGGATGATAGAGACGATCGCCACCGGCAAGCCGGTCACGCCGTTCCTGCGGTATGGCGACACTGTCCGGATCGAAATGCGCGACCGCCACGGCCACTCGATCTTTGGCGCGATCGATCACACCGTCATCAGGCCCTGATTGGCCGGCCCGAGCGACGGCCCTAGTTGACGGGCGGCTTGCTCATCCCGCTGGCCGAAAAGGCATCGGAGATCGAACAGGCTGCAGGTCCTAGGATGACCACAAACAGGACCGGCAGGATGAACAGGATCAGCGGCACGGTCATGATGGCCGGCAGCCGGGCGGCCTTTTCCTCGGCCCGCATCATCCGCTCGTTCCGGAACTCAGCTGACAGGACGCGGAGGGCCGAAGCCAGCGGCGTGCCATAGCGCTCGGTCTGGATCATAGTGGTGACCACGCCGCGCACCGCATCAAGATTGACGCGCCAAGCGAGATTTTCAAACGCTTGGCGGCGCTCGCTCAGGAATGACAGTTCGATTGCGGTCAGGGTAAATTCATCGCCCAGTTCTGGGTAGGCTCGGCCCAGTTCGCGCGCCACCCGACTGAAGGCGGCGTCAACAGTAAGGCCGGCCTCGGCACAGATGACCAGCAGGTCGAGGGCATCGGGCAGGCCCTTGCGGATCGCCCCGGTGCGTTTGGAGATCAGGTTGCTGATATAGATTTCGGGGCCCTTGTAGCCCACGCCAATTGCGGTGGCGAAGGCCATCAGCCGTTTCATGCCGCCCCAATCCGGGAAGATTTCGATGCCGTAGAGCAGCAGGGCAGCCAGTCCGCCAAGCACGATGGGCAAGACCGCCCGGGCAAAGATGACCATGATCCCCAGTTCTTTTTGGCGGATCCCGGCCTGTGCCAGCTTCTGTTGGATGGCGACAAGCTGGCTTTGCTGCAGAACCTTTAGGTTCGACAGCGTGTCCTTCATCCTGTCGGTCGCCTCGCTCTTGCGAACGATCGAGGCCCGCTTTTTTGGGGTCTTGTTGACGATCCCGGCCTTCAGTTCCTCGCGCCGCTCGTTGAGTGACTTGACCCGTTTGGCCATCGGGTCGCGGATCGTCAGGGCGGTGTAAATGGCATAGAACGTTGCCAGGGCGGCCAGGCCGGCCAGAATCGAGCCAGCCCAGAGCACATCAATGCCGAGCAGGGTCGGGCCGTGTGGGGTGTTGAACATATCCTGCTTTCCGTCCCTGCTCAGATTTCGAAGCTGACCATCTTGGCCATGATGAAGGCGCCGATGCCCATCCAGGTCAGGCCGCCCAGGCCCGTCACGATCAACCGCGGTTCACTGAAGAAGCCGCTGAGGTAGGCCGGATTGATCATGTAGATCATGGCGAACACCATGAACGGCAGAACCCCGACAATATAGGCTGATGCCTTCGATTCCGAGCTCATCGCCTTGATCTTGAGCTTCATCTGCGCCCGCTTGCGCAGGACATCAGAGAGGTTGGCCAAGGTTTCGGCCAAATTGCCGCCGGTCTCGCGCTGGATCGCCAGCGTGATGCAAAAGAAGCTGAACTCTGGGGTATTGAGGCGGTCTGCGGTGTCCTGGAGGGCATCTTCCATCGTCTTGCCGATCTTGATGCGTTCGGTGACCAGCTTGAACTCCTCACCTACCGGCCCGGGCACCTCGGACGCCACCACACCGAGCGTTTCCGTCACCGGCAAGCCTGAACGAAGGCCGCGGACCAGCAGGTCGATGGCATCAGGAAACTTGGCGGTGAAGGCGTTGGAACGCTTCTTGATGAAGTAGCCGACAGTCATGTGGGGAATGCCACCCCCCACCAGCAAGCCGAAGCCCAGCGCCAGGCCAGCAGAGCCGAGCTTGACGAACAGCAGCAGGGCAACGATCAGGGCAAGGCCGCCCGAGGCATAGAAGTACTGGCTCAGGGTCCAGTCTTTCCCGGTCTGGCGCAGTCGCAACAGCAGGGCGGCGATCCGGCCGTCTGACCCGGCGATCTGGTGCAGCTTGGGCTTGCGCGCTGCCACGGCCTTGCGCAATTGCGCCTCGACCCGGTCCATCGTGCTTTCTGAATGGCGATAACGCACAGCCTCAAGCCGGCGCGTGGCCTCCTTGGTTGCTGAAGGCCCGGCCAAGCCAAAATAGCCCAGCACCATGATGGCCATCAGGCCCGCGGCGATCAGCAGCAGTTTAGCGATATCCATCGACTGATCTGGCCTCTTCCAAAAAAGTGCGGTCGGCTGTCGGCCCGCCGCTTAGCTCTGGACCGACTGCTTGGCGGTTTTCTTGGGCAGCAGCGCCTTGAGATCGAGCTTGCCAAGCAAGGACGATTTGCCCTTCACGGCGTCTTCAACCGAAGCCCCGTCGCCTAGGCCGTGGATCGACTTGGCAAGATCGCGGATCATCATCCCGGCCTTGGTCGACCGGTTCGCGTCGGCAAAGGTCTGGCCAAGCTTGGCCGCATTGGCTGCTGCCTTGGCATCAAACGGAATGGTGAAGCCAATCTTGCGCTCAATCGAGGCCTCAAAATCGGCTTTGCTGATTTCACCGGAGCCGGACAGCACCTTGTTGGCTACCACAATCGCCTGCACATGTGGCGCGTGACCCTTCATCCACGACAGGATGCGGATCGTGTCGCGCGCACCGGCCAGGGTCATTTCCGTCACCAGCAGGACTACGTTCACGTCTTGCAGCAGGTGCGGGAAATTGATCAGCATGTTACGCGGCAGATCGATCACCGTCATCTCGAATGCCTGACGGAACTCCTCCTGCAGCTGAATGAAGGCAGCCCCGTCGGTCAGCAGTGGCGAGCTGATCGGTGCCTCGGCCGAGAGGATTGCAAGGTGATCGTTGGCCCGGATCATGGCTCGTTCAATAAACAGCCCGTCGATCCGGCCGGGGTTATCGATCGCATCGGTCAAACCGCGGCCTGGCTCGAGATCAAGCGCCAGTGCGCCGGTGCCAAAGTGGATATCAAGATCCAGGAGCGCGGTGGGCAGGTTTTCATCGCCGCTGTAAAGCCAGGCCAGCGAGGTGGCGATGGTCGATGCGCCAACCCCGCCGCGGGTGCCAATGACGCCCACCGAAACATGCTTTTTGCCAACTGCCTGATCATGCGCCTTGGGGGCGGCAAAGACAGCCTGGGCATTGACCAGCGCATCGCGGACCTGGCCCGGTGAGAGCGGTTTCAGCAGGTAATCCTGGATCCCGCTGCCCAACAGGTCGCGATAAAGCCGAACATCGTTGACCTGGCCGATGGCTATGACAACCGTGCCGGGTTCACAAACTTCTGCCAGGGCATTGATTTCACTCAGCGGGTCACCGCATTCCGACAGATCAACCATCAGGATGTTGGGGCTGGCCGAAATCGAGAGCGACTGGATCGCATTGCGCAGGCCGCCCTTGTTGCACTTCTCAGGCAGCCAGCCCAATTCGATAACCACCGGTCGTAGCACATCGAGCGCTGCATCGTCGCAGATATAGGCGCTGAAGGCGTCGCGATTGCCGGCAATGCCGGGTTTCCAGGGTGCATTCATCGCTTATTTCCCGCTGCTCTGGGTGGAGTTCTGCTTCAGCCCGCCTTCCCCGGTGGGCTTCGCTTCGCGATAGGTTTCAATGGCCTTGCTGGCGCTCATCACCACGGTCCGGCCGGCGCTGTTGGCGCCCTTCAGCAAGTGTTCGGGATCGGCCACCATCGCTGCGAGGTTGGCATTCGAGGCGCAGCCGAAGTTGGTGCTGGTTGCGTTGTGCAGATTGGTGTCCGACTTGGCCGACCAGTCCGGGCAGCCGGGAACCTGAGCGCTGGACCGGGTCACAATGATCCGGGCGGCGCCCGGATTGAGCGCGCCGGGAGTTACCGGGGCCGTATCGCCTACCAACAGCCCGAACCGGTCTGCCACGGCTTCGACCGCAGCGCGCGTTGCTTCGTTCGCCATCGGGTCGTCAATTGCGACCCGGTCGCCATAGCGCAGGTCGAGCGCTTCGAACCAGCCTGCCAGGCGGCGGACTTCGGGCAAGGAGAGGCCATCTGGGCTGGTGCTCACGTCCAGCGTATAGTTCATCCGGCTGACAACCGGCTGGTGCACACTTTCAAGCTGCTGGTTGGTGGGCATCCCGCCGCAGCCACCCAGCAGAGCGGCCAGTGTAATCGCGAGAGTGGCGCTGCCAGCCTTGCGGGTCATGAAACTACGCATGGTCCTTACCTCTCTCAATTCATGCTGAAGCCGGGCGCGGTCGCCTCGGCGGCAGCGCGGTGTGATTTGGCCTTGGGCTGCTTGCTTTGCTGCGGCGGCAACGCCTGTGGTAAATCGAGCTCACCAACCTTGGGCGCCGGGACGCTGGCCGGTGCTGCGGTCGGCACCGGGCGACTGGCACCCGAGCGACCATTGTTTTCGTGATTGCCGAAGATCCGCTGGATATCGTCCGGGCTCTGATAGCCATCGGTTGGCAGCTTGATCTCGTTCGCATCCACCGGATTGACCAGATAGGGCGTCACCACGATTACCAGCTCGGTCTCGCCGCGCTGGAAGCTGGTCGAGCGGAACAAGGTGCCAAGAATAGGCATGTCGCCCGCTCCCGGCAGCTTTTTCACCGTATTCTGGGCGTTGTTGCCCATGAGGCCGGCAATCATGAAACTTTGCCCCGAGCCAAGCTCGATCGTCGTTTCGGCACGGCGGACAGTGAGTGCGGGCACGTTGAAGCCGTTGAGCGTGATCGAACCCTGGTTCGACAGCTCTGATACCTCTGGCCGGACGCGCATGGAAATCCGGCCATTGGCAAGCACGGTCGGCGTATAGGCAAGGCTCACACCATAGCGCTTGTATTCGACTGAGGTGCTGCCCAGACCCTGGCTAATCGGGATCGGATATTCCCCGCCTGCCAGAAAGTCGGCTGTTTCGCCCGACAGCGCAGTCAGGTTGGGTTCCGACAAGCTGGTAACCAGCCCGAGCGTCTCACCCATGTCGAGCGCGCTGAGCAGGTCCATGCCGAATAGTTTCGATTGCATCGCCAAAGTGCTGCCGACCACCGCCGGGAGTACTGAAGATCCTGAGATTTCCTTGAATGCGCCGGGATTGGCAGGATCTGGCACCTGCACGGTTACCCCGCTGCCCGTCCCCAATGCCTGATTAGGGCCAGCATAAAAGTTGGGGGCAAAGGTCCGCCCCTGGCCGATCCCGAACTGGATCCCCGAGCTGCCATCGATGGTGGTCAGATTGGCTCCCAGTGTCTTGACTAGTGTCCGGCTGACTTCAGCAAATTTGACGCGCAGATTGACCTGGAGCGGGGTGGCTGTCTTCAGCCGGGTGATGACATTGGCATCCTTGCCGACAAAGGCTTCGACCAGCCGCTTGGCCTCTGAAGCATCTTCGGGCGAAGCGACGGTCCCGGTCAGCAGAAAGGTGCTGGTTCCCATCGTCGAAACCGCGACCTTGGCATCGGGCATCGCCATGCGGAGCATCGTATCGACGCTCTCGATGTTGGAACCCACCCGCACCGTGGCGGACCAGATGATATCGCCAGCCGCGTTGCTGGCATAGACGGTGGTTTCACCGCCGGCTTTGCCAAAGACATAGAGCTGGCGTTGTGACTTCACCTGAACGTCGGCGATGGCATCATTGGCAACAAAGATGTCCGCCATCGCGCTGCCCAGGGTCACCAGCTGGCCGCGACCGATCGACAGGACGACTTCGTTGCTCGGGCGGTTGAGCGACTGGGCGGGCGCTGCCTGAGCCGGAAGCGGAGCCAACATGCAGCTCGCGCTGAGCAGGGCAATGGCAAGGCGTTTCATCGATTTCCCTTTCGTGGGGGCCTGCAGCGTGCGGATGGCGGTGTGGATCATCTCAGTGCTTTCCAACCTGTTCGACGACGGTGGTTTTGCCGCGGGTCACGCGGACCACTGGCCCCACGGGCGCGGCGGCTGCAGAAACGGCTGGCGCGGCGACCGGTGTCGGAGTGACAATCTGGCCGATGCTCGCGAGCGTGGCGGCCGGGCGGGCAGCGATCGAGCGCGGCTGAAAGCGCGAGACGTCACCGCCGGTGACAAAAGTGATGCCACCATCGAGCGGACGGTTCATCGCCTGGCCGATGAGCTTCTCTTCCTGTTCCGGAGTGGCGCCAGCCGGGACCTTTACCGTGCCGCTGGCTATCGCCTGATCGAGTTCCGATTGGTTGTCTGCCAGGCTGCGCAACGAGAGGCTGATCGTGCCGAGCGTCTGCGCGACGGCCACCTTCTCGGCAATCTTGGGGGTCACCTCAACTGTCACCGTCCGGAAATCGCGAACTACGGTTTTGCCATCGGCAATCTCGGTTTCGGTTGATTGGTCGGTTGCCAGAACGCGGACATTGCGCAGGATGGTTTCGGCGGTCTTGAGCGAATCCTGTCCGGTTTCATTGCGGACCGACTGGGTCAGGACCAGGTCAACGTGGTCACCCGGGAAGACGAAGCCACCCACCCCGGTCTTCTGCGAAACCGGAATGGTAACGGCGCGCATGCCGGGGCCCAGTGCGGCGGCCAGGAAGCCGCGATCGCCGGGAGCAACAAGCGCGCCCTGGGTAATGGGCTGGCCTGCCGTGATCGGATAACGGACCACTGTGCCCATCAGCTTGTTCATGTCGGCTTCGCCGTCGATAAAATAGGCGTCGCGCACCATTTCCTTTGGCCAGGCCTGGAACGAAATCGAATCCGCCGTAATGATCGTGCCGACCGGCAGCGCACGCTGGGCGACCAGAACTTTCGGCCCCTGGGGAACCTGCGCCACCGCGGCCGCGGCCTTGGGGGCGGCAGCGCCGGCAAACAGGCTTCTGGCAGCCATGGCCGTGCCGATCGCAATGACCAGCGCGCCCAGCAGCAACATCAGCTTCTTTTTATCCATGGCCTTGCAAGCCCCCTAGCGAAAACACCAATATCGAACCTTAATGGTGCCAAGTGGTTAAAATCAGGTTCATCCAATTCCGGCGGCGAAAGCGGGCAGGGCCGGACCGAACAGCTGGCTGGCCAGGACCCACAGTCCGGCCGAGGAAATCGCCACGCCATAGGGAATGGCCAGCCGTTCACTGCGGCGGCGGATGGCATGCCAAGCGGCGAGGACGACAGTCAGCAGCCCGCCGAGCAGCGCCATCATGACGATCAGCTTCAGGAACCAGCCAGGGCTGATCCAAAGCGCCAGGGCTGCCAAGAGTTTGACATCGCCGCCGCCCATGGCGCGCAGGGCAAACAGCCCGGCGCAAATCGCAAAGGTGATGATGGCGATGCCCAGCTGCCAGACGACATCGGGCCAGAGGCCGAGGCCGCTTGCCCACCAGTAAAGCGGAGCGGCCAAAGCGATCGCGGCATTGAGCCAGTTGTCGATTTCGCGGCGGCGGATATCGGTGATCGCGGCAACCACCAGTGCGATTGCCAAGGCCCCCAGCAGTACGTAGTGAAATTCGACGTTCGGCATTGCCTGCCCCCTCAAAGTCAGGGCAGGGATACAGGGCAGGGCTTACCAAACAGTAACCACCGCCGGGAGGCTGAAATTAGCCAAATACTCTCCGCCGTTGACCGCCGCGCCATTCCCCCGGGAGCGGTTGAAGCGAGTTGGCTTGCGCCGGATGGTCACCGGGTCCGGCGGATCGACTGGAGCCCGGCAAAGCCCCGCGGCGCTATCCTGTTCCTGGGCGGCCGCGGCGATTTTTATGAGAAATACCTCGAAGCCTTTTCCCATTGGCACGAACAGAATTGGGCGGTCACGGCATTTGACTGGCGCGGGCAGGGTGGCTCGGGCCGATTGGGTGGAGATCCCTATACCGGCCATGTTGCGGATTTTGCCATCTGGGTGGAAGATCTTCGCGCATTCTGGCGCGCCTGGACCGCGCAGATGCCCGGACCGCATATTGTCGTCGCCCATTCGATGGGTGGGCATCTTGCGCTGCGGGCAGTGGCGGAAGGCGCGATCGATCCGGCCGCGCTGGTGCTCTCTGCGCCAATGCTGGGGCTTCGTGGCGGCAATATGCCGGACTGGTTGCTGCACGGCCTGGCAAAAGTGCTGTGCCGGCTTGGCGATCCGCGGCGCCCGGCCTGGAAGTGGAGCGAGCGGCCCGGGCAGCCGCCTGACAGCCGCGGGGACCTGCTGACCCACGATCGCGATCGCTATGCCGATGAACTGTGGTGGCGCGAGCAGCGCCCGGAACTGGTGATGGGACCCGGATCGTGGCGCTGGATTGAACGCGCCTATGCCTCGATGCGCGGGCTGGCCCGGCGCAGTGCCCTGACCCGCGTAAAGCTGCCGGTCTTGCTGTTGGCAACTGATCAGGATGCCTTGGTCAGTTTCCGGGCGATCCGGCATGCGGCCAAGCTTTTGCCTGACTGCGAACTTGTCAATTTTGGGGATCGGGCCCGGCACGAAATCCTGCGCGAAGCGGATCCGGTTCGTAACGAGGCACTGGACCGGATCGATGCATTTCTGGCACGGACGCTGGCATGAGCGATCAGTTCGATTTTGCGATTGTCGGCGCCGGGATTGCCGGGGCCTCGCTGGCTGCCGGTCTGGCGGCGCATGGCAGGGTCGTGCTGCTCGAGGCGGAAGACCAGCCAGGCTATCATTCCACCGGGCGATCTGCGGCGTTCTGGACCGAGAGCTATGGCGGACCGCAGGTTCAGCCCCTTACCACGGCATCGGGGCCGTTCCTGCATGAGCATGGCTTCCTTGCGCCGCGCGGGGCTTTGACCCTGGCGCGCGGCAATGAATTGGCTGAACTGGCGTCCTTTGCTGCCGAATTCCGCGGGCTTGGCGTGCGGGTGGATGATCTCGACCGGGCGGCGCTGGAAGCGCGGTTGCCGGGGCTGCGCCCGGAATGGCGGGCCGGCGCCTATGAGCCAGACTGTTGCGATATCGACGTTGCGGGACTGCACCAGTACTGGCTGGCAGCGGCCCGTGCCGGGGGCGCCGAATTGTGGGCCCGAGCCCGCCTTGTGGCCGCGCAGCACAAAGGCAGCGACTGGCAGCTAACGATGGCTGACGGCCGCACAGCGCGGGCACAGGTGCTGGTCAACGCCGCCGGGGCCTGGGCTGATCCGGTTGCCGAACTGGCGGGGGCCAGACCGCTGGGCATCCAGCCCTATCGTCGCACCGTCGCCCAGCTGCGTTTGGCGGAAGGCCCCCCTGCCGACCTGCCGCTGGTCTTGGGGATCGATGGCCTGTTCTATTTCAAGCCCGAGGCAGGCCGGCTGTGGCTAAGCCCCCATGATGAGACGCCGAGCGTGCCGTGCGATGCCGCGCCGGAAGAGATCGACGTGGCTCTGGCGATCGACCGGTTTGAACAGGTGGTGGACTGGCAGGTCACCCGGATCGAGCATCGCTGGGCCGGGCTGCGGTCTTTTGCACCGGACCGCCTGCCGGTTTACGGGTTCGATCCGGAGGTGCCGGGCTTCTTCTGGTTTGCGGGGCAAGGCGGGTTCGGCATCCAGACCGCTCCCGCCGCCGCTGATCTGGCGCAGGGCCTGATCTTGGGCACTCCGCCGATAATCGATCCCGCGCCCTATGATCCGGCGCGGCTGCGTTAGCCGTCAGTTGCGCTTCGCGGCCAAGGCCGCATCGCTCGCCAGCCGGTCGGCCCGCTCGTTTTCCGGGTGGCCATCGTGGCCCTTGACCCAGATCCAGTCGATCCGGTGGCGGCGGCGCGATTCCAGCAGTTCTTGCCAGAGGTCGGCATTGAGCACGGGCTTCTTTTGCGAATTCTTCCAGCCGTTCTTCTGCCAGCCGAAGATCCACTTGGTGATCCCGTCGATCACATAGCGACTGTCGGTATGCAGCGCGACGTGACACGGTTCCTTAAGGGCATCGAGCGCGCGGATCACCGCGGTCAGTTCCATGCGGTTGTTGGTGGTCTGCGGCTCGTGGCCGGACAGTTCCTTTTCGTGTTCGCCCATCCGCAGGACAACACCCCAGCCGCCGGGGCCGGGGTTACCCTTGCAGGCGCCGTCGGTGAAGGCTTCAATCCGCTTCATGCGGCGGCGAACAAGTCGGCGTTGGCCGGGTCGGCATAGAACTCCAGCCGCCTAGCATAGGCCAGCGGATCCTTGCGGGTTACCAGGGCGTCGGCCGGCGTGTTCACCCAATCCCAGGCCCGGGTCATGGCAAAGCGCAGGCAAGCGCCGCGGGCCAGCAGCGGCAGGGCGGCGCGCTCTTCGGCGGAGAGCGGACGCACCGCCTCATAGCCGGCGATCAGCGCTGCCGAGACCTGGGGATCGAACTGCCGGCCATCGTTCGAAAAACACCAGGCGGCATGGGTCACCGCCAGATCATAGGCAAACAGGTCGGTGCAGGCGAAATAGAAGTCGATCAGGCCCGTCACCTGATCGCCCAGCATCAGCACGTTGTCGGGAAACAGATCGGCGTGGATCGTCCCGCGCGGAAGGTTTTCCGGCCACTGGGCCGAAACGGCCGGCAGTTCGCGCGCGATCAGGTCTGCGAAGCCCGGATCGATCTCGGCCAAGCCATCGGCGCCGCATTCGGCCGCCAGCCGATGCCATTCGGCCCGGCCCATGGCGTTTTCGCGCTGCCCCGGAAAGTCTGCGGCAGCCAGTTGCATCTGCGCCAGCGCCCGGCCAACCGCGCGGGCCTGCTCCGGCGTGGGGGCGCTCACCGAAACGCCCGGCAGGAATTCGATCAGCGCCACGGCCTTGCCATCCAGCAGGCGATAGAGCTGGCCCTGCCGGTCATGGATCGTGCGCGGCACCGGGCAGCCCTTGGCTGAGAGGTGATCCAGCAACGAGAGGAAGAACGGCAGGTCCTCCACCTCGATCCGGAATTCGTACATGGTCAGGATGAAGCGCGCGCCGGCGCCATCCTTCCCGGTGGTCTCGACCAGCCAGTTGCTGTTCGAAATCCCTTCGGCGATGCCCTTGGCCGAAGTCAGTTCGCCAACGTCGAATTCCGCGACCAGGCGGCCAAGCTCTTCGGCTCCGAGATGGGTGTATACGGCCATTGCGCGAACCTAGTCGGCCAGCTGCCGGGGCAGCTTGAAGACGATCTTTTCCTCGGCCGTGACGACCTGTTCGACCACGACCGAGCGGAACTCGCCGATCCGGTCGATCACTTCCTGAACCAGCGTCTCGGGCGCCGAAGCCCCGGCCGTGAGCCCCATGGTGGTCACCCCGGCAAACCAGGCTTCGTCAATCTCGCTGCCGCGCTGGATCAGGCGGCCGTCTGCCCCGCAACGCTGGGCCACTTCGACGAGGCGCAGCGAGTTGGAGCTGTTGGGGGCGCCGATCACCAGCACCAGCTGGCATTCCTCGGCAATCGCCTTGACCGCCGCCTGGCGGTTCGAAGTGGCATAGCAGATGTCTTCGGCCTTGGGGCCGGCAATCTGCGGAAACCGCTCACGCAGGGCCGCAACGATCTCAGCCGTGTCGTCAACCGAAAGGGTGGTCTGGGTCAGGAACGAGAGCGGCGCATCGCTTGCGAAATCGAGCGCGGCGACATCGTCCAGTGTTTCGACCAGCGTAATTGTGCCTTCGGGAACCTGACCAAAGGTGCCGATCACCTCCGGGTGGCCCTTGTGGCCGATGAACACGATGTGGCGGCCGGCCTCGATCTGGCGTTCGGCCTGGCGGTGGACCTTGCTGACCAGCGGGCAGGTAGCGTCAAGCCAGTCCAGTCCGCGCTCGGTCGCCGCGGCGGGCACGGCTTTCGGAACGCCATGCGCGCTAAATACAACGGGGGCGCCATCCGGCACTTCGTCCAGTTCCTCGACGAAAACAGCGCCTTTGGCGCGCAGCCCGTCGACCACGAAGCGGTTGTGCACGATCTCATGCCGGACATAGACCGGGGCGCCGTAGCGCGTCAGCGCGCGCTCGACGATCTCGATCGCGCGGTCGACCCCGGCGCAAAAGCCACGCGGAGCGGCCAGCAGAAGGCGAAGGGCAGGTTTATCGGGCTGCTGAAAGGGCGCGTTCATGTTCGCCCCCCTAGCGTTTTGGCATTCACGCCGCTAGGGCAAGTTCTGCCCTTTGACAGGAACCTGCCAGAATGACGCCACGCACCCGCCTGATCGCTGCCCTGACCCTTGCCACTGCCCTGGCGGGGTGCCGCGGGACCGGTGACCTGGTGGTGGACGAAGGTGTGGGCATTACCGCTGTCCGCAGCACCTGCCCGGCGGTTGGCGTGCCGGACTATACCGGCGATATCACCCTGTTCAGCAATCCCGGGGCCACCACGGCTGACAGCATCGATGTGGTTGGCGCGCTGACCAATGTCCGTTCCACCTGCAACGAGTCGGGTGAGAAGGTGTTCACCTCTGCCAGTTTCGATGTGCTGGCCCGCCGCACCGATACGCGCGGTGCGCGGCAGGTTACCCTGCCGTACTTCGTTACGGTGCTGCGCGGTGGCAGCGCGGTGATCTCGAAGCGCGTCGGATCGGTCACGATCAACTTTGCCGATGGCCAGGCGCGCGCCCAGGCGAGCGGAACCGCCAGTGCCTATGTCGACAAGGCCGAAGCCAGCCTGCCCGCCGATATCCGCGAACAGATCACCCGCAAGCGCAAGGCCGGCGATGCCGATGCCGCGATTGATCCGCTGTCGCGGCCCGAAGTGAAGGCTGCCGTGGCCCGCGCAACCTTCGAGGTGCTGGTGGGCTTCCAGCTCAGCCAGGACCAGCTGACCTACAACGCCACGCGCTGATCTGGCTTTCCCGCTGCGGGAAGGTTCCATTTCCGGCGCAAAGCGTCTAACCGGCGCGGCATGACTGCTGTCCAGACCATTCACGCGGCCTTCGTTGGCCATATCGCTGCTGCGCTTGATGCGCTTGAACAGGCCGGAACGCTGCCGGGCGGGCTGAACCGCTCCGCTGTCACAGTTGAGCCGCCGCGCGATCCCAGTCACGGCGATCTGGCTACCAATGCCGCGATGGTGCTGGCCAAGCCGGCGGGCATGAACCCGCGCGCACTGGCCGAGGCGCTGGTGGCCGAGCTGGTCAAGGTGCCGGGTGTGACTTCGGCCGAGATCGCCGGCCCGGGCTTCATCAACCTGCGCGTCGATGCTTCGGCCTGGATCGCAGAGCTGCGCGCCATCGCCGCGCTGGCCAGCGATTATGGCCGGTCGACTGTGGGGCAGGGCAGCACGGTCAACGTGGAATACGTTTCGGCCAACCCGACCGGCCCGATGCACATGGGGCACTGCCGCGGGGCCGTGGTGGGCGATGCCCTGGCGACGCTGCTGGAATTCGCCGGACACAAGGTGATCCGCGAATATTACGTCAACGATGCCGGGGCGCAGGTCGATGTCCTCGCCCGCTCAGCCCATGTCCGCTACCGCGAGGCCTTGGGTGAAGCCGTGGGCGAAATCCCCGAAGGCCTTTATCCCGGCGAATACCTGATCCCGCTGGGGCAGGCCCTGGCCGCTGAATTCGGTGACAAATACGCCAAGGCGCCGGAAGGCGAATGGCTGGTGCCGTTCCGCACCCGCGCCGTGGCCGCCATGCTCGAGATGATCAAGGCGGACCTCGCGCTGCTGGGCATCCATCATGATCTGTTCTCGTCCGAGGCGGAACTGCAGGCCGCCGGCAAGCCGGACGAGGCCGAAAAGTGGCTGCGTGCCCACGATCTGGTCTATGATGGGCAGCTGGAAGCGCCCAAGGGCAAGACGCCTGAAGACTGGGAGCCAGTCGAGCTGCCGCTGTTCCGCTCTACCAAGTTCGGTGACGATCAGGATCGCCCGATCAAAAAGAGCACGGGTGAGTGGACCTATTTCGGGGCTGACCTCGCCTATCACTTCCAGAAGGCCCAGAGCGCCGATGCCCTGGTCGATATCTGGGGGGCTGACCACGCTGGCACGGTCAAGCGGATCAAGGCGGCTGTGGCGGCCATGACCGGAGCAGAAGGCAAGCCGACCCCGTTCGAGGTCAAGCTGGTGCAGATGGTCCAGCTGATGAAGGGCGGCCAGCCCTTCAAGATGTCCAAGCGGGCCGGTAACTTCGTGACCCTGGCCGATGTGGTCGAGATGGTGGGCAAGGACGTGGTCCGCTTTACCATGCTGACCCGCAAGCCCGATGCCCAGATGGACTTCGATTTCGACAAGGTGGTCGAAGCATCGAAGGACAACCCGGTGTTCTACGTCCAGTACGCCCATGCCCGGATCCGCTCGACCCTGCGCAAGGCAGCGGCCGAAGGCTTTGCGCCGGGCGATGCCGCGCTGGACCAGCTGGGCGAGGAAGAGCTTGGCCTGATCAAGCTGGCGGCCCAGTTCCCGCGTCTGGTCGAGGCCGCCGCCGCCGCGCGCGAACCGCACCGGGTGGCCTTCTTCCTGCAGGATCTGGCTGCCGCTTTCCATGGTTACTGGAATGTCGGCAATGACCGGCCCGAAAAGCGCTTCATCGTGGCACAGGATTCAGCCCTGACTGCAGCAAGGCTTTATCTTGCAACGCAAATCGGGCAACTTGTCCGCAATGGCCTCGCGCTCCTTGGCGTGGAGGCAGTGGAGGAAATGTGACGATGGTGGGGGTTAACGACGATCGCCGTGGCGTGGATGGCTGGGATGAGCAGGACGATGATCGCCTGGAAACCGAACAGCTTGAACTGAACGAGCCGAATGATCGTCTCCCCTGGCTTGAAGGCGCTGATGACGACGATGACGACGCCGAAGGGTATGATACCGGGCGGCTGGCGCTGATCTTTGGCGGGGCCGTGGCCCTGCTTGCCGCCGTGGTGGGTGGGATCTGGTGGATCTCGCACTCTGGCACCGATCCGGAACTGGTGGCAGACGGCAGCGTGGTTCCCGCTCCGGCCGAACCTTACAAGACCGCGCCGGCCGATCCGGGCGGCAAGACTTTTGATGGCACGGGTGACCTCAGCTTTGCCGCCTCTGAAGGCCAGAACCGGGCACCGGTTATGAGCGGCGCGGGTGAGCCGGGTGCGGCGCCCGTCATTTCCGCCGCAGCCGCCACCGCCGCCGCCACGCCCAGCGCCGCTGCTACGAGTGGCGCGCCCACTGGCGGGAGCGTGGGGGTCCAGGTTGGCGCATTCTCCTCGCAGGCCAGTGCCGAAGCCGGCTGGGCCAAGCTGGTGGACCAGGCGAACGGCGCGCTTTCGGGCATTTCCCACCGCGTGGTGGCCGGCACGGCTGACAACAGCACGATCTACCGGCTTCAGGCGGTCCAGCCGGATCGGGCTGCGGCTGTGTCGCTGTGCAGCCGGCTGCGGAGCGCGGGCATTTCCTGTCAGGTCAAGTAGGCCGGTAATCCACACGCTGTTGGGCTGGCCCGCTTGCACGGCGGGCCACTTCCTGCGACCGTAATCAGACCATGACTCCCGCCATTTTCGGCCTTTCCGGTTTGACTCTCACCGCTGATGAGCGGGCCTTTTTCCGCGATTCCGATCCGGCGGGTTACATCCTGTTCGGCCGCAATATCGAAAGCCGGGAACAGGTCCGCGCGCTGACGGATGAGCTGCGGGCGATCCAGGGTCGCGACAAGCTGCTGATCACGATCGATCAGGAAGGCGGACGGGTTGCGCGGATGAAGCCGCCGGTCTGGCCGGCCTATCCCGCGGGTGAAGCTTTTGACCGGCTGTTCGACCTTGCCCCCGCTTCGGCCATCGAGGCCGCACGGGCCAATGCTGAGGCATTGGGGAACGATCTGCACGAAGTGGGCATCACCTGCACCCACGCGCCGGTGCTCGATGTGCGCCAGCACGGCGCGCACGATGTGATCGGGGACCGCGCCTATGGCTTCGAACCGCTGCGGGTAGCGGCAATCGGCCGGGCGGTGCTGGATGGCCTCGCCCGGGCCGGGGTGGTCGGCACGATCAAGCATATGCCGGGCCACGGGCGTTCGCTGGTCGATACGCACAAGGAATTGCCCACCGTCACCGCCAGCGCGGCCGAACTGGAAAGCGATATCGCGCCGTTCAAGGCGCTGGCCGATGCGCCGATCGCGATGACCGGCCACCTGGTCTTCACCGCCTGGGATGCCGATCATCCCGCCACCCAGTCACCTTATGTGATCGAGCAGATCATCCGCAGCACAATCGGCTTTGACGGCCTGCTGCTGACCGATGACCTTGATATGGAGGCTCTCTCCGGCACGGTGCCCGAGCGGGCCGAGGTGGCGATCCGGGCTGGTTGCGACATCGCGCTCAACTGCTGGGGCAAGATGGCGGATATGACCGGCATTTGCGAACGCCTGGGCACGATGTCTGATGCCACGGCGGCCCGCCATGCCCGCGCGCTCGCAGCGATCTGTGCGCCGCAGCCGACCGCCGATCAGGCCGAGCTGGTGGCAAAGCGCGATGCCCTGCTGGCGCTGGTCCATTCGGCCGAGGCGCAGGCATGAGCGAGGTTGATGACGCTCCGGCGGTCACCCTGCCGGAGGATGACTGGACCGGCCCCGGTGCGGCCGCGACCGAAGACAGCGCGCTCTATCTCGAGCTCGACGGCTGGGAAGGCCCGCTCGACCTGCTGCTTGACCTGGCACGGCGGCAGAAGGTGGACCTGCGCAGGATCTCGATCCTCGAGCTGGTCGACCAGTACCTGACCTATATCGAGCGCGCCGAGGAACTGCGGCTGGAACTGGCGGCGGACTATCTGGTGATGGCGGCCTGGCTGGCCTACCTCAAGTCCGCGCTGCTGCTGCCGCGCGACGAGCAGGAAGATCCCAGCCCCGAAGAAATGGCGCTGCGCCTGCAACTGCGGCTGCAGCGGCTGGCCGCGATGCGCGATGCGGCGGCGCGGCTGATGGGGCGTGACCGGCTGGGCCGCGATGTGTTCCTGCGCGGCGCGCCGGAAGGCCTGCGGGTCGATCGCAAGGCCAAGTGGCAGTGTGACTGGTTTGCGCTGGTTCAGGCCTATGGCCAGGTCAAGGCGCGCACCGCGCCGGTGGTGCACATGGTGCGTGACCGGATGGTGATGACGCTGGATAGCGCCTTGGCGCGGGTATCCTCGATGCTGGGCGTCAATCTGGACTGGATGGAGCTGAAAGACTTCCTCCCGCCGCACGCCGATCCCAAGCTGCGCCGTTCGGCCATGGCCTCGAGCTTCGTCGCCGCGCTGGAACTGGCACGGCTGGGCAAGGCCGAGCTGCAACAGGAGCAGACCTTCGGCCCGCTGATGCTGCGAGGGATCAAGGCATGACCCGTCCTGATGATTTGGTCCGCGCGATTGAGGCAACGCTATTCGCCGCGGAAGAACCAATGAGCCTTGAGGCAATCTCGACCCACCTGGGCGGGGCTGATGTCAAGGCGGCGCTGGCCGAACTGGTGGAGACCTACCAGAACCGCGGGATCCATCTGGTTGAGCGGGCCAAGCGCTGGCACTTCCAGACCGCGCCCGATCTGGCGCACCTGCTGCGGCGTGAGCGCGAGGAAGTGCGGCGCCTGTCACGCGCCGCGACCGAGGTGCTGGCGATCGTGGCCTATCACGAGCCGGTTAGCCGCGCTGAAGTAGAGGCAATCCGCGGCGTCCAGACCGCCAAGGGCACGCTCGACGTGTTGATGGAAGCGGGCTGGGTGCGGATCGTTGGCCGCCGCGAAGTGCCTGGCCGCCCGGTGATCTACGCCACCACGCCCGAATTCCTGACCCACTTCGGGCTGGAAAGCCGGCGTGACTTGCCGGGGATCGACGAGCTCAAGGCTGCCGGCCTGCTCGATCCGGTTGAGGATGCCTTGGCGGATGCGATGGAAACGGCGGAAGAACGCCGCCAGGCGGCCGAAGCTGAAGCCGGACTGGCAAGCGAGGATGAAAGCGCCTAGATAGGGGTTAACGGGGGCAAGGTCCTCGAATTGGAGTCGGTTTAATGGGCGGTTTTTCTATCTGGCACTGGCTGATCGTGCTGCTGGTCGTTCTGATCCTGTTTGGTCGCGGCCGCGTGTCCGACATCATGGGTGATTTCGGCAAGGGTATCAAAAGCTTCAAGCAGGGTATGGCTGACGAAGAAACCAAGCCCGCTGCGCCGCCAGCCCAGATTTCGGCGCCGACGGAAGCCCCTGCTGCCAATGAGGCCAGCAAGACCGAGCAGAAGTAAGCAAGCGAGGACAGGCGCGTGTTCGATATTGGCGCCTCCGAGCTGCTATTGATCGTCATCGTTGCGGTGGTGGTGATTGGTCCCAAGGACCTGCCACTGGCGCTGCGCACGGCTGGCCGCTGGATCGGCAAGATCCGGCGGGTCTCCGGCCATTTCCGCGCCGGGGTGGAAACCATGATCCGCGAGGCGGAACTGGCGGAAATGGAGCAGAAGTGGCGCGAGCAGAACGAGGCGATCATGCGTGAGCATCCGCCCGAAAGCGCCAGCGCCGAAGCGGCCCTGATCGGCCACGATCCAGGCACCGTGAAGGCCGAAGAGCCGACCAACGCGGATCAGCCCAAACCCGATCAGGCCGTCTGACATGGTGCTCAAGATCAAGGACATTGACGAGAGCCAGGCGCCGCTGCTCGATCACCTGATCGAACTGCGCACGCGGCTGATGCGGTGCATCATGGCGCTGCTGCTGGCCTTTGGCGTCTGCTTCTATTTCGCCAATGACATCTTCGGCTTTCTGGTCCGCCCGCTGACCGATGCTTTCCCGCCGGGGCAGGGCAAGCTGATCTACACCCAGCTTTACGGCGCGTTCTTCGTCAACGTGAAGGTCTCGCTGTTTGCCGCGTTTTTGGTCTGCTTCCCGATCATCGCCAACCAGTTGTGGGCCTTCGTTGCGCCGGGGCTCTATGCCAAGGAAAAGAAGGCGTTCCTGCCCTTTCTGCTGGCTACGCCGATCCTGTTCACGGCCGGTGCCTCGCTGGCCTATTTCGTCGTCATGCCCACGGCGTTCCATTTTTTCCTGGGCTTTGAAGGGCAGCGCGGCGGCCTGTCGATGGAAGCCCTGCCGGAAACCGGCGCCTATCTTAGCCTGGTGATGCAGTTCATCATGGCCTTCGGGATCAGCTTCCTGCTGCCGGTGCTGCTTCTGCTGCTGAACCGTGCCGGGATCATCAGCCGCGACGATCTGGTCAAGGCGCGGCGTTACGTGATCGTGGGGATCACGATCATTGCTGCGGTGATCACGCCGCCTGACGTGATTTCGCAACTGATGCTCGCTGTACCCCTATGGCTGCTCTATGAAAGCGCGCTGGCGATCATGTGGTTTACCGAGCGCAGCGAGCGCAAGGCCGCTGCCGGGACCGAGCTGGTCGCGCGCCCGGACGACGGCCAGAGCTAATCTGTCCTAATTCATAATGCTGAACTTGTTTCAGCACCCATTGGGCCACTTGATCGGCACTGCCGCAAGCGCAGAGCGGTCGGCATGATGGGCCCTGAAACAAGTTCAGGGTGACGGTAGAAGGGCTGTCCGGCTCCTTACTTCGCCTCGTGCACCAGGCGGCCGTTCAGCCAGACCTGCAGGACCTGCGTTGCCCGGATATCGGCGGGCGCGGCCAGCATCGGATCGCGATCAACCAACAGGAAATCGGCCCGCTCACCGCGTTGCAGACGGCCGAAGCGGCCTTCGGCAAAACCGGCCCATGCGCCATTGGCGGTATAGGCGGCCAGCGCCAGTTCGCGGCTGACGCGTTCCTGCGGCTGCCAGCCGCCAAGCGGCTCGCCATCCGGACCGATCCGGCTGATCGCCGCTGCAAAACCGGCCCAAGGGTCGGAGATTTCGACGGGCACATCAGAGCCGAAGGCCAATTTCGCACCGCTCGCCGCAAGGCTAGCCCAGGCATAGGCGCCGGTCAGCCGGTTCGGACCCAGCCGCGCCTCGGCCATCAGCCGGTCTGACGTTTCGTGGACCGGCTGCATCGAGGCGATCACCCCGGCCTTGGCGAAACGCGGAATGTCGACCGGATCGAGGATCTGGGCATGTTCGATCCGCCAGCGCCGATCGCCGGTGTAGGTCTGGTTCATCTCCTCGATCGCGGTCAGGGCAGCGGCGTTCGCCTCGTCCCCGATCGCGTGGATCGCCACCTGGAAGTGGTCGAGCGCGGCGCGGCTCATGAAGTTCTTGAGCTGGGTGTCGCCGGTCACGCGCAGGCCTTTAACCGTAGGCGCATCGCTGTAGGGTGCCTTCAGGCTGGCCCCGCGTGAGCCAAGCGCGCCATCGGAATAGAGCTTCACCCCGTTCAGCCGCAGCTTGTCATCATAGAGCCAGGGCGAGGGCCCGGGGCCGCCGATCAGCGCCATGTTATCGGTGCCCATGGCGTAAGACAGGATCCGCACCCGCAGCGAGCCGTTGTCTCCGGCGCGGCGGAAGGCCTGCCAGTCTTCAATGGTGGTGCCCATGTCCGCAATTGCGGTGACGCCGCGCGCCAGCAGGATCTCCTGCGCCTTGGCCAGGGCCAGATCACGGTCTTCAGGGCGGGGGGCGGGAACGGCCTTGTCGACCAGCTCGGTGGCATTATCGACCAGCACCCCCGCCGGCTTCCCGTCCTTCAAGCGTTCGATCGAACCGCCCGCCGGGGCCTTGGTCAGCGCGGTCACGCCCGCTGCGGCAAGCGCCTTGGAATTGGCCCAGCCGGCATGGCCATCGACCCGCCCCAGCCAGACCGGGCGATCCGCAACAACGGCATCAAGCTCTGCGGCGGTCGGGAAGCGCTTTTCGGGCCACAGTTCCTGGTTCCAGCCGCGTCCAAGGATCCATGGCCGATCGGGATTGGCCTTGGCATAGGCGGCGATCTTTTGCAGCGCCTCGGCCAGTGACCGGGTGTCGGTGAGGTCAAGGGTCAGGGCGGAAAAGCCCAGGCTCATCACATGGCCGTGGCTGTCAATCATGCCGGGGACCATGACCTGCCCCTTGCCGTCGACGAAGTAGTCAACCTTGCCCGGCCGCTTGTCAACGCGGTGCAGCACCTGCACGATCCAGCCATCGTCCCCGATCAGCAGACCGGTAAAGCGCTCCACCCCGCCGGTGGCATCAATCGTCAGGCCATCGACGTTATCGACCAGCGTATCGGCGAGGGCGGGGGCGGATAGGGCGAGGGCGGCTGCGGAGAGCAGGAGCCGCTTCATCAGGCATTGCCCCGCTTGGGCAGGCGGCGGATGAGCGAGGACGTATCCTGGCGCCCGCCGCCAAGGGCCTGAACCTCGGCATAGAACTGGTCGATCAGCGCGGTTACGCCCAGCGAAACGCCCAGCGAACGGCCTTCCTCCAGCGTCAGGCCCAGATCCTTGCGCATCCAGTCCACCGCGAAGCCAAAGTCGAACTCGTCCTTGGCCATGGTGTGCCAGCGATTGTCCATTTGCCAGCTTTGCGAAGCCCCGCCGGAGATCGCTTCATAGACCTTGTCGAGATCAAGGTGTGCCGCCTGGGCAAAACGCATCGCTTCGGACAGGCTGGCCAGCACGCCGGCGAAGGCGATCTGGTTGACCATCTTGGTGGTCTGCCCGGCGCCGGCCTTTCCGACATGGACGATCCGCTTGGTATAGGCTTCCATGATCGGCCGGGCGGCCTCGATCGCCTCGTCGCGGCCGCCGCACATGACTGTGAGTGTGCCGTTCTCCGCTCCGGCTTGACCGCCGGTAACGGGCGCGTCGACGCAGTGGACTTGCAGGTCGCGTGCCTCAACCGCAATCTGGCGGGCGATCCGCGCCGAAACGGTGGTGTGATCGACGAAGACTGCGCCCTTGCGCAGGGTCGAGAAGATCCCGGTTGGCCCGAGCACGACATCGGCTAGGTCATCGTCATTGCCCACGCAGGTCAGCACGACCTGCGCGCCCTCGGCGGCTTCGGCCGGGCTCTGCGCCACGCGAACCGCCAGGCCCGGGTTGGCCTCTTGCCATTTGGCCAGCCGTTCGGGGCTGCGGTTGTAGATCGTCAGCTTGTGACCGGCATTGCCGATGTGGCGCGCAATTGCGCCGCCCATAACGCCCAAGCCCAGGAAGGATACGTGTTTCGGTTCGCTCATGCCTGTGGTCATAGCGGCTTGAGCAGGCATTTCCAGACGGGCTTAGTTGTATTCAAGGGATACGGTGAAATTGCCCGAATAGATGCCGGGCGCTTGCCCGGCATTGATGAGCAGCCGCGCGCCAAAATTGACGACTGCCGAACCCCCGGTAACCGTCACGATCGCCCCGGGGCCGCCGGGAAACAGCGGTTCGGCCGTGATCGGTTCGCCGGGGCCGGTAAGCTGGAATGTTGGATCAAAATTGACGCGCACGGTCGCATCGGAACCGGTCAGGCGCAGTTCCGACAGGGCAAAATTGCTGGCGCAGGCCAGGGCCGCATTGCAGGTGCGCTGGCCGCTGACCGGGTCCAGCTCGACCACGCCGCCAGCTCCTGATGCAGCAACCCGGCCCAGGTTCAGATCGAGCAGCACCGAATACTGGATCGTGTCGAGAACCTGCGCTGTGGAGTTGGCAAGTTGCGCCATCCCGGCCTGAGCCGGTGCTGACACACCCAGCGCGAGCCCCGCAAACAGCGGCGCCGTTTGCACCATACGTGCCAATCTCATCGCCGTCTCCCTTACCTGCGCTGCCATCCCGGTCAGCGATAGCGCCGCCATTCTCTCTAAAGGCCCAATCGGCTTGGTTAATTCTGCGCGAACGGCAGCTCCCCCGAACAGGCGAGGCCGGATGCCGCGCCGTTTGCAAGGCCGCGTCGTTTCCGTTACGGCCCGGGCATCATGACTAGCCCTGTCCAGACCTCCGCCCTGCTGACCCTCGACGATGTGCGGGCAGCGGCCGGGCGTATTGGCAGTTCGGTCGTGCGGACCGACATTGATCATTCGCAGACGCTAAGCGAGATCACGGGCGCAGAAGTCTGGCTGAAGTTTGAAAACCTCCAGTTTACGGCAGCTTACAAAGAGCGGGGCGCGCTCAATGCAATGCTGCTGATGGATCCGGAGAAGCTTCATCGCGGCGTGATCGCAGCTTCGGCCGGCAACCACGCGCAGGGCCTTTCGTATCACGGAACCCGGCTGGGCGTGCCAGTCACCATCGTGATGCCGCGCCCGACTCCGTCAGTCAAAGTGATGCAGACCGAGGCGGTCGGCGGCAAGGTGGTCTTATATGGCGAGACCTTTGATGAGGCTTATGCCCACGCCCGGCAGCTGGAGCAGGACCTTGGGTTGACCTTTGTCCACCCGTTTGACGATCCCCACGTTGCGGCCGGGCAGGGCACGGTCGCGCTGGAAATGCTTGAGGATGTGCCGGAGCTGGACACGCTGGTGATCCCGGTTGGTGGCGGCGGGCTCGCCTGCGGGATGAGCGTTGCCGCGCGGGCGATCAAGCCGGGCATCAAGGTGATCGGTGTCGAGGCAGAGCTGTTCCCTTCGATGTACAACCGGCTCAAGGGCACGGACCTGCCCTGTGCCGGCGATACCCTGGCCGAAGGCATCGCGGTGAAGGAGCCGGGCGCCTTTACCAGCAAGGTTCTGGCCGAAACGCTCGACGATCTGGTGCTGGTCAGCGAAGGGCAGCTGGAAAGCGCCCTGGCGCTGTTGCTGCAGATTGAAAAGACTGTGGTCGAAGGCGCTGGTGCCGCCGGTCTGGCCGCGGTCATGGCCTATCCTGAGCTGTTCAAGGGCCGCAAGGTGGGCATCGTGCTGACCGGCGGCAATATCGATACGCGCTTGCTGGCCAATGTGCTGCTGCGTGATCTGGCGCGGTCAGGCCGCCTGGCCCGCCTGCGGCTGACGCTGCAGGATCGCCCAGGCGCACTGTTCAAGGTGATGCGCGAGTTTGACAAACACTCGGTCAACATCATCGAGATCTACCACCAGCGGATCTTTACCACGCTTCCCGCCAAGGGGCTGATCACGGACATCGAATGTGAAGCCCGCGATGCGGACCAGCTCGATGCACTGGTCGCTTCGCTGCGCGCGGCTGGCTATGCGGTTACGCAGGTGGAACTGGGCTGAACGGGCCGATCGCCGCAGGGCGGAGCTGTGTAAAATAACGCCGCGTTTACCCTGTTTCGTGGTTAAAAGTCTTTCAACAGCCACCCCGCGCGGGCATAGTGGCTGATATTAACCCGGCAGAGGATTCTTGCGCCCCGTGAACGCCCCCGTGCGCTTTCCCCGGTTCTTTGTGACCAGCCCTGCGCCGTGCCCCTATCTGCCGGGGCGCAGCGAGCGCAAGGTGTTCACCGAGCTAAAGGGGCCGCACGCCGATGCGCTTAACGATGCGCTGGGACGGATCGGTTTTCGCCGCAGCCAGACCGTGGCCTATCGCCCGTCGTGCATTGATTGCAATGCTTGCGTTTCGGTGCGGGTGGTGGCGAATGAATTCCGCCCCTCAGCCACGCAGCGCCGGAACCTCAAGCGCAACGGGGACCTGGTCACCACGTTCTGCCGCCCCTGGTCTACGTCCGAGCAGTTTGAGCTGCTCCAGCGTTACCTGGGCGAACGCCACCCCGGCGGCGGCATGGCCAGCATGGATGAAATCGACTTTGCCGACATGGTCGAGCATACGCCGGTTGACACCTATCTGGTCGAATATCGCGAGCCGACGGCCGATGGCACCCCCGGCCGCCTGATCGGCGCCTGTCTGACTGACAAGCAGGGCGACGGGCTGTCGATGATCTACAGCTTCTATGATCCGGATCACGCCGAACGCACGGGGCTGGGCAATTACATCATCCTAGACCATATCCGCCGCGCCAGCGAAATGGACCTGCCCTTCGTCTATCTGGGCTATTGGGTCGAAGGTGCGCAGCGGATGCAATACAAGGTCCGTTATCGCCCGCTGGAACGCCTGGCCCGTTCGGGTTGGGAACGGATCGACGATGCAGAGCAGGATCGCCTGATCGCCGCGGCCACTTTGCAGCGCGCTGTCGCCCACCCGGTTGACGGCAGCGGCAAGGATGGCGTTCCTGGCGGACAGGACCAGTACCGGCTGCCCGACCCGGTTTGACGCCAGGGCTGCGTGCTATCCTGCGCGGGGCTGGTCCAAAAACTCTATCAGCCGATCACGCCACACGCGGTAGCCTTCCCGATTGGGGTGGAGATCATCGTTAAACAGTTCACGGCGCTGCGCACCTTGCGCGTCGGTGAAGGCCGGATAGAGGTCGAGATAGACCATGCCATTTTGCGCGGCATAGCTGCGCAGCAAAGCGTTGACCGGAATGACAAGGTCGCGGTTCTTTTCGGCAGAATTGGTCGGCAGCAGGGACTGGACAACGATCCTGGCCTTGGGTTTGCGTTCGTGGATCCGCGCAGTGACGGCCATCACGCCGCGATAGATGCTGGTCACGGCCGGGACTTCGGCATCGAACGAATTGTTGATGCCCAGCATGAGGAAAATCGTGTCGGGCTTCAGGTCGGGCCGGTCAAGCCAGCCCTGGCCACCCTTTGCCGCCGGCATCAGCCGGTGGAGGACATGTTCGATCCGGTCACCCGAAACGCCCAGGTTCAGGGCCTTGTGCTCGGGCACCGCGCCGCCAAAGCTTTCATCCCAGATGGTCTTCCCCATGAAGAGCCCGGGAAACCAGGGATTGGCATCTAAATGCCAAAAGTCCGTAATTGAATCGCCAATGAAGAGCAGCCGCACCGGCTTAAGGCTCTGTTTCGTCGCCAACTGGCGATCGATCTCGATGGCGCGCTTTTGCCAATAGTCGACGCGGGGGGCAGGTCGCTCCGAAACGAACTGGGCGGGCGTCTCGGCCATGGTCTGGGCTGATGATGCCAGCAGCAGGGCGCTGCACAAGGCGGTCAAACAAGTTCGGCTATATGTCATTCAATGCCCCCGGGAGTTTGATCGCAAGGCTATCGGCAGGATCCGCAACCGGCCAGCGCTAGGCATACGAATACCCGCTGCTCACTGCCCGAATTGGCGGGCGCCCAAAACCAAACCCCCTCCCTGCGCAGGCGGGAAGGGGGTCCAGTTACTCAAATCGGGCAGTCTGGGATCAGGCAGGCAGGCCGCTGATCGACTTCATTTCCATGAAGTCCTTCAGGCCAGCCAGGCCACCTTCACGGCCATTGCCCGACTGCTTGTAGCCGCCGAACGGAGCGCCCGGGCTGGGCCCCCAGTTGTTGATGGCGACCATGCCGGCGCGCAGCTTGCCAGCCACCGCGGCGGCCTTGGCTGGATCGCCGGTGATTGCGGCCGAGAGGCCATATTCGGTGGCATTGGCCAGCTCGATGCCCTGATCGAGGCTGTCATAGGCCATGATCGTGGCGACCGGGCCGAAGATTTCCTCGTTGGCGATGCGCATGTCCGGCGTCACGCCCGAGAACACGGTCGGCTGGACAAAGTAGCCGCGGTTGACGCCGGCGGGCAGGTCGGTGCCGCCGGTTTCCAGCGTGGCACCTTCGTCAATCGCCGACTGGATCAGTTCGCGCACCTTGTCGTACTGGGCCTTGTTGACCAGCGGGCCAAGGTGGTTGCCTTCGGCCATCGGGTCACCCACCGGGGTGTGCGAATACATGTTCTTGTAGAAGGCGACGGCTTCGGCTTCGCGGTCCTTGGCCACCAGCACCTTGGTCGGGCTGATGCACGACTGGCCGGTATTGACCAGCGGACCCATCGCGACCGGGGCCAGTTGGGTGGCGAAATCGGCATCCGGCAGGACCAGGTTCGGGCTCTTGCCGCCCAGTTCCTGGTGGACGCGCTTGACCGTGGGTGCAGCGGCGATCGCCACGGCGATACCGGCGCGGGTCGAGCCGGTGAAACTGACCATTTCGATGTCCGGGTGGCTGGAGATTGCGTTACCCGTGGTCGGGCCATCGCCCTGAACCAGGTTGAACACGCCCGGCGGCACGCCGGCTGCGTCCAGGATCTCCGCAAAGATCGCGGCGTTGGTCGGGCATTCTTCCGACGGCTTGAGCACCATGGTGTTGCCGGCGGCGAGGGCCGGGGCAACCTTGAGTGCGATCTGGTTCAGCGGCCAGTTCCACGGGGTGATCATGCCAACCACGCCGATCGGCTCATAGGCCACCTTGAAGCCGTGGCCATCTTCCATGAAGTTGAAGTCCTTCAGGGCGGCGATCGTGCTCATGAAGCCGCCGATCCCGGCGCCAACCTGGGCCGTGCCGGCGAAGGAGACGGGCGCACCCATTTCCTCGGCCATGGCGACAGCCAGGTCTGCGCCGCGCTTCTTGTATTCCACAACGATCCGTTCAAGCAGCGCCAGCCGCTCTTCCTTGGTGGTCTGGCTGAAGGTCTTGAAGGCGCGGCGGGCGGCCGCCACGGCCTTGTCGACATCGGCCTTGGTGCCAACCGAGATGACGCAGCAGGCCTCTTCGGTCGCCGGATTGATCACCTCGCGGCGGGCGCCGCCTTCGCTGTCCACCCACTTGCCGTCGATATAGTGCTGCAGCCGTTCGCGCATGGCGAATCTCCCTTAATGGATCGATTAAACGCGACCTTTGTCGGACCCGGCGGGCAATAATTCAAGCGCCAATCTTTCGAGGCGTCGGTGACAAGAGTTCTTGACAGGGGGGTGGATTGGAGTAAAGAGCTCTTTACAGGCACAGGAGCGTTGCGGGTGGAAAACCGGTTGAAGGAACTGCGCGAGGCGGCGGGCTGGAGCCAGGGCGAACTGGCCCGGCGGCTGGGTGTGTCGCGTCAGACGATCAATGCGGTGGAAACCGATAAGTACGACCCCAGCCTACCGCTGGCACTGCGTATGGCCAAACTGTTCGGCTGCGCGGTGCCGGAGATATTCATCGATCAGTGGGAGCCCGAAGCATGAAGACTCAAGTCGCCCGTCCAAATGTGCGCAAAGCCGCCCTGCAAATGGCGCTTGGTGGTGTCGTTGGCCTGGTTTCGACGCTCGGGCTCTCGGTCTTGTTGCCAAGCGTGACCGACGCGTTGACACCGAGTTCGGCGGCCTTGCTTGGGACTGGTCTGGTTTACGCATTGATGGGGTTGTTCGTCGGCCTCGGTGTCGGCATTCCGAAACTTGGAGCAAATATCCTCAGCGTGGGCGATGCCGAAGACCTGGTCGACCAGCGAACGATGTTGAGTGGCAGTGCCGTGTCTTGCCTCGCGCTGGGATCATCCATGGTCCTGCTGGCTCTTTCGGGGCGGGGGGGGCTGATTTCGGCCAGTCTTGCAGCCGGGTTGCTGGCCGCGTCGGTTGTCTTGAGCATCGGCATATCGATTGCGCAATGGCGCCTTTACGACGAGTTGATGCGAGGAATCTCGCTTGATGCTTCGGCAATCATGGCGGGAGCGGCGACGATGGTGATCCTGCCCTGGGCCACCTTGGCGCACCTTGGTCGCACCGGACCGATCGATCCGCTGGGCCTGATCGCTGTGCTGGCGATTTCAATGCTGTTTGGTTCGTTCGTTGCTGCCGGGCGGCGTGGACTGCTGCTGCCGCCACAATAACAAAGGGGGCGGCGGTTTCCCGCAGCGCCCCCTGAATCTGGCCTGACCGATTGGCACTTTAGCCCCTCCAGTCGGCTGGCCCAGCGGAAAGGCGTCCGGAGCAATCCGGGCGCCTTTCCTTCGTTCATGCCCGATTAGAGGCTGTAGTACATGTCGAATTCGACGGCCGACGGCGTGGTTTCCCAACGCATCACTTCCGGCCACTTCAGTTCGATGTAGCTTTCGATCTGGTCCTTGGTGAACACGCCGCCCTGCAGCAGGAAGTCGTGATCGGCTTCCAGGCTTTCCAGCGCTTCACGCAGCGAACCGCAGACGGTCGGCACCTGGGCCAGTTCGGCCGGCGGCAGATCGTAGAGGTTCTTGTCCATGGCTTCGCCCGGGTGGATCTTGTTCTTGATCCCGTCGAGACCGGCCATCAGCAGCGCCGAATAGCACAGGTAGGGGTTGGCCATCGCGTCGGGGAAGCGGAATTCCACGCGCTTGGCCTTGTCACCGGCGCCATAGGGGATGCGGCACGAGGCCGAACGGTTGCGGGCCGAATAGGCCAGCAGCACCGGGGCTTCATAACCCGGGACCAGGCGCTTGTAGCTGTTGGTGGTCGGGTTGGTGAAGGCGTTCAGGGCCTTGGCATGCTTGATCACGCCGCCGATGAAGTACAGGCACATGTCCGACAGACCGGCGTAGCCGTTGCCGGCGAACAGCGGCTTGCCGCCTTCCCACAGCGAGATGTGGGTGTGCATGCCCGAACCGTTATCGGTCTTGATCGGCTTCGGCATGAAGGTTGCGGTCTTGCCATAGGCCTGGGCCACCTGCTGCACGACATACTTGTAGACCTGCATGCGGTCAGCGGTCTGCACCAGGGTGCCGAAGGTCAGGCCAAGCTCGTGCTGGGCCGAAGCAACTTCGTGGTGGTGCTTGTCGCAGGGCAGGCCCATTTCGAGCATGGTCGAAACCATTTCGCCGCGGATGTCGACGCAGCTGTCAACCGGGGCGACCGGGAAGTAGCCACCCTTGGCGCGCGGACGGTGGGCCAGGTTGCCGCCGTCATATTCGCGGTTGCCGTTGGTCGGCAGTTCGATGTCATCGATCTTGAAGCCGTTGCCATCGTAGCCGTCATAGAAACGGACGTCGTCGAACAGGAAGAATTCGGCTTCCGGGCCGACGTAGACGGTGTCACCAAAGCCGGTGGTCTTGACGAAGGCTTCGGCGCGCTTGGCGGTCGAGCGCGGATCGCGGCCATAGAGATCGCCGGTCGACGGCTCGACGATATCGCAGGTGATGATCAGCATCGGCGTGGCGCTGAACGGATCGACGAAGACCGAATCCAGGTCCGGCTTCAGGATCATGTCGGATTCGTTGATGGCCTTCCAGCCTTCGATCGACGAACCGTCGAACATCAGGCCGTCTTCCAGCTCATCTTCGCCCATCACGTGCGCGCACATGGTGAGGTGCTGCCACTTGCCCTTCGGATCGGTGAAACGCAGATCGACCCATTCGATCTCTTCGTCCTTGATCCGCTTGATGATGTCCTTGGCCTTGCTCATTGGTCTTCCTTCTTGATGACCCCGGCCGTGGCCGTGGGCGATTTTTCCGGATGGAGTGGATGGATCAGATAGCGTCGTTGTCACGCTCGCCGGTGCGGATACGCACGGCGCGTTCGACGGGGATGACGAAAATCTTGCCGTCGCCGATGCGGCCGGTCTGGGCAGCGTTGCAGATGGCTTCGACGGTGCGGTCAGCCAGGTCATCCGGCACCACCACCTCAAGCTTCACCTTGGGCAGGAAATCGACGACATATTCGGCGCCGCGATAGAGTTCGGTGTGGCCCTTCTGGCGGCCAAAGCCCTTGGCTTCGGTCACGGTAATGCCGGATACGCCAACTTCGTGCAGCGCTTCCTTCACCTCATCGAGCTTGAACGGCTTGATGATCGCTTCGATCTTTTTCACTTGTCATTCCCCTGCGCGCTGCGCCGGTACCAGGCCGATTTTCACCGGATCCGGTCCTGACGTTCGAGTGCCGCTCCAAATTCCGGAATCAAGAATCGTGCCAGCAGCAATAAAATGGCTCTAGGCCATGCCGCAGCCGCCGAAAAGAGTGGATTCGCAAGATTTGAATCGAAACGCTGGGACGCTTGATTCAAATCATGCGTGGCTGGCGGTGATCGGTTGCCTGATTTTTCAGCAGGGACTGCCTAAAAAATAGGCAGGTCAGAGGTTGAGGCCGGCGGTTTCTTCCAGCCCGGCCATCAGATTCAGGCTTTGCACGGCAGCCCCGCTGGCGCCCTTGCCCAGATTGTCGAGCCGGGCGACGAGCCGGGCCTGCGCACCGTCCTTCGCGCCGAATACCCACAGGTCGAGCCGATCCGATGGCTGCATCGAGCGGCGCAGCAGCAATTCGTCCTGCGGTTCGTCGTGCACGGTGACGATCTTGCTGCCGGCATAGAATTCGACCAGGGCCAGCCGCAGCACTTCGGGCGATCCGGCCATCGGCATGGCGCTGAGCGGCAGCGGCACTTCCACCACCATGCCGCGGTGCGCGTCGATGACGGCCGGGGCGAACAGCGGCGGGTGGGCGAGGGCGGCATAGCGCTGCATTTCGGGCACGTGCTTGTGGCCCATGCCAAGGCCGTAGGTGCGGAAGGCGATATCGCCGTCGTCCTCAAAGCGCTGGATCAGCGCCTTGCCGCCGCCCGAGTAACCCGAGACAGCATTGACGGTATAGGGCCAGTCGGCGGGCAGCAGTCCGGCCCGCACCAAGGGGGCGACAAGGCCGAGGAAGCCGGTGGGGTAGCAGCCGGGATTGCTGATGCGGGTGGCGGCGGCCACCGCCTCGCGCCCGGTGAGTTCCGGAAAGCCATAGGTCCAGCCTTGGGCGACGCGGTGCGCGCTGGAGGCATCGATGATCCGTACTGCCGCGCCTTCGGACAGGGTCAGCGCTTCCTTGGCGGCATCGTCGGGCAGGCAGAGCACGGCGAAATCGGCGGCGTGGTAAGCATCGCGCCGCGCCCCGGCATCCTTGCGCGCCTCATCATCCAGGATCAGCAGTTCGAACTCGGCCCGGGGCGTCAGGCGTTCGACGATCTCCAGCCCGGTCGTGCCCGCGGCACCGTCGATGAAGACCTTGTGCGCCACCTCAGGCTTCGAGGGCTTCGACCGGCAGGTAGCCGACAAAGCCATCCTCGCCGACCTGGCCCCAGGCCCAGCCGCCGGTTACGTCCAGCAGGTTGAACAGCGTACCGCCGGCCAGCTGGTCGCGCAGCTCGGCATCGGCCTTGTTGGCGGACAGCAGGTTTGCGCCCGCTGCCACGACCTTGCGCGGCATCGGCACGGCATAATGCGGCACGAAGCAACGGCCTGCGAGGCGGATATGCGCTAGGTCACCGCGCACCGGCCAGTGCGCGTCATCAAGCTTTTCGGCCGGGCCGGTCAGGCCAAACTGACCTTCGGGAATGGCGGTTACGGTCAAGGTTTCGTGCCCCGAAAACTGGAAGACCGGGCGATTAGCCGCGCTGGGGGCAGAGGGCAAGTTATCCATAGCGCCCCTTCAACAGGCCCCATGCTGCGCGCAGGCCCAGGGCGTCGCCGCCCTTGGGGCGACCGGGCTTGGCGGCGGGGCGCCAGGCGAAGGTATCGAAGTGGGCCCAGTCGGTATCGGCCGGGACAAAACGATCGAGGAACAGCGCGCCGACCGAGGCTCCGGCAAAGCCGTTGCTGCTGGAGTTGTTGAGGTCGGCAATGTCGCTTTTCAGGTACTCGCGATACCCGTCATAGAGCGGGAGGCGCCAGCAGGGGTCGTTCGCCATTTCACCCGCTGCAATCATATCCGCTGCAGTCTCGTCGTGCCGGGTGAACAGGGCGGGGAGATCGGGCCCGACGGCGACGCGGGCTGCACCGGTCAGCGTGGCAAAGTCGATCACCAGTTCGGGATCTTCCTCGCCCGCCCGGGTCAGGGCGTCGCCCAGCACCAAACGGCCTTCGGCATCGGTATTGCCGATCTCGACCGAGAGGCCTTTGCGGCTCCTCAGCACATCACCGGGACGGAAGGCGTTGCCGGCAATGGCGTTCTCCACCGCCGGGATGAGCAGGTGCAGCCGGACCTTGAGGTGCTGCTGCATGACCAGCTGGGCCAGGGCGAGGGCATGGGCCGCGCCGCCCATGTCCTTCTTCATCAGCGCCATGCCCGAGGCCGGCTTGATATCCAGCCCGCCGCTGTCAAAGCAGACGCCCTTGCCGACAATTGCCAGCTTCGGGTGGCGCGGATCACCCCAGGTCAGTTCGATCAGCCGTGGTGCATGCTGGCGCGCTGCGGCGCGCCCGACGGCGTGAACCATCGGAAAGCCCTGTTCGAGCGCATCGCCGCTGGTCACTTTCACCTCAGCCTTGTTGGCTTTGGCCACGCGTTCGACTTCGGCCTCGATCTGCGCCGGCCCCATGTCCTCCGCCGGGGTGTTGACCATATCGCGGACCAGTGCCGTGGCTGCGACTTCGGCCATTATCGGCTCGATCGCGCTGACCGCCTTGGTCAGCAGCACCCGTGGTGATTCTTCGCAGGGCGCTGCACGATAGCGGTCAAACCGGTATTGACCGGCAGCCCAGCCGAACAGGGCCGGTCCGCTATCGGCGTTGACCAGGCGATAGGTCCCGCCGGGCAGGCTTTCCCCCAGACGCGCCAGGCACCAGGTGCCGAGTTCGGCCGCATCGGCAACGCCGGTAACCACCGCCCAATCGTCACCGTTGGGGATAATCGCGTGCTCAAACGGTGCGGCTGCAAACTTTTGCGCCGCCAGCGCCGTTCGCGCGGATCCGGGCAGGTTTTTGAGGAAATCTTCCAGTCCGACCTTGTCGATCACATGGATCGGGGTGGCTTGCTGGTCCCGGTCGGGCTGGATCGTTGCGTGCTTATCGGTCATGATCACTGCCATAGCCGCGCTGCGGCGCAAGGTGCGAGAGGAATTTGGCAAATGCGTAAAGGGGCGATCCTGTTCCTGCTCTTGGCAACGGCCTGCGTGCCGGAAAAGAACAACAGCCAGGCGCCCGAGCAGAAGGCATCAGCTGCGGCTGCGCCCTTGGTCGAGCCAACAGCCGCCGCCACCATCGCGCCACTGGCCCGCAAGACCCAGGAGCAGACGGCTCTTTTCGAATTTGAATATAGCTATCCGGCCGAGGCCGCGGCGATCCCCTCCCTGGTGGCGGAACTGGAAGCAGACCTGGCCAAGCAACGGCGCGAGATCGCCACGGCTGCCCGGGAAGGGCGGGCTGCGGCCAAGGAGGGCGGCTTTCCGTTCAATCCCTATAACCATTTGGTTAGCTGGTCAGTGGTGACTGACTTGCCCGGCTGGCTCAGCCTGACGGCAACGGCGAATGAATTTACCGGCGGCGCGCATCCCAATCATTGGTCGCAGGCGTTATTGTGGGACAAGGTGGCCGACCAGAGCCGGGTCGCGACCGATCTGTTCGTATCGCGCGCCGCCCTGGCCAAGGCGATCCGCGATCCGTTCTGCAAGGCGCTCAATCGCGAACGGGCCCAGCGGCGCGGCGAACCGGTGCTGCCTGACAGCGATGATCCGTTTGACCAGTGCATTGATCCAACCGCCTCGACCGTAATCCTGGGATCGTCGAACCAGCAGCAGTTTGACCGCATCGGCGTGCTGATCGCGCCTTACGAGGCGGGTCCTTATGTCGAAGGGGACTATGAGATCACCCTGCCGGTGACCAAGGCCGTGCTGGCAGCGGTGAAGCCGCAGTACCGTTCGGTCTTTGCGCTGGGCCGCTGACCGGCCCCTCGCTTTTTCGGCGAACCCGGCCTATATGGCGCGGCGATGACACAGTATCAGGTAGTAACCGGAGCCGAGACCGTCCTGCGTGACGGCACGATCAAGCTGCACGGGCCCGAGGGCTTTGAAGGCATGCGCCGCGCTGGCCGACTGGCTGCCGAAATTCTCGATGCGCTGGTGCCGCACGTCAAGCCGGGTGTATCAACCCAGGAACTGGATGACATCGTTCGGCAGATGACGCTGGATGGCGGCGCGGTTCCGGCCACGCTGGGCTATCGCGGCTATACCCATTCGTGCTGCATCTCGATCAACCATGTGGTGTGCCACGGCATCCCTTCGGACAAGGTCCTGAAGGATGGCGATATCGTCAATATTGACGTTACCCCGCTGCTTGATGGCTGGCACGGCGATACCAGCCGGATGTACCTGGTCGGCGATGTGCCACTGAAGGCGCGGCGGCTGGTTGACGTCACTTATGAATGCCTGATGCTGGGGATCGAGGCGGCGAGCCGCCCCGGCGCGCGGCTGGGCGATATCGGTGCGGCGATCCAGTCCTATGCCGAAGGCCAGCGTTATGGCGTGGTGCGCGAATTCTGCGGCCATGGTCTTGGCCGCCTGTTCCATGATGCGCCCGAAGTGGTCCACGTTGGCCGTCACGGCACCGGGCCGGAACTGAAGCCCGGCATGTTCTTCACGATCGAACCGATGATCAACCTCGGCAAGCCAGGGGTGAAGGTGCTGGAAGATGGCTGGACGGCGGTGACGCGTGACCGCTCGCTTTCGGCCCAGTTCGAACATTCGATCGCGATCACCGAGACCGGCGTGGAGATCTTCACCAAGTCGCCCAAGGGGCTCGACAAGCCGCCTTACTGACCGCGCCCGCTGCGGATCGCGGCGCCCGCGGCAAAGGGCGTGATCGCCACCAGCACCAGACTGAACGCGGCAGTCAGGGCAATTCCGGCCTCTCCGCCGGTCGACAGGCTGCCCGCGCCGAAGACCAGCAGTGGCACGGCCAGCGGGATTACCAGCAGCCCACCCAGCGCCGCGCCACCGCGCAAGCCGGCCGTCAGTGCGGCGACCAACACGCCCAGCGCGGCGAGGCCCGGCGTTCCCGCCAGCAGGCCCAGTTCGACCGTACGCAGCGTATTCGCCTCGATCCCAACCAGTGCACTGGCGGGCAAGGCGGCCAGCAGCAGCGCCGGGGCAAAGCTCAGCCAGTGGGCCAGCATCCGCGCGGTCATTGCCAGCTCTTCGCTGATCCCGCGCAGTGCCAGCTGGTCGAACAGGCCCAGCTCGAGGTCCGGTTCGATCAGCCGGTCGAGCGGCAGGATCGCCGCCAGCAGCGCCGCAATCCACAGCACACCGCCGCCGGTCCGCGCCAGCACCGGCGCATCGGGACCGACCGCGAAGGGATAAAGCATGGCCACCGCCAGGAAGAACAGCACCGGCAGCAGGGTCGCCCCGCGCCGCTCACCGCCCAGCAGCAGGCCAAGGTCGCGCCGCAGCAGGATCAGGAAGTGCCTCATGCGGTGAAATCCGCCAGATCAATCGCCGCGCCGCCGGGCAGGGCAATCGGCTGGTGCGAGGCGACAAGGGCAATGCCGCCTTGAGCGCAATGCTGGGCAACCAGCGCCTCAACCAGCGCGACACCCCGCGTGTCGAGGCCGTTAAGCGGCTCATCGAGCAGCCAGATCGGCGCTTCCTGACTGAGCAGCCGGGCCAGCGCCGCGCGCTTCTTCTGCCCGGTCGAAAGATAACGCACCGGCACTTCGAGCAAGCTGGACAGCCCGAGCTGGGCCAGCTCGGCATCGCCCGGCCCATCGAGCCGCTGCCAGAACGCCAGTGCCTTGCCAAGCGGCAGGCCGGGGTCAAGGGCAGGGCGCTCGTCGAGCAGGCCCACCATGCCGGCGCGCTCCACCGTGCCGACCAGCGGGCGCATCAGGCCGGCAAGAATGCGGATCAGGCTGGACTTGCCGATGCCGTTGGCACCCTTGACCTGCAAGGCTTGCCCAGCCGTCAGCTCAAGCGCCAGCCCACGGAATAGCAGCCGCTCGCCGCGCTGGCAGGCCAGGTTGTTCGCAGTCAGGCGGCACTCTTGCATCGTCACGCGCGATAGGGGAAAGCGGGCGCACTGCCAAGGAGCCCCGCATGTCGATTGCCTGCCTGACCGAAACCGAACTGTCCGACTTGCTGGCCAAGTACCCGGAATGGCAGCTTCGCGGCGACGGCCTGGCCCTTGAGCGGACCTTCCGCTTCGCCGATTTCAACGCAGCCTTCGGCTTCATGACCCGCGTCGCGCTCTATGCCGACAAGGCCGATCACCACCCGGAATGGTTCAACGTCTACAACCGGGTAGAGATCACGCTGACCACCCACGAAGCCGGCGGTGTTTCCGCCCGCGATGCGGCGATGGTGGCGTGGCTGGCCAGCCTGGACTGAGCTTACTTCCCCAGCGGGCGGTCCGAGTTGCGGATCTGCTTGCGCAGGCGGCCCGGCATCCAGCGGCTGGCGAAGGCCAAGCGGTGGGCGGTCTTGCCCACGCGGTTGTGGAGCTGGTTGCCGTGGACGGCGGCCCAGGCGGTTTCAGCCACTTCGGTTACCGCGGTGATTTCCAGCCCGGCGCTCTGCACACGGCCGCGGATATCCTCGTTGGTGCCCTGGTTGGCGGTGTGGTCCAGTAGCGGGGTGTCGATGAAGGCGGGCATCAGATCGCAGACCTTGATCCCGTCTTCAGCCCATTCGCCATCAAGGCTTTCGGTAATCGCGCGCACGCCGAACTTGGTGGCCGAATAGACCGAAGCGCCCGGCGTGCCATAGATGCCCGCAGCGCTGGCGGTGTTGAGCAGGCACGAGCCCGGCGCGCTGGCCTTGAGCCAGGTGTGCGAGGCCTGTGCGCCGAACAGCACGCCCTTGAGGTTGATATCGAGGCAGCGCTCGATCTCTTCGACCTTGTTTTCGATCAGTGCGCCGCCCAGCGGCACGCCGGCGTTGTTGAACACCACATCGATCTTCCCGCCCGCAGCCTTGGCGAAAGCGGCTAGGGCCGCGTCCCAAGCTGCGCGATCGCGCACGTCGAGCTTGTGCTGCGATGATGCGCCGGCCGGCAGCAGCGCCGCCGTTTCCTTCATCCCGCTGACGCTGATGTCTGCCAGCCCCACGAACCAGCCGTTCGCGGCGAATTTCTGCGCCACTGCCCGGCCAATGCCCGAGCCGCCGCCCGTGATGAAGATCGCCTTACGCTCTGCCATGCCCCACTCCGAATCGCACTTACATTGATGTCAGCAGTGCTTACAGTGCCGGGTTGTTATAGCAATGCCAGGTGAAGATTGCGGTCGCGCCGCGGTGCGGGCGCCAGGCCTCGGCCAGTTCGCGGGTCAGCTTTTCGGATGGGCGTTCATTCAGGCCAAGCAGCTTGTGCAGGCCGGCCTGCACGGCCAGGTCCCCCGCCGGCCAGATATCGCCGCGGCCTTCGGCGAAGAGCAGATAGATCTCGGCTGACCAGCGGCCGATGCCCTTGATCTGGGTGAGCTGGGCGATGGCGGCTTCGTCATCGGCGGGGAGGGCGTCAAAATCGAGCTCGCCCTTGACCACCAGTTCGCACAGCGAGCGCATGTAACCCTGCTTCTGCTTGGAGAGGCCGCAGGCGCGCAGGGTATCGAAATCGGATTCCAGCACCTTTTCCGGCGGCAGGTCTGGCCCGAGGTGGGCTTCGAACTTGCGCCACATCGATGCTGCGGCGGCCACGCTGACCTGCTGGCCCACGATCGTGCGCATCAGGGTGGCATAGCCGCGCGACCGGATCCGCGGCTCGGGATAGCCGGTCCGTTTCAATGCTTCGGCAAAGCAGGGTTCGATGTGGGCCACGCTATCAAGGCCGTGCTTCAGTTGTTCTGCCGTCAAACCCACCGGATGGTCCTGCTTGCCAAAGGAAAGCAGCTTGGTTAGCAGCCGCGACGAAGCGCCGATAGGGTGCAGTAAAGAGGAACGACGCGATGCCGAAGCTGGTAGTGGTCAATCGGGCTGGTGAGGAAAAGACGGTTGAGGCTTCGGCCGGCCTGTCGGTGATGGAAGCGATCCGCGACAACGGCTTTGACGAACTGCTGGCGCTGTGCGGCGGTTGCTGCTCCTGCGCGACCTGCCACATCCACGTCGACGCGGCCTGGGCAGATAAGCTTCCGGCGATGAGCGAAGACGAGAATGACCTGCTCGACAGCTCCGATCACCGCAGCGATGCCTCGCGCCTGTCGTGTCAGATCCAGCTGACCGATGCGCTGGATGGCCTGAAGGTCACGATCGCGCCGGAAGATTGAGCTACTGACGGGCCAAGCGCAAATGCGTTGCGCATGGCCCGTGGCAGCCTTACTTCTCGGGCGATGACAATGCCGCTCGTACAAGACAACACGCTCGACCTGATCGGCAACACCCCGCTCGTCCTGCTCAAGGGGCCGAGCGAGGCGGCCGGTTGCGAGATCTGGGGCAAGTGCGAATTCGCCAATCCCGGCGCTTCGGTGAAGGACCGGGCGGCGCTTTGGATCATCCGCGATGCGGAAGCTCGCGGTGAACTGCAGCCGGGTGGTACGGTCGTTGAAGGGACAGCCGGCAATACCGGCATCGGCATTGCGCTGGTGGCCAATGCGCGCGGTTACAAGACCGTGATCGTGATGCCGGATAACCAGTCCAAGGAAAAGATGGACACCCTGCGCGCGCTGGGCGCTGAACTGGTGCTGGTGCCGCCGACCAAGTTTGCCGACCCGGCGCACTTCGTCCACACCTCGCGCCGCCTCGCGGAAGAGACGCCGGGTGCGGTCTGGGCTAACCAGTTTGACAATGTCGCAAACCGCAAGGCCCATATCGAAAGCACCGCACCGGAAATCTGGGCGCAGCTTGAGGGCCGGATCGATGGCTTCACCTGTGCCGCCGGGACGGGCGGGACGATCGCCGGGGTCGGCATGGGGCTGAAGGCCTTTGACGAGAACATCCGCATCGCCCTGACCGATCCGCACGGCGCGGCGCTGTACAATTACTACGCCTGTGGTGAGCTCAAGGCTGAGGGCAATTCCGTGGCCGAAGGGATCGGTCAGGGGCGGATCACCGCCAATCTCGATGGCGCGCCGATCGATACCCAGTTCCGGATTTCGGATGAGGAAGGCCTCGAATGGGTCGGCCGGCTGCTGCGGGAGGAGGGGCTGTGCCTGGGCCTGTCATCCGGCATCAACGTCGCCGGGGCGGTGGAACTGGGCAGGCAGCTGGTGGCCGAAGGGCGCAAGGATGTGCGCGCGGCCACGATCCTGTGCGATACCGGCTTCCGCTATCTCTCCTCGCTCTACAATGCCGAGTGGCTCCGCGCGAAGGGCCTGCCGGTCTTTCCCTGGCTGGCCTGATCGATTAGACTCGTCTGATGGGAACCCTTTCCAACCGTCCCGATCACCGCCCGGCTCCCCAGCATTTTGAGCCGCCCAGCGCGCGCGAATTGCGCGCCCAGGCGGTGCAGCGCTTGCAGGCCGGCCTGTTTGGGCTGGCAGCGATTGTCCTACTGGTCGGGCTGGCCAACATCATCAATGACCGCGCCCGCTCTTCCGAAGCCGTGGTACCGACGGCGGCACCGGCCAAGGCCGATGATCGAGCCGATCCGCTGGCCGATATCGGCGTGGTTCCGGCGGCGGCCCCCAGCGCCGCGCCGCAGCCCAGTGCCGCGCCCAAGAACTAGACCAGCTGTCCTCGCGGCGGCGCTGTTGCTCGCCGCTTTGGGCGCATTGTTGGGCTGGTCATTGCGCCCCGGCACCGCGGCGCGCCCTGAACCGGTTGGCCTGTTTACATCGCTGCCGCTGATCTGGGGCGAGGGCGAAGATCCCCAGCAACTGCTGGCCAGCGGCCAATCACCGCACCGGGCCAAGCAGGCCTTGGCCGCGATTGGACCGATCCGGCCCCTTGATACGCTTGATGGCCTGCAGCCTGGCCTGAAGCGCCTGGTGATCGCCCAGCCGCGGCCACTTTCACCGACGGAGAATGTCGCGCTGGACAATTGGCTGCGCCGGGGCGGGCAATTGTTGCTGCTGGCCGATCCCATGTTGACCGAGCCATCGGTCTTTCCGTTGGGCGATCCCCGCCGGCCGCAGGACATCGTGCTGCTTTCGCCCATCCTGACCCGGTGGAAGCTGGAATTGACCTTTGACGAGCAACAGCCGGCCGGGGTCAGGCTGGTGGCGGCAGACGGGCTGACGATCCCGGTCAATCTGGCCGGCACCTGGCGCAGCGTGGGGGCAACCTGCCGGATCGCTGGCGCGGGCGTGCTCGCGATCTGCCAGGTTGGGCAGGGGCGTCTGGTAGCCTTAGCCGACGCCGAGGTGCTTTCTGCCCACGACAATGGCCAGCTGCGCCAAGACGCGCTGGCCGGGCTTCTGCGCCGCGCTTTCAGCACGCCCTGATCCCCGGTTCGGGGAAAATACGGGAAACGAACGGGCCGCTGGTCCGAGTCGGCCGTAAATGGCTGATTTTCGCAGAGAACAAACCAAAAACATTGTCACGGTAATTACGATGCCTGCGCAATGGTGGGCTTTAAATTCAGCTATTTAACGACTTATCCCGTGATTTCCCGCAAAAAGCCCTTCCATCCCCGGCATTAGGCGGTTAAGAAATCAATTCATCGACAGCGATGTTTACCTTCGTTCCCCACTTGGGGGTCCGGTCGCAACGGGCAGCGGCTGGTGCGGGGGAGGATTTAACCGCCGGGATTCCGGCTTGTGGGGCAGATGGCGTGGAGGCGGTTCGGCCGATCAGCTATAGCGGGCAGGGCTTTTCGCTGTTGGGCGAAAAGGGCCGGTTCGTGCTGCCGCCAGACTTCCGCAAGGCTGTTCGGGATTCCGGCATGGGCGAACGTGTCCTGTGCCTGGCCAAGCATCCCCGCTGGAAGTGCCTGATCGCCTTCGGCCTTGGCCGCGTCAGTGAATTCGAAGCCGAGCTGGACCGCGAAGAGCGGATCGCGCTGGAGCGCGGGGTCGAATATGACCGCGAACTGCGCGCCAACCAGCTTTATGGTTTCGCCCGCGTACCGTTTGATGATTCCGGTCGCTTCGTCCTGCCTGAACGCTATTTCAAGCTGGGTGGGCTGGACAGTGCGGCCTTCTTCCAGGGTGGCGGCAAGTCGTTCACGATCTGGAACCCCGAAGAGCTGGCCAAGATGGGCGCCGGTTGGGAAGATGCGCAGGAAGCCTGCGCCGAACTCGCGGCGCAAGCCGGGAAGGCCCGCAAGTGAGCGCCGCCCCGCACGTTCCCGTTCTGCTTGATGAAGTGATTGCCGCGCTTGCCCCTGCTCCCGGTGCGGTGATTGTTGACGCCACGTTTGGGGCGGGTGGTTATACCCGGGCGCTGCTCAATGCCGGTGCAACGGTTCACGCCTTTGATCGCGATCCCGATGCCATTGCCGCCGGGCGCGCCTGGCCCGAATGTGCCGAACAGCCCGCCCGGCTGGTGCTGCATCCGCGTCGGTTCTCGGAAATGGTCGCTGCCCTGAGCGAGGCCGGGGTGGCCCGGATTGACGGGATCGCGATGGATATCGGCGTCTCGTCGATGCAGCTGGATCAGGCTGATCGCGGCTTTGCCTTCGCGGTGGATGGTCCGCTCGATATGCGGATGAGCCAGGACGGCCCCAGCGCGGCCGATTTCGTCAATACGGCGCCTGAGGGCGAGATTGCTGACGTGCTGTTCAACTATGGCGAAGAGCGCCAGTCCCGCCGTGTTGCCCGCGCCATTGTCGCAGCCCGCCCGCTTGAGACCACCGGTCAACTCGCGGCCGTGGTCCGCAAGGCGCTCGGCCATCATCCCGGCATGCCCAAGGATCCGGCCACCCGCAGCTTCCAGGCGATCCGCATCCACGTGAACGCCGAGCTGGAAGAGTTGAACGTGGCGCTTGATGCCGCCGAGCAACTGCTGACGCCGGGTGGCCGCCTGGCCGTGGTCAGCTTCCACAGCCTCGAAGACCGGATCGTGAAGCAGTTCCTGCGCGAAGCTGGCGGCGCTTTGGCCAATACCTCGCGTCACCTGCCGCAGCTTGCTCCGGCCGCGGCCCCCACGTTCGATCACGTGGCCAAGGCGGTCCGTCCGTCTGCGGCCGAGATCAACCGCAATCCCCGTGCACGTTCGGCCACCCTGCGGGCTGCCGTGCGCACCGCTGCTCCCGCGCGCCATAGGAGGGCTGCATGAATCTGACCCAAGACCGGATGCGTTCGATTGGCTGGGTGGCCCTTTTGGCCATCTGCGCCGCCATGACGCTTGTGCTGATGGTTCGTGTCAACGCGGTGAAGAGCCAGGTGCAACTGGCGCAGCGGCAGATCAATGCGCTCAATCAGGAAAAGCTGTTCCTCGAGACCGAGTTCCAGACCCGCGCCAGCCAGCAGCAGCTGCGTAACCTTAACGAGATCGAATTCGGCTATCGGGCGCCAACCGCCGGCCAGTATCTGGAAGGTGAGCGCCAGCTGGCCGCCCTTGGCAAGGTGCGCGGCCCCGACGCCCCCAATCCGATCCGGGTGGCAAGCGCGGCTGATGTGATTGGCGATCAGAGCCCGATCCAGGCCATGGTTTCGCCGCTGACCGGCCAGGCGATTGCGGCCAAGGTCAAGGTGGCGGATTCGCGCGATGCGGCTGAGCGGGCAACCACGCCGGCCAAGTTGAGCGCCCGCCTGACCAAGCTTGACCGGGCAGAGGTCCGCTCCGAATGAACACCCCGTCGGTTTCCAGCATTGTTGCCTCTGGCCGGGTGGAAATCGCCAATACACGCCGCCTAGCCCTGACCATGGCCAAGGCCAGGCTGGTGCTGGTCTGCGGCCTGTTTGGCTTGATCGCGGTGATTGCGCTGCTTCGCGTGGTCTATCTGGGGCTGTTTGAAGGCGCCCCGGCCAGCGCGAGCCCCTTTGGCATGACCCCGCAGCGCGGGGATATCGTCGATCGTAATGGCGTGCCGCTGGCGCGTGCCTTCCCGGCCTATGCCCTGTGGTTCAATCCCACCGCGCTAGGCGATGATGGGACGCCGCTGGTTCGGCCTGTCAAGGAAGTGGCGATTGCCCTGAACCGGATCTTCCCGGACATGGACGTGGCGCAGACTGCGGCGCGGCTGGCCTCCGGCCGTCCGGGCTACCTGCGTCGCCGGATCCTGCCTGAGGATGCCAACAAGGTTCACGCCCTCGGCGAACCTGCGCTTGAATTCCCGCGTGAGACCGAACGGTTCTATCCGCAGGGTTCACTGGCCGCGCACGTGCTGGGCTTTGTTGGTGCCGACGGCCACGGCCACGCCGGGATGGAAGGGGTGTTCGATAAGCGGCTGACCGATCCCGCCACCCGCGGCACGCCTGCAATGCTTTCGCTCGACAGCCGGGTGCAGGGCGCGCTGGAAGACGAATTGCTGAAGGGCATCGCCGATACTAAGGCGAAGGGCGCCGCCGGCCTGGTGCTTGATGTCGAAACGGGCGAAGTGCTTGCCTTGGCATCGCTGCCCTCGTTCAACCCGAACCTGATCGACAACGCCGGTGCCGGCAATATCTTCAACCGGGTAACCAACCAGGTTTACGAACTGGGTTCGACCTTCAAGCCGATCACGATTGCCGCCGCGATTGACGCCGGAACCGTAACCGACCTGTCGCGCCGCTATCAGTCGGGCCGGCCGCTTGAAATTGGCGGCTTCCGCATCCGCGATTCGCATAATTTCGGGCCATCGCTCAACGTGCCCGAGGCCCTGATCCATTCCTCGAACATCGTGACGGCCCAGGTTGCCGACGAACTGGGCGGGGCGCGGCTCAATGCGACGATGCGTTCGCTTGGCATGAATGAGCGCCCCTATATCGAATTGCCGGCCCGCGGCTTCCCGCTGTGGCCCAAGGGCGAATGGCCGCGGATCACCACGATGACCGTATCCTACGGCCACGGCATTGCCGTTACCCCGCTGCATCTGGCCGCGGCCTATGCCGCGCTGGTTAACGGCGGCATCTGGCGCCCGGCGACGCTGCGCAAGCTGGCACCGGGCCAGGTTCCGGAGGGCCGCCGCGTGTTCAAGGCTTCGACCAGCGCCCGCATGCGCCAGTTGCTGCGCATGATCGTGGTAGACGGCACCGGAAAGAAGGCTGACGCGGTAGGCTATCGGGTCGGCGGCAAGACCGGCTCGGCCGAAAAGCCCGGTGTCGGCGGTTACCAGCGCAGTTCGCTGGTTTCGACCTTCGCCGCAGCCTTCCCGATGGATCACCCGCGCTATGTGCTGATCGCCATGCTGGATGAGCCCCAGGGCACGGCGGCAACTTCGGGTCAGCGCACGGCTGGCTGGACAGCGGCGCCGATCGTCGGCCGCATCGTCCCGCGGATTGGTCCCTTGCTGGGGATCATGCCCGAACCGCACCGCGACGTGGATATTTCTGACCTGTCGCCGCTCGTCGGCAATGGAGACGGTGAATGACGCTGGCGCAGCTGGCACAGCTTGCCGGCATCCCCATCGCCAGCTCTGCCGAAGCCCAGGTCACCGGCTTTGCTATCGATAACCGCAAGGTTGCGCCCGGTACCGTCTTTGGTGCCTTTCAGGGTGCGGCGGTGAATGGCGAGGATTTCATCCCGGCGGCCGTGACAGCCGGCGCAATTGCCGTCGTGGCCCGGCCAGAAGCCACAGTGGTCGGCGCGGTTCACATTCCCGCCGACAACCCGCGGCAGGTCTTTGCCCGGCTGGCCGCGCAGTTCTATGCGCCCGTGCCTGCAACCCTGGTCGCAGTGACCGGGACCAACGGCAAGACCTCGACTGTCGAAATGGTCCGCCAGATCTGGCGGATGGCCGGCCATAGCGCCGCCTCGATCGGGACGCTGGGGATCACCACGGCGGATGAAAGCGTCTCGACCGGGCTGACCACGCCTGACATCGTGACCTTCCTTGCGAACATGAGCGGGCTCGCCCGCGAAGGGGTGACGCACGTCGCCTATGAAGCGTCGAGCCATGGCTTGGCCCAGTATCGCAACGAAGGGCTGGTGGTCGTGGCGGGCGGCTTTACCAACCTCAGCCGCGATCACCTCGATTACCACAAGACGATGGAAGACTACTTCGCAGCCAAGATGCGGCTGTTTGACGAAGTGGTGGCCCAGGATGGCACGGCGGTGATCTGGGCTGATGACGAATGGTCCGGCCGGGCAATTGACCATGCAAAGCAGCGTGGCCTTAACATCCTAACTGTTGGCGAACAGGGTGACGGCATTCGGCTGATGAGCCGCACGCCGGGGCAACTGGGCCAGATGCTTGAACTGGTCCACGCGGGCCAGGCCCGCAAGGTCACCCTGCCGCTGATCGGGGCCTATCAGGCTGCGAATGCGCTGGTTGCGGCCGGACTTGTTCTGGCGACGGGCGGGGATGCCGACCAAGTATTTGATGCGCTGGCCCGGCTGCAGCCGGTGCGGGGGCGGCTGGAACGCGCGGCAATCAACCGGGCGGGTGCACCGGTCTACGTTGATTATGCCCACACACCTGACGCGCTGGCCGCGGCCTTTGCTGCGCTGCGTCCGCATTGTGCGGGGCGGTTGATCGCGGTCTTTGGCGCTGGCGGCGATCGCGATCAGGGCAAGCGGCCCGAGATGGGGCAGATTGCGGCGCAGCAGGCTGATCTTGCGATCGTGACCGATGACAATCCCCGCAGCGAGGAACCGGCCGCCATCCGCGCCGCGATCCTGGCGGGTGGGGCGGGCCAGTTGAAGGAAATCGGCGATCGCCGCGCAGCCATTGCCGCCGCGATTGCCGAAGCCGGGCGCGATGACATCGTGCTGATTGCCGGCAAGGGCCATGAACAGGGGCAGATCATTGGCGCAGGGGAAAGCCAGCGCGTGCTGCCATTCGATGATGTTACCGTAGCCAGGGAGTGTGCTGCATGAATGCTGTTGCCCGGATCCTTGAATGGCCGATCGAAATTGATGATGCACATGGGCTGGCGCTGTGGACGGCGGCCGACATTGCGGCAGCAACCGGCGGCACGGCGAGTTGCGACTTTGCCGTTTCCGGGGTTGAGATTGACAGCCGCGATGTCATCGAAGGCGATCTGTTCTTTGCCCTCAAGGGCGAGGCGATGGATGGTCACCGCTTTATCGAGGCCGCCTTTGCCAAGGGGGCAGCGGCAGCGGTGGTCGACCGGCCGATTGATGGCCCGCATATCCTAGTTGAAGATACCTCAACTGCACTTGAGCTTTTGGCCAAAGCCGCGCGAGAGCGGACTTTTGCGCGGGTAATCGGCGTTACCGGCTCGGTCGGCAAGACCGGGGTGAAGGAGGCGATCTTCGCTGCGCTGGATCGCTCCAGCCGCGGCCGCGCCCACCGCTCGGTCAAGAGCTACAACAATCATGTCGGCGTTCCGCTCAGCTTGGCGCGCACCCCGGCCGCCACCAAGTTCGGCGTCTACGAAATGGGCATGAACCATGCCGGCGAAATCCGCGCGCTGACCAGTCAGGTTCGCCCGCACGTTGCGCTGATCACCACGATTGCCCCGGCGCATATCGAGAACCTCGGCTCGATCGAGGCGATTGCCGATGCTAAGGCCGAAATCTTTGAAGGTCTGGAGCCGGGCGGCACTGCGATCATTCCCGCCGATGTCGCGCAGTATGGCCAGCTTCGCCGGACTGCTGAGCGTCTTGGTGTGAAGGTCGTTTCCTTCGGCCGCAGTGATTTTGCCGATGTCCGGCTGCTGGATGCGGTTCCCGCACCGGGTGGTGGCTCGCTCGTTACCGCTGACCTTGGTGAGCGGCGGCTGTGCTATACCGTGGCGACGCCTGGCGAACACTGGGTGGTCAATTCGCTGGCCGTGATTGCCGCAGTGCGTGAGTTGGGTGGCGACCTTGGCTCGGCCGGCCTCGCCCTGGCCGAGCTGGAGGGCATGAAGGGCCGCGGAGCGCGCCACCGGCTGTCGGTCGATGGCGGGGTCGTGCTGCTGATCGATGAAAGCTACAATGCCAACCCGGCCTCGATGAAGGCAACGCTGGCCGAACTGGGCAAGACCATGGCGGCCCGCCGGATCGCCGTGCTGGGAGCGATGAAGGAACTGGGCGATCATGGCCCGGCCTTCCACGCCGATCTGGCCACGCCCCTGCGCGATGCCGAAGTCGATCATGTTGTCCTGGTGGGCGACGAGATGCGGCCGTTGGCTGAGGAACTGGGGAAATCCGCGACTACGGCGCTTGGCAAGGCCATGTCCTTCGCCCATTGCCAGACGGCTGGGGAAGCATTGGCAGCACTGACCGAACTGGGTCTCAAGGCTGACGATGCCGTTCTCATCAAGGGGTCGAATTCCGTCGGGCTGGGGGCCGTTGTCGCCGCCCTGACGCAAAGCAAGGATTGAGATCAGGATGCTGTACCTGATCGCCGAATACTTCGAGTTTTCGGGGCTGGCGAACCTTATCCGCTATCAAACCTTCCGTGCGGGCGCGGCCCTGATGACGGCGCTGGTGATCGGCTTGATCATTGGCCCGCGGTTCATCAGCATGCTGCGCGTCCGGCAGGGCAAGGGTCAGCCGATCCGCGAGGATGGGCCGCAAAGCCACCTTGCCAAGCGCGGCACGCCGACGATGGGCGGGCTGATGATCATGATCGCCCTGGTCATCTCGATGCTGCTCTGGATGGACCTGTCGAGCCCGCTGGTTTGGGCCTGCCTGATGGTTACCAGCGGCTTTGGCCTGATCGGGTTTCTTGACGATTACGACAAGGTGAAGAAGCGCAGCACCGCCGGGGTTTCCGGGCGGACGCGGCTGGCGGCGGAATTCCTCGTTGCGGGCATCGCTTCGTGGATCATCGTCAGCCAGACCAGCACCAATCTCTATGTGCCGTTCCTTTCCGGCCATTATATCCCGCTGGGGCCGATCTATTTCCTGTTTGCGGCCTTCGTGATCGTTGGCGCGGGCAATGCCGTGAACCTGACCGATGGGCTGGATGGCCTGGCCACCATGCCGGTAATCATTGCTGCCGGCACCTTTGCGATCATCGCCTATCTGGCCGGCCGGGCAGACTTTTCGGCCTATCTGGGCATTCCCCACGTCCCGCGGGCCGGGGAGCTGGCGATCCTTTGTGCAGGCATCATGGGTGCCTGCCTCGCCTTCCTTTGGTTCAATGCCCCGCCCGCTGCGGTGTTCATGGGCGATACCGGCAGCCTGGCCCTGGGCGGTGCGCTGGGCGCGATCGCGGTGGCATCGCGCCATGAGATCGTGCTGGCGGTTGTTGGCGGACTGTTCGTGGCTGAAGCGCTGTCGGTGATCATCCAAGTTGCGGTCTACAAACGGACCGGCAAGCGCGTGTTCAAGATGGCGCCGATCCATCACCACTTCGAACAGCTTGGCTGGAAGGAATCGACCGTTGTGATCCGGTTCTGGATCGTCTCGATCGTTCTGGCCCTCATCGGCCTGTCGACCCTGAAGCTGCGATGATTACAGGCCCTGCCTTTGCCGGTCAGCGCTATGCCGTCCTCGGTCTCGCCCGTTCGGGTCTGGCCGCGGTGGAAAGCCTGCTGGCGGGCGGAGCACAGGTCACCGCTTGGGACAGCCGCGAAGAACCGCGCCGGGCGCTGGAAGGCCGGGTTGAGCTGGCCGATCCGCTCGGGATTGATCTGACGGGCTTTGCCGGGGTGGTGGTTTCGCCCGGCGTGCCGCTCAATACCCACCCGATTGCCGCCCATGCTGCTGCAGCGGGTGTGCCGATCATCGGCGATATCGAACTGTTTGCACTGGTGCGGTCGCACCTGCCGGCCCACCGGGTGGTCGGCATCACCGGCACCAATGGCAAATCAACCACGACAGCGCTGGTCCACCATGTATTGCAAAGTGCCGCCTTGCCCACGCGCATGGGTGGCAACATCGGCTTGCCAGTGCTGGGCCAGGCGCCGCTGCCGCCGGGCGGGGTCTATGTGCTGGAACTGTCGAGCTATCAGATCGACCTGACCCGCTCGCTGGCCTGCGATGCGGCGGCCTTGCTGAACGTTACGCCTGACCATCTGGACCGTTATGACGGGTTTGAGGCCTATGCCGCCAGCAAGGCCCGGCTGTTTGAAATGCAGCACGCCGATCAGGCGGCGGTGTTCGGTTGTGGCGATCCCGAAACGCGCGCCGTGGCCGAACGTGAGCTGGCCCGGCACGCGCCCGGCACCGTCCGCATGGTCGACGGCCATGACCTGCTGCACTTGCAGCCGGGCTGGCCGACCCTGCAAGGGCCGCATAACCTCCAGAATGCAGCAGTGGCCGTGGCGCTGGTCGAAGCTCTTGGCATCACGGCGGCGCAATGGGGGCCCGCTCTTGCCTCATTCCGCGGGCTGCCGCACCGGATGGAGCGGGTTGCCGAGGCCGATGGCGTACTCTTCATCAATGACAGCAAGGCCACCAATCCGGCCTCGACGGCCCCGGCCTTGGCGGCCTTCCCGCCGGCCCCGGCCAAGCGCGTTCACTGGATCGTTGGCGGCTTGCCAAAGGGCGATGATCTGGATGAATGCGCGCCGCACTTCGGCAATGTTGCGGCGGCCTATACCATTGGCGAGGCGGGCCCGCGGTTCGCCGAACTGCTTGCGCCCCATATGCCGGTCGTCCGTAGCGAGATGATGTGCGACGCGATCCAGCAGGCGATGGCGGCGGCCAAGCCGGGCGATGTGATCCTGCTTTCACCGGCCTGCGCCAGCTTTGACCAGTTTCGCGATTATGAAGCCCGTGGTGACAGCTTCCGCCAGATTGTGCAGGCGCTCACGGGGGGTCCGGCGGCCAGCTTTACGGAAGGATCGGCCTGATGGCGACCCATCCGCCCTTCGTTCCCCGTGCCGGGCAGGCCCCGCAGGCGGGCCTGCCGCGCCAACGCAATCGCCGCAGTGAGCTGGCGATCTGGTGGCGCGAGATCGACCGGGTCATGCTGGGGCTGGTCCTGCTGCTGATGGCGCTGGGGACTCTGGCGGTCGCGGCCGGCTCTCCGGCCAGTGCGCAGCGGCTCTCAACCGCGCGCGTCAAGCTGGATGACCTGCACTTCTTTTACCTGCACCTGCGCTGGCAGCTGGTCGGTCTGCTCGCCATGTTTGGCGCTGCGTTGCTGCCCAAGGATACGGCGCGGCGCTTCGGCATAGTGCTGGGGGCGGCCATGCTGGTCGGGCTGTTTCTGGTGCCGATCGTTGGTTCGACGGTGAACGGGGCGAAGCGGTGGCTTAATCTTGGTTTCTCGTTGCAACCCTCGGAATTCCTGAAGCCGGCTTTTGCGATCTGTCTGGCCTGGATCCTGTCGTGGCGCGCGCGCGATCCCAAACTGCCGGTTCTGCGGCTGAGCACCGGGGTGATGCTGCTGGTTGTCGGACTGCTCATGCTGCAGCCGGATCTCGGTTCGGCGATCCTATTTGCCGGGGTGTGGTTTGTGCTGGCGCTGCTGGCCGGGATCTCGGTCCAGTTAATCGGCGTTGTGATCGCCGCCGGTCTTGGTGCGGTTACTCTGGCCTACATGTTCTACGAAAACGGCCGCAACCGGATCGATGCCTTCCTGGGTGGCGGCACGGCTTTTGACCAGGTCGATCTGGCCAGCCGGACGCTGCTGTCCGGTGGCTGGACCGGCACGGGCATCTGGCTGGGCAAGCGCAAGATGGCGCTGCCCGAGGCGCATACCGACTATATCTTTTCCGTGATCGGGGAAGAGTTCGGGCTGATCATGTGCATGGTCATCGTGATGCTTTATGTCGCGATCGTGCTGCGCGTGCTGCTGCGGCTGCTGAAGGAGGAAGACCTGTTCACCACGCTTGCCGCGGCCGGTCTCACTGCCCAGTTGGGCGGACAGGCCTTCATCAACATCCTGGTCAACCTGCAGCTGTTCCCGTCCAAGGGGATGACCTTGCCGCTGATTTCCTATGGCGGTTCTTCGACCATCGCGCTGTGCCTTGGCGTCGGGCTGTTGCTGGCCATCACCCGCCGCAATCCGTTTATCGAGCGCGAGCAGTTCAAGATCGATAATCTGGGAGACCTGCTGCGATGAGCGGCGTGACACGCCATTATGTGCTGGCCGCTGGCGGCACCGGCGGGCATCTGATCCCGGCCTTTGCCCTGGCGGTAGAGCTTGAGCGGCGCGGGCATCATGTCGCGCTGGTGACCGACACGCGCGGAGCCAAGCTGCCGGGCAAGCCGGCCAGTCTGGTGGCTCATGTGCTGCCCGCCGGGCGGATCGGCAAGAATCCGCTCCATTGGCCCAAGGGGCTCGGCGCGATCCTGGAAGGCAAGCGCATGGCCGAGCGCCTGTTCGAGAGCTTCAAGCCATCTTGCGTGGTCGGTTTCGGCGGCTATCCCGCCTTCCCGACATTGTGGGCGGCCACGGCAACCGGCGTGCCGAGCGTGATCCATGAACAGAACGCCGTGCTGGGCCGGGTCAACCGCCTGCTGGCCAAGTGGGTGGATGCCATCGCAACCTCGTGCCAGCAGGTTGATCGGCTCAAGCCGAAATTTGCACTCAAGACCCATCTGGTCGGCAACCCGGTTCGGCCCGAAGTCCTGACCTTGCGCAATGAGCCGTTCCCGCCGTTCACAGAGGATGGCTTGCTGCGCGTGCTGGTGACCGGCGGCAGCCAGGGCGCCAGCGTGCTTTCGCAGGTTGTGCCCGATGCCCTGGCCATGCTGCCCACGGCCTTGCGTACGCGGCTGCAGGTGACGCAGCAGTGCCGGCCCGAGGATATCGAAGCGGTCCGGGCGCGTTACGCCGGGCATGACATTCCGGCCGAGCTGGGCACCTATTTCGAGAACATGGCCGAGCGGCTGGCCGATACGCACCTGTTCATTGGGCGGGCCGGGGCTTCGACCATTGCCGAGCTGACCGCGGTTGGCCGCCCCGCAATTCTGGTGCCCCTGCCGATCGCGACCGACGATCACCAGGCTGCCAATACGCGGGAAATCTGCGCCGCGGGCGGGGCGCGGATGATCCGGCAGGACAAGTTTACCGCGGCCGAGGTGGCCAAGCAGATCCTGGCCATTGCCCAAAGCCCCGAAACGCTGGCCAATGCGGCGCACGCGGCCTGGAACTGCGGCTATCCCAAGGCAACGCAGGATCTGGCGGACCTGGTTGAAAGCTTTGGCGGCGCGCCGCTGATGGATGTGATCCGCGTGGCAGAATCATCAGGCGCAAATGCCGCCATCGGTGGCGCGGCTGCGGCTGGTTAGGAAAGACGGAAAAATGAAGGGCGTTGGCACAGACATCGGCACGATCCACTTCGTCGGCATCGGCGGGATCGGTATGTCGGGCATTGCCGAAGTGATGCACAACCTTGGCTATTCGGTGCAGGGCAGCGACATTGCCGAAGGCTATGTGGTCGAAGGCCTGCGCGCCCGCGGCATCAAGGTGATGATCGGCCACAAGGCGGAGAACCTGGGCGATGCCGCGGTTGTTGTCACTTCGACGGCGGTGAAGCGGGATAATCCTGAAGTGGCCGCCGCGCTGGAAAGCCGCGTGCCGGTCGTCCGCCGGGCCGAGATGCTGGCCGAACTGATGCGGCTCAAGCGGACGGTCGCCGTGGCCGGCACCCATGGGAAGACCACGACGACCTCGCTGATCGCGGCGCTGCTTGATGCGGGCGGCGTCGATCCCACCGTGATCAACGGCGGGATCATCAATTCCTACGGCTCCAACGCGCGTCTTGGCGAAAGCGAATGGATGGTGGTCGAAGCGGATGAGAGCGATGGCTCCTTCCTGCGGCTCGACGGAACCATCGCCGTGGTCACCAATATCGATCCCGAGCATCTTGAACATTACGGATCGTTTGAGGCGATCAAGGACGCCTTCGTCGAATTTATCGAGAACGTGCCGTTTTATGGCTGTGCGGTGCTGTGCATCGACCACCCGGAGGTTCAGGCCGTCATTCCCAAGGTCCGCGACCGCCGGGTCGTAACCTATGGCTTCTCAGCCCAGGCGGACGTGCGCGGTGAAAACGTCACGCCGATCCCCGGTGGTAACCGGTTTGATGTGATGATCCGCCAGCGCGATGGCTCACAGCGTCGGATCGAAGGGATCGAACTGCCGATGCCCGGCCGTCACAACGTCCAGAACGCGCTAGCCGCGGTGGCCGTGGCGGTGGAGATGGGCTGCGCCGATAGCGTAATCCAGACCGGCTTTGCCAAGTTTGGCGGGGTCAAGCGCCGCTTCACCAAGGTGGGTGAGGTCGATGGCGTGACGATCATCGACGATTACGGCCACCACCCGGTTGAAATCCGGGCCGTGCTGGCGGCAGCCCGTGAAGGGGTGCAGAACCGCGTGATCGCGGTGGTTCAGCCGCACCGTTTCACGCGCCTGCGTGATCATCTGGAAGAGTTTCAGGCGGCCTTCAACGATGCCGACATGGTCTATGCTGCGCCAGTTTACGCTGCGGGCGAGGCGCCGATCGACGGCGTGGATTCTGCCGCGCTGGTTGAAGGGATCAAGGCCCGCGGCCACCGTGCCGCGCACCTGATCAGCAGCGCCGATGCCCTGGCGGCCGAGCTCGCCCACGTGGCCCAGCCGGGTGACATGGTGGTCTGCCTTGGCGCCGGGGACATCACCAAATGGGCTGGCGGGCTGGAAGCCGGTATCCGCGTTTTGCGGACGGGCGGATGAGCCCCGTCACGCTCCCCTCTGTCCGGGGCAAGCTGACCCCTTCCGCCCCGCTGGCACCGCTGGTCTGGTTCAAGTCCGGCGGCGCGGCCGAGTGGCTGTTCGAGCCGAAAGACCTGGCCGACCTGCACGACTTCCTGCGCGAACTTGATCCGGCGGTGCCGGTGATGGCGCTTGGGCTGGGCTCTAACATGATTGTCCGCGATGGCGGGGTGTCTGGTATCGTCGTGCGCCTGGGCAAGGCCTTTGCCAAGGTTGAACGGGTGGACGATCTGACGCTCGACTGCGGCGGCGGGGCCAGCGGCATTCTGGTCTCCTCGACCGCACGCGACAATGCGATCGCGGGGCTAGAATTCCTGCGCTCGATCCCCGGCACGGTTGGCGGCTTCGTGCGGATGAACGGCGGCGCTTATGGCGGCGAGGTCAAGGACATTCTGATCGATTGCGATGTGGTCTTGCGCGATGGCACGCTGGTGACCCTGCCGGTTGAAGCCCTGCATTACACCTATCGTCATTCGGAACTGCCCGAGGGCGCTATCGTGGTGGCCGCACGGTTTAAGGGCTGTCCAGGTGAGCCCGAGGCGATCCAGGCCGAGATGGACCGTATTTCCGCCAGCCGTGAGGCCAGCCAGCCGCTGCGCAGCAAGACTGGCGGATCGACCTTCAAGAACCCGGCTGGGCACAAGGCCTGGCAGCTGGTTGACGAAGCCGGTTGCCGGGGGCTTCAGCTGGGCGGAGCCCAGGTCAGCGAGAAGCACACCAACTTCCTGCTCAACCTGGGTGAAGCGACCAGCTCTGACATCGAAGCGCTGGGCGAGGAAGTGCGCAAGCGGGTCAAGGCAAAGTCGGGCGTTGAGCTCGAATGGGAAATCCAACGAGTAGGCAAGGCGAAGTGACACTCCCCAAACTCCATGTTGCGGTCCTGATGGGGGGCTGGTCGAATGAGCGTCCCGTCTCGCTGATGAGCGGGGAAGGGGTGGCCAAGGCTCTGGAGGAGCGCGGCCACCGCGTGACGCGGATCGATATGGACCGCGATGTCGCGGCTCGGCTTGCCGCGGCGAACCCGGATGTCGTGTTCAACGCGCTGCACGGGACCCCGGGTGAGGATGGCTCGATCCAGGGTCTGATGGACCTGATGGGGTTGACCTATACCCATTCGGGCATGGTTTCCTCGGTCATCGCGATCGACAAGGAGCTGACCAAGCAGGCACTGGTCCCGCACGGTATCCCCATGCCGGGCGGGCGGATCGTGCCGGTTGCCGAAATCTACCAGAAAGACCCGCTGGAGCGGCCCTATGTGCTGAAGCCGGTCAACGAAGGTTCTTCGGTGGGCGTGGCCATCGTCACCGCCGAAGGGAACTATGGTAATCCGATCAGCCCGGAGACCAAGGGCCCCTGGCAGGAATTCGACCAGCTGCTGGCCGAACCCTATATCCGCGGGCGCGAACTGACCACGGCGGTGCTGGGCGACCGCGCGCTGATGGTTACCGAACTGCGGCCGAAATCCGGCTTCTACGATTTCGACGCCAAGTACACCGATGGCATGACCGAACACGTCTGCCCGGCCGAGATCCCCGACGAGATCACGCAGGCCTGTCTCGATCTGGCGCTGCGCTGCCATCAGCTGTTGGGCTGCAAGGGCTGCAGCCGGACCGATTTCCGCTGGGATGACGAGCGCGGGCTAGAAGGCCTGTTCGTGCTTGAAACGAATACCCAGCCGGGGATGACCCCGCTCAGCCTGGTGCCCGAACAGGCCCGGCATCTGGGGATCGAATATGGCGAACTGGTCGAGATGATCATTGCCGATGCCCTTGCGGACAAGCAGGGCAGAGAAGACGCCCTTGCCGACAAGCAGGGGGCTAAACGATGAGCCAGACGCTCAAGCGCGGCGGCAAAAGCGTTCGCAAGGCCGCCGCAACGCAGGGCAAGGCCCGTCAGGTCCGCGCCGCCAAGGCACGCACAGGCTCGGTCCTGGGCGCCGTGCTAGGCTGGCTTCCGATCAGCGAGGCGCAGTGGCAGCGGATTTTCCTGACCGCGATCCTGGGGGCGGCGGTGGCCCTTGCCTGGATCGTGGCCAGCTTTGCCGGTGTTCCGGCGATGGCGGCGGTGCAGCTCGCTTCCATGTCGCGCAGCGTCGGATTTGAGGTCCGCCGGGTTGAGGTGCGCGGGACGAAGAACCTTAACGAGCTGAAGGTCTATGAGCGCGCTCTGGCCGAACGCGAGCGGGCCATGACCATGGTCGATGTTGAAGCCCTGCGGGCAGAGCTGCTTCAGCTGTCATGGGTCGAAGATGCCCGGGTTTCGCGACAACTCCCGGATTCGCTGGTGATCGACATTGTTGAACGCAAGCCGGCCGCCGTGCTGCGCAAGGTTGATAAGCTGGTGCTGATCGATGCCACCGGGCACGAACTCGAAGTGGTCGGTCCGGCCCGCGCCGAAGGCAAGCTGGTTGTTTCGGGCCTGGGCGCCGGTCAGCAAGTGGTCGCGCTGCAGGCACTGATGTCCGCCGCGCCAGCGCTCAAGCCGCAACTGCGCGAGGCCGAATGGATCGGCAATCGCCGCTGGAACTTCACCTTCAAGACCGGTCAGGTCCTGGCCCTGCCGGAAGGGGCGGACCTGGCGGCCAAGGCCTTGATGACTTTTGCCCGGCTTGATGGTGTCAATCGCCTGCTGGGTGGCAAGGTCGCGGCGTTTGATATGCGCGCCGGCGATCGGATTTACTTGCGTGTGCCGGGTCGGACCGATCCGGTCGAGCAGGGAGCGGTCCAGCCGGTTGCCATTGCAGCGGCAGATAGGCCCGCGGATATCCTTGCCCAGCCTGCGCCCGCGCCCGCGCCGAAGGCTGAAGCCAAGCCGAAGCCCAAGCCGGAAACCAAGGCCAAGGCAGAGCCCAAATCCAAGTCTGAACCCAAGCCCAAGGTGGAGGCAAAGCCGAAACCTGCGGCGAAGCCCAAGCCGGAAGCCAAGGCTAAGCCGGCTGCCAAGGCTGAGGTGAAGGCCAAGCCAGAGGCCAAGTCCAAGCCTGCCGCCAAACCAGCGGCATCAGCCAAGGGGGCGAAGGGCTGATGGCTACCGCACGGATCATCAAGACTTTCGGCGCCGTCAACATCGGCTCGTTCCGCATTTCGGCCATGGTCGCCGGGCTGACGGAAACCGGTGAAATGGTTGTGCTGGGTTCAGGCCACCGGGCGGCGCAAGGGATCAAGCGCGGCTATGTGACCGATATGCAGGCCGCCACCTATGCTGTGCGCGATGCAGTGGAACGGGCGGAAAAGCTTGCGAATACGGCTGTCAGTTCGGTCTGGATCGGGTCGTCAGGGGCCGGGCTGGCCAGCCAGGTTGCCCAGGTCGAAATCGACATCGGTGGCCGCCGGATTGAAGATGATGATATCGAGCATCTGCTGCTGGCCGCGCAGGGCGTGATCCAGCCCGACGGGCGCATGGTGCTCCATGCCCAGCCCGCGCACTATACTCTCGACGGCGCCGATGGCGTGTCCGATCCTAAAGGGCTTCATGCCGAGCGGCTCGGGGTCGATATCCATGTGATGCTGGCTGATGGCGCGCCGATCCGCAATATCACCGAAGCGGTGCAGAATGCCCACCTGCAGGTGGAGGCGGTGGTCGCTTCGCCGATCGCCGCGGGCTATGCCTGCCTCAGCCCAGAAGAGCGCGATCTTGGTGTGGCCCTGGTCGAATTTGGTGCGGAAGTAACCAATGTCTCGGTCTATGCAGCGGGGATGTTGCTTGGGCTCGTTACAATCCCGATGGGTTCGGGTGACATGACCGATGCCATTGCCTCTGCCTTCGGGATTCGCCGCTTCCAGGCCGAGCGCCTGAAGTGCGTCCACGGCTCGGCGATCGCCAGCCCGTCGGACCACCGCGAGATGATCCCGGTCAATGCCCCCGGCGATGAAATGACCGGGCCGATCGCCCGCCATGCCGATGACAAGAACCGCATCCCGCGGGCCGAACTGATCTCCGTGATTACCGAGCAGATGGCACGGCTGATGGATGAGGTGGGCCGGGCACTCAAATCGCTGGGCTTCACCGGCCAGCGCGGGCAGCAGATCGTGCTGACCGGTGGCGGGGCAGAGCTGGCCGGCTTGGCTGACTATGCTCAGGCCGCGCTCGGCAAACCGGTCCGCATCGGGCGGCCATTGCACATTAAAGGTCTGCCCGAAGCCCATGGAACACCTGGATTTTCCACGCTGACAGGCCTGGTGCTCTATGCCGCAGCGGACCCCATCGATATCCGCAAGGTAGGCCGGGCCGGGCAGGACGCGACCCCGTTTGACAAGCTGGGGCTGGTCGGGCGGATTTACCGCGCGCTTCGGGAATATTTCTGAATCGCACGCCATCGCCCTGAATCTTCGGGGCGACTGTGGACAACGTGGGATTACGGGTTGGAAACTTTAAATCTGGCGGTGCAGTAACATCGCCAGTTGTCAGAATTGCATCCGCTTGCCGGACAGGAGCGCGCCATGAGCATCAATATCGGACCGCCAGCCGTTGAAGAGCTGCGTCCCCGCATCACCGTGATCGGGGTGGGCGGTGCCGGCGGAAACGCCATCGCCAACATGATCACCGCCGGGATCGAAGGCGTTGATTTCATTGTGGCCAACACCGATGCTCAGGCCTTGAACAATTCGATTGCGGAGCACCGCATTCAGCTCGGTCCGGATATCACCCAGGGCTTGGGTGCCGGTTCGCGCCCCGAAGTGGGCAAGGCTGCGGCCGAGGAAACTCTGGCCGAAATCGATCGGGCGCTTGATGGGGCGCATATGTGCTTCATCGCCGCCGGTATGGGTGGCGGTACCGGGACGGGTGCGGCCCCGGTGGTGGCCAAAGCGGCCCGCGAAAAGGGCGTGCTCACCGTCGGGGTCGTGACCAAGCCGTTCCTGTTCGAAGGCACCCGCCGGATGCGCTCGGCCGAGGCCGGGATCGAAGAGCTGCAGAAGCACGTCGATACCCTGATCGTGATTCCGAACCAGAACCTGTTCCTGGTTGCGAAGGCCGAAACCACCTTCAAGGAAGCCTTCCTGCTGGCCGATGAAGTGCTGCAGCAGGGCGTCCGTTCGATCACCGACCTGATGGTCATGCCGGGCCTGATCAACCTCGACTTTGCCGACGTCCGCTCGGTCATGGCCGAAATGGGCAAGGCCATGATGGGCACCGGTGAAGGCCACGGCGAAAACCGTGCGCTGGAAGCGGCCGAGAAGGCCATTGCCAACCCGTTGCTCGATGGCGTGTCGATGCAGGGTGCAAAGGGCGTCATCATCTCGATCATCGGCGGCGAAGACATGAAGCTGCTTGAGGTGGACGAGGCCGCGAACCACATTCGCGAACTGGTTGATCCGAATGCCAACATCATCTGGGGTTCGGCCTTCAATCCTGATCTCCAGGGCAAGATCCGTGTTTCGGTGGTTGCGACCGGGATCGAACAGAGCGCGGCTCAGGCCGAAGTGGCGAGCCGTCCCTTCAACCCGATCGCCGGGCGTGGTCCGGTGCGTCCGGCGGTTGAGGCGCAGCCGCTGTTCGAGCGCGCTGCACCCGAACCAGAGGCCGAACCGGCCGTTGAGGTTGCCCCTGAACCGGTGGCGCCTGCTGCCGAGGCGCCGGTTGCCTATGGCCAGAGCGATGATGACTGGGATGGCGTGTCCACTGCCAGCACGTCCGAAGCCGAACAGTCGGCCCAGCCGTTTGAGCTTGAACTGGAAGCCGAAGAGCCGGCACCTGCGCCCGCTGTCGAAGCCCCTCCCGCCGACGAACTGCTGCTGGATGCATCCCGCCTGGTCGATGAAGACCAGCCGGTCACTGGCGGTATGCCGGAGCGTCGGCGTGGTCTGATTTCGAGCGACAGCGGTGAAACCGTTGCCGTTGGCGGGGCAGAGCCGGCACCGGTACAACCGGCGGCCAAGCCGCCGCGGGTCTCCTCGGGCGGGGCAACCCTGTTTGAGCGGATGGCCAACCTTTCGCGCGGGGGCCGCGCGAAGGATGAGGACGCCGATGATGATGGCGACGATGGCGATAGCCCGTCGATCAGCATCCCGCGCTTCCTCGGCCGCCAGAACAACCAATAAGATGAATTGACCCGGCGGTGCGGCGCATGGCCGTTCCGCCGGGAACAATTCTGGACTATTCGCTGTGGGCCGCCGGTTTGGCGGTCACTTTTGCATCAAGGTCCCGATGTCCTCCACTTTGTCGGCCAGACTGGTCCGTTTTGCGCTTCTGGCGGGGACTGCGTTTGGCCTTGGTGCGGCTCCGGTCTGGGCGCAGTCGGAAGACGGCGAACTGGATGCCGTAAGCCAGCCGGTGGTGCAGCCCTTGCCGGGCGGGCCGGGCATGAAGCTGAATGCGGCCCTTGGTCAGCTGGCCCGCAATCCCCGCGATGTGACGGCGCTGATCGAGGCTGGCCGCGCTTCCGCCGCGATTGGTGATGCCGAAGCGGCGATGGGCTTTTTCCGCCGCGCCGACCAGCTCCAGCCGGCCAGTGCCAATATCAAAGCCGGTCTGGCCGGCGCCATGGTCCTCGCGGAAGATCCGTTTTCTGCGCTACCGCTGTTCGAAGATGCTGAGCGGATCGGGCCAATCGATCCCAAGCTGCTGTCCGAACGCGGGCTGGCCTATGATCTGGTGGGCGATAACGAACTGGCCCAGCGCTATTACCGCCAGGCCTTGGCGGCTGGGCCTGACGATGAAACGCTGCGGCGTTTGGCATTGAGCCTGGCCATATCGGGCGATCGCCGCGGGATGGAAGTAACGCTGAGCCCCTTGCTGCAGAAGCAGGACAAGGCCGCATGGCGGACCCGAGCCTTTGCCTTTGCGATCCTGGGCCTTTCGTCCGAGGCCGAGGCCGTGGCGCGGGCGAACCTGCCGGAAACGGCTGCAGGCGGGATGGTCGCCTATCTGCGCTATATGCCGCGCCTCACCCCGGCACAGCAGGCCGCCGCGTCCAACCTTGGCCACTTTCCGCGGGCAGCAGAGATTGGTCGCGATGATCCCCGGATTGCCGCTTTTGCAAGGCCTAAGGCAGTCCTGGCTGCGGCCGAAAAGCCGGCTGGTGCGATTGCCGCCGCCGGCCGCGGTGACCGCTCGGGCCGCGTGCGCACCCGCCAGGTTCCGCCAGAGGTGAAGCCGGAAACGGCCCGACCGGCTCCGGTGCGGGTTGAGACCCGTTCACCTGCGCCAGAGCCGCAACCGGTCCGCGTGGCCCTGGCTCCCGCTCCGGCCCCGACTCCGGCCGCACCGGCCGCGGCGCTCCAGAAGGCAGCCGCAGGGAGTGAACCGGTGGCAGTCGGTCCCGGCTTTGCCGTGCTCGACAGCGCAGCGCCAGCCGCGCAAGCCCCGGCTGCTGGCCTTACCCCGGCGGTCGCTGCGGCATCGCCCCCCATTGTTGCGCCGGCCCCGGCCCCCGCGCCGCCGCCCGTGGTTGCACCAGCGCCTGCCCCGGCGCCTGCGCCAGCTCCGGCACCCAAGCGGCCGCGCAAGCTGGCTGATGTCTTCGCTGACCTTGCCCCACCGAGCCGCGAGATCGAGCCGACCGCCGGGGCGGTCGACCTCCGGCGGATCGCCGCTGCGCGGACCAAGGCTGAGGAAGAGGCGAAGGCCGGAACCAAGATCGATCCGAAGACCGGGAAGCCCAAGGAACCGGCCAAGAGCCCTGCTGCCACCCAGCCAAGCCGGATCTGGATCCAATTGGCCGCCAGCCGCGACAAGGCCGGCCTGGCGTGGGACTTGCGCCGGTTCGGCCGGAACGACCCGGAATTGTTCAAGGGGCGCAAGGGCTTCACCAGCGCCTGGGGCGCGGCAACGCGCCTGCTGACTGGGCCGTTCCCGAACGAAAAGGCCGCAACAACCTTGCTCGCGCAGCTCAAGAAGGCCGGGATTTCCGACGCTTTCGTCTGGACCAGCCCGGCTGGGCAGGTGGTCGATCCGCTGCCAGCTACGAAGTAACGACAGCAGGTCTTTTCCACACCTTGTAAACAGGGTTGTATAGTTTTGCGCAGTTGCGAAGGACCGCTCCATTGTCGGCGGACCCCTTCCCAACGCATCCAGCATCCATGATACAGGGCAACCGCGATTATCAACGCGACGAGGATGCGGCTCCGGTCGACATGCTGGCGTCGCTTTTCGAAGCGCGCGGCTGGCCCTGCGAATTCGTCGGCGAGGACGAGATCTCGGGCGAGATCAAGGGCAGCTGGGCGAGCTACACCGTGCGCGGCATCTGGCGGCGTGAGGACCATGTCCTGCAACTGCTCTGCCTGCCCGACATCCGCATCCCCGATGACAAGCGGGCCGGCGTTTACGAACTGCTGTCACTTGTCAATGAACAGCTCTGGGTTGGTCACTTCGATATCTGGTCCAACGGCGGCGTGCTGCTCTATCGGCATGGCCTGCTGCTGGGCGACGAAGGGCTGCTGAGCCTGGCCCAGGCCCAGGTCGCGGTTGAGGCGGCGATCGAGGAGTGTGACCGGTTCTATCCGGCCTTCCAGTTCATCCTGTGGGGCGACAAGACGCCAGCCGAGGCCTTGGCCGCTTCGCTGGTCGATGCCGCCGGGGAAGCGTAGGAGCTTGCCCATGGGCAAGCTTGATTCGATCCTCATCGTCGGGTGCGGCAATATGGGCGGGGCCATGCTCCGTGGCTGGCTGGCCGCGGGCGTCGATCCCGGTCGCTTTACCGTGGTTGATCCTTACCTTGATCGGGCGCCGGAAGGCGTGACCTTGCTGCGGGAACTGCCGGATAGGCAGTTTGACGCGGTGATGCTGGGGGTGAAGCCGCAAGGCTTTGCCGAACTGGCTGCCAGGCTTGCACAGTTGTCGGCATCGGAAGGTCTGGTCCTGTCGATCATGGCCGGGATCGAACTGGCAAGTCTGGCCGCAGCCTTGCCCCGGGCAGCGGGCTGGGTGCGGATCATGCCCAACCTGGCCGCTGCGCTGGGCAAGTCGCCGATGGCGCTGGCCGAACGCGGGCTGGATGCAGCCGGGCGTGATGCCGTGACCGCGCTGCTGACCCCGCTTGGCGCACCCGAATGGATCGACGAAGCCCAGTTCGATCTGGCAACGGCCCTGGTCGGCTCCGGACCGGCCTTTGTCTATCGCTTCATCGATGCTCTGGCTGCAGGCGCTTCAAACCTGGGCTTCACAGCCGAGCAGTCCCAACGGCTCGCGCTCGCCATGGTCGAAGGGGCGGCCGAACTGGCGCGCCAGTCGCCCCATTCACCTGCTGAACTGGCGCGGATGGTGGCCAGTCCTGGCGGGACAACCGAGGCCGGGCTCAAGGTGCTGGATCAGGACCAGTCCATCGCCCGCCTGACTGAGGCGACCTTGCGCGCAGCCCGTGATCGCGGGGCCGAACTGGCCGCCTTCGCTGCAACGCCAAAAGACGCTTAATCAGGACCAATTCGTTCCGATTTTGCTTGAAAGTGGGAGCGATCTTACCGATATTCACTCCATCGGGCGGCTATCGTGCGGCCCATAACACGGAGTTTAAGTCACCATGGCTAACTGGAACGATCCCCAGCCCACGAAAACGGGCTTCGGTGCGTCTCCCAGCCTCAATGGCGAAGTGCTTGGTACTGGCGCGACCTATGACGCGGGTCTGCGCAAGCACATGCTTGCCATTTACAACTACATGGCCTCGGGCGTGCTGCTTTCGGGCATTGTCGCGCTGCTGTTCGCCAGCTCGGGCATGGCGGCCCAGGTTCTGTCCACCCCGCTGAAGTGGGTGATCATGTTGGCCCCGCTCGGCTTTGTCTTCGCGATGAGCCTGGGTGCTAACCGCATGGCCACCAGCACCCTGCAGGCGCTGTTCTGGGGCTTCTGCGCGGTGATGGGGCTGTCGCTCTCGTCGATCTTCCTGGTCTTCACCGCCAGCTCGATTGCCAGCACCTTCTTTGCCACTGCCGGTGCCTTCGCGGGCCTGAGCCTTTATGGCTACACCACCAAGAAGAGCCTGTCGGGCATGGGATCGTTCATGGTGATGGGCCTGATCGGCATCCTGATCGCGATGCTGATCAACCTGTTCCTGCAGTCGAGCGCGCTCCAGTTGGCGATCTCGATCCTGGGCGTGGTGATCTTCGCCGGGTTGACCGCCTGGGATACGCAGCGGCTGAAGCAGGAATACTATATGCTGCAGGGTACCGAATTCGCCGGCAAGGCGGTGGTGCTGGGCGCGCTGACGCTCTACCTGGACTTCATCAACATGTTCCAGTTCCTGCTGAGCTTCCTGGGGAACCGCGACTAGGCTTGCGCGGTTCATCAGACCGGGCTCTGATCTTGCCCGGCGCGCTTTCCGGCGCGCCGGGCATTTTCTTTGCCGATTGCGGGGGTGGAGCTTTCTAGCAGTTTCTGGCAGGGTGCAAGGGGTTACTGCCGTCTGGCGGATCGAAGAGGGCTAGCAATGGTGCGCATCACATCGAAGTCAGTGTTGGTGGCTGCGGGGCTTGCGATGGTGCTGGCCGTGCAACCGGCTGAGGCCAAGAAGAAGAAAGCACCACCGCCAGCGCCGCCGGCTCCGGCCCAGCAGTGGGTTTTCGTCCCGTGGAAGCCCACACCGCCGAACAATGCCTCGCCCAACTTCAAGCCGCCCGCTGTCGGGGCCGACGGCCTGCGGGTCAGCGTGAACCGCAATATCTCGCCAGCGCAGATGGTCTGGAACCTGCGGTCCGGCTATAATGTTGCCGCGCTCAACTGCCTTGAGCCGCGCCATGCCCAGATCGTGGTCAACTATCGGGCCTTCCTGCGCACCCATGCCAAGGCGCTGCGGGCGGCCAACCTGAAGGTCGATAGCGAATGGCGCGGCAAATATGGCGCCGGCTTTATCAAGGCGCGTGAAACCTACATGACCGAGGTTTACAACCGCTTCGCCATGCCGCCGACGCTCTCCGCGTTTTGCGATGCGGCCCTGGCGATGAGCAACGATGCCAAGGCGGTGAAAGTGGGCAAGCTGGATGGCTTTGCCGCGATCAGCCTGCCCAATCTGGAGATCGTGTTTGACGATTTCTACAAGCGCTATGATCGCTACAAGTCCGATCTGGCGGCCTGGGAGGCCAAGTGGGCTGGCTATACCCCAGGCACCAATGTTCTGGTTCCAGTGACCAGTCCGTTGGTCATGGCTGATGCCCCCAAAGCCGAGCCACGCCCGCTCACGCCGTAACTTTGCTCTTCCAAGGCAGATGCCCATTCGCTAAGGGAACGCCTCGCAACAGGCGGCTTGCTGCCTGCTCGCACTGGAACGGGGCCGTAGCTCAGATGGGAGAGCGCGTCGTTCGCAATGACGAGGTCAGGGGTTCGATCCCCCTCGGCTCCACCAGTGCCTTTCCATTTGCCCCATCCCGGCCTGCAAATGGCGACGTTCTGCGCTTCCGGTGCTCACGACCTTGATGGTCGCTGCGCGCCGGTTCTCGAACGCCACCATTTTCGGTTCGGGCTGAAGCAAATGGCAAGGCACTGGCTAAAACCAGCTGCAATTTCCTTGTTCCGTTGGTGTCGAGCGAAGTCGAGACACCCTGCGCGACATTTGCTGCAAAAGCCGTTAGAACCCATCCCATGCATTTTCTCGACCAGGCCAAGATCTACATTCGCTCGGGGCAGGGCGGCCCGGGGGCAGTCAGCTTCCGGCGTGAAAAGTATGTCGAATATGGCGGTCCCGACGGCGGCAATGGCGGCAAGGGCGGGGACATCATTTTTGAAGCCGTCACCGGTCTGAATACCTTGATCGACTTCCGCTATGCCCAGCACTTCAAAGCCCCGCGCGGCGTTCATGGTTCGGGCCAGAACCGCAATGGCGCAGCGGGCAAGGATCTGGTGATCAAGGTGCCGATTGGCACGCAGCTGATTTCCGATGAAGACCGCGAGACCGTGCTGCTAGACCTGACCGAGCCGGGTCAGCGGGTAACCTTCCTTGAAGGCGGGCTCGGCGGCCGTGGCAATGCCAGCTACAAGACCAGCACCAACCGCGCCCCGCGCCAGCACCAGCCGGGCGAAATGGGCGAGGAAATGTACGTCTGGTTGCGGCTCAAGCTGCTGGCAGATGTTGGCCTGGTCGGCTTGCCCAATGCCGGCAAGAGCACCTTCATCAACAAGATCACCAATACCAAGGCCAAGGTTGGCGATTACGCCTTTACCACGCTCAAGCCGCAGCTGGGGGTGGTGCGCCACCGTAATCGCGAGTTCGTGCTGGCGGACATTCCGGGCCTGATCGCCGGAGCGGCCGATGGCGCCGGGATCGGTGACCGCTTCCTGGGCCATATCGAGCGCTGCCGCGTGCTGGTCCACCTGATCGACATCAATGGCACCGATCCGGCCGAGGCGCTGGAGATCATCGAGGAAGAACTGGCCGCCTATGGCAACGGCCTGGATGAAAAGCCGCGCCTGATTGCCCTGAACAAGGTCGACACGGTTGATGCCGAACTGGTCAAGATGTTCATCAAGGAACTGAAGGCTGCTGGCGCCAAGAAGGTCTACCCGATCTCCGGCGCGACCGGGAAGGGCATGGACGCGCTGCTCGACGGAGTGATCGAGTATCTGCCGGCCGCAACCGTCACCGAACGCCCCGATGGCGAAATGGAAGAGGGCGAAGATAAGCCCTGGTCGCCGCTCTAATCGTTGCATCCCGCGCCGATTTGCCTAATCGGCATGGCATGAAGATTACGCGCCTGTCCGATCTGGCTGATGCCACGCTGTGCCGCCGCCTGGTGGTCAAGGTTGGCTCGTCGCTGCTGGTCGGCAAGGAGGGCGTGCGCCGCGACTGGCTGGTTGGGCTGGTGGCAGAAATCGCCGCTGCCCGGGCACGCGGGCAGGAAGTCATTATCGTATCCTCTGGCGCGATTGCGCTTGGCGCGGCGACACTGCGGCTGGAAAAGGGCGGCCGGGGCAGCCTGGCCGATGCACAAGCGGCTGCGGCGGTGGGGCAGATTGCATTGTCGGGCCTGTGGGCCGAACTGCTGGGCGCACACCGCGTAACCGCGGCGCAATTGCTGCTGACCCTGGAGGATCTTGAGGATCGCCGCCGTTATCTCAATGCCACGGCCACGCTCACCCGCCTGCTCGATGCCGGTGCGGTGCCGGTCATCAATGAGAATGACAGCGTCGCCACACAGGAAATCCGCTTTGGCGATAATGACCGGCTGGCGGCGCGCGTGGCGCAGGCGGCGCAGGCCAATGCCGTCTTGCTGCTGTCGGACGTGGACGGCCTGTTCGATCGCAACCCGGCTGAACCTGGTGCGAAGTTGCTGCCAGAAGTGCGCGGCGTGACGGCGGAGGTTCATACCATGGCCACGGGCGGATCCTCTTCGGGCATGGGCTCTGGCGGGATGACGTCCAAGTTGCAGGCAGCGGAGATCGCGGAACGCGCCGGGATTGCGCTGGCCATCGCCAGTGGCCTGCACGATGCCCCCATTGCCCGCGCTACCGCTGAAGGCATTGGCACCCTGTTCCTGCCGCGCCGTAAAGATGGAGGGCGCAAGGCCTGGCTGGGCGGACGGCTGCGTTTGAAGGGGGCCCTGGTGATCGACGAGGGCGCGCAGCAGGCCCTGGCCCGCGGCTCCAGCTTGCTCGCGGCCGGGGTGATCCGGGTCGAGGGAGAGTTCCTGCGCGGCGATGCCGTGGCGATCCGCACCGCTGCGGGCGACACGCTGGCACACGGTCTGGCCGAATACGATGCCGCCGAATGCGCCCGCCTGATGGGCACGCACTCTGCTGAACAGGCGGCGCTGCTGGGCTACGCCCCGCGTTCGGCCGTGATCCATCGTGACCAGATGGTCGTGCTGTGACGATTGCGATAACCGGGGCAACCGGCTTTGTCGGCCAGGCCTTGCTGGATCGCGCCGCCACGGCCGGGATCGAAGTCCGTGCGCTGACCCGCCGCGAACAGCCGCCCCGCGACGGTGTGGAATGGGTCCGGGGTGATCTGGATGATCAAGCGGCGCTCCGCCAATTGTGCCGGGGTGCCGAGGCGATCATCCATGTTGCCGGAGTGGTCAACGCCCCCGATGCCGCTGGCTTCGAGCGCGGCAATGTAACCGGCACGCTCAACGTGATCGAAGCGGCGCGCTATGCCGGTGTGCCGCGGCTGGTCCATGTCTCTTCGCTTTCGGCGCGAGAGCCGGACCTCTCGGTCTACGGTGCCAGCAAGGCCCGCGCCGAGAAGCTGGTGCGTGCCAGCGGGATCGACTGGACCATCGTCCGCCCGCCGGGAATCTACGGCCCGCGCGATACGGAATATTTGGAGATGTTCCGCCTGGCGCGCTGGGGCTTGCTGCCGGTGCCGCCGAAGGACGGGCGCAGTTCGCTGATCCATGTGGACGATCTTGCCCGGCTGCTGCTGGCGCTGCTGCCCGCCAGCGAGGATGTCTCGCACCGCGTCTACGAGCCGGATGATGGCCGCAAGCTGGGCTGGAGCCATTTTGAGCTGGCCCGTGCGATTGGCTGGGCGGTGGGCCGCCGTCCCTGGGTGCTCCACCTCAGCCGGGCCTCACTGGAGCGGATCGCTCGCGCTGACCGCTTCGTGCGCAAGCACAAGGCCAAGCTGACCCTCGACCGGGTGGGTTACATGAGCCATCCGGACTGGGTGGTAACCCACGGCTCCCGCCCCCCGTCCGGCCTCTGGCGGCCCCTGATCCCCACGCGCGAAGGGCTGAAAGCCACGGCGCAATGGTACCGTGATCACAAGTGGCTCTAGGCGTCTAAGCAGCCGCTTATCGTGCAAAGGATAAGCGGCTGTAGGCTGGATAGGTCAGTGCGCCCTATGCATCATGAGCTTCAGGCAATAGCCGGGAGCCGTATGCCATGATTAATGCCATCACCAAGCCGCACCGCTGGGATCCAATTGTCAAATTGACCCACTGGGGCATTGTAACCGCTGTGATCGCCAACGCGATCATCACCGAGGAAGGCTCGGGCTGGCATATTTGGGTGGGCTATGGCCTGGCCGGGCTGCTGGCACTGCGCCTGCTGTGGGGCATCATTGGACCCGCCGAAGCGCGCTTTTCCGCATTCCCGCCCAGTCCGGTCCGCGCGCTGGCCCACCTTGGCGAGATCCGCCGGGGCGAGGTGACGCGCCATCGTTCGCATAATCCGCTTGGCGCGCTGATGGTCTATGCGATTTGGGCCACCCTGCTGGTCATCATCGGCAGCGGCATCGCCATGTCTGGCCCGCCGCCTGCCAATCCCGCAGCGGTGCAAGGTGAACGCGGCGAACAGCGCGAAGCTGCGCTGAGCTGGCCGGACACCATCTTGCAAGCTGTCATTCCACCCGCCCGTGCCGATGAGGATGACGGCGAAGAAGCCGCGCCAGGCAGCGAAGCCGGCGGCGAAGAGGAAAGTAGCGAGTGGTTGGAAGAAATGCACGAAGTTGCCGTCAATTTGCTCTATGTTCTCATCGCGCTCCACCTTGCTGGCGTGGTCTTTGAAACCCGCCGCTCTGGCCGCGAGGTGGTTGGGGCAATGATCCCGGGGGGTAACCGCCGGGCTTGACGGAACGGATATGACGACAAGGCTTCGCCAGATCACACAACGTCGCGACCGGCAGACCCTGCTGGTCGCGGCAGTCGTTGCGGTCCAGGCCGTGGCGGCGGTGTTCTTTGTCGGCGATGCCCTTGGCGATTTCATGGCCGATGGCATCACGGCGCACATCGCGATTGAAGCGGTGATCGCCTTTGCGCTGATGTCCGGGGTATTCGTGGGCGCTGCGCACCTTCGGCGATTGCTTGCTGAGGCAGACCGGCGGGAGGCGGCGCTCGCCGTGGCACGGGGCGCAATATCTGAACATATCGCCGCGCGCTTTGCTGATTGGGGTCTGACTGCCGCTGAAAGCGACGTTGCGCTGTTTGCGATCAAGGGCTGCGATGTCGCTGAAATCGCCGCACTGCGCAGTGCAGCCCACGGCACGGTCCGCGCCCAACTCAGCCAGATCTACGCCAAGGCAGGCGTGACGAGCCAAGCCGGATTGGTCAGTCTGTTCCTTGAAGACCTGCTTTAGAAGGCCGGATCATAACCCGGCGGCAGTTCGCTGGCCGCACCATCGACATGGATGCCGCATTCAGTCTTGTCCCAACCCTTCCAGCGTCCTGAGCGGGGGTCTTCGCCCGGTGCGACCCGGGTCGTGCAGGGTGAACACCCGATCGATGGATAGCCTTGTCCGACCAGCGGATGGGCGGGCAGCCCGGTGCCTTCGAAATAGGCGCGCACCTGAACGCTCGACCACGTCGCCAGCGGATTGATCTTGAGCCGGCCCTGCGCGTCGGTCTGGTCCAGTTCAAAGGTCTGCAGGCCAGCCCGGGTCTTGCTCTGGAAGCCCTTGCGGCCGGTGAAGCTGGCATCGAAATGGGTGAGGGCAGTGGCGAGCGGCTGGACCTTGCGGATTTCGCAGCAACCATCGGGATCGTAGGACCAGCGCAGCCCTGTCTCGTCGCGCGTGGCCAGAGCCTCTGTGCTGGGCGTCAGGTTGACCAGATTGGTCATGCCCAGCCGCTTCATCACCGCATCGCGATAGGCTAGCGTTTCGGGGAAATGCTTGCCGGTATCAAGGAACAGGACCGGCACGGACCGGTCAATCGTGGCGATCAGGTGCAGCAACACCGCGCTTTCGGCGCCGAAGCTGGAAACAGCGGCAATATCGCCCGCCAGCCCTTCGCGCAGCACGGCGCGCAGCATGGCAATGGTGGGGACATCAGCGAAGCGGGCATTGAGCGCTTCCACCTCAGCCGCAGTAAACCGCGGCCCGGTGCGAAGCACGTCAACGCGCCGCGCCGCTTCAGCCATGACGCTTGGTCCAGATTGGGGCGCGGCCATCCGTGGTCGGCTGGTAAACCTCAGCATAACGACCAAAGGCGTTTTCCGCGTCGGTCGGATCGAGCGGCACCTCGGGCGCGAAGGCATCAAAGCCGCAGCGGCGCAGATAGGCCAGCTGGTCCACCAGCACGTCGCCCACGGCGCGCAATTCGCCCTGATAGCCCGCTTCGCGCAGGATCCGGGCGGCGGAATAGCCGCGGCCATCGCCGAACACCGGGAAGTTAACCTCGATCAGCTGGATCCGGCCCAGATGCGGGATCAGGTCGCGCGCATCGTCGCCCGGCTCAAGCCGCACGGCGGCGGCGTTGGTCTGCTCGCCAAAGGCATCAACCGTCACGCCCGGATCGGCCACGGGTTCGTCACTGCGAAAGCGGAACTGCACTTCAGCCATAAAGCGCCTCCTTGAACGGGGCCATGCCAATGCGGCGATAGGTATCGAGGAAGCGCTCCTGCCCTTCCTTGTTGCTCAGGTAGACCTGCGTGGCCTTCTCGACCGCGTCGACAATCCCGTCCTCGTCAAAGCCGGGGCCGGTGATCGTGCCAAGCGAGGTATCCGCGCCCTCGCACCCGCCGAGCAGGAGCTGGTAGTTCTCAACCCCCTTGCGGTCGACACCCAGGATGCCGATGTGGCCGGCGTGGTGATGGCCGCAGGCGTTGATGCAGCCTGAAATCTTGAGCTTCAGCTCACCGATTTCCTGCTGCTTGGTCGATAGCCGCTGGCTGATCTTCTGCGCGACCGGGATCGAGCGGGCATTGGCCAGGCTGCAATAGTCCAGCCCCGGGCAGGCGATGATATCGCCCACCAGGTCAAGGTTCGCGGTGCTGAGGCCGTTTGCCTCCAGCACCTGCCACAGCGCGTAGAGATCGGCCTTCTTCACGTGGGGCAGCACGATGTTCTGGGCGTGGGTCACGCGCAGTTCGTCAAACGAGTACTGCTTAGCCAGATCGCCCATCAGGCGGATCTGTTCGCCCGTGGCGTCGCCCGGAATGCCGCCCACCGGCTTCAGGCTGATTGTCGCGGCGATATAGCCGGGCTGCTTGTGGGCCAGGCAGTTGTTATCGACCCACAGCGCGAAGTCCGGATCGGACCGGTCGAGTTCGTCGCTGAGCCCGGTTTCGAAGGCGGGATCGGCGAACATCGCCTTGATCCGCTCCAGTTCGGCCAGTGGCGGCTCGATGTTCTGGCTCAGCAGATGGGCGAATTCCGCCTCGACCTGACGGGTGTATTCATCCTTGCCCAGCTCGTGGACCAGGATCTTGATGCGCGCCTTGTACTTGTTATCGCGGCGTCCATATCGGTTATAAACGCGAAGGCAGGCCTCCGAATAGGTTATAAACTGGTCAATCGGCACGAACGGATTGATGCAGGGCGCGATCATCGGGGTGCGGCCCATGCCGCCGCCAACGTAGAAGGCCGCGCCAATCTCACCCGCAGCGTTCTTCACGATCTGGATGCCGATATCGTGCAGCTTCATCGCCGCGCGGTCAGTGTCAGAGGCGATGACCGCCATCTTGAACTTGCGCGGCAGGAAGCTGAATTCGGGGTGGAAGGTGGACCACTGGCGGATCAGCTCGGCATAGGGGCGCGGATCGACCACTTCATCCGCCGCGGCACCGGCGTACTGGTCAGACGTGGTGTTGCGGATGCAGTTGCCGCTGGTCTGGATCGCATGCATCTCGACAGAGGCAAGGTCTGCCAGGATATCGGGCGCATCTTCCAGCTTGATCCAGTTGTACTGGATGTTCTGCCGGGTGGTGAAGTGGCCATAGCCGCGGTCATACTTGTCGGCGATATCGCCCAGCATCCGCATCTGCGCGCTCGACAGCGTGCCATAGGGAATGGCGACGCGCAGCATATAGGCGTGAAGTTGCAGGTAGAGCCCGTTCATCAGCCGCAGCGGCTTGAACTGGTCCTCGGTAATTTGGCCTTCAAGGCGGCGGCGCACCTGGTCGCGGAATTCCTCGACGCGGGCATCGACCATGGCCTGGTCATACGTGTCATACTTGTACATTGAGCCTGTCCTAAGCAGGGGAGAATATCGTGATTGCGCTGAGAAGCGCAGTGGCGAGGCGCGACCCGCCGGTCGGGCTGGTTGCCCGAACAAGGGGCGCAACGCGGCCACTGCGCTTCTCAGCGCAACGCCGGAGGGGCGGGCCAATTCTGGCCCATCGCAGCGTCATTCGTCGGTCACAATGGACCCGCATTGCTCTCTCCTCATTTCTCGCGCTGGGCCAGAATTGGCTCCGTCACGAAATTCTCCCCTGCTTAGGGCAGGCTCTAGATCACCCAGTCACCAGCGGCGGGATCGGCCGGCTTCAAAGTCAGGTCCGGGCGCACGGTCGGGCCCAGTGCGCGGATGCGTTCCTTGATGTGGGCGGGGCGAATGCCCTGCGCATCCTTGGTCGCGTCAATCGCATAGGCGGCGTTGACGCGGCGCGCGGCGCTTTCGCGGGCCAGGATCGTATCGGCGTGTTCGCCAACATCGACGGCGTCTTCAACGTGGAGCGACCATTGCACGCCGTCCCACCAGGTGACGGCGCCGGTCTTGAGGTCATTTCCGGTCAGGATTTTCACTGTGCAGCCTCCAGCGCCAATGCGCGCAGCGCTTCGATTTGGGGTTCGGCGGTGACTTCACCGATGACGATGATCGCCGGGCTCTTGACCTTCTCGCGCAGGACAAGATCGGGCAGGCCAGCCAGCGGACCGCGCAGCACGCGCATCTGCGGACGGGTGGCATTTTCCACCACGGCAACCGGCATGTCCGGCGTCAGACCATCCTCGATCAGCTTGTCGGCAATGGCTTCGGCCGTGGCGAGGCCCATGTAGATCACCAGCGTGCGACCTTGTCCGGCCAGGCCCGCCCAGTTCTGTTCGCTAAGGCCCTTGCACTGGCCCGCTACGAAGCTGACGATCGAGGCGGAGCGGCGGTGGGTCAGCGGCATCTGCGCCGCGGCGGCGGCCCCGATCGCGGCACTGATCCCGGGGACGACTTCAACCGGCACACCGGCGGCGTGGCAGGCCTCGGCCTCTTCACCGCCGCGGCCGAAGATGAACGGATCGCCGCCCTTCAGGCGCACCACTTCGGTGCCGGCCTGTGCCTCGCGCACCAGCAGGGCGTTGATTTCTTCCTGCGGCATGGTGTGGCGCGAACGGCGCTTGGCGACCGAGATCAGCCGGGCATCGGCGCGGGCCATGGCCAGGATCGCCGGGTCAACCAGGCCATCGTGCACGATCAGCCGGGCGCGCATGATCAGCCGCGCGGCGCGCAACGTCAGCAGGTCAGGATCGCCGGGGCCGGCACCGACCAGCCAAACCTTGCCGGAATCGGGAGTGGACTTTGTCATCCCGCCCAACTGCGCGCTTGGGTGATTACCCGCCAGCCAGAATGCCTTTGCGGGGGATTAGGTCAGCTATTGCGGCTTCATCTGTTCCGGCGGCACGGGCAGTTCAACGCCATGCTGGCCGAACAGCCGCCAGACATTGCGCAGGATGGCCGAACGGATCATGCCAGTGCCGGTTTCGGGCTGGCTGATCGAGACCTGGATCTCGAACTCAATCCGCTTCTCGGCGAAGTTCATCAGCCAGACGGCGGGCTTCGGTTCGGGCTGGACCCGCTCGACGCCGTCGATCGCCTGCAGCATCAGCCGCTCGGCCAGATCAAGATCGGTGCCATAGGCCACCGGGACGGGGACCTTCAGCCGCTCATCCTTGGTGCTGGCGGTCCAGTTCTCGACCGAGGAGGTCATCAGCACTTCATTCGGGATCAGGTACTTGATGTGATCGCGGGTGGTCACGGCCACGGCGCGGATGCCGATGCGGTTGACCTTGCCCACGGTCTTGTCCGCGCCGGTTCCCACGGCGATCACGTCACCCGGTTCGATTGATCGGTCCATCAGCAGGATGATGCCCGAAATCAGGTTACCCAGCGTTTTCTGCAGGCCAAAGCCGATGGCCAGGCCGAAAGCGCCGGAGAAGACCGTCAGCGCCGTCAGGTTGATGCCCAGCATCTCCACCCCGATCAGCACCAGCGCGGCCCAGACCGCTATGTTGACCAGCTTTTCGCCCAGCACCTGCTGTGCCAGATCGAGCCGGGTGAGGCGGCGGAACACGCGGCGGACGAAGCGGGTCAGCGTCCAGCCCACAACCATGACGCCGATCACCACGACCAGCACCTTGAACCCGCCCAGCAGCGAAATGTGATAGCCGCCCAGATCGAACCCGATCCGGTCAAGCCAGGCGAGGAATTCGGCCAGGTTCATGCAGCAGCCCAGGCGGCCAGGCCGCGGTCCAGGTCGGCAATCAGGTCAGTCGGGTCTTCCAGCCCGATCGACAGGCGCACCCCAAACTTGTCGGCGGCCTCCATGCCCGGCAGCGGCCACTGCGTAGCTGTACGCAGCGAGGCGGGGTCGATCGGGGTCACCAGGCTTTCGAACCCGCCCCAGGAATAGCCGATGCCAAACAGGCTGAGCGCATCGATAAAGGCATCGCGCGCCGCGCTGTTCTTGCCCTTGAAGACAAGGCTGAACAGCCCGCAGCCGCCGCTGAAATCGCGCTGCCACAGATCATGCCCCGGCGATCCGGGGAGCATCGGGCACAGCACGCGGGCCACTTCGGGCCGGGCATCCAGCCAATTGGCCAGCGCCATTACACTGGCGGTTTCCCGTTCCAGCCGCAGCCCCATCGTCCGCAGGCCGCGCAGGGCGAGCGAGGCATCATCGGGCGAAACGACCTGCCCCAGCGCCTGCGCCGTCTTGCGCAGCTTGGCATAGTATTCTTCACCCGCAGCAGCGCTTCCCATCATCAGGTCGGAGTGGCCGCCAACGTGCTTGGTCAGGCTCATGATCACGATATCCGCGCCGCGCTCCAATGCCGGGAAAGCGAGCGGCCCGGCCCAGGTGTTGTCGAGCACGACCGCGATCCCGCGTTCATGAGCCAAGGCCGAAAGGGCGGGGACATCCTGCACTTCCAGCGTTAGGCTGCCCGGGCTTTCCAGCAAGACCGCCTTGGTGCGATCGCAAGCGGCGGCGGCAAAGGCCTGCGGGTCGAGCGGATCAAACCAGCGGGTTTCAATGCCCATGTCCTTCAGCAGCCCGCGCGCCATCAGGCGGGTCGGCTCATAGGCATTGTCGGTCATCAGCAGCACGTCGCCCGGGCGGAGCACGGCCAGCAAGGCCCCCGCAATCGCGGCAACGCCTGACGGGTAAAGCACGGTCCCGGCGGCGCCCGGTTCCAGCTCGGTCAGGGCATCTGCCAGTGCCCACTGGGTGGGGGAACCGCGGCGGCCGTAATAGAAATGGCCGTCTTCGTTGGGCTTGCCCGCGTGCAGGGCGGCCGCATCGGGATAGAGATGCGTCGAGGCCCGCCAGACCGGCGGGCTGACGACCGAGCCCGGCTGGCTGGGCGTGCCGGTCCATTCTGCGCTTCGCCCCGCGCCAACCAGACGGGTTGCCGGGGCGATATTCTCAGGAGATTTCTTGGCCAAACCTGGTCCGTTCGTATTGAAGCCTATGCCGTTCCGGTAGCCTTGGGGGTGGCCGGATCGGCGCCCCATTCGCTCCAGCTGCCGTCATAGAGCTTGCTATCGTCCTTGCCCAGCAGGTGCATGGCAAAAAGCAGCACGCAGGCGGTCACGCCGCTGCCGCAGGTGGTGACGACGGGCTTTGAAAGATCGATACCGGCCTCGGCAAAGGCCGCAGATAGCCCGTCCTTGTCCTTGAAGGTGCCGTCGGCGTTGAACAGCGCCGAATAGGGCAGGTTGCGCGAACCAGGGATATGGCCGGCGGCAATATGTGGGCGCGGATCGGCTTCCTCGCCGGTAAACCGGGCCGCGCCGCGCGCATCAAGCACCTGCTCGGCGCCGCTGGCGACGTTGGCCAGCATATCGTCCTTGGTGCGGACCTTGCCCTCTTCCTGCCAGGCGGTGAAGTGGCGATGGCGCAGCGTTTCGCGGCCCTCGGCCAGCGGGCGGCCTTCGGCCTTCCACTTGGCGATCCCGCCGTCCAGAATGGCGACATCGTGCGCGCCAAACAGCTTGAGCATGAACCAGGCGCGGGCGGAGGTTTTCACCGCGCTGTCATCGTAAATCACGATCCGGCTGCCATCGCCCAGACCCAGCGATTGCATCCGGCTGGCAAACTTTTCAGGCGGAGGCAGGGTATTGTCGACCGGCGATGCCGTATCGACCAGATCCGCCAGGTCCATGAAGACGGCACCGGGAATGTGACCAGCCAGGTATTCATCCAGCCCGCTGCGCCCGGATGCCGGCATGTGCCAGCTGGCATCGACGATCCGCAGGTCGCTGGCACCCATTTCGTTCGCCAGCCATTCGGTGGTGACAAGACTGTCCATTTCGTGCGTCCTCCTCGCAGCCTGCCGGTCATGCGCGCTGTGCGCGTCAGGTCCGGGCGAGTGCCGCGCTCCTCTTCGCTGCACTTGCGAAGAGAGGCTTAACCTGACCGGTGGGCCGCGTCCATGCAATTCGCTCAGTCAACCAGCCGCTGGCCCAGCCGGGTGAATGTGCGCGGACCAAGATCAAGCCGGAACGGACGCAGCGCCGCATTTGGCGCTTCGGGCAATTCCCCGATCACAAAAGTTTGGGCCAGTACCAATGGCTGGCTGTCAGCCTCAACGGCGGCCAACCGCAGCCGGGCGAGTGGCACGAAGTAGGCGCTGTTCCCGGCCTTTATGGGTGTAATCGCGGCCAATGGCAGGCGCAGTTCGCCGGTAAATTCGGCGCTTGCACCGGGGGCAAGTTCCAGCAGCGCATGGCGCAGTTCCAGCCGGTTGGCCGGATTGGCGATCTGCTGTTCAACCGGCAGCGAGGCGTGGGCCGCAACCATGTCCCCTTCGATGGCAAGGGCATTCAGAGTTGCCGGGCCATGATTGGTAATGCGCAGGTCATAGGCCAGTGTTGTCGCCACCAGCGAAGCATCAAGGCGGCGCGCCCGCAGGGTGATCTGAAGCGCATCAGTGGCGGGTTGCGCTTGCGGTTGCGGCCTTGGTGGCGGTGCCGCCTTGGGCGCCGGCGCTGGGGCCGGTTTGATCGGGCTGGCTGGGGCCGAGAGATGCCGTTCGCGCCGCCGCCATAGCAGACCGCCCACCGCAGCCAGCAGCACCAATGCCCCAAACAGCGCGCCCATGGCAAAGGCGACCCAGTCGGACTTGCTGTCAGCTGCAACAGCCGGCGCGGCAGCCGGGGCCTTGCTCGGCAGTTCAGCCGCTGTTGCGCTTGGCTCTGGCGCTACCGCGGCGGGCGATGCAGTGACCATAGGTGCCGGCTGCGGTCTGGCAGTGGCCGGTTCAGGCCTGGTTACCCGGCTGGGGCGGGGCGGCGGCTTGGCTGGGGTCGTGGCCTGCGGCGGTGCGGGTGCCCCCGTGCTGGAAGCGGATGGGCGCGGCACGACAATCGGGGCATCGCTATCGACCGGGCCAGCCGGACGGTTGGTGGGGCTGGGGGTGCCGGCGGGCAGGCTGAAAGTGTCCTGCGCCATCCCGGGCGCGGCCTGAAAGGCCAGACCGATCGCCAGAAGGACCAGCCCTGCGGTTGCCACCCCCGAATGTCTCGTCACGTCGCACCCGTCCTTCAGTTGCATCAAGGTTAGGCCTGGGCGGCCATGAATAGCGGGTTAACCCGCCGCCGTGAACCGATGGCTTGTATCGCTGGCGCGTTCAGGGCATGGCCGGGCCATGTCGGACACTCTCAAGCCCCTGCACCTTGGCCAGACCAGCGCGCTGCCCGCTTCGCCGGAAGCTGCCGTGCTGGACTATGTTCCCAATCCGCGCCCCGGTGCGCTGTATCTGGCGCGCTTTGCTGCGCCGGAATTCACGTCGCTTTGCCCGGTCACCGGCCAGCCCGATTTTGCGCATCTGGTGATCGACTATGCCCCCGGCAAGACGATCGTGGAATCGAAGAGCCTCAAGCTGTTCCTCGGTTCATTCCGTAATCACGCCGGATTCCACGAGGATGTGACTGTCGGCATCGGCCAGCGCCTGTTTGACGAAATGCAGCCGCGTTGGCTGCGCATCGGCGGCTACTGGTACCCGCGCGGTGGCATTCCGATCGACGTGTTCTGGCAAAGCGGCACGCCGCCGGAAGGGCTGTGGGTGCCGGATCAGGGCGTGGCGGGCTACCGCGGCCGCGGCTAACCCACCCCTTTCGTTTTACCGCGTTCCCAGTCCGCGGGCGATGATCCCGCGCAGGATCTCGCGCGTGCCGCCGCGCAGCGACCAGCTGGGCGCGTTGTGAACGATGTTCGCCAGCACCGATGCATAGGCCCCGGCCGCACGCGGATCGGGTTCAACGTCAACCAGTTCGCGGGCAATATCGGGCAGGGCCTGCTCGAACAGCGCGCCCACATCCTTGACGATGGCGGCCTGCAGGTTGGCGTTCTGGTGTTCCTGCAGCATCCCGGCGACCGAGCGTGACAGGCGGCGCAGCACAGCCAGCCGGGCGGTGACGCGGCCCACGGTGATCTGTGCAGCATCGCTATCGCGGCCCTTCAGCACTTCGATCAGCTGGACCATCAGCTCGATCGAGGAGAGGAAGCGTTCCGGGCCCGAGCGTTCAAAGGCCAGCTCGCTCATCACCTGATCCCAGCCCTGGCCCTCTTCGCCCAGCAGCATGTCGGCAGGGACGATCGCGTCCTCGAAATGCATCTCGTTGAAGTGGTGCTGACCGGCCAGGTCAATAATCGGCTTGATCGTCAGGCCAGGGGTGTTCTTCAGGTCGACCAGCAGCTGGCTGGTGCCAAGGTGGCGGTCAGCCGGAGTGCCGCTGGTGCGGCAGAACAGGATCACATAGTCCGCCTCGTGGGCGAAGCTGGTCCAGACCTTGGTTCCGGTGACGCGGTAGATATCGCCGTCCTTCACCGCCTTGGTGCGGGTGGCGGCCAGGTCAGAGCCGGAATCCGGTTCGCTCATCCCGATCCCGAATGACAGCTCACCCGCGGCGATCCGGGGCAGGAAGGCCTCCTTCTGGGCTTCGGTGCCGAATTTGAGGATCGAGGGGCCAGACTGGCGGTCGGCAATCCAGTGCGCGCCGACCGGAGCACCGGCAGCAAGGCATTCCTCGACGATCACAGCGCGTTCGAAGGCGCTGCGCTCATGCCCGCCATACTGCTTCGGCCAAGTCATGCCGAGATAACCGGCCTGACCCATCGCGCGGCTGAAGGTGCGGTCATAGCCGTACCAGTTGTCGCTGCGCTGGCGCGGGGTGCGGTCTTTCAGCTGCTCGTCAAGGAAGGTGCGGAATTCGGCGCGCAGGGCGATGACCTCGGCGCTGTCAGCCGGCGGAGCGGGGAAGGGGATCGCGGTCATAGGGCAGTCACCATCGGCCAATAGCCCGGGCCGCCAGCGGCGATTGCGGCAGAGCCCAGCAGTTTCGCCCAGGATACCTGGCCGCCGAACTCGTCGCGCCAGGCCCATAGCGAGGTGGTGTAAAGGTGGAGGCGGTGCTCACGCGTGAAGCCGATCGCGCCATGCATCTGGGTGGCGATCGAGGCGCCGGCCGTCGCCGCCTCGCGGGCGCGCAGCGTGCCGGCGGCGACGCCCAGCACATCGTGGCGGGCTAGGGCTTCGCCGGCCAGATCAGCAGCAGCCGTGGCGCAGGCCAGTTCGCCTGCCAGCTTGGCCAGTTCGTGCTGCACCACCTGGTTCTTCTGGAGCGGCTTGCCGAACTGCACGCGGGTGGCGGTGTGGCTCAGCGTCATGTCGAGCGCGGCTTCCAGCGCTCCGGCGATCTGGAAGGCGCGCACCGTTGCGCCCGATGCCAAGGGGCACCAGGGCAGCGCAGCTTCGCTATCGATCACCCAGTCAACTGCCAGCGACGGGCGCGGATGGAAATTGGCGGCAGTGCCAGCTTCCGCAGTGGACCAGCCAGCGCGCGGCACGCGGTACAGCTTGTCGCCCACGGCCAGCGCCAGGCAATCGAGCTGCTCGCCCCAGGCAACGCGAGCAACGCTGCCGGACAGGCGGCCATTGCTGATCACCAGGTCGTCGGCCCGCGCCAGCCCGGCAGGGCCCTCGGCCAGCGGCAGTCCGGCTGCGGCGAACAGCTGGTTGGCGGCCATCGTCTCGGCCACCGGCAGGGGCATGGCGTGGCTGCCCAGCAGGCGGAGCGTTTCGCCGGCTTCGGCAAAGGACAGGCCGAAACCGCCCTGATCCTCGGTGAGCAGGGCCAGTGGCAGGCCCATTTCCTCAACCTCGGCCCACAGTGCGGGGAGCCATTGCCCCTCGCGTGCGGCGGCTTGCGCTGCATCATCGAGCGACCGCTCGAACAGCCGCGTGATCATCTCTGCAAGCATCGCGTGCCCGCTCCCTGCCTGTTGTTCTGGTGCCGGCTACAGGATTCGAACCCGTGGCCCCCTGATTACAAATCAGGTGCTCTACCAACTGAGCTAAGCCGGCAACGTGGTCTTTGTGCTGGTGTCCTTAGCGTCAGGCAGCGCCAAAGGTCCACCCCTCTGTTCGGGCAATTTCAGGGGTAAGGCCCTGGGGCGCCCAAAGTGCGGCATCGTGGGCCGCAGTGCGCAGCCATGCGGCGGTGATCAGGGCATCGGCGGCATGGTCGGTAATCGCGCCTTCGCCGTGCACAGGGTCTGTATCAAGCACGGCCAAGGCCTGGTTCAAGTCAGCATGGTTGCGAATCTTCGATGCGCCGGTGCGCCGACCGGCGGCGCGGGCGGCAATCGTGGTGTAGATTTCACAGACTACCGAGCCATGATCCGGCAGGGGGTCAATAGGCCAGACCGGCAGCCGACCGGCCAAGCGGTGCAGTAGCCGCATCCCGGTCAGGCTCGATTTCCCGACCTGTGCCGCACCCACCAGGTTGAAATTGGAATAGGGCCGGCAGCCCATCTCTTCCTGTACGCGCTCGGTCATGCGGAACCGTCCCCGCCCGCCGCCGAACAGGTCTCCCTCGCGTCCGCCGTGGCGGCGAAAGTGGCGGGCCGCTTCCGGATGGTCAACAAAGCTGCTGGCAGAGAGATGCAGGTCATCGGCGCAAATCCGGTCGATCATGGCCCAGAGTTCGCGGGCGTCCTGCGGGCTTTCGCTCCAGCCGGGGAAGAAGGCTCCGGCATCGGCATGAGCCAGGCTGATCCCCATGTCGAAACCCACGATGCTGTTGTCGGGCAAGTCATGCAGCAGCCAGTCGAGCACTTCGGGTCGGGACCAGCGATGGCCGGGGCGGACCAGTTCAGGCGCTGCGGTGCCGGTGCGGCACAATGCCAGCGCGATCCCGTGATGCCGCTCTCCCGCTGCGCCCGACCAGTCGATCGCGACGAAGTGCTCAAACCGGCCGGGCTTCATTCCCCGCGCAGCTCGCGGCGTTTCTTGTCCCAGTATTCCAGCCGCTTCAGCACTTCGCGTTCAAACCCGCGCTCGACCGGGCGGTAGTATTCCTTCGGGCCCATGTCCTCGGGCCAGTAATCGGCGCCGGAGAAACCATCCTCGGCCTCGTGGTCATAGGCGTAGCTTGCGCCATAGCCGATGTCCTTCATCAGCTTGGTTGGGGCGTTAAGGATATGCGCGGGCGGAGAGAGGCTACCTGTCTCTTTCGCGCTCTTCCAGGCTTCTTTTTGCGCGACGTAGGCCGCGTTCGATTTGGGGGCGGTGGCGAGGTAAAGGCAGGCTTGGACGATCGCCAGCTCGCCTTCCGGGCTGCCGAGGAACTGGTAGGCATCCTTGGCGGCAAGACACTGCACCAGCGCCTGCGGATCGGCCAGGCCGATGTCCTCGCTGGCAAAGCGGACGAGCCGGCGCAGCACATAGAGCGGCTCTTCCCCCGCGGTCAGCATCCGCGCCATGTAATAGAGGCTAGCCTGCGGATCGGAGCCGCGCAGCGCCTTGTGAAGCGCAGAGATCAGGTTGTAGTGCCCGTCGCGGTCCTTGTCATAGACGGCCACGCGGCGCTGCAGGAAGGCGCCCAACGCGGCGGGATCCAGCGGCTCCGGGATCTTGGCGTTGTAAAGCGTCTCAGCCTGGTTGAGCAGGAAACGACCATCTCCGTCCGCACTCGCCACCAGCGCCTCGCGCGCTTCGAGCGTCAGCGGCAGCGGTCCGGCCAAGGCTTCCGCCCGGGTCAACAATTCATCCAGTGCGCGCGTGTCCAACCGGTGCAGGATCAGCACCTGCGCGCGGGAGAGCAGCGCGGCGTTCAGCGCGAAGCTGGGGTTCTCGGTCGTCGCGCCGACCAGGGTGACCGTGCCCTTTTCGACAAAGGGCAGGAAACCATCCTGCTGGGCGCGATTGAAGCGGTGGATCTCGTCCACGAACAGCAGGGTGCGTTGCCCCATCTTTGCTGCTGTCTCAGCCTCGGCGAAGGCTTTCTTGAGATCGGCCACGCCCGAAAACACGGCGCTGACCGAGACGAACCGCATGCCCACGGCATCGGCCAGCAGCCGCGCCGTGCTGGTCTTGCCGGTGCCGGGCGGTCCCCACAGGACCATGCTGGACAGCTTGCCCGCCGCGACCATCCGGCCAATCGCGCCCTCGGGGCCGGTCAAGTGTTCCTGCCCGATCACCTCGCCCAGGTTGCGCGGGCGCAGCTGGTCCGCGAGCGGGGCGTCCTCACTGGGCTCGTCCGGCAGGGCGGCGGGCAGGTCTTCGGCAAATAGGTCAGCCATCGGGCCAGCATAGGGCAGTTCGTCGGGGGCGTTAACCGCCAATCAGCCCGCTTCCCCGGGATATTGCCGATCCGCCAGACTGTGATACCTTCGGTCATCCCGTAGAGGATGGGGAGAACTGCCATGAACGATAAGGCTTCTGTCACCGCACCCGGCTGGCAATACTGGACCGTGGCCGTGCTGGGGTTCCTGTGGAACTGCCTTGGCGCCTATCTCTACATACTGACCAAGCTGAACGATCCCCTCGTCACCGTAGGGGCTACGCCGCAGATGCTCGACTATATCGCCCATATGCAGCTTTGGGCTCATATCGGCTGGTCGCTTGGCATCTGGGGCTCGTTTGCAGGTTCAGTGCTGATGCTGCTGCGATCGCGCTTTGCGGTGCAGGCGTTTCTGGTGTCACTGCTGGGAGCCTTGCTGAGCTTCGCAGGACAGACCCAGGCTGGCGTGCTGGAACCGGCCGAGCCAATCATGATCCTGGCGGTGATAGGCTTCCTGCTGTGGTACTGCCGCCGCTCGGAACAGGCCGGCCTGCTCCGCTGAAACTCAGCGGCGGGTCAGCGCGGCCTTCTGCCGGATCAGCCGGATGTAGGTGTCCGCGACGACCTGGTTGATCTGGTCCCACGAGAAGTCCCGGCTGCGCCGTTCGCCGGCATTGCCGTGGCTCCGGCGCAGGTCGGCGTCTTCGATGTAGCCTTGCAGCGCCTCGGCGAACTGGTGGACCGCACCCGGGCGGATCAGGCGGCCCGAGCGGCCATTGGCGACCAGGTTCTGGCTACCAGTTGCCGCTGCGGCGACCACCGGCAGGCCGCTGGCCATGGCTTCCAGGCTGACATTGCCGAAAGTTTCGGTGGTGGAGGGGAAGAACAGCACGTCCATGCTGGCCACGGCTTTGCCCAGGTCCTTGCCCGCCATGAAGCCGCCGAACACCGCCTGCGGCAGGCGGGCTTCCAGCCAGGGCCGCGCCGGGCCATCGCCCACGATCAGCGTGCGATGTTTCACGCCCTTGCGGCGCAGTTCGTCGATCGTGTCGGAAAAGACGTCGAGCCCCTTTTCCATCACCAGCCGGCTGTGGAAGCCGACCAGCACCTCGTCATCGCCGATACCAAGGCTGCGGCGCCATTCGAGCGAACGGTGCGCGGGATCGAAAATCTCGCGGTCCACGCCGCGCGACCAGATATCGATATCGTAATTCATCCGCTGGTCGCGCAGCACCTGGGCCATCGATTCCGACGGCGCCACCAGCGCATCGCAGCGGCGATAGAGCCGGCGCAGCAAGGCTTCGACCACCGGTTCCAGCCAGGCCATGTTGTAATAGCGGAAATAGGTTTCGAACCGGGTGTGGACCGAAGCCAGCACCGGGATCTTGCGATGCCGCGCCCAGCTTACCGCGCGATGCGCTGCGATATCGGGTGAGGAGATCTGGACCACGTTGGGGTTGAACGCTTTCAGATCGGCGCGCACGCGCGGGCTCAGCATCAGGGGCACGCGGTATTCCCCGCGGCCCGGAAAGGCGAAGGACGGCACGCCAACAAGGTCACCCGTGGCAGGGAACGCGGGTTCATCAACCATTGGAGCATAGACCCGCACCGCCGCGCCCTGGCGCAGCAGATAGCCCACCAGCCGGTTAAGCGCCTGGTTCGCGCCATCGCGCACGTAATTGTAATTGCCGCTGAACAGGGCAATGCGAAGGTCGCTGGTCTCCATCGAACAGTCTCTAGCCGATTGCGCCCGCTGGCGCGAGTCAGCCCCCGGCGGTGGGGAGGGTCAGGACGAAGGTTGTCCCCATCTCGCTGGGCACCAGTTCCAGCTGGCCCTGGCCATTTTCAGCCAGCGCGCGGGCGATCGGCAGGCCCAGCCCGGTGCCACCGGTTGTGCGTTTGCTGGTGAAGAACGGATCGAACACCCGCTCGCGGTCGGCCTCGGGAATGCCGGGGCCATTATCGGCGAGGTCGATGGAGATGTCGCCATCCATGACTGTCACGCCGATCGCCAGCTGGCTGGCTCCGGCCTGCCGGGCATTTTCCGCCAGCGTGGTCAGGATCGCCTCCAGCGCCCCGGCTTCGGCGGCGAGCGGCGGCAGAGGGGCGGGCAGATCGAGCGTGATCGCGAAACCATCGCGCTTTAGCCCTTGCGCGACCTGCTCCAGTACTGCGCGTAATTGGGTTCGCGCGGCGGGATCGGCGCGGCCCATGTCGGCCTGCGCCAGCTCCATCAACCGGCTGACCAGGCGGGATAGACGCCCAGCATCCGCGGCCATGTTGCCGAGGAAGCGCTGCCGCTCTTCCTCGGCCATCGTCGCGCCGTGGTCCTGCAGCAGTTCGATCCCGCCGGAGAGCCCGGCCAGCGGCGTCTTGAACTCGTGACTCAGCGCGGCGGCAAAATCGCGCAGGTAGCGCGAACGCCGGGCTATCGCGGCCGACATCGCGGCAAAGTCGTCATAGAGGCTGCCGATCTCGCGCACTTCCAGCGTGGGGCGGCGCGGCGCGGCGTGGCGGCCCTGGGCAAGGGCGCGGCTGGCGCGGCTGAGTCGCTCGACCGGGCGGACGATGGCGCGGGCCAGCACCCCGGTCAGCACCAAGAGCAGCATGAAAATCACCGCCACGCCCAGCGCGATCTTGCCGCGATCCTCCCACATGCCGCGGAACAGCGCACGCGGGCTGCGCGAGACGAGTACCGCGCCCACCACCTTGCCGCGCACCATGATCGGGCGGGCCTGGTGCATCCGGATCGAGGTGGCGCGGCTGATCCAGTCGATCGGGGTATCGCGCAGATAGGCATCGTTGTGGCGCAGCACCGTGCGTGGCGTGCCGGAAAGCGCGCTGCGCACCTCGGGTACTTGGGCCAGGCTCATGCCCCGGTCCCGCCCGTTGAGCAGCAAACCTTGGCGATCGAGCAGCAGGATCGAGGCCAGCGTGGCCCGTTTGGTTTCGGCGATTGCCGGGGCAATCCGCTCCGCCACCTGCTCTGAGGTGATGTCGATGCTGGCGGCTGTCGTGCTTGCAGCAGGTCGTTCCGGCAGGACGGGTGAAGAACGCAGATCCACCCCGGTCGGGACATCGTCAAAGCTCTCGCGTGGATCGTCCTGCGATTCAGGCAGTGGAGCGGCGGCCGGGCCAGGCCAGAGCAGGGCCGCACTGGCGGCAATCGCGGCGCTTTGCGCCGTTAGCTCGGCCTCGGTTCGGCGGATCAGCGCGTTTTCATAGACCCGCAGTCCCAGCGCAGCGATCCCCGGCAGGGCGGCCACGAACAGCAGCGTGCCGAACAGCAACCAGCGCAGCCGGGGCACCGGCCAGAGCCGCGGGGCCAGGCTGCGCAGCGCTGCAATCATGCGGCGGTGCAAGGCCCGAGGCGATAGCCCACGCCGGCCCGCGTCTCGACCAGCGTGTCACACCCGGCCTCGGCAAATTTGCGGCGCAGGTTGCGAACATGGCTGTCGATCGTGCGGTCGGTGATCGCGAAGCCGGGGCCATGCAGCCGGTCGATCAGTTCATCGCGGCTGAAGAAGCGGGTGGCATTTTCTGCCAGGGTGCGCAGCAGGGTGAACTCGGTCACGGTCAGCGCCACTTCGCTGCCCTGCCAATGGGCCGCCCAGCCATCCAGATCGAGGCTCAGCCCGCCGCGCCCCAGCACTGGCGCAGCGGGAGCTGGCTCGCGCACCGACCGGCGCAGGATCGCCTGGGCCCGCGCCACTACCTCGCGCGGGGAAAAGGGCTTTACCACGTAGTCATCCGCGCCCAGTTCAATCCCCAGAATCCGGTCCAGCTCATCATCGCGGCTGGACAGGAACAGGATCGGCAAGTCGCCCTGCGCGCGCAGGCGGCGGCAGACCTCCAGCCCATCCATGCGCGGCATGTTGATATCCAGCACGACCAGATCCGGTGCGGCCTGCGCGACCAGTTCCAGCGCCGCTTCGCCATCGCCCGCTTCGCAGGTGGCGAGCCCGGCCTTGTCGAAGGCAAAGGTCAGCACCTCGCGAATGTGCGGGTCATCATCGACGATCAGGACGTGGCGGGCCATGGCCTTGCCTTGTGCCGGTTCCGCTGCGCCAGTCAACCGGGCTGGCCGGTTGGCACGCCAGAGCAATCATAGCGGTGACCCGGATAGGCCTTCACCGGCCCCACCAGCGCTTCGGCGCGAGACAGGCGTTGCTGGCCCAGCAGGGTCCAGCCGCCCTCGCGCAGCACCTGGTCCTGCCGGAACTGGATCATCTGGCGCAGGGCGCGCACGCGCGCTGTCAGTGCCGGTTCCAGCGGGCGCTGCTCCAGTTCAATCAGCGGCAGCAGCGAAGATGGGCCAAGTTCCGCCATATAGCACAGGTCGATCCCGGCCCCGGTGCCATCGACCTCGCGCGCATGGCGCACATTCCACTGCGCCGCCACCGCGCCGGTGTCGACAAAGGCATAGCTGCACAGCAGCACGGCTAGGGCCGCGCAATTGGCGTTGATCAACCAGGCGCCGGACTTCTCTTTGAGCAGCCGCCACAGGATCAGGCCCAGCCCCAGAGCGACCAGCATCATCCAGGCCAGCGCGGCAATGCGCAGACGGGTCAGTGAGTAAGCGTCGATATAGTCGCAAAGCCGCAGCATGGCCGAGGCGACGAGCAACACATTCTGCGCGATCCACAGCATGACGAGGCGCCGCACCAGCGGGCTGGCGGCCGTCTGCGAACCGGGGCGCAGGGTGACGAGCACGAACAGCGCGGCCAGCAGTGCCGTGGCCACCAGCGGATAGGCCCCGCGGTGGGCATAGTCTGCCAGCGTCATTCCTTCCGGCAGCGGCAGCAGGCCCCACAGCCAGACCAGGTCCATCGCGTTCTGGATGGCGAACAGGGCGTTGAAGGCCACCAGTGAGATGAGCACCGAAGCGAAGGTCACCCCCGGCAGGGCCAGATCACCCGAGCCATGGAAGGTGCCGAAGTAAGGTCGGCTGCGGCGCGGACGCAGGGCGCCCCAGACGATCACCGTTACCACCGTCCAGAAAGCCAGCCGCTCGAATGCCAGATCGCTCGGCAGGGTCAGCGAAAGGCGGGCGAAAAAGCGTTCGATCACCGGGTTTGCCGAGGCAAAGAGCAGCAGGATCAACGCCGATCCGGCCAGCGGCAGGACCAGCGCCGGTAGGGTCTGGCGCAGGCCTGTAACGGCCGTGGGCTTGCGCCGGTTGGTGCGCGCCAGCTTGAACAGGTCAATCAGTGGCCCGAACAGCGCCTTGAAGCCGTGAGCAAACAGGCGCTGCGTCCACCGCCAGCCATCGTCAAAGCGGCCAGCAGCAGGAAGCAGAATGGCCAGGCCCATGGCGATCCAGAACAGCAGGAAGGGGAGGATCGTGGCATCGGTCGCCATGGCCGCGGCCATAGCCAGAGCCACGCCTAGCGCCGCCAGCGCGCGCCGATCATGCCGCAAGGCGGGCTGGGCTGCAGCCGCTGCCAGCGCCAGCACAGCCCCGAACAGACCCAGCCAGCCGTGGCTGTGCCCGCCACCATAGAACAGCGCGTCAGCCAGGAAGACCAGCGCGGCGGCCAGCACCTGCTTTAGCCAGAACCCGTGGCGATGAATGGCAGACATGCGAACCCTCCCGAAATTACGGAAGAGGTTCTAGCAAAAAGCTTAGCAATCCATGCTGTTGCTGCGATGTGATTGCAGTGCAGATCCGGTGCAGGGTTGGACCCTAGCCCTGTCGCGGACCCTTGCGGTGCGGCTTGGGCTTGCCCTTGAACGGCGGGCGCCCACCATCGGGACGCGGGCCCCGATCGTTGCCGCGGTTGCCGCGATGCTCACCGCGTGGCTTGTTTTCGCGCGCGGCATCACGCGGGGTCTCTGGCGAGACGTCGATCGTGATACCACTCTCGTCTTCGCTGCCCGGGTTTGCAGTGCGGGCCACTGCGGCGCGGAACTTGGCTTCCAGAGCGCGGGGGATCTGGAAGAAAGTCTCGTTGGCGGCGATCCGGATTGCGCCGATCTCGCTGCGGGTCACATGGCCGCGGCGGCACAGCAGCGGCAGCAGCCAGCGCGGGTCAGCGTTATGGCGGCGACCGATATCCATGCGGAACCAGACCGTATCGTCGAAGCCTTCGCGATGGTGAACCGGCCGCGCCTGGCCATCAGGCTTGGTGCGGGTCGAAAGGTCGATCAGCTCTTCCGGCTCGGGCAGGCGGCTGGCGTGCGCGCGGACGAGGGCAAGCGCCATCTCTTCCGGCCCCATCGTCGCCAGCAGGCGGCCAGCCAGTTCGCTTTCGGCTTCGCTCGGTTCGATCGGCTGGGTCAGCTGGGCGATCAGGCGTTCCTGATCCTGTTGGCGAATGGCTTCGGGGCTGGGGACCTGGGTCCACTCCGCGTCGATGCGCGCGCCGCGCAGCATCATCTCGACCCGGCGGCGGCGCGGGAAGGGGACGATTAGGACGGCGGTGCCCTTCTTGCCCGCGCGGCCCGTACGGCCCGAGCGGTGTTGCAGCGCTTCCGCGTCACGCGGGATTTCGACATGGATCACCAGGCTGAGCGAGGCGATGTCGATCCCGCGCGCGGCCACATCGGTTGCCACGCAAACGCGCGCGCGCTTGTCGCGCAGCGCTTGCAGTGCATGGTTGCGCTCATTCTGGCTATGCTCGCCCGACAGCGCCACCGCCGCGAAGCCGCGTTCGACCAGCGTTGCGTGAAGGTGGCGGACATTGTCGCGCGTGGCGCAGAACAGGATCGCCGTTTCGGCTTCGTGAAAGCGCAGCAGATTGACCACCGCGTTCTCGATATCCGAAGGCGAGACGGTGACCGCCTGGTAAGCGATATCACCGTGGCCCTGATCGTCGCCCACAGTCGAAATCCGCAGAGCATCGTTCTGGTACCGCTTGGCCAGAGCCACGATCGGCTTGGGCAGGGTGGCCGAGAACAGCAGCGTGCGGCGTTCCGGCGGCGTTGCGTCGAGCAGTTCTTCCAGGTCTTCGCGGAAGCCCATGTCGAGCATTTCGTCCGCCTCATCGAGGACCACGAAGCTTAGCGCCGACAGGTCAAGCGCGCCGCGTTCCAGATGGTCGCGCAGGCGGCCGGGCGTGCCCACCACGAAATGCGCACCCTGATAGAGCGCGCGGCGTTCGCGCGACGGGTCCATGCCACCGACGCAGGTCGTCACTGTGGCGCCGGTCCCGGCATAGAGCCAGGTCAGCTCACGGCTGACCTGCAGGGCCAGTTCGCGGGTGGGCGCAACGATCAGGGCCAGCGGCGCTGCTGCGCGCGACAGGGCCTGATCACCGGCCAGCAGCTCTGCGCCCATGGCCAGACCAAAGGCAACGGTCTTGCCTGATCCGGTCCGGGCCGAGACCACCAGGTCACGGCCCAGCGCTTCGGGTTCGATCACGGCCGACTGGACGGCTGTCAGTGCGGCATAGCCCCGCGCCGACAGCGCGGTGGCCAGGGCAGCGGGAAGGGCGGCAAATGGCGCGGCTGACGCTGCGCCAGGCAGCGAGCCTGATTGTGCCATAAGGGTTACGCCATTTCCTTCTTGCGCGATGCCTTCTTGCGCTCGTGCGGATCGAGGATCGCCTTGCGCAGACGGATCGACTGCGGCGTCACTTCGACCATTTCATCGTCATCGATGTAGGCAATGGCCTGTTCCAGCGTCATGATCCGGGGCGGGGTGAGGCGGATCGCATCATCCTTGCCGGTCGAGCGGAAGTTGGTCAGCTGCTTCGACTTCATCGGGTTGACTTCAAGATCGTCCGGCTTGGCGTTTTCACCAATGATCATGCCTTCGTAGATCTTGTCCTGCGGACGAACGAACAGCACGCCGCGATCTTCCAGGCTGTTCAGCGCATAGCCCACGGCTTCGCCGGCGCAGTTGGAGATCAGCACCCCGTTGGGACGGCCATCGATCGGGCCCTTGTAGGGACCATACTTTTCGAACAGGCGGTTCATGATCCCGGTGCCGCGCGTGTCTGACAGGAATTCACCATGGTAGCCGATCAGGCCGCGCGACGGGGCCGAGAAGGTAATGCGGGTCTTGCCGCCGCCCGATGGGCGCATGTCGGTCATTTCCGCCTTGCGCAGCGCCATCTTGTCGATGACCGTGCCCGAGTGTTCATCGTCCACGTCGATCACTACGGTTTCGTAAGGCTCGGTCCGCTGGCCGCCTTCTTCGCGGAACAGCACGCGCGGGCGGCTGATACCGAGTTCAAAACCTTCGCGACGCATCGTTTCGATCAGCACGCCCAGCTGCAGTTCGCCGCGGCCGGCCACGTCAAAGCTGTCCTTGTCGGCAGATTCGGTGACGCGGATGGCAACGTTCGATTCCGCTTCGCGCATCAGGCGATCGCGGATCATGCGGCTGGTCACCTTGCTGCCTTCACGGCCGGCCATCGGGCTGTCGTTCACGGCAAAGCGCATCGACAGGGTGGGCGGGTCAATCGGCTGGGCATAAAGCGGTTCGGTAACCGAAGGATCGCAGATCGTGTTGGCCACGGTCGCTTCGGCCAGACCGGCGAGGCTGATGATGTCGCCGGCGCGGGCTTCTTCCACCGGAACGCGTTCCAGGCCGCGGAAGGCCATCAGCTTCGAGGCGCGGCCGGCTTCGATTACGTTGCCATCAGCATCGAGCGCGTGGATCGGCGAGTTGACCTTGACCGTGCCAGACTGGACCTTGCCGGTCAGGATGCGGCCTAGGAAGTTGTCGCGGTCGAGCAGCGTGACCAGGAACTTGAACGGACCATCTACGTCCGCCGCCGGGGCGGGCACGTGGTTGACGATCTTTTCGAACAGCGGGGTCAGGGTGCCTTCGCGCAGCGAAGGGTCTTCATTGGCATAGCCATTGCGGCCCGAGGCATAGAGCACGGGGAAATCGCACTGCTCATCACTGGCCTCGAGGCTGACAAACAGGTCGAACACTTCGTCCAGCACTTCCTGGATGCGTTCGTCCGGACGATCGACCTTGTTGACAACCACGATCGGACGCAGGCCGAGCGCAAGGGCCTTGCCGGTCACGAACTTGGTCTGCGGCATGGCGCCTTCCGAGCTGTCGACCAGCAGAATCACGCCGTCGACCATGCTCAGGATGCGCTCAACCTCGCCGCCGAAGTCGGCGTGGCCCGGGGTGTCGACGATATTGATGCGGGTGCCGTTCCATTCGACCGAGGTGCACTTGGCCAGAATGGTGATCCCGCGCTCCTTTTCGAGGTCGTTGGAATCCATCGCCCGCTCTTCGACGCGCTGGTTGTCGCGGAAGGTGCCGGACTGGCGGAAAAGCTGGTCAACCAGCGTGGTCTTGCCATGGTCAACGTGGGCGATAATGGCGATATTGCGCAGCGGCAGCGGGGCGGACATTCGGTAGGCCTTCGGTTCAGGAGAGGGCGGCGAGTTTGCTGCGCCGCAACATTTGGCTGGCGCGCCCCTAGCCGAAGAGTGTCGCGCGGGCAAGTCAATCGGGGATGTCGCTACGGGTATTCGCAGGTATTGGTATTTTGAACTGCAGGCGCTAGAGGCGCGCCCCATGAAAAAGCATCTCATCCGCGCCGCCCTGCTCGGCGCTGTCGCCCTTCCCGCAACCGCTTACGCTCAGGAAGCCAAGGTCGAGGAAGCCCAGCCGGCTCCCGCCGCTCCCGAGGCTGATGTCGCCGAAGGCAACGAAATCGTTGTTACCGCGACCAAGCGTGAACAGACCCTCCAGGACGTTCCCGTCGCCGTTTCGGTGACCACGGCCGAGACGATCGAGCGCGCCCAGATCCGTGACCTTAAGGATCTGCAGACCCTCGTTCCGGCGCTCCGCGTGTCGCAGCTGCAGTCCAGCGCGAACACCAACTTCATCATCCGCGGCTTCGGCAACGGCGCCAACAACCCGGGCATCGAGCCGTCAGTTGGCGTCTTCGTCGATGGCGTCTATCGCAGCCGCACCGCCGCCCAGATCGGCGATCTGCCCGATGTGCAGCGCGTTGAAGTGCTGCGCGGTCCGCAGTCGACCCTGTTCGGCAAGAACGCCAGCGCGGGCGTGATCTCGATGGTCACCCGTGAGCCGTCGTTCGATTTCAAGGGCAGCGTCGAAGCCAGCTATGGCAACTACGACGCCATGGTCCTCAAGGGCTATGTCACCGGCCCGATCAGCGACAAGGTTGCCGCCAGCATTGCCGGCGGGATCAACAAGCGTGACGGTTACATTACCGACCTGGGCTATAACGGTGCGGCCAACGAGCGTGACCGCTGGTTCGTCCGCGGTCAGCTGCGCATCGAGCCGACGGATTCGCTCAAGGTTCGCCTGATCGCCGACTATGACAAGATCGACGAAGTGTGCTGCGCCGTTGTCAACGTGCGCCGTTCTGCCGCGACCAGCGCGATCGAAGCGCTTGGCGGCAAGGTCAACAGCGCGGCAACCCCCTTCGCGGGCGTTGCCTATTCGAACTTCCCGTCGACCAACGATATCCAGAACTGGGGCCTTTCGGGCCAGGTCGACTATCAGTTTGGCCCGCTCAAGCTGACCTCGATCAGCGCCTATCGCAGCAGCACGAACCTGACCAATCAGGACACCGACTTCACCAGCGGTGACCTGATCGGCCAGAACCGCGGCGATGTGAACATCGACACCCTGACCCAGGAGCTGCGCCTCAACGCCAGCTTCCTGAACATTGTCGACCTGATGGTCGGCGGGTTCTACTTTGACGAGCACGTCAAGTATAACAACGCGCTGACCTATGGCACGCAGTTCCGCCCCTATGCGAACCTGCTGTCGGGCGGGGCGATCGCCCAGGTTGAATCGGCGATCCTCGGCGTGCCGGTCGGCACCTTCCAGAAGGTCGGCCAGGGCATCTTCGACAACACCCAGATGGACAACCAGGCCTGGTCGCTGTTCGGTAACCTCGACGTGAAGCTTGGCGACAAGCTGACTGTCACGCTGGGCGGCAACTATACCAAGGACCGCAAGGATGTGACCACGGCCACGGTCAGCACCGACACCTTCTCGGCGCTGGACTTTGTGGCGATCGGCGGCGCGGTGATCCGCAACACCGCGATTGCCCAGCAGGTTGGTGGCCTGCTTGGCGTGGGTACCGCCAATGCGGCCCAGATCGCCGGCTTCGCCGCAGCCCAGCCCGCTGCCTATGGTCAGATCGTTGCCGGTTCGACAGCCTATGCCAATGCCAACGCAGCCAACCCGGCGGTCAACCCGCTGCTCGGCCTGCGTGCGCTGCAGTTCCTGCCGCCGTTCCTGAACATCCCGAACGCGGTCGAAAACGGCCAGTCGCGTGACGGCAAGTGGACCTGGACGGCCCGTCTTGCCTACGAACTGAACGACACGATCAACACCTATGTGTCCTATGCGACCGGCTTCAAGGCGAGCTCGTTCAACCTTTCGCGTGACAGCCGTCCGCTGGCCGCTGACCTGCCGGCCATCCGCACGGCTGGCCTGGCCCTGCCGAACCTGACCACCGGTTCGCGCTATGCCGGTCCGGAAAATGCCAAGGTGCTCGAACTGGGCGTCAAGGCGAACTGGGGCATGGCCAGCGCCAACCTGACGCTGTTCAAGCAGACCATCACCGGCTTCCAGTCGAACGTCTTCACCGGCACCGGCTTTGCGCTGGCCAACGCTGGTAAGCAGTCGACCAAGGGGATCGAATTTGACGGCATGATCAAGCCGGTCGATGCCCTGACCCTGAACGTCGCGCTGGTCTACCTCGATCCGAAGTATGACAGCTTCACCGCTTCGGCCGTGGGCGACCTGTCGGGCACCCGCCCGGCCGGCATCCCCAAGCTGTCGACCACGATCGGTGCACAGTGGGTCCAGAACCTTGGCAATGGTGACCGCGTGATCCTGCGTGGCGATTGGCACGCGGAATCGAAGGTCCAGATCACCGAAGGTCTGCCGGCCTTCATCCAGCGCAACGCGCTGGGTCAGGTGATCACCAACCAGCCGGCCTTCGATGCCGCCCGTCCGTTCACCCGCAAGGTTGACGAGCTTAACGCCTCGCTGACCTATGCCATGGAAAACGGCATCGAGCTGAGCCTGTGGGGCCGCAACCTCACCAACAACCGCTACCTGATCCAGATCTTCGATTCGGTGGCGCAGTCGGGCTCGGTTTCGGCCTATCCGAACCAGCCGCGCACTTACGGGGCTTCGCTCCGCTTCAAGTGGTAAGCTGAGCCACACGGCAACAAATGCGAAGGGGGCGGGAAACCGCCCCCTTCTGCTTTTGGGGAACCCGAAATGGCGAAAGGCTATTCACTGGCCCTTCACCTTTGCGGGGCTTATAGCCGATCCATGCGTTTCCCATTCAGCGCTTTGCGCCGTGTCGCCCTTGTCCTTCCCTTGCTGGCGCTGGGCGTCCAACCGATCGCCGCCCAGAACAATGCCGCGGCCAAGGCGCGCAAGGCAGCGGCACCTGCTGCGCTGCCCAGCAAGCAGGCCAGCGGCCCCTGGCTCTATCGCGGCAGCGATGTGCCGCAGGACAAGGAATGGGTCTTCGGCGAACTCGCCAACGGGGTTCGCTATGCCGTGCGCAAGAACGGCGTTCCGCCCGGCCAGGTGGCAATCCGCGTGCGGATGGATGTCGGCTCGCTGCATGAGGAAGAGAGTGAGCGCGGCTTCGCGCACTTGCTGGAGCACCTGGTGTTCCGCCAGTCGCGTTATCTGGCCGAAGGCGCGGCCATTCCCACCTGGCAGCGACTGGGCGCCACCTTTGGCAGCGATACCAATGCCGAAACCAGTGCGGTTTCGACCACCTACAAGCTCGACCTGCCCAATGCCACGCCGGCCAAGCTGGATGAATCGCTCAAGCTCTTGTCGGGCATGATGATCGCCCCGACGCTGAGCGAAGCCAACATTCGCACAGAAGTGCCAATCGTCCTGGCCGAAAAGCGCGAGCGCGGGGGCCTGGCCGAACGCGTTGCCGATGCCACCCAGCAGACCTTGTTCGCCGGCCAGCGCCTGGCCATCCGCCCGGTGATCGGCACCACAGAAACACTGAACGCGGCTAACCAGGCTGCCGTTCGCGCCTTCCATGCACGCTGGTACCGACCCGAAAATGCCGTGATCATCGTGGTGGGCGATGTCGAAACCGCGCAGATCGAAGCGATGGTCCGCCAGCACTTTGCCGATTGGCCTGCCAGCGGAAAGCCTGCCGCTGCGCCGGCCTTTGGCGATCCGGTCGCCCCGGCTGGCAGCAATCCCGCCAATCCCGTCGGGCAGACGCGCATCGTGGTTGAACCCGATTTGCCGCGCGGGATCACCTATGCCGTGATGCGGCCGTGGCGCCCGGTGCAGGATACGATTGCCTACAACCAGGGGATTATGCTGGATTCGCTGGCCCAGGCGATCATCAACCGCCGGCTTGAGACGCGCGCCCGGGGCGGGGGTAGCTTCCTGTTTGCCCAGGTCAATCAAGAGAAGGTCAGCCGCTCGGCCGACGCAACCTTTGTGACGGTAACCCCGCTCGATGAAAACTGGGCCAGGTCACTCAAGGAAGTGCGCGGTGTCATCGCCGATGCCCTGACCACGCCGCCGAGCGAGGACGAGATCGAGCGCGAAGTGGCCGAATTCAACGTCGCCTTCGAAAGTTCGGTTGAGCAGCGTCGCCTGCTTGCCGGGGCCAAGCTGGCCGATGACATGGTTACCGCGCTCGACATTCGCGAAACGATTGCCTCGCCGGAAACGGTGCTGGAAATCTTCAACAGTTCGCGCGCGCTCTTTACGCCCCAGGCCGTGCTCGATCACACGCGCCGCCTGTTCAAGGGCGCAGTCACCCGCGCGGTCTATGTCACGCCCAAGCCCGGCGAGGCCGAGGGCAAGAGCCTGGCCGCGGCCTTGGCTGCGCTGGCAGTCGCTGATCCCAAGGCGCGCCCGGGCGGCAAGCCGGTGTCCTTTGCTGAAATGCCGGCCATCGGTGCGCCGGGCAAACTGGTGGATCAGAAGTCCACCGCGATCCTCGGGATCGAACAACTGGATTTCGCCAACGGGGTGAAGGTGCTGCTCTGGCCGACAACGGATGAGCCCGGCCGGGTTTCGGTTAAGGTGCGCTTCGGCGCGGGTTATCGGGCCTTCATGCCGGGCGATGCCGCCTATATCGCGCTGGGCGATATGGCTCTGGTGGGCTCTGGCCAGGGCCAGCTGGGCCAGGAAGAGCTCGACCGGATCAGCACCGGTCGCAAGATGGGCTTTGACTTCGCGATCCAGGATGCAGCGTTCCAGTTCTCGGCCGATACCCGCTCCAGCGATATGGCCGACCAGCTCTATCTCTTCGCGCAAAAATTTGCCCAACCGCGCTGGGACAGCGGTCCGGTGCTGCGGGCCAAGGCGGCGGCGCAGCTGCGCTATGAAAGCTTCTCTGCCTCGCCGCAGGGCGTGCTTGAACGCGATCTGGAGTTTTTGCAGCGCGGCCGTGATCCCCGGTTCGGCACGCCAGGCCCGCAGGATATCGCCGCAGCCACGCCCGAAGGTTTCCGTCAGGTCTGGCAACCGATCCTAGAGCGCGGCCCGATCGAGGTGCAGCTGTTTGGCGATTTCACCCGCGATCAGGCCGTGGCAGCATTGGCCCGCAGCTTTGGCGCCTTGCCACGGCGCCAGCCCTATGCCGCGCCGCTGGCCTCCGCGCGGCTCGCTACGCCCGAGCCGTCGGTCCGGCCGGTAACCCTTGAACATCGCGGCGATCCGACCCAGGCCGGTGCGGTGATCAGCTGGACCACTGGCGGCGGGATGGCTGCCATCGCCGAAAGTCGTCAGCTGGAGATCCTTTCCAACCTGTTCCAGAACCGGCTGCTTGACGCGATGCGCGAGAAGCTGGGGGCAGCCTATGCGCCGCAGGTGCTGAATGCCTGGCCTCAGGATCTGGAAAATGGCGGTTCGATCACAGCCATGGCCCAGCTTGCACCGAAGTCGGTGCCGGCATTCTTTGCCGCAGCAGAGGAAATCGCGGCCGACCTGATCGCCCGCCCGCCGAGCGCTGATGAACTGGAACGGGTGATTGAGCCGCTGCGCCAGCAAATCTCGCGCGCCAGCACCAGCAGTGCCTTCTTCATGTACCAGCTGGAAGGGGCGACCAGCGAGCCGGCCAAGATCGAGGCGCTGCGCACCCTGCTGCCGGACTATACGCGCACCACGCCGGAAGCGATGCAAGCTCTGGCCCGTAAGTATCTCCAGCCGGGCCGGTCCTGGCGCTTGCAGATCATGCCGCAGGGCAAGGCCGTGACGACCGCTCCGGCCAAGGCGGGCAAGCTGGTCACACAGTCCGGGATGGAAGGTCGCTAGGCGACATAAAATTACCTGATTGGCCTGATCGGCTTTTCGTCTTTTGCAATTGCGAAGAGACGGCGCTATGGCGCGCGCTCGAAAAGGAGCAGAAAAGTGGCAAGTAACTGGACCCCCGAAACCTGGCAATCGCGCGAAGCCCGGCACCTGCCGGTCTATCCGGACGCGGCCGCGCTCGGCAAGGTAACCGATACGCTGACCACCTTTCCGCCGCTGGTCTTTGCTGGCGAAGCCCGCGCGCTGAAGGCCGATCTGGCACAGGTTGCGGCCGGGAAGGGCTTCCTGCTGCAAGGCGGTGACTGCGCCGAAAGCTTTGCCGAATTCCACCCGAACAATATCCGCGACACCTTCCGCGTGCTGCTGCAGATGGCGGTCGTGCTGACCTTTGCCAGCAAGCAGCCGGTGATCAAGGTTGGCCGTCTGGCCGGCCAGTTCTCCAAGCCCCGCTCTTCGCCGGTCGAGGTGATCGACGGGGTCGAGCTGCCGAGCTACCTGGGTGACAACATCAACGGGATCGAGTTCACGCCCGAAGCCCGCATTCCCGATCCGCAGCGCCTGTTGCAGGGCTATTCGCAGTCGGCTGCTACGCTGAACCTCGTGCGCGCCTTCTCGACCGGTGGCTATGCTAACCTGCGTCAGGTCCACCAGTGGACGCTCGATTTCATGGGCCGTTCGCCCTGGGCTGACAAATTTGCCGAAATCAGCACCCGCATCGGTGAGGCGCTGGACTTCATGGAAGCCTGCGGGATCGATCCGCGCACCGTGCCGCAGCTGCAAGGCACCAGCTTCTACACCAGCCACGAGGCGCTGCACCTGCCCTATGAGCAGGCGATGACCCGCCAGGATTCGCTGACCGGGGACTGGTACGATACCTCGGCGCACATGCTGTGGATCGGTGACCGGACCCGTTTTGAAGGGTCGGCCCATGTCGAATTCCTGCGCGGCGTCGGTAATCCGATCGGCTTCAAGTGCGGGCCCAGCCTGCAGCCGGACGAACTGCTGCGCCAGCTCGATACGCTCAATCCGGCGCGTGAAGCAGGACGCATCACCCTGATCAGCCGCTTTGGCGATGACAAGGTGGAGGCAGGGCTTGCCCCGCTGGTACGCGCGGTGAAGCGCGAAGGCCACCCGGTCGTCTGGTCGTGCGATCCGATGCACGGCAATGTCATCAAGGCGGATAGCGGTTACAAGACCCGCCCGTTCGATCGCATCCTGCGCGAAGTGCGCGGCTTCTTCGCTGTCCATCGCGCCGAAGGCACCCATGCCGGCGGCATCCATATCGAAATGACCGGGCAGGACGTGACCGAGTGCGTTGGCGGGGCCGTGGCGATCAGTTCCGATACGCTGGCCGATCGTTATCACACCCATTGCGATCCGCGCCTCAATGCAGCCCAATCGCTTGAGCTGGCCTTCCTGCTGGCCGATATGCTCAACGCCGAAGCGGTCGAACGCGGTCAGCGCGCCGCGTGATCACGCGCGAATTGCTGGGCACGGCCCAGGTCCCCGGCGGCGAGGAGTTGAAGCTCTTCGCCCACGGCCGCGATTTCATGATCGTGATGGGCCACAACGAGCTGATGAGCACCCGCATGCGCGGCTCGGAAGAGGCGCTGGCGACGATGACGCTCGACCGGCTGCAGGGTCGCGCTGCACCGAACCTGCTGATCGGCGGCTATGGCATGGGCTTTACCCTGCGCGCCGCTTTGGCCTGGCTTGGGGCGCAGGGGCGGGTCACCGTGGCGGAACTGGTGCCGGAAATCATTGCCTGGGCCCGCGGGCCGATGGCCGAAGTGGCTGCTGGCTGCCTGGATGATCCCCGCGTGCGCCTTGTGATGGACGATGTCGGCGATGCGATCCTGCTGGCACCGGAACCGTTCGATGCGATCCTGCTGGATGTCGATAACGGGCCGGACGGGCTGGTTCGGGCCGAGAACAACCGGCTCTATTCCAAATCCGGCCTGCACAACGCCCGCAAGGCCCTGGCGCCGGGCGGGGTGCTGGCGATCTGGTCGGCCGCGCGCGATGACAAGTTCGTCCGCCGTCTCGAAAGCGTTGGCTTCACGGTTGACGAGGTTGAGGTCCGCGCGCGCTATGACGCGGAGGGTAAGGGCAAAGGCCCGCGCCACGTCATCTGGTTTGCAACCGAAGTACTTTAGGGCAGCAGCAGGGTTGATCCCACCGTCCGGCGGGCTTCCAGATCGCGATGCGCCTGGGCTGCATCGGTCAGCGCATAGGTCTGCCCGATCGAAACTTTGACCAGTCCCTGCGCGATCATCTCCCAGACCTTGGCCGCGCCAGCGCGCGCCTCTGCGGGATCGCGGTAATAGTCATAAACGCCGGGGCGGGTCACGAACAGCGATCCGCGGGTGGCAAGATCGCGCAGGGCCACGCCGGTAACCGGGCCGCTGGCATTGCCGAAGCTGACGATGGTTCCGCGTGGTCCCACGCAATCCAGCGAGGTTTGCCAGTTGGCCATGCCAACCCCGTCGTAAGACACGCGCACGCCCTTGCCGCCGGTGGTTTCGCGCACCTTGGCAACCAGGTCTGGATCGTCCGACAGGAACACCACCTCGGCGCCGCAGGCCTGGGCCAGCCCGGCCTTGTCTGCCGAACCGACCGTGCCGATCACACGGACCCCGCGGGCCTTAAGCCATTGCAGCAGCAGCTGGCCAACGCCACCCGCCGCGGCCGGCACCAGCGCCCAATCACCAGCGTTTACTGGTGCGCAGCGTTCGGCCAGCATTTCGGCCGTAGCGCCCTTGAGGAAGGCGGCAGCGGCAATGCGCGGGTCAATCCCGTCGGGCAGGGGAAACACATCCTTGGCGGCCACAATTCGTGCCGTGGCATAGGCACCGGGAGCGCCGCCGAACGTTGCGGCACGCATGCCGGGGGCCAGATGGGTAACCCCGGGGCCAATCGCTTCAACCACGCCGGCTGCCTCGAAACCCAGACCGCTCGGCAGTCTGGCAGGATAGAGTCCGGTGCGCAGATAGGTGTCGATGAAGTTCAGCCCGATGGCTTCATGCCGCAGCAGCACTTCGCCCGGGCCGGGAGCAGGCAGATCGACGGTGCGCCATTCGATGACTTCTGGGCCACCAGTCGCCGCGATAAAGGCTTGGACTGCTTGCATTGCCTAGCTCCGATCATGCGAAACTGGCTGGGGCGGAAGGATTCGAACCTTCGCATGCCGGTACCAAAAACCGGTGCCTTACCGCTTGGCTACGCCCCAGCAATCCGCGCGGCCTTTAGCACGCCGCGCGGCAGAGGGAAGGGGGCTATTGCTCTTCGGGCAGATTATCGAAGTCGGCCGCCGAATGGCGTTCGATCAGGCCGGTGGGCAGATTGACGCGCAAGCCGCGCTTTACCGCCGGACGGGCCAGAATTTCCTCCACCCAGCGGCCCAGGTTGGAGTACTCGTGCATCGACAGGAAAGTCGCTGCATCGCCATAAGCCTTGCCGCGATAGAGCAGGCCCAGCCAGGCAAAGGTCGCCATGTCGGCAATCGAATATTCGTCCCCGGCCAGGAACCGCGCTTCGGCCAGCCGCTTGTCCACCACGTCGCACAGGCGCTTGGTTTCCATGGCATAACGATCGATCGCATATTCGATCTTGAACGGAGCATAGGCATAGAAATGCCCGAAGCCGCCACCGATGAAGGGGGCGCTGCCCATCTGCCACATCAGCCACGACAGGCACTCGGCCCGGCCCTTGGCATCGGTCGGGATGAAGGCCCCGAACTTTTCCGCCAGGTGGAGCAGGATCGCGCCGCTTTCGAACAGCCGGATCGGCTCGGCGCCGGACCGGTCGAGCAGGGCCGGGATCTTGGAATTGGGATTGATCGAAACGAAGCCCGAACCGAACTGGTTGCCTTCGCGGATGTTGATCAGCCAGGCATCATATTCCGCACCGCTATGGCCTGCTTCCAGCAGTTCCTCCAGCAGGATCGTGACCTTCTGGCCATTGGGCGTGCCAAGCGAATAGAGCTGGAAGGGGTGCTGGCCAACCGGCAGTTCCTTGTCATGCGTCGCGCCAGAGACCGGGCGGTTGATACTGGCGAATTGTCCGCCGTTTTCCTTGTTCCAGGTCCAGACCTTGGGCGGGGTATATTCGGCATCGGCCATCGCGGGGCACCTTCTTGTTTTTCTGAAAGCCGAAAGTGGCGGCGGAGCGGCCATCGCGCAAGAGGGGAGCCGCATCCGCGCACATCATCCTGAAATACAATCCGTCTTTCGGGGCAAATGGCGCGCGGCTGTGAATTGCCTTCTGTGTTTACAGGATGTTAAGCAAGGCTAACTAACCCTTTCGATATGGCAGCCCTTGCGTTCAACCTCTTCCGATCCTCGCGTTCTGCGCCGGTGCAAAGCCCGGCCCTGGTCGCAGCCGATGCCGCAGGTCTGCGGACGATGACGCGGGAAATTCCGCGCAAATGGCAGCTGCTTGATGCGCTGACAGCCGAACTGGGCCGGCTTGCCGGGGTGGAGACCATCGCCAAGCGACCGGACCAGCAGGTTTTCCGATCGCTGCAGAGCTGGTCGGGGGCGATCTGCGCGACGCGATTGCCGCGGAACTGACCGATCTGATCGCGCTGCTGGAACCCGCCGTGGAAGCGTTCAGCCGCGCCGGGCGGTTGAGTACAAGCGATCTTGCGCAGGTTCACGGCCTGCTCGAACGGGTCACGGCCACGCGGCTGCGGATGGTGGCAGCTGTCCCCTGCGGCGAAGCATGAGCCGCAAATAGCCCGTTTACATTGCAGTGCAGCACGGCTAGTGGCGCCACCATGCTGATGGCCACTACCAAGCCGATTACCATTAAACCGACTCGCTGCGGCGGGGCGGTTCGTGGTGCGCGCTGGACCAAGGCGTAATCCAAACGAACCAAGCCCCGCGCGAGCTGCGGGGCCTTCATCAGCAAGCGCCAGGTTCCCGCAAACTCCCGCAAACCGGAGATGTGAGAATGGTGCAGAGATTTTCCCAGAGCCAGCAATTGAACGTCGGCGTGGTCGGTGCGACCGGGCTGGTCGGCTCGATGATGCGTGAGCTGCTGGCTGAACGGAACTTCCCGGTCGGCACGCTGCGGCTGTTTGCCTCGGCCCGCTCGGCTGGCAAGCAGGTGGATTTCAACGGCACGGCCGTGACCGTGGAAGATGCCGAGACGGCTGACTTCGCCGGGCTCGACGTGGTGTTCTTCTCGGCCGGTGGTTCAACCTCCAAGGCGCTGGCACCCAAGGCCGCCGCGGCCGGAGCGATCGTGATCGATAACAGCTCCGCCTGGCGCTCCGATCCGGAAGTGCCGCTGGTCGTGGCCGAAGTGAACCCTGATGCCCTGGCCTCGATCCCCAAGGGCATTGTCGCCAATCCGAACTGCACCACCATGGCGGTGATGCCGGCGCTGAAGCCGCTGCACGATGAAGCCGGGCTCAAGCGGCTGGTCGCCTCGACCTATCAGGCGGTCTCGGGCGCGGGGGTTGCCGGGATCGAGATCCTGGCCAAGCAGCTGGCCCAGGTTGGCGATCGCGCCGCCGAACTGGCCCGCAATGGCCAGGCCGACTTCCTGCCCGCAGCCGAAAAGTGGGCCGCCCCCATCGCCCACAACATCGCCCCGCTCAACTATGTGCTGGGTGAAGACGACTACACCGAGGAAGAGCTCAAGCTGCGCGATGAAAGCCGCAAGATCCTGAACATTCCGGGCCTGCCGGTGTCGGGCACCTGCGTGCGCGTGCCGGTGTTCACCGGCCACGGCATCTCGGTCAATGCCGAGTTTGAGCGCCCGATCAGCGCCGCCCGCGCATTGGAACTGCTGGAAGCAGCACCCGGCGTCGTCGTGACGGCTGCCCCGGATTCTCTTGCTGCAACCGGGCTCGATCCGGTCCTCGTCGGCCGCGTTCGGCCCGACCGTTCGGTCGAGCACGGCCTGGCGCTGTTCGTGGTGGGTGACAACCTGCGCAAGGGCGCGGCGCTCAACGCGGTGCAGATCGCCGAGGTGCTCTGCGGCCGTCCCGTTACTTGACGTTGAAGGTCAGCTTGCCGGCCATCTTGTGACCATCGGCGCCAGTCGACTGCCACCGTGCCTCATAGGTGCCGGTGCGCAGCGGCTGGCGCAGGTTGAGCGCGAGTGTCTTGTTGCCGTTTGACCAGGCGGGCACGAAGTTCCTGATCGCCATCTCGCCATGATTGGCGTGGCCGGGCATGGCCGTCATCACCAGTTCGACGCCGGTTTTGGCCGGGATCAGGCTGTCGGTGAAGTTCATCACCACGGTCTTGGGGGCATTGGCCATGCTACCCTCGGCCGGGCTGGCGCTGGCGATCTGCACGTGGGCCAGTGCCGGGGCGGACAAGGCCAGCGCGGCGGCAGCAAGCAGGGTGGGGAGGCGAAACGACATGGGGTGCTCCTTCAAGACCTAGAACCAGAACCGCAGGCCCATCACCACTGAGGTTACTTGCGGATCCTCGCCCGCCAGGCGGGCAAAACGGGCGCTATCGCCCAGCTTCCAGCCATGTTCGATGCCGATATAGGGCGCGAACTCGGGCACGATCTCATAACGCAGCCGCACGCCAGCCTCGATCCTGTCGATCCCGGCGCCGACCTTGCGCGCGGGGTTGTCCTGCACAGCGAGGTTCACCTCGATCCGCGGTTGGAGAACGATATCCTGCGTTACGTCCTGTTTGAGTTCCGCCTCGATCCGGGCAGTCAAATCACCCCGCTGTGAGAGGAACAGCGCGGCATCCACTTCGAACAGGTACGGCGCCAGGCCCTGAACGCCGACCACGGCATGGGTATCGGTCGATCCGGCCAGATCCTGCCGCAGGCCCAGCTGCAAGTCCCAGAACGGTCCGATCGCCTTGGACCAGAGTGCCTGGACCTCGGCTTCCTCAAGCTCCTGGCCCGGCACGGCTTCGCCCTCGCTTTTCAGCCAGAGCTTGCTGGTGGGGTTACCGTAATAGCCCTGAACGTCCCACAACAGGCCATCGTTGCCCGGGTGGGCCTGCAGTTCGAAGCGGTCAGCCTGCACCCAAGTGGTGATCGTGCTGCCATGCTCAGCCTTCAGCGCCGCGCGCGATGGAGCCATGGCCTCGGCGCCCCAGATCGCATCGGCCGCGCGCGGCGGGCCGAAGCCGGCTTCGTCAGGAGGGGGCAGTTCCATCGTCGGGCCGGGCGAGGGATCGACTGCTTCGGGCGAAGGCTCGCCCGTCGGCTGGGGCATCTGGTGCCCGGCGTGGGGATCATGGCCGTCATGGCTTTGGGCGAGGGCTGGGGCCGCCAGCAGTGCGGTCAGGAGCACGAGGTGCTTCACTTCGCGCCCTCCGGCCCCATCACGGTGACCACCTGCATCATCCCGCCGTGCATATGGTACAGCAGGTGGCAGTGGAACGCCCAGTCGCCGGGCTCGTTGGCAGTCAGGTCAAAGCGCGCGCTGGCGCCGGGCTGCACGATAACCACGTTCTTGCGCGGCTGGTGTGCCGGGCTCTGGCCATTGACCAGTTCAAAGAACATCCCGTGGAGGTGGATCGGGTGGGCCATCATGGTGTTGTTGACCAGCTTGACCCGCACCCGTTCGGTCCAGGCAAACCGGATCGGCACATCGCTGACGGCATTGAACATCTTGCCATCGAACGACCACATGTAGCGTTCCATATTGCCGGTCAGGTGCAGTTCGAGCAGCCGGCTGGGCTCGCGCGTGTCGGCATTGGGCGTCAGGGCGGAGAGATCGCTATAGGTCAGCACCCGGTGCGGCACATCGCGCAGGCCAAGGCCGGGATCGCCCATCTTATCCTCGGGTGCCATCGAAACCATGTCGATCCCCAGGCCGATCTTCACGTCGGGCGGCAGCAGGCTCAGGTCGCGCATCGGCATGCCCGCCATGCTGGCGTGGTCCATGCCCCCATGCTCCATATTGCCATGGTTCATCCCCATGTCCGCCATGGTCAGCAGCGGCGCCTTGCGCAGCGGCGGCACGGACGGCCGCAGCCCGGGCGTGGTGGTCAGCGTGGCGAGCGCCATGCCCGATCGGTCCATCGATTCACAGGCGATCGCGAAGGCATCGCCATCGGGCTCGACGATCAGGTCATAGGTTTCGGCCACCGCGACTTGCAGTTCTTCGACCGTTACCGGCTTTACCGCCTGTCCGTCGGCAGCAACGACGGTGAGCTTGAGGCCCGGAATGCGGACGTTGAAGAAGGTCATGGCTGATCCGTTGATCAGCCGCAGCCGCACCTTCTCGCCGCGGCGGAACAGGAATTCCGGGGCCTGCTGGGCGGGGAGGCCATTCGCCAGGTAGGTATAGGTTGGCGCACTGACATCGGCGATGTCAGTCGGGGGCATGCGCATCTGCGCCCACATCCGCCGCTCCGCGCCAGAGAGCGGATAGTCGTCGGTCCAGCTGGTCTTCTGCCGGTTGAAATAGCCTTCGCCGGTGCGCAGCCGCTGGAAGATCTTGTGCGGGTCCATCGCCGTGAACTCGCTCAGCAGCAGCACGAATTCGCGGTCGCTTTGGATCGGATCGGGCCCGGCGGGATCAATGATCAGCGGCCCATAGTGGCCTGACTGCTCCTGCAATCCGGAATGGCTGTGGTACCAATAGGTGCCCGATTGGCGCAGCGGGAACTTGTAGGTGAAGGTCTCGCCCGGCTTGATCCCCGGGAAGCTCACGCCCGGCACGCCATCGAACTGGAACGGCACCAGCAGGCCGTGCCAGTGGATCGAGGTGTCCGTATGCAACCTGTTGGTGACCCGCAGCGTCACCTCGTCGCCTTCCTTCAGGCGCAGCAGCGGACCAGGCACCGTGCCATTGACGGCCACGCCCAACCCGCGCCGCCCGGCCACTTCGCGCAGGCCATCCGCTACGGTGAGGTCGATTTCCTTGCCCGTCAGCACGCCGAATCCGGCGGGGATCATTGGCCCCTTTGGCAGGCGATGGCCGCCGCCTTGCGCCATGCCGTGGCCCTGTGCCCAAACGGGCAGTGGGGCGAGAGCTAAGCCGGTGCTGGTCGCGGTCAGGAACCTGCGGCGGGAAAACTGCATGGCGTGCAAATGGGGGCGAACGACCCCCAAGGCAATATGGTCCCTTGGCCGTGCCCTAAAGCTTTAGCACCCAGCCGTGGGTATCCGGCGCTTCGCCGCGCTGGATCGATACGAGCCGACTGCGCAGCTTCTGGGTGACCTGACCCGGTCCGCCGCTGCCGATGGTGAATTCGCCCTTGCGGCCGGCCACCTTGCCAACCGGCGTAACCACCGCGGCCGTACCGCAGGCGAAGGTTTCCAGCAGGGCACCCGAAGCGGCATCGGCGCGCCACTGGTCAAGGCTATAGGGTTCTTCCGAAACCTTCAGGCCTTCTTCCGCGGCCAACTGCAGCAGGCTGTTGCGGGTCACGCCGGGCAGTATCGTGCCGGTCAGCGGCGGGGTGACGATCCGGCCGTCGGCCATCACGAAGAACAGGTTCATGCCGCCCAGTTCCTCAACCCACTTGTGCTCGGCCGCGTCCAGGAACAGCACCTGGTCATGGCCCTTGGCAAAGGCTTCCGCCGTCGGGACCAGGCTGGCAGCATAGTTGCCGCCGCACTTGGCCGCTCCGGTTCCGCCCGGGGCCGCGCGGGTATAGTCCGAAACCCAGATCGAGACGGCGGGCGCGCCCGACTTGAAATAGTTGCCCGCCGGGCTGGCGATGACGATGAACTTGTATTCTTTGGCCGGACGCACGCCGAGGAAGGCTTCGGTCGCGATCATGAACGGACGCAGATAGAGCGAGCCACCTTCGACTTCCGGGAACCAGTTGGCATCGACCGCCACCAGCTGGCGGATCGCCTCGATGAACAGGTCTTCGGGCAGTTCCGGCATGGCAAGCCGCTGGGCCGAAGCATTGAAGCGCCGCGCATTCGCTTCCGGCCGGAACAGCGCCATCGACCCATCAGCCAGGCGATAGGCCTTTAGCCCTTCGAAAATCTCCTGCGCATAGTGCAGCACGGATGCCGCCGGATCGAGCGGGATCGGCTGACGCGGACCCAGCGTGGCCGAATGCCAGCCTTGCCCTTCGGACCAGTCGATCGTGACCATATGATCGGAAAAGATCTTGCCGAAGCCCGGATCGGCTACCAGCCCGGCGCGTACCGCGTCCGCTGTCGGGGCGGGGTGTGGCACGTGGGTGAAGGGCAGGGCGGCAGACATGGAGCTATGGTCCTTTCAGGATTTGCAGCTTGGCCTCTGGGTGAAAATTACCGGCGAGACAAGAAAAAGGTAATAATCGTGCCGCCGGAAATGAGAAGGGCGGCCCCGGCAACCCGAGAACCGCCCTTCGCATGGTCAGCGGCCGGAAGCGCCGCTCACGAAGCCTCTATCGCTTACCTTACGCTCAGCGATAATGCTCCGTTTTGCGGGTTACCGACCTCCCTGCTGAACCATGAGACATCGGTCACCTCCTTTCGCGCTGTTGAGCCAAAGACTTCCCTTCCGGGGAGCCGGGGCCATCGGCGAAGCCCGATGGGCCTTGCCGGGAATGTGAATCATTCCGGGCCTGACAACAAGTCTTGTCTTTCGATTTTTTGGCGTCAGAATCCATGGCTTCGCGGTTCATCCACAGGCCCGTCTGCGGCGCACCGGGCGCAATCAGCGACAGTCTTCGATCACACGCGCAACTTCGGGCCAGGCCGGCAAATAGCTTGGCGCCAGCCCTGCCACCTCGATCACGAATCGACCGCGCGAATAGGCCATGGCATCCAGCACCGGCGCGCGCGCGGGCAAGGTAACCGCCACGCTGCTTGTGCCGGCGATCACCGGGTCGGTCATGAGCGGGAAAGTCCCGCTCGAGGTTGTCACCGCCAGCGGGGTGGGCTGGGTCGCGGCTGCGGCGGCGTGGGTCAGCTGGATCGTACCAGGCGCAGCGCAGCGCAGGACCACCAGAGGGGGCTCGCCCGCGCGCTCGAAGCTGGCAGCCGATTGGCCGGATGCGGCCGACCAGCGCCAGGTCCCGGGCGTAAGCGGCGCGTCGCGCCAATCGGCAGCGGGTGCCGGCAAGGGGGCTGGTGCGGGGCTCGGAGTCTCGACCGGTTGCGGGGCTGCGGCGGGGGGCGCGGCCGTGGGCGCGCAGGCGTTCAGCAGCGTCAGCGTAAGCAGGGCCGGCAGCAGGACATTTGCCTTCATCGCCGCACTATGGAATGAGGCCGCCCCAGCGACAAGCCCTGCCAGCCATGAACCAGCCCCGATCCGCCAAATCGCCCAAGACGCGCGTTGACCAGTTGCTGGTCGATCGGGGACTGGCGGAAAGCCGTAGCCGCGCGCAGGCGCTGGTACTGGCCGGGCTGGTCTTCAGCGGAGAGACCAAGCTGGCCAAGCCGGGGCACAGCCTGCCGGCCGATGCGCCGCTGGATGTACGCGGGCGCGATCACCCCTGGGTCTCACGCGGGGGGATCAAGCTGGCCCACGCGATCGAGCACTTCGGGCTGGACCCGGCAGCCGCCACTGCCATGGATATCGGCAGTTCGACCGGCGGCTTTACCGACGTGCTGCTGCAAAACGGGGCCGAACATGTCTTTGCAGTGGATTCCGGCACCAACCAGCTCGCCTGGAAACTGCGCCAGGATCCGCGGGTCACCGTGCTGGAACAGACCAGCGCCCGGATCCTCACCCCCGCTCAAATTGATCGCGCCTGCAACTGGGTTGTTTGCGATGCCAGTTTCATTTCGCTGTCCAAGGTATTGGAAGTGCCGCTAAAATTGGCGTCGTCCAATTGCCAGCTGGTCGCCTTGATCAAGCCGCAGTTTGAGGTTGGACGGGGCGAAGTCGGCAAGGGCGGTGTTGTGCGGGATCCCGCGCTGCATTCCCGGGTCTGCCAAGAAGTGCGGGATTGGATCGAAGGGCTGGGCTGGCAGGTGCAGGGCATCGTGGAAAGCCCGATTACCGGCCCGGAAGGCAATGTGGAATTCCTGATTTCAGCCCGGCGCGGCGATCACGGTTAAGGGCGATTGCCTAGTCGGCCTGTCGCGGTCATATCCTTGCATTCTCCGCCCCTTGCCCGAATCATGGGGTGCGAAACGGAGTGAATGGATGTCGGCCTTAGCCTCGCCTGCTCAACTGCGTGCCAGCTTCATCCGCTGGTCCTTGTTTCTGGTTCCGGGGATCGTCCTGCTGGGCGCGATCAGCGGCACGGCCGGTGGCGGGGCCAATACGCCGTGGTTTGCCTCGCTGACGAAGCCGTCGCTGTTCCCGCCGCCCGTCACCTTCGGGATCGTCTGGACCATTCTTTACGTGCTGATGGGCTTTGCCCTGGCCATGGTGGTCACTGCCCGCGGTGCAGCCGGACGGCGCCTCGCCATCGCAGCCTTTGTCGTCCAGCTGGCGCTCAATCTGGCCTGGACCCCGCTGTTCTTTGGGGCGCACCAGATCACTGGCGCGCTGATCCTGCTGCTGGTGATCGACCTGGCGGTGCTGGCCACGCTCGCGTTGTTCTGGCGGGTGCGCCCATTCGCCGGGATGCTGCTGCTGCCCTACATGGCCTGGGTGCTTTTCGCGGCGGTGCTCAACTGGCAGTTCCTGCAGGCCAATCCGGCAGCGGACGGACAGGACGTTTCAGGCGCCGTCTCCACCGTTAGCTTCGAATAGGGCTTGAACCCTTTCGCGCGGGGGACCATCTAGCGGCCATGCAGAGCCAGAACCCCTTGTTCGCCGATCTTGCCAAGCTGCTGAACAGCGCCGCAGGAACCGTTGCCGGTGCAGGCCGCGAAGCGCGCGAGAGCGCGCGTGAGCGGTTCCGCGAGGCCATGGGCGGCCTTGATTTCGTCAGCCGCGAGGAATTTGACGCGGTCAAGGACATGGCTGCCAAGGCTCGCGAAGAAAACGAAGTGCTGGCCGATCGTATCGCTGCGCTTGAAGCCGCACTCAAGGCCAAGAAAAAGGCCTAAGCCAGCACCGGTCGGGATCGGTCGATGGACCTGCGCACCCCGGCCCTTGTCTGCGCCGCCCGCACCCACGGCGAAACCGGGGTGATCCTGCGCCTGCTCAGCGAAGATCATGGCCTGGTGGCCGCCTATGTGGCCGGGGGGCGTGGCCGCACGCTGCGGCCCGTTCTGCTGCCCGGCAACCTGATCGATGCAGAGCTGCGCGCCCGCCCGGGCAGCCAGCTACCCTCGGCGCGGGTGGAGCTGGTGGCCAGCCGCGGCCCTTGGCTCACCGAACCGCTCCCCGCCGCCGCCATCACCTGGGCCACGACCCTGACCGCTGCCGCCCTGCCGGAACGCCAGCCCTATCCGCCACTCTATCAGGCGCTGGTCGCGCTGCTCGATGCGGTCTGTCATGCGCCATCGGCGCGGGGGTGGCTGCCGGGGCTGGTCACGTTTGAGGCCCTGCTGCTGCGCGAGCTGGGCTATGGCGCGGTCGAACGACCCGGCGATCCGGACTGGAATGTCCAGCTGGCCGCCTTCGACAAGCTTGGCCCGCTGGTGGCGCGCTATCCGCTTGCCGATCGGAGAAGCGATGTTATGGCGGCGCGCGCCATGCTGCGGGAGCGGCTTGGCCGGATTGAATAGGTTGGGGGCCACATGAAGATCGCGGTTTTTGCAGGTGACGGAATCGGGCCGGAAGTAACGCGCGAAGCCGTGCGCGTGCTTGAAGCACTCGACCTGCCGGGTCTGGTGCTGGTCGAAGGCGATGTTGGCGGCGCCGCCTACAAGGCCCACGGCCATCCACTGCCGGCTGAAACGCTTGAGATCGCCCGCGCCTGCGATGCGATCCTGTTCGGCGCTGTGGGTGATCCCGATTGCGACAATCTGGAGCGCCACCTGCGCCCGGAACAGGCGATCCTGGGCCTGCGCAAGGAACTGGGCCTGTTCGCCAACCTGCGCCCGGCCAAGGTTTTTGGCGGACTTGAAGATGCTTCGGCGCTGCGTCCCGAAGTGGCCAGCAAGATCGACCTGCTAATCGTCCGTGAGCTTAATGGCGATGTCTATTTCGGCGAAAAGGGCATTCGCACCCTGCCAGACGGCCGCCGCCAGGGCTGGGACATGATGTCCTATGCCGAAGACGAAGTGCGCCGCATCGCCCATGTCGGCTTCCGCGCGGCGATGGGCCGCGGCAAGAAGCTGTGTTCGGTCGACAAGGCCAATGTCCTCGAAACCTCGCAGGTCTGGCGCGATGTCATGATCGAGGTGGCGAAGGAATACCCAGAGGTTGAACTGAGCCATATGTACGTCGACAATGCGGCGATGCAGCTGGTCCGTAATCCCGGCCAGTTCGATGTCGTGGTTACCGGCAACCTGTTTGGCGATATCCTCTCGGACCAGGCCTCGATGTGCGTGGGATCGATCGGTCTGCTGGCTTCGGCCAGCCTGTCGGATGGCAAGATGGGTCTCTATGAGCCGATCCACGGTTCGGCCCCGGATATTGCGGGCAAGGGCCTGGCCAACCCGATGGCAACGATCCTTTCAGCGGCCATGCTGCTGCGCCACTCGCTGGGCCTTGAAGCTGAGGCCGCGCGGATCGAGGCCGCCGTAGCCAAGGCCCTGGCCGATGGCGTGCGCGGCGGCGATCTGGGCGGCAGCGACGGCACGGCAGCGATTGGCAATGCTGTTCTGGAGCGCCTGTAATGACCATCCGGCTCGGCGTTGTCCTTCCGACCTATAACGAACGCAAGAACCTGCGTTCGATGGTGGCGCGGCTTGATCAGGCGTTGGCCGGGATCAGCTGGGAAGTCATCGTGGTCGATGACAACAGCCCCGATGGCACCTCTGATGAAGCGCGCGCGATTGCGCAGGACGATCCCCGCGTCCGGGTGATCCAGCGGATCGGGCGCCGCGGTCTGTCGTCCGCCGCGATCGAGGGGATGTGCGCCACTTCGGCCCCGGTGGTCGCGGTGATGGACGCCGATCACCAGCATGATCCCGCATTGCTGCCCCAGATGCTCAGCGCGATCGAAAGCGGGGACCATGACCTGGCTTATGCCAGCCGCTTCGCCGAAGGCTCCAGCACCGAGGAATGGGGCCGCCCTGACCGGGTCAAGGCATCGAACCTGGCCAATCGCATTGCCAACAAGGTGACCGGGGTTGAACTGACCGACCCGATGAGCGGTTACTTCATGCTGCGCACCGAAACGTTGCGCGCCGATGCCCATCGCTTGTCAGGTGTCGGCTTCAAGATTCTGCTCGATATTCTCGCCACGGTCGAAGAACCGCTGCGCATCAAGGAACTGCCCATGAATTTCGCCGCCCGCGCCGAGGGGGAAAGCAAGCTTGACCGGACGGTGGTCTTCGAATTCCTGATCGGGCTTTACGACAAGTGGCTGGGGCGGATCATCCCGACCCGCTTCGCGCTGTTCGGCACGGTTGGCGCACTGGGCGTGTTCGTCCAGCTGGGCGCGCTGTGGGTGATGCTGCACCTCGTGTTCGGGGAGCGCTTTGTCTACGGCAACTGGGACGAAAGCACCACCTTCAACGTCGCTAACTCGGTCGCCGCGATTGTCGCGATGACCTTCAACTTCGTGCTCAACAACGAGCTGACCTATGCCGACAAGCGGCTGCGCGGGTTCGGCCCGCTGCTGCGCGGCTGGGCCCAGTTCGCGCTGACCTGCTCGCTGGGCCTGCTGACCAATATCGGCTCGGCCGCCGCGCTCAAGACGATGGGCTTCCACGACGTGATTGCCGTGGTGATCGGGATCGTGCTGGGCTCGGTCTGGAACTTCGCGCTGTCGAACAAGTTCGTCTGGGGCAAGTATTGAGGGCCTAGCCCTCCACGAACCCCTTCCAGCTGGCCATGTAGTTCACGAAGGCCGGGCCAAGGCCCTCGGCCTGCAAGTGCGCGCGGGTTACCGGCACTGTCGTTGCTGCAAAGGCCGGGTCGGCGATCACCCGCTTGGCGAAATCGTGGTGCAGGATCGCGCCGCGCCCGATTAGCACGAAGTCTGCCCCGGCATCGAGGCAGGCCTGCACCTTGGCCGCGTCCATGATCTTGCCGGCCACCCCCAGGCGCGTGGTGCCGCGGGGCAGGGCGGTAAAGTGCGCGATCAGCGGCTTGCCGGCGAATTCGGCTTCTTCCGGGGTCTTGAAGCAATCCCACAGCGACATGTCGAGATAGTCCAGCTTGCCGCCGGTCATGACCTCTTCGGCCAGCGCCAGCGCTTCCGCCATGCGAATGCCGAACCGCTCGGGTGAGAGGCGCAGGCCCAGCTGGAAATCGGCGTGGGTCGCGGCGCGGATGCCGTCGATGATCTCAAGGATGATGCGCTTGCGGTGTTCGAAGCTGCCGCCGTAGCCATCGGTGCGCTGGTTGTGTTCGGCATCCAGGAACTGCGCCAGGATATAGCCATGGGCGCCGTGAATCTCGACCCCGTCAAACCCGGCGCGTTCGGCGCGGACGGCGGCGTCAATGAAATCTTCGCGGAGCTGTTCCACCTCGGCAGTCGAGAGCGCGCGTGAGCCCGTTTCGGCATCGGCAAAAGGCCCCTGCGGGTCTTCACCGATCACGTCGCGGGGAGAGCGAATGCCGGCATGGTGCAGTTGGACCGAAGATGTGCTGCCCTTGGCGCGGATTGCGCTGGCCAGCTCCGCCAGCCGCGGCAGGTGATCGTCAGACCAGATCCCCAGCTGGCCGGGAAAGCCCTGGCCCTGCCGTTGCACGTGAGCCGCTGCGGTCATCACCAGACCCATGCCGCCCTCGGCCCGCATGGTCAGCCACTTGATCTCGTCATCCGAAAGCGTGCCGTCGACGTGGCTCTGCAGATTGGTCAGCGGGGCCAGCATCATGCGGTTGGCCATGGCCGGACCGCGCGTGAAGGTAAGCGGCGAAGCGGCGTCAGTCATCTTGCGAATCTCCCTGTTGGGTTCGCAATATCCTGATCCGGCGGCTCAGCGCCAGCTACGCAGCCACATCCAATGTTCGAAACTGGGCCGGCCGCAGCATAGCCGCCCCGCCGAGAGGATCGGGTAGAAGTAGATGAACATACCCAGGCTGATCGCCAGTGCCGCCGCCGCCAGCCAACGCCAGCGATCCTTGCGCGCCCACAGGTCTTCCAGCGCCAGCGCCAGGCAGATCATCAGGAAGGTGCCCGGTAGCAGGTAGTGGTAATAGAACTGCACCGGCTTTGACGAGAGCGCCCAGAAGGCAATCTGGATCGCATAGAGCGCGGCAAAGACCCACGCTTCAACCCGGCCACGCCAGCCCGCCCACAGGCACCAGCCAAAGGCCGCCAGCCCGGCCAGCATGGTGAAGGGATTGCCAACCAGCAGGATCCCGCGCTGCGCTCCGTCAACCGGCTGGTAAAGGAACCAGATCGCCCGCCAGTTGCCGATCCACTGGTACCAGTATGACCGGTAGGGATGCGGCTTGGTCACGCTGTCCTGCAGTTGCAGCATATAGGCGTGCCAGCCGATCGGATCCCATGGATTGACCGGATCCTTTGCCCAGTGGAACGCCGGCCAGAAGGTCAGCCAATAGACCACCAGCGGCAAGAGCCCCAGCCAGATCCCGGCCTCGATCAGGCTGATCCCCGGCACCGCGCCGCCGCTCCGCTCGAATAGCCCGCGCCAGCCGCGATCGCGCAGCTTCCACACCAGAAAGACCAGCCCTGGCACCGCCAGCAGCGGCGCAACCGACCATTTGGCGCCCAGCGCCAGCCCCATGGCGATCCCGCTCAGCGCCAGCCGCCACCGGCCTTGTTCGGGCAAGCGGACAGCGCTGGCCGCCAGCCACAACGCGACCATGCCGAACATGGCCATGAACATGTCGAGCATGGCGATCCGGCTCTGGACGAACCAGGCAAAGTCGGTCGCCACCAGAACCATGGCGACCAGCGGCACCAGCCGTCGGCCCGTGGCGAACCAGACCAGCCGCCCCACCGCATAGAGGCCGATTGCCCCCGATACGGCCGAAGGAATGCGCCAGTTGAGCGGCGCGTCGCCCAGCCAGCGGATTGCGGCGGCGATGATCGTTTTGCCCAGCACCGGGTGTTCGGGATTGAACCGCACGCCCTCATTCTGGTGCCGCGCGGCGGTGACGTAGTGGATTTCGTCGAAATAGATCTGTGAAGGGATGCCCAGCCGCCACCACAGCAGCGCTAGGAACAGGATCGCGATCACGGCGCACCAGTCGGCCGGGTCCTGTTCCTTGGTGAAGCGGGGCACGGCGACCATGGCGGGGGGAATTACCCGTGCCTTGCCGAAGTGGCAATGCTCTTGCGGCGCTTGCGCGCGGCTCCTAGAGCCAGTCCATCATGAAGCGCACCACCGGAACCGACCGTTCGATCACCGCCAAATGGCGGCCCGCCACCCGCGCCGTGCGCGGCGGCACCTGGCGCAGCGAACATGGCGAGACCAGCGAAGCCCTGTTCCTGACCTCTGGCTATACCTACGATTCCGCCGGTGAAGTGGCCGCGCGGTTTGCGGGTGAGGCCGAGGGGATGACCTATTCGCGCCTCCAGAACCCCACCGTCGCCATGCTGGAAGAACGCATTGCGCTGATGGAAGGGGCTGAAGCCTGCCGCGCCCAGGCCACCGGCATGGCGGCCATGACTACGGCCCTGCTGTGCCAGCTCTCCGCCGGGGACCACGTTGTGGCCGCGCGCGCCGCCTTCGGTTCCTGCCGCTGGCTGGTCGACAGCCTTTTGCCGCGCTTCGGGATCGAATCGACCACGATCGACGCGCGCGACAACGCCCAGTGGGAAGCCGCGATCCGGCCGAATACCAAGGTGTTCTTCTTCGAAACACCGGCCAACCCGACGATGGACATCGTCGACCTGAAGTTTGTCTGCGATCTCGCCCGCAGCCGCGGGATCACCACCGTGGTCGATAACGCGTTCTGCACCGCCGCCCTGCAGCGGCCGATGGAATTTGGCGCCGATGTGGTGGCCTATTCCGCCACCAAGCTGATGGACGGGCAGGGCCGTGTCCTCGCCGGGGCCGTCTGCGGTTCGGCCCAGTTCATCAACGATGTGCTGATGCCGTTCCAGCGCAACACCGGTCCCAACCTTTCGCCCTTCAACGCCTGGGTGGTGCTGAAGGGGCTGGAGACGCTGGACCTGCGCGTCAAGCAGCAGAGCGCTAATGCGCTGAAGGTCGGCCAGTTTCTGGAAGGCCGCGTGCCCAAGATCCTGCACCCGGGGCTGCCCAGCCACCCGCAGTATGAGCTTGCCGCCAAGCAGATGGACGCTTGCGGCTCGATCTTCGCCTTTGAAGTGGCGGACCGGGCGCAGGCCCATGCCCTGCTCGATGCGCTGCAGCTGATCGATATCTCCAACAACATCGGCGATGCGCGTTCGCTGATGACGCACCCGGCCTCGACCACCCACTTCTCGGTCAGCGCCGAGGCGCGCGCCGAAATGGGCGTGACCGAGGGGATGTTGCGCATCAACGTGGGCCTGGAAGACCCGCAGGACCTGATCGAGGATCTGGACCAGGCGCTGAAGGCTGCCGGTCTTTGATGCCAGCAGGGAATTCCCCCCTGCATTCCCTTGTTCGTCACCCTGAACTTGTTTCAGGGCCCATCGTGCGTGCACTCGCGGCGTTTGGGTTTGAGGCCCGATGGGTGCTGAAACAAGTTCAGCATGACGGCTGGCTTGATTGGCGGGCTAGCGCTTGAACACCACTTCTCTGCTGCTGGTCGTGCTGGCAGCGTGCTGCCACGCCACCTGGAACCTTGCTTCAAAGCGATCGGCCCATGCCGGCGGGGTTTTCCTGTTCTGGTCCACCCTGCTGTCCTCGATCGCCTTTGCGCCGTGGGCGCTGTGGATCATGGCGGGGGAGGGGTTCCGCTGGACCTGGCTGCTGCTGGCGGCGATCTGCGCCAGCGGCTGCCTGCACCTGGCCTATAGCCACGCCCTGCAGACCGGCTACCGCAAGGCCGATCTTTCGGTGGTCTACCCGATCGCGCGCGGCACCGGGCCGCTGCTATCCTCCACCGGGGCCTTCCTTCTACTCGGCGAAGTGCCGGGGCCGCTGCGCCTGCTGGGCCTGCTCGGCGTGGTGGGCGGCATCCTGCTGATTGCCACCGATGGCCGCTGGTCCACTTTTGCCAAGCCCGGTGCCATGACCGGCCTGCGCTGGGGCCTGCTGACCGGCGGATTGATCGCGACCTATACGCTGGTCGATGGCTCGGCGGTGAAGTTGCTGCTGCTCTCGCCCGTGGTGCTCGATTGGGGGGCGAACGTGGTGCGGACCGCGCTGCTCGCACCGCAAGTCCTGCGGGATCGCACCGCGGCGCGCTCCGCGATGCAGGGGCACTGGATCAGTGCCTGGACCGTCGCGCTGCTGGCGCCCTTTGGCTATATTCTCGTGCTCTGGGCCATGCAGCACGGCGCACCGCTTAGCGTCGTGGCACCGATGCGCGAGATGTCGATGATGCTGGTGGCGCTGCTCGGCATGGTGCTGCTGCGCGAGCCGGTGGGCCGGGCACGGCTGGCAGGATGCGCCTTGATGGTGGCCGGGGTCGTGCTGCTGGCGCAGTCCTGATTGCGGCGCAATCGAACCACAATGTGACAAGATTGGCCGCACAGCCATTGTCGGACTGCGGCCCAGCCATTACCTTGCGCCCCATGAAGGAGCTGTTCCAGCACGCCGCGACCACTGACGGGATCACCGTCCGGGTGACCGTCAACTTCCTGCCAGAGCAGTCGCAGGTCGAAGCGGGCAAGTGGTTCTGGGTCTACCACATCCGGATCGAGAACCACGGCGATCAGGCCGTCCAATTGCTTACCCGCCATTGGCAGATCACCGACGGGCGCGGCATGGTCAACTTTGTTGAGGGTGAGGGCGTGGTCGGCGAACAGCCGGTGCTTCAGCCCGGCGGCAGCCATGACTATGTCTCGGGCTGCCCGCTGGCGACTCCGCACGGCTCGATGGAAGGGTTCTATACCTTCCGGTGCGAGGACGGCTCACTGGTCGAAGCCGCGATCCCCTTCTTCCCGCTGGCGGCGCCTGCCACGGCAGGCTAAAGCCGCTGCGCGATGAAGCGCACGCACCTGCCCTTGAACGCTCTGCGCGTATTCGATGCCGCCGCCCGGCATCTCTCCTTCACGCGCGCCGCGGATGAACTGGCGGTCACGCCCGCCGCGGTCGGCCAGCAGATTCGCGCGCTGGAAGACCTGCTGGGCGTGGTGCTGTTCCGCCGCACGCCCAAAGGGCTGGAATTGACCGATGAGGCAACCGCCGGCCTCGAATCGCTGCGGACCGGCTTTCTCCATTTCGAAGATGCGGTGCGGGCCATGCAGGCTGGGCAATCGAGCCACGTCTACACCATTTCCGCCCCGCGCGATTTCTTTGCCGCCTGGCTGGCACCGCGGCTGGCCGAATTCCGCAAGGCCAATCCCGAAGTCCGTTACAGCCTGATCAACGACGAGACGGCTGATTTTACCGAGGCTAACCTCGATCTGGCAGTGCGCTGGGCGGAAGGTCCGGGCGACCTTGAAGGCGTCGCCCTTGGTTCGGCCGAACGCGTCACTGCGGGTGAGGGTGACTGGATCGCCTGGCCCGGTGATCCCAACCCCGAAGGCGAGGAAGCAGGCGCGCCCACACTGCAGGCCGGCGATGCGGGCCAAGCGCTCGCCGCAGCGGCCGCCGGGATGGGCAAGGCCCGCGTCCCGGCGCAACTGGCGCAGACCTGGGCCGGGGCCGGGCGCGGGGTCGCGCTCAGCGATCCGGAGCCCTGCCGCCGTGCCTATTGGCTGGTCGCCCCGCTGCCGCAGTGGCGGCAGAAGAAGGTCAAGGCGCTGGTTGCTTTCCTGACCGGCAACTGATCGCCGGGCTTACTGCCCGACGATCACCTCGCCGCGGGCCATCACGAACTTCATCGACTTGAGCACCTTCACATCGGCCAGCGGATCGCCGCTGACGGCGATGATGTCGGCTGACTTGCCCGCTTCGAGCGTGCCGGTTTCCTTGTCGACGCCCAGCAGGGCTGCTGCGTTGACCGTGGCCGCCTTGATTGCTTCCATCGGCGGCATGCCGAACTTGACCAGCAGTTCAAACTCATCGGCATTGCGGCCGTGCTTGGAAACGCCGGCATCTGTGCCGTAAGCGATCTTTACGCCCAGCGGATAAGCGATTTGCAGCGACTTGCCGGTAACGCCGATGCGCCAGTCGATCTGGGCCTTGATCGCCGGGGGATAGGCATTCGGATTGGCGGCCAGTCGCTCAAGGTAGCCGTTCACCGTGCTCAGCGTCGGCACGTAATAGGTGCCCGCCTTGGCCATCATCTTGGCCGTTTCCGCATCGATCGTGGTGCCGTGCTCGATCGAATCCGCCCCGGCGCGAACGGCCAGCTTGATCCCGTCGAGCCCGTGGGCGTGGACGGCAACCTTGCGGCCATAGGCATGGGCGGTTTCGACCAGCGCCTTGGCTTCGTCCTCGACCATGCGGGTGGCCAGGCCGGTCCCCGAATTGACCCCGCCGGTGGTGGCAAACTTGATCACGTCGGCGCCGCGGCCGATCTGGCGGCGCACAGCGCGACGGCAATCGTCGGCCCCGTCGCACAGGTTTTCGGTACCGATCATGCCGTGCATTTCATCGGCCAGGCCCACCCGGCCGTCCATGTGACCGCCCGTGGTGGAGATCGAATCCCCGGCGTCGATGATCCGCGGACCCTGCACCCAGCCGCGCTTGATCGCTTCCTTCAGCGCCAACGTCTTGCCGCCTTCATCGCCCAGGTTGCGGACCGTGGTGAACCCGGCGCGAAGCGTCTTCATGCCGTTCCAGTAGGTTTCCAGCGCGTGCATCGGCATGCCTTCGGTCACCATGGCGACATAACCTTCGTTACCGGCCCGGTCGCTGGAAAGGTGGGTGTGGCTGTCAATCAGGCCCGGCAGGACAGTCTTGTCCTTCAGGTCGATCTCCTTCGCGTCCGCCGGGACCGGTGCATAGCCATCCTGCAGCGAAACGATCTTGCCATCGGCGACGACAATCGTGGTCGCGCCGCGCGGAGCCTCGCCGGGAATGGCGATAACCCGGCCGGCGTGGATCCAGGTCTGCGGGGCAGCCGCTTGGGCCTGTGTTGCCACCGAAACGGCGGCGAGGGCGATCGAAATGGCAAAGGTCGAAATCTTCATCGCTAATGCTCCGTAGCGGTCTGTTGGCCAGGATCCTAACGCGCAGCAGGCGATGCAGCAACGCCCGCAACTGCCGGAACCGGTGGATAGTTAATCGTTCGATTAAAATCGTGATTGACCCCCTGCTCGGGCCCGGGCATCCCCTGCGGGATGACCGGAGAAACGATCCGCATTCCGATTGCTGGCGGGCTTAGCCTTGCAGCAGATATTGCCGGGCCAAAGGGCGCGCCCACCGTGGTGCTGGGCCATGGTGGCGGGCAAACCCGTCATTCGTGGGACAAGGCCGAACAGCAGCTGGCCAAGGCCGGTTACTTTGCCGTCAACTATGACCTGCGCGGACATGGCGATAGCGATTGGTCAACCGATGGCGATTATAGCCTCGAAGCACGGGCGGACGATCTGGCCGCAGTGGCGCGGATCGGATCAGAGACTTTCGCTCTGGTTGGGGCTTCGCTGGGTGGGATCACGGCCATGGTTGCCGCTTCGCGCGGGCTGACCCCGGCGGCATTGGTGCTGGTCGATATCGTCCCGAAAATGAGCTCCAAGGGCGTCGCCAAGATCACCGCCTTCATGACCGGCAACCCCAACGGCTTTGCCAGCCTTGAAGACGCGGCCGATGCCATCAGCGCCTATTATCCGGACCGACCGCGCCCGAAGGACCTGTCAGGCCTCAAGAAGAACTTGCGGGAAGGCCATGACGGGCGCTGGCGCTGGCATTGGGATCCCAGCTGGATGGACTCGCCCCGGGGGGATCCGAACCATCTGCTCAAGATCATGGACGCGGCCGACTGGACGGATCGGGTGCCGACACTGCTGGTGCGCGGCATGAAGAGCGACATTGTTGACGACGATGGTGTGGACGATTTGCGCCGCCGGATCCCCAAGCTGGAAATCGCCGACATCCGCGGCGCTGGTCACATGGTTGCCGGTGACAAGAATGATGAATTCAACAGCGCGGTGATCGATTTCCTGCGCCGGGTCATGCCGCCGGCCCAGTCCTGATTGAGGCCTAGTCCGGATCGCGGCCATAGGCTGGCAGGGCCAGGCCCGAATGGAGCGCCCAGCCGCGCAGGGCGAAGCCGGCCAAGGCTGCGGCGCTGAAAGCGATTTCGCGGGGCAGGCTAAGCACTTCGCCCAGCGCGCAAAGGCTGGCAGACAGCGCTGCAGCGGTCACATAGAGTTCGGGCCGCATCAGGATCGACGGACGGCCAGCCAGCACATCGCGGATGACCCCGCCAATGCAGCCGGTGATTACGCCCATCAGCACCGCTGGGACCGGCGGCAGCCCATAGGCGAGCGCCTTGGCCGTGCCGAGTACGGCATAGGCCGCGAGGCCTGCGGCGTCGGCCCACTCCAGCAGCGCACCGTCCCACCACTTGCGCGGCGTGAACCAGGCCAGCAGGGCAACGCCCAGACAGACAGGCGCGACCCAGGGATCGCGGACCCAGAACACCGGCGCGCCGATCAGCAGATCGCGCACTGAACCGCCGCCAACCCCGGTTATCAGGGCAAAGAAGCTCATCGTCACAAAGGTCTGCCGCAGCCGCGCCGCCAGCAGCGCTCCGGTCAGGGCAAAGACCGCCGTGCCCAGCAGGTCGAATAGCGGCGGCAGGGTGGGGATGGCCGCGCCCGGCATGGCCGGATCAGTCCTCGATCAGGTCCTGCAGCTTGGTCATCAGCGCCTGGATGCGGGTTGCGGCTTCGGTGAAGGTGTTCACGTCATCGCGCTTGTTGTTGGCGCGGGCTTCCTTGGCGGCTTCGACATAGCCTTCCAGATCGACTTCCAGCGCATCGACCAGCATTTCGATTTCGTCGCCCGTCAGCTTGACGGTGATGGCATTGGACATGGGCATTCTCCTCAGCTGGCGGAAAACCAGTGTTAACCGGTGCGGCTCGGTTTAGCCACCGGTCACGTTGTCACCTTGTTAATTGCCCCCGCACCGTTGGCGCAGGGGCAAAGGTGTTGCGATCAGATGTGGATCGGCTTGCCGGTTACCGCCATGGCCGCTTCCTTCACCGCTTCACTGTGGGTCGGGTGGGCATGGCAGGTATAGGCGATGTCTTCGCTCGTCGCGCCGAATTCCATCGCTTGCGTTACCTGGGCGATCATTGTGCCGGCCACGGTAGCAATGCACCACACGCCCAGGACCCTGTCGGTCTTGGCATCGGCGATCACCTTCACGAAGCCGTCGGGCTCGTGGTTGGTCTTGGCGCGGCTGTTGGCCATCATCGGGAACTTGCCGACCTTGATCTCGCCCTTTTCGCGGGCCTGCTCTTCGGTCAGGCCAACGCCAGCGAATTCCGGGGTGGTATAGACCACGCCCGGGATCAGGTCGTGGTTCACGATCCCGGTCAGCCCGGCGATATTCTCGGCCACGGCAATGCCTTCGTCCTCGGCCTTGTGGGCCAGCATCGGGCCGGGGATGCAGTCCCCGATGGCCCAGACGCCGTCGACCGCGGTGCGGAAGTCATGATCGGTCTCGATCTGGCCGCGCGCGTTCAGCGCCAGCCCGATCTTGTCGAGGTTCAGGCCATCGGTGTGCGGGCGGCGGCCAATCGCCACCAGCACGCAATCGGCTTCCAGCGTCTCGGCCGCGCCGCCCTTGGCCGGTTCAACCGTCAGCGTAGCCTTGCCACCCTTGACCACCGCGCCGGTGACCTTGGTGCCAAGCTTCAGCTCCATGCCCTGCTTCTTGAAGATCTTGGCGGCTTCCTTGCGCACATCGCCGTCCATGCCGGGCAGCAGCTGGTCAAGGAATTCGACCACGGTGACCTTGGCGCCCAGGCGCCGCCAGACCGAACCCATTTCGAGGCCGATCACGCCGCCGCCGATCACCACCAGGTGCTGCGGCACCTTGGCCAGGGCCAGGGCACCGGTGCTGTCCACGATCACGCCCTTGTCGTTATCAACTTCGACGCCGGGGAGCGGGGTAACGCTGGAACCGGTGGCGATCACCACGTTCTTGGCGGTGTAATCCTTGCCCGCGACGGTGACGGTGTGGGCATCCTTGAACGCGCCATAGCCCTTCAGCCAATCGACCTTGTTCTTCTTGAACAGGTACTCGATCCCGCCGGTTAGGCCCTTGACGGCATCGGCCTTGTCGGCCTGGAGGGCCGAGAGGTCGAGCTCTACCTTGCCCAGCTTCACGCCATAACGGGCGAGGGTGCCGTTGGCGGCTTCCTCGAACTTCTCCGAGCCGTGGAGCAGGGCCTTGGAGGGGATGCAGCCCACATTGAGGCAAGTCCCGCCCAGCGTTTCACGCGCTTCGACGCAGGCCGTCTTCAGCCCCAGCTGTGCGGTGCGGATCGCACCGACATAGCCGCCGGGGCCGGCACCGATGAAGATCACATCGTAGTCGTATTCAGCCATGGTCCGGTCCTTACAGGTCGATCAGGATGCGGGTGGGATCCTCGATCGCTTCCTTGATCGTCTTGAGCGCGGTCACTGCTTCGCGGCCGTCGATCAGGCGGTGGTCATAGGACAGCGCCAGGTACATCATCGGGCGGATCACGATCTGGCCATCACGGACAACCGGACGGTCTTCGATGCGGTGCAGGCCCAGAACGGCCGACTGCGGCGGGTTGATGATCGGGGTGCTCATCAAGCCGCCGAAGATCCCGCCGTTGGAGATCGTGAAGGTGCCGCCCTTCATGTCGTCCATGGTCAGCGCGCCATCCTTGGCCCGCTTGCCCAGATCGGCAATCGCCTTTTCGATATCGGCAAAGCCCATGGCATCGACATTGCGCACCACCGGCACGACCAGCCCGTTGGGGGCCGAAACCGCGACCGACAGGTCAACATAGGGGTGGTAGACGATCTCGTCGCCCTCGATCCGGGCGTTGACGGCCGGAATGTCCTTCAGCGCCAGGCAGGCCGCCTTGGCGAAGAACGACATGAAGCCCAGCTTCACGCCGTGCTTCTTCTCGAACACGCCCTTGAACTTCTCACGCGCCTCGATCACGGCCGACATGTCGCAATCGTTGAAGGTGGTCAGCAGCGCGGCAGTATCCTGCGCATCCTTGAGCCGCTTGGCGATGGTCTGGCGCAGGCGGGTCATCTTGACGCGCTCTTCGCCGCGATTGCCGGCAGTGGCCGGGGCTGCAGCGACCGGTGCAGCGGCAGCCGGGGCTGCGCTCTTGGCGGCGGCGGCGGCGACAACGTCTTCCTTGGTCAGGCGGCCGTCCTTGCCGGTGCCCTTGATCGCGGTCGGGTCAACTCCATGCTCCAGCACGGCGCGGCGCACGGCCGGCGAAAGCACCGCGGCATCGCCAGCGGGGGCGGCAGCAGCGGCTGCGGGTGCCGGGGCAGGGGCCGGAGCGGGCGCAGCAGCAGCCGGAGCCGCAGCAGCAGCGCCGCCCGCCTCAACCGTCGCGATCACCGCGCCGACCGATACGTTATCGCCGACCTTGGCCAGGTGCTGGCCCATCACTCCGGCGACCGGCGAGGGGACTTCAACCGCCACCTTGTCGGTTTCCAGGCTGGCAATCGGCTCGTCGAGCGCGACCGGTTCACCCGGCTGCTTCAGCCATTCGCCGATGGTAGCTTCGGCAACGCTCTCGCCCAGGGTCGGGACTTTGACTTCGGTAGACATGATTTGCTTCCTCAGGCTTTCTTCTGCCGGCGGATTTCGGAACGAACGGAGGTGCCCAGCGCGTGGCCGATCAGGGCGCCCTGTTCACTGGCGTGACGGCTGGCGAGGCCCGTGGCGGGCGATGCGCTGGCGGCGCGGCCGGCATAGCGGGCGCGGGCCACTTTGCTCTTGGCTGCGGCGAGAGCTTCCTCGATCATCGGTTCGACGAAGAACCACGAACCGTTGTTCTTGGGCTCTTCCTGACACCAGACCACTTCTTCCAGGTTCTTCATCCGCGACAGGCGCAGGGCCAGCGGATCGCCCGGGAAGGGATAGAGCTGCTCGATCCGGATGATCTGGGTGTCGGTGATCCCGGCGGCATCGCGCGCTTCCATCAGGTCATAAGCGACCTTGCCGGAACACAGGATGACGCGGCGGGTCTGATCATCGGCGGCACCGTTGATGTCGGACAGGATCCGCATGAAGTGACCTTCGCCGACGAATTCATGGGCCTCGCTCTTGGCCAGCGGGTGGCGCAGGAGTGACTTGGGCGTCATGATGATCAGCGGCTTGCGGAAGCCGCGGTGCATCTGCCGGCGCAGCACGTGGAAGTAGTTCGCCGGGGTCGTGATGTTGCAGACCTGGATATTGTCCTGCGCGCAGAGCTGCAGGAAGCGTTCCAGACGGGCCGAGCTGTGCTCCGGCCCCTGACCTTCATACCCGTGCGGCAGCAGCATGACGAGGCCATTGGCGCGCAGCCACTTGGCTTCGGACGCGGCAATGTACTGGTCGATCATGATCTGCGCGCCGTTGGCGAAATCGCCGAATTGCGCTTCCCACAGCACCAGCGTCTTCGGATCGGCGCTGGCATAGCCATATTCGAAGCCGAGCACGCCATATTCGCTGAGCGGGCTGTCATGCACTTCGAACTTGCCGTGCGGCACGGTCGAAAGCGGCACGTACTTGTGCTCGTCGGTCTGGTCGACCCAGACCGCGTGGCGCTGGCTGAAGGTGCCGCGGCCCGAATCCTGGCCCGACAGGCGGATGTTGTAGCCCTCCGAAGCCAGGCTGCCGAAAGCCAGTGCCTCGCCGGTGGCCCAGTCGAAACCGGTGCCGGTGGTGAACATCTCGCGCTTGGCATCAAGCACGCGGGCCAGCGTCTTGTGGATCGTCAGCCCTTCGGGAACCGTGGTCAGCGTGCGGCCCAGGCTGTCGAACAGCTTCTGCTCGATCCCGGTGGCGACGTTGCGGCGTGCGGTTTCGGGGTCGGCGGGCTTGTTGAGGCCAGCCCAGCGACCGGCGAACCAGTCCGCTTCGTTGGCCTTGTAACCCTTGGCGGCATCGAATTCCTGTTCGAGCACTTGGGTGAACCGCATTTCGGTTTCGCCCGACCAGTTGGCGTCGATCACGCCCTGGCCAACCAGGCGGTCCGCATAGAGCTTGGCCACGCCGGGGTGCTGGCGGATCTTCTGGTACATCAGCGGCTGGGTGAAGCCCGGCTCATCGCCTTCGTTATGGCCGAAGCGGCGATAGCACCACATGTCGACCACGATGTCGCGGCCGAAGGTCTGGCGGTAATCGATCGCCAGCTTGCAGGCGAAGGTCACCGCTTCCGGATCATCGCCGTTAACGTGCAGGATCGGCGCCTGGACACCCTTGGCCACGTCCGACGGGTAGGGCGATCCGCGCGAGAACTGCGGGCTGGTGGTGAAGCCGATCTGGTTGTTGATGATGAAGTGGATGCAACCGCCGGTGTTGTAGCCCTTCACGCCCGAGAAGCCGAAGCATTCCCAGACGATGCCCTGGCCGGCAAAGGCGGCGTCGCCGTGGATCAGCACCGGCAGCACCTGCTTGTGCTTGGCATTGCCGTTTTCATCGCGGCCAATGTCGTCGCGGAAGGCCTGCTGGGCGCGGACCTTGCCCAGCACCACCGGGTCCACCGTTTCGAGGTGGCTCGGGTTGGGGACCAGGCTCATGTGCACCTTGATCCCGTCGAATTCGCGGTCGGTGCTGGTGCCCAGGTGATACTTCACGTCGCCCGATCCGCCGACGTCTTCCGGGTTGGCGGAGCCGCCCGAGAATTCGTGGAAGATCACGCGGTAGGGCTTGGCCATCACGTTGGCGAGCACGTTCAGGCGGCCGCGGTGGGCCATGCCGTAAACGATTTCGCGCACGCCGCGGGCGCCGCCATACTTGATCACGGCTTCCAGCGCCGGGATCATCGATTCCCCGCCATCAAGGCCGAAGCGCTTGGTGCCGACATACTTCTTGCCGAGGAACTTCTCGTACTGTTCGCCGCGGATCACGGCGGCCAGGATCGCCTTCTTGCCTTCGGGGGTGAAGTCGATCGACTTGTCGCCACCCTCGATCCGCTCCTGGATGAAGCGACGCTCCTCCACATCGGCGATGTGCATGTATTCGAAGCCGACCTTGCCGCAGTAATTGCGCTTCAGGATATCGACCAGTTCACGCACCGTGGCCCATTCCAGGCCGAGCGTGCCGCCCAGGTAGACCTTGCGGTCGAGCGCGGCACCCGAAAAGCCGTGATAGGCGGGGTCAAGGTCAGCCGGCAGGTTCTGATGGCTCAGGCCCAGCGGGTCCAGGTCTGCACCCAGGTGGCCGCGCACACGATAGGTGCGCACCAGCATCATGGCGCGGATCGAATCCGCAGCAGCTTCCTCGATCGCGCGCGGATCCATCGCCGCACCGGCCTTGGCCGCAGCCGCCTTGATCGCTACCTGCATCTGGGTGGGATCGAGCGCCGCCGTCAGGTCGTCAGACGCGCTGCGCCAGTCCGGCCGCGCCCACGATGGGCCGGGCTGCGGCTCGTCCGGAAGGAAATCGTGGAATTCATTGCCCATGAGCATAATCCTGGGGGAGGATAGGTTGCCCGCAAGGCAAGGCGGCCTTGCGGGCATCTACGCGGATCAGACGCGTTCCTTGAGAACTTCGGCGAGGGTTTCACCCAGCAGGCTTGGCGAATTGGAAACGCGGATGCCGGCGGCTTCCATCGCCGCAATCTTGCTTTCCGCATCGCCCTTGCCGCCCGAAACGATCGCCCCGGCGTGGCCCATGCGGCGGCCCGGAGGCGCCGTGCGACCGGCAATGAAGCCGGCCATCGGCTTCTTGCGGCCGCGCTTGGCTTCGTCGATCAGGAACTGGGCCGCCTGCTCTTCAGCATCGCCGCCGATTTCGCCGATCATGATGATCGACTTGGTTTCGTCGTCGGCCAGGAACAGTTCCAGCACGTCGATGAAGTTGGTGCCATTGACCGGGTCACCGCCGATGCCGACCGCAGTGGTCTGGCCCAGGCCGATATTGGTGGTCTGGAACACGGCTTCATAGGTCAGCGTGCCCGAGCGCGAGACCACGCCAACCGAACCCTTCTTGAAGATCGAGCCCGGCATGATGCCGATCTTGCATTCATCCGGGGTCAGCACGCCGGGGCAGTTCGGGCCGATCAGGCGCGACTTCGAACCCGACAGGGCGCGCTTCACCTTGACCATGTCGAGTACCGGAATGCCTTCGGTGATGCAGACGATCAGTTCCATCTCGGCATCGATCGCTTCCAGGATCGCGTCAGCCGCGCCCGGAGGCGGAACGTAGATGCACGATGCCGTGGCGCCCGTGGCGGCCTTGGCTTCATGCACGGTGTCAAACTGCGGCAGGCCGATATGGTTGGTGCCACCCTTGCCCGGAGTCACGCCTGCAACCATCTGGGTGCCATAGGCCAGCGCCTGTTCGGTATGGAAGGTACCGGTGGCGCCGGTCATCCCCTGGGTGATGACCTTGGTGTTCTTGTTGATGAGGATCGACATTGTTCTGCTCTCCCGGGGAGTAATTCTTAAGTCAGCGAGCCGTCGATCGCCTTGCAGGCGACCAGCAGTTCCTTGACCGCGTCAACCGAGACCTGCAGGCCCGCCTTGTCGGCAGCGTCCAGTTCGATCTCGATCACCTTTTCCACGCCGTTCGCGCCGATCAGCACCGGCACGCCAACATAAAGGCCGTCAACGCCATACTGGCCATCGACATAGGCGGCGCAGGGCAGGATGCGCTTCTGGTCATTGAGGTAGGCTTCAGCCATCGCAATGCCGCTGGCGGCCGGGGCATAGAATGCCGAGCCGGTGCCGAGCAGGGCAACGATCTCACCGCCGCCGCCGCGCGTGCGCTTCACGATGGCGTCGATCTTCTCCTGGCTGGAGAGGCCCATCTTCACCAGGTCAGGCACCGGGATGCCGTTGACGGTGGAATAGCGGACGACGGGAACCATCGTGTCGCCGTGGCCGCCAAGGACGAAGGTGTTCACGTCGCGCACCGAGACATTGAACTCGTCGGCGATGAAGTGGCTGAAGCGGGCCGAATCGAGCACGCCGGCCATGCCGACGACCATGTGGTGCGGCAGGCCCGAAAACTCGCGCAGCGCCCAGACCATCGCGTCGAGCGGGTTGGTGATGCAGATTACGAAGGCGTTCGGGGCGTTGTTCTTGATGCCTTCGCCCACGGCCTTCATCACCTTCAGGTTGATGCCGAGCAGGTCGTCGCGGCTCATGCCCGGCTTGCGGGCAACGCCGGCGGTGACGATGATCACATCGGCCCCGGCAATGTCCTTGTAGTCGTTCGAACCGGTGATCTTGGCGTCGAACCCTTCAACCGGGCCGCACTGCGACAGGTCGAGTGCCTTGCCCTGGGGCACGCCTTCCACAACGTCGAACAGGACGATATCGCCCAATTCCTTCTGCGCGGCGAGGTGAGCGAGCGTGCCACCGATATTGCCGGCGCCAATGAGGGCGATCTTCTTGCGAGCCATAGTGAGACCTGTCCTTGTCCGTATTCGCGGGATCAGTGTCTGGCGTTCGGTGCAGGCCCCAACCATCCCGCGAGGCGCAAGGGGCCGACCGGCGGGTTAGGGGGTGCCCTAAGCCGGTGAAATGGCGAATGCAAGGCTGGAAACCCCGCAAGCGGGAATTATCTTTGCGAATGCTTCGCAATTGCATTTATTGTGCTAATCGGCCCCTGCCGTAAGGGCGCAATCCGCCTGCCGGCTTAACCCGTCGCGCGTTGCGGTTCGGCACGATCACGATCTTGTGCGATCAGCATGGCCGCCAGATAATCTGGCACCGGGCGGCTGAAGTAGTAACCCTGGCCCAAGGTGCATCCGGCGGAGCGGACGGCTTCAACCTGCTCGACCGTTTCGAGGCCTTCGGCCACGATGGCCATGTCCAGCGTGGTGGCCATGCCCGAAACGGCACGGATAATGGCATCGCTTTTCTTTCCGGCATTGGGGCCGGATACAAAGCTGCGATCAACCTTGATCTTTCCGAACGGATACTTGTTGAGATAGCCGAGCGAAGAATAGCCGGTACCGAAATCGTCGAGCGCAAACCGCACCCCGGCTTCAGACAGTTCGGCAATAAAGTCCTCGGTCTGCTGCGAATGGTCCAGCAGGACGGTTTCGGTGATTTCCAGTTCCAGCCGGTGGGCCGGCAGCCGGGCCTCGCGCAGCGCATTGAGGATGCCGAGGGCCGCCCCGGGGGCCTTGATCTGCAAGGGGGAGAGGTTCACCGCCACGGTCACATCGTCGGGCCAGGCCGCGGCGGCCTTGGCCGCCTGGGTGGTAATCCAGTTGCCCAGCGTGATGATGGCGCCGGTTTCTTCGGCAACGGGGATGAACTCATCGGGGCGCAATTCGCCCTTTTCAGGATGAAACCAGCGGACCAGCGCTTCGAATGCCTTGATCCGGCCGGTGGCCAGTTCGACGATCGGCTGGAAGAAGATCGATAGCTCGTCGCGTTGCACGGCCACGCGCAGTTCGGCCTCGATCTCGCGGCGGCGGACCAGATCGCGGCTCATCGAACTGTCATAGAAGCTGGCCTGGTTCCGGCCGTTGACCTTGGCATGGTAGAGCGCAAGATCGGCGCCCAGCATCACGCTTTCCAGATCATCGCCGTCATCGGGCATCAGCGCGACGCCCATCGAGCAGGAGATATCCAGCCGGTCGTTCTCCAGCCGCATCGGCCGGGTAATCTCACCCAGCACGGCCAGGGCAATGGTTTCCACCTCGCGGCGGTCCTTGGCGTCGCAGGCCATGATGAATTCGTCGCCGCCGAAGCGGCCGATCACGGCGTCGGGTTTAGCCTGGCTGCGCAGGCGCTGGGCGACCTCGGTCAGCACCCGATCCCCCACCTGGTGGCCCAGCACGTCGTTCACTTCCTTGAACCGGTCGAGATCGCACCAGAACAGCGCCAGCTTGGGCGCCTTGCGCGGGCCGGCGAGGTGCTCGACCAGATGGTGGTTGAGGCCGGCGCGGTTGTTCAGCCCCGTCACGACATCGGTGCGGGCCAGATGCTGCATCTTTTCCGCCAGCCGGGCGCTGGTTTCGGCAGCAGAGATCGAATCGCGCAAGGTCCGGAAGATCTGCAACGAGATCGAGAGCATCCCGGCAAAGCAGATGATGATCGCGGCGGCCAGTGTCCGGGCGGCGGCATCGCCGGTCTGCCACAAGGCAATGCAGATCGGGGTGAAGGTCAGCAGCATGCCGGCAACCGAGATCAGCGGGCGGCCGGCATTGCGCGACGCCATGCCGCTGGCATAGCCGATCGCATAACAGGACATCAGCAGCTGCGCGAACAGCGGGATTTGATAGGCGATCGTCAAGGCCGTGAACAGGCCAACCACCGTCGTATAGGAAAAGGCCCCCAGTTCGTAGAGCAGTTCCAGCCGGGTCGTATCGCGCACTTTCAGGCGGGGCAGGGCCAGGGCCATGGCCACGCGGGCCAGGCCGATTGCCGAAAGCAGCATGGCCATCCGCCAGATCAGGGCATTGCCCGAATAGGCCGCCGCCACCAGCGCGGCGATTATGCCGTTGGCTGCACCGGCGGTCAGCGAACCGGGGTGGGTATAAAGGTTATCGACCAGCGTCCGCCGGACGCGATCATCCAGCGCGTTGGTTCGGAACAGGACCCGCAGCAAGGTTCGCCAGCGTCTGATTTTCCGCTCCCTTCGTAACCTGCGCGGTTTACCGCACAGAGATCACCGAATGGTAAATGGGCCCGTTACCCTTTCGCCGGATCAGTCGTTGCCGGCTTCGACCCGGGCGGAGAGCACCAGCGCCATGCGCCGATCAAGCGTGCGGCAAATCGCCAGCCAGTGGAGATAGGACTGGCGATCTCCGCCGAAGAAGGCCTGTTCGGCGTTCTTGCGGGCCACGGTGGCAGCGCCCAGGCCATGCTCGGCAAAGTGCCGCAGTGCGGCGCGGAGCTGCAGATGGACGGCCGGCCCCCCGTTGTCATTGGCAGCGCGCCCCACGATCCGGCCGTGGCGGGCAGGGTTGATCAGGGCAGCAAGCGGTGAGCGGGCAGCGGCAAAGTGGATCGACATGACAAACCTTCACTAAGCGCGACCGATCCGGTCCCTAAGGCGGCACAGGCTAAATGTTCGTGCGGAACTGTGGTTGCCAGGATTTAACCAGTTCAGTCTTGGCCATCCGGGGGGCGGGGCCAGTGGATAACGCCCGCAGCTTGCCGCTGTTCCGTGGGGGTCAGGAACCGGGCTGCCCGATCCAGCGGCCGGAATTGCGGAATTCGGGCTGCACGCCATTATCCTGCGGCAGGGCATCGCCGCGATAAAGTGCCTCGCCGCCGCGGCGCTGGACTTCGGGGGCGTAGTGGGGGGCGCTGTGCTGAACGGCGGGCTGAAGCCCGGCTGCGGCTCTGCCAATTGGGCCAGGCATGGCGGAACTGGCTCTAAGGCCAGCCTCATAGGCTTTTTGCAGGGCGAGCGGATCGAGCGCCGTATCGGCTTGCCGGTCCGCGGCGGCGCTGCGCAGATGCGGTGCTGCCACGGGCTCACCGCCGGCATAGGCAAAGCGGAAGGCGCCCGCCTCGCCCGCCGCGCCGCCAAAGCGGTAGAAGCGGTGCGCGCCGATGGTGATGATGTGGCGCAGGCTCGGCGCCCAATAGGGCGAAACGGCGATGGTGTGGTAATGGGTCGCCAGCCCGACGCTGCGCTCGACATAGCCCGACAGCGCGGCCCGCGCGACGTTCTGGGCGCGGTACCAGAACATCCGGTTGGGCGCGCGGGCCAGTGATCCGTCGCAAGTGAAGCTGAACTGGCAGCCGGTCGATCGTTCTGACCCCTGATAGACCACCCCGCAGACGGTCTTGGGATAGCTGGGGTGGGCCACCCGGTTCAGCACCACCTGGGCCACGGCGCGCTGGCCCTGGTCGCTTTCGCTGCGCGCCTCGTAATAGATTGCCGCGGTCATGCATTCGAGCGCGCGTGACCGGTCGACCCCCAAATTGTCGATCCGCATCGCCCGGGCAATCGGCCCGGCCTGCTGGTCCACGAACAGCTGCCCCCCATCGGCATCGCTTTGCGTGGTGACCAGCGGGGGCAAGACCTCGTCCGGCGCCAGGTAATAGAAGGCCGAACCGGGAAAGCTCTCGCCCGGGCGCTCAAACGGCAGCGGATCGACGATGACGTCGGCGCTGCCCGCATCGCCGATCCCGAAGCTCGGCCATACGCCCGGTGCGGCAAGGGCAGGCATGGCAAAGGCGGCCACCAGCACGAGCGCACGCCGGCCCAGGTGACGCCGCCGCTGCCGCAGCCCCAGCGTCGGCACACGCCGACGGCCAAACCGCGCGCCGAAATCGCGCGGGCGAGGCTCCAAACTGGGGTTTGCTTGGGCGGACATCGGGTTCCTGCTGGGTACGCGCCAAGCGCGTAGGCCAAGGACGAACCACTGCGCCACCGCGCCAAACGCGCCGTGCCGAAGCGGGACAAGCCTGATCGCTAGCGTCAAGCGGTTAAAAACTTGCCCTTATGGCGGCCACTCCCTAGGAAAAGCCGACGTCACGGGTTGTCCGGCGAAGGTCGGGCCTAAGAGGGAAGGGGGTTCCAATCCCCCGCTGCCCCCGCAACTGTGACCGGGGAATGCTGCCCCCATTACGCCACTGGGCAACCGGGAAGGCGGGGACAGCGTGATGATCCGGGAGCCAGGAGACCTGCCTGAGACGGTCGTTCCGCAGCCGGGCGGGGTGTACCGGAATGCAGCAGAGGAACCGCAATCTCGCGGCTCCTTCCGCCATGAACGGCAGTTCGTTCATGTTGGAAGGAATCTGTGTGAAGCCTTTGTTTTTACTCGTAACATCTCTTTCGCTATCTGTGCCTGCAGTGGCGCAGATCCCGGGCTCGGATGAGCCCATCACGGTCGTCGCAACGGGTACAGCCCAGCCGGTTAGCCAGACCGGCCAATCGATCAGCGTGATCGGTGCGGACGAAATCGCCGCAGTCCAGGGCCCTGACCTGACCCGTGTGCTTGAACGCTTGCCCGGGGTCACCATCGCTCGTTCGGGACCGCTCGGCAGCCAGACCAGTCTGTTCGTGCGCGGCGCCAATTCGCAGCAACTGGTGGTAACGCTTGACGGCGTTCGGCTGGCCGACGTCGCCGCACCATCGGGCGGGTTTGATCTTGGCACCCTGATGACCGGCGCGATCGACAAGATCGAATTGCTGCGCGGCTCTAACTCGGTAGTCTGGGGATCGGATGCGATCGGCGGGGTCCTGGCGCTGACCAGCGCCCAATTCGACGGCGTGCGAGCGGGTCTGGAATATGGCGCCAACGATACGCTGAGCGCAGACGCGGCTCTGGGCATTCAAGGCGATGGCTATGGCCTCACCGTAAGCGGCGGTCATGTCCGCAGTGATGGCATCTCCGCCTATGCCCGCGGGACCGAGCCGGACGGCTTCCGCCAGTGGCACGGCTCGCTGCGCGGCCATGCCAACCTTGCTGACGGCCTCTCACTGGTTGCCGCCGGGCGCTACGCCGATAGCCGCGTCGATTTCGATGGCTTCCCGCCGCCGCTTTACGCGTTCGCCGATACGCCGGAGCTGCAAACCACCAAGCAAGGCTCGGGCCGGGTGGGGCTGGATTACGATTCCAGCGGCCTTGGGCTGAAGCTGGGCCTGGCCTATTCCGACACCCGTCGCGGCTATTTCGACGATGCCGCCAGCGCCGCGCCCAATTATGCCACCATCGGCAAATCCTGGCGGGCAGACTTTGCCGGTCGGGCCGATCTGGCGCCCCGGATCACGCTGGACTTCGGTGCCGACAGCGAATGGACCCGCTTCTCGAGCAGCTTCGATCCTGAAAACGATGCGCGTCTTAGCAGCGCGCACCTGCTGGCGGGTTATCATGCCGGTGGGCTGCACCTTTCTGGCGGCCTGCGGGTTGACGATCATGACCGGTTCGGCACTCACTGGACCCTGGGCGCCAATGGTTCGGTCGATCTGGTGGATGACCTGCGGCTCCGCGCCTCTTACGGCGAAGGCTTCAAGGCGCCCACGCTGTACCAGCTCTATGGCTATGGCGGGAACGTGGCGCTCCAGCCGGAAACCAGCAGGGCTTACGAAGCCGGACTCGAATACGGGAACCGCAACACGCGGCACCTGGCGCTGACCCTGTTCCGCCGCGATAGCCGCAATCTGATCGATTACATCGCGCCCACCGGCTATTTCAACACCGGCCGCACCCGCGCCGAGGGGGTCGAGCTTGAGGCGGGCTGGTCGATACGCAAGCATCTGCGCACCCGTGCCGCCTACAGCTATCTGAAGGCCACCGACCGCAGCACGGGGCAGGACCTTCCCCGCCGCCCACGCAATACGCTCAGCGCGGGGCTGGATTGGGATAGCCCGCTGGCCGGTCTCAAACTTGGCGCAGATCTTCACCTGGCCGGCGGCAGCTATGACGATCGCGGCCATTTCGTTCGGCTCGATGGCTATGGCTTGCTGACCCTGCGGGCCAGCCTCCCGCTGGGCGACCGGTTCGAACTCTATGGCCGGATCGAGAACGTGACTAACAGTGGCTACCAGACGGTGGCCGATTACGGCACCTATGGCCGCTCGGCCTTCGCCGGACTGCGCGCCAAATGGTAAGGCGCTGGGGCAGCCTGATCGCACTGGCGCTGGCGGGCTGCACCGCTGCGCCCGCGCACAAGGCTGCCCCGCGCTTGCCGACTATCGTCAGCTTGAATCCGTGCACTGATGCGATCCTGACCGAAGTTGCCGATCCGGCGCAGATTCTGGCGATTTCGCACTACAGTCAGGATCCTGCTGGTTCATCGATGGACCTGGCCACGGCGCGGCAATTCCGCACCACCGGCGGTTCGGTTGAAGAGGTGCTGGCATTGCAGCCGGACCTGGTGATTGATGGCAACTTTACCGCTCCCGCGACGCGGTCCGCCTTGGACCGGCTGGGGCTGAAACTGGAACAGGTGCCGATCGCGGCCACCGTGCCCGAAAGCCTGGCGCAGGTACGCCGCCTTGCCGCGCTGGCCGGGCATCCCGAACGCGGCGAGGTGCTGGTGCGCAAGATTGAGGCCGCCTTGGCTGCCAGCAAGGGCCCAGCCGGTGCGCCGGTCCCGGCAATCGTCTGGCAGGGCGGCGGTATCGTGGCAGGCGAGGGGACGCTTATCACCGCACTGCTGACCCACACCGGCTTTACCAACGCCGCTGCCGCGCGCGGGCTAACGCAGGCCAGCCATCTGCCGCTTGAGGAGATGCTGGCGCAGCCGCCGCGTGTGATCCTGGCGGCTGGTATCAGCCACGGCGAGGAGGATCGGTTGCTGAACCATCCGGCACTCGCCGGGCTCAAGGGCACAGTCCGCGCGCCGCTGGAGCCATCGCTGCTGTGGTGCGGCGGCCCGACCATCCCCAAGACGCTGGCAAGGCTCGCCGAAGTGCGGCGTGGGCTTGTTACAGGTGCCAGCACCACCCCCCAGCCCCCTCCTCTGAAGAGGAGGGGGAGCATCGAAGCACCCCATCTAGCCCCCTCCTCTTCAGAGGAGGGGGTTGGGGGTGGTGGAGCCCGCCCATGACCCGCCCCATCACCCTGCTGCTCGCCGCCCTTGCGCTGGCCCTGCCGCTTTCGCTGCTGGCCGGACGGGTCTGGATTGATCCCGCTGCCCCGCTAGGCCCGGAGGCGGGCCTGATCCTCGCCGAACTGCGCCTGCCACGCGCTATCCTGGCTGTTCTGTTAGGGGCCGGTCTCGGTGCCAGCGGCGCGGCGATGCAGGGCTATCTGCGCAATCCGCTGGCCGATCCGGGCCTGTTCGGGATCGCCCCCGGCGCTGCCTTGGGCGCGGTGCTCAGTTTCTGGACCGGCTGGGCCAGCACCGGCTGGGCGCTGCCGGCCTTCGCCCTGCTGGGCGCGGCCGGGGCCATGCTGCTTTTGACCCTGATCGCCGGAAGGCAGGGTGGGGTAGTGCTGTTTACCCTGGCCGGCATGATGATCGCCAGTCTGGCGGGAGCGCTTATGAGCCTGGCGATCAGCCTCTCACCCACGCCCTTCGCCATGAGCGAGATCGTGACCTGGCTGATGGGTGCGCTGACCGACCGGTCGTGGCGCGAGGTCTGGATCGCCGCGCCCCTGACGCTGGCGGGGATCGCCCTGTTGCAGGCGGCCGGACGCGGGCTCGATGCCTTGACGCTGGGCGAAGCGGCGGCGCGTTCGCTGGGCCTCGATCCGCGCCGGTTGCAGCTATTGCTGGTACTGGGCGTGGGGCTGACGGTCGGTGGCGGTGTGGCCGTAGCGGGGATCATCGGCTTCGTTGGCCTGATGGTCCCCCATTTCGTCCGGCCATTCACCGATGGCCGCCCCAGCCGCCTGATCCTGCCATCGGCCCTGGCTGGCGCGCTGCTGGTGCTGGTGGCCGATTGCCTGTGCCGGATCCTGCCGCTGGCCGGGGGAGAGCTGCGGCTGGGTATTGCGCTCAGCCTGCTGGGCGCGCCGTTCTTCCTCCACCTGTTGCTGCGCTTGCGGCGGGAGCTGGTGTGATGCTGGCGGTTGACGCCCTGACCGTGCCGGGCCGCCTGCGTGGCGTGTCGCTGAACCTGCGCGCGGGTGAGGTGACTGCGATCTGCGGCCCCAATGGCGCGGGCAAGTCGAGCCTGCTGTCCTGTCTGGGTGGATTGTTGAAGCCGGCGGAAGGGGCTGTCACGCTGGATGGCGTGCCGCTGGCCCGGATGCATCACGAAGCCCGCGCCCGCGCGCTCGGCTACCTGCCGCAGACGCCCGAAGTGGCGTGGGACGTCTCGGTCGAGACGCTCGCCGGGCTTGGGCGCCTGCCGTGGCGCACCAGTGCCGCGGAGGACTCCGCCGCTGTCGCCGCCGCGCTCGCCGCGCTGGACCTGCTGGCCTTTGCCCACCGTCCGGTCCCGCAGCTGTCCGGCGGGGAGCGTGCCCGCGCCTTGCTGGCCCGCGTGCTGGCTGGCACGCCGGGCTGGCTGCTGGCGGACGAGCCGCTGGCCAACCTTGACCTGGCACACCAGCTGGCCCTGCTCGCCCATCTGCGCAGCTGTGCCGGGCAGGGCATGGGCGTGGTGCTGGTGCTGCACGATCTTGCCCTGGCGATGAACCATGCCGATCGGGTGCTGGTGCTCGATCAGGGCCTGCTCGCTGCCGATGGGCCGCCCGAACTGGCGCTGGCAGAGCCGGTGCTCGAACAGGTCTGGGGCGTCTCGGCGCGCTGGCTGGGGGAGCCGGGCGGGCGGGCCTTGCAGGTTTGAACACCCCGCCTTCGGTCCCCCTTGCGGGAATCGAACATATCTGGAACAGCGGCACCATGTCGCTTTCCAAGATCGTCGTCCGGGGCGCCCGGGAACACAACCTCAAGGGCATTGATGTCGAGCTGCCGCGCGATGCGCTGATCGTCATCACCGGCCTGTCGGGCTCGGGCAAGTCGAGCCTGGCCTTCGATACGATCTATGCCGAAGGCCAGCGGCGTTATGTCGAGAGCCTGAGCGCCTATGCGCGCCAGTTCCTCGAGATGATGCAAAAGCCCGATGTCGAGCATATCGACGGCCTCAGCCCCGCCATCTCGATCGAGCAGAAGACCACCAGCCGCAACCCGCGCTCCACCGTGGCGACGGTGACCGAGATCTATGACTACATGCGCCTGCTCTGGGCGCGCACCGGCGTGCCATACAGCCCCGCCACGGGTGAGCCGATCTCTGCCCAGACGGTCAGCCAGATGGTCGATCGGGTCATGGCCCTGCCCGAAGGGACCCGCGCCTACCTGCTCGCCCCCGTGGTCCGCGGCCGCAAGGGCGAATACCGCAAGGAACTGGCCGAATGGCAGAAGGCCGGCTTCACCCGCGTGCGGATCGATGGCGAGTTCTATGCCATCGAGGAAGCCCCCGCGCTCGACAAGAAGTACAAGCATGACATCGAGGTCGTGGTTGATCGCATCGCCGTGCGTGAAGGGATCGAGACACGGCTGGCCGACAGCTTCGAACAGGCGCTGAAACTGGCCGAGGGGCTGGCCTATATCGATCTGGCGGACGGGATCGTCCCCGGCCGCGAAAGCGAGAAGGGCGGCGCGATGAAAGGCGTCGGCCTGCCGGACAACCGCATCGTCTTCAGCGAAAAGTTCGCCTGCCCGGTCTCCGGCTTCACCATTGAAAGCCTCGAGCCGCGGCTGTTCAGCTTCAACGCGCCGATGGGCGCTTGCCCGGCCTGCGACGGGCTGGGCGAAAAGCTGCTGTTCGATCCGCAGCTGGTCGTGCCCAACGAGGCGCTCTCCCTCAAGCAGGGCGCGGTCGTGCCCTGGGCGAAGAGCAACCCGCCGTCGCCCTATTACATGCAGGTGCTGGCCAGCCTGGCCGAAGAATTCGGCTTCAGCCTCGATACCCCGTGGCAGGACCTGCCGGTCGAAGTGCGGATCGTGATCCTCCACGGCACCGCCGGTCGCCCGGTCAACCTCACCTTCATCGACGGGAAAAAGGCCTACACGGTCAAGAAGCCGTTCGAAGGCGTGATCGGCAACCTCAACCGCCGCATGCTGCAAACCGAAAGCACCTGGATGCGCGAGGAGCTGGGCAAGTTCCAGACCGCGCAGCCCTGCGAAACCTGCGAGGGCAAGCGGCTCAAGCCAGAGGCGCTCTCGGTCAAGGTGGGCGGGGCGGATATTTCCTCCATCACCCGGCTCTCGGTGGCCGATGCGGTGGAATGGTTCGGTGCTCTGGACAGCCAGCTGACCAGCCAGCAAAGCCAGATCGCCCGCGCCATCCTGAAGGAAATCAACGAGCGGCTGGGCTTCCTCAACAACGTCGGGCTGGATTACCTCAACCTGGACCGGACCAGCGGCACGCTGTCCGGCGGGGAGAGCCAGCGCATCCGCCTCGCGAGCCAAATTGGTTCAGGATTGTCCGGCGTTTTGTACGTTTTGGATGAACCGTCGATCGGCCTGCACCAGCGCGATAACGATATGCTGCTCGCCACGCTCAAGCGGCTGCGCGATCTGGGCAATACGGTGATCGTGGTCGAGCATGATGAGGACGCGATCCGCACCGCCGATCACGTGGTCGATCTGGGCCCCGGCGCCGGGGTCCACGGGGGGGAGATTGTCGCCCAGGGAACCCTGCAGGATATCCTCAGCAGCAAGGACAGCCTCACCGGCCAGTACCTCTCCGGCACCCGCCGGATCGAGGTGCCGAAGCAGCGCCGCAAGGGCAACGGCCACCATGTCACCGTGCACAACGCCCGCGCCAACAACCTGCGCGGCGTCACCGCGAAGATCCCGCTCGGCACCTTCACCTGCATCACCGGCGTTTCGGGCAGCGGCAAGTCCAGTCTCACGCTCGATACGCTCTATGCCAGCGCCGCGCGCACGCTGAATGGCGCGCGGGTGATCGCCGGCCCGCATGACAAGGTGACCGGGCTTGAGCATTGCGACAAGGTGATCGAGATCGATCAGTCCCCGATCGGCCGCACCCCGCGCTCCAACCCGGCCACCTATACCGGCGCCTTCACCCAGATCCGTGACTGGTTCGCCGGTCTGCCCGAGAGCGAGGCGCGCGGTTACAAGGCCGGGCGGTTCAGCTTCAACGTCAAGGGCGGCCGCTGCGAAAAGTGCCAGGGCGATGGCCTGATCAAGATCGAGATGCACTTCCTGCCCGACGTTTACGTCACTTGCGAGGAATGCGGCGGCAAACGCTACAACCGCGAAACGCTGGAAGTGAAGTTCAAGGGCCACTCGATCGCCGACGTGCTCGACATGACGATCGAGGACGCGGAAGAGTTCTTCAAGGCCGTCCCCCCGATCCGCGACAAGATGCACATGCTGAACGAGGTCGGCCTCGGCTACGTCAAGGTCGGCCAACAGGCCACGACCCTGTCCGGCGGTGAAGCGCAGCGCGTGAAGCTCGCCAAGGAACTCAGCCGCCGCTCAACCGGGCAGACGCTCTACATCCTCGATGAACCCACTACCGGGCTGCATTTCGAAGACGTCCGCAAACTGCTCGAAGTGCTGCAGCGGCTGGTCGACCAAGGCAATTCGGTCGTGGTGATCGAACACAACCTCGATGTGATCAAGGTGGCCGACTGGATCATCGACCTCGGGCCGGAAGGCGGCGTGCGCGGTGGTGAGATCATTGCTGAAGGAACACCCGAAACTGTCGCCAAGGCCGAACGGTCGTTCACAGCCAAGTACCTGGCGCCCTTGCTCGACCGGTAATGATAGCCTGTCCCGGACTTGATCCAGGATCGCGAGGGCACCCTTGAGCAGGTGGTTCGCGTGGAGCGGAGCGTTATGGGGCTGTATCTGGCACTACTGTTGGGGTGTGTAAGGCAAAAAATTCAATGACTTGACCACTTTTCTGAGGCGGGTTAGCCTAAGGCAAAAGGGGGTCATAATGTACGCAAAGTTCAAGTATGAACCGCTGCCACTCGGCGACATTAGCTTAGATGAGAAGAATCCTCGCATAGTGTCACAGACCCCTGTGACATCACAGGATGCGATCATTGCGTACCTTTTTGAGCATGAAGACCTGTTATCTTTCGTCCGACGAGTGGCGCAAGGCGGCAAGAATAAGGGCGCAGAGAGGCCTTATGTCGTAAAAAAAGGCACTAAGTATGTAGTGGTCGAGGGTAACACTCGGATCGCGGCATATAAAGTTCTTGCTGGGCTTCTGAATGCACCGGCGCAGTATCAAGGTCAGATTCCGATTGTGTCGGACGACCTGAAATCGAGCCTTCTCGTCGTCGATTGTACAATAGCGCCTAGCCGTGACTCGCTGCTCCCCGTGATGGCTGAGTCGCATTTTGGCAATGGCGATAAATCTAAGTGGGGGTATTTAGGAAGTAGAAAAACAATTCACGATGAGTTTAAATCTGGAAAAACCATCGGACAGCTATCCAAAGCCTTTGGAGTTTCTCAAACAGAGATTACAAATTACCTTCTTGAATATGAGTTATACCTGCAGGCGCTGAGTTTTACATGGACGCCGCTGGAGCGGTCGAAACTGCTTAACCCAAATGTTGCATTCAACCCACCCGTGCGGTTTCTGCAAACCAAAGGGCACAAAGAAGCTATTGGTTTAAAATTTGATCGAACGAATATTGCAATCGAATTTGAGAACGCTGAAGCAAAGATGAAATACCAGCACCTCTTGCGCAAACTGGTTATCAATCCGGCGCAAGGGCTTGGTGCAACAGCGCTCTACATGGAGGTCTTCAAGGACTACTCACCTCCTGCGGCACCTCCGTCTCCGCCATCACCGCCTCAGTCGGGCACACCTACGACTTCGGCGCCACCAGCTTCTGGACTGCCGCCTCCGCCGCCACCCGCCAAGAAGCCTGGTGGTGCGCACCTGAAGGGCGGCGCCTTGTTCAACTATCCTGTCAAGGTTCACAGCACTCTTATTAAGCAATTGATGAAGGAAGCGGCGGATATAAATGCAAGGAAGCTGCCGGCATGCGCTACCTTTCTCATTCGAAATTTGCTCGAGGCGCTGCTGAAGCATATCATTGAACAGAGTAACGCTAATCCTCAGAAAAAGGCGCTTAGCCTAGAGGACTGCCTCAATCTTTGTCGTGGTAAGACCGTCCCGTTGGGTAAGGACGATCAAAAGATATTAAAAGATTTTGATCAACACCACCTGAATTATGTTAATCTCGGTGCGCATGGGAATATCGTTCCAAATTCTGACCGTGTATTCCAAATCCGTGATTTAATAGATCAGTTTATAAAGAAGAACGTTTGATGATTTCTCCGCTCCGTTATCCCGGCGGCAAGGTTAAGCTATATTCATATTTTGTAGAGCTTATTCGAATAAACAAGTTGTATAACTGCGTTTATGTTGAGCCATATGCGGGAGGGGCGGGACTTGCGCTCAAGCTTTTGGCTTATGGATTTGTATCCAAAGTTGAGATTAATGACATAGACCCGGCGATATCATCGTTCTGGCGAGCCATCCTGAATAAAACCGATCAGTTTTGCGGGAAAATCGACGCAACTGAAATAACTGTCAACGAATGGCGACGGCAGCGAGAGGTTTATCAATTGGGTGTAGCGGCCGGCGAATTCGAGCTCGGGTTTGCAGCCTATTTTTTGAATCGGACGAGCCGTTCAGGGATAATTGAAGGATCCGGACCGATAGGCGGATACAGCCAAACCGGTGAGTGGAAGATTGATGCACGCTTTAACAAAAAGGTGCAAATTGATCAGATTCGGCAAATTTCTTCATTTCGGTCATCGATTACTGTTACATCTGTCGACGCTTTCGAGTTTTGCCGTGAGCGGATAAATGAGCCGGGAAGGCTATTTTACTTAGACCCCCCTTATTACGTTAAAGGTAGTAAGCTCTATAAAAATTTCTATAAACACGAAGATCATGAGAATATTGCAGATATACTACTGGATAACATAAACTCTAATTGGGTTTTGTCCTACGATTATGCCGATCCAATTGTTAGTTTATATAAAGCGCTTGAGCCCACCATTTATCAACTCCCGTACAGCGCTGGTCCCACAGCGGCGGGTAGTGAGGTGATCTTCTCCGGATCGACGCTGATCCTTCCCGGCGCAGAATTTTTGCCAAGAGCGGCCTGATTTTCCTACTCCCCCAAAATCCTATAACTGAACTGGTTCTCCTTCACGCCAACCGCGAGGTGAACCATGTCTGACGAAACAGAAGCATTCCTCCCCGAACCGGGGAGGGGGACCGCGACGCGCAGCGGCGGGGTGGCGGGGCACGGGCTCGATGGCGCTCCCCCGCCGGGTCAGGAACATGCGGCTGTGCCCCTCCACCATCGTTCCGATGGTCCCCCTCCCCCGGTGGGGGAGGAACGCGCGCCCCACCACAACCAGTGGACCCGCGAAAAGATGGTGGCCTTCCTGCGCGAGCTGGCGGCCACCCAGTCCGTTTCGGCGGCGGCCAGGGCCGTCGGCATGAGCCGGACGGCGGCCTATAACCTGCGCAACCGGCTGCAAGGGCAGCCCTTTGCGCTGGGCTGGGAAGTGGCGCTGGAATTCGGGCTGCATGCGCTGGCCCAGGCGGTGATGGACCGCGCGCTCAATGGTGAGGAGGTGCCGCACTTGAGACCCAGTCTCGCTGGGGCGGGCGCGTCGGCACGGAGCAGATTTTGGCCCAGCGCGAGGCGCGAGGAGGGAGCCATGCCATGCCATAGGGACTGACGAGCAACGCTGCGCTGGGCCAAAATCTGCCCGCCCTTCGGGTCGCACCAGGAAGCCCGCTGGCCACGTCCCGGAACTTGCAGGGGCAACCAGCCCCTGACTGCGTCCCGCTCCTTGCCAACGGACTTCCTGGTGCGATGACGATGCACCCGCCCCAGCGAGACTGGGTCTTAATCACGGCGAGCTGGTCGGCACCACCCGCCGCTATGACAACCGGCTGGCGCGGTGGGTGCTGGCCAACCCGTGGCAGGTGGGGCGCAATCAGGTGGCGCGTGAATATTCCGGCCGGGCCTTCGATGCGCTGCTCGAACGGATCGAGTGCGCCTCGGTCCGCTGGGAAGAGGGTGAGGCCCAGCCGGGGCCGGGTTGGCCCTATGAGGATGATCAGGCCGCCGAACAGGCCGAGGGCCAGTTCATGCAGGGCAGCTGGTATGCCGCCGATGCCAAGGAACACCGCGCCGGCCCGGGCGAGCGGCGCTGGCGTTAGCAGGCCGGGGCCGTGCCCGCTTTTTTATTTTTTTGGTGGCGGAAATCGGGCGAAAACGGCCCGGACGCGGCGGAAATCTGCGGAAAATGGCCTGTTGGGATAAGCGGACTCAGTGTCAACTGTGTCAACTTCGCCCGCCTTGCTGCGCCGCGTCCCGGTGCGGATCAGGTGCAGGCCTTGTCCCGGTCGGTTGCATCCAGGATTTGCACCCGGACGATCCGGTCATCCTTGATCTCGGCGGTCATGGTGAAGGCCTGGTCGCCGCTGGTCAGCACCAGCCCGCGGTTGAAGCAGCTGAAGGCCTGGGCCTTGCCGGCGATCCCGTCGATCAGCGCCGCGCGCGGCCAGATGCGGTTGGCGGGGACCAGGTCTTCCACCCCCGGCAGTTTCATCACCTGGACTTCCACCGTATCGGCCAGCATTCGTTCCACCGCGCCGCGCACATCGCCGCCGGCTTCCCTCAGGCAATCATCGCCGCTCTTGCCGGTGATCCAGCAGCCCAGCGGATACTTGAACTCTTTCGGCCAGTTTGCCGTCAGCCGGCCGGCATCGCTGACCGGTGCCGGGGGCAGGGCGGCGGTAACGTTGACCGCGGTTGCCAGGCTGGCCCGGCCGGCATCGTCAAAGCAGGCGCCGACCCAGCCATTGACCTTGGGGTGGTATTCGCTCGGCGTGAACCCGGCACTGCGCAGCGACTGGAAGATCGCCATCGTCCGGTCGAGCGAGGAGATGCCGAGTTGTGAGAGGCTTTGCCGTGCCTTGGTGCAATAGGCGGTGACCGTGGCGGGCGAGGTTTCGCGCACCATCGCGCCATATTCGGGCAGGGCCATGCTGGTTTGCAGCAGGTTGCGTTCCGATCCGTCCACCGTGGCGGCCAGATCGCTGACGCTGGCGGCGGGATCCCACACCAGGTCAACGGCCGGGTTGATACTGTCAATCAGGGCGGCCTGCCGGTTCAGCGTGGGCGTCACCGCCAGCCGGGCGGTGATCCGGCCCAGCGATCGGCCATCGGGCAGGGCGATCGGCATGATCAGCCCCTGGGCGTTGATCGCCCCGGCAAAGGGCGAAAGGTTATCAGCATTGGCCACGTCTACCGTCCGCGCCTCGGCCGTCTGGAAAATCGAGGCGGTCAGCCCGGCGATCCCGGTGAAGAACGGGCTGGCCAGCGCCGAGGCAATCGACTTGCTGGGGATCAGCTTCTGGATGTTCCCGGTGATCGCCGCGACATCATAGGTGGCCGTGGTGGAATAGTAGTACTTCAGCGTGACCGAAATCGGCGAACCCGGATCAAGCTGCCAGCGCGGGGAAACATAGCTGGCGTTCTTCTTGATCCGGGTCAGCGTTTTGCGGCCATCAAATTCGTAGGAGATCAGCGGTACCTCGGGCAGGCTTTGCCCCCCTTGGTTCAGCACCATGGTGATGGTCAGCGATCGGGTCTTGTCACCCAGCCCAAGCGCTTTGAGCAGGGCCGTGCCGAGATTGCGTTTGCCCTTGTCGTCCACCGGCAGGTTCACGTCCTGCGCATCGACGATCACCTGGGTGTAGTAATCGCCCGCCTTGATGAATTTCGTGCCGGTAACCCGTGAGGATGAAACAACATCGGAAGCAGAGCCCAAAACCGCCGTCGGCATTCCCGCCAAGGCCATTGCCAGCGCCAGACCGGCGCTCCTGTTCAATCCGCGCATGTTGCACCCCTCTACGTGGTTGCAACAGTGTGCGCCGCCCTGCGGAGCCTGTCAATTATGTAAAAATTACAAAGATATGCGCCGCAATCCGGTCAGGCCGGGCGGCGGGTGCTCTCGCGGGCCAGCAGGGTAACCGGCACGCGGCGATCGGAGTTCGGCTCACCGGCGATTGTCGCCAGCAGCTTGTCGACCAGCATGGCCCCGGCCGCAGCAAAGTCCGGCTGGATCGAGGACAGCGGCGGCATGGCATTGGCGCTGGCGCGGATCCCGTCGAACCCGATCAGGCCGAGCCGGCCGGGCACGGCGATCCCGGCCTCGGACAGTTCGCGCAGGGTGCCCAGCGCGATCTCGTCGCAGACGGCGAAGATGGAATCGCACGGCAGGCCAGCGTCGATCAGCTGGCGCGCGGCGCGGCGGCCCTGTTCCTCGCGGCTGAGGCCTTCCTCGATCTCGACCAGGCGCGGGGTCAGCCCGGCTTGCTGCATGGCCTCGCAATAGCCGTCGTAGCGTTCCTTGAACTGGCGCTGGAGCGAGGCTTCGGAGCCGATGCAGGCGGGGGCCGTGAAGCCGGCCTCGATCAGGTGGCGCGTGGCCAGCAGGGCGCCGGCGTGGTTGTCGCTGCGGATCCAGTCGAGCTCGTCAAACGGCGATCCCCAGCAGACCATCCGCGTGCCGCCGAGGCCCAGATCGCGGTAATAGGTCCAGGCGGGGAGGTTCTGGGTGGTGCCGATCACGATCAGGCCATCGGCGCGGCGGCGGTCCTCATAGCGGCCCGAGAGGTTCTCCGGCCCGTCCTGGAAGGAGACCAGCGTCTCGTACCCGCGGGCCGAGGCGGCGGCGCAGACCGTGCCGAGGAGCGAGTAGGTGAAGGGGTTGAGGTCCTTGCGGTCTTCCTCCGGGCGGCAGATCACCACCACGGCCAGCGTGGCGGTGCGGCCCGAGCGGAGGCGGGCGGCGTTCTCGTCCACCGCATAGTTCAGGCGGCGGGCGGCCTCAAACACCCGGCTGCGGGTGGCTTCGCTCACCACCGGATCACCCGCCAGCGCACGGCTGACGGTGGACTGGCTGACGCCAGCCTCGGCCGCGACGTCAAACGAGGTGACGCGGAAGGCGCGGGGCTTGGTGGAGGGACCGTCGGGCATCAGCGGCGCGGCTACATCGCCGAAATGCCGCCGTCGAGCTTGAGCTCGGCGCCGGTCATGAAGCGGCTCTCGTCGCTGGCGAGGTAGAGCACGCCATTGGCGATGTCGTCCGGGTGGCCGACGCGCTTCAGGGGGATCTGGCGGGCCAGCTTGTCCATGATCACGTCCTTGGGCTTGCCGGTGCCGGCGGCCATGCCATCGAGGATCGGGGTGTCGACAAAGGTCGGGTGGACCGAGTTGCAGCGGATGTCCCAGCCCATCTTGGCGCAATAGAGCGCGACTGACTTGGACAGCATCCAGACCGCCGCCTTGCTGGCGTTGTAGCCGGGCATGGTGTCAGAGGCGATCAGGCCGGCGATCGAGGAGATGTTGATGATCGAGCCGGGCTGGTTGTCCTTCAGCAAGGGCAGCGCCTTCTGGCAGCCAAGGAAGACCGAGTCGACGTTGACCGCGAAGCCCTTGTGCCATTCGGCCAGGGTGCAGGTCTCGATGTTACCACGCACCCCGATCCCGGCGTTGTTGACGAGTACCGAGAGGCCGCCGAGCTTGGCAGCGGCGTAGTCTACCGCGGCGACCCACTGGTCTTCATTGGTGACGTCAAGCGCGGTGGAGAAGGCGGTTCCAGCGCCGAGTTCGGCATTGATCGCCTCAGCCTGAGCGGCAGCGCCTTCGGCATTGATGTCAGCGAGGAGAACCGTTGCGCCTTCGCGCGCCAGCATCATGGCCTGAGCAGCACCCAGACCCTGCGCCGCGCCGGTGATCAGCGCCTTCTTGCCTGCAACACGTCCTGCCATCTGGTTCTCTCCCTCTCTTGCCCGCCGGGATAGCGGCATTGCTCGGGGTTGGCGAGGGGCAGCGGCGCGCTTTACCCGATCAGTTGCGGGCCCAGCAGGAGCAGCAGCTTGACGTCCATCGCATCGCCCTTTGCCCGGCGCTCGGCGATGAAGGCGGGCAGCGCGGCGCGGGGCACGCGGTGAACGGTGATCGCCTCGCTCTCGGTCCCGCCGCCGGGGCCAACCTGCACCAGGTCATGCGCGCGCAGCAAGGTGAAGCTCTCGCTGACCATGCCGGGGGAGGAATGGAACTCGCCCAGAACCTCGATCCGCCCGGCGCGATAGCCGGTCTCTTCCTCAAGCTCGCGGGCGGCGGCTTCGGTCGGTTCCTCGCCCTCGGTCTCGTCGCCGATCAGGCCGGCAGGCAGTTCGATGCAGGCCCGGCCCAGCGGCACGCGGTACTGCTCGACCAGAATGACGTGATCGTCCGGATCGATCGCGATGATCACCGCGGCCCGGATCCCGCGCGCCCGGCTGACGTATTCCCAGCGGCCACGGGTCTTGGCGACGATGTACTTGCCTTCCCAGTGGACCCGTTCGGGCAGGTCGCGGTCATCTTGGCTCATACCTCGATCACCCGGTCCGGCAGTTCGTTCTGGTCATCGGCCGCGCGCGGGAAGTGCTGGGCCAGGACCATGCCGACCTTCTGGATGGCGCCGGTCAGGCCGCCCGCCAGGTCACCAGCGCGGATGCCGCTGAGCAGCGCCGCCATCGCCTCACCCCAGACCTCGGGGCTGACCTTCCCGGCGATCGCGGCGTCCGCCACGATCTCGGCGCGGTGTTCGGCGATCGAGACATAGATCAGGATCCCGGTGCGGCCATGGGTGCGGCGCTCGGCCCCGATCTTGAAGCAGGTCTCAGCCCGGGCACGAACGCGGGCGGCCTTGATGAAGCCGGGTACCAGCCAGAACTTGAGTGGGCGCCAAAGCTGCAGCAGCACCATGCTGATGAACTTGAGGATCGCGACGGTCGCGGCGAGGGTGAAGATACCCTGCGGCGTCCATTCGTGCCCCCAGTGGCCCATCAGGCGGTCATAGAGGCCGAGATAGAATGCCGGAAACAGCGAGAGCACGGTCAGCGCGGTCATGGCCACCAGCGCGGCCCATGCCAGCGCGACATCGGCATAGCCGTCAGACCGTTCAGTCACGATGGTCACGATTTCGCCCGCGCTGGTGCTTTCGGCCGCTGCCACGGCTGCCGAGACGGCATCGTGCTCGGCTGGCGTAAGGTGGAATGCGCTCTGTCCCATTACCAGCTCCCCGAAGCCCCGCCGCCGCCGAAGTCACCGCCGCCAAAGCCACCCCAGCTGCTACCTCCCGAGCTGCCACCCCCGATGTCAAAGCCGCCGCCGCGACCAGCATGATGGGCGATTTCGCTCAATCCCCACAGAACGATTCCGGGATCAATTCCGCTTCGGCGGTATCTCCCCCGCTGCCGTCGACCAAACATCAGCATGAAGAACAGGATCATTATGATCCAAAAGACTACGCCGCCGGCGTTGGCGTCTGTCCTCTTCTCGCGGCTGGCAGCCTTCGCAGCCTCCGCAATCGCTTTGGCTTCCGCAGGGTCGCGATTAAGTTGAGCGATGATCTCATCCATCCCAGCGTTGATTCCGCCCGGGAAGTCGCCTGCTTTGAACCTTGGAGCTATCGCATCGCGCATGATGCGGGCCGCAAGCACGTCCGGCAAATACTGCTCAAGGCCATAGCCAACTTCAATGCGAGCTTGGCGCTCGTTAGGGGCTATAAGCAGGATCATGCCTTGGTCGGTGTCTTTACCGCCAACTCCCCATTTGTGCCCCAGGCCAACTGTGTAAGTCGCTACATCTTCGCCTTCGAGTGAAGGGGTCGTCACCACCATCAGCGCGCGCCCGGTAGCTTGATTGTACGCGCTCAGACGCTCAACAAGAGTGCGTTCATCAGCGTCAGGAATTATGTTTGCAGTATCCAGCACGGGGCCATCCGGCCGCGTGGGATAGTCTGCCTGCGCCGCACTGGCACCGATGAGGGCCAGCGCGGCGAGCAGCCAGGCGAGGAATTGGCGCATATGGCGCGCTCCTGTCGCTCCGTCTGTCAGTTGGCAGCCGCCGACGAAGCCGGAGCCGCAGCGCCGTTGTCATTCACGCCAGCAGCGGGTGCTGCAGGGCCATTGCCGAAGTTGACCTTCGGAGCCGCCGAAGCGCCCGGGTCAGCCTTGAACGGGACCATCGGCTTGGCGCCGTAGATCACCTTGGCACCGATCGCGTCGGGGAAGGTGCGGATCGTGGTGTTATAATCCTGTACCGCCTCGTTGTAGCGGGTGCGGGCCACGTTGATGCGGTTCTCGGTCCCTTCCAGCTGGGCCATCAGGTCAGCAAAGCGGGCCTGGCTCTGCAGCTGGGGGTAGTTCTCTACAACGGTGCGCAGCTGGCCCAGGGCCTGGGTCAGCTGGTTCTGGGCGTTCTGGAATTTCTCGAAGGTGGCGGGATCGGACAGGTCTTCGGTCCGCACGTTGATCGAGGTCGCCGCGGCGCGGGCGTTGGTGACGTTGGTCAGGATCGTCGTTTCCGAAGCGGCTGCGGCCTTGGCGGTTTCGACCAGGTTCGGCACCAGATCGGCACGGCGCTGATAGGCGCTTTCGACGTCGGCCCACTTGGCCTTGGCATTCTCTTCGCTGGTCGGCACCGAATTGATCCCGCACCCCGCCAGGGTGGCGGCGGCGGCGGCGACTAGGGCAAATCGGCCAAAACGACGGACAATGGCAGCGGTCATGCGATGCGTTCCTCTTCCACGGGCGGCGCACGGGCCGCGAATGACATGGATGTAGCGCGGCTCTCGGCCCGTTCAAGCGGTGCGGCCAAAAATCGTTGCCCCGCAAATGATTGTTGTCGGCCAGCGGGTTTCGTGGCAGTTTTTACGTAGGGAGAAAATATCTTAAGGGGATGCAGAATGTTGAGCGAATTCAGGGCCTTCATCGCGCGGGGAAACGTGCTTGACCTGGCCGTTGGCGTGATCATCGGCGCGGCCTTTGGCAAGATCGTCTCGTCACTGACTGATGATGTTCTCATGCCGGTGATCGGCCTGCTGACCGGCGGCATCGATTTTTCGAACCAGTATACGGTGGTTGCGGGTGATGTCCCGGCCGGCGCAACTCTGGCCGCCGCCAAGGCTGCCGGGGCAACTGTGGTCGCCTGGGGCAGTTTTGTCACGGCCGTGATCAACTTCCTGATCCTGGCTTTCGTGATCTTTCTGATCGTGCGCCAGGCCAACAAGCTGATGCCGCCACCGCCGCCCGCCGCAGCCGGGCCGAGCGAGGTGGAACTGCTGACAGAGATCCGGGACGCGCTCAAGAAGGGCTGATTGCGGCCAATGCTGCCTTGAACGGGCGGGGGCAGGTCTCCCGCCCTTTTCATTTGGTGGCACCTTCCCTATATGGGCGTTCGCCGGGTTCGCCCGGCTATGGCGATAAACTGCGGCGTGCAATAGGCGCAGCGGACCCGGGGGCGGTACCCGGCGGCTCCACCACTTTCCCTGTTTCGACAGGGTAAAATGACGGGGCCGAACTAGGATCGACGTGTGTTGAAAAGCGCTGTTTTCGCCCGGGCTGAGTAACCCGTTCAAGGCTCAAAACTCACAAGTGCCAACGATAACGAAGCACTTGCTCTTGCTGCGTAATTCTAGGGCCTAGCGGCCTGAAGTTACACTACCAAGAACGGGGTCCGGGGCGTACCTTGCAACAGAAACGCCCCACCGTTTCCTGATGAGTGCGGACAGGCCATCCGGCCTGTCCTTCGCAACACCGGCCCGCTCCAATCTGAAAACGATCGGGGTGCTGGCTAGGACTTTGAAATTTCGGCGAGACGCTTTTCGTGCTTCAGGCAGTCGAGGATCTTGGCCCCGGCCATGAAGACTGCGCCGGTGCAGGCCAGGAACAGCAGCTTGCCGCCGAACCCCGGGAACCTTGTCAGGTAAACCGAGCCGCGTTCCACCGCACCAAGGGCCAGGGCATAGATGATCAGATAGGCCTCAAGCGGGGTCTTGATCAGAAATAGCCGGCTGATCGTCTGCAGCATGGTCCCTCTCGCATTCTTAACGGGAAAACGCGCAATGATCATGCCAGTCCAGCGCTGCTGCGCAAACCGCTGGTTAACACCCTGTCCCATTGTAAGGCATTTCGACGTTAGCCCAACACGGTCAGATCAAGCGCCTCCAGCAAGGCCATTCGCGCCGCCACGAGCTGCCGGGCCAGCGCGGGGGCGCCCAGTTGCTCGGGCCGGATCGCTTCGGGCCAATGGGCCGCGACCACGGCCTCGATCTGCGCGATCTTGGCCTCGTCCAGCAGGAAGCGGGGATCAACGGTGGCCGGATCGGCTACCACCCGCAGGCGCAGGCAGGCCGGACCGCCGCCATTGGCCATCGATTGGCGCACGTCGACCGGCAGGACGCGGCGGATCGGGCCATTGCTGGCCAGCATCCCGTCCAGCCAGCTGCGCACGGCCGGGTGCTCCCAGGCTTCCTGGGGGATCACCAGGCCCATTTCGCCCGAAGGCAGGGTCAGCAACTGGGCGTTGAACAGGTAGGACTTGATCGCATCGGCCAGGCTGACCGCCGCGGCGGGGACCTCGATGATCTCGGCTTCGGGCAAGCGTTCACGGATCGCCGCATAAGTGCTTTTCGGGTCCGCAAAAGCCAGCTCGTGCGTGAACAGGACCCGCTCGTTGGCCACGGCGACAACGTCATTGTGAAAGGCACCGGCCGCGATCGCTGCGGGGTTCTGCTCGACAAACAACGTATGCGCCGGGTCAAGGCCGTGGAGGCGGGCGACGGCGCGGCTTGCCTGCTCGTGCTGCCGCGCGGGGAAAGGACCACCGCCTTTGCCATAGACGAAGATCTCAAGCCCTGGCGCGCCGTGCCCGGTGCCCATCCGCATATGATTGGCGGCCCCCTCGTCGCCAAAGCAGGCGGGGACCGCGTCGTGCACCGCAAAGTGCGCCGCATCGGCAAAAGCCAGCCGCAGTTGCCGTGCCGTATCGGGCCATTCCTGGCTGCGGTGCGGCATGGTGACAAGGTTGGCGGCCGTCAGGTGGCAGCGCCCATCGCGCGTGTCGGGTGCGGGCGAGACGGTGGCGGCATTGGCCGTCCACATCGCACTGGCGGACCAGGCCGCGGCCAGCAGGCGGCGATCTTCACTGCCATCCGCGCCAATGGCATGGAGGAAGGCGCTGTTGGGGCGGGGCAGGGGCAGCAGGAAGCCCTGGACCAGCCCTAGCGACAAGTTGTGCCGCATCTTGCCCAAGCCCTGCAAGGCTGCGGCGCGGGGGTAGGAAGTGTCTCCGGCATTGCTGGCCGAGGCGATGTTGCCGAGGCTCAGGCCGGCATAGTTATGGCTGGGACCAACGATGCCATCGAAGTTGATTTCAACCAGCGCCATGGCTCACCACCGCGGCACGTGGGTTACCGTCATTCCGGGCTCAACCCCCAACAGGGCGGCGCAGCCCGGATCGAGCGCAATTCCCCCGTCGCGCGGGTCAACCCAGCCATAGGCGGTGCGGAAGTCGGCCAAGCGGCCGACCGAGACAAGACGTTTCTCGCCCGCTTCGTGATCGCCAAGCCCGGCGTCAATGGCGACTACGCAATCGTCCCGGGCCTCGCGGATCGAGCGGATCTGGTCGGTCCGCACGGTCATGGTCGGGCCGCCATCGAAGATGTCGATGTAGCGTTCCCAGGCGAAGCCTTCCTCTTCCAGCATCCGCATGGCCGCGCGGCCAGAGGGATGGGGCACGCCGATCACCGCCTTGGCCGCATCTGACAGCATGGCGATGTAGACCGGGTGCTTGGGCATCAGGTCGGCGATGAACTGGTTGCCGAACTTGGCGTTGAATTCGTCCGCGTCCTGGAAATTCATGCCGAAGAACCGCCCGGCCACCCCGTCCCAGAACGGTGATCCGCCGGCTTCGTCGATCACGCCGCGCAGTTCGGCCAGGGTTCGGTCGGCAAAGCGCTGGCGGTGGTTGCGGATGAACAGGTAGCGGCTGCGGGCGATGAGCATGCCCAGCCCGCCCGCGCGCTCACCGGGGTGGAGGAACAGGCCGCCAACTTCACTTGCGCCCTCAAGATCGGTCGATAAGTTCAGGATATCGGCTCGAAAAGTGCGGCCAAGTTCTTCGCTGTGCTGGGTCAGGGCGCCGATCCGGTAGGAATAGAACGGCCACTTCTGGCCCACTGCCGAAAAGATCTGGCAGGTGCCGCGCACTTCGCCGGTGGCCGTGTTTTCCAGCACGAAAACGAACAGGTCATCACCAACCACGTCTTCGGTGCGGGCGAACCCGGCCGCGCCCCGCTCCAGCTTGGCGGTCAGCGCCTTGCGATCGGGCGGCAGGTTGGTGAAGCCTCCGCCGGTGCGCTTGGCCATTTCGTACAGGTGCTGCAAGTCATTGGCATTCGCCGCACGGATCACGAAGGTCACAGGGTTACTCCGGTAGCAAGACGGTGCAGGACAAGGGCTGAAAGCTGCGCCCGCTCGGCCAGCGAGGGGACGATCAGGAATTCATCCGGCGAATGGATCGCGCCGCCGCGCACCCCCATGGTATCGACCACCGGGACGCCGCAGGCCGCGATATTGTTGCCATCGCAGACCCCGCCCGAGCTCTGCCAACGGATCGGCTGGCCCAGTGCAGCGCCGCAATCCCGCACCAGTTCGAACAGGCGCTCGGCCGGGGGATCGATCGGCTTGGGCGGGCGACTGATGCCACCGTGGCGGTGAACCGAAACTTCATAATCCGTCACAATAGAGGCGATCAATTGTTTGATTTCAAGCTCAAAGCATTCCGACAGCTCAACTTCCATCGGGCGGATGTTGAAGCGCAGAACAGCATGATCGGGCACCACATTGTTGGCGCTGCCGCCATCAATCCGGGCGGGATTGATGCTCAGGCCCGGCCGCTCCAGCGCCTTCAGCCCCAGCGCCAGGGCGGCCGCCGCTACGATCGCGTTGCGCCCGTCCTGTGGGTTGCGGCCAGCGTGGGCGGACTTGCCGGTGACGATCAGGCTGTAATTGCCGCTACCGCCGCGCGCGCCGGCCAGCGTGCCATCTGGCAGCGCGGCGGGTTCAAAGGTCAGCGCGGCGATCTTCCCCGCCGCCAGTTCGGCGATCAGCGGGGCCGAGGAAAGGCTACCGGTTTCCTCATCCGAATTGAGCAGGACATCATAGCCGATGCCGGAGGCCGCCGCGCTGCCTTCAAACGCCTTGAGCGCGGCCAGGATCACAGCGATCCCGCCTTTCATATCGGCCACGCCGGGCCCGTTGAGCGTTGCCTCTTCCAGCCAGCGGCTTGCCTGAAAGCTGTGATCCGCGGGGAAGACTGTATCCATGTGCCCGGTCAGCAGCACCCGGCGGTTGGCCGTGGGGCGCACCCGCAGGACCAGGTGCTTGCCGTGGGCCACGTCAACTTCGCGCCCGTCTGCCGCCACCGTGCGGACCGGAGCAGGCTCTACGAGCGTAATCTCGCCCGGCAGCGCGCCGAAGGCATCGGCCAGCAGGCGAAGGTATTCTTCAAGCCCGGCCAGATTGCCGGTGCCGGTGTTGATCGCGCTCCACGCCAGCACCTGATCCAGCATCGGTGCGGCATCGACGCTGGCAACCAGCGCGGCTTCGGCGGGCGTAAGTTGTTGCATGTTTTACCACCTCTAGCCGAGGCGCGAAGGGCTTCCAACCCCTCGTCGGCGTTCGAATGCCTCTGCCCCGTTGCCATCCTTTCGCAAGTGCGGCATAGGCGCTGGCATTCCTCCCCGGGATCGTTGATGAACCAATCGGTGGCGCGCCTGCGCGCCGCGCGATTCCATGGTGTGCGAGGAACAATGAGCAACAGGGTTGAACGGTCCGGACTGCAAGTCGATGCGGCGCTGGCCAGCTTTATCGAGAATGAAGTCGTCGCCCCGCGGGGCAGCGATGTGGCCCAGTTCTGGGCCGGGTTTGCCGCCCTCGTCGACCGCTTCGTTCCGGTAAACCGCGCGCTGCTGGCCAAGCGCGATGATCTTCAGGCGCAGATTGATGCCTGGCACACGGCCGGCGCTGGCCAGGCGATTGATGGCGAAGAGTATCAGGCCTTCCTGCGCCAGATCGGTTACCTCGTGCCCGAGCCGGCACCGTTTCAGGTCGGCACGCAGAACGTCGATCCGGAAATCGCGACACTGGCGGGCCCGCAGCTGGTCGTGCCGGTGCTTAATGCCCGGTTCCTGCTGAACGCCGCCAACGCCCGCTGGGGCAGCCTCTATGACGCCTATTACGGCACCGACGCACTCGATGCCGCCCCGGCCCGGCCGGGCGGCTATGACGAGGCGCGTGGCGCGGCGGTCATCGCAGCCGTGCGCAAGTTCCTGAACAGCGCGATCCCGGGCTGGGAAGCGGCGCTGAGCGGCGGAGCCTGTGAGCACCTCGTCGCCACCAAGCCCGGCGGCTACCTGTTCCGCCACAACGGCCTCCATATCGAGGTGGTGGTCGATCCCTCGCATCCGGTTGGCAAGACCGATCCGCTGGGCATTGCCGATGTCTATCTGGAATCGGCGCTGACCACGATCTGCGACCTTGAGGATTCGATCGCCGCCGTCGATGCCGAGGACAAGCTCAACGCCTATCGCAACTGGCTGGGAGTGATCCGCGGCGATCTGGCTGAGACCTTCGAGAAGGGCGGGCAGACCATGACCCGCACTCTCAACGGGGACCGCGTCTGGGGTGACCTGACCCTGCCAGGCCGCAGCCTGCTGTTCGTGCGCAATGTCGGCCACCTGATGACCAACCCGGCGATCCTGCTGGCCGATGGCAGCGAGATTCCGGAAGGGATCATGGATGCCGTGATCACCAGCGCGATCGGTGCGCATGACCGGGCGGGGCTGTGCCAATATGGTAATGGCCGCCACGGCAACATCTACATCGTCAAGCCCAAGCAGCACGGGCCGGAAGAGTGCGCTTTCACCAACGACCTGTTCGATGCGGTGGAAGACCTGCTCGGCTTGCCGCGCCACACCGTGAAGGTGGGCGTGATGGACGAGGAACGCCGCACTTCGGCCAACCTGGCCGCCTGTATCCGCGCGGTGAAGGACCGGATCGTCTTCATCAACACCGGTTTCCTCGATCGCACCGGGGATGAAATCCACACCTCGATGAAGGCTGGTGCGATGATCCGCAAGGCTGACATGAAGGCCTCTTCGTGGATCGCCGCCTATGAAGCGCGCAATGTCCAGATCGGGCTGGCCTGCGGCCTTTCGGGGAAGGCCCAGATCGGCAAGGGCATGTGGGCCGCGCCTGACCTGATGGGCGAAATGATGGTCCAGAAGATCGGCCACCCGAAGTCCGGCGCCAACACCGCCTGGGTGCCGTCACCCACCGCTGCGACGCTCCACGCCATGCATTATCACGCGGTTGACGTGTTTGGAGTGCAGCAGGAGCTGGCGGACAAGCCGACGCCTGGCCTCGATCCGCTGCTGACCGTGCCGCTGGCGCAGGGCACCAACTGGTCCGATGAAGAAGTCCGCGCCGAGCTGGACAACAACGCCCAGGGCCTGCTTGGCTATGTCGTGCGCTGGATCGATCAGGGCGTCGGCTGCTCAAAGGTGCCCGACATCAACGACATTGGCCTGATGGAAGATCGCGCGACACTGCGCATCTCATCCCAGCACATGGCCAACTGGCTGCTCCACGGCGTCTGCACGCACGAACAGGTGATGGATAGCCTGCGCCGTATGGCGGCCAAGGTTGATGCCCAGAATGCCGGCGATCCGCTGTATGAGCCGCTGGTCGGGAACGAGGATGCTCCCGCCTTCCGCGCGGCCTGTGATCTGGTGTTCAAGGGCGTGGAACAGCCCAGCGGCTATACTGAGCCGCTGCTGCACCAGTGGCGACGCGTGAAGAAGGGCCGCTAGGACAGCACTCGCGCCAGGCTGACGAATTCCGCAACGCTCAGCGTTTCGGCGCGGCGTTGCGGATCGATGCCCAGGCCCTCCAGCGCTTCCAGCGCGCCGGGCAGGCCCTTTAGGCTCTGGCGTAGCATCTTGCGGCGCTGGCCAAAGGCGGCCTCGGTCACGCGCTCCAGCATCCGGGCGGAGACGCCCTGCGGCATGTCCGCCGGAGTGACGTGGACGATCGCGCTCATCACCTTGGGCGGGGGGGTGAAAGCGCTGCGGTGAACCTTCATCGCGATCTTGGCGTTTGCACGCCACTGCGCCAGCACGGCAAGGCGGCCATAGGCATCGCTGCCGGCCTCCGAAACGATCCGCTGGGCGACTTCCAGCTGGAACATCAGCGTCAGCGAAGCCCACTGCGGCGGCCAGTTCTGCCCCGATAGCCAGCCGGTGAACAGCATGGTGCCGACGTTGTAAGGCAGGTTGGCGACAACATGGAACGGGCCTTCGATCCCGTGATCGACCTTGGTCGCATCGCCTTCGATCACGCGCAGCTGGCCGGGGAAGGCTTCGGCCAGTTCGGCCAGCGCGGGCAAGCAGCGGCGGTCCATCTCGATTGCGGTCACCTGCGCCCCGGCGCGCAGCAGCGCGCGGGTCAGGCCGCCGGGGCCGGGACCGACTTCCAGCACCTGCTGGCCCTTGAGCTTGCCGGGGATCGCGGCGATCCGGTCAAGCAGCTGCTCATCGAACAGGAAGTTCTGGCCCAAGGCCTTGGAGGCGAACAGGCCGTGCCGGTTGATGACATCGCGCAGGGGAGGGAGCTCAGCCAAGGTCTGCTCCCGCCCGGCGCGCAGCGATCTCTCCGGCCATCCGGATCGCAGCAATGGTGGCGCCTGCATCGGCGACCCCTTTGCCGGCGATGCCAAAGGCAGTGCCATGGTCCGGGCTGGTGCGGACAATCGGCAGGCCAAGGGTAACGTTGACGCCTTCGTCAAAGTCCAGCGCCTTGAGCGGGGCCAGCGCCTGATCATGATACATGCACAGTGCCGCGTCATAAGTGGCGCGGGCGCGGGGGGTGAACAGCGCATCGGCCGGGTGCGGGCCGGTGGCGTCGATTCCCTCGGCCTGAAGCTGGGCAATGGCCGGGGCGATGATGGCGGCATCTTCATGGCCCATCCGCCCATCCTCACCCGCGTGCGGGTTCAGCGCAGCAATGGCCAGGCGCGGGCGATCCAGCCCATAGTCCTGCGCCAGCGCCCGGGCGACGATGCGGGCCTTGCGCAGGATCAGGTCTGTAGTGATCAGGCCGGGGACGGCGGAAAGCGCGACATGGACGGTCAGCGGCACGGTGCGCAGCGTGGGTCCGGCCAGCATCATTACGGCCTCATCGGCAGGCACACCACAAGCCGCCGCAACGAACTCGGTCTGGCCGGGGTGCGTAAAGCCGACTTCGGCCAGCAGTGACTTGGCAATCGGCGCGGTGACCAGGCCAGAGCAATCGCCTCTGCGGGTGAGCTCGGTCGCTTCGGTCAGCGAGGCGAGCGCGAGCTCGGCCCCTTCACGGCCGGGCGCGCCGGGGGTGTACTCGCCATCGGCACCGGCCAGCACGGGCAGCATGAAGTCAAAACAGTCCAGCGCTTCGGCCGGATGGAACACCTCACGGATCGGGACAGACAGGCCGCGGGTCTGTGCTGCTGCGGCAAGAATATCCGCTCCGCCAGCCACCACGAAGGGCGGCAGCAGCGCAGCCTCGCGCGCGGCCCAGGCAGCCGCGATCAGCTCGGGCCCGATCCCCGCCGGATCGCCCAGCGATACGACGAGTGCCCCCTCGCTCATCGCGCGATCAGTCGTAGTCGATCACGGCGTCGCGCCGCAGGTCGCGCAGATAGGTCTGGGCCCGCTTGTTGACGCGCTCGTCCTCAATCTGTCCCTGAATCTGCTCAAAGTTGGGGGCGGTGATGTCCTTCGGATCATCACGGCCGCACAGCATCAGCACCCGCACACCATCCTGGATGGAGCCGAACGGTGGGGTCACTTCACCCAGGGTCATGCCCAGAACCACGTTTTGCAGCTGCCCGGGCAGATCGCGGGCCTTGATCTGGTCATTGGTAACCACTTCGGCCCCCTGCTGATGGGCAATTTCATCCACCGTGCCGCAGCCGCGGGCATTGCGCACGGCTTCGGCAAAGCTGCGCGCCTTGGCCGTAGCCTGCGCCTCGGTCGTGCCTGGCGGGAAGCTGATCGAGAGCTGCTTGAGGCTGAGCACGGCATCGCGCGGGTCGCTGGTCAGCACCTGGCGCTTGTCAATCAGCGCCACGATCGAGAACCCGCCGCGGATTTCAATCGGCCCGGCCAGTTGTCCGGTCTGCAGGGTTTGCAGCGCATTGCCCAGCTCAACCGGAAGCTGGCCCAGCCGGACCCAGCCCAGGTCACCGCCGACCGACGCGGTCGATGCTTCGGAAAACTGGCGGGCATAGCCCACAAAGCTGCCGCCGCCGCGCAGTTGTTCAACGATACGGCTGGCATTGGCCAGCACGGCATCGCGGTTCTCGGCCGTGGCGGACAGGAAGATTTCCCCGATCCGGAATTCCTCGGTGCCCTTGGAATCCTGCAGCCGCTTCAGCACTTCGCGCACTTCATCGTCGGAGACGTTGACAAAGGGCTGCACATTCCGCCGCAGCAAACGCTGCCACGAAAGTTCACCCCGGATCTGGCGCTTGAGGGAAGCCGGTGAAGAGCCGATCTTGGCAAGGTAGGCGTCCATCGCCCTCGGATCCTGGCCAAAGTTCTGGCCAGCGATGCGGGTGTAGGTCTGGTCAATCTCGGCCTGGTCAACCTCGATCTTCTGGGCGGCGGCTTCCTGAATCTGGAGCGTTTCGTCCATCAGGTTGCGCAAGACTTGCAGCTTGAGCCGCTTCATTTCTTCGGCATCAACCTTGCCGCCACTGGCCGAAACCACCAAGGCAACGCGCTGGTCAATATCGGTCCCGGTGATGATCTCGCCATTCACGACAACCGTCGCCTTGCGATAGTTGGGATCGTTCTTTTCGAAGAAATTGGGGTTTTCGGGCAGGGCCAGTCCGCTGGCTGAGGATGTGGCATTCTGGGCCACGGCCCCGCCGGCCAGAACCAGTGCGGCCAGGGCCAGCGTATAGCGAAGCGGGCGGCGCGAAATGGACATACGAGTCACCGTCAGTTCAATCCCCAATGCGGCGCGGAAAACGATTCCCGGCCTTATTGCCGGTGCCATCGCCCCGGCTGGCTTAACCCAAGCTGATCAGGCCACCACCATTGCCGGGCCGGATAGCCTGTTTGTATCTCTCCGGCAAATGCCTCTGCTAGCGGAAACCAAGATTACGCACCGCTAAACTCACCTGGAAGGTGTTGCCGCGGCGGGCGTCGCCAGTGGCGACAAAATCCCGCCGCCAAGTGAGTGCCAGATCGAGGCAATCATCCTGATAGGCCACGCCGATCCGGGTGCGCAGCGCCTGGAACCCGTCGGTGGCCAGCGCCGGGTCTTCCTTGGCCCCGGTCAAGTTGAACACGCCTGAGCCAAACAGCGACCAGTAGCGCGCAAAGGCGATCCGGCCGGCAACGCGCAGTTCCTCGCGATCCTTGAGGTCTTCGGCGATGGCTGAAATATCGCGATTGAGGCGGAGATAGCCGACTTCTGCATAGGTCCGTTCGCTGCCGACGGCCGCGTCAATTTCGTTACGGCGGACGGCGAAGTTATCCTTGTCGAGCCGGAAGCGGTGCGTGAAGCGCACGAAATCCTTGAACCGCACCTCGGTCCGGCCAACAATGTCCGAGACCCGGCTGGACAGACCTGTACCATCGGGCAGCAAGGTGGGCTTGCTGGTCAGGCGGTAGGACTGGCCAATGGTTGATGAAACGCGCCAGCCCGGCTTTTCCCACTGCCAGTCGAAGCCATAGGTAAAGCGCACGCCGTCTTCGATCCGGTCATAGCCGGGGAACCGGTTGAGCGCGAACAGGTTGGAATCTTCAAGATCAATTGCGCGGGCATCCTCGTTGGGGATGGCTAGGTTGCGCAGGTTGGGGCTGGCCACAACCTGCACGCGCGGGGTGAGCACCTGCGGGCCGCCCAGGAATTCGCCCAGCAGCGGCCATTTGACGTCAACCGCGCCGGTTGCCAGCCCGCGCGTCTGCCAGCCGGGATTGCCCCGGTAGACGGCGGTCGCGGTCAGGTTGTTCTCATCCGAATTGTAAACATCGCCGCGCGCCAGGGCGGTGAAGGTCACTTCCTGGCCCAGGCCGGTGATCCGCCGCAGGTCCCACCGGGCCGAGGCAAAGGCGCGCTGGGTATCCTGCCCGGTGGTGCGGGTGATCGCCAGCGAATTGGCCTGAAACTCGATCTTGCCGCCCAGCACCGGATCGCTCAGGCGGCGGCGATAGTCGATCACCGGCAGGGCAATCGGCACCTGGCCCTGCGCATCACCCACCCGCAAGGTCTGCGTCGCCCAGCCAGCGATCGAGAGGTAGGAATTGGGATCAATCCGCTCGACTTCGATCATGCTGCGCAGCCGGTCGTCGCGGCTGATGTCATAGCGGCGCAGGAAGGTGCGGTCAGAAGCCACCCGGCCCGAAGCGGTGATCGACCAGTGGGGCGAAAGCTGGAACTTGCCGTTCCCGGCCAGATAGCCGCGGAAGTCGCGTTGGCTATCGAGCGGCACGCCGCCGATCGGGATGCGCGAGGAGCGGGTGGCATAGCCGGTGAGCTGGTAGGCACCCTGGCTGGTCAGCTGCCGGTACTGGCCCGAAATCATCGGTAGCGCGGCGGTATAGACATAGCCGGTCAGCGCCAGATCACGGTTGTTGCCGAGCCGCTTGTAATAGGTCTGCGAAAATTCGACCCCGTTCGAGGCAGAAAGCCGGACATCGGGGATCAGCAGGCCGGAAATCGGGCGACCGTCGCTGGCCAGCATCAGCCCGGGCAGCGGCAGCAGGCGCGCGCCGAACAGTTCAAGCCGCGCCCCCTTGAACCGGATCAGCTTCTTGGCTTCATCATAAGTCACGCGCTCGGCGGTAATCCGCCAGCTGGGCGTGATCGGACAACCTGCGCTGTCCTCAACCCCGCAAGCCGAATAGGCGGCCTTGTTGAGCAGGATCGTTCCGTCGTCCTTGCGCTGGCCACTCGCGGCGGCAAGCCGCCCGCCCTCGCGCAGCGCCAGCAGCATGTTCGCCATGGCTCCGGCGCGCAGATCATCGTCCAGCGTCAGCGAATCGGCAAACAACTGGTTGCCATCGGCATCGACCAGACGAATGCTGCCGCTGGCCTCAACCAGACCGGTCTTGCGGTTCCAGACCACCTTGTCGGCCCGCACTGACTGGCCATCGCGGCGCATCACGACATTGCCGAAAGCGGTGACGCTGTCCGAACTGTCATCATAACTGATACCGTCGGCCTCGAAGGCCAGCGGCGCCTCGGCCTGCGCTTCGCTGGCAGGTAAAGTGCCGGTTTGTCGGGCCTGGGCCGCGCTGGCGAGGGCAAGCAGCGCAAGCGCGAGCGCGCCGGATTTCCAGCGGCCGGTGGCAAGGTCGGGGCAGGGCGGCCGCAGCCGCGCGGGGTCACGCATGCGCTTGCCTATCGCACCGCCCGCGCCTAACTGCAATCCACGCTAACCAAGGTCGATCCGCCGCGCGGTTCGGCCTGTCGCAGGTCCAGTTTTTCCGGAGCTATCATGCAGATTGAATTCGTCGCCGGCCCGCTTGCCGCCACTGCCTCGCCTGTTGCCCGCATCGTCGATCAGGCGGCGCTGCCCGCCGATCTCGATCCGGTGCTGGTTGAAAGCGCACGCGCTGCCCGGTTCACGGGCAAGGCCGGACAGGCGCACGAAGGCTTCCTGAACCGCGATGGCGCGATCGTCCGCCTGGCTTTGGCTGGGGCGGGGGAGCCGGGTGCCAAGGATCGCTCGGCCGCGCTCGAGCGCGCTGGTGCCGCTCTCACGGCCAAGTTCCTGACCTCGGGCGAGGCCGCGCTGACCCTCGATCTGACCGGCGCCAAGCTGTCGCCCACCGATGTCGCTGCCGTGCTGCTGGGCGCGCGGCTGCGGGCATGGCGTTATGATATCTACCGCACCAAGCTGAGCGACGACCAGAAGCCCAGCCTCAAGACCCTGCGCGTTGTCGGCGCACCTGAAGGCACCGAAGCGGCCTGGGCCGCGGAAGCCGCGCTGGCCGAAGGCGTCGAGTTTACCCGCGAACTCGTGACCGAACCGGCCAATATCATTTACCCCGCCAGCTTTGTTGCCCGTGCCAAGGAGCGGCTGGCTGGCACTGGCGTGAACGTGCGCGTGCTCGGGCGGGATGAGATGGCCGCGCTGGGCATGGGCGCGCTGCTGGGCGTGGCGCAGGGTTCGGTGCGCGAACCGCAGCTGCTGGTGATGGAATGGAATGGCGGCCCGGCTGGCGGCAAGCCCACCGCCTTCGTCGGCAAGGGCGTGACCTTCGATACCGGCGGGATCTCGATCAAGCCGGCTGGCGGCATGGAAGACATGAAGTGGGACATGGGCGGGGCCGGCGCCGTTGCCGGGGCCATGCTGGCCCTCGCCAAGCGCAAGGCCAAGGCCAATGTGGTCGGCATCTGTGGCCTGGTTGAGAATATGCCCGATGGCAATGCCCAGCGTCCGGGTGACGTTGTCACCACCATGTCGGGCCAAACGGTTGAAGTGATCAACACCGATGCCGAAGGCCGGCTGGTGCTGTGCGATGCGATCACCTGGACCCAGAAGGAGTTTGCTCCTGCCGCGGTGATCGACCTGGCCACGCTGACCGGGGCGATGATCATCGCACTGGGCCACGAATTCGGCGGCCTGTTCGCCAATGACGATGCCCTGGCCGCCAAGCTGATCGCTGCCGGCGAAGCATCGGGTGACAAGCTGTGGCGTCAGCCGATGGGCCCGGCCTATGACAAGCTGATCGACAGCCCGATTGCCGACATGAAGAATGTCGGCCCGCGTGAGGGCGGCTCGATCACGGCGGCGCAGTTCATCCAGCGCTATGTCGAAAAGGGCACCCCCTGGGCGCATCTCGACATCGCCGGGATGGTCTGGGCCAGCAAGCCCGGCCAGACGTGGGACAAGGGGGCAACTGGCTATGGCGTGCGCGTGCTTGACCGCTTCGTGCGCGATAACCTGGAAGGCTGAGCCATGCCGCGGATGCGGCGCAAGGCAGACCTGCCCAGCAAGATCTGCCCGGTTTGCGGGCTGGGCTTTGCCTGGCGCAAGAAGTGGGAGCGCGATTGGGACAATGTGATCTATTGTTCCGATCGCTGCCGGCGCAGCAAGGGAAGTGCATGAAGGTCGATTTCTATCAACTGAGCCGCGATCCGGCCGAAAAGGTGGTGCCGCTGCTGGCGCGCAACACCTTGAAGGCGGGGGAACGGCTGCTGGTCGTTTCGGCTGATGATGATCTGACCGGGCGGATCAGCGCGCGGCTGTGGGAAGGGGCGGAGAGCTTCCTGGCCCATGGCCTGTCGGGCGGCCCGCACGATGCCCGCCAGCCGATCCTGCTGGCCGATGCCCCGCAGGCCGCCAACAGCGCGCGGTTCATGGTCATGGCCGATGGGACCTGGCGCGATGAGGCACTCGGCTTTGATCGTGCTTTCCTGCTGTTTGATGGCAGCACGATAGAGGATGCCCGCGCCACCTGGCGCGCGCTGGATGGCAAGGACGGGGTGGAACGCCGCTATTGGCGCCAGGATGATTCCGGCAAGTGGGAACAAGCGGCTTGAAAAAGAACGGCAATTCCCTTTGCCTTGCGGTGCAGCATTTTCCCGGCTAGGGGCGCGCCATCTCTCCCACATAACAATATCGCAAGGACGAACATCATGGCGGTTACCCGCACCTTTTCGATCATCAAGCCCGACGCGACCCGCCGCAACCTGACCGGCGCCGTCACCAAGATGCTGGAAGAAGCCGGCCTGCGCGTCGTTGCTTCGAAGCGCATCCACATGACCCGCGAACAGGCCGAAGGCTTCTATGCGGTCCACAAGGAACGCCCCTTCTTCGGCGAACTGTGCGATTTCATGATGAGCGAGCCGGTTGTCGTGCAGGTCCTCGAAGGCGAAGACGCCGTGACCCGCAACCGCGACATCATGGGCGCCACCAACCCGGCCGACGCCGCTGAAGGCACCATCCGCAAGACCCACGCCCTGTCGATCGGTGAAAACACCGTCCACGGTTCGGACTCGGATGAAAACGCGGCGATCGAAATCGCGTTCTTCTTCAAGCCCGAAGAAATCGTCGGCTAAGCCTTCGCTTTACCGAACGAAAAGGGCCGCTGGAGCAATCCGGCGGCCCTTTTTCTTTGTGGTTTTGATGCAGCGCAAGGCGGGCTCGAGTGCATCGGGCAAAGCTTCCTCTGGTCAAGAAGAGGAGACTTCATGTCGAATACCCCGCACGAACTCGCCGCCGAATTCCCGAATGATCACGCGCTGCTGCACGATCTGAAGCTGCACAATTCCCACTTCGTCACCCTGGCAGAGCGCTATCACGCGGTGAACGGCGAAATTCACCGGATCGAGGCCGGGGTTGAGAACACCTCTGATGACTATGCCGAAGGCCTGAAGAAACAGCGCCTCGCCCTGATTGACGAGATTGCGGCAATGCTGACGAAGGCCAAGGCGGCAGCTTGATAACTCACTTCGTCATCCCCGCGAACGAGGGGACCCATCTGATAAGTCCTCAGCCGTCACTAGATTGGCCGAGGATGGGAGGTGGGTTCCCGCTTTCGCGGGAATGACTGTTTATGTTAGGCCTCTCTGCAAAGGAGAGATCTGCATGAAAGGCATGGGCGGCGAGGGCGGAGAAGACTGCCCGTTCCAGTTCAACTTTGATCCAGCCAGCTTCAAGGTTGGCGATACGGTCAGCTACCGCGTCAGCACGATGGAAGACTGGCCGTTTGTAGGCACCGTGCTGGAAGTCCATGCCGATCATGTCGTGATCTCGCCCGGACCAACCGAACCCGACGCCCGCTACAGGGCGACGCGTGAAAGCCGGCCAATGGTGGACGGCAGCGAAATCTAGAAGGCGTCGGCCGCGTCGATCAGGCTGGTCAGCTTTTTCGGTGCCACGCTGCGCCAGCTGCGCGCCAGCCATTCGCCGATCTCGTCCCAATCGTTGCGGCCAAGGTCGAGCCGCATGGCGATCCAGCCGTCGCCGAAATAGGCCGGACGATAATAGCGTGCCGGATCGTTCTCGATCAGCTGGGCCTGCTCGTCGGGGCCGGAAATCTTGACCAGCAGCGCGGTCTTGCCGTCACCGTGGTGGTCCAGGCTGACATAGGCGAACTTCTTGCCCTTCACGATCCCGAAGCAGGGCATCCCGTGGCTGACCACCTCGTCCGCCTCGGGCAGGGCCATGGCGCGTTCCCGCACCTGGGCAACCAGATGATCGGGCGCGGTGTCGCGGCTCACCAGCGCCGCCAGGCTGCGCGAATAGAGCTGGTGTTCGGCAATCAGCACCCGCGCCGCCAGGCTGTCGGCCGTGTCGCCGGGCAGAATCGCCACCGGGGTCTGCCCCAGCACCGGGCCGTCATCGAGCTCGGCGGTAACAAGGTGGACCGTGCAGCCACCATGGCTGTCACCCGCCTGGATCGCGCGATCGTGGGTGTGCAGGCCCTTGTACTTGGGCAGCAGGCTGGGGTGGATGTTGACCATCCGGCCTTCCCAGCCACTGACAAACTCTGGCGTAAGGATCCGCATGTAGCCGGCCAGCGCGACATATTGCGCGCCGCTGGCCCGGATCGCCGCGTCCATCGCCATGTCATGATCCAGCCGTTCCATGCCCTTGTGCGGCAGGGCGAAGGTCGGAACGCCTTCGGCGGCAGCCAGTTTCAGGCCGCCAGCATCCGGCTTGTTCGAGCCGACCAGCACGATCTCATAAGGGCAATCGGCTGCGCGGCTGGCATAGAGCAGCGCCGCCATATTGGTGCCGCTGCCTGAAATCAGGACGGCGACTTTGGCCCGTTCAGGCAAGGTGGACGGCTTCCCACGCGGCGCGGGCGGACCAGGCTTCGGCGCTGCCCCTCACGGTGCAGCCGCGTTCGCCCGGCTCAATCGCGCCAATCACGTGGACCGTTTCGCCCGCGGTCTGCAGGTCGGCAATCAGCCCGGCAACGTCATCCGCCGCCACGGCCAGGACCATGCCAATCCCGCAGTTGAAGGTGCGGGCCATTTCCTCAGGCTCGATATTGCCCTGCGCCTGCAGGAAGGCCATCAGCCGCGGCTGCTCCCAAGCATCGGCATCGATCCGGGCGTGGAGACCCTTGGGCAGGACGCGCGGCACGTTTTCCAGCAGGCCGCCACCGGTGATGTGGGCCAGCGCGTGAATTTTCCCGCCGCGGATCAGCGGCAGCAGGCTCTTCACATAGATCCGCGTCGGTTCGATCAGGTGATCAATCAGCAGCCGGTCGGCATCGAACAGGGCGGGACGGTCCAGTTTCCAGCCCTTGTCGGCAGCCAGGCGGCGGACCAGCGAATAGCCGTTGGAATGGACACCCGACGAAGCGAGGCCGAGCAGCACGTCACCGGCCACCACCTTGTCGCCCGTCAGCTGCTCACCGCGTTCGACCGCGCCGACGCAAAAGCCGGCCAGGTCATAATCGCCGGCGGCATACATGCCCGGCATTTCTGCCGTTTCGCCGCCGATCAGCGCGCAACCGGCGATCTTGCAGCCTTCGGCAATCCCGGACACGACCCGCTCGGCCACGCCATTTTCCAGCTTGCCGGTGGCGAAGTAGTCCAGGAAGAACAGCGGTTCGGCGCCCTGGACGATCAGATCGTTCACGCACATCGCCACCAGGTCTTCGCCGATCCGGTCATGCCGGTCATGGTCGATCGCCAGTTTGACCTTGGTGCCAACGCCGTCATTGGCGGCCACCAGCAGCGGATCGGTATAGCCGGCGGCCTTTGGATCGAAGAAGCCTCCGAAACCGCCGATTTCGGCATCGGCACCGGGCCGGGCGGTGGCTTTCACCAGCGGGCCGATCGCCTTGACCAAGGCATTGCCCGCGGCAATCGAGACGCCGGCCGTTTCGTAAGTGTAGGACTTTTCCGCCATAGCGAGCCGCCTAACGCTTTCCGGCTTGGATTTCCATGACGGATTGGGCAAAAGGCGCACGGTTTTCCCCGATGGCTGTCGCTTCCCGCCCTTCCTTGCCGCTTCGCTGGCGCCCCGGCCCCGCCGTTACCCTGCTGGGCGGGCTTGGCACGGCGCTGGTGCTTGCCCTTGCGGTGATCGGGCCCGAACGGCTGATCGCCCAGATCGAAGGCGATCGCGGGATCACCCCGATTGCCTCATCTTCGGACATTGCGATCAGCGGTATTCAGGTTGAAACCACCGGCAATTCCCCTGAAGAAGCGCGGCTCAATGGCTGGCGTGAGGCCCAGAAACTGGCCTGGGCCAGAGCGGGTGGCCCGGCGATGGACGTCGGCGTGATCGAAAGCATGGTCTCGGCCGTGGTGGTAGAGCGCGAACAGATCGGGCCGCGGCGCTATATTGCCACGCTGGGCGTGGTGTTCGATCGGGCCCGCGCCGGACAGTATATCGGCGGAAAAGGCGGCCCTGGTCGCCAGTCCGCGCCGCTGCTGGTGATCCCGGTGCTGCGGTCGGGCGGGGTCAGCCAGGTCTTCGAAGTGCGCGGCGCCTGGCAAGCGGCCTGGGCGGCCTTCAATGCCGGGGGCAGCCCGATCGACTATGTCCGGCCCATTGGCGCGGGCGGGGATTCGCTGCTGCTCACCGCTGGCCAGCCGCAGCGCCGCAGCCGCGCCTGGTGGCGCAACGTGCTGGACCAGTTCAACGCTGCCGACGTTATCGTGCCTGAGGCGCGGCTGGAGCGGCAGTGGCCCGGCGGGCCGGTCCGCGGCACCTTCACGGCGCGTTATGGCCCGGATAACCGGTTCCTTGAAAGCTTCACCCTGACTGCCAATGATGAGGCCGGCGTGCCCGCCATGCTGGCGGCGGCAGTCAGACAGATTGATGCGATCTATACCCGCGCGCTGGCTGAAGGGGCTCTGAAACCCGATGCCACGCTGACAAACAATGGCCAGATGGATGCCGGCCTTGCCGCCCTGGTTGATGCAGCGCGCCGGGCCGAGCAGAATGCCGCAGCAGCTGGCCCGGCCGATGCCGCAGGCGGTCCGGCAGCCGGTACTATCACCGCTGCGCCCTTGATCCTTTCCACCTTCACCGTCCAGTTTGCCTCGCCCGATGCGGCGGCGGTCGATGCCGCGCTTGCTGCCGTCCGCGGTGCGCCCGGCGTCCAGGCCGCAGCGACGACCAGCCTGGCCATGGGCGGCACCTCTGTCATGCGGGTGACTGTCTCCACCGATATCGGCACCTTGGCCGATGCCCTGCGCGCGCGCGGCTGGCGAGTGACTGTGGGGGCTAACGCCCTGTCGATCCGGCGCTGATGAGCCAGATCGCGCTGCCGTTGCACGTCGGAGGGGCGGGGCCGAGCCGCATTGTGATCGGCCAGGCCAATGCCACGGTGCTCGAAGCCTGCGCCGCCGCGGAAACCTGGCCGTTTCGCACCGCGATCCTGGCCGGCCCGCCGCGCTCGGGCAAGTCACTGATCGCGCGCTGGTTTGCCGAAAGCTGTGCGGGCGAGGCGATCGACGATGCCGACCGGATTGACGAGACCGAGCTGTTCCACCGCTGGAACCGCGCGCAGGAAAGCGGCTCCTCGCTGTTGCTGGTCCGCAGCGCTACGCCAGGTGGGTGGCAGATTGCCCTGCCGGACTTGCGCTCGCGCCTTGGGGCGGCCTTGCAGCTTGAAATCGGGGCGCCGGACGATGCCATGCTGGCAGACCTGATCACAGTCCACGCCGAACAGCGCAACCTGCCGCTGGGTCCGGATGCCGCGGCCTATCTTGTCCCCCGGATCGAGCGCACCCACATGGGGGTGGAGCAAGTGGTGGCCCTGATCGATCGCCTGAGCCTCGAACGCAAGGTGCCGCCGGGCCAAGCGGTCTGGCGCGCCGCTCTTGAAGCGGTGCATGGCCCCGACGAGCCGCGCTTGCTTTGATCGGGCTCCTATGGGAGAATCCGGTCGAGATGGGGAACCTTATGCCGGGACGTTTCATTGCCTATCTGGATTCAATCCAGGCCCGTGATCCGGCCGTTCGCTCGCGCTGGGAAATCTTGCTTTACCCGGGGGTCTGGGCGCTGGGCCTGCACCGCGTGGCGCATGCGCTGTTCGCTGCCCGTCTGTACCTGCTTGCCCGCCTGGTGAACCACTTCAGCCGCTTTATGACCGCGATCGATATTCACCCCGGGGCGAAAATTGGGCGCAACTTCTTTATCGACCACGGCTTTGTCGTGATCGGAGAAACGGCGGAAATCGGGGATAATGTCACCATGTACCAGGGCTCGACCCTGGGCGGAACGAACCCCACCAATGGCATGGGTGGCAAGCGCCATCCAACCATCGGAGACGGGGTGATCATCAGCCTTGGCGCCGCCATTCTTGGCCCGATCCACGTCGGCAACGGGGCGCGAATTGGCGCCAATGCCGTGGTTACCAAGGATGTGCCCGAAGGCGCGACCATGCTGGGAATTCCGGCCAAGCCGACCCCGGTTGAAGTGAAGCCGGAAACACAGGCCTTCGTACCCTATGGTACGCCATGCTCGGAACGGTTTGATCCCGCGACGCAAAAGCTGGAAATCCTGCAGTGCGAGATCGAAACCCTGCAAAAGCGCGTTGCGCAACTGCTTGAGGAACGCGCTGCGATGGCAGCCGAGCAAGGCCGCAAGCAGGGTGATGCTGCTTGAGCGCAGTCGTTACGCCCTTTCCCGTTCAGGCTGCGCGGACCGCGCAGGTCGGGTTTGAGCGGGAGGAACTGCAACGGATCCTGGATCTCTACGGCCGGATGGTCGCCGCCGGGATGTGGCGCGACTACGCTATGGATTTTGGCAAGGATGCAGCGAGTTTTTGCGGGTTCCGCCGCGCCGCGGAACGCCCGGAGGCGCGCATTGAAAAGCGGCCGGCGCTGCGATCGAAGCAGGGCATGTGGACCCTGTTTGGCGAAGGCGGGCAGGTGCTGAAGCGCGGGCACGAACTGTCCGGAGTGCTCTCGGTGCTGGAACGCCGGTTGCTCAAGGTGGTCGAAGACTAGGTGCACAAAGAACGGGGCGGCGAGCCAGGCCCGCCGCCCCGTTGCTTGATCAAGCCTGCCTCAGGCCGTGGCGGGCAAGCGGCCGCGCCACTGGTCGGGCAAGGGGGCAACCACCGCCCGGCGGATCGGTCCCCAGAAGGCCGAGAGCGTCAGTAGGGCCGAACCGATGACCAGTCCGGTCAGCGCCACATTCAGCTCTACCATGCCGAACTGGCGGAACAGCAGGGTCATGGCGGTCAGCACATAGGCCAGAGCCGAAACCAGCAGCGCGCGGCGGTCCACCGCGAGGGCCACCAGGCCAAGCAGGATATAGATCACCACCACGCCCAGCGCGGCCATGGCGCTGATGTTCTCACCCTGGGTGACGCCCAGCACATGGAACAGCGGATGGGCGATCATCGGCGCGGCCAGGAGATGCAGCCAGAAGGCCACATCGCTGCGGCGCGTTTCGCGGGCGCGGTCCGACATGTCCCAGCGCATGGCAAAGCCGAATACGACCAGGCCCGCGCCGAACAGCAGCCACAGCAACACGTTTTCCATGCCATCACGCCCGACCATTGGCTGGATCGCCGCGATGATCAGGGCAAGGACCGTGGCGGCAACCGCAGCAGTCCCGGCCGCAACGGTGATCGGCACCATGAAGCGCCGCCAATGGACGAATGCTGCGCCGCCAGCCAGCAGGGCCACAGCCGCGCCAATCAGCGCGGATGTCTGGTCGCTGAAGTGCGGGTTGGTGGATTCAAGGATCTCGATCGGCACGGCGATTACGCCGCCGACGAAGGCCAGCAGCAGCACGATTGAGGGTAGGGCCATGCGGCGCTTGCGGGTGAAGAATTCGGCCATGGCCCAGGCCGCACCGGCCACCAGCAGCCCGCCTACTCCGGCGGCAATTGCCCCGCCGATGCCGGCGCAGGCGACCAGCAGCAGCACAGCGGCGATGGTCACGAAGATATCGTTGAACCCGGTAATCAGCCGGAAGTGCTCTTCATCGGCGACCGGGGCATTGCGCATGCCATTGGCATGATCGCGCAGGGCCTGCGCCGCCTCCCGGCTGATGGCACCGGCACTTACTGCCGATTGCAGTTCGGCTTCACTATACATCGGGCATCCTCCACCTGTTTGATGGGGAGGATGCCCGACGTGTATTAGTGTGTCAATACAGTATGAGCTGGGATCAGCCCAGGCCGCCGATCTTGGCGAGTGCGGCCATCACGACCTGGCTCTGTTCGCCGCCCGATTGGGGCACGATTTCGCCGGTGCGGTCGATGATCTGGTCCCAGGCTGCCGCGATCCCTTCCGGGGTGCGCTCGTCAGCCGGCAGGGCAACGCCCGGGGTCAGGGTGACATAGGCCGCATGATAGGCACCGGCGCCCGCGCCGCAGATCATGTTGGTCGGCGCGTCTTCGCTGACCAGATAGAGCGCCATCGGGGCAACGTTTTCGGGCTTCAGGGCGTTGAACAGCGCTTCGGGCATACCGAGGTCTTCGGTCATGCGGGTGCCGGCCATCGGGGCCAGCGTGTTGATGCGCACGTTGTACTTCGCGCCTTCCAGCGCCAGCGTCTTGGTGAAGCCGGCCAGACCCAGCTTGGCTGCGCCATAGTTGGCCTGGCCGAAGTTACCGAACAGGCCGGTGCTGCTGGCGGTCATCAGGATGCGGCCATAGGCCTGTTCGCGCATCAGGTCCCAAACGGCCTTGGTGCAATTGGCCGAACCGTTCAGGTGCACGTCAACCACCAGCTTCCAGTCTTCCATGGTCATCTTGGCGAAGCTCTTGTCGCGCAGGATGCCGGCATTGTTGATCAGGATGTGCACGCCGCCCCAGGCTTCCTTAGCCTTGGCGACCATTTCTTCCATCTGGGCAAATTCGGTGACCGAGCCGCCGTTCGACATGGCTTCGCCGCCCATGGCCTTGATCTCTTCAACCACCTTCAGCGCAGCGTCGGAATGGCCGGTGCCATCGCGGCTGCCACCCAGGTCATTCACGACAACCTTGGCGCCGCGCTTGGCCAGTTCGAGGGCATAGGAACGGCCCAGGCCGCCGCCGGCGCCAGTAACGATCGCAACACGGTCCTTGAAAGAAATGGTCATTGGCTTAGCTCCAAGAAAAGGGTGATCCCGCTGGGGAAGCGGCTGCTGCACTGGCACGGCTGGCCGCGGCTTTCAACAGGGTAGAAGGGGGAAGCGGTTGCCGTAGCGGCAGGCGGCGAGCAGGTGTCAAATTAATGTCACGCAGAGGTCCTAGATACGTCTGCGAATCGAAACAAAAGTGTCACGAGGGATCCCGCCAATGAAGACCGGACTGCGCATTTCCGCTATTGCCGTTGCCGTATCACTGGGCTGGGCCAGCCCGGCGCTGGCCGGGGCCAAGGAAGATGCCGCCTTGCGCCAGGAAATCGCCGCCATGCGTGCGCAGATGCAGGCCCTGGCGGCGCGGGTGGACAGTTTGGAGGGCCAACTCGACAGCGCCAAGGCGCGTGCGGAGAGCGCAGAGGCCCGCGCTTCCGCGGCTGTTGCCCAAGCTGAAGCGGTCAAGACGGCTATCCCGGCGGTAACGACAATGTCCAAGCCTGCCACCGATCTTGCCTGGGATGGCGCACCAAAGCTGGCGACGAAGGACGGCTTCACTTTCAAGCCGCGTGGCCGGATGCAGCTGGATGCTGCCGGGGTCGATGCGCCTGCTGGCATCACCGGCCAATCGAGCCTGGGCATCGCCACCGAATTTCGCCGCGTCTATCTGGGAGCCGAAGGTACCGTGCCGGGTGGCTTTGGCTACCGGGTCGAAACCGAACTGGCCAATGGTACTGTCGACCTGACCGATGTCTACCTGACCTGGAAGGCCAGCCCCAAGTTCACGGTCACCGTGGGCCAGCACAAGCCGTTCCAGAGCATGGAGGACATGACCTCTGACCTGTTCACCAGCATGCTGGAGCGCGCCTCGTTCAACACCGCTTTCGGGTTTGAGCGCCGCATCGGTTTGTCCGGCACCTATGCCGGGAAGGACGTTCTGGTCCAGGCCGGCGTATTCACCGACAATTCGGCCGATCTAAGTGTGGATAGCAACAACAGCTACAGCGTCGATGGCCGCATCGTGTTCATGCCCAAGCTGGGCAAGGGGCAGTTGCACCTCGGTGGCTCGCTGCACCTGCGCGATTTCAACGATGGCCAGACCAGCACCCGCTATCGGGCCCGGCCGTTCGTTCACACCACCGACCTGCGCCTGGTCAACACCGGCAACATCGCTGCGACCGGCGAAACCGGCTATGGCCTGGAAGCCGCCTATCTCAATGGCCGCTTCCACGCGACGGCAGAAAGCAGCTGGATGACTGCGCGTCGCCCGGGTCTGGCCGATCCCACCTTCAATGGCGGATTTGCCGAACTGGGCTATCTGCTGACTGATGACACGACGGCCTACAAGGCCGGGGCCTATGATCGCATCCGCCCCAAGCATCCGCTGGGTAAGGGTGGGATCGGCGCGGTCCAGCTCAACCTGCGTTATGACTGGCTTGATCTGAACGATGCCGGGATCGTCGGCGGCAAGCAGCAGATTGCCGGACTGGGCCTGGTCTGGATGCCGACCGACTACGTCCGGTTCCTGGCCAGCTACGGCCACATCTGGATCGACGACGCTGCCCTGCTAGCGGCGGGCGACCGCAGCTACACGGCTGACAGCCTGGGCGTCCGCGCGCAGTTCGATTTCTAAAGCGCAGCCAGCGCCGGGATCAGGGTGTCGAAGTGGTCAATCACCGCATCGGCACCCAGGTCCTGCGCCGGCCGATCATTGAAGCCGAAGCTGACCGCCACGCAGGGCAGGCCGGCGGCGCGTGCGGCGCCTGTATCGAAGGTGGTATCGCCAACATAGGCCGTCGCACCGCCGCCTGATTGCTCCACCATAGCGTGGAGCGCATCGGGCGCTGGCTTGAGCGGATAGCCACCGTCGCCGCCGATCACGCAGGCAAAGCGGTTCAGCAGCCCGAGCTCGCCGAGCAACTTTACGGCGAGATGCTGCGGCTTGTTGGTGACCATGGCGATCTTGATCCCGCGTTGATCCAGCGCATCGAGCATGGCCGCGCCGCCGGGATATAGCGCGGTGTGGACGGCAATATTGGCTTCGTAATGTTGAAGCAGCACCTGCCGAAGTGCGTCAAAATCGACTCCGTCTTCGCCCCCTGTCAAAGCGAGCGCGCGCCGCAGCATCAGGGCTGATCCACCACCGATCAGTCCCATCACGGCGCTGTCCGGCACAGCCGGGCGGCCAATTGTCGCAAGGGCGTGATTCAGCGCTACGCCGAGGTCGCGCGACGTATCGAGCAGGGTTCCATCCAGATCGAAACCGACGGTAGCAAAGCGGACTGTGGTCATCGTCAGCCTCGTGGCGCAGCCCGCTGGAATCGGCAAGCATTTGGTGGCATGGCTGGGGCATGAACCAGTCCCTTGCTGTCATCGTCCTTGCCGCGGGCAAGGGCACCCGCATGAAGAGTGACCTGCACAAGGTGCTCCACCCGATCGCCGGGCATCCGATGTTGCTGCATCTGCTCGGCGCGATTGGTGAAGTGGGCGTGGCGCGCACGGTGATTGTGGCGGGTGACCGGCGCGAACAGATCGAGGCCGCGCTGGCCGGGTCCGGATCTGAGGTGGTTGTTCAGGAGCCGCAGCTTGGCACCGCCCACGCCGCGCTGCAGGCCAAGGCTGCGCTGGCAGGCTTTTCGGGCCTGGTGCTGGTCTGCTTCGGTGACGTGCCGTTCCTGCAGGCGGCGACGGTGCGGCGGCTGTGCGATGCGCTGGCGGGCGGGGCCAAGGTGGCCGTGCTGGGCTTCCGCCCCGCTGATACCGCGGCCTATGGCCGGATTATCGCCGACCATGACGGCACGGTCCGCAAGATGGTTGAGCACAAGGATGCCAGCCATGAAGAGCGCGCGATCAACCTGTGCAATTCGGGCGTGATCGTGGCGCACAGCGATGACATGTGGCGGCTGCTCGAAGCCGTGGGCAACGATAATGCCGCGGGCGAATATTACCTCCCCGACGTCGCCACCAACGCCATTGCCGAGGGCGCACGGGTCGTCGTGGTTGAAACCGATGAGCTGGAGGTCATGGGGATCAACAGCCGGGCCGAACTGGCCGAGGCGGAACTCCGCTGGCAGCAGCGCCGCCGCAAGCAGGCGATGGACGATGGCGCATCGCTGGTCGCGCCGGAATCCGTCTGGTTTGCCTGGGATACGCAGCTTGGCCGCGATGTGCTTGTAGAGCCCAACGTCGTTTTCGGCCCCGGCGTGGCCGTGGCCGATGGCGTCAAAATCCGCGCCTTCTGCCATATCGAGGGAGCCAGCCTGGCGACCGGCGTTGAAGTTGGCCCCTATGCTCGTCTGCGCCCCGGCGCGGTGCTGGAAGAGAAGGCCAAGGTCGGCAACTTTGTCGAGGTCAAGAAGGCCGTGATGGGCAAGGGCGCCAAGGCCAACCACCTCTCCTACATCGGCGATGCCGAAGTCGGGGCTGGGGCCAACATCGGCGCGGGCACGATCACCTGCAATTATGATGGCTACTTCAAATACAAGACCGTGATCGGCGAACGCGCCTTCATTGGTTCCAACTCTGCGCTGGTTGCGCCGGTCAAGATCGGGGCCGATGCGATCGTGGCGGCCGGCAGCGCCGTGACCCGCGACGTGCTGGATGGCGAACTGCGCATTGTTCGCGGTGAGCAACTGGTCAAGCCGGGCTGGGCGGACCGCTTCCACGATGCGATGAAAAAGAAGAAGGCCGAGAAAAAGGCATGATTCCAGCCCGCCATGTCGCCCAGATCAACGTGGCGCGGTTTCGGGCTGCGAAGGATAATCCTGCCAACGCTGATTTCATGGCCGCGCTCGATCATGTCAACGCCATGGCCGAAGCCAGCGATGGTTTCATCTGGCGCCTGATCGGCGATGGCAACGACGCCACCGATGTGGAGGCGATCCCGGGCGATCCGGATTTCATCGTCAACATGTCGGTCTGGCGCGATGTCGATGCGCTGGAGCAATTTGCCTACCGTCAGGCCGATCACCGCCAGGTACTGGCCCGGCGCAAGGAATGGTTCGATCCGATCGAGCCATCCTTTGCGCTTTGGTGGATCGAGCCGGGCCATGTTCCGACTGTTGCTGAAGGCCTGGCCCGGTTGGCGCAACTGGGCGGTGAAGGCCCCGGCGATGCAGTCTTCACCTTCCGCCACTGGCGGGAATGCCTGCGTCCGGCGCAAGCCGCTGGCGCATGATCCAGACGCTTCATGTCCTGCTGGTCGGCGCGTGGATCGGTTGTGTCCTGGTAGCGGCGCTGTTTGAACGAGCCTTGCTGGGGCGCGGGCCGGAACAGCTGCTGCTGCTCGCCCGCTTGCACTGGAAGGTCGACAAGGCAGTCGTGCTGCCCCTGCTGGGCGCGGCCGTTGCCACCGGGCTCAAGATCTTGCCGCCCGGGCCGATGGATGGGGTCACGAAGGCGAAGCTGGCCTGCGCGGCGCTGGCGGTCTTTGCCAATCTCTATTGCATCGTGCTGGTCCGGCTGCGGCTCAGGATGGCAGAGGCGGGGGCTTGGGATCTGTTTGCGGTGATTGATCGCCGTCAGCACCAGATCGCCGCGGTGGTCTTGCTGGGCTTGCTGGGCGCGGTCGCGCTTGGCCTGCGCTCTTGACGCGATATCATGATGTGATATCAAGATATCAATGACCCGCATTCTCGCCGATCTTCCCGATGACGATATCAAGTGGCTCGACCAGATTGCGGCCGAGCAGGGCAAGTCGCGTGCGTCGGTGCTGCGCGAGGCGGTGAGTGCGTTCAAGGCCTGTTCGCCTGCTCAGGCCAGCCAGGACTGGATTGCCCGCGGCGCCGGGTTGTGGAAGGGCCGCGATGAGATTGGTGACGGTCTCGGCTATCAACAGGCGATGCGTGAAGATCGCACGCCGCACGCAGACCTCTGACCCGTGTCCGATCCGTTCTTCGATACCAACATCCTGGTCGATTGGTTGCAGGATCGGCCGCAGGCTGCTGCCGAACTTTCGCGATACCGGCGGCATCGGATCAGCCGGGTCGTCTGGTCCGAAGTGCTGGCCGGCGAGAGCCTTGAGCAGCGCGACATCATCCAGCAGGCCATTGCACCCTTCGAAGTGGTGGAGATCGACGCCCGCATCGCCAGCGCGGCGGCCGATATTCGCCAGCGGACCGGGATGAAACTGCTCGACGCCTATGTTCTGGCCACGGCGCAGGTTAACGGGGCGATCCTGATCACACGAAATACCAAGGACTTCCCGGCCGCAATGCCGGGTATCCGGGTTCCCTATACCTTCTAACAGAAAGCAAGTTTCATGTGCGGCATTATCGGCATCGTCGGGAAGGAAGAGGTCGCGGACCGGCTGGTCAATGGCCTGCGCCGGATGGAGTACCGCGGCTATGACTCGTCGGGCGTTTGCACTCTGGCCGATGGCCAGCTGATCCGTCGCCGCGCGCCGGGCAAGCTGTTCAACCTGGTCAAGGAACTGGCCCGCGATCCGGCCCCCGGCTCGGTTGGCATTGCCCATACCCGCTGGGCGACCCATGGCGCGCCTACGGCGGCCAATGCCCACCCGCACGCCACCGAAGTGCTGGCGCTGGTCCACAACGGGATCATCGAGAACTTCAAGCCGCTGCGCGAAGCCCTGATCGCCCGCGGTCGCAAGTTTGAGAGCGAGACCGATACCGAAGTGGTTGCCCATCTGCTGTCAGAAGCGGTTGAGGGCGGGGCCAGCCCCGAAGAAGCCGTCAAGGTCGTGCTGCCGCAGCTGCGCGGTGCCTTTGCCTTGGCCATCGCCTTCCGCGAGCATCCGGATATGTTGATCGGAGCCCGGCTCGGCTCGCCGCTGGTGGTCGGCTATGGCGATGGCGAAACCTATCTGGGTTCAGATGCCCTTGCGCTGGCCCCGCTGACCCAGAAGATCGCCTATCTTGATGAGGGTGACTGGGTGGTGGTGACCCGCGACGGCGCGCGGATTTTTGATCAGAACAACAATCCGGTCACCCGCGAAATCACCACGTCAGGAGCCTCTGCCGCGGCGATCGAGAAGGGCAATTATCGCCACTTCATGCAGAAGGAGATCTTCGAGCAGCCGACCGTGGTGGCCCAGACCCTGTCGAGCTATATCCGCCAGGTCGATCAGACGGTGGCGCTGCCGCAGTTCGATTTTGATCTTTCGACCATCAACCGCGTCACCATCGTCGCCTGCGGCACCAGCTTCTACGCCGGGATGGTCGCCAAGTACTGGTTTGAACAGTTCGCGCGGCTGCCGGTCGACATCGATTTCGCCAGCGAGTTCCGTTATCGCGAACCGGTGCTGGAGCCGGGCGGGCTGGCGCTATTCATCTCGCAGAGTGGTGAAACCGCCGATACCTTGGCCGCGCTGCGGCATTGCAAGGAACACGGCCAGACCATCGCGGTCGTCGTCAACGTGCCGACCAGCTCGATGGCGCGCGAGGCTGACCTGCTGCTGCCGACCCACGCCGGGCCGGAAATCGGCGTGGCCAGCACCAAGGCCTTCACCTGCCAGCTGGCCGTACTGGCCGCGCTGGCCGCGCATATGGCGGTCAAGCGGGGCCGGATGACCCGGGCCGAGGAGGCCGAAGTGGTCGATCATCTGCTCCAGGCGCCCGCCAGCCTCAATGCCGCCCTTTCCCATGATGCCGATATCGCGGCTATGGCCCACCTGATCGCCCCGGCGCGGGATGTGCTCTACCTGGGGCGCGGGCCGGACTATCCGCTGGCGCTGGAAGGGGCGCTGAAACTGAAGGAAATCAGCTATATCCATGCTGAAGGTTATGCCTCTGGCGAGATGAAGCACGGCCCGATCGCGCTGATCGATGAAGCCGTGCCGGTGATCGTCCTCGCACCCAGCGGGCCGCTGTTCGAAAAGACCGTTTCCAACATGCAGGAAGTCCGCGCGCGCGGCGGCAAGATCGTGCTCGTGTCCGACCGTGAAGGGCTCGACGAAGCGGGCGAGGGGTGCCTGGCCACGATCGAGATGCCGCGCGTTCACCCGCTGATTGCGCCGCTGGTCTATGCCGTGCCGGTTCAGCTGTTGGCCTACCATGTTGCCTGCGTGAAGGGCACCGATGTGGACCAGCCCCGCAACCTCGCGAAATCCGTGACCGTCGAATAATCGGAAACGGAGCTGAATTGCCGCCGGGTTTTACGCGAAGCTAAGGATTTGCGGCTAGCCAGGGCTGGTGAAGACCACCAGCTCTCTGGCCTCGGCCCTGCCGCGTGAACTGCCGGTTTTGGCGGTTCTCGGCTTGACCGAACCCGATGACGCCAACTGGAACCGGTTGCGCGGCCTGCAATATGCCAATCTGGCCCGTGTTACCAAGGTGCGGATGCTGGTTCAGGTGTTCGCCGGTCTTGGCTTGTGCTGGCTATACTGGGGCACCGTTCATTTTGCGCTGTTAGCGGTGTGGTTTGGCCTGCTCTGCCTCACGCTTAACCATGGAGCCACGGTCGATCGCGCTCTGAGCGATGCCGATCGCCGCAGAATTTCGCGCGACGAGGTTGAGCGGCAATCGCGCAGTTCGATTGCCAATGCCTTGGTCTGGGTTGTCCCAATCGCCGCCTTTGCTCCGTTCGGCGACGGGACAACGCAGCTCGAACTGTGGGCGATTATCGCGATGTTGCTGACGGCATCGGCCGTCCTTTTGCCCGCTGTGCCGCTGGCCAATCTGATCTTTGCCTTGATTGCGGGGGGCGGGGTGATCGCCAGCATGCTGTGGTCGGGCAATTATGCGATGACGCTTGTCACGCTGGTCTGGCTTGCGGTCATTGCAGTCGGATCAATCGAGAATGCACGGTCGTTCCTGACAGCCCGGATCGCCGAAGCCGGGGTGGCCGAGAAAAATGAGGTTGTTTCGCTGCTCCTGCGCGAGTTCGAGGAAGGCGAGGCCGATTGGCTGTGGCAGGTTGATACGTCGCGTCGGGTGCGTGGGGTCAGCCCGCGTTTTGCCTTTGCGCTGGGACAAAGCGCCGACGAAATTGATGGCCAGCCATTTATCCAATTGATCGCCGGGCCAGCCTGGGAGAGCGGCCAGTTCCCCTCCAGCCTGCACGATCTTGCCGAGCGCCTGAAACGGCGGGAGAGCTTTTCCAATCTGATTGTGCGGGTCCATATCAACGGGCGGATGCGGTGGTGGGAACTGTAGGGGTACGCCCAAGTTCGATGACAAAGGCGCCTTTGACGGCTTCCGCGGGGTTGGATCAGACGTGACCGCGCAGCGCGAGAGTTCGGAGAAGATCGCGCACATGGCGCGGTTCGATACGCTGACCAGCTTGCCGAACCGGATGATGGTGACCGAGGCCCTGGCTGATGCCCTGCGCTATGCGGCCCAGTGGCGCACCCGTTGTGCTTTCATGATGATCGATCTCGACCGGTTCAAGGCGGTCAATGATACGTTGGGGCATCTGGTCGGCGATCAATTGCTGGCGCGCGTATCGGATCGGCTCAAGTCGATCATGAGCGAGAATGAAATGTGCGGGCGCCTGGGCGGCGACGAGTTTGCCATCGTGGTGCGCGATGCATCCGATCCCCACCGCTTGAAGCAGGTTGCCGCACAGGTGATCGATCAGCTCTCGCAGCCCTATGACGTGGATCATCACACGCTCTACATCGGGGCAAGCGTGGGCTCGGCAATCGGACCCGGCGATGGCAATACGGTTGAAACCTTGATGCGCAACGCGGACCTGGCGCTTTATCGCTCCAAGGAAGAAGGTGGCGGGCAGCACTGCCATTACGAGCCATCGCTCCACGCCCATGCCGAAGAGCGGCGCAAGCTGGAGTTCTCGCTTCGCCGCGCACTTGAGAAGAACGAATTCGTGCTGAATTTCCAGCCCGTGGTCGATGCTCAGGATGAGAGCATCGTTAGCTTTGAGGCCTTGCTGCGCTGGAACAGTGACGAACATGGTCCGGTCAGCCCGGCCAAATTCATCCCCTTGGCCGAAGATACCCGCCTGATCGTGCCGATTGGCGAATGGGTGCTGCACGAGGCTTGCCGCGTTGCCGCGCAATGGCCAATCCATGTCAAAGTGGCGGTCAATGTCTCGGGCGAGCAGTTGCTTGATCCCGCTTTCCTGTCCAGCGTGGTCACTGCTCTTTCGCGGAGCGGATTGCCGGCCCAGCGGCTGGAGATCGAAGTGACCGAATCGATCTTTGTGCGGGATTCAAACCTGGCCCGTCAGGCGTTGGAGCAGATCATGGCGCTGGGGTGTGGAATTGCGCTGGATGACTTCGGCACTGGCTATTCTTCGCTGGCCTATATCCGCAACCTGCGGTTCTCGACGATCAAGGTTGATCGCAGCTTCGTGCAGGGGGCAGCCGCCGGGAACCCGGAAAGCCTGGCCATCATCCGCGCCGTGGTTGCCATGGCGGAAAGCCTGGAAATGTCGACCACGGCCGAAGGCGTTGAGACCGAGCGCGAACTGTCGATCATCTGCGGGCTTGGTTGCCGCAAGATCCAGGGCTATTACTATGGTCGGCCAATGACCGCACAAGAGGCCTTGGGGCTGTTCGGCAAGTCCAACCTGCGTCAGGTCAGCTGAGCGCTGTCCTAGGCGCCGACCAGCCCGCGCACGGCGCTTTCGAACAGTGTCCGGCCATCGGTGCCGCCCTGCGCGGCTTCGATCATCCGTTCCGGGTGCGGCATCATACCCAGCACGTTGCCCGCAGCGTTGAGCACGCCGGCAATGTTGCGGGCTGAACCATTAACCGCTTCGGCATAGCGGAATGCGACGCGCCCTTCGCCTTCCAGCCGGTCCAGCGTTTCGGCATCAGCAAAGTAATTGCCATCGTGGTGAGCAACCGGGATCACGATTTCCTGCCCCGCGCTATACCCTGCTGTGAACAGGCTCTTGGCGTTTTCGACCGTTAGCTTCACTTCGCGGCAGACGAAGCGGATCCCGGCATTGCGCATCAGCGCGCCGGGCAGCAGTCCGGCCTCGGTCAGCACCTGAAAGCCGTTGCAGACGCCCAGCACCGGCACGCCCTTGCCCGCCGCGGCAATCACCGCCTGCATAATTGGGCTGCGCGCTGCCATCGCGCCGGAACGCAGATAGTCGCCATAGGAAAAGCCACCGGGCAGGGCGATGAAGTCCAGGCGATCGGGCAGGGCGGCATCGCCGTGCCAGACGCGGTGCGGCGCGGTGCCGGAGACCTTCTCCAGCGCATCGGCCATGTCCCGGTCACAGTTGGAGCCCGGGAAGGTGATCACGGCCGAGCGGAAGCTCACGGCTGCACCCGTTCGATGCGGTAATTCTCGATCACGGTGTTGGTCAGCAGCTTGCTGGCCATTTCCTCTAGTTGGGCGTCGGTGACACTGGAATCGACTTCCAGTTCGATCATCTTGCCGGCGCGCACATCCTGCACGCCGTGGATGCCCAGGCCTTCAATCGCGTGGTGGATGGCGCGTCCCTGCGGGTCGAGCACCCCGTTCTTGAGGCTGACGAATACGCGGACCTTCATGGGCGGCCTTTCGGTCTGGAAACGGAGGATTCGTGCGGGCCTATGCCGCTAGAACGCCGCCGGGGCAAGCGGCCCGGCAGCTAATTCCCCCGATTGGCTAATCCTGTGCCGAAAGCGAATCCAGCACATAGCCGGCCGAACGGACTGTGCGCAGCGGATCAGGCGCACCCTGGGCGACTAACGCGCGCCGCAGCCGCCCAACCCAGACATCAACCGTGCGTTCATCACTGACGTCATCGTCCTTGCCAATCCGCTCGATCAGAGCCGCGCGCGAGAAGACCTGATCGGGATGCTCAAGGAAGTGGGCCAGCAGGCGCAACTCGTTAGGCCGCAAGGTCAGCAGACGGCCTTGGTAGCGCACCTGGTGCGCATTGAGATCCAGTAAAAGCTCGCCATGGGCAAGCTTGCGCCGCGCCGCAGTGGGCATGGCCGGCACAGACTCATACGTGGCCAGTCGGTCAAGCAGGCGCTCTGTGTTGAGCGGACCCACCAGGTAATCATCCGCCCCGGCGCGCAGCGCGCGGCGCTTGTCCTCTGGCTCGCCGCTTTCGAGCACCATGGTGATGTGGCTTTCGCGCGTGGTCTTACCCTCGCGCAAGGTGCGGACCATCTCCAGACCAGACCGGTCGGGTAGCAGCCAGTCCACGAAGCACCAGACGGGACCATCAGCAGAAATAGCCACGCCCTCCTCGAGCGCGGCGATCTGCAGATCAGGGCGTCGGCGTCGCACGCCGTCAAGCAGCGTCGCGGGCGGAGCGGAGATGAGGACTGTTGCAATCGCAGACATGACAATGCGCCCTTGGCGGAGGATGCTTCCCGACAAGCATGGCGCAGCTAGATGACGGATTCGTGACGGCAAATCGTCAGCCGAATGTGACGTTGCCTGTCATGGATTTGTCATAAAAATTCCCGTGAATCGGCGGCTTTTCGGGCCTAGTCTGGGTAGCTGAACAAGGAGCCATGAAATGAAGTTCCATCTTGCCGCGTTGCTGGGCGCAATGCTCCTGACCAGTCCGCTGCAGGCTGAGCGGCTGAAGTTTGATCACCGCCTTTCACCGCAGTTGAAAGCGGTGTTCGATAGCGGCGATCCGGGAATGATCGACTTCAACGATAGCAATCCGCGCTACGTTACCGACCTGATCGCGATTGAGGGTAAGTCTGCCAAGGATTGGGCCGAAGCTTTGCTGATCGTGGCCCGCAGCCCCGATAAGAAAGTACGGACGGTGGGCGAATGGGTGGCGGAATTGCAGGGCGAGAGCCAGCGGCGCTGTGCCAGCGAATTCCGGTCCGTGGCACAGGATGCCACATCGGTTACCTTTGAACGCCGCTCGGCCGGATGTGCCTCAGGTTATCCGCCCGTGGCCCTGTACCGGGTGATCGCAGGCAAGCAATCGCTCTTCCTGCTTGGCTTCTTGCGCAAGACCGAACCGACTGCGCAGACAAGGAGAGAGTGGCAGGCCGTACTGGCTTCAGCCACGATCGATTGATCCGCCAGGTTGGCCCGCTGTCAGCGGGCGCTGGCCATCCTGTCACCGTCATGTCGCATTAGCGTCAGCCAACCTACGCACAAGCGACACATGCACTCCCTAGTGGCGGCGATGAGGTCGGCAAGGGGGTCGATTCGCACGCAGCGCAAACCCCTGAGACGGCATCGCAACGATTGCTGAAATACACTCTCAGGGAAGACACCCAATGAACCGCTTGAATGCACGCTCGACTGCATCGCTTCTGGCTCTTGCGACCGCCTTCGGTCTGGCCGGAACCGCCCACGCTGCCGTTACCGTGACTGCCGATGCCGTCTTCGTCGATGCCGCCGCCGCTGAAGGTGGTGCCGCTGAGCAGCCGCAGGATGCTGCCGCTGCTGCCACGACAACCACGCAGAGCGATGGTCTGACCGACATCGTCGTGACGGCGACCAAGCGCGAAACCAATCTTCAGCGCACCCCAATCTCGATCTCGGTGATGGGTGCTGAAACCATTCGCGAGCGCAAGGTTCAGAGCCTGCTCGACCTGACCGACGGCGGCATTCCTTCGCTGCGCGTCGCCACTTTCGAAGCCCGCCAGTCGGCGTTGACCATCGGTATCCGCGGGATCGTTCCGCTCGATGCCAACCAGCCCGCCCGTGAACAGGGCGTCGGCGTCTATATCGATGGCGTCTATCTTGGCCGCCAGCACGGCCTCAACGCCGCGCTGTTTGATATCGAGCGCGTTGAAGTGCTTAAGGGGCCGCAGGGCACCCTGTTTGGCCGCAACACCGAAGGCGGCGCGCTGTCGATGGTTACCAAGGCACCGACCGGTGAATGGGGCGGCCGTGTGGAAGGTGGCGTGGGCAACATCGGTTCGCGCAACGCCTCGATCCACCTCAACCTGCCCAAGGTCGCTGGCTTCTCGGTCAAGCTCGATGGTGTTTACCAGCACCAGGGCGCCGTGACTGAAAACCCGTTGGCTGACCAGGTCGGCTGGGGCTTCTACAATCGCAAGGGCCTGCGTGCTGCCGTGCGCTGGCAGCCGGCCGATGGCATCACTAACGATTTTTCTTACGACGTCGCCAAGGATGAAAACTCACCGTTCTACAGCCAGCTGCTGAACTACAACCCGAACGGCTGTCTCTCGGGCGGCACGAACCTGGCGCCGATCGCCATTCCGGCAGGCAGTGCCTGCGTCACCCCGGGCACTTCGTTCATCGGTTCGCAGGGAACGATCCGCTCGCTCCTGCCGGGCGTGGTGGTGAATGGCGAAACGCTGATGCGCACCGCTGATATCGGCGTGCCGCAGCGCAAGAGCGTTGACGATACCCATGGCTTCACCAACACCTTCAAGTGGAAGGTGGCGCCCGAACTGGAACTGCGTTCGATCACCGCCTGGCGCGGCGTGGACGTGCAGCAGTGGGATAACTCAGGCGGCTATCACCGCGTGCCCGTGGTCAACCTGACGGCGGCCTGCGCCGGCGCCAACTGCGCCTTCAGCCGCTATAGCCTGGCAGATTTGCACCAGCGCCAGTTCAGCCAGGAGATCCAGGCTGTCGGCACGATCGGTTCGGTCGATTACGTGGCGGGCTTCTACTACTTCAACGAGCGCGTCAGCGATGATGCTGCCACGCCCAACTCGATGGGTGTCACGGCCATCGTGACCGGTGGTGTCGTAACCGGGGCCACTTATGCGCCGATCCCGTTCTGCACCGGCGCAGCCAACCCGCTGGTTGGCGTGGCCGTGCAGGGCTGCTCGATCGACCGTGCTTCGAGCGTTCAGTCGAAGAGCTACGCGGCCTATGGCCAGGCCACCTGGAACGCCAGCGAGGCACTCCACGTCACCGTTGGCGGTCGCTACACCAAGGACAAGAAGAAGGGCGAACTGATCTATTCGCGCAACGTCCTCTATTCGGCCAACCCGACGATCGCCGCCACCAACGGTTACAAGCCGCTCGACAAGGAATGGAGCCGCTTCAACCCGATGGCGACCGTGGCCTATGACTTCAGCAATGCGGTCCATGGTTACGTGAAGTACGCCACGGGTTACCGCGCCGGCGGCGCCAGCTCGCGCACGTCCGACTATCGCGCCTTCAATCCTGAAGACGTGAAGAGCTATGAAGTTGGCCTGAAGGCAGACTTCTGGGATCGCCGGGCCCGCATCAACCTTGCGGCCTACACGATGAACCGCAAGGGCAGCCAGGTCGACCTTTCGACCATCCAGCCGACTGCGACCGGTAACTTCAACAACCTCGTCACCTTCAACGCTCCGGGCACGACCAAGATCCGCGGGATCGAGGCTGACCTGACCGTGAAGCCGACCGATCGCCTGAAGTTCGATCTCTCGTACGCCTATACCTACACCAACATCCCCGAAGTGCCGGTGACCTACCGCGAATTCACTTCGGCTGGCGTCCCGACGGGTAATTCGACCACGGTCCCGCAGAAGTTCTTCATCGTCTTCACGCCGCGCAATGCCGCAAGCGCTTCGGTCGATTACGAACTGCCGATTGGCGGCGCGGATACCCGCATCAAGTTCCACCTTGATGCCAACTACTCGCAGGCGACCCAGAGCTTTGACCAGTTCGCCACCAAGAATGACGAATCCTTCGTCGTGAATGGTCGCGTGTCGGTGCTCGACATTGGTCTCGGCGCTGGCGACCAGAAGCTGACATTCGGCTTCTGGGCCCGCAACCTGCTCAACACGCAGTATGTCTATCGCCGCGATCCGTCGAACAGCCTGCCTTCAGTGCAGTCGAACGCGGTTGCCGGTGTGCCGAACATCACGGTTATCGCCAACAACGGCGGCATCCTGGGTGACTATGGCAACTTCAACATGCCGCGCACCTTCGGGGTTGATGCTTCGATCAAGTTCTAAGTTTTACCAATCCTCCCTGACTAGCGGGCGGGGGACTTCGGTCCTCCGCCCTTTTTTGTCAGGACAGGCCGCGCAGGATGACATACCCGCCGATCGCGATGACCAGCGCGGCAAAGCCCAATTCCATCGTGCGTTTGCGGGCTGCAAGGCGTTTCCCCAGTGGAATGCCGACTAGCGCGCCGATGATGCCGCCAATCACCAGCAGTCCGACCAGTTGCCAATCGACGTAGCCTGACAAGGCATAGGACGTCGCAGTGGTCAGCCCCAGCGCCGTTACGACCACCAAAGACGTGCCGACTGCGATCCGCAGCGGCATGCGCGTGGCCATCACCAGCCCCGGCACGATCAGGAAACCGCCACCGATGCCGAAGAACCCGGCCAGCAAGCCAACCCCAAAGCCGGTCGGGATCAGGCGAGGGAGCAGAACCGAAGCAGTGCTCCGCTCAAGCCGAACGTCGGGGTCGTCGGCAGTCTTGCGTGGGCGCAGCATCGATAGCCCGACCAGCACCATCAGCGCGCCGAACAGGGCGAGCAGGCGCTGCCCGTCCATCGCCTTGCCCGCCTCGGCCCCAAGTGCTGCACCGATCACGCCGGCCAGCGCAAATGTCAGTGCGCAAGGCCACTTAACATTGCCGCTGCGAGCATGGCCGATCAGGCTGCTCGCCGCATTGAGTGCAACCGCCACGGGGGCCGTGCCGATTGCCGCATGGGGGGAGGGCACGCCAACCAGATAGACCAGCAGCGGCACGGCCAGGATCGATCCGCCGCCGCCGACCAGCGCCAGAACCAGCCCGATGGCAGACCCGGCGGCAATCGCGGCAAGGATCGTTGCTATGTCCATTGGATCAGGCCGCGCGCTGGTTCCAAGGCATCAGCGCCAATAACTTGGCCATGCCGCACCAGCCGCTGATGCCGGCAAAGGTCAGTCCGGCGCCAACAAAGGCGCTGAGGCCGATCCAGGCCTGGGCCACAGTCAGCGACAGGATCACGCCGGTCAGCACCAGCAGGCCAGCGGTGATCTGGACCTGCCGCATGATTTCCAGCGGCGCCTTGGCATCGGTGATTACCGGCAGGCCCGCAGCGCGCCAGGCATCGATCCCGCCTTCGAGCAGGTAGGCCTCGCAGGGGCTGGCTGCGGCGAGCTGCGCCGCATTGGCATCGGTCCGCATGCCAGAGCGGCAGTGATAGATCACCGCCGGGGCATCGCCCAGGTTCAGTTCGCTGCCCAGTGGCGCGTTGTCTGCGCCGGGGATGCGGCTGCGGGCATGTTCGTCTGCGCCGCGAATATCGATCAGGGCCGCGCCTTCGGCAATCCGGGCGCGGGCTTCGGCGGGGGTGATCTTCTTGAGCGTCATGGTTTCAATCCATCCGGCAATAGAGTTGGTGGAGCGTGACGAGCAGCGTTTCGCAGCGCGGGTCGGCGATGCGATACCAAGCCACCTGCGCCTCGCGCCGGAAGGCCAGCAGGCCTTCATCGCGCAACACGGCCAGATGCTGCGAAAGGGCCGACTGCGACAGGCCAACGGCCTGGGCAAGATCGCCCACGCGCATCTCGCCATGTTCGGCCAATTGGCACAGCACCATCAGGCGGCGCTGGTTGCCCATGGCCTTGAGTAGGGCGGATACTTCGGCGGCATTGGCGGCAAAGCGGTCCAGATCAGTAGTGGGGCTGTTCATTGCAACCCCATATATTAGATGTTTCTAAATAAGAGAATGCTAATATATTTCAGCCATCAATGGAGTCGTCCCATGGCCAATCCCACACATATTCAGGCTTTTTTTGACGAAGCGACCTTCACCGTAACCTATCTGGTGGGTGATCCAGCCACCAAGATGGCCGCTCTGATTGACCCAGTGCTTGATTTCGATCCGGCGTCGGGCGCCATCTCAACCGGTTCGGTCGAGGCGGTGCTGACTGCCGCGGCAACAGGGGGCTGGACCATTACCCGCGTGCTGGAAACCCACGCCCATGCCGATCACCTGTCCGCCGCATCGCTTATTAAGGCTCGGACGGGGGCACGGGTAGGCATCGGTGCGCATATAGGCACCGTGCAGCAAGTCTTTGCCGGGGTGTTCAATGCGCCGGACGTATCGGGCACGGGGGCCGAGTTCGATGATCTGTTCGCGGATGGGGAAACATTCCGGATCGGCGAACTGACGGCTGAAGTGCTGCATACACCCGGTCACACCCCGGCTTGCATCTCATACAAGATAGGCGATGCGGTCTTCGTGGGTGATACGCTGTTCATGCCTGACTATGGCACGGCTCGCGCCGATTTTCCGGGTGGTGACGCCACGGCGCTCTATCGTTCGATCCGGCGCATTCTGGCACTGCCGCCGGAAACTCGCCTGTTCATGTGCCATGATTACAAGGCTCCGGGACGCGATAATTTCGCGTGGGAGACCACCGTTGCCGAGGAACGCGCCCGGAACGTCCACATTCACGATGGCATCGATGAAGCCGCCTTTGTGCAAATGCGCCAGGGCCGCGATGCCGGCCTGGCCGCGCCGCGGCTTTTGCTGCCATCGGTTCAGGTCAACATTCGCGCCGGGCACCTGCCGCCGGCAGAAGGCAATGCGGTGCATTACCTGAAACTGCCGTTGCAGCTGCCGGAAGGCCTGAAGCTCTAGGGATCGATGCCTTCAGGCAGGGCAAGGATTTCCAAGCCCTGGTCCGGATCTAGATAGCGCCGGGCCAGGGCCAGCAAGTCTTCCGCGGTCAGCGCGGCAATGATCGCGCGGGAATTGGCAAAGCGCTCAATCTCGTCGGGCTTCGACTGTGCGCGATCAACCAGGCTGATCCAGCCGTTGTTGGTCTTCAGCACGGCATCAAGGTTTTCCAGCATCGGCGCCCGGGCGCGCTGGACCACGTCGGCGCTGACGGGGGCCTTGCGCAAGTCTTCCAGCAGGCTGCGGATTGCGGCGCGGGTGGCGACCACTTCCTTGACGTCGACTGAGGCGCTGATGGCGAAAGTCCCGAAGCCAGGCCAGGTACGCGGGCTGTTCGCGCTGACGCCGGGGGAGTAGGCCTTACCGAGCGTCTCGCGCAAGGTGTCGGTCAGTTCGACCTGCACAACCCGCTGCAGCAGTTCCAGCGCAATTGCCTGCTTCAGGTCGTCACCATCGCGGGTTGGCCAGTGCACGGTGAGCAGGGCCTGGTCCTTGGCACCACGGTGACGCACCACGTGGCGTGAGCGGTCACTGGTAAAGGTGCGCTGCCGCTGCTCGGGATAGGCCTGGAATTTGGCCTCGCGCTGGGGAAGCGCGCCCAGCGTCTTACCGACGAGCGCGATTGCCTGTCCCTCGTCGAAATCACCAACCAGCGCCAGCTCGATTGCCCCATTAGCCAGCCGGTCAGTGATGCTCCCTTTTAGCTGGGCAAGGGTTAGCTTGCGGTAATCCTCAACCTTGCCGAGCGAAAAGCGGGGATCGTTGTCAGACACGATCCCGCCCAGCTGCGCGGCAAGTGCAGAGCCGGGTGTGGCGCCTAGCGAGGCAAAGAAGTTGTTGATGTTCTGGCGATAGAACATCTCTGCTTCGATGCGGTATCCCGGATCGGTCAGCTGGGCAGCGAGGACCTGCAGCTGCAGTTCAAGATCGGCCGGGGTTGTCGTTATCCCTGTGTTGAAGGTTTCTGCGCCCGCACCCAGTCCGGTCCCCACTGTTTTGCCGGCGAGAAGGCTGTCGAGCTCGTCGCGGGAATGTTTGCCCAAACCGGCCTGGCCAAACACGGCCATCATCTGCACGGCCAGAGGCTTGTCCTGCGTTGCCAGCATGCTGCCGCCATCGATCGACAGCCGCACCCCGACCCGGTCTTTGGTCAATTCTGTCCGCTTCAGGTTCAGCATTACCCCGTTGGCGAAACGGATCTGACGGATGCCATAGCGCGGCTCGGTCATATCGCTGACGACCCGCCCGGCCGGCCCGAAATCGGTATAGGCAAAGGCGCCGGCGGCCTTGGCTTCCGGCTTGCTGAGCTTGGCAGCCACCGCCGCATCCCATGCCTCGCGCAGCGCCTTCGTCCCGCCCTGTGGTTCGCGGCGCCCCTGGAAGCGGATCAGCGGCTGGTGGAGCCGAACCAGTTCGCGCTGCAAGGCGGCCAGCACCGCATCGGGGGTGATCTGGGGGATGAAAGCCTCAAGCCGCTCGAGCGAGCGGCTCGGCCTGTCGGGCACCAGATCGTCAGTGACCAGTGCCAGCACTGCTCCCAGCAACGTGCCATTGCTGCGGGTGCTCTCGCTGGCAGCGGCATTGCGCGCCGCTGTGCGCGAATTGGCGATTTGCTCCGCCACTTCGGCCTGGCTGAAACCGTATGCCAGCGCGCGGCGATATTCCTCGGTGGCAGCCACAAGCCCGCGCTGCCAGCCGCCGTCAACCGTTTCGACGAGCAGGCTCGTGGTGCGGCCCTCCCGAAACTGGTCGGACGTACCGATCCCGGCCGCCCGGAACGGTGCGTTCGCCTCGCGCGTGCGCCGCAGCAGGCGGCGGTTGATGATGCCATAGCCGATCTGACGCAGCAGGTTTTCGCGGCGTTGAGCCAGGGTGTCGGGTTCATCGAGCCACGGTGTATCGCGGCTCACGGTCACCCGCTCGGACAGGGCCTGATCTAGGAACACGTCTTCGCGCGGCTTGGCCTTGGGGTCGAACGGACCGGCCTTGGGCTGCGGTTCGGCCGGGGTGAGTTGCCAGCTGGCGAAGCGGTCCTTGATCGCCGCTTCCACTGCCTCGACCGGGAAATCACCGACCACGATCAGGGTGGTTTGCGCGGGGACATATTCGCGCTGCCAGAAGGCGCGAAGTCGCTCCGCGGTGGCGGCGTTAAGGGTCTCCTCGGTGCCGATCGGTAGCCTTTGAGTGTAGCGCGCCTGCGGATGCAGGAACTGCATCTGGTCCTCGAAATTGCGCAGGGCGAAGGTGTTGCGATCACGCTTTTCCGAGAGGATCACCCCGCGTTCACGCGCCACAGCCGCCTCGCTGATGGTGAGTTCGCTCGCCGTTTCGCGCATCAGCATCAGCGCCGTGTCGAGCAGGGCCGGATCATTGCGCGGCAGGTCCAGCTTGTACTCCGTCCGCTCGAACCCGGTTGAAGCGTTGGTATCGGCGCCAAAGGCCAGCCCCTGCCGCTCAAGCAGCTTCACCATTTCCCCTTCGGGCACCCTGGTGCTGCCGTTAAAGGCCATGTGTTCGATGAAGTGGGCATAGCCGCGCTCGTCATCAGCTTCATCGAGCGAGCCGGTGTTCACGACCATCCGCACCAGCGCTTGCCCCTTGGGCGTGGCATTGCTGCGGATGATATAGCGCATCCCGTTGTCGAGCTTGCCGAAACGGTACCCTTCGTCGACCGGAACATCGCTAGCCTCGAAGGCCCAGGTCGGCTTGGCTGCCGGGCTGGCGCTATGCAGCGGGCGCTGCTGCGGCGCGCAGGCGGCGAGCGCAGTTGTGGAAAGGACGAGGGCGAACAACAGCTTGCGGGACGTCATGGGTGTGTTCTCACCCAGACTGCACTCTCCCGCAAGCGGCAATCGGTCAGCGGTTACTTGCCGCGCAATTTCCGGTGTGCCGAAAGGTCCAGCACCTCGCTCGGCCCGTTGTCGGTATCGAGCAGGCCAAGCCGCCGGGCGACTTCCTGGTAAGCCTCTTCCTCACCACCCAGGTCGCGGCGGAAGCGGTCCTTGTCCAGCTTTTCGCCGGTGATCATATCCCACAGGCGGCAGCCGTCCGGGCTGATCTCGTCCGCCAGGATCACGCGGCTGTAATCACCGTCCCAGATCCGGCCGAACTCCAGTTTGAAATCAACCAGGCGGATATTGATCGCGGCGAACATGCCGCACATGAAATCGTTGATCCGGATCGCCATCGATGAAATGTCCTGCATTTCTTCGTTGGTGGCCCAGCCAAAGCAAGCGATTTCCTCTTCGGAAACCAGCGGGTCGCCCAGCGCATCGTCCTTGAGGCAATACTGGATCAGGGTGTGGGGCAGGGGTTCGCCCTCAGGAATGCCCAGCCGCTTTGAGATCGAGCCGGCGGCAACGTTGCGGACCAGCACTTCGATCGGAATAATTTCCACCTGGCGCACCAGCTGCTCACGCATGTTGAGCCGCTTGATGAAGTGGGTGGGGATGCCGATGTGGCTCAGTCGCGTGAAGACGTGTTCGCTGATGCGGTTGTTGATCACGCCCTTGCCGTTGATCGTGCCCTTCTTCTGGGCGTTGAAGGCCGTGGCGTCATCCTTGAAATACTGGATCAGGGTGCCGGGCTCGGGCCCTTCGTAAAGGATCTTGGCCTTGCCTTCGTAGATTTGGCGGCGACGCGACATGAGCGGCTTCCCTGCAAGGAAAATGACAAGCCCCGGCTGGATCGAGCCGCGCAAGACTGCTCTGTCGGGGCTCACTGCCTATAGGCAAACCGACGCGAAAGGCAAAGCCTTAACCCGCTTTGCAAGCCGCCTGTCCACGGTCACGGCTGGCGGTTTCGCTGGTATATTCTGCACGGGGAATGCAGACCGATAGCCCGTTGGTTTTAAACAACAAGATCCGCAACGGTTTTGGCCTTTCGGAAATTTTCGGCGCGGGGTTTGACTGACTGTAGATTATACGTAAGCTCTCCCCAGGCGCCACAGAATTGGCGCAATGTGGGTTAGCCTCTCCAACGGGCCCCGCGCCCGCTGACGGAGGCACTCGTCACGAGGAGGAGAGGTTATGTCTGTGCGCCAGCTCAGGATCGGTTCCACGTCATTCATTGCCCTTGCGGTTGCCGCGATTTCGGCCCCGGCCTTAGCCCAGAACAGCGCTGATGATGACAAGACGGCGGACGCCAAGGAAATCGTCGTTACCGGCTCCCTGATCCGGGGCTCCAGCGAAGAAGCGCCGGCACCGGTCGACGTGATCGGGGCGGAAGAGCTGTCCAAGCAGGGTAGCCCCTCGGCAATCGACCTCCTCAAAAATTTGCCGAATTCCAGCGGCATTATCGGCGATGCCAACCAGTTTGATGCTCGCGCGCAGGGGAATGAAGGCGTTGCCTCGGTTAACCTGCGCGGGCTTGGTCCGCAGCGCACACTGGTGCTGCTGAACGGCAAGCGCATCGTGCAGTCTGGCGGCAGCGGCATCCCGATTGTTGACGTCAACCTGATCCCGTCAGGCGCGATCGGCCGGATTGAGGTGCTCAAGGATGGCGCCGCGGCCACCTATGGTTCCGATGCTATCGCCGGGGTGGTCAACTTCATCACCCGCACCAACCAGGAAGGCTTCCGCGCCTCGGCTGACTATCGCTACATTTCCGGTTCTGATGGCGATTATGGCGGGGCGCTCAGTTACGGCCATTCGGGCGATGGGGCGCGCATTTTCGTCTCCGCCGGATACCAGCGCCGCTCCGAATTGCAGACTGTTGACCGCGATTTCACGATCCAGCCCTATCCCAACAACCCGCAGGGCGGCTGGACCGGCGGCGGCAACCCCGGCAACTTCGATTTCAACGCTACGGTTGGCGGCCTCGTGTTCACCACGGACCTTGGGTGCGAGGCGCTAGGTGGCTTCCGCAGCCTGCCCGGATCTTCAACCGACCGCTGCTTCAACCAGTATGGCCTGTTCGGCAACCTGGTAGAGCCGGAACAGCGTTTCCAGCTGTTCCTCGACGCCGAAATTGACATCAGCGAGAGCACCAGCCTGCGGATGAATGCGCTGTGGGGCCATTCCGAAACCCGGATCACCACCTCGCCCAGCTACCTGCCGACCCTGCCGCCTTCCGCCAATGCGGCCTTCGGCGGGGGCGGGGTGTTCCAGATCCCGACCTATGCCCCGGCGCTGCGTGACTATTGCCGCGTCTATGGCGCGGCAGCAGGCTGCCTGACCGATGCCGGTGGTACGCCGCTGGCTCCGGCGCTGGCCTTCCCGGTGCTGTTCCGCCCGGTCCTGCTGGGCGGCAATGCGCTGTTCCCGGGGCGGGGTTCGGCCACATCGCCGCGCATTTCGGATCAGATGATGGTCACGGCGGAACTTGATACGGCACTGTCTGACAAGCTCAACTTCACGACCAGTGTCACCTACAGCCGCTATGATCGCGCGTTTGAGGGCACCGACACATTCGGTGACCTGTTCCAGAATGCCCTTGCCGGTTTCGGTGGCTCAAGCTGCGCCTACTCCTCGACCGCCTCGCGCGCCGGGCTGTCTGCGACCCAGCTTGCCGCGCTGGCGGGAACCAATGGCTGTACCTATTGGAATCCGTTCTCCACGGCAGTGCAGGGCAATCCGGTTACCGGGCAGACCAACCCGAACTACGCCGGCTCGCGCGCCACCAACGGCCTGTCGATCGCCCCTGGCGCAGGCCTGATCAACGATCTCGGCACGTTGGACTGGATGTTCCAGACGCCGCGCACCCAGGCCTTCACCACCCAGTTCGTGGCTGATGCAGTGATCTCTGGCCAGACCGGGCTGACCCTGCCGGGCGGCGAAGTCGGCTTCGCGCTGGGCGTGCAGTATCGCCGCAACACCTATAGTCGGCGCTACAACAACATCTCAAATCTTGAATTCAACCCGTGCCCGGGCACGCCGCTGAACCCGGCGGCCACCTGCAGCCCGCAAACCGGCGCGCTTGGCTTCCTGGGCACGAACCGCAATGGCGATAGCAAGGCCGATGTTTACGCCGCCTTTGCCGAATTGCAGGTGCCGATCACGGACGCGCTGAACCTGCAGCTCTCAGCGCGCTACGAAGATTATGGCGGTGCCGTCGGTTCGACCTTCGATCCCCAGGCGCGCGCCAAGTTCCAGTTGACCGACTGGCTGGCGATCCGTGGCGGGGTGGGCACCACCTTCCGTGGGCCGCCGTCGCAGAGCCTTGAAGGCAACCTGACCTCGCTGCAGATCATCGGCAGCTCGTTCCGGGCGATCGATATTAACGGCAACCCGAACCTCGCGCCGGAAAGCGCCACCACCTACAATGGCGGCCTGCTGATCAATACCGGCGGGTTCCGGGCCAGTGTCGATTACTTCAAGTATGATTTCTCCGGCCCGATCGAGGGTGAGCCGGTGGCCGGGATCGTCGCCGCGCTGTTTGGCGCGACGGGGGCCGCCAATTGCGGCAATCCGGCCTATGCCGCGCTGCAATCGCGTTTCACCTTCACCGGGGCTGGCTGCGGCATCGGCAATGTGCAGCGGCTGCGCACGCAATATGTCAACTCGGCTGATGTCAGCACTTCCGGGATCGATTTCAGCGCCAGCTATGAACTGCCAGTTGGCTCGGGCGCGGTGACCGCCGGCTTCGCCGGTACCTATGTGATTGACTACAAGACCTCGGACGTCACCGTGGAAGGCGTGGTGGTCCAGCCGGCCTTCAACGCCGTTGGCCTGCTTAACTACCAGACCACGGCCTATCCGCTGCCTAAATGGAAGGGCAATGCCTATCTCCAGGGCGATTTCGGCGATCATTCGCTGCGGCTGCAGGTCAATTACCTTGATGGCTATACCGACCAGCGCGGTGCGGCGATCTTCGCTCCCAACGCGGGGGCGCTGGCCGGTGCTTCGGTTACGGCCGGCAAGAACATCGGCAGCTTCACCACCGTCGATGCGACCTATCGGCTGCGGCTGAAGACGGGCACGACCATCGCCCTGTCGGCACTCAACATCCTTGATCAGGATCCGCCTTTTGCGCGGCTCGATCAGAACTACGATCCGTTCACGGCCAGCCCGTTGGGCTTCACCGCCAAGATCGCGATCACCCAGGACTTCTGATCACCTGCGGGTGAAGGGGAAGGGGCGCGGGGGCAATAGCTTCCGCGCCCCTTTGCTATATGTTCCGGTCAAGCGTGAGGCGATTGGCCAGCCATTGCGTGGCCGGGCCAAGGTGTAGGTCAGCGCGGCGGATCGCAAACAGCGGATAATGCCCGCCCGGCGCCTCGGGCAGGTCAAGCCGCACCAGCCGACCGGCCGCCAGATCATCCGCCACCATCCAGATCGGCATATTGCCCCAGCCCAGCGACTGCCGCAGCAGCTCATGCTTGGCCCCCAGATCGCCCAGCCGCCAAGTGCGCGGGCTGATCACCGAGAACTCCTTTCCCGCGGACAAGGTCGAACGATCCGATAGAACCAGCTGGACCTGATCGCCGATCGCGCCACCGCGAGCGAGTGGGTGATCCGGCGCCGCCACCGGGACCAGCAGCACCTCGCCCAGCCATTCCCTTTCGATGTCTGGCTGTTCGGCCGCCAGTGGCCCGGCGATGCCCAGCGCGGCCTCATCCCTCAGCACCAGATCGGCCACGGCGCCCAGCGCCTCGATCCGCAGGGTCAGTGATACCGCCGGGAACTGCCCCGCGAAATCGCGCAGCGCGGCGGCAAGGCTGGCAGACGGGTACATCACGTCCACCACCAGCGCGACCCGTGGCTCAAGCCCGGCATTCAGGGCTTCCACACGGGCTCCCAGGCCAGACAGCGCCGCCTCGATCCGGCGGAGTTCCTCAACCACGGCCGCGCCCTTTGCCGTCAGGCGCGGCTTGCGGGTCCCCTCGCGCTCGAACAACGATATGCCCAGCTGCGCTTCGATATTGGCGATGGCGTAGCTTACCACCGAGGTCGCCCGGCGCAGCCTGCGGCCCGCCGCTGCAAAACTGCCCTCCTCGACCACGGCGAGCACTGTGCGGATCTGTTCGACTGAGGGAGTTCCGGGGCGCAACTTATCAATCCTATGGAAAAGTTGGTGCGATATTATCCGACTTTTCGGAAAAGCGCAAAAGCCCCATCTGGCGGTTATCCCATTCTGCCCAAACAGGAGCACACCCCATGACCAAGGTCCTTGTTCTCTATTATTCGAGCTATGGCCACATCGAGACGATGGCCCAGGCGATCGCCGAAGGTGCCCGCAAGGCTGGCGCTGAAGTCGACGTGAAGCGTGTCCCTGAAACTGTGCCTGAAGACATCGCCGCGGGGGCGCACTTCAAGCTCGATCAGGCCGCCTCCGTCGCGACCGTGGCCGAACTTGAGCATTATGATGCGATCATTGTCGGCACCGGCACCCGGTTCGGGCGCCTCAGCAGCCAGATGGCAGCTTTCCTTGATCAGGCCGGCGGCCTGTGGGCACGCGGCGCCCTGATCGGCAAGGTTGGCGCAGCCTTCACCTCTAGCGCAACGCAGCACGGCGGGCAGGAAACCACGCTGTTCTCGATCATCACCAACTTGCTGCACTTCGGCATGACCGTGGTCGGGCTGGACTATGCCCACACCGGCCAGATGCGGCACGACGAGGTGGTTGGCGGCGCCCCCTATGGCGCGACCACGATTGCGGGCGGCGACGGCAGCCGCCAGCCCAGCGAAACCGAACTGGAAGGCGCTCGCCATCTTGGCAGGCGCGTCGCTGAAACGGCCAACAAGCTGGTTGCCTGACCCCCGCCGGGCCGGAGCTGCAAAAAGCTCCGGCCCAATCGGGTCACTTCAGCAGGTGCTCTTTCCAGAACTGCAGTTCGGTCCAGAACTGGTAGTCCTGGTTTTCCTTCTTGCCGAAGCCGTGGCCTTCGTTCTTGCCGACCAGGTGCCAGGCCGTGCGGCCCTTGGCGCGCACCGCGGCGACCATCTGGTCGGCCTCGCTCTTCGGCACGCGTGGATCGTTACCGCCCGTCACCACCATCAGCGGGATCGAAAGCTTGTCGACGCTGGTGAGCGGCGAGATTTCCATCAGCTTGGCGCGCTGCTTGGGATCGCGCTCGTCGCCATACTCCACCCGGCGCAAGTCGCGGCGATAGGACTGGGTGTTTTCCAGGAAGGTGACGAAGTTGCTGATTGCGACGATGCAGTCGGCCGCCTTGAACCGGTCGCCATAGCGGATCGCGCTGGCATAGCACATGTAGCCACCATAGGATCCGCCCTGGACCGCCATCCTGCCAGCGTCGATCGCCGGGTCGGCTTGCAGCCGATCCAGGAAGGCGCCGATGTCCTTGACCGAATTTTCGCGCAGGAACGGTCCGTTATCCAGACCCACGAAGCGCTTGCCATAGCCGGTTGAACCGCGGACGTTCGGATAGAACACGGCAATGCCCTGCTCATTCAGCAAGTAATTGGTCCGCCCGCGGAAGCCCGGGGTGGACTGTCCTTCCGGCCCGCCGTGGATGTTCACGATCAGCGGGCGTTTGCCCGGGAACTTGGCCGGATCGGGGCGATAGAGGAAGCCCGAGACGCTTTCGCCGTCAAAGCTCTTCACCTCGACCAGTTCGGGTTCGACATTGCGTGCCGGGTCAAGTCCGCCGGTCTCGCTTTCGGTCCAGCGCTTGACTGCCAGCGTCTTGGGATCGACCGAGAAGGCATCGGTCGGCACCTTGGCCGAAGATACCGTGGTGCCAATTTCGCCCCAAGGCGCGATCTTCACCCCGCCCAGCGTTCCCTTGGGCAGGCCAGTCACTTCGCGGGACTGACCGGTCTTGGGGTCAAGCAGCCTGAGCTTCGACATCCCCGCCTCGTTGACGATATAGGCGATGAAACTGCCGTCCGGAGCAATGTCGAAACTTTCGACATCCCACTTGGTTTCAGGGCTGCGGGGGGTGAACTTGCCGGTCTTGGTGTCAAGCGTGCCAAGCCGCTGGAAATCGGATCCCGCGTCGCTGGTGATCCACAATGCGCCATCGGGTGCGTACTTCGCGCCGCCATAGGCGATGTTCTGCTTGTGGTTGCCAATCGGGGTCAGCTTGCCGCTGGTCAGGTCCAGCAGGTAAAGGTCGGTCTTCTGGACCGACTGGTAATTGCCAACGACTGCCGTGGCATTCCCCGGCGCGAAATCGGCAATCGCCCAGCCGCCACCCTTGACCTGCAGGACCAGCCTGTTGCTGGCCGGGTCGCGTGGATCGATCACGTAGAGGTCTGAATCTGAGCCATTGCGGCGGGTCGAGGAATAGCCCAGCCATTTGCCATCGGCGGACACGGCGTTGATCTCGTTGCGGCTCTTGCCATCGGTCAGCAGGGTCAGCCGACCATCCTTGAGGGTGTAGAGCTGCCAGAACTCGCTGCCACCCGTGTCCTTGCGAACCACCAGTGTGCCATCATTGGGCATATAGAGCCCACCCAGCGGCTCGGCCTCGAAGCTGATCTGACGGCGGGCCATGCCCGGGGCGGCCACGGTATGCAGCTGGGCAACATTGCCGAACCGGGTTGCCACCAGCATGGCCCGGGTGGCCGGGTCCCAATCAAGGAAGGCGGCGGTGCGGAATTCCATGTAGGGCCGCGTCGCTTCGACCAGGGCCAGTGGCACGGCGGGCACGCCATCGGCTTCGATCGCAGCGGGCTTGGGCGCGACCGGCACTGCGTTCTGCGCGGTCGCGGGAACAAACGGGAGGGCGATGGCCGAAAGGCCAAGCAGGATCTTGCGCATAGGTTAAACACATCCCTGTTAAACTGTGATGGCCAAGGTTGGCCCGCTGTTGCCTGCCGTTCAACCAAGAATTCGACGAACCGCTGATGGGGGACTGGTCAGCGGCCGGGCTTGCGCAATGAAATCATGGACGGCAACTTGCCGCCATGCGTTCGTTTGTCCTTGCCGCCACCCTGGCGCTGTCCGTGCCGGCTCTTGCCCAGACCGCGGTCTCCGCCAGTCCCTCTGCGATCCTGGCGACTGCGCCGGCCGGTACCCGGTTCGGGGTGCTGGTGGTGGACGGGCAGGGCCGTGAAGTCCTTGCGATCCGCCCTGATGACCGTTTCATTCCCGCCAGCAATACCAAGCTGTTCACAACGGCTGCGGCCATGGCCTTGCTGCAAGGGCAGCCTGCAGAGGGCACAACGATTGCGCTGGCGCCCGTCAAACACGGGCCGCCCAGCGTGGTGATCACCGGTAACGGCACGATCAGCCTTTCGACCAGGCCGGAATGCCTCACCGGCTGCCTGGCGCCCCTGCTCGACCAGATCGCAGCCAAGGCGCAGGTTGTAGGCGATGTGATCGCGAACGATAGCGCCATGACCGACCAGCGCTGGAGCCCGGGAATGAGCTGGAACAACATCGGCACCGATTCCGGCACGGCCACGTCTGCCCTCGTGATCGATAACAACGAGCTGTCGATCGTGGTGACCCCGGCCGCCGCCGGGCAGCCGCCCGCAGTTGCCGTTTCGCCTTATTACACCGTGATCAATCAGGCCGTCACGCAGGCCGATGGCGAAACCCGGCTAGGGATTGACCGGGCAGTCGGCAGCCGGGTGCTGCGGATTTATGGCACGATCAAGGCGGCAGCCCAGCCGTGGCGCGAAGTGCTGGGGCTTGATGATCCGGCCGACTATGCCGGCTGGCTGGTGGCGCAGGAGCTGGCCCGGCGCGGGGTCAAGGTACGCGGCAAGGTCCGGACTGTTCATCGCCCCGTCGGGGCGCTTCCGCTGGTCGCGGCGGACAAGCCCACTTTCGTGGCTGCCGCTGATGCCACGCCGCTGGCGGAGGAAGTCACGCTGATCAACAAGGTCAGCCAGAACCTCCATGCCGAGCTGCTTGTGCGACGGCTTGCGCTCGCCGCGCCCGCGGATGAACCGGGTAAGCCCGTGCCGTCAGACAGTTTGGACCAGGGACTGGCCGCGGCGCGCGCGGTCTTTGCCCGCGCTGGCTTGCCCCGCAGCGGTTATGATTTTGCCGATGGGTCGGGCATGTCGACCTATAACCGTATCTCGCCGCGCGCTGCGGTGACGCTGCTACGCTGGACGGCAGGGCAGCCCTGGGGGAGCCAGTTCCGGGCATCGCTGCCGGTGGGCGGGCAGGATGGCACCCTGCGCCGCCGCTTTGCCGGGACGCCGCTGGCCGGCAGGATCTTTGCCAAGACCGGCACCCTCAACGCCACCAATGCCTTGTCCGGCTGGATGATCGCAGCGAGCTGCCGCGAACTGACCTTCTCGATCCTTGCCAACGATGTGCCCGATGGGACCAGCGCCCTGGCCGTCATGGATAGCGCCCTGCTGGCGATTGCCGCGCAAAACTGAGCGGTCATTCATGTTGCAGCAGCGCAACATCCCGGCGGCTTCGGCCGCGCGGGCAAAGCATCCTCTTTCAAGACTGAATTCTTGCGCTAGTGTGTCACCGTTACCGCCAGGGGGCGGTTATTCAGGGGGTTAGCATGATTGCACGCAGTTTCACCCGTCTCGTATTGACGAGCACCGTTGCGCTGGGCGCGCTTGCCGCGCCGGCTTTGGCGCAGGAAACGCCGGATATCACCAATCGCAACGCGCAGGCTACCGCGGGTGAGAGCGGCGCGATCGTCGTTACCGGTTCGCGCATCAAGCAGGATCCGACCAAGAGCGCACTGCCGCTGCAGATCATCACCAATGCCGATATTGAGCGCGCTGGGATTTCCAGCGCCGAACAGCTCAATATGTACCTGACCTCCAGCGGGTCGGGCGCTGATAACCTCGCGTCGAATTCGGACGTGACCACCGGCGCCCAGCGCGGCACCAACGGGCTTTCGGCCGCCAACCTGCGCGGGCAGGGCAGTGCCGCCACCCTGATCCTGCTGAACGGCCGCCGCGTCGCCGCCCACGGCCTTTCGGGTCAGGCGGTTGACGTTAACCAGATCCCGTTCGCCGCGATCGACCGGGTGGAAGTGCTGAAGGACGGTGCATCGGCCATCTACGGCACCGATGCCGTTGGCGGGGTGATCAACTACATCACCAAGAAGAACTACACCGGCCTTGGCGTGCAGGGCTTCTCCGACATCTCCGAGCAGGGCGGCGGCAATATCTACCGCCTCTCGGGCGTGGCCGGATATGGTGACCTTGATGAGCAGGGTTTCAACATCATGGGCGCGGTCGCCTATAGCTGGAACAAGATCCTGCGCGGCTCGGATCGTGCCTTTGTGAATGGCAACCAGCCTGACCGCGGCCTGTCGATCGACACCCGCGGCACGCCGATCGCCACTGTGTTCAACATCGGCAACAATGCCCTGTTCTTCCCCACCGGCACGCTGACCAGCGGCCTGACGCTGACGGCGCCTAACGGCGGCAACGCTGCATCGGGCGGGATCAACATCCTGGATCTGCCGGGTGGTGCCGGTTGCGGCACCATGGACGGCGGCATGGCCTATGACGAGCTGCTGTGGAATTCGCCCAACAACGTCTACGCCTGCGCCTGGGATACGGGCCGCGCCGCTGCCCTGCAGCAGCCGATCAACACCCTGACCTATTACGCCAAGGGCACGGTGAAGCTGGGGGCCAGCGAAGCCTATGTCGAAGTGACCGGCTCTGACGCGGATTCGGCCAAGAGCTTCTCGAACAACCAGCTTTCGACCAACACCTCGACCCTGCCGATTGCCTATCCGCTCAACAGCCTGACCACGGCGACCTACAACACGGTCTTCAACGCAATCCGTGGCGCCTTTGCCGGCAACGCGGCGCAGGTTGCGGCGCTGGATGCCCGCTATGGCAAGCCGATCGGTTTCCGCTGGCGCTGCATTCCCTGCGAAGTGCGCGAATATGCGACCAACACCAAGACCTTCCGCGTTGCAGGCGGCGTTGAAGGCCCGCTGCCGCTGGAAGGCTGGGACTATCGCGCTGGTGCGTCGCTTGCCCGCAGCGAAAGCTCCTCGGTTCTGGGTAGCGGCTATCACTATCGCGGCGTCTTCGCCTCGGCAGCAGATGCAGCCGGTTCAGGTGTGGCCGGTGCGGTCAGCGGCGGGATCGATCCGCGCGCGCCGACTGCGCCGGGTGCTTCGGCACCGGGTCTGGTCGGTCTGATCAACTCGGGCATCCTCAATCCCTTCAGCCTGACCCAGACCGATGCGGCGCTGGCTGGCCTCAAGGCAATCTCGGCTGAAGGCGTTTCGCTTTATGGCGGCCGCTACAAGGTGGTGCAGCTCGATGCCTCGGCATCGGGCCCGCTGTTTGGCCTGCCGGGCGGCGATGCCCAGCTTGCCGTGGGCGTGGATTATCGCCGCGAAACTTATGAGTTCAACGGCTCGGCCGCCGCAGCTGCCAGCTCGCCGAACATCTTCAACGCGGCCTTTGACAACGTCAACGCGCTGACCCCGAAGAACCGCACCATCAAGGCGGCCTATGCCGAAGTGCTGATGCCGGTCTTCGATGGTTTTGAAGTGACCGGCGCCCTGCGCATCGACGATTACACGGGCTTTGGCACGACCACCAACCCCAAGGTTACGGCCAAGTACCAACCGGTTGACTGGCTGATGCTGCGCGGCAGCTACAACACCAGCTTCCGCGTGCCGAGCTTCAACCAGATCTTCAATGGCGTCACGCTCTCGCCCTATTCGGGCAGCGATCTGGCCGATCCGACCAAGTGCCCGGGTGGCGTGCCAACCAGCGCCTTTGGCTCGGGCCTGCCCTGCGCGCAGATCCGTCCGGATATCGCTACTGGCGGCAACCTGACCCTGCGTCCGGAAACAGCCAAGCAGTGGAGCCTGGGCGCCGTTCTGCGTCCCGCCCCGAAGTGGAGCGCATCGGCTGACTTCTGGGTGATCAATGTTGAAGACACCATCCAGACGCTGACCCTGCGCCAGCTGATCGATAATGCCTCGACCTTCCCGGACAAGTTCGTCCGGGATGCTTCGGGCAATGTCACCCAGATTGACCAGCGCTGGATCAACGCCGGTGCCCGCCAGACCCGCGGCATCGAATTTGCCCTGCGCGGCGGGTTCGATCTGGGCGGCAGCTCGTCGTTCAACCTTGGCTTCGATGGCACGCTGCTGCTGCGCAAGTTGGAAAAGGTGGCGCCGTCGCTGGCCTTCACCAATCAGCTGGGCGTGTTCAGCTATGCCGGTGACCTGGGCCTGAAGTGGAAGCACAACGCCTGGGTGAACTGGTCGAACGATGATTGGTCGGCCACGCTGACCCAGGTGTTCCGTGGCACCTATGCCAACCAGAAGCTGCCCGGCATCGCCGCCGGCACGGTGGTTCGCCCCGGCTTCAACGAGAAGGTCGATCCCTATTCGATCTATCACCTGGCGGTCAGCTATCTTGGCTTTGGCCCGAACTACAAGGTCACGCTGGGGGTGAAGAACCTGTTCGATGCCGATCCGCCGTTCGCCATCACCTATGATGGCAACACCGGCGCCGGCAGCTCGTGGGAACCGCGCGTGGCAGATCCGCGCGGCCGTTCCTTCACCGTGGCGGTTGAAGTGAAGTTCTGATCTCACGCATCAGGCCTGAACAGAAAAGGGGGCGCAACCGTTGGTTGCGCCCCTTTGCTTTGGGGCCGATAATGCTGTCAGCAGCCTGGCCCTGATGGCCGGGTAACCGGTTGCGGCCGGTCAGTTCGGCTGGGCAATCCGTTCGCGGTGCGGGCTGGCGAATTGTTCGCCAAGCAGAGCAACAATGCGATCTCCGACTACCGCCGGTTCCTTGTTCCGCAGCGGATCTTCGCCCGGATAGGCTTTGGCCCGCATGGTCGTGCGGGTTGCGCCCGGATCGATGATCGCGACGCGGATCGGGGTGATATTGCGCACTTCCTGTGCGTAGCAATCGACCAGAACTTCGGCGGCTGCCTTGCTGGCGGCATAGGCGCCCCACCATGCGCGGGGCGAGGTGGCAACCGAAGTGGTAAGGTAAACCAGCCGCGGGTTAGCGCTCTTGCGCAGCAGCGGGTCGAACCGTGCGATCAGTGCCTGGGTGGCCGAAGCATTGTTGGTGAGCGCCGAGGCCAGGCTCTTCGCCTCGATGTCGGTCACGCCGGTCAGTTGCGGCAGGATCGCGGCCGAATGGACCAGCACGTCCAGCTGGCCCCAGCGGCTGGCCACGGCTTCGGCCAGGCGGGCAATGCCATCGCCCTCCGTCAGGTCCATCGGAGCAATCGTGGCGGCACCGCCAGCGGCAAAGATGGCTTCCTCAACCGCTTCCAGCGCCTTGGTGTCGCGCCCGGTCAGGATCACGTGCGCCCCGGCCTTGGCCAGGGCCTGCGCGGTGGCTGCACCAATGCCGTGGCTGGCGCCCGTAACGAGCGCGAGCTGTCCGGAAAGATCGGTCATGCGACTTTCCCGACCGGGAGGTTCAGCTGGTCCGTTTCCGCAGCGCGATCCGCCAGGTCGGTCAGCTTGGTGGGATAGTCACCGGTGAAGCAGGCATCGCAATGCTGCGGGCAGGCGGCGTTGCGGCTCTTTTCACCCACGGCGCGATAGAGCCCGTCGATCGAAACGAAGGCCAGGCTATCGGCAACGATGAACTTGGTCATTTCCGCCAGGTTCATCCGCGCAGCGAGCAGCTTGTTCCGCTCGGGCGTGTCGACGCCGTAGAAGCACGAATTGTTGGTCGGCGGGCTGGCAACCCGGAAGTGCACTTCCTTGGCCCCGGCATCGCGCATCATCTGCACGATCTTCATCGAGGTGGTGCCGCGCACGATCGAATCGTCGATCAGCACGATCCGCTTGCCTTCCACCAGCGCGCGGTTGGCGTTGTGCTTGCGCTTCACATCGGCATGGCGCGCGCCGTCCGACGGCTGGATAAATGTGCGGCCGACATAGTGCGAACGGATGATGCCCAGGCCAAAGGGAATGCCGCTTTCCTGCGCATAGCCGATAGCCGCCGGGACGCCGCTATCCGGCACTGGCACGACCAGGTCCGCCTCAACCGGGGCTTCGCGTGCCAGCTCGATCCCGATTTTGCGGCGTACTTCGTAAACCGACTGGCCGCCCGAAACCGAATCCGGCCGGCTGAAATAGACGTGTTCGAAGATGCAAGGGCGGGGCGGGTGGTTGCCGAACGGGCGGTGCGACGACGTGCGGCCGTCCTGGCGCACTTCGACGATCTCGCCGGGCTCGATCTCGCGCACGAACTGTGCACCGACCACATCAAGCGCGACCGTTTCGCTGGCGAAGACCGTAGCATCGCCGATTTTGCCCATCACCAGCGGACGGATGCCCAGCGGATCGCGGCAGGCGATCATCCGCTTCGGCGTCTGGCAGATGAGCGAATAGGCGCCTTCGACCATCCGCAGCGCATCGACAAAGCGATCGAGCAGGGTGGGGTAGCGGCTGGTCGCGATCAGGTGGATGATCACTTCGGTGTCAGAGGTCGACTGGAAGATCGCCCCCTTGTCGACCAGCTCCTGCTTGAGCCGCATCGCGTTCGAGATATTGCCGTTGTGCGCGATCGAAAAGCCGCCGCGCGCCAGGTCGGCGTGGAGCGGCTGGACATTGCGCAGGCCCTGTCCGCCGGTGGTGGAATAGCGCACATGGCCCGAAGCCATATGACCCGGCAGTTCGTTGATGATCGTCTGGTCGGCAAAGACCTGGGCAACATGGCCAAGACCGCGCCGGGCGAAGAATTCCTTGCCGTCCCAGCTGACGATACCGCAGGCTTCCTGCCCGCGGTGTTGCAGGGCGTGCAGGCCCAAAGCCGTGATCGCCGCAGCCTCGGGGCTGCCGATCACGCCGAAGATGCCGCATTCCTCGCGCAGCTTGTCGCCGTCTACGTCCAGGAACGGGTGAGTAATGTTCATGATGGAATCGCCTGCCAGGTGCGCTCGCGCTTCGCCAGCGCCTTTGGCCGCTCTCGCGCGTCAAGGCAAGCATGGGTTCGTATCCGTCCCCAGAGGCGGTCCAAAGGCGGGGTTGTTTGCCAGGCTGCCGAGGCCCAATTCGCCAGCTACGGGGTCAGGAAGGATCGCAGCGATGAATTACATGACCAGCCATCTCGATCATGACGAGGGTGACACCAAGCTCTTCGTGCCGGACGAGGTTCAGGACGCGCTGCGCACCCTGCTTCGCTGGGTGGGTGAGGATCCGGCCCGTGAAGGCCTGCTTGATACCCCCGCCCGCGTCGCCCGCGCCTGGCGCGAATACTGCCAGGGGAACGAGGAAGACCCCGCGCTGCACCTCTCGCGCACGTTCGAGGAAGTGGGCGGCTATGATGAGGTCGTGCTGCTGAAGGACATCCCGTTCCAGTCGCACTGCGAACACCACATGGCCCCGATCACCGGCAAGGCCTCGATCGCTTACCTGCCGAACAGCCGCGTGGTGGGCATTTCCAAGCTGGCCCGTGTGCTCCACGGCTTTGCCCGCCGTCTGCAGATCCAGGAACGGCTGACCGCCGAAGTGGCCGAATGCATCTGGCACCACCTCCAGCCGCAGGGCGTGGCCGTGGTGATCGAGGCGCAGCACGGCTGCATGACCGGGCGCGGCGTGCGCACGCCGGGCGTTGGCATGGTCACCAGCCGCATGCTCGGCTGCTTCCTGGATGACGAGCGCAGCCGCAAGGAAGTGCTCAGCCTGATGGGCTATTGAGCCAGGCGGTCATCTTCGGGGCGAGCGGCGGGATTGGCGCGGCCTTGGCCAGCGCCGTGGCCGCCAGCGGGCGCTACACGCAGGTCTGGGCCGGATCGCGCGGCGGAACGGCTGCACCGGACGGCACGACACCCTTCGCCTTTGACCTGACCGACGAAGCCAGCATCGCTGCCGCCGCCAGCCGGATCGGGGCGGATGTGGCGCTGGCGATTGTTGCCACTGGCGTGCTCTCTGACGGCCCCGGCTTTCAGCCTGAAAAGAGCTTCAAGGCACAGGATCCGGCGGCCTATGCCCGCGCCTTTGCGATCAATGCCACCGGCCCGGCGCTGATCGGCAAGCACTTCCTGCCGCTGCTGCCCCGGCGCGAGCGGGCAGTCTTCGCCGCGCTCTCAGCCCGGGTCGGTTCGATCAGCGACAACCGCCTTGGCGGCTGGCACGCCTACCGCGCCAGCAAGGCCGCGCTCAACATGATCCTGCGCAACTTCGCGATCGAACTGGCGCGGACGCATCCGCAGGCCGTGGTCGCCGCGCTGCATCCGGGGACCGTCGCCACAGAGCTTTCCGCGCCGTTCACCGGCAAAGGCGAGGGGCAGCGCCTGTTCACGCCGGAGGCGGCGGCAGGGTATTTGCTCGGCGTAGTCGATGATCTGACCCCGTCCGAAAGCGGACAGGCATTTGCTTGGGATGGTCAGCCTATCCCATTCTGAACGCTTGCTCTGATCGCTGCCGCCCCCTAAGTCGGGCCTGTCCGCATTTCCTCCAGCCGAGGCGATCCTTGCTGCTTTCTCCGTTCGAAAAGGTGCTGGTTAAGCGCTACCTCCTGCCGGGGCGCAGCGAGGCGTTTATTGCCTTGGTGGCCGGGATCAGCCTGGTTGCCGTCGCCCTGGGCGTGGCCGCGCTGGTCATCGTGATGAGCGTGATGAACGGCTTCCGGGCCGAACTGTTTGACAAGATCGTGGGGCTGAACGGCCACGCCATCGTCCAGGCCTATGGCGGCCGGATCGAAAACTGGCAGTCCGTGTTGCAGGACGTGAGGCAGACGCCGGGCGTCACCCGCGCCTCGCCGCTGATTGAGCAGCCGCAGATGGGCAGTTTCAATGGCCGGGTCGATCTGGTCTTTGCCCGCGGCAATACGGCTGAGGATATCCAGCGGCTGAAGCCCAAGCTGGTGTCGGGTTCGCTCGATCCGCTGAAGCCCGGTGCGGGCGAGGTGGCGATCGGGTCGCAGCTGGCCTCCAACCTGGGCATCCGGGTGGGTGATACGTTGACGATCATCAACCCGCAGGGCCGCTCCACCCCATTCGGCACGGTCCCGCGCGAGATCGCTTACCGCGTCGCCGCGATCTTCGAGATCGGGGTGTTCGATTTTGACGAGCGCTTTGTCGTCATGCCGATCGAGGATGCGCAGACGCTGCTGCTCGCCGGGGATTCGATCGGGATGATCGAGGTCCAGGTCACCGATCCCGATTCCGTGACCGAAATCCTCAAGCCCGTCTCCCAGCGCCTTGCCGGACAGGCGGTGGTGACCGATTGGCGCACGATGAACGCCAGCCTGTTCGAAGCCCTCGCGGTGGAGCGCGTCGCGATGTTCGTGGTGCTTTCGATCATCGTGCTGGTGGCCGTGTTCAATATCCTCTCCTCGCTGATCATGCTGGTCCGCGCCAAGACGCGTGACATCGCGATCCTGCGCACCATGGGGGCAGGGCGGAAGAGCCTGCTCAAGGTCTTCGTCACGGTTGGCTTCGTGGTGGGCGCGCTGGGCACGGTCGCGGGGCTGATCCTGGGCGCCGCCTTCCTGTTCTTCCGCCAGCCGATCGTCCGTCTGATCGAGGTGCTGACTGGCCAGAACCTGTGGGATCCGAAAATCCGCTTCCTGACCGAGCTGCCCGCCCGCGCCGATCCGGTGGAGATCACCCTGATCGTGATCATGGCGCTGGTGTTCAGCTTCCTCGCCACGCTCTACCCGGCCTTCAAGGCGGCGAGCACCGATCCTGTGCAGGTGCTGCGCTATGAGTGAACCTGTTGTCCAGACCACGAGCCTGACCCGCAGCTTTGAGCAGGGCGGGGTGCGGATCGATGTGCTGCGCGGGATCGATCTGGCGATCCAGCCGGGCGAGATCGTGGCTCTGCTGGGGCCCTCCGGCTCGGGCAAGTCCACTCTGCTGCAGGCGGTTGGCTTGCTGGAGGGCGGCTTTGGCGGTTCGCTGCGGATTACCGGGGTAGAGGCAACCGCACTGTCCGCTGATGAGCGGACTGACCTTCGGCGGGACCGGGTCGGGTTCGTCTATCAGTTCCATCATCTGCTGCCCGATTTCAATGCGCAGGAAAACGTTGTCCTGCCGCAGCTGGTGGCCGGCACGAGTGAGGCGGAGGCAGCTGCCCGCGCGGTCGAGCTGCTGACCGCACTCGGCCTTGGCGCGCGGCTTGATCACCGGCCCAGCCAGCTCTCCGGCGGCGAACAACAGCGCGTGGCCGTGGCCCGCGCGCTGGCCAACCGTCCGGCGTTGGTCCTGGCGGACGAGCCGACCGGCAACCTTGATGAGGCGACCTCTGACCGGGTGTTCGAGGAATTCCTCGAACTGGTCCGCGGCCAGAACAGCGCCGCCTTGGTCGCCACGCACAACGAACGGCTGGCCGCGCGGATGGACCGCGTGCTGCGGCTGCACGACGGGCGGGTCGACTAGGCCTTTCGGCTGGTTGACGGCGCGTCAGCATCGCCTAGTCTCCCGGGCAATCAGACCGGGGAGTCCAGACCTATGAAAACCATTGCCGATTTTACGGCCAAGCTGCCCGGCGGCGGCGAGCTCAATCTCGCTGACAAGGCCGGCAAGGTGCTGCTGGTGGTCAACACCGCCAGCAAGTGCGGCTTCACCCCGCAGTACGAAGGGCTGGAAGCGCTCTACAAGAAATACGCCGATGACGGATTTGAGGTGATTGCCTTCCCCTGCAACCAGTTCGGCGCGCAGGAACCCGGCAATGCCGAGGAAATCGCCAACTTCTGCAGCTTGAAGTATGATGTGACCTTCCCGCTGATGGCCAAGATTGACGTCAATGGTGACAATGCCGACCCGCTTTATGACTGGCTCAAGAGCGAGGCGCCGGGCCTGATGGGCACCAAGTCGATCAAGTGGAACTTCACCAAGTTCCTGATCGACCGCGATGGCAAGGTGGTGCGCCGCTATGCGCCGACCGATAAGCCCGGTGCGCTGGAAAAGGACATCAAGGCGCTGCTTTGATCCCGCTCGCGGAAAAGGGTTCGCCATTCTGGGTAAAGGCTGCCGAACCCTCTTCCGAATCAGCCCGGCAGGCCGCATCTAGCCAAGATGGCCTTTGAACGTTTCGTCCCGCTGCGCGTCTTTTCGAGCTTCACCATGCTCGACGGGACGATCGATCCCAAGGCGGCGGCCAAACTGGCCAAGGACCGGGCTTTTCCGGCCATTGCAATCACCGATCGTAACGGGCTCTACGGCGCGATGCTGTTCGCCGGGGCTTGCAAGGATGCCGGCATCCAGCCGCTGATCGGCACTTTCCTGGCCGTTGCCCGCGATGGCACGCCGGCAGGCAAGGATCCGGTGATCGATTGGCTCGGCCTGATCGCCCAGAACGAGACCGGCTGGAACAACCTGTGCCGGCTGGTCAGCCAGGCGCACCTGGGCCGGCCGATCGAATTTGAACCCCATGTCACCATGGCCGATCTGGAAGGCCACACCGATGGCCTGATCGCCCTGACCGGTGCGGGTGAGGGCGCGCTGGTCCGCCTGCTGGCCGCGGGCAAGGGGGAGGCCGCGGTCGAGCTCTGCGCGCGGCTGGAGGGCCTGTTCCCCGGGCGGCTCTATCTGGAAGTGGCCCGCCGCAATGATCCGACCGAGGAAGCGGCCGAGGATGCGCTGATCGACCTGGCCTATGCTCGGAACCTGCCGCTGGTCGCCACCAACCCGGCCAACTTTGCCGATCCGGGCGGCCATGCCGCGCACGATGCCATGCTCTGCATCGCCAATTCGACCCATGTCGATGCGCCAGAGCGTCCGCGCAGTCCGCGTGAGTCCTGGATCAAGTCCGGGCCGATGATGCGCGAACTGTTCGCCGACCTGCCCGAGGCGCTGGCGAACACCCTGGTCATTGCCCAGCGCTGTGCCTTCTCCCCGCCCAAGCGCAAGCCGCTGTTACCCAGCCTGGCGGGGGACAAGGAAGGCGAAGCGCGGATGCTGGTCGACCATGCCCGCGCCGGGCTGGAAAAGAGGCTCGCGCCTTACGGTGAGCTGGGCGCGGAAGAGCGGCAGACCTATTTCGACCGGCTCGACTTCGAAACCGACGTGATCAACCGGATGGGTTTTGCCGGGTACTTCCTGATCGTGGCCGACTTCATCCAGTGGGCTAAGGCCAACGATATTCCGGTCGGGCCGGGCCGCGGTTCGGGCGCGGGTTCGGTGGTCGCCTGGGCTCTAACCATTACCGATCTTGATCCGCTGCGGCTGGGGCTGCTGTTCGAACGCTTCCTCAATCCGGAACGCGTCTCGATGCCGGACTTCGATATCGACTTCTGCGAAACCCGCCGCGGCGAGGTGATCCGCTATGTCCAAGCGAAGTATGGGGCCGATCACGTTGCCCAGATCATCACCTTTGGTAAGCTGAAGGCCCGCGCCGTGCTGCGCGACTGCGGCCGCATCCTGCAGATGAGCTATGGCCAGGTGGACCGGCTCTGCAAGATGGTGCCCAACCACCCGACCGACCCGTGGAGCCTGCCGCGCGCGCTCAATGGCGTGGCCGAGCTGAAGCGCGAATACGATAACGATCCCGAGGTGAAGCGGCTGATCGATCTGGCGGTCCAGCTGGAAGGCCAGCCGCGCAACAGCTCTACCCACGCGGCGGGCGTGGTCATCGGCGATCGTCCGCTCGACCAGTTGGTGCCGCTTTACCGCGATCCGCGTTCGGACATGCCGGTGACCCAGTTCGACATGAAGTATGTCGAGGATACCGGCCTCATCAAGTTCGACTTCCTTGGCCTCAAGACGCTCTCGGTCCTCAAGAAGGCGGTGGAACTGCTCAAGAAGCGCGAGATCACGATCGATCTCGAAGGCCTGCCGTGGGACGATGCCGAGGTTTACGAGCTGCTCCAGCGTGGTGACACGGTCGGCGTGTTCCAGCTGGAATCCGAAGGGATGCGCCGCACGCTGGCGGCGGTGAAGCCAACCAACTTTGGCGACATCATCGCGCTCGTTTCGCTCTACCGGCCGGGTCCGATGGACAACATCCCGCTGTTCGGCCGCCGCAAGAATGGCAGCGAAAGCATCGAATATCCGCACCCCAAGCTGGAAGGCATCCTGTCCGAGACTTACGGGATCTTCGTCTATCAGGAACAGGTCATGCAGGCCGCGCAGATCCTGGCGGGCTATTCGCTGGGCGATGCAGACTTGCTGCGCCGCGCGATGGGCAAGAAGGTCCAGGCGGAAATGGACGCCCAGCGATCCCGCTTCGTTTCGGGCTGCAAGGAGCATTCGGCGATTGAGCCGGCCAAGGCCAACGAACTGTTCGACTTGATCGACAAGTTCGCCGGCTATGGCTTCAACAAGAGCCACGCCGCGGCCTATGCCCTGCTGGCCTACCAGACCGCCTGGCTGAAGACGCATTACCCGCACGAATTCTACGCCGCTTCGATGTGCTTCGATATGCATCAGTCGGAAAAGCTGGCGGTCTTCGTGGATGACATGCGCCGCAACGGCGTGGCGCTGGCCGGGCCCGACATCAACCATTCCGAAGCCGAGTTCACGGTGGAGCGGACCGATGAAGGCCATGCCGTGCGCTATGCCCTGGCGGGGATCCGCAATGTGGGCGAAAAGGCGATGGATGCGATCGTGGCCGAGCGCGAGGCCAATGGCCGCTTTGCCACCCTGGAAGAGCTGTTCCGCCGCGTGCCGCCGGGATCGATGAACCGCCGCCAGCTGGAAGGCCTGGCCGGGGCCGGGGCCTTCGATGCGCTTGAGCCGAACCGCGCCAAGGTGCTGGCCAACGCCGACATGCTGCTGGCCGTGGCCGATGAGGCCGAGCGGACCCGCTCCAGCGGGCAGGCTGGGCTGTTCGGCGGCGAGGATCATGCCGCGCCGTCGCTGCGCCTGACGGAAACGCCAGCCTGGCCCCGCGCCGAGCAGATGGCGAAAGAGCGCGAGAACTTCGGCTTTTATTTTGCGGCGCACCCGGTGGAGCAATGGCGCGCTGTCGCCACGGCCAATGGTGCCCGCACCTACGCCGCCTTGATGGAAACCGGGGTGCCCGGCGGCGGGCGGATGCAGGCGATGATGGCGGCCATGGTCGAAAGCGTCAGCAAGGGCCGCACCCGCCGCGGCGGGGAATTTGTGCGCGCCGATTTCTCAGACAGTTCGGGCCAGTTCAGCGCCGCCTGTTTCGAGGAATCGCTGGTCGAGCCGATGCAGGGCTGGGCCAAGGATGGCACCTGCCTGCTGCTGACGGTCGAACTCGATGCCCCCAGCCCGGATGAGCCGCCGCGCGTTACCGTGCGCGGCGCGCGGCCGCTGGAAGAGGTCAAGGGTTCGGCCCAGATGCAGCTGCAACTGGATGTGCTGGTGCCCGGGGCCATGCAGGACCTCGCCACCCTGCTCGGCCCGGATGGCGCGGGGACGGGTGAAGTGCTGGTGCGGCTGCGCACCGGCATGGGTCAGGAACCGCTGTTGCGACTGGGCCGCCAGTTCCATCTCGACAGCGAAGTCGCCGAACGCTTGGCAAGTGTCGAAGGTCTTGCCAATGTGGCTTTAACCGCGCGGCGCAGTGCGGGGCATCTTCGCCTCGTCGCGTAAAACAACAATCGGGTGGGGGATTTGGAGAGCCTGATGCTGGGAGCAATGCAAGACTTTGACCTGCGGGTCACCCACCTGATCGACCACGCCGCGCGCGAGCATGGCAATCGCGAAATCGTCACCCGCTGGGCCGACGGCAGCGAAACCCGCACCACCTGGGGCGGGATCCGCCTCGATGCGCTGCGGATGACCCAGGCCCTGCGCAAGCTGGGCGTGCAGCAGGGGGACCGGATCGCCACCCTGGCGATGAACCACAGCCGCCACCTCGTCTCGTGGTATGGCGCGGTTGGCGTCGGCGGGGTGCTCCACACGATCAACCCGCGCCTGTTTGACGATCAGCTGGAATACATCGCCAACCACGCCGAAGACGTGGTGCTGCTCTATGATGCGGCCTTCGCCCCGATCATCGAGCGGATGAAGCCCAAGTGGACCACGATCAAGCACTTCATCTGCTTTGATAATGGTGAGTTTGAGGCCTGGATTGGCGCAGAAGATGGCCAGACCAGCTGGGCCACCGGTGACGAGCGCGATCCCTGCATGCTCTGCTACACCAGCGGCACGACCGGCAACCCCAAGGGCGTGCTTTATGAGCACCGTTCGACCATGCTTCACGCCATCACCGGCCTACAGCCCTCGATCTTCGATTTTGACACGCGCTCGGTCATGCTGCCGGTGGTGCCGATGTTCCATGCCGCCAGCTGGGGCCTGCCCTGGGCCGGGGCGGCGGCGGGGATCAAGTTCGTCTTTTCGGCGGTCAACGATGCCGCCGTGCTGTGCGAACTGATGAACCGCGAGAAGGTGACCCATTCCGCCGGGGTGCCGACTGTCTGGCTGGCCACCTTCCAGCACATGGATGCCACCGGCACCGAACTGCCGACGCTGCGTCAGGCCATCATCGGCGGCTCGGCCGCGCCGCGCTTCATGATCGAGCGGCTGATGAAGGCCGGGGTCAATGTCGCCCACGCCTGGGGCATGACCGAAACCAGCCCGATCGGCACGACCGGCGCCCAGACCTGGGACTGGGACACGCTTTCCTTCGAAGAACAGGTTTCGATCAAGCAAATGCAGGGCCGGGTGCCGTTCGGGGTTGAACTGCGCACCGTCGATCTGGGCGATCCCACCAAGGTCCTGCCGCGCGATGGCCAGACCAGTGGCGCGCTGCAGGTGCGGGGCCCCTGGATCATCAAGCGCTATTTCAAGGCGGAAGCCGATGCGACCGATGCCGAACAGTGGTTCGATACCGGCGACGTAGCGATCCTCCACCCCGATGGCACGCTCCAGCTGACTGACCGGACGAAGGACGTGATCAAGTCCGGCGGGGAGTGGATCAGCTCGGTCGAGCTGGAAAACGCCGCCGTTGGCGTCCCCGGCGTGGCCGAAGCTGCGGCGATCGGCATCTATCACCCGCGCTGGGATGAGCGTCCGATCCTGGTCGTGGTCAAGAAGGCCGGCATGGACGTGACCAAGGAAGCGATCATGGCGCACCTGGCGGAAAAGGTTGCCAAATGGTGGCTGCCTGATGCGATCGAATTCGTCGATGCGATCCCGCACGGAGCCACCGGCAAGATCAGCAAGAAGGACCTGCGCGACCAGTTCCGCGAATATAAGCTGGCGGAGGCCTGACCATGACGGGCCATGTGGATCCGAGCCGGGAGAACTGGCAGGCCTTCAAGGATCTGCCGCGTGACCGGCCGATCCACATGCTCAACCTGATCAAGTTCCGAGACCATGCGGAATACCCGGAAGGCCATCCCAACCACGGGAAGGGCCTGACGGGCCGCGAGGCTTACGAAATCTACAAGGAAGGCTTCCAGCGCGTCGTCGCCAATGATGGCGCGGCGATGGTCTGGGAATCGCCGATCGAATGTGTGGTGACGGGCCCGGCGGACGAGTGGGACGAAGCCTTCGTGATGGGCTATCCCAACAGCGCGCTGTTCATGGCCATGGTCAAGAATGAAGAATATGTCCGCGATATCGTGCCGCACCGCACGGCCGCCGTGGCGGACAGCCGCCTGATCCGGTTCCGGGGTTAAAGCAGCGAAAGCTGGCCGTCGGCGCGCGACGGGATAAACTGGCTGCAATCAAGCTGCGGCGGTTCGCGGTTCAGGCCCAGCCGCTGACAGGCGATCCGGAAGCGCGTGCGAAACACGTCGGCCCAGACGCCCTTGGGCTTCATTCGTTCGAAGAAGCGGCTGTCATAATCCTTGCCGCCGCGCACAGCCTGGACGATCGACATCACCTTTCCGGCGCGGTCGGGGTAGTGAACTTCCAGCCATTCGCGCATCAGCGGGGCGACTTCGTGCGGCAAGCGCAGCATGATCCAGCTGGCGGTTTTGACGCCGCGCCCGGCTGCCTCTTCCAGAATGCGCTCGATGAATTCGTCGGTGATCGCTGGAACAACCGGCGCGACCGAGACGTGCGCGGGCACGCCCGCCGCCGCCAGTTTTTCCAAGGCATCGAGCCGCTTGACCGGGGAGGACGCGCGTGGTTCCAGCAGGCCGGAAAGCTTGGGATCAAGACTGGTGACCGAGATCGACACCGCCGTGAGGTTCAGCTTCGCCAGCTCTGCCAGCAGGTCGAGATCGCGCACCACCCGCGCACTTTTGGTGGTGATGGTCACCGGGTGGCGGCTCTCCAGGCAAACCTCCAGCACCTGCCGCGTCAGGCGGTAAGTCGCCTCGATCGGCTGGTATGGATCGGTATTGGTCCCCATCGCGATCGGTGCTGGCGTGTAGCCGCGCTTGCCCAGCTCGGCGCGGAGCAGGGCAGCCGCATCGGGCTTGGCGAAAAGCTTCGTCTCGAAATCCAGCCCGGGCGAGAGATCGTGAAACGCGTGCGTCGGCCGGGCGTAGCAATAGATGCAGCCATGCTCGCAGCCGCGATAGGCGTTGATCGACCGGTCAAAGGGAATGTCGGGCGACTGGTTGCGGCTGATGATCCGCTTGGCCTTTTCCTCGGTCACCGTGGTCCGCAGCTTCGGGCCGGGTCCATCGATATCCTCGCGGGCATCCAGCCAGTCGCCATCGGCCTCGCGCTCCGCCAGTCCGAAGCGCTGCGGAACCTTGGCAGACTGCGCGCCGCGGCCATGAACGGGGGAGGGACTCGGCATCCGCATATTAGAACATATGCAGAACGTATGGGCAAGGAATTCAGGCCTCGCGTAACCGCGGCATCAGGTCCACGAAGTTGCAGGGCCGATTGCGGCTATCCAGCTGCTCGGCCAAAATCCGGTCCCAGCCGTCCTTCACCGCACCGTTGGAGCCTGGCAGGGCGAACACATAGGTCCCGCGCGCGACCACGGCGCAGGCGCGGCTCTGGATCGTGCTCGTGCCGATAGTCTGGAAGCTGATCCAACGGAACAGTTCGCCAAAGCCGGGAATATCGCGGGTCTTGATCCGGTCCAGCGCCTCGGGCGTCACGTCACGGCCGGTCAGGCCGGTGCCGCCAGTGCAGATCACCGCGTCGATTGTGGCATCTTCCACCCATTCGACCAGCTTGGTGGCGATCAGATTGGCATCATCGCGCACAATGGCCCGGGCGGCCAGCTTGTGCCCCGCGCCTTCGATCCGGGCGGCCAGAATGTCGCCCGAGCTGTCGTTGGCGGGGGTGCGCGTATCGGAAACGGTCAGGACCGCGATGTTGATCGGGGTAAAGGGCAGGTCCGGATCAACGGCCACGGACTATCGTTCCGCTGGCAGTCATCCGCACGGCGCTGGACCCGCCAATGCCCGGGAAGGTCGGCCACAGGCCCTGCGCGAGAGCGATCCGGCTTTCCGAAGGGCCGCCAGCCTGCCGCTCGTACATCCAGTAATTGCGCATCACGATGTTCACGTAACCGCGCGTCTCCCAATAGGGCACGCTTTCGATCCACAGCAGCGGATCGCCCTGATCCTTGATCTCGGTTTGCCAGCGGGCGATTGGCGTAAGGCCGGCATTATAGGCGGCCATCACCTTGGGCAGCAGGCCTTGGGTGCCCGGTGCATCGCGCAGCATCTGCAGGTGGCGCTGGCCGAAGGCGAGGTTGACTTCGGGCTTCTGGAGATCGCTGGCATCGCCCGAAACGCCCAGCGCCGCCGCATGATCGCGTGCGGCGGCGGGCATGATCTGCATCAGGCCGCGCGCCCCAGCCGGGCTGATCGCCTTGGTGCGGAACACCGATTCCTGCAGGGCGTGGGCATAGACCAGCGCCGGATCGACCTGCCAATTGTTGGCCGGGGTCCACTTCGGCGTGGGGAAGCGCGCCGCCGGTTCGGGGCGGCCACCGACCGGCGTGTTGTAGGCCATCCACAGCTGGGTTGAAGGCAGGCCCAGATCGCGGGCGAGGCGGGTCAGCGGCTGGTATTCCCCCGCCGGGCCAAGCCGCGCCTGATAGCGCAGCACTTCATCGGCCAGGTCATCGCGGCCGATCTCAGCAAGGCCAACGGCGGTGCGGATGTTGGCTTCGTCGCGCAGCTTCTGCCAGTCCGCCGGGGTGAAGTCTGGTGCGGCATGGGTCTGTGGCAGGGCCAGACCCAGCTGTTCGGCCGCGAGCATCCCATAGAGCGTTTCGTCCATCCGCGCCGCGGCCTTGAGCGCGGCCGAGGCCTTTTCCGGCTGGCGGCAGCGCACCGCGGCGCGGCTTTGCCAGTAAAGCGCGGCCGCGGTCAGCTCGCTGTTCTGCGAGGCACCGGCGGTCTTGGCGAAGGCGTCACCGGCGCCCATGCAATCGCCGATCCTCCAGGCGGCCAGACCCGCCGTCCACCAGCCTTCAGCCACCCATGGTCCGGCCCCGTCCTGCGCAGTCTGGGCCAGGGCATAGGCCGAAGCATCATCGTTTTCGATGTAGAACGACCAGGCAATCTTGGCGCGCCACTCCGCGCGGGTAGCGGGCGAAAGCTGGGTGTCGATCCCGTCGAGCAGGGCTTTGGCCCCGGCGGGATTGTCGGCCTTGATGCTCGAATTGATTGCCAGGGCGACCGCTGCGGGCATGGTGCCATCGTTGGTATCGCGCGGCCGGATGCGCTTGGCGCGGCTGGGCAGGCTGACCAGGGCGCTGGCCTGCGGCAGTGGCGGCAGCATCGTCGCGCCGCGCTTTTGCGCCAGCAGGGTGATCTGCTCGGCCTGCGGCAGGGGCGTGCCCTTCGCCAGCCAGGCATTCAGCGCATCAAGTTCGATCTTGGGGGAAGTGGGGGCGAGGTAGTATTCGGCCAGCGCAACCTGATGCAGCGGGCCATCCTGCCGCTGGGCGAACATATCCTGCACCTTGGCCCAATCGGCGCGCTCGATCGCAGCGAACAGATCGCGGTAATAGCTGCGGTCATCCTGGCTCAGCAGGCTGGGCACATTGCTGCGATCGGCGCGGTTGCGGAAATAGTCGACCGCCGCGCTGTTGGCCTGCGCAGGCGCGGCAAAGGCAGCAAGGCTACCCGCCAGGCCCAAAGCCAGCACCAGTTTTGCACTCGAACGCGTCACGCCAGATCTTATCCCGTCCAGTCCAGCCAGGCTTGCCACAGCCCGGCCTTGCTCCGCGGCCGGCCGGCCAGATTGGCCAGGCCCGGCGCCATCAACAGCGGAATAGTGACGCTCTCATGGTTAAATTGACGCAAAGGTTCAGCGCTTTTCGTCGGATCGTGGCCGAGCAGCGGCGAGATGTGCCGTCCGAACACCAGCAGCCGCTGCGGACGGGCCAGGGCGATGTGGTGGCGCACGATTTCGCCAAGACCGGCCGCATCCAGCGCGGTCCAGTCCGGCAGGGGCATGTGGCGCGGCAGGCAGGCGGCGATATAGGCCTGCTCCGGCCCGATCCCCATGGCGGCGAACATGGCCTGCAGTAGACGGCCTTGCGGCCCCGACAGCAGGACATCGCGGTCCTCCGCCTCCGGGTGGTCAACCAGCACCATCAGCGCCGCGCCTTCGTTGCCGCGCGGGGCAACGCGGCCGCCGGTCTGCCCGCCATCAAGGCTCGGCTCGCTCATCCACCAGTCCTGGAACGCGGCAAGGGTGCCGGGGAGTGCATCAAGCCCGGCAAAACGCTCTACCTTGGGCGCCGCCGGGGCCGGGCGGGGTGGCGCGGGGGGCGGTGTAAAGGCGCGGTCCGGCGCTGCTTCGGGCGCGGCAGGCTCTGTCAGCCAGGTGCGGGGGTCATCGGAAAAAGCATGGTCGATGCCCGCTTCGCGCCACCAGTCAAGCACGGCGGAAAGGGCGGCGGCAGGGTCGATGGCCGGATCAGTTTGTGCGGGATTGCTCACAATTGCAGTCTTGACCTGCCGCAAGCCAGCTTTCAAGGCTTAACCCATCGATTAATCCGAACAGGTGGACCATGAGCGAACGCGAATCCATGCCCTATGACGTCGTCATCGTTGGCGGCGGCCCGGCCGGCCTCGGGGCGGCGATCCGGCTGAAGCAGGTAAATCCTGAGCTTTCGGTCTGCATTCTGGAAAAGGGTTCGGAAGTCGGCGCGCACATCCTGTCGGGCGCGGTGGTCGATCCCAAGGCGCTGGATGAATTGCTGCCGAACTGGCGTGAAGATGGCTGCCCGATGGCCGAAACCCCGGTGACCGACAACTGGCATTGGGTGCTGAGCAAGACCGGCAAGACCGCTGTCCCGCACTGGCCGATGCCTCCGTTCATGTCGAACAATGGCAATTACACCGGCAGCCTGGGTAACCTGTGCCGCTGGCTGGCCGGCAAGGCGGAAGAGCTGGGCGTCGAAATCTTCCCCGGCTTCCCGGCTTCGGAAGTGCTTTATAACGAAGACGGCTCGGTCAAGGGCGTGGCGACGCAGGACATGGGCGTCGCCAAGGATGGCAGCCACAAGGGCGATTACCAGCCCGGCATGGAACTGCACGCCAAGTATACCTTCTTCGCCGAAGGTGCGCGCGGCCACCTGACCAAAACCCTGAAGGCCCAATTCGATCTGGAAGCCAACTGCGAACCGCAGGTTTACGGCATCGGCATCAAGGAGCTGTGGGATATCGATCCGGCCAAGCACGTGCCGGGCCGTGTGCTCCACACCCAGGGCTGGCCGCTGAGCGAAAGCGACAGCTGGGGCGGCGGGTTCCTCTATCACCAGGCCAACAACCAGGTCGCAATCGGCTTCGTCACCGCGCTCGATTACAAGAACCCCTACGTCTACCCGTTCGAGGAATTCCAGCGCTGGAAGCAGCACCCGGAAATCCGCGCCATTCTCGAAGGCGGTCGCCGCGTGTCCTATGGTGCCCGCGCGATCAATGAAGGCGGCTGGCAGTCTGTGCCCAAGCTCGATTTCCCCGGCGGCGCGCTGATCGGGTGCTCGGCTGGCTTCGTCAACGTGCCGCGCATCAAGGGCAGCCACACCGCGATGAAGAGCGGGATGCTGGCCGCCGAGGCTGCTGCTGCGGCAATCGCTGCGGGACGTGAGCACGATTCGATGGCCGAATACGATGCCGCCGTGCGCGACAGCTGGATCGCCAAGGAACTGAAGCTGGTCCAGAACGCCGAACCGATGGTCGCCAAGTTCGGCGGCGATATCGGCACGGTGCTGGCCGGGCTCGACATGTGGCTGCGCTATCTCAAGCTGCCGATCATCCCGGCCATGGGCCACCACCGCGATTGCGAGGCGACCGATCGGGCCGACCTTTACAAGCCGATCGACTATCCCAAGCCCGATGGCGTGATCAGCTTTGATCGCCTGTCCAGCGTGGCGCTGTCCTTCACCAACCACGAAGAAGACCAGCCCTGCCACCTGCAGCTGAAGGATCCGGCCGTGCCGGTTGAGGTCAACCTGAAGCTCTACGACGGGCCTGAGGCGCGCTATTGCCCGGCGGGCGTCTATGAGTTCCTCGGCGTTGAGGAAGGCAATCCGCGCCTCCAGATCAACGCGCAGAACTGCGTCCACTGCAAGACCTGCGACATCAAGGACAAGACCCAGAACATCAACTGGGTCACGCCGGAAGGTGGCGGCGGGCCGAACTATCCGAATATGTGATTTGCAGAATGACCTTCCCCCTCGATGGGGGAAGGATACGAAGCCTTGGGAAGCGCAGCGAACCTAGGCGAAGTTGGATGGGGGTGATCTGGCGCATGGCGCCGTTCCACTCACCCCCACCCAACCTCCGCTAGGCGGCAAGCCGCCAAGCTGCGGTGTCCCTCCCCCATCAAGGGGGAGGAGTTCGGACAGCGAATGCACGAAACCGCCTATGCCAAGATCAACCTCGCGCTGCACGTTCGGCGACGGCGCGAGGACGGCTATCATGAGCTGGAAACCGTCTTCGCCTTCGTTGATGCGGGCGACCGGCTGAGTGTCGCCCCGGCAGAACGCGACAGCTTGCGGGTGCTGGGCGAATTCGGCGGTGCGCTGGATAACCCGTTCGACAATATCGTGATGCAGGCGCTCTCGGCGCTGCCCCGCCAGCAAGGCTGGGCGGTGACGCTGGAAAAGAATCTGCCGGTCGCGGCAGGGCTGGGCGGGGGCTCGGCCGATGCCGGGGCGCTGTTCCGGCTGGTCGAGCGTAGCCAGGGCCTGCCCGATGACTGGCAGGCGCGTGCGGCGAAATTGGGCGCGGATGTGCCGGCCTGTGTCGTCTCACGCGCCTGCATCGGGCGCGGAACCGGGACCGACCTGACCGAAGTGCCGAACGATCTGGCCGGCATGGCCTGCCTGCTGGTCAACCCGCGCGTGCCGCTGAGCACCGGGCCGGTATTCAAGGCATGGGACGGGCAGGACCGGGGTGCGCTACCTCAGGGGAAGCTGCGCGATATCATGCTGGCCGGTCGCAATGACCTGGAGGCACCGGCGCTTGGGCTCTGCCCGGTGATTGGTGAGGTGCTTGGGGCGCTCAAGGCGACCAATCCGATCATCGCCCGCATGTCAGGCTCCGGCGCGACCTGCTTTGCGCTTTATGATGATCCGGCGCAGCGCGATGCGGCACTGGCCGCCATGCCGGCTGCGTGGTGGACACTGGCAGGGGCGCTCCGGTGAAAGAACACGAAGCCTTCCGCCTGCTCGGCGTGCCGCGGTTTGGCGGCATTCTGGTTGTTTCCGATCATGCCTCTAACCGGATGCCTGATGACATTGATCTGGGCATCGATCGGGCGTTGCTCAGCCAGCACATTGCGGTCGATCTCGGCGTGGCCGAGGTTGGCGCGTTGCTGGCAGAGCGCGCGGGGATCGCAGCCTTCCAGGGCAATATCAGCCGCCTGGTCTGCGATCTCAACCGCGAGCCCCATGCCCCGGCGGTGATCCCGATCGCCAGCGATGGGCACGCCATTCCTGGCAATGCGCTCGACCATGCCGAGCATGATGCGCGGCTCGCGCGATTCCACGCGCCATATCATGCCGCGCTGGCCACTTTGCTGGATGACAAGCCGCCCGCGCTGGTCTTGTCGCTGCACAGCTTCACCCCGCAATTGGCGACGAGTAACGAGCAGCGGCCTTGGCAGGTCGGCGTGCTCTACAACGAGGATGACCGCGCCGCCCGCATCGCCATTCCGTTACTGGAGGCCGAGGGGCTCTGCGTGGGCGATCAACTGCCCTATTCGGGCAAGCTGCTGAACTACACGATGAACCGGCACTGCGAGGCAGAGGGGCGGCCCTATCTGGGCATCGAGCTGCGGCAGGATCAGGTCGCCACCCCGCAGCAGCAGGCCGGATGGGCTGATCGCCTTGCGAAGCTTTGCAATGAAGTGGCGTTGAAGCTCGGCTGATTGCCGTGTAGGGCAGCGGCAACCGCCCGTTTCGGGCAACATTCTTGCCGGAGTAACCCCATGCCTGCCCTTCGTTCACGCACGTCCACCCATGGCCGCAACATGGCCGGCGCGCGCGGCCTGTGGCGGGCCACCGGCATGAAGGACAGCGATTTCGGCAAGCCGATCGTTGCCGTGGTCAATTCTTTCACCCAGTTCGTGCCGGGCCACGTCCACCTCAAAGACCTGGGCCAGATGGTCGCGCGCGAGATTGAGGCCGCTGGCGGTGTTGCCAAGGAATTCAACACCATCGCGGTCGATGATGGCATCGCCATGGGCCACGATGGCATGCTCTATTCGCTGCCCAGCCGTGACCTGATTGCCGACAGCGTTGAATACATGGTCAACGCCCACTGCGCCGATGCGATGGTCTGTATCTCCAACTGCGACAAGATCACGCCCGGCATGCTGATGGCGGCAATGCGGATCAACATCCCCACGGTCTTCGTTTCGGGCGGGCCGATGGAAGCCGGCAAGGTGGTGCTCAAGGGCAAGCAAGTCGCGCTCGATCTGGTCGACGCGATGGTTGCCGCTGCTGATGAAAGCTATACCGACGAAGAGGTGCAGACGATCGAACGCTCGGCCTGCCCAACCTGCGGTTCGTGCTCGGGCATGTTCACCGCCAATTCGATGAACTGCCTGACCGAGGCGCTGGGTCTGTCGCTGCCGGGCAATGGTTCGGTCCTGGCGACCCATGCAGACCGGCAGGCGCTGTTCCTGCGCGCTGGCCGCCTCGCGGTCGATCTGTGCCGCCGCTATTACGAGCAGGATGATGCCTCGGTCCTGCCGCGCGCGATTGGCAGCTTCCGCGCCTTCGAAAATGCGGTGGCGCTGGACATCGCGATGGGCGGATCGACCAACACCGTGCTGCACCTGCTGGCCGCCGCACACGAGGCGGGCGTCGATTTCACCATGGCCGATATTGACCGGCTGAGCCGCAAGGTGCCGTGCTTGTCCAAGGTCGCGCCCGCGAAGGCCGACGTTCACATGGAAGACGTCCACCGCGCCGGCGGGATCATGGCGATCCTGGGCGAACTGGACCGCGCGGGCCTGCTCCATACTGACCTGCCGACGGTGCACAGTGCCACCCTTGGGCTGGCGCTGGATACCTGGGACATCAAGCGCACCGATGATGCTGCGGTGCACGAATTCTACCGCGCCGCGCCGGGCGGGGTGCCGACGCAGGTGGCCTTCAGCCAGTCACGCCGCTGGGATGATCTGGATGCCGACCGCGAAAAGGGCGTAATCCGTTCGAAGGACCACGCTTTCTCGCAGGATGGCGGGCTGGCCGTGCTGTTCGGCAATATCGCCCGCGATGGCTGCATCGTGAAGACCGCCGGGGTGGATGACAGCATCCTGAAATTCTCTGGCCCGGCCAAGGTCTTTGAAAGCCAGGACGCCGCCGTGACGGGAATCCTCACCGGGCAGGTTGAGGCCGGTGACGTGGTGGTGATCCGCTATGAAGGCCCCAAGGGCGGACCGGGCATGCAGGAAATGCTCTATCCCACCAGCTACCTCAAATCGAAGGGGCTGGGCGCGGCCTGCGCCTTGCTGACAGATGGACGCTTTTCGGGCGGGACCTCGGGCCTGTCGATCGGCCACGTTTCGCCTGAAGCGGCAGAGGGCGGCGAAATCGGGCTGGTCGAACCGGGTGACCGGATCGAAATCGACATCCCGAACCGCACGATCAACCTGGCCGTATCGGACGAGGAACTGGCCCAGCGCCGCGCGGCGCAGCAGGCCAAGGGCTGGAAACCGGCGCAGGAACGGCCGCGCAAGGTTTCCGTAGCACTTCAGGCCTATGCTGCGATGACCACCAGCGCTGCCCGCGGGGCAGTGCGGGACTTGTCGCAATTGGAGCCCAAATGATCCGAGCCGCTTTGACCATCCTGCCGCTGGTACTGCTGAGTGCCTGCAAAGACCCTGCACCCGGCGAAGGCGGCGTCGCGAAAAGCGATAAGATCTGGTGCGCCCCGGCCGGGTCGCGCGAGTTCAAGCAGGACTGCGCGCTGGAGCGCGGGACCGAGGAAGGTCGGGAAACTTTCGTGGTCCGCCACCCGGATGGCAAGTTCCGCCGCCTGATCGCCAGCGAAGATGGGCAGAACCTCCTCGCCGCCGATGGCGCCGAGCAGAGCCAGTCGGCGCGCAAGGGGGATCGCTGGGAAGTTATCCTTGGCGATGATCGCTATGTCGTGCCGGTCGGGGCCGATGCCCCACGACCCTGATCAGGTCCTGACCGCTGCGCAGATGCGCGATGCGGAGCAGGCGCTGATTGCAGGCGGGGTTTCCGTTGACGAGCTGATGCAGCGCGCCGGTCGCGGCGCGGCCGAATGGGTCTGGCGGCTGAGTGGCGGCCGCTCCGTCACCGTGCTCTGTGGTCCGGGCAACAACGGCGGCGATGGCTATGTCATTGCCGAGGCGATCCGCCAGCGCGGCGGCGCGGTGCAGGTAATTGCGACCATTGACCCGAAGACTGCCGCCGCACGAACCGCGCGCGGGCTTTTCCAGGGCACGGTGCTTGAGCGTAATGCCGCGGTGCAGGGCGAAGTTCTGGTCGATTGCCTGTTCGGCACCGGCCTGACCCGCCCGCTGAATATTGACGACCTCGCCTTGCTCAATCGCCTCGCCGCCAGTCATCCGCGCCGGGTGGCGATTGACCTGCCCAGCGGGGTTCATGCCGATAATGGCCTGATGCTCAATGCGGGCCTGCCGGATTGGCACCTGACCCTGGCCTTGGGTGCCTGGAAGCCGGCGCACTTCCTCTTGCCTGCCGCCGCGATGATGGGCGATTTGCGGCTTGTCCCGATCGGGGTCGAGCCAGTGCCGGAAGCGGCGGTGCGGATAGCGCGGCCCCATCTGTCAGCGCCGGCGGCGGATGCTCACAAGTACAAGCGCGGCCTGCTGGGCGTGATCACCGGCGCCATGCCCGGCGCGGCACTGCTGGCAGCACGAGCGGCGCAGGGGGCGGGGGCGGGCTACGTCAAGCTGCTGGGCGCAGCAGAGGGCACTCCGCCCGATCTGGTGGTCGATCTCCAGCCACTGGCTGAAGCGCTGGCCGACAGCCGCTATGCCGCGCTGCTGGTCGGGCCGGGGCTGGGCCGCAATGCTGCCGCACGAGAGGCGCTGGCGCTCGCCCTGGCCGAACCGATCCCGGCTGTGGTCGATGCCGATGCCCTGATCCTGCTCAGCCCGCACAACCTGGCCGAGCGCGAAGCCCCGGTGATCGCCACGCCCCACGATGGGGAACTCTTCGCCCTCGAACGCGCCTTCGGCCTCGATGGCTCGGGCAGCAAGGTAGCGCGGGCAGAGGCCCTGGCCCGGGCCAGCGGCATGGTCGTGGTCGCCAAGGGAGGCGATACTCTGGTCGCCGCACCCGATGGCCGGGTGGCATTTGCACCGCGCGCTTCAACCTGGCTTTCGACGGCTGGGACCGGTGACGTGCTGGCGGGAACGATCGCCAGCCGACTGGCCAACGGCGCCGCCCCCTTTGCGGCGGCCTGTGAGGGTGCTTGGATCCATTGTGCGGCCTCGTGGCACACCTCGGTGCCGTTCAGCGCCGCGCAGCTTGCAGAGCAGATAGCAAGGGCCTACGCGGCCTGTCTGTGACCGATAGCGACGAAACCATCATCCGCATTGCCGCCAAGGGCGACGGCATTACCCCTTCCGGACGCTTCGCCTGGGGCGCCGCACCGGGCGATGTCTTGCGCGCCGACGGCGCGCTGGAATGGGGCCCGCACCACGTAACCCCGCCCTGCCGCCACTTCGCGCAGTGCGGCGGTTGCCAGCTTCAGCAGCTCGATGAAGAAAGCCTGGCAGACTTCGTCGCCGCGCGGGTCAGCAATGCGTCTTCCTCGCAAGAACTCGGCGCGGAACTGATCACCCCGCCGCATCTCTCGCCGCCAGCCAGCCGCCGCCGCGCTTCGCTGCGCGCGGAAAGCAGCCAGGGCCGGGTGGTGATCGGCTTCCGCGAAGCGCGCTCGCACCGGCTGGTCGAACTGGGCGAGTGCCCGGTGCTGCGGCCCGAAATCGTCGCAATTCTGCCGGACCTGCGCAAGCTGCTGATCAAGCTGGGGCAGGGGCAAGCGCCGAAAAAGGGCAAGGGCAAGCCGGGCAAACACGCCCATGTCAAGCTGGCCGCCGATATTGAGGTGACCGTTGCCGATCAGGGGCTCGACCTTGGCATCAAGGGTCTCAGCGCCGAGGGGTTGGCTCTTACCGAGCTGTTGCTCGATTTCGCGCGGGACCATGGCCTGGCGCGGCTTACGCTGGATGCGGGGTATGGTCCGGACACGGTCTGGGAGCCGGAACCTGTAACGGTTACGCTGTCCGGCATTGCCGTACCACTTCCGCCCGGCGCTTTCCTGCAGGCGACGGCAGACGGCGAAGCGGCGCTGGTCGGGGCAGCAAAGGAATGGCTGGCTGGCAGCGCGACCGTGGTCGACCTGTTTTCTGGCCTAGGCACCTTTGCCTTCGCGCTGGCCGGGCCGGATACCAAGGTGCTGGCGGCCGAAGCAGACCGGGCGGCGCACCTGGCCTGCAAGGCGGCGGCCGGACGCACCGGACAGCCGGTTCACAGCCTCCACCGCGATCTGTTCCGCAATCCGCTGCAAGCCGATGAACTCAATCGCTTTGCCGCCGTCGTGCTTGATCCGCCCCGCGCAGGTGCGCGCGAACAGGTCGAGCGGATCGCCGACAGCACCGTCAGCAAGGTGGTCTACATCAGCTGCAATCCCGCCAGCTGGGCCAAGGATGCCCGAACGCTGGTCGAAGCGGGGTATGTGCTCAAGGAACTGCGCCCGGTCGGCCAGTTCCGCTGGTCAACGCACGTCGAACTGGCGAGCCTGTTCGTGCGAGAAGACGCGTGATGAAGTTCTTCGTGGTGACCATGACCCACCCGGACGGCCCTGGCTGGGGCGAGCATGTGATGCCGCACGTTGAATATCTCAACGGGCTGATTGCCCAGGGCAAGCTGCGCGCCTCTGGCCCGGTGGTGGGCAGTTCGCTGCGCGCGGGCCTGTTGATTTTCACGGTGCAGGACAGGGCCGAACTGGATGCGCTGATTGCGGCGGATCCGTTCGCGATTGAAGGCCTGATCGAGGAACTGATCGTGACCGAATGGAACCCGCTGTTTGGTGCCTTCGCTGCCGAAGCCGCGCCTTACGCACCACCGGCCAACTAGCGCGGCCTGCCAAAAGCAAATGGGGCCGGTGTCGCCACCAGCCCCACGCTACGCCTTCTGCGGTTCCAGGCGAGTTGGGCGATCGCCGTTCCGGGGTTTTCGTGAACAGTTGAGCCGCGGTGATGCGTTTCGGTCACCTCGCGTGCCATCGCACCGTGAGTGCGATTGCCTTTAGGGACTTGGCATCGTGATGCTCGTCGCATCGGGCCTGTTCCGCCGGGCCGAAGCCTGGCTTCACACACTGTCTCGCACATTCCGGCTGGCTCCAAAGAGCCGGCGCTCATCGCCCGGTATCGCTCCCGGCGTCCGGTCCCGTCAGGCGGTTGGTTCCGGCCCGAAAGCCTTTCCCATTCCGCCTGGCGGTTCCGAAGCTGCTTCCCGCCCGCCGTTCCGACTTTCCGTCTGCCTGACCGAAGCCACGCTTTCCATCTGCCTTCCCGACTGCTGCGAAACAGCCTTCCTGACTGCGCGCCGCTCGCTGCATCTGCGGTTCGCGTGAGTGGCTCCGAAGAGCTTTTCCCGCGTGTTTTCCGACACTGCTGCGGGCATCGCTGCCAGCATCTGAAGGTTATGTTTTCCCCATTCCTTTCAGCGGTTTCCCACCGGAAGTTCAGGTTCGGTTTAACCTCCCGACACCTGAAAGCTGCGCCCCAATCCTGAGTCGCACAAGCTGGAAAATGCGGAGTTATCCACAGACGCCATGTTTGGCGGTGGATAACCCGGCCCTTGCAGTGGACAGATTTGAGCCGCGCCTCGCCAGCGCGGATTTTTAGCGGTCGCGCTGCGCCAGGAGCCGCAGCCGGAGCGCGTTGAGCTTGATGAAGCCCGCGGCGTCCTTCTGGTCATAGGCGCCGGCATCGTCCTCGAAGGTCACGTGGCGTTCGCTGTAGAGCGAATTGGGCGACTTGCGGCCGACGACGCTGGCGTTGCCCTTGTAAAGCTTCAGCCGGACCGTGCCGCTGACCTTTTCCTGGCTGTGGTCGATCGCGGCCTGCAACATCTCGCGCTCGGGCGCGAACCAGAAGCCGTTGTAGATCAGTTCGGCATACTTCGGCATCAGCTCATCCTTGAGATGGGCTGCGCCGCGATCGAGCGTGATCGATTCGATACCACGGTGGGCGCGGGCGTAAATCTCGCCGCCCGGGGTCTCGTACATGCCGCGGCTCTTCATCCCGACGAAGCGGTTCTCGACCAGGTCGAGCCGGCCAATGCCGTGCTTGCGGCCCAGGTCATTGAGTGCGGCCAGCAGCGTGGCGGGGCTCATGGCGACACCATTCAGCGCAACGCCATCGCCGCGTTCAAAATCGATCGTGATGTATTCCGGGGCGTCCGGCGCGTCTTCCGGATTGACCGTGCGCGAATAGACATAGTCCGGGGTCTCTTCCCACGGATCTTCCAGTACCTTGCCTTCTGACGAGGTGTGCAGGAGGTTGGCGTCGGTCGAGAACGGGCTTTCGCCGCGCTTGTCCTTGGGCACCGGGATCTGGTGCGATTCCGCCCAGGCGATCAGCGCAGTGCGGCTGGACAGATCCCATTCGCGCCAGGGTGCGATCACCTTGATGCTGGGGTCCAGCGCATAGGCCGAAAGTTCGAAGCGGACCTGGTCATTGCCCTTGCCGGTCGCGCCGTGCGCCACGGCATCGGCGCCGGTTTCATGGGCGATCTCGACCAGGCGCTTGGAAATCAGCGGACGCGCGATCGAGGTGCCGAGCAGGTAATCGCCTTCATAGCGGGCATTGGCGCGCATCATCGGGAAGACGAAATCGCGGACGAATTCCTCGCGCAGGTCGTCGATGTAGATGTGATGATCGGGCACGCCCATCAGCTTGGCCTTGGCGCGCGCCGGTTCCAGCTCCTCACCCTGGCCAAGGTCAGCCGTGAAGGTAACGACTTCACAATTGTAAGTGACCTGCAGCCACTTGAGGATCACCGAGGTATCGAGACCCCCCGAATAGGCGAGGACGACGCGCTTGATGTCCGACATTGACTGAGACTCCCGCTGGAATTGCGGGGGCGCGGCTAGCAGGTGGGGGGGCTGGGTGCAACCGCTACTCGGCCGCGGCGCGCTCCAGGTGCCAGACCGGGGTGGCTTCGGCAGCCGCAAGCCGTGCCGCTTCGGCCGTGATGTAATCGCGTGTCAGCGGCAGCACGCCTGCGCGCTTCGTGGCCTGGACGTGGAAGTTGACCATCGAGCCATTGCGAAAGCCCTGTTCGGCGCCGACCAGATAGAACTGCCACATGCGGTAGAAACGCGCGTCGAACATCGCCTCGATCTCGGTGCGGTGCAGGCCCGCCCGCCGATACCATTCGGCCAGTGTCCAAGCATAATGCATCCGCAATTCTTCAATGTCCGCGATCTTCCACCCGGTCTGCTCATGCGCGATGGCGAGGTCGCTGACGCAGGGCAGATAGTGGCCGGGAAAGATGTATTTGCGCACCCAGGCATCGGTCGCGCCGGACATACCCGGTTTGCCGATGGCGTGGGTCAGCATCACGCCGCCATCGGCCAGCAGGCCAAAGGTTTTGCCGAAATATTCCTCGTAATGCGGCTTCCCGAGGTGTTCGATCATCCCGATCGAGCTGATCCGGTCAAACGTGCCGGTCACATCGCGATAGTCGATCAGTTCAAACTTCACCTTGTCGGCTACGCCTGCCGCTTCGGCACGCTCATTGGCGAACTTGACCTGGTCTGGCGCCAGGCTGACGCCGAGCACTTCGCAGCCGTAATGCTTGTTCAGGAATAGCCCGAACCCGCCCCAGCCGCAGCCGATATCGAGTACGCGGAGATGACTGGCATCGCGCGGCAGGTTGAGTTTCGCCGAGATCAGGGCCTTTTTGTCCACCTGCGCCTGCTCCAGCGAGTTTGCCGGATCGGTGAAATAGGCCATCGAGTACATCCGGTCCTCATCGAGGAACAGTTCATAGAACTCGCGCGTCAGGCCATAGTGGTGGACCACGTTCTTACTGGCGCGGCTGCGGTAATTGATCTGATCCAGCCGCGATCCCAGCCGGTCAAACAGCTTGCGGGCCGGGCTGGGCGGCTTGAGCGAGCCGCCCGATCTAGCGGCATTGGCCATGACCAGCAGCACCATGTCGCGGATATCATGCGGTGGCTCCACGACCAGCCGGCCATCGGTATAGGCTTCACCCGCACCCAGCCGCGGATTGCGGGCGATAGTGATCGCGGCGCGCCGGTCAGTCAGCCGGATGGTAACCGGATCGCAAGCCAGATCGCCATAGCGATGCTCGCTGCCGTCATGATCGATAATCCGCAGCTGACCTTGCCGGATCAGCGCCCGCAGCATTTTGTCCAGCAGCCACATGGGGGAAAGACTATGCTTTTTTCCCAGTGGTGCAATCCCCTATTTGCCGAGTAGTCCCGCAACTTCGGCCAGCTGCCACAGGCCCAGGATCAGGAACAGCAGCGCAGCGATGGTGCGGGTCAGCTTCAGCGAGACCTTCTCGACCAGCTTTTCGCCCAGGAACACGGCCGGGCCATTGGCCAGCATCATGCCCAGCGTGGTTCCAGCGGCCACAACGAGCACCGAATGATACTGGGCGCCCAGCGCAATCGTCGCCACTTGGGTCTTGTCACCCATTTCCACCAGGAAGAATGCCACCAGCGTTGTCAGGAAGGCACCGCCGCGCTGGGTGACGCTGTCTTCGTCATCGTCGAGCTTGTCTGGTACAAGCGTCCAGGCCGCCATAGCGATGAAGCCCAACGCCACCGCGGTCCGGAACCAGGGAGCGTCAAGCAGCCCGGCAACCTGACTGCCCACCAAAGCCGCCAGGGCATGGTTGGCCATGGTCGCCACAAGGATGCCCAGTAGGATCGGCACGGGAGCACGCAAGCGGGCCGCCAGCACGATCGCCAGCAGCATGGTCTTGTCGCCAATTTCGGCAAGCGCGACGACGGCGGTCGACGCAAAGAAAGCTTCGAGCATTACAATCCTCTGGCCATGAAGAGCACGTCGCGCGGCTGCGCGAGCAGGTGCTGTCCGGAATCGATGTATAGCGTTTCGCCGCTGGTGGTCCAGCCTTGGGCCAGGAACAGCGCGGCGTCGGCCAGTTCCTGCGGGTCAGTGAGGCGCTGCAGCAGGTTCATTCGTCCGCTGGCTTCGTGCTCCTCTTCGTGCTGATCAAAGCTGGGCATCATGGCGCCGGGTGCCAAGCCATAGACCCGCGTGGCCGGATCGTCCTGCGCCATGGCGAGCATCGCCACGCTGGAGGCGAAGGCCTGCTTGGCCATGGTATAGCTGAAGAAATCCGGGTTCGGATTGAGCAGCTTCTGATCAAGAAACTGGATAACCCGCTTGCCGCCCTTGGCGCGGGCTTGGGCCAGGAATGCCTGGGCCATCCGGGTGGGGGTTTCCGCATTGACTGTGATGGCTTCGGCAAAGACACTAGGATCGATCGCGGTGCCATCATCGTAACGGAACACGGCGGCGCAATTGATCAGCATGCGCCAATCGTCGAGCCGACCCGCGACATCCGCGATCATGTGCAGGGCGGCATCGCCATCGAGGAGGTCGCACTGGACCACTTCGGCAGAGGGTAGGTCTTCCGCTAGCGCATAGGCTGCGTCGGGCGAATGGTGGACGTGGATTACCACGTGCCAGCCAGCCGCGCCAAAGGCCCGGGCCAGCACGGCACCAATGCGCTTGCCAGCGCCAGTTATGAGGACGGCCGGGGGCATGTGGCATTCCCTATGCACACCCGGCCGCTGTGGGCAAAGGGTAAGTTCACCTTAGCGGCATCGCGTCGGGCCGCGCGCGAACTCGTTGCCGATAAAGGCGCCAGCGGCGGCGCCCAGGATTGTGCCGGTTGCGCGTTCGCCGCGGGTGTCGATTGCCCTGCCCAGCAAGGCTCCCAGAACGGCACCGGCCAGCAGGCCAACGGTGCCGTCACCGCGTCGACAGTAATAGCGGCCGTCATTACCGCGCCAATAGCGGACGCCGTTCTGGGTCTCGCGATAGGCGATATGGCCATGCTTGGCGCGGTAGCCATGGGCCGGGGCCCAGCGCGGCGGATCGGCAAAGGCAGAGGCGGCGGGCAGAGTGGTGGCGACCAGCGTGGCTGCGATCAGCGTTTTGCGAAACATCGGCATTCTCCTGTTCTTGCGAAACTGCTGGAGAAAGCCTCTAACTTTTAACCTGAACTGCAGATTTCACACCCTGTTGAGCCGTGGCAGCCGCAAGGCCAACTGCCAAAATCAGCCAAGCGCTGCCTGTTTTTCTTCGGCCAGGCGGTCTAGCTCGGCGCGGCTCAGCTTCTGCGCGGTGGTCTTCAGCTGACCACAGGCCGCATCGATATCGCGCCCGCGCGGGGTGCGCACCGGCGCGCTGATCCCAGCTTCGAAGACGATCTCGGAGAAGCGCTTGATCCGCTCGGGCGTAGAGCATTCATAGATCGCGCCCGGCCAGGGGTTGAACGGGATCAGGTTGACCTTGGCCGGCAGCTTATACTGTTTGATCAGGCGGACCAGCTCGCGCGCGTGCTCGTCGGTGTCATTCTTGTCCTTCAGCATCACATATTCAAAGGTGATGCGACGGGCATTGCTGGCACCCGGGTAGTCGGCGCAGGCCTGCAGCAATTCCTCAAGACCGTACTTGCGGTTGATCGGTACGATTTCGTCACGGATGTCCTTGGTCACCGCGTGGAGCGAGACTGCCAGGTTCACCCCGATTTCCTCACCACATTTGGCCATCATCGGCACGACGCCGCTGGTGGAAAGGGTGATCCGGCGCTTCGACAGGGCCAGGCCATCGCCGTCCATCACCAGCTTCAGCGCATCGCGGACATTGTCGAAGTTGTAGAGCGGCTCGCCCATGCCCATCATCACGATGTTGGTCAGCAGGCGCCCGTCGGAGGAATAGCCGCCGTCATCATCGACCATATCATCGCCCAGCGCGGCAAGATCAGCCTGACCGGCCTTGGGCCATTCGCCCAGCGTATCGCGTGCCAGCATGACCTGACCCACGATCTCGCCCGGGGTCAGGTTGCGGACCAGCCGCATCGTGCCGGTGTGGCAGAACCGGCAGTTGAGCGTGCAGCCCACCTGGCTGGAAACGCACAGGGTGCCGCGATCGGCATCGGGAATGAAGACCATTTCGAATTCATGGTCATCAGCCGTCTTGAGCAGCCACTTGCGGGTACCGTCGCTGGAATGCTGGCTCAGCACGATTTCCGGGCGGCCGATAACAAAGCGTTCGGCCAGCCACGGGCGCATGGTCTTGGCGATGTCGGTCATCGCCTCGAAATCGGTCACGCCGCGGTGATAGAGCCAGTGGAACACCTGCTTGGCGCGCAGCTTGGCAGCCTTGGCATCAAGACCGGCACTTTCGAACAGTTCGGCAATCCGCTGCTTCGGCAGACCGATCAGGTCAACGCGGCCGTCCTCGCGCGGGGTGATGTCGCGAGCGACGGGAACGGGATCGATGAGGCCGGGAATCTGCATGGCGCGCGATATAGGGAACATGGCCCGAAAGCGCAAAGGCGCTGGCCTGGGGTGCCCTGCCGTGCCGGGGGCTCTGCCCGTCCCGTCCGGCGAAACCTTAGCCGTTTAGCGATCTTCCACTCTTTGCCCCGCAAACGAAGGGCGCAACAGGTTGGAGATTGCACATGAAAAAGATCCTCGCAGCACTCGCGGTCGGCGCCATCGTGCCGGCCTGCCCGGCACTGGCGCAGGATGCCCGGGCGACGTTCACCGGTCCGCGTGTCGAAGCCACGGTCGGCTGGGACAAGAGCCGATCCGGCAGCTCGGTCGATGACGACACCACGCGCGACCTTGATCAGTCGATCAACGGCATCGTTTATGGCGGCGGGGTCGGGTTCGACGTAGCCTTGGGCGACGCCCTGGTGGTTGGCGCCGAGGCCGAACTGACTGATAGCACCGCCGATGCCGATAACGATGGTGTCCCCAACACCTTCAACCTGGGCCGGGTGGAAGCGGGCCGCGATATCTATGTTGGCGCCCGGGCTGGCTTCATCCTTGGCAATAACATGCTGGTCTATGCCAAGGGCGGCTACACCAACGCCCGCTTCAATCTGGTGGGGACAGATGGCACCGTCGATCTCAATCAGCGGCTCGACACCGATGGCTGGCGCCTTGGCGCGGGGGTTGAAACGGCGATTGGCGAAAATGCCTTTGCCAAGATCGAATATCGCTATTCGAACTATAATGAGGCTGAAACCGACTTTAACGGCACCACGCCGGATTCAAGCCGGTTCCGGATTGATACCGATCGCCATCAGGTTGTCGCCAGCGTGGGCTTGCGGTTCTGATTGCCCGTTAGCGCAGACGGGCGCAGCCGACTGCGGCGGCATCCATCGCAGTCGCTGCTCCGTCAAGCGGCCAGGTGTTGGTAAAGCCGCGCCCGTCCGCACCGCGGGCGCTGATCGTCATCTCGCCCGCTGAGCGGATCGCGGAGACAATGGCTGCATCCATGCGCTGGTCGGCGGCCCAGGCATCACCGCCGCCGCCGACCAGCTTGTATCGCTGGCCGCCCAGGAACAGCGTGATCGGTGCATTGGGCATCAACTTTCGCGATAGCCGGAAGTGGACTTGCCCGCGGACCTGTTGACGCGGCCAGGTGCCAATGGTGGCAAAGGGCTGGTAATCGCGTTTCAGCGAGGAAGGTGAGGCCATGGCGATGGCGTAGCAGCGCGGCCCGCCCGGCGCCTGCGGATCGCTGAAGGCGCCCCATTGCCCGAACATTCCCAGGCTGTCGCGGGCCAGGGCGGGAGCGGCCACCACGGCCAAGAGCAGAATCGCGCGCCGGAGCATTTCAGTCTTCGCCAATCAGATCGAGGTAGGCGACCACATCATTGTCCGTAGCGATGAACAGGCCATCCTGCACCTCTGCCGGTTGCTGGGCAGCCACGTGCAAAGCCTCGGCCAGCGGGCCGTAAAGCAGCGTTTTGGCTGCGCCACCTTCGCAGGTACCATCAAGGTGATAAAGCCTGACCGTGGCGGTATCGTAAGTGGTGCGCATCAGTCCTTGTCCCGCAAATGGGCATCGATCTGTCGGTTCTGGCGGGCTTCTTCGAGCTTGTGCAACTGGCGATCCGCCCGGCCTTGTCCGTGAACGGCGCGGTTCTGGGCTGCCTGACGCGCGGCATCGTTGCGGGCGCGGGCCTTGCGGGCCAGACGCAGGTTGATCACTTCGGCCATGGCTGTTCCATTGCAGAAACTGTGGGCGGGGAAAAGCGTCAGGCGTCGGGATAGGAAATCGCGATGACCTCCCATTCCTTTTCGCCGCCGGGCAGGCGGACCCGGCGCAAGTCCCCCACGGCCGCACCACGCAAGGCGCGGGCGAGGGGCGCAGACCAGCCAATCAGGTGTTTCCCGGCATCCTGTTCATCATCGCCGATCAGGGTGACGGTGCGCTGGTTATCATCCTCGTCAACGATGATCACTGTCGCGCCGAACCAGATCCGGGTGCGCTCTTCCTGGCGGGCCGGATCGACCACCCGGCAGAACTTCATCCGCCGCGCCAGATGGGCCAGTTCGCGGTCAATTTCGCGCATCCGCTTGCGGCCATAGAGGTAATCGCCGTTTTCACTGCGGTCGCCATTGCCGGCTGCCCAGCTGACAATTTCCACAATTTGCGGGCGCTCGGTGCCCAGCAGATGATCATAGCGCGCCCGCAAGGCGGCCATCCCGGCCGGCGTAATCGGGGGGCCATCTGGTTTCATACTGTTTAGCCCGGCGTGCGCTTGCCAAGGAAGCGGCTGAGCGGGTTGGATCCGGGCATTCGCGCCCGGTCCGGGTTCATGGTCTCATAAACAACGGCATTTTCCAGAACGTGCTGCACATAGTTGCGCGTTTCACTGAACGGGATGCGTTCGATCCAGTCGACCCAATCGATCGCGCCATTGCGCGGATCGCCATTGGCCTTGAGGATCTTGTTCACGTTGCCCGGGCCCGCGTTATACGCGGCCACGGCCAGCGGGTAGCTGCCGTTGTAGTATTCCAGCATCCGCCGGAAATAGGCATCGCCCAGCGTGATGTTGTAGGCGGCATCGCTGATAAGCGCATCGGCACTGTATTCCAGCCCCACTTTGCTGGCCTGTTCACGCGCGGTACCGGGCATCAGCTGCATCAGCCCTCTTGCCCCGACATAGCTCATCGCATTCATCGCGAATTGGCTTTCCTGCCGGGTGATGGCGTGGACCATGGTCCAGTTTGATCCGGCCACAACCGGGATCAGCGGATAGCCGGTCTTGTGAAATTCGCCGAAGCCGTCGGTATGCGCCGCCTGGGCCAGGATCACGGCCAGATCTCGGCGGCCCAGTTCGCGCGCCAGATCGGCCACGAGCACGTGGTCGGCCTCGGTGATGGCCTGTTCGCTGATTTCGCGGAAAAAGCGGACACCGGTTGGCCAGTCTGTTTCGCGGGCCACTTCGCGCACAGCCATGGTCAGGGGTCGGGCGTTGAACGCGGCGCGTTCGGCCGGGGTCGGAACCGCGCTCGGTTGCTGGTTAAAGGCTGGCAGCGAACGGCCGAGCCGCTCAAGCGAGAGCATGCCGTAAAACTGTTCGGGATAGGCTGCGGCCAATTCGAAATAGCGCTTTGCCTCGGCCGGGTTGCCGGCCTGGGCCATGGCGCGACCAGCCCAGTAATAGCCCTTCGAGCGCGTCTGCGGACTGCGGGCAGCCGCGCCATAACGGTAGAACAGCGGCGCGGCGCGGGCCGGTGCGCGCAATTCGTTCAGCGCCCGGGTGCCGCCGAGCCACATCAGCGAGGTATAATCGTCGCGCACCTGGAATGATTCGGCGCTGACGTCGGTACCCGGGGCAAAGGTCTCATCGATGCTGGCGGCGATCCGCACGGCATTGGCCGCTTCGCTGCGGCGCGCCACGGCTAGCAGTTCTCCGATCCAGCGGCGCGGATCGCGGGGCGGGGCAACCAAAGGCGGGCGGGTGGCCAGCACCGATGCGGCCAGCGCGATCTGGCCGGTCGTGCGAAGCATCCGGACGCGATTGTAGACATAGCCAGCGTCGCGCAGCACACCGGCGCCCGGATCAAGCCCCTGAGCCCCCGGATCCTGGCCGTTGACCAAGCCCAGCCGGGCTAGGAACACTGGCCGGGCTGCCGCCGACACATAGAGCATCTGCCGCGCTGCCTGAGCCGAACTGTTGTTCCATAGCAGCGCGTCCATTCGCGCATCATGATCGGCCGGGGTCAGCACTTTGGCCAGGCGGGCTGAAAGCGCGGCCTCGCTCAGGTCGCTCATGGGCCCGCCGCGCCAGACCGCGCGGCCCAGTTCCTGCGCCTCGGGGCGGCCGAGTTCGAACAGGGCCAGCGCTTGCCGGGCCCGAGCACTGTTCGAGATGGCCGGATAGCGATCGAAAAATGCAGCGATCCGGGCGGCCGGCAGGCTTTCGCGCTCAAGCGCCCGCTCGGCATAGCTGCGCAGTTTGAGCTCATCCGGGAAGCCGGGATAGCTCAGCAGGAAACTCGCATAGTCGTTGAACGGGAACCGGTCGGAGCCGGAAAGCTGCTTCCAGCGGGCGACGGCCTGGGCCAGCGGACTGGCCGGTTGGGCCGCCTGCGCCGCACGGGCGCGGTCCCAATCTGCCCCATCCTGCGCCTGAGCAGCCGAAGGTGTCATTGCCACGCTTGCCAGCAGCAAAGCAAAAGTCGTGCGGACCATGCTGGACATTCTTGGCAAAGGCTCCTTATCAGGCGCTGAACAACGCGGGCGTGCCAGGGTCCCGGCAGCCCTTGGCCCTATGGGCCAAGAAAAAGGATAAAGTCCATGTTCTCCGGCTCGATTCCGGCTCTGATTACCCCGTTCACCACAGGTTCGGTGGATGAAGCCGCATTTCGCCGGCTGGTGGACTGGCAGATTACCGAAGGTTCATCCGCGCTGGTGCCCTGTGGAACGACCGGCGAAGCCCCGACCCTGACGAATGACGAACAGCATCGCCTTTTTGCCGTGACCGTCGAGGCGGCGGCCGGACGGGTGCCTGTGATCGCCGGTTGCGGCAGCAACGATACCCAGACCGCGCTTTGGCATATGCAGGAGGCCAAGGCTCTGGGCGCCAATGCTGCCCTTATGGTCGCACCCTATTACAACCGCCCGAGCCAGGCCGGTCTGCTGGCCCATTTCAGCTACCTTGCCGAACGGGTTGACCTGCCAATCGTGCTTTACAACGTGCCGGGTCGCACGGTTACCGACATCAAGCCCGAAACCGCGATTGAACTGGCCCGCCGCTTCCCTGACCGCATCATCGGTATCAAGGATGCCAGCGGCGATATGACCCGGCTGACCGCGCACCGGATCGCGCTGGGAACCGGGTTCGTCCAGCTGTGCGGCAATGATGACATGGCGCTGCAATACAACGCCGGGGGCGGCCGCGGCTGCATTTCGGTGACGGCCAACGTTGCGCCGCGGCTCTGCGCCGAATTTCAGGCGGCCAGCCTTAACGGCGATCTGGCCAGGGCGCACGAACTGAACGAACGGCTGTTCCCGCTGCACCAGGCGCTGTTTACCGATGCTTCGCCGGGGCCGGTCAAGTATGCGCTCAGCCGGATTTGCGATTGGCTGGGTGAAGACGTGCGCCTGCCGCTGGTCGCGTGCAGCGCCGCCGCCCGTGACGCCGTTGATGCTGCCTTGGCGCACGCTGGGCTGGTTTGACGATCCGTTCGGCGAATTCCGCAGGAATTTAGTGGGTCCCCCGGTTTCCTTTTGAGCGAACCGGGCCTACATGGCCGGGATAATGGCCCGTCCTACCCACGCTGCATTCGACAAGAAAAAAGTGGTCGCCGAAAACCGGCGGGCACGGTTCGATTATCATATCGAGGATACGACCGAGGCCGGGATCGCCCTGACCGGGACCGAGGTGAAGAGCCTGCGGTTTGGCGAAGGTTCGATTGCGGAAGCCTACGCCGAGGTCAAGGATGGCGAGGTCTGGCTGATCAATTCCAACGTGCCGGAATTCAGCCACGGCAACCGCTTCAACCACGTGCCCAAGCGGCCGCGCAAGCTGCTGCTGCACGAGCGCGAGATTGCGCGGTTCACCGGTGCGGTGGAGCGCAAGGGCATGACGTTGGTCCCGCTGTCGATCTATTTCAACGGTCGCGGGCGCGCCAAGGTCGAACTGGCTCTGGCGAAGGGCAAGAACTCCGCAGACAAGCGCGCGACGATCAAGGAGCGGGACTGGAAGCGCGATCAGGCCCGGATCATGCGGGAACATAAATGACCGACCTGTCATCCCGCATCACCCGCTGGGCCCGCGCCAATATGCCCCGGCGCGAAGAGCTGGAACACAATCGCTGGATTGGCCCCTTCGCCCGTCGGCCAGAACTGTGGCGATTCACCCGCCGGTCGGTGCCGCGCGGGGTGGCAGTGGGCTTGCTGGTTGGCATTTTCGCGCTGATCCCGGGCATCCAGATCGTTGGGGCCGCGCTGATGTGCGTTCCTTCACGCGGCAACATTCCGCTTGCGGCGCTGATGACCTTTCTTTCCAATCCGGCCACGACGCCGTTCATCATCGCCGGTTCGATCTGGCTGGGTAACAAGTTGGGCTTTCACGCCGATCCGGAGACTTTTCATGCGCTCTATGCACGCGGCGCCGGGATCGGTGAATGGGCCAGCTGGCTATTGTCCGATGCTGCACCGGCCATGCTGCTGGGCCTGTTCATCGTTTCGACGGTGACGGCCGCGGTTGGTTATCTCGTCTCTGCATTCACCTGGAACAGCTGGGTGCGGCGCAAGCGCCGCGCCGCCCAAGAGCGGTTGATCGCCCAGCGCCAGGTGCAGGAGCCGGTCCGGCCGTGAGCGGGTCAGGCTCCCGCATGAAGTCGAGTGGGGGTGAGCGGCTGGTACTGGGCGCTGCCTTTGCCATAAGCCTCGGTCTGGTCTGGCTCGCCAGTGGCCAGGCCATAGTGCTTGCCGCCTTCGCTGCCGGCCTGGTCAGTCTTGGCGGTCTGGTCTGGGTACTGGCGCGGCCCAAGCCGGTTTCGCAAGAGGTCGAATATGCCTTGCCGGACTGGTCGGTAACGATCGCGGCAATTGATCGGCCAGACTGCGCCGTGGCCATCACCGATCGTGCGGGGCGGCTGGTCTGCGCCAACCGCGCCTTCGAAAGCTGGTTCACGACCAATCATGCCCCGCCGCGGTTGCCGGTGGACAATGCCTCGCTCGACCGGTTGGCCAAGGTGGCCCGATCGGGTTGGCGCGATGGCGAGGGCAAGGCCGATCTGATTGAAAACGAGAGCGGCCGCTGGAGCGTGCAGGTGCAGCGCGCGGGCCGGGGCGATGATTTCCTGGTCTGGACAATCGCGCCGCTATCCAACCCCGATCCGGTGGCAGCGCTGGTGCCGCACCTTGATGGCAAGCTGGGGCGCGCGCTGGCGGCGGCAGGCATGGCCGCCGCAATTGTCGATCCCGATGGCAAGATTCGCGCGGCCAGTGCGGGCTTTGCGGCGCGCGCGACGGGGGACCCCGCAGCCTTGCTGACCGGGCAGGAGTTTACCGCCTTCTTGCGCCAGGACGACCGCGATCAGGTTACCTGGGCGCGCGAGGGGCGGCGCGGCAATCCGCTGACGATGTACTACCTGCCGGTGCGCGATCCCGATGCCCCCGGTGCGGTTGACTATGCTGCGACCCCCTCGCTGATGCTGCTGGTTGAGGCGGGCGTTGGCATCAGTGGTGGTGCGGTTGAAGGAGCGGCGGCGGTGCCGCATCTTGAAGCGCTGTTGGGCAACCTGCCGCTCGGTCTGGCCATGGCCGATCGCGATGGGCGGTTGCTGTTTGCCAACCCCGCCTTCATGCGTGCCGCTGGCCGTGAAGGGGAGGCCCCGCCAACCTACCCAACTGACCTTGTGGTGCAGGAAGACAAGGGCGCGATCTCTGATGCGATCCGCCGCTTTGCCCAGGGTCCCTCGGCCGCGGGCGATCTTGCCGTTCGCCTTCGTACCCAGCCAGAGGATCCGGTTACGCTCAGCCTCGCCGGAGTGCGGGGGCTGGGTGAGGCGGCCGTGCTGCTGAGCATCTCTGACAGCACCGAGGAAGCCCGGCTCAAGCGCCAGGTCGCCCAGGCCACCAAGATGCAGGCCGTTGGCCAGCTGGCGGGTGGTGTAGCCCACGATTTCAACAATGTGCTGACCGCGATCCTTGGGACCTGTGACCTGATGTTGCTGCGCCATACGCCGGGTGACAGCGACTATGACGATATCCAGCAGATCCGCGCCAATTCAAACCGCGCCGCCAGCCTGACCCGGCAGTTGCTCGCCTTCAGCCGGCAGCAGACCCTGCGGCCCGAAGTGCTGCAATTGCCTGATGTGGTGCAGGATGTTTCCGCCCTGCTGAAGCGCCTGATCGGTGAGAAGGTGAAGCTCAGCGTGACCCACGACCGGGATTTGGGGGCCGTGCGTGCCGATCCCAGCCAGTTGGAGCAGGTCATCGTCAATTTGGTGGTGAACGCCCGCGATGCGATCCTTTCAAAGGGTGAGATTGGCGGCGGACGGATCACCTTGGCCACGCGCGGCGTTACGGCGGCAGATGTGCGGGCGATGCGCAGCGTGATCATGCCGCAGGTCGATTATACTGCGCTGGTGGTGGAAGACACCGGCACCGGCATTGCCCCTGATTACCTAGGCAAGATCTTCGAGCCGTTCTTTACCACCAAGGAACAGGGCAAGGGCACGGGCCTTGGCCTTTCGACCGTTTACGGGATCGTGAAGCAATCGGGCGGTTTCATCTTTGCCGATAGCGAAGTGGGCAAGGGTACCCGCTTTACGGTCTATCTGCCGGTCCACCACGCCTCGCCAGAGGAACTCGCCGCCAAGACCACCCGCGCCGAACCCGTGGCGCAATGGGCCGGGGGCGGGCGGGTGCTGCTGGTCGAGGATGAGGACATGGTTCGTGCCGTGGCCGAACGCGCGCTGACCCGCGCCGGCTATACCGTGACCTCCGCCGCCGATGGCGACGAGGGGCTGGCCTATGTCGAGCAAGGCGCCGAGTTCGATCTCGTGCTGTCGGACGTGGTCATGCCGGGCATGGATGGTCCGGCCATGGTGCGTGAAATCCGCGCCCGCCACCCGGCGCTGCCGGTGCTGTTCATGTCTGGCTATGCCGAAGAACAGCTGCGCAAGGAAATCAACATTGCCGACGTTCATTTCCTGCCCAAACCGTTCACGGTGCAGCAGGTGACTGACAAGGTGGGCGGCGTTCTCGCGGCCACACGGATTGACGGCAGCTGATTGATGGATAGCGTAGTAATCGTAGCAATTTAACGCGTTCTAAATTTGTTCTAGTTCCCCTCTTGTTCTCACGGAACAGATCGGGTACACCGAGTCGCAGTTGACCTGCTTGGTCGGCTGGTTAGGCAAGGGGACGAACGATGGGTGCACAACTCAAGCTGATACAGGAAGGCAAGGACACCATGGACCGTCAAAAGGCGCTGGAAGCGGCGCTGGCCCAGATTGATCGCGCGTTTGGCAAGGGCAGCGCGATGAAGCTCGGCTCGAAGGAGACGATGGAGGTTGAAGCAATCTCCACCGGGTCGCTCGGCCTCGATATCGCGCTTGGCATCGGCGGTCTGCCGCGCGGCCGCGTGATTGAGGTTTACGGGCCGGAAAGCTCGGGCAAGACCACACTGGCGCTGCACGTTATCGCCGAAGCGCAGAAGAGCGGCGGCACGGCAGCCTTCATCGACGCAGAACACGCGCTCGATCCGGTCTATGCGAAGAAGCTGGGCGTCAACATCGATGAACTGATCGTCTCGCAGCCCGATACGGGTGAGCAGGCGCTGGAAATCACCGATACGCTCGTCCGCTCGAACGCGATCGACGTGCTGGTGGTCGACTCGGTCGCCGCACTGGTGCCGCGGGCTGAAATCGAAGGCGAAATGGGCGATAGCCACGTCGGCCTCCAGGCCCGCCTGATGAGCCAGAGCCTGCGCAAGCTGACCGGTTCGATCAGCCGTTCGCGCTGCATGGTGATCTTCATCAACCAGCTGCGCATGAAGATCGGCGTGATGTACGGCAACCCGGAAACCACCACCGGCGGCAATGCGCTGAAGTTCTATGCTTCGGTCCGGCTCGACATTCGCCGGACCGGCCAGATCAAGGATCGCGACGATATCGTCGGCAACTCGACCCGCGTGAAGGTGGTCAAGAACAAGGTGGCCCCGCCGTTCAAGCAGGTCGAATTCGACATCATGTATGGCGAAGGCATTTCGAAGATCGGCGAAATTCTCGATCTCGGTGTCAAGGCCGGCATCGTCGAGAAGTCGGGCGCGTGGTTCTCCTACGATTCGATCCGGATCGGCCAGGGCCGCGAGAACGCCAAGCAATACCTCAAGGACAACCCAGAGCTCTGCGACCGGCTGGAGGCTGCGATCCGCGGCCAGACCGAAGGTCTTGCCGGGGAGATGATGACGGGTCCGGGTGCGGACGACGACATGTAATCTCCCCCGGGGAGGGTGCCCTCGTCCCCCAAAACCCGGGTTGCCCTCCACGAAACAGGACCGGCGCGGCGTGCCTTATCAGGCTCCGCGCCGGTCTTTTCGTTTCGGGTCAGGACCCGAGTTGCTTTTCAACCCGTGATGGGGCCAAGATCGCCGCAAAGGGGTTTCGTGCCTCCACACCCAACCCTACGCAGGCATCATGATCACACCAAGCTTTCACCTCATCGGCTTGCCGACTGACTGCAATTCCTCCTTCGCGCGCGGACCGGCGGAGGCTCCTGCCGCGATCCGCGAAGCCCTGTGGAGTGATCGCGGCAATCTTGCTGCCGAAGATGGCCAGGAAATTGGTCATGATTTCCTGCTCGAAGATCACGGCGACTTGCCTCTGATTGAAGCCGCTGCGGATGATGCGACCATCACCACCGCCGTAACCGCCAGTCTGGCTTCGGGCAGCATTCCGATCCTGCTCGGCGGCGATCACGCCGTGTCCTTCCCGATCGTTCAGGCCATTGCCGCCAAACATGGGCCGGTCAACATTCTCCATTTTGATGCCCACCCGGACATCTACGATGATTTTGAGGGCAACCCGCGTAGCCACGCTTCACCATTTGCCCGCATCCTCGAAGGCGGGCTGTGCCGCCGGCTCGTCCAGGTTGGCATTCGTACGCTCAACCGCCATTGCCGGGAACAGGCGGCTCGGTTCGGAGTGGAGATCGTGCCGATGGCTGATTTCTCGCCGGGCAAGGTCCCTGTTCTGGATGGACCGCTATACATTTCGCTGGATCTGGACGGTTTCGATCCATCCGAGGCACCTGGTGTGTCGCACCCAGAGCCGGGTGGCCTGCGCGTTCGAGAAGTGCTTTCGATACTCCACGCCCAGACCGGTCAGATCGTGGGTGCTGACATTGTCGAGCTTAATCCGCGCTTCGACGCCCATGATCGCACCGCCATCCTGGCGGCGAAATTGGTGCGCGAAGTCGCTGCCACCGCATCGCGAAACCTGCGATAGCGGTTGTGCAAAGCGTGCGATCGACCTAGCCTTAAGGTATGACGACAGAGATGGATTGGCGCGCGCAGGTCGGGCGCAGCTGGGCGCAGAATTATGCGCTGACTGACCGCTCTTTCGCCGGGCTAACGCAAATGCTGCTCGATCGGGCTGCGCCGCTGGTGGGCAGGGCGGTGCTCGATATTGGCTGCGGTGCGGGCGAGCTGGCTCTGGCTCTGGCGCGGCAGAACCCCGGCGCGGCGGTGTTGGGGGTAGATATCTCCCAAGACCTGATCGCGGTGGCGCAGGGCCGCGCCGCAGACCTTCCGAACCTCGATTTCATCGAAGCCGACGCGGCGACCTGGCGCGATCCCGCATTTGCTGCTGACCTCGTTGTGTCGCGGCACGGCGTCATGTTCTTTGGTGATCCTCCCGCGGCCTTCGCCAATATCCGGGCAGGAACTGCCGCCGGGGCGCGGCTGCTCTTTTCATGCTTTCGCACCCCGGGTGAAAACGCTTGGGCCGCGGGTCTGGCCGAAATCCTTGGCCTGCCGCCGGCTGCGAATCCCCGCGGACCCGGGCCTTTCGCCTTTGCTGAAATGGCCCACGTCGAAGCGATTCTTTCGGCAGCCGGGTGGCGCGACATTGCCTTCGAAGCAGCCGATTTCGCCTATGTCTGCGGCACGGGCGAGGATCCGGTTGAAGATGCGCTGGACTTCTTCCGCCGCATCGGCCCGGCCGCGCCGCATCTGCGGAGCCTGGAAGGGGATAGCCGGGCCAGTGCGGAAGCGCGGATTCGTGAATGGCTGGAACGGCATCGCAGCGGCAACCTGATTGCCATGGCCGCCGCGGCGTGGATCGTGACGGCGCGGCGCGATTAGCCATTTCGATCAGCCCGATCGTTCCTTCCTGCTTGCCGCAAAACCTCGGCTGCCTTAGGGGCAGGGCGCTATGACTTCGACGAACGACATCCGCCGCTCCTTCCTCGATTACTTCGGCTCGCACGGGCACGAGGTAGTGCAGTCGGCTCCGCTGGTTCCGTATAACGATCCGACCCTGATGTTCACCAACGCAGGGATGGTGCCGTTCAAGAACGTCTTCACCGGGCTGGAAACCCGCGCGACCCCGCGCGCCACCTCCAGCCAGAAGTGCGTGCGCGCCGGGGGCAAGCATAACGACCTGGATAACGTCGGCTATACCGCGCGCCACCACACCTTCTTCGAAATGCTGGGGAACTTCAGCTTCGGGGACTATTTCAAGGAACAGGCGATTACTCACGCCTGGACCCTGCTGACCAAGGAATGGGGCCTCAACAAGGACCGCCTGACCGCCACCGTTTATCACACCGATGACGAGGCGTTCGAGCTGTGGAAGAAGATCGCCGGCCTGCCGGAAGAGCGGATCATCCGCATCCCGACCAAGGATAACTTCTGGGCGATGGGCTCTGACGGCCCCTGCGGTCCTTGCAGCGAAATCTTTTACGACCACGGCGATCACATCTTCGGCGACCCTCCGGGCAGCCCGGACGAGGACGGTGACCGGTTCGTCGAAGTCTGGAACCTGGTGTTCATGCAATATGAGCAGGCCGCAGACGAGATCGTCAGCGAATTGCCCAAGCCGAGCATCGACACCGGCATGGGCCTGGAACGCATCGCCGCCGTGATGCAGGGCGTGACCGACAACTATGACACCGATACCTTCAAAGCGCTGATCGCGGCCTCGGAAGGCCTGACCGGCGTCAAGGCCGAGGGCGCAAGCAAGGCCAGCCACCGCGTGATCGCCGATCACCTGCGCTCGACCAGCTTCCTGCTGGCCGATGGCGTGTTGCCCAGCAACGAAGGCCGCGGTTATGTGCTGCGCCGGATCATGCGCCGCGCCATGCGCCACGCGCACCTGCTGGGCGCCAAGGAGCCCCTGATGCACCGCCTGGTGTCGTCGCTGGTGCAGGAAATGGGCGCGGCCTATCCGGAACTCGGCCGGGCCCAGCCGCTGATCGAGGAAACCCTCCAGCGCGAGGAGGTGCAGTTCCGCCGCACCCTGGCCAACGGGCTCAAACTGCTCGACGAAGCCACCGCCTCGATGGGTGAGGGCGGAGAACTTCCGGGTGAAACCGCCTTCCGCCTCTATGACACCTACGGCTTCCCCTATGACCTCACCGAGGACGCGCTGCGCGCCCGCGGGATCGGGGTGGACCGCGCCGGTTTCGATGCCGCCATGGCCCAGCAGAAAGCCGCCGCCCGCGCCGCCTGGAAGGGCAGCGGGCAAGCTGCCGACGCCGAAGTATGGTTCGACATTGCCGAACGCGTCGGCGCAACCGAATTCACCGGCTATACCGCCACCACGGGTGAGGCGCAGGTTGTCGCCCTGGTCAAGGATGGCAAGGAAGTGGACCGCGCCAAGGCTGGCGATGCCGTGACCGTGATCGTCAACCAGACCCCGTTCTATGGCGAAAGCGGCGGCCAGACCGGCGATAGCGGCACGATTGCCGGGGCTGACGGCCTGACCATCGCGATCAGCGACACCGCCAAGCCGCTCGGACGGCTCCATGCCCACAACGGCTCGGTCCAGGCCGGGACGGTCAAGGTGGGCGATGTGGTCAAGCTTGATATCGACGTTGCCCGCCGCGATGCAATCCGGGCCAACCACTCGGCCACGCACCTTGCCCACGCCGCGCTGCGCAACCGCCTGGGTGCGCACGTGACGCAGAAGGGCTCGCTGGTTGCGGCTGATCGCCTGCGGTTTGACTTCTCGCACCCGACCGCGCTGACGGCCGAAGACATCGCCGCGATCGAGGCGGAAGTGAACGCCGAAATTCGCGCCAACGAAGCGGTCGTGACCCGCCTGATGAGCCCGGACGATGCCATTGCCGCCGGCGCCATGGCGCTGTTCGGTGAAAAGTACGGTGAAGAGGTCCGCGTGCTCTCGATGGGCCGCACCACTGACAAGACCTATTCGGTCGAGCTGTGCGGCGGCACCCACGTGCGAGCTACTGGCGATATCGGCCTGTTCCGCATCGTCAGCGAAAGCGCGGTCAGCTCGGGCGTGCGCCGGATCGAAGCGATGACGGGCGAGGGCGCCTTCCGCTACCTTGCGGCCCGTGAAGACGCTCTCAAGGGCGCCGCAGCCGTGCTGCGCACCACGCCGGACGATGTCGAGGCCCGCGTTACCGCGCTGATGGATGAACGCCGCAAGCTGGAACGTGAGCTGGCGGAAGCTAAGAAGGCGCTCGCGCTGGGTGGCGGTTCAGCCGCAGCTGCCAGTGCTGATGAGGAAGTGGGCGGCGTCAAGTTCTCCGGCCAGGTGCTCGACGGGCTCGATCCCAAGGAACTGCGCGGCCTGCTCGACCAGGCCAAGGGGCGCCTTGGCTCGGGTGTTGCGGTGATCGTTGCCGTCAACGAAGGCAAGGCCAGCATCGCTGCGGCCGTGACCGAAGACCTGATCGGCAAGGTCAGCGCCGTCGACCTCGTGCGCGCCGGCGTGGAAGCGCTGGGCGGCAAGGGCGGCGGTGGCCGACCCGACATGGCGCAGGGTGGTGGCCCGGATGGTGACAAGGCCGCCGATGCCATTGCTGCAGTCAAGGGCGTGCTGGCCGGCTAATTATTGCCGCCGGCCGCTGGCGCCGCGGGTTTCCGGTTCAATGCCACGCGGCAGGTCCTTTTCGGGCATGGTCGCATCGGTCTGCTGCGGGCGCCTGATCTTGCTCGCGCTCTCCTTGGCCTGCTGGGCTAGTGGGTGACGCGTATCAGGCTCGGATGGGGGGACATCGTGCATGGTGGCTCTCCTCTCCGGGAGAGAACCGGTCAGACCGAGGGGCGTTCCCGCAGCCCGGCGCTCTTGAGGCGCGGTTTCTCGTCGAGTTCACCCTCTTCCATGATCTGCGCGCGGAATTCGTCGCGCTTTTCGTGGATCGAGGCGATCACCGGGCCCATCGGCACGCCAAGATCCACCAGCACCGCCTCTGAGAGCTGGAGAGAGCTTTCCAGCGTTTCGGGGACGGCATGGGTGGCCCCGGCGCGGTATAGCAGCGCGGCGTGGCCCACGTCGCGGGCGCGGGCGATAATCGGCAGATCGGGATGGGAGCCCCGCAGCTTGCGCACCAGCCGCTGCACCGCCACCGGTTCATCCATGGTCAGGATGATCGCGCTGGCGCGCTCCACGCCCAGGCGGTGCAGGGTGCTCTCCCAGGCGGCATCGCCAAAGACGGCCGCGTAACCGTCAATCTGTGCGCGAGTGACCGTATCGGCATCGCCATCGATCCCGACATAGGGTTTGTCGTGCACCTTCAGCATATCGGCAACCAGCCGGCCAACCCGGCCCATGCCCACCACAATGGCGCGCGGTGCATCGTCTTCCGGCAAGTCAACGACCGGGCGCTGGCCTTCAACCCGCCGCCCCAGCCGCTTGCCCAGCCAGGCGAGACCGGGCGTGATTGTCAGGCCGATGGCGGTCACAGTCTGCCAGAACTGCGCTGCCTCGGCATTGATCAGCTGGACGGCGCTGGCTGTGCCGAGCACGATCAGGGTGGTTTCGGACGGGCTCGACATCAGGATGCCGGTTTCGGTCGCCGTGCCGGACCGTGCGCCCATCGCCCGCAGCAATACGGCCGTGACTAGCGCCTTGATGATCAGCACGGCCACCACCCCGATCAGGATCGCGCTCCATTGCTGCAGCACCATGGCCAGGTCCAGGCTCATCCCCACGGTGATCAGGAAGACACCCAGCGCCAGCCCCTTGAAGGGCTCGGTAATCCGCTCAACCTCGGTATGGTATTCGGTCTCGGCAATCAGCAGGCCGGCGACCAGCGCGCCGAAGATCGGTGAGAGGCCCACTGCCGCCGTCGCCAGCGCTGCGCCGATGACCACCAGCAGGCTGGCGGCGAGGAACAGCTCCGGGCTCTTGGTCCGGGCAGCTTGGGCAAACAGATGGGGCAGGGCGACCCGGCCGATCGCCAGCAGGGCCAAGATCACCAGCGTCCCCTGCCAGAGCGTATCGAGCATCTGAGCGCCGTCTTGCGCCTCTCCGCCCCGGCCCATCGCGCCGAGCAGGAAGATGATGGGGATCAGGGCGATATCTTCGAACAACAGCATCGCCAGCGCCGCGCGGCCCACGGGCGTGCGGGGGTCGGTTATGCGCAGCACCAGCGCGGTTGATGAGAGGGCGAGGGCAAGGCCCAGCGCCAGCGCTGTAGGCAGCGAATTGCCCAGCACCATCAGCAACGCCGCTACCAGCAGCGCGCTGATCACCAGTTCCAGCGCACCCAGCCCGAACACATGTCGTCGCATCGACCAAAGCCGCGCGAACGACAGTTCCAGCCCGATCGAGAACAGCAGCAGGATGATCCCCATCTCCGCGACCGGGGCCAGCGTCTTGGGATCGGCAATGGTGATGTGTTCCAGCCATGGCAGGCTTGGAACCAGCCGTCCCAGCCCGAATGGCCCGATCAGCAGGCCAACCAGGATGAAGCCGATGATCGGCGTGATGCGGAAGCGCGCGAAGATCGGGATCACCGCCCCGGCTGCCCCCAAGATCACCAGGGCATCGCCTACTGCGGGGGAGGTGAGTTCAGTCGGTCCGGCCATTAGCCGACCTTAGCGGCAGGAGCCGCGCAAAAGAAAGCCCCCTGACCTTGCGGGCAGGGGGCTTCGTCTTGTTTCAAAAGGCGCTTGGCTTAGCCCCAGGACTTCATTTCCGTTTCGAGGTTCTCGACGATCGCCTCGAAGAAGCCTTCGGTGGTCAGCCAGGGCTGTTCCGGACCGATCAGGATCGCAAGGTCCTTGGTCATCTTGCCGCTTTCAACGGTGTCGATGCAGACGCGTTCCAGCGTCTCGGCGAACTTCACCACCTCGGGCGTGCCATCGAACTTGCCGCGATAGATCAGGCCGCGGGTCCAGGCGAAGATGCTGGCGATCGGGTTGGTGCTGGTCGCCTTGCCCTGCTGGTGCTGGCGATAGTGGCGGGTCACGGTGCCGTGGGCAGCTTCGGCTTCGATGGTCTTGCCATCGGGGGTCATCAGCACCGAGGTCATCAGGCCGAGCGAGCCGAAGCCCTGGGCCACGGTGTCCGACTGCACGTCACCATCATAGTTCTTGCAGGCCCAAACGAACTTGCCCGACCACTTCAGCGCCGAAGCGACCATGTCGTCGATCAGGCGGTGTTCGTAGACGATCCCGGCAGCCGCAAACTTTTCCTTGAAGCCTTCGGTGTCGAAGACTTCCTGGAACAGATCCTTGAAGCGGCCATCATAGGCCTTGAGGATCGTGTTCTTGGTCGAAAGGTAAACCGGCCAACCCAGGTTCAGGCCATAGTTGAAGCTGGCGCGGGCGAAGTCGCGGATCGAATCGTCGAGGTTGTACATCGCCATGGCGACGCCCGAGCTGGGGAACTTGAACACTTCGAGGTCGATCGTCTTGCCATCGTCACCGTCGAAGACCAGGCGCAGGGTGCCCGGCCCCGGGATCAGGGTGTCGGTTGCCTTGTACTGGTCACCAAAGGCGTGACGGCCCACCACAATCGGATCGGTCCAGCCCGGAACCAGGCGCGGGACGTTCTGCATCACGATCGGCTCGCGGAACACCACGCCGCCCAGGATGTTGCGGATCGTGCCGTTGGGGCTCTTCCACATCTTCTTGAGCTTGAATTCCTCAACGCGGGCTTCGTCCGGCGTGATCGTGGCGCACTTCACGGCAACGCCATACTGCTTGGTGGCATTGGCGGCATCGACCGTGATCTGGTCGTTGGTTTCGTCACGCTTTTCGACCGAGAGGTCATAATACTTCAGGTCGATATCGAGGTAGGGCAGGATCAGCCGTTCACGGATCCACTGCCAGATGATGCGGGTCATCTCATCGCCGTCCATTTCGACGACGGGGTTGGTTACCTTGATCTTGGCCATCGCGCGTAATCTTTCACTGGGGAGTTAGCGGAATTTCACGCGCTCCCTTAGCAGAGGCGTCGCGCTGCGCAAGTAAGGGCTGGACCTTGCGGCTTGGTGCCTTTAATCGTCCGGTTAAACACCTGTGAGAGGATAAGACTCATGAGCGAAGCCCCAGAAGTCCTTACCGAAGTCCGCGATGGCGTGCTGATCGTTACGATGAACCGGCCCGAAGCCAAGAACGCGATGAACAAGGCCCAGGCCGAAGGCATCAGCGCGGCGATGGATCGGCTCGAAGCAGAGAGCGATCTGCGCTGCGCCGTACTGACCGGTGCCGGCGGCACGTTCTGCTCGGGCATGGATCTCAAAGGCTTTCTGCGGGGCGAGCGTCCGAGCATCGAAGGTCGCGGTTTTGGCGGACTGACCGAGTGGACTCCGTCGAAGCCGGTCATCGCCGCGATTGACGGCTTCGCCCTGGCCGGCGGGATGGAACTGGCGCTCTCGTGCGATCTGATCGTGGCCAGCGCGGGTTCGAAGTTCGGCATCCCCGAAGCCAAGCGCGGCCTTGCGGCTGCTGCTGGCGGCCTGATTAAGCTGCCCCGCCAGATCCCGCCGCGGATCGCGATGGAACTGGCCCTGACCGGCGATTTCATTGACGCAGCGCGCGCCTATGAACTGGGCTTTGTGAACCGCGTGGTCGAAGGCCCGTCGCTGCCCGCCGCGCTTGAGCTTGCCTCGCGCGTGGCCGAAAACGGTCCGCTGGCCCTGATCGCTTCCAAGGCGATCATCCGCGATTCGCACACCTGGAGCGATGCCGAAATGTGGCAGAAGCAGGCGAGCTACATTGCGCCGGTATTCACCAGTGCCGATGCGCGCGAAGGTGCCGCCGCCTTTGCCGAAAAGCGCAAGCCGAACTGGCAGGGCAAGTAAGCCGTATCAAATGATTTGAATGATAAAGGCCCCGGGGAACCGGGGCCTTTTTCTTGCTCAAAGGCGAGCCATGCCTTTATCTGGCAAGCAATAAGCGCCTCTTGATATTAACAGGCAAAAATACCTATCAAAATTCAGTGAAGATAATTTCAGGCATTACGCTATTTTTATTCTCTGTTGTTTCAGGGTTTTGGAATTTTGCTGCTCAGCGGTTGTTCCCTGAAATTAACGAAGGAGATTAAAATGCGTAAAGAAGTGATGATCGTAGCCCTTTCGGCGGCCCTGCTTGGCGGCTGCGCCTCGATCGAAGATGTGAAGCGCGCCCAGTCGACGGCCGATCAGGCTGTCGCTCTCGCTCGCGAAGGCAAGGCCGCCGCCCAGCAGGCTCAGGGCACCGCTGATCAGGGCATTGCAGCCGCCCAGCGTGCGCAGGCCACTGCCGACCAGGGCGTTGCCGCCGCCAAGGCCGCCGATGACAAGGCCCAGGCTGCTGGCGACGCTGCTGCCAAGAACGAAAAGATCTTCTGGCAGCACCACGAGACGCACCACCGTCATCAGCACCGCAAGGCCAAGTAAGACTGCCGGGGCGGCCTTGTCTGCCGCCCGGTCATGACCTTGAAAACGCAAAGGCCCCGGGAATCCGGGGCCTTTGTTGTTTATGCTGCGGCTGACGCCAAATCGGTCAGCGGCTGAACCAGGTTCGCACCACACCCTCGGCGGGCTTGTTGCGGATGCTGTAAGCGATGTTGGGGAATGCGGTCTGCGGTGTGAGCGGATCCGTGACGAGATAGTCGTTGGCGAAGACCACCAGATTGTTGCGATTGAGGCTCTTGATATATTCGAGCTGCGCCTGAATGACGATCGCCTGAAGCGAAAAGTCGGTCTCGGTTCCCTGCCTCGCAAAGCAGCTTTCTGGCGACAACAGTTCCGATAGCTTGACCCACCTTTGTCGATCATTCAGCAGAGTTACTGTATGAAACGACACCTTCAACGCGCAGCTGCACTGGCTGCACTGTTTTCTTCTACGGCTTTGATCGCCGATCCGTCTCCAGAAGAAATCTTGGCAACGGCATCTCGATACACCGTTAAGGTTCAGACCCTCAATCATCTAGGGTTCAATCAGGATGAAGGCGGCTCGCTGGACGGTACGGGGTTTCTGATTGATCGCAAGCGTGGCTGGATATTGACCAACGCGCATGTGGCAACCCGATCTCCAAGCGAGATTACTGTTTCGTTTATCCCTGTCATCCATTGCGAAAAAACCACGCGCAAAAATATGATCGCCAGTTTGAGACGCTCCCACGGCACCGCAATAAACGCAGTCCTTGTCCTTATATTTCTTACTCATACGATGCCATGGCTATGCGTTCGGAGTGTCCCGACCGTCAGGCTCCTTGGCTACGCCTTTGAAAGGCTTGTCGCCGCTCTTTACCTCCATCAAATGGCCAGTATGCTCGTCGCGCTTCTGCCAATGCCCGTCAGGACGCTGAAACTGCGTCCGACCCGATACCGCGCCGCGACGGAAGCCATCGCCTGTATTCTTCGCCATGCTGTGCCTATCCTTTCAAGAACAAGGTTAGAGAGACATGGTATCAGCATTTTGTTTTACAAGGATATGTTTGCGACGAGCGGTTGAGTATTCCACACCTGTGAAGATCCGACCCAAAGTGTCTGGTCCAAGACACTTTCACATCACCGCCAGCTTCTGAGCCAGCTTGTAAGGTACCAAGTGCGTGTAACGCATCAGCATGCGTGGATCACGATGACCGCTGATCAGTGCAACCTCTGGCATACTCAAACCCATCTCAAAAAAGCGTGAAATGGCTTCGTGCCTCAGGTCATGGAAGTGCAGGTCTTTGATCCCTGTTTTGGCAATGATCCTGCGCCAACACATTTTCAATGCGTCTGAAGACACTTCAAAAACCAGACTGTTTCTGTGTGACTGCTTTTCCAACACGGCGATAGCGCCATTGGTAAGTGGAATAGTTCTGGCGTAACCATTCTTGGTTCGGGGTAAGTGGGCAGTGCGACGGTGCAAATCCACAAACCGCCATTCCAGTGAGAGAATTTCACCCCTACGCATTCCTGTTTCTAGAGCGAACAAAATCACGCTGATGACATCCACACGCCCCAACTCAGCCAATTCATCAATCAGCCTATCAAGCTCATGTTGAGAAACACGACGGTTGCGAGCATTGTTTAGTTTTGGCTTTCGGACTTTCGCTGCTGGATTTTCCTCCAGCGCAAAGCCCCATTCATCAGCAGCGACATTTAGGGCGTGTTGAACCAGACCTAATTCACGACAGACCGTGCCAGCTTTAACGACCTTCAGTCGCTCATCTCGGTATCGGGCAAGATCGGTGACCGAAAGTTCTTCCAACGACAGGTCAGCCAAAGGCGCTCTCATCAGAGCTGCCAGCTGATAATGCTCATTCAGCCAGCCGATCTTTTGAGAGCTTACCTCTTTTAGATAGCGGCTCAAAATCTCCCGTAATGTGACATTCCGTAAGTTCTGCGTTTGTCGCTTACGCTGACCAGTCTGTGTCGTGCGTTTCGCTTCCTCCTGATTAGCCCATGCGACCGCCTCAGCGTGTGAGGGGAAGGTTCGGCTGATTGCGGCGAAGCCTTTTCGGCGAATCTGAACGCAGTAACCGTGCTTTCTCTTGGCGATGGTTGCCAACGCAAATGCCCGTGTTTTCGGTCATTGTGATTTCGGTGTGATTTTGAGCATTTTTCACGGTGCGGAAACGCTGGGGAAGGGCGTGTCAGCAACCGTCTCGTCTGCTTATGGTCAAAGCAGAGTAACCGCTGATTTTCAGTGTGCTAGAAACAAAAAACCCGCCGTTTCCGGCGGGTTCTTGGTGAATGGTGGGCGTAGCAAGGATTGAACTTGCGACCCCTACGATGTCAACATAGTGCTCTACCACTGAGCTATACGCCCGGCACCATTCAGGTTCCACCCGGGGCCGTCGCCCCGGGCAGGGATGCGCCATTAGCGAGGCTGCACGCGGGATGCAAGCCGCTTGATGTGCGAAATGTCAGATCAGATCAGCGCCTGCGATGAATCGCCGAAAATCCGCTCTACTTCGAGCACAAGGTCGCGCAGGTGGAACGGCTTGGACAGGACCTTGGCCTGCGGCGCCTCGCGATTGGCTTTCAGGGTTACCGCAGCGAAGCCGGTAATGAACATCACCTTGGTCGCCGGGCTGATGTCGGCACAGCGCTGGGCCAGTTCGATCCCGTCCATTTCCGGCATGACAATGTCTGACAGCAGCAGATCGAAGTGCTGTGTTTCCAGCAGCGGCAGGGCTTCCGTCCCGCGATCGACGGACACAACTTCATAGCCTGCATTCTGCAAGGCCCGCGCCAGATAGGTGCGCATGGCTTCTTCGTCTTCGGCAAGGAGGATGCGGATCATGCTGGGTCCCGGAACTGCTGCAACGATTACGACCCCGCGCTCGTTACCGGCAAATCAGTTAAGATTCTGCCAGCACCGCCTTTCGCAGGTTTTGACACCGGGGCCCGAGCCCGCCAGCCTAGGGCCATGCCGTCGCTACCCCCCGCCATGTTCGATTCGCCCGTCACTACCGGCGGAGAGATCCCCGGTAGCGGCGGGCAGCCGGCCTATGTCCTGCGGCAGAGTGCGGCATCGCGGGTGCCTGTGCTGGTGGCGGTCCCACATGCGGGCCGGGCCTATCCGGGCAGTCTGATTGAGCGGATGCGTCACCCGGCTTCAGCAGCCCTGCGGCTGGAAGATCGCTATGTCGATCTGCTGGGAGAGGCCGTTGCTGCGGCCACCGGTGCCGCCCTGCTGGTGGCGCAGGCGCCGCGCGCGATGATCGATCTCAATCGGGCGCCGCATGATGTTGATTGGGAGATGTTCGCCCAGGGCAAGCCCGACGCAATCGGCAGCTATACGCCCGGTCTGCGCGTGCGCAGCGGACTGGGCCTGATCCCGCGCCGCCTGCCGGGATTGGGTGAACTGTGGAAGCGGCGGCATGATCAAGGCGATCTGACCGCACGGATCGAGCAAATCCACGCGCCCTACCACCAATGTCTGGCCGATTCGCTGGCGCAAGTGCGGGAACGATGGGGAACCGCCCTGCTGATTGACCTGCATTCAATGCCACCGCTGGGGCAGCGTGATGGTCCGCCACCGGAATTCGTGCTGGGTGATCGCTTTGGCACCACCTGCCATGGCAGCCTGGTGGCCAGCAGTTTTAGCTATTTCGCCGCGCAGCGCCGGGTTGCCGTTCATAACCGCCCTTACGCCGGGGGCTATGTGCTGGAGCGTCACGCCGCACCTGCCGAAGGTATTCACGCCTTGCAGCTGGAGATCGACCGCTCGCGCTATCTGGATGCCCGGCTGGCTGAACCTGGCGCGGGATTTGACGCCATGGTTAGCGTCTTGACCGGCCTGGTAGAGCGGCTTGCCGTGGAGGTGGCCGGACTGGCTCAGGGCGAACGCAGCCACTGGGCGCAGGCCGCGGAATAGCGCCAAGAAAAAAGCCACCTCGCGGCAAGCACGAGGTGGCCTAGGTTCAGGGAGGAGGTGCACAGAGTGCACCACGCCCCGCCGGACCATGAGGGCAGCCCGGCAAGACGGTTATGAAGATATGCCTAGGCCGGGGCTTATGCAAGCCCCGGCATGATGCTTGATCAGCTCTGGGCCTTCTGGATGTCTTCCAGCGAAACCGGACCCTTGCCTTCTTGCACCTGACGCGCAAACAGGCCGGTGATCAGGTCCAGCGAGAACAGGTGGGCGAAGATCAGCGCCAGCATCCCGTTCTGGTTCATCGTGCGCAGTACATCGCCGCGCAGATCGCGCAGCTTTTCCTGATCAACCATGCGGAAACCGCGGTAGATGAAGGGCTGGTCGAAGCCGGGCTGCTGGATCGAAACTTCCCCGTCCATCAGCAGGTCATGCTTGTTCAGTTCGTCAACGAACTGCTGCGTGCGCATGCCGGCTTCTTCAAAGTTCTTGCAGAAATCCAGCATGCCCTTGGTGGCTTCGCTGGGCTCTTCGCCGTCAAACAGCGGATTGCCTTCGTCGAACTCACCAACCAGATCGCTGGTCGGATCGAAGCAAAGCGAGAGCTCTTCCGAATCGGGCTGCAGCTTGGCCAGCATGAAGGGATAACGGCGGGCATAGGCCGGGATGTAAACGTTCTGGTCAGTCAGCTTGCCTTCGTCGTCGACGAACAGGTTGACGCCCTCGTTCAGACCCATCAGCGCCAGCGGCACCGGCTGGTCAGCCGAAGCGAACACGATCGGGAAATGGCGGCCGGCGTGGATGAATTCCTCGGCGGTCAGCGGCACGGCGTGCGCGCCAACAAGCCAGATCGCCTGGTCGGTGCTGCGGCTCTTGTATTTGGTGTGATCCCGGCTGTTGAGCGGCATCAGGTCCTTGTAGAACAGCGGCAGGTTGGTGGCGTTCGGCGCGCTGGCCATGCATTCTCTCCGAATTGGAAACCCGGGACGGAATGTTGCCGGGCCGAAAGTCGCGCCTTTAAGCGGTGTAGGGGGGCAGCGCAAGCAGCTTGCCCGGGTTCATCAACCCCTTTGGATCAAGCGCTGCCTTGACCTGCCGCAGCAGGGCCAGGGCTACAGGGTCACCCAGCCGGGCCAGCTCGTCGCGCTTCATCTGGCCGATCCCGTGTTCGGCACTGATGGACCCATGGGCGGCTGTGACCAGATCATGCACCCGTGCGCTGATCGCCTTGCCCTGGCCGTCTTCCCATTCCCCGCGCACCACGCCCGGCGGCGCCAGAACGTGAAAGTGGATATTGCCATCGCCAAGGTGGCCAAAGCCAAGCGCCTGCGTGCCGGGGAACTCCGCCTCGATCGCCGGCGCTGCCGTGGCGACAAAATCGGCCATGGCTGCCACCGGAACCGAAATATCATGCTGCATCGCCGGCCCCTTGGCGCGTTCGGCCGGTGAGACCGAATCGCGCAGCGTCCAGAACGCTTCCGCCTGGGCTTCATTGGCCGAGAGCACGGCATCCTCAGCCAGGCCGCGGTCAAAGGCGCTGGCCAGCAGCGCTTCGGCCCGTTCGTCCAGGGTGGCCGCATTTTCGGCATCGGCCGCCAGTTCGATGAGCGCGTGCCAGGCGTGCGGCTGGCCCAGTGGATTGCGCGCATCGGGCAGGTAATCGAGCACGGCTTCAAGGCAGGCCCGCGGCATGACTTCGAATCCTTCGAGCAGGCTGCCGGCAGAGGCTTCACAATGCAGCAACAGTTCGCGTGCGGCGTGGATCGAAGGTAGGCCGACCCAGGCCACGACCCGGTCAGCCAGAGCGGGTACCAGCTTAAGCGTGGCGCCGGTAACAATCCCCAGGGTGCCTTCTGCGCCGATGAACAGCTGCTTCAGGTCAAAGCCGCGATTGTCTTTCTTCAGCGGAGTAAGCGCCGAATAGACCGAACCATCGGGCAGCACCGCTTCCAGGCCCAGCACCAGCGCCCGCATCACGCCATGCCGCAGCACCTGCGTGCCGCCGGCATTGGTGGAGATCAGGCCGCCAATTGTCGCCGAACCCTTGCCGCCCAGCGTCAGGGGAAAGCGCAGGCCTTCGGCTTCGGCTGCGGCGTGCAGGCTTTGCAGCACCACGCCCGCTTGGCAGGTGACCTGCCGCGCGTCTGTGTCGACCGGCGCGATCCGGTTCATCCGGCGCAGTGAAAGCAGGATCGCACGACCACTCGCGTCAGGCGTGGCCCCGCCCGACATGCTGGAATTGCCGCCCTGCGGGACGATCGGCACATCATGATCCGCGCAGAGCTTGACCAGTCCGGCCACCTCTGCCGTCGTGGCGGGAGAGGCCAGGGCCAAGGCAGCACCGGTATAGCGCCCGCGCCAGTCGGTCAGCCACGGTGTGACCAGATCGGTGTCGCGGGTTAGCCCGCGCGGGCCCAGCAGGGCGGCGGCTTCGGCCAGGAACGGATCGTGTGCGGGTGCCATGGCGCGGCTATCGCACGCGGGCAGGGTGCTTTCCAGCCCCTTGCAGCAAGCAGCACAAGCAGGTTAAGCGCGCGTTCAAGCACGAGGGCTATTCACCAGGGCAATGCAGCGATCCACCCTTTTCCTTGCGCATCTGGCGCTGGCGTTGACTGCGGGCGCGGTGGGCATGGCTGCAGCCGTGGCGGCGGAGGACAAGCCGGTCCTGCCGCATGAAACTCTGCCAGACCAGGGCAAGGCGCCGCTGGTTTCGATTCCGGCGCAGCCGTTGTCGAGGTTGAGCGAAGGCGGGGAGGCAATCCTGCCGGTGTTTCTGGACCAGTTCCGGTTGCCCAATGCCCAGCAGGTCCGGATCGAGCAGCGTGTCACCATCCGGATCAGTCCACGCCCGGCGCCCCTGCCGCTGGCAGCATCGGTAACAAACGAATCTCGCGATCTGGCGGCTCCGCGCGTGATCGAGCGCAAGATGGGCAAATGCGTGCCGCTCAATGCGCTGCTTGGCGTGCAATCGGGCGGCGGCAACAAGCTGGTGCTATTCCTGCGCGGTCAGCGGCTGGTCAGCGCTACGCTGGAAAAGGCCTGCCAGGGCCGCGATTATTACTCCGGGTTCCTGGTTGCGCAGCACAGCGATGGCCAACTTTGCGCCGATCGCGATGAATTGCTCGCCCGAAGCGGGGCCAAGTGCAAGGTTCAGGGCTATCGCGAATTGATGCTGGTTGAGGACTGACCGGGCCGATTTCTTGACTTTCTGACCGGTTTGCGCCTAGGGCCCGCTGAGCAGTGGCATTGTCACCATCAGGGTGGTCGAGCCACTCACTCTCTTCCGGAAATTCCCAGTCTATGTCCTTTGCCGATCTCGGCCTCTCTCCCGAACTTGTCCAGGCAGTAACCGCCAAGGGCTATGACACGCCAACGCCGATCCAGGCCCAGGCGATCCCCTCTGTACTGATGATGCGCGACCTGATCGCGATCGCCCAGACCGGCACCGGCAAGACCGCTAGTTTCGTGCTGCCGATGATCGACATCCTGGCCCACGGTCGCCGCCGGGCGATGATGCCGCGCAGCCTCATTCTTGAGCCGACCCGCGAACTCGCGGCGCAGGTGGCCGAAAATTTCGAGGCCTATGGCAAGAACCATGACCTCAAAATGGCGCTACTGATTGGTGGCGTGCAGATGGGCGATCAGGTCAAGGCGCTGAACGAGGGCGTGGACGTGCTGATCGCGACGCCGGGCCGCCTGATGGACCTGTTTGAGCGCGGCAAGATCCTGCTGACCGGCTGCGACTTGCTGGTGATCGACGAAGCGGACCGGATGCTCGACATGGGCTTTATCCCGGATATCGAGACGATCTGCTCAAAGCTGCCGACCGCGCGCCAGACCCTGCTGTTCAGCGCCACCATGCCGCCGCCGATCAAGAAGCTGGCGGACAAGTTCCTGACCAACCCCAAGTCGATCGAAGTGGCGCGTCCGGCTTCGGCGAATGTCAACATCGCCCAGCACAAGGTGCCTGTCGCCTCGTCGCGCAACAAGCGCGAGGTGCTGCGCCAGCTGCTGCGGACTGACGATGTCGGCACGGCGATGATATTTGCCAACCGCAAGACCACCGTGCGCGAACTCAACAAGAGCCTGCAAAGCCATGGCTTCTCGTCGGGGGAAATTCACGGCGACATGGACCAGTCGGCCCGCATTGCCGAACTGGACCGGTTCAAGGACGGCTCGATCAATATTCTCTGCTGCTCGGACGTCGCTGCTCGCGGGCTTGACGTGAAGGGCGTGAGCCACGTCTTCAACTTTGACACGCCGTGGCACCCGGATGATTACGTCCACCGCATTGGCCGCACCGGCCGCGCGGGCGCGACGGGCCGCGCCTTCACGCTGGTTGCGCCTGAGGATCAGGAAGCGATCGAGAACGTCGAGAAGCTGACCGGCATGAAGATCCCGGTCTTCACCGTCGAGACCGGCAAAAGCGCCGACAAGGCCGAGCGTGCCCCGCGGGAACGCAAGGCGCGCGAAGAACGTCCGGCGCGCGAAGACACGCCGCGCCGGGAAGAACGCGCTCCCCGTGAGGAAGAGCCCCGCCGCGAGCGCGCCGCGCGCAGCGAAAAGCCGCGCCGTGAAGAACGCCCGCGCCGCGAGGAACGTGATCCGCCGAGCGAGCCGGGCGAATGGAACGGCCCGATCCCCGGCTTCCTGGGAATTTCGGCGCTTTAGTCGGACGGTTTGACGAAGCTGTCGATCACGCGCTTCGGGCCAGCGGCTTCGAAGTCGATCTCCAGTTTATTGCCTTCCTGGGCGATGACCGTGCCGTAACCGAACTTGTCGTGGAACACCCGCGCGCCCAGCGCGATGTCGCTGCGCGGCTTGGCGGCAAAGCTGGCCGCGCTACGGGTCGCCTCGGGCAGGCGGCGCGGAGTGGGATCATAGGTCTGCGATGCAGCCCGCTGCCAGCCGGGCCCGCGCGACTGGCCGCTTGATGCGTTATCCCGCGCGACATGGGCAAAGGGATCGTCCCGCTCGCGCCACTGCGCCCGCCATAGCGAAGCCCCGCCGGACAGGGTCGATTCCTGCTCGATATGGGCTTCGGGCAATTCGGAAATGAAGCGGCTGGGGATCGAGCTGGTCCACTGGCCATAGATCCGGCGGTTGGCGGCGTGCAGGATCGTGCAGCGCCGCCGGGCGCGGGTGATCGCCACATAGGCAAGGCGGCGTTCCTCTTCGAGGCTGGCAAGGCCGCCCTCATCAAGCGAGCGCTGGCTGGGGAAGACGCCTTCCTCCCAGCCAGGCAGGAACACGTTATCAAATTCCAGCCCCTTGGCGCCGTGCATGGTCATGATGGTGACCTTCTCGGCGTCGTCAGCCGCCTCGTTGTCCATCACCAGGCTGACATGCTCGAGGAAGTCGCCAAGCGTCTCGTACTCTTCCATCGCCCGCGCCAGTTCGACCAGGTTTTCCAGGCGGCCCGCGCTTTCAGCGGTCTTTTCGGCCTGCAGGGCGGCGGTGTAGCCGCTTTCATCCAGCAGCGTACGGACCAGCTCGGCGGGCGAGGTGGTCTTGGCGAGGTCGCGCCAGCGGGCAATATCCCGCATGAAGCTGACCAACGTGTTGCGGGCCCGGGCGGGCAATTCGTCGGTATCGGCGATCTCGACTGCGGCCAGGCTCAGCGGCACGCCGCGCGCGCGGGCATGGCGGTGGAGCTTCTCCAGCGTCTTGTCGCCCAGGCCGCGCTTGGGGGTATTGTAGATGCGCTCGAACGCAAGGTCATCGCTCGGCTGCGAGATGAGGCGCAGGTAGGCGAGGGCGTCGCGGATTTCCGCGCGCTCGTAGAATCGGAAGCCGCCGATGATCTTGTAGCCCATGCCGATGGCGATGAAGCGGTCTTCGAACTCGCGGGTCTGGAACTGGGCGCGCACCAGGATCGCGGCCTGATTGAGGCTGGCCCCTTCGCGCTCCAGCCGCTCGATCTCTTCGCCCACGCGGCGGGCTTCCTCGGGCGCGTCCCACACGCCGATCACGCGCACCTTGTCGCCGCCGTTACGCTCGGTCCACAGCGTCTTGCCCAGACGCTGGCTGTTGGCATCGATCAGGCCCGATGCAGCGGCAAGAATGTCGGGTGTGGAGCGATAGTTCTGCTCCAGCTTGATAATCCGCGCGCCCGGAAAATCCTTTTCAAACGTGAGGATATTGGCGACTTCTGCGCCGCGCCATGAATAGATCGATTGGTCATCATCGCCCACCACGCAGATGTTGTGGCGCGGCTGGGCCAGCAGGCGCAGCCACAGGTACTGGATCTGGTTGGTATCCTGGTATTCGTCGACCATGATGTATTTGAAGCGCTGGCGGTACTGTTCCAGCACATCGGGGTGGCTGCGTAGCACAGTGACCACGTGCAGCAGCAGATCGCCGAAATCGCAGGCGTTCAGTGTCTTCAGGCGGTCCTGATAGAGCCGATAGAACTTCTGCCCCTGGCCGTTGGCATAACTTTCATTTTCAAGTGCATCCAGATCTTCCGGACGCAAACCCTTGTTCTTCCAGCGATCGATGCATTGTGCCAGCTGGCGCGCGGGCCAGCGCTTGTCGTCCAGTCCCTCGGCCTGGATCAGCTGCTTCAGGACACGCAGCTGATCGTCGGTATCGATGATCGTATAGTTCGATTGCAAGCCAGCCAGTTCGGCATGGCGGCGCAGCATCTTGGCGGCGATGGCGTGGAAAGTCCCAAGCCAGGGCATCCCTTCAACCGCTGGACCGACCAGGTGTCCGACCCGCTCCTTCATCTCGCGCGCGGCCTTGTTGGTGAAGGTGACGCAGAGGATCTCGCTGGGCCAGGCCAGCCGGCCGCGGATGATATGCGCCAGCCGGGCGGTCAGGGCTGCGGTCTTGCCGGTGCCGGCACCGGCCAGCATCAGCACGGGGCCTTCGGTGGTGATCACAGCCTCGCGCTGCGGCGCGTTGAGGCCATCAAGGAGGGGATCGGAAGCTGAGTCGGTGGGGAAGGTCACGCGGAACGGCTAGGGAACATCGCCGCCGGGTGCAAGCGCTTCGCAGCGGTTGACACCGGCCGGTTTGACCCGCAGCACCCCTTTCCATGCAGCCACTTCGCCAGCACGCCCGCATCCTCACCGCCAGCCTCGTCGGCACTGCGGTGGAGTTCTACGATTTCTACATCTATGCGACTGCCGCGGCGCTGGTCTTCGGGCCGCTGTTCTTCCCTTCCAGCGATCCGACCACGCAGGTCATGCTCAGCTTCATGAGCTTTGGCATCGCCTTCTTCGCGCGGCCAGTCGGGGCAATCGCCTTCGGCCATTTCGGTGACCGGATCGGGCGCAAGTCGACGCTGGTCGCCTCGCTGATGCTGATGGGCGGATCGACGCTGCTGATCGCTTTCCTGCCCACCTATGCGATGGTCGGCTGGGTCGCCCCGGCGCTGCTCTGCCTGCTGCGCTTTGGCCAGGGCTTTGGCCTGGGCGGTGAATGGGGCGGGGCGGCACTGCTGGCGGTGGAGAATGCCCCTCCCGGTTGGACGGCCCGGTTTGGTGCCGCGCCGCAGCTGGGCGCACCAGTCGGCTTTCTGGCCGCCAACGGCCTGTTCCTGCTGCTCGGGCTGTGGCTGACAGACGCGGATTTCAATGCCTGGGGCTGGCGTCTGCCGTTTCTGTTCAGCGCGGTGCTGGTAATTATCGGTCTGTGGGTGCGCCTGAAGATCGGGGAGACGCCGGCCTTCAAGGAAGCGCTGGCCAAGGCGCCGCCGCACAATATGCCGCTTTGGGAACTGCGCCGTCACCTTGCCCCGCTGCTGGCAGGCAGCGCCGGGGTGATCGCCTGCTTCGCGATCTTCTACCTCGCTACGGCCTATGCGCTGGCGCAAGGAACCACGACCTTCGGCTATAGCCGCGAGACCTTCCTGGCGGTGCAGCTGGGCGCCAACACCTTCCTCGCGCTGGGGATCGTGCTCGCTGCGGTTTACGCCGATCGTGCCTCGCCGGCGCGCACCTTGCTGCTGGGTGCCGTGGCGACTGTGGTGCTGGGCTTTGCCTTTGGACCGGGGCTGTCGTCGGGTTCGCTGCCTACCATCTTCGCCACCCTAGCAGCGGCACTGATGGTGATGGGCTTCGTCTATGGCCCGCTGGGCTCATGGCTCCCCACGCTGTTCCCGGTGGGCGTGCGTTACAGCGGGATCTCGGTGGCGTTCAATGCTGGCGGGATCGTAGGCGGCGCACTCACGCCGCTGGCGGCGCAGTGGCTGGCCGGGCACGGCATGGGCGCGCAGGCGGGCCTGCTGCTCAGCCTGGCAGGCATCGTGACCCTTGTGGGCGTCCTCGCGGCTAGGCCGCAAGCCTGAACAGCGTCAGCCGCGCCTTGCCGACCTTGCGATCGGCAACGGCTTCCAGTCCCTTGACCTGCGGCACCTCGTCATGCGCGGTTTCCAGGCTGATCCAGGTGGCCGGGCCAATCCAGCCGAGCCGGTTCAGCTTGTCGAGCGCGACCTGGCCAGCGCCGGTGCCATAGGGCGGGTCGAGCAGCACGATATCGAGCGGAGCCTTGGCCGGGCCAAGCGCCAACACTGAGCTAGCGCGGACATCGGTTTGCGGCTGGGCATGAAGATTGGCGATATTGGAGCGCAGCGCCCGCAGCGCAGCGGCGTCCTGCTCCACGAACAGGCATGATGCCGCCCCGCGTGAGAGGGCTTCGAGGCCCAATGCGCCGGACCCGGCAAACAGGTCGGCCACGGTCAGGCCTTCAAAGTCCCCGATCCGGCTGACCAGCATCGAAAACAGCGTTTCGCGGGTGCGGTCGGCCGTCGGCCGGGTGGCATCGCCCGTCGGGGCGGCCAGTTTGCGCCCGCGCCATTGCCCGGCAATGATCCGCAGGCTCATTTGCGGCCCGGTCCCGGCTTGCGCGGTGCAGGCGTGCGGCCCGCCGGCTTTGCGCCGCCAGCAGGCTTGCGCGGTCCATCGCGGCGGATGCGCAGGCGGGCCTGTTCATGCGCGGGGCGCGGGGCAGTGGGCTCACCTGGTACCTTCAGGCCCTTCATGAAGCGCTCGACTTCGACCTGGCGGATTTCCACGGCCTGCCCGCGCGGCAGGTCAAGCAATTCGAACGGACCGTAGGAAATGCGGATCAGGCGGCTGACTTCGAGCCCCAAATGCTCCAGCACGCGGCGGACTTCGCGGTTCTTGCCTTCGGTGATCGTCACCTCGATCCACTGATTGCGCCCGGTGCTGCGCTCCATATTGGCGTTGATCGGGCCATAGCGAACGCCGTCGATCTCGATCCCCTCGATCAGCTCTTCCAGCTGTTCCTGTGCAATGTCGCCAAAGGTGCGGGCGCGGTAGGTGCGGGGCAGGCCCGTGGCGGGCAGCTCCATCGTCCGCTTCAGTCCGCCATCGTTGGTCAGCAGCAGCAGTCCCTCGGTGTTGAAGTCGAGCCGCCCGATCGGCATCACGCGCCCGGCATTCGCCGGCAGGGCGTTGCGCAGGGCGGTGTAGATCGTCGGGCGGCCGGCCGGATCACGCTCTGCCGTCAGCAGCCCGGCGGGCTTGTGGAACAGGAACAGGCGGGCCGGATCGGGGGCTTTCACGGCCTTGCCGTCAACGCTCACACCCTTCAGGCTGGTCAGCACGGTATTGGGGGTGGTGACCACTTCGTCACCGATCTTCACCCGGCCTTCTTCGATCATCCGCTCCACTTCGCGGCGGCTGGCAATGCCGGCGCGGGCCAGGAGCTTGGCGATGCGATCACCGCTGCGGGGGTTTTCAGATGCAGTCATGGCGCGGCCTTAGCGGCAGAACGCGCGCGCGTCACCCTTCGGCAAGCGCCATCTGTTCTGCGCAGATCTCGTGCAGCCGACGGATGCCGCCTTCCAGCGTGCCGAGCGTCAGCTGCGGCACCGCGCCGGTGGAAAGACCCTGCTGCCCCAGCGCGGCCGCGCGGAAGTCCTCGCCGCCGAAAACGCCGCCGTCGAGCAGCTTCCAGCTCCGTTCCCAATGGTCGCGCGCCTTGTCGGTCTGCGGTGCTTCGGGGATCAGCATGAAGTCCTCGACCAGCGTGCGATCATGCCCCTGCGGCCAAAGCGCCATGACGTTGATGTAATCCGGGCTGATCACCAGCACCGTGGCCGGGAACAGCTGGTAGGCAAAGGTGCCAATCCGGCGCAGCGCGGCCATGTCGGTCAGGTTGATCCCGTCGAGCTCAGCCGCGCGGGCCACCAGGCTGCGTTGGTGTGGGCCGATCTGGTCCCCGCTGGTCACGCCATCCTTGAAGAACGGGCCAATCGTGGCGGCGTGGAGCCGGGCGACGTGGTAGCTTTCGAGGAAGGCATCCATGATGAGCTTCCAGTTCGAAGCGACATCATGGGTCTTGTGGGCGAACAGGTGCAAATCGCGCATGGCGAAGGCATCGAAATCCGCGCCGAGGGTGATTGGGTCCGAAAAGTCGGCTTCGCCCAGCGGTGCATACCAGATCAGTCCGCCGGCCTCGCAGCTGGGCAGCTCGGCCAGTCCATAGCCAGCCTTGTCGAGGCCGGGGAACGTATCCGGGCGGGGCAGGGCCAGCAGGCGCCCGTCGGTGGCATAGGTCCAGGCGTGATAGGGGCAGGTCAGCCGTTTGCCGCACTGCACATCCTGCCCTTCAACTAGCCGGGTGCCGCGATGCTTGCAGACGTTCAGGAAAACGTGGACCTGCCCATCACTATCGCGCGTGATGAGCAGCGGCCGGCCCGTCGCATCATGCGGTACCGACATATTGGGCTCAGGCAGCAGTGCCGAGGGGCAGAGCACTTGCGGCAGACGGCCAAACAGCGCGGCTTGCTCACGCGCCCAGTGTGCAGGATCGGTGTAGACGCTGGCCGGGACTGAGGAGACGCCGCTGGCCGGCCGCGTGCAGCCATCGGCAATCGCTTGAGCCAAGGCAAGTTGGCCGGGGGTCGGGCTGGTGCCGGGAAGTGTGGATGCCGTGGCCATCAAGGCTAGGAATAGACCCAAACCGCGCTAGTGTCGCAAGCGATTTTGGTGGGGAGCGTTTGAATGTCGGTCGAACTGATCCGGTTTGTGATCTTTGTGGGCGTCTTGCTGGGCCTGGGCCTGCTCGCCACGCGCATCCCATCGTTCCGGCCCTATCTGCGCAAGAACCCGCTGATCACCTTCCTGCTAGGCATTTCCAGCGGTTTCCCGCTGACCCTGCTGGTGGCAACGATGACCTTCTGGCTGGCCAAGGTGGGGATCGATACGGCCACCATCGGCTTCGCCGTGGCGCTGGGCACCCCCTATACGATCAAGTTCCTGTGGGCACCTTTGGTCGACAAGCTGCCGATCCCGGTGCTGACCCGCCTGTTCGGTCAGCGCCGCAGCTGGCTCTATGTGGTCCAGGCGCTGCTGTTCGTTTCGATCTGGAAACTGGGCGCCAGCGATCCGCAGCCGGGCCACCTTGGACCCTTCGTGTTCTGGGCCGTGGTGACGGCATTCCTCTCCGCAACGCAGGATATCGTGATCGACGCCTATCGCATTGAGATCCTGGAAGAAGATGAATTTGCGCACGGAACGGCCACCAACCAGTTCGGCTATCGTACCGGCAACCTGATCGCCGGGGCCGGGACGGTCTATCTCGCTTCGGCAGAGGGCCTCGGGCTTGGCTGGGCCATGGGTTACGGTTTGACCGCCTTCGCGATCATCCCGGCGATCATCGGTTCGCTGATCGCCGGGCCGGGCAAGTATGTTGACCGCTTTGCCGAGGCCAAGGGGATCAGCGCCGGGCAGTGGCTGATCGAAACCGTGATCAACCCGTTCCGCGAATTCCTGGGCCGCCACGGTTCGGTGCTGATCCTCGGCTTCGTGCTGATCTACAAGGTGGGCGATGCCATGGGCCAGACCATGCTCGCGCCGATGATCGTCGACCTGGGCTTTGCCGATCTCGATTACGTTTCCGCCAACAAGCTGTGGGGTTTTGGCGCGCTGATCCTGGGTTCAGCGCTGGGCGCGCCGTTCATCCTGTGGCTGGGCATGGGCCGGGCGCTGCTGATCTCGGGCCTGCTGATGATGTTGTCGAACGTGATGTTCATGGTGCTTTCGGTCAGCGGCAACAATTACTGGATGCTGGTTGCCGCGATCGGAACCGAGAACGTGACCAGCGGCATCGGCCTGACGGTCTTCGCGACCTATCTCTCGGGCCTGTCGAGCCTCGCCTACACCGCCACGCAGTTCGCGCTGCTTTCGTCGTTCGCGGCCTTCGGGCGGACCTGGCTGGCCTCGCCCGCCGGGGTGATCGCCGAAAAGCTCGGCTGGACCTGGTTCTGGGGCTTCACGATCGTCGCCGCGATCCCGGGCATGCTGCTGCTGTGGTTGCTGTGGAACAAGGGCTATCTGGTCCAGTCGATCCGCCAGCCCAGCACCGAGGATGATGGGCCCGCCAAGGCCTAGTCCGGCAGTTCCCCGTTAAGCCGCAGGACTTCGCCTGACAGGTAAAGCGATCCGGCGATCAGCACCGGCAGGCCGTCATCCGGCAGGGCCGCGAGGGCAGCGGGAACATCGGGGAAGGGCGCGGCTGCCGGGCCAAAGGCTGCGGCTGGATGCCACTCATGCGTGGGCACCGGAACAGCCGAAATCGAGGCGGCATTGGCAGCCAGGGGCGACGTCAGCGCCGCCGGATCCTTGTTTGCCAGCATACCGATGATCAGATGGAAACGGCGGTCTTTGAAGTGCTGCGCCAGTGCTGCCCCGGCAGACGGATTATGTCCGCCGTCCAGCCAGACCTCGTGATTGCCAATCAGCGGGCCGGGGCTGAGGCGTTGCAGCCGCGCTGGCCACTTCGCGGCGCTTATGCCCTGTCGCATCGAACCTTCCGACACCGCCAGCACGCCCTGGTGGCGCATCATGGCCACGGCCAGCGCGGCATTGTCAGCCTGGTGCGGCCCGGCCAGCGACGGAAGTGGCAAGTCCAGCGTACCGTGCTGATCGCGGTAGGCGATGCTTTCATCAACTTCGGCAAACCAGTCCAGCCCGCGCAGCGCCGGTCGAGCACCGGCACGCATGGCCTGATCCAGCACCGCCTTGGTCATGCCCGTCGTGTATTCCTGCGTCACCAGCGGCACGCCGGGCTTGGCAATTCCCGCTTTCTCAAAGGCGATCCGTTCCAGCGGAACCGTTGGCACGCCCGCTTCAGGCGCAAGCAGGAAGCGTTCGTGATCCAGCCCCAGCGCGGCAATCCCGCAGACAGCCGGCTGCTCGATCACGTTGGTTGCATCGAACCGTCCGCCCAGTCCCACTTCGACCACGCAGGCATCGGCGGGTATGCGGGCGAATTCGGCAAAGGCCGCTGCAATCGTCACTTCGAAGAAACTGGGGCTGAGGTCGGAACCCAGGTCCAGCGCTTCCGCCAGCACATCGGCCAACCGGTCATCGTCGATCAATTTTCCAGCAAGCCGGATCCGTTCGTTATAGCGGACCAGGTGCGGGCTGATCGTGGCATGCACGCGGTAACCCTCTGCCTCCAGCATCGCGCGCAGGAAGGCGCAGGTGCTGCCCTTGCCGTTGGTTCCGGCGACATGGAACACCGGCGGCAGGCGCTTGTGCGGATCGCCCAGCCGGGCCAGCAGGGCGCGGATCGTATCCAGCCCCAGCCGTCCTTCAGGCACGGAGAGGTTCCCCAGCCGGTCAAGCTGGGCCTGGACGCGCGGGCTGTCAGACGTGGCGAAATCGCGCATCTAAGCCCCCTCTTCTTCAGAGGAGGGGGTTGGGGGTGGTGGCGGGCAGGCGCAGCGCACAATGCACCACCCCGCTGCGACGAGGCCCGGCTTTGCCGAGCCAAGTCTCGCTGCCCCTCCTCTGAAGAGGAGGGGGGAGCTCACGCCGCCGCCTTTGTACCCAAGTAATCCAGCACCAGCGCGAGCTGGGCTTTCAGGTCGCGGCGGTGGACCACCATGTCGACCATGCCGTGCTCATGCAGGTATTCGGCGCGCTGGAAGCCTTCGGGCAGCTTTTCGCGGATCGTGTCCTGGATCACGCGCTGGCCGGCAAAGCCGATCAGGCAGCCCGGCTCGGCGATCTGGATGTCACCCAGCATGGCGTAGCTGGCGGTGACGCCGCCGGTGGTGGGATCGGTCAGCACGACGATATAGGGCAGGCCCGCGGCGTTGAGCCGGCGCACGGCCACAGTCGTCTTGGGCATCTGCATCAGGCTGAGGATGCCCTCCTGCATCCGCGCGCCGCCAGCGGCGGTGCAGATGACATAGGCGCACTTTTCCTTGAGCGCCTTGTCCGCCCCGGCCACGAAGGCTGCGCCCACGGCCATGCCCATCGATCCGCCCATGAAGGCGAAGTCCTGCACACCCAGCACCACCTTCTTGCCCTCGATCGTGCCCAGCGCATTGGTCAGGGCATCGGGGTGCGGGTTGGCGGCGCGGGCGGCCTTGAGGCGGTCCGGATACTTCTTCGAATCCTTGAACTTCAGCGGGTCTTCCTTGACCTTGGGCGAAGGCAGGACCGTGAAGGACGGGTCGAGCAGCTGGGCAAACCGCGCGTCCGCACCGATGCGGCCGTGATGTTCACAGCGCGGGCAGACGTTGAGGTTTTCCTCATACTCCTTGGTGAACAGCATTTCGCTGCACGAAGGGCACTTGATCCAGAGGTTGTCCGGAGTGTCGCGCTTGTCCTGGAAGGGCAGCGCTTTGCGAACGCGATCGAGCCAGCTCATGCGGCGCTCCTAGCCGAATGGACCGCCTGCGCCAATGCCGCGGTCAATTCCTGCACAGGTCCGGCAGCATTTGCACCGTGCTCGCCCACCAGGTCAACCAGCGCAGAGCCGACCACTACGCCGTCCGCGACCTTGGCGAAGGCCGCAGCCTGCTCGGGCGTGCGGACGCCGAAGCCGACAGCGACGGGAATGTTGGTCTTCGCCTTGATCCGGGCCATGGCCTCGGCCACGCCGCTGGCAGCGGCCTGCTGCATCCCGGTGATCCCGGCGACGGAAACATAGTAAAGGAAACCCGAAGAGCCCTCCAGCACCGCCGGCAGTCGCGCCGCATCAGTGGTGGGGGTGGCTAGCCGGATCAGGGAGATGCCCTTGGCGCGGAGCGCCGGGCCCAGCTCCGGGTCTTCCTCGGGCGGAATATCGACGCAGATCACGCCATCGACGCCTGCTGCTGCGCACTGGTCCGCAAACCAGTCCGCCCCGCGGATCGTCATCGGATTGGCATAGCCCATCAGGACCAGTGGCACTTCGGGATGACGCGCACGGAAATCTGCGGCGATGCGCAGGATATCGACAGTGCGGGTGCCAGCGCCCAGCGAACGCAGGTTGGCTTTCTGGATCGCCGGGCCATCGGCCATCGGATCGGTAAAAGGCATACCCAGCTCGATCACATCAGCCCCGCCAGCGACGAGCGCATCGAGGATCGCCGGGGTGGCATCCGGCGTCGGATCGCCGCCAGTGACGAAGGTGACGAGGGCCGGACGGCCCTTGGCAAAGGCGGCCGAGAGACGGCTCACAGCGAGACCCCCAGGTGCTCGGCAACCGAGAAGATGTCCTTGTCACCCCGACCGCAGAGGTTGACCAGGATGATCTGGTCCTTGCGCATCGTCGGCGCGACCTTGGTGACAGCGGCGATGGCGTGGCTGGGTTCGAGCGCGGGAATGATCCCTTCAGTGCGGCAGAGCAGCTGGAAGCCATCCAGCGCTTCGGTGTCGGTCACGCTGGTATAGTCGACCCGGCCGATCTCCTTGAGCCAGGAATGCTCCGGCCCGATGCCGGGATAGTCGAGGCCCGCGCTGATCGAGTGGCCTTCGGTGATCTGGCCATCCTCATCCTGCAACAGGTAGGTCTTGTTGCCGTGAAGAATGCCCGGGCGCCCGCCGGCCAACGAGGCGGCGTGTTCCTTATCCAGCCCGTGGCCGGCGGCTTCGACGCCCAGCATCTTCACGTCCGGATCGTCCAGGAACGGGTGGAACAGGCCGATGGCATTGCTACCCCCGCCGATCGCGGCCACCAGCAGGTCGGGCAGACGGCCAGTACGGGCCAGCAGCTGCGCCCGCGCTTCCTTGCCGATCACGCTCTGGAAATCGCGGACCAGCTCCGGATAGGGGTGCGGCCCGGCGGCGGTGCCGATGATGTAGAAGGTGTCGTGCACGTTGGCGACCCAATCGCGCAGCGCCTCGTTCATCGCGTCCTTCAGCGTAGCCGCGCCCGAGGTGACCGGCACGACTTCGGCGCCAAGCAGCTTCATCCGGAACACGTTGGGTGCCTGGCGGGCCACGTCGGTCGCCCCCATGTAGACTACGCAGGGCAGGCCGAAGCGGGCGCAGACGGTTGCCGTGGCAACGCCGTGTTGTCCTGCACCGGTTTCGGCGATGATCCGGGTCTTGCCCATGCGGATCGCCAACAGGATCTGGCCAATGCAGTTGTTGATCTTGTGTGCGCCCGTGTGGTTCAGTTCATCGCGTTTGAACCACACTTGTGCGCCGCCTAGTTCCTCGGTCAGGCGGGGCGCGAAATAGAGCGGGCTGGGGCGGCCGACATAGTGCTCCAGCAGGTCATCAAATTCGGCCTGGAACGCCGGGTCAGCCTTGGCAGCGCGGTATTCGCGCTCAAGGTCCAGAACCAGCGGCATCAGGGTTTCGGCGACATAGCGCCCGCCAAACTGGCCGAAGTGGCCGCGCTCGTCGGGCTGGTTGCGGAAGGAATTGGCCGTGCTCATGCCGGGCCGCTTGGCACCGTTTGCGGGCGCTGTCCAGCGGTCCGCTGGGCCATTGGCCTCAGGATCGTGCAGCGGCGCAAAAGGCGGCGATCAGCGCTGGGTCCTTGACGCCGGGTGCGCTTTCGATGCCCGATGCCGCGTCAACAAGCGGCGCCCCCGTAATCCGGACGGCTTCTGCTACGTTGGCCGGGATAAGGCCACCGGCTAGGCCCCAGGGCAGAGTGAGCTTCACGCCTGCAAGCAGCGACCAGTCAAAAGCCAGACCCATGCCGCCAGGTAAGGTGCCCTTGGGCGTCTTGGCATCGAACAGGATGAAGTCAGCCGCGCCTTTATAGGCTGCGGCCTTCGCGATGTCCTCAGCCTTGGCGACCGAAATCACCCGCCAGACCGGAATGCCAAAGCGACTGCGCAATTCTGCGGCGCGCTGCGGACTCTCGCTGCCGTGCAGCTGGATCGCATCGAGGCGCGCCGCAGCCACAGCTTCGGCGATCGCGGCGTCGGCAGCGTCAACAAAGACGCCAACGCGGCCAATGCGCCCTGCCGCTTGCGCGCCCAGTTCGGCTGCCTTGGCCGGAGGGAGAAAGCGGGGAGAAGGGGGGTAAAAGTTGAACCCGACAAAGTCAGCCCGCGCCGCAACAGCCGCGTCGAGCGCGGTGCTATCGGTCAGTCCGCAAAGCTTGATCCGTGGGGCGGCCATTGCCGTCCCCTAACGCGGCAGACCTTAGGGTGCCAGTTCGAACTGCACCGAAACAGATGCCGTCAGTCCCACTTCACCGGCCGCCACCGGTGTGGGGGCGGCGTCGGCCATGGCCATCTTGGCATAGAGCACGGGCATCGGCTGCGGGCTGTAACCGCCGCCTTCGCTGATCGAGATGATCCGCTTGACTTTCAGGCCGGCAGCACGGGCATAAAGTTCGGCACGCTGGCGGGCCTTGGTCATCGCCGCCGACCGGGCCTCGTCCATCGCGGCATCGCTGTCATCCAGTTCGAAGCTGGGGCCGTTGACCTGGTTGGCCCCAACGCTGACCAGCGTATCGAGCACCTTGCCAAAATCAGTCAGCTTGCGCTGGCGCACGGTAACCTGATTGTTCACCTGATAGCCGATGATCCGCTGAGGTTGTTCCTCGACGCGGCCATCCGGCCGGACGACTGGCGGGGCATAGAGCGGGTTCAGGCTGAGGTTGCTGGTCTGAATGTCGCGATCGGCGATACCTGCCTTCTTCAGCGCCGCGATAACGCGGTTCATGTCAGTGGAATTGGCAGAAAGGGCCTCGGCTGCAGTCTTGCCCTGGCTGGTAACACCGGCGCTGAACACGGCAAGATCAGGCTTACGGAAGGAACGGCCTTCAGCATTGACTGAGAGCAGCGTGGATGCCGGCGAAGTCGCGTTGATGGGCGCGGCCACCTGGGCGGCTGCGGGCAGGGCACAGGCAAGGGCAATCGGGGCAAGCGCGAAGCGAAGCGATTTCATGGTTTTCTCCTTGTTCCGCCGACATGCGGCTTGCCAGCTTTCGCCCGGCTGAACCAGAAGAAATGCTAGAGAGTTGCCTCGATAGCGCGGGCCGCTGCGACCGGATCTTCGGCGCGGCTGATCGGGCGGCCAATCACCAGCACGGAAGCGCCGGCATCGCGGGCGTCACGCGGCGTCACTGCGCGCTTCTGGTCTCCCATGGTACCGCCAGCCGGGCGCAGGCCGGGGACGACGAAGAAGCCATCCTTCCACTGGCGGTGCACCGCGCCAACTTCTTGCCCTGAGCAAACAATCCCGTCGAGCCCGGCCGAATGTGCCAGATCTGCCAGGCGCATAACCTGATCATGCGTCGTTCCGCCCATGCCGGTTGCCGCCATGTCGGTTTCGTCGAGGCTGGTCAGCAGCGTGACAGCCACCACCTTGGTGCGTTCACCCGCTGCGGCCTTGGCGTCTTCCATCATCGCCCGGCCCCCGCTGGCGTGGATCGTGACGATTGCCGGTTCCAGCACGTGGATCGCCTGCATCGCTGCGGCGACGGTGTTGGGAATATCGTGCAGCTTGAGGTCGAGGAAAATCGGCAGGCCGATCTTGGCGATTTCATGCACGCCATGATGGCCATGGGCGCAGAAGAATTCGAGGCCCAGCTTCAGCCCGCCAACGTGATCCTTGACCCGGCGGGCCAGGGCTTCAGCGGCATCCAGCTGCGTAACGTCGAGCGCGAGGTAGATCGGGTTCGACATGGTCAGGCAGGATCCTTCCCGGCTTCGTCATCAAGTTGGCTGGTGGTGGCATAGGCGCTCGGCCGGCCCATCGAGCTAGCCTTGACCGTATTTTCCATCATCCCGATCCGCCGGTTGAGCCGCCAGCGCACGCCCTTGTGCAGCAGCCACATCGGCAGGAAGCCCATCAGGAAGGACACGATCACCAGAGCGGGAAGCTTGGTTTCCAGGATGATCCCTTCCCACAGCTTTACCTGTACCGGCTGCCAGTTGTTGAGCGTGAACAGCCCCAGTGCGACCAGCACCAGCACCCAGATCACCGTTCGGATTATCTGCATTGGCCCAAGTCTCCGTCAGCCCCAGTAGCTTGTCTGGCGATGCTAAGCGCGAAGCCGGATAAGGGCAAGTTACTCGCCGAAAACCCGCGCGAAGATCGTGTCGATCGCCTTGAAGTGGTAATCGAGGTTGAACTTCTCATCCAGTTGCGCCGGTGAAAGTGCGGCGGTGACCTCAGAATCGGCCTTGAGCAGTTCCAGCAGGTTGAGCTGGCCGTCGCTTTCCCACACCTTCATCGCGTTGCGCTGGACCAGGCGATAGGCCGTGTCGCGCTCCAACCCGGCCTGGGTCAGGGCCAGCAGCACCCGCTGCGAATGGACCAGACCGCCCATCTTATCGAGGTTCTTCTGCATCCGCTCCGGATAGGCGACCAGCTTGTCGACCACGGAGGTCAGGCGGGCGAGGGCAAAGTCGAGCGTGATCGTGGCGTCGGGGCCTATGAAACGCTCAACTGACGAGTGCGAGATATCGCGTTCGTGCCACAGGGCCACGTTTTCCAGCGCGGGGGTCACGGCCGAGCGGACCATGCGGGCCAGGCCGGTCAGGTTCTCGGTCAGCACCGGGTTGCGCTTGTGCGGCATGGCCGACGAGCCCTTCTGCCCGGGCGAGAAATACTCCTCTGCCTCCAGCACCTCGGTGCGTTGCAGGTGGCGGATTTCGACTGCGAGGCGTTCGATCGAACTGGCTATCACGCCCAGTGTTGCGAAGAACATTGCGTGGCGATCGCGCGGGATGACCTGGGTGGAAACCGGCTCAGGCGTGAGCCCCAGCTTGTCGGCAACATATTCCTCAACCGACGGGTCGATATTGGCAAAGGTGCCGACCGCGCCTGAGATTGCACAGGTCGCCACTTCTGCCCGGGCGGCGAGGAGACGCACCTTGCAGCGGCTGAATTCCGCATAGGCCTCTGCCAGCTTCTTGCCGAAGGTGGTCGGCTCGGCATGGATGCCATGGCTGCGGCCGATGGTGGGGGTGAACTTGTGCTCCAGCGCGCGGCGCTTGATGGCGGCGAGCAGCTCGTCAAGATCGGCAAGCAAAAGGTCGCTGGCCCGGGCGAGCTGGACCGCCAGCGTGGTATCAAGCACGTCGGAGCTGGTCATGCCCTGGTGCATGAAGCGGGCTTCCGGACCAACCTGCTGGGCAACCCAGTCTAGGAAGGCGATCACGTCATGTTTGGTGACAGCTTCGATCGCGTCGATGGCGGCAACGTCGATCGCGGGATTGGTTGCCCACCAGTCCCACAGCGCCTTGGCACCGCTCGGGGGGACAACACCCAGCTCGCCCAGCTTCTGCGTGGCATGCGCCTCGATCTCGAACCAGATCCGGTAACGGGCCTCCGGCTCCCAGATCGCGACCATTGCGGGGCGGGCGTAGCGGGGGACCATGTTCGACTCCTAGCGGCGGCTGTTGTGGTGCCGCTAGGGTGCAGGGGCGGGTAAGGCAAGGGGGTGAGCCTTGCCCACCCCCCAAAGATTAGAGCCCCTCGACGCTCTTGCTGACGAGGATATTCACCGCCACCCGGCGGTTCTGGGCCTTGCCCTCTTCTGTGGTGTTGTCGGCCAGCGGGTCGGCCTCAGCCATGCCGGTCGGGGTCAGCACGCGGTAAGGCTTCCAGTGGCAGGCCTGCTGGAGATAGTTGATCACGCTGCTCGCGCGCTTTTCGCTGAGCGTCTGGTTGTAGTCGTCGCTGCCGACCGAGTCGGTATAGCCAACCACCAGCAGCAGGGCATTATTGGTTGCCTCGGCCTGGGCTGCGGCGTTGCACAGTTCCAGCTTGGCCTGCTGCGAGAGCTGCCACTTGCCGGTATCGAAGAACACGTTGGTCGTGCCCTTGATGTTGTAGTTGTCGATATCGGCCATGCGCCCGCGCAGGGCCTGGGTGGCAGCAGTCTGCTCGGCAAACTGCTGCTCGGTGCCGTTGCGGATCATCATCGCGGTCTTGAAGTCGTTGGCCTTGTAGCTGACCTGGCTGGCCAGCAGCACCTGCCCGGCCTGCATGGTCTTGACCGTCACCGGCAGGCCATTGAGCAGCGAGTTCAGCGTGGGCTTCTGGGCCTTGCCACCAAACAGGCCGCTACTGGCCTTGATCACGGTGGTTTCATTGACCGCGACGACCGTGCTGGTGCCATCGGCCGCAGTGACTTTCAGCCGGTCACCCTTGCGCGCAGTAATCACGCCTTTCAGTTCCGGGCCGGGGGTCATGGCGCTCATATCGGGGAGCGGCTCGCCCGTGACGACGATGTTCGGATCGTTGTTGGCCTGAGCTGCCAGGCTGGCCGGGAGCGGCAGTGCCGCCAGTCCAAGCAGCACGAGGGCCGCCGGCTTACGTAAAGTGCGTCGCATCAAGTATCTCCTGTAATGCGCAACTGTGCCCCCAACCGCGCTGCGAGAGGATTGGCCGCAAGCGGTCAACCGGCAGCGCGGGAGCATGGGCCAGGAGTGCGGTGAACCGATGCAGCGAGGGGACGCAACTAGGTTCTTTCACAAGCAATCGGCCCCTTACGGGACAAAGGGCATCGCGTAAATTTCACGCACGGCAATAGCTTGCGGCGCGTCTCCGGGCAGTTTAACCAATCGATTAAATCGTCGTCTGCGGGGGTGATTCCCGTGGGCAGTCGATTGCACTGCAAGGGACAGGAAAGCCATAAATGTCAATCCTTTATGATGAAGGTCAGCAGGCGATCGCGACCGAATCGCGGCGCGTGCTTGATGCCCGGGCAAGCAAGGACCGCCTGCTCAAGCTGCTCGAACAGGTTGGTGAGCATGACGCGCCGTTCTGGGATACGGCGGTTGAACAGGGCTGGACCGCGTTGGCCGTGCCGGAAGAGCACGGCGGCCTTGGCCTTGGCCTCGTTGAACTTGGCCTTGTCGCTCAGGCGTGCGGCGCGGCGACCGCAGGCGCCCCGTTCCTGACCCCTGGCTATGGTGTAACCCATGCCCTGGTCGCTGCCGGCAAGGCAGAGCTGGCTGCGCAATACCTTCCGCAGATCGCGGCGGGCGAGGTCCGCGGCGCCGTGGCCTTTGCGGAAGGGACCGATGTGCTCCCCGCGGCACCGGCCACCAAGTTTGCCGATGGCAAGCTGAGCGGTGCCAAGCCTGCCGTGCCGGGCGGCCTGAAGGCCGAACTCGCGCTGGTCTGGGCGAGCGGCGCAAATGGACCGGTGCTGGCCATTGCCGAACTGGCTGGGGCCGAGCGCAAGGCAATCTCCAGCTTTGACAACAGCCGGCTTTATGCCGATCTGACTTTCGCCGGCACCCCGGCAGCGGTGCTCGCGGAAGGCTCGGCTGCGCTTGAATTGGCCCGCGAAGTGCTGGCGCGGATGGCAGTCGTCACCGCGCACGAGCAGGTCGGCGGGTCCGAAGCCCTGCTGCATATCGCGCGTGACTATGCACTAATGCGAAAGGCATTTGGCCAGCCAATCGGCGCGTTCCAGTCGGTCAAGCACCGCATTTCGGAAATGTATGGCCTGGTCGAGATCGCGCGCGCCAACTGCATTCACGCGGCCGCTGTTGCCGGGACAAGTGAATTCCTGGTCGCTGCTGCAGATGCACGCCTGACCGCGACCGAAGCCTATGACACCTGCGCGCGTGACTGCGTGCAGATCCATGGCGGGATTGGCGTGACCTGGGAGCAGGGGCTCCACCTCCACATGCGCCGGGCCCGCAGCCTGGCGATCGAGCAGGGCAACCTGCTGTTCTGGGAAGACCTGCTGGTTGAAGCGCTGACGGGAGAAGCAGCATGAGCGAGATCGAAACCTATCGCGCCCAGGCCCGCGCCTGGCTGGAAAGCGTTGCGCCCAAATATGCCCGCGCCGCGCGCGGCAAGCTGAACCTTTCGGTTGAGGAAGACCTGGCGCTGGGTCGCCAGTACATGGCCGAAAAGTACGATGCCGGTTACGCCGGGATCAACTGGAAGACCGAGATCGGCGGGCAGGGCCTGTCGAACATGCACAAGATCGCCTTCGATGCCGAGGAAATGCAGTTCGGCATGCCGAACGTCTATTTCGGCATTTCGCTGGGCATGCCGATCCCGATCCTGATCCAGTACGGGCAAGACCGGGCCTGGGTGAAGGAACGCGTGGTCAAGGCACTGCGTGGTGAAGAGATTTGGTGCCAGATGTTCTCCGAACCCTCGGGCGGGTCCGACCTTGCGGCGCTGCGCACCAAGGCCGAGCCGGATGGCAACGGCTGGCGGATGACCGGGCAGAAGATCTGGACCTCGTGGGCGCAGTATTGCGACTATGGCGTGATCGTCGTTCGCACCGATCCGACGGTCGAGAAGCACAAGGGCCTGACCTATTTCTGGGTCGACATGAAGGCCGAGGGCGTCGAAGTCCGCCCGATCAAGCTCGCCGGTGGTGACAGCCACGTCAATGAAGTGTTCTTCGATGCGGTGCGGCTGGAAGACAGCCAGCGCATGGGCGAAGTGGGCGGCGGCTTCGGCGTGGCGCTGCACACGCTGATGATCGAACGCTATATCGCCACCGACAGCGCCGGGTTTGGTCCGCATCTCGACCTGTTCGTCGATACGACCAAGGACCTGACCATCAACGGCAAGCCAGCACTGAAGGACGGCCGCATCCGCTCTGCCATTGCTCGCAATCATGCCATGCGCGCCGGGCTGGATAGCATCACCAAGCGTGCCTTCGCGATGATGCAGGCCGGGATGCAGCCGGGGCCGGAAGGAAGCTTGCAGAAGCTCGTCGCAGTCCGCAGCCGCCAGAAGCTATCGGAAATGGCGCTCGACCTGCAGGGCAACCAGGCCTTCGATTTCGATCCCCATGCCTATGTGAAGGAAGACTGGGGCACCAGTTGGCTCAACGCGCCGACCGGCCGCATTGCTGGTGGTTCGGACGAGGTGCTGCTGAACACGATCGCCGAAAAGGTGCTGGGCCTGCCGCAGGATCACCGCCCCGACAAGGGCGTGCCGTTCAACCAGATCCCCGCGTAGGACCGGCATGACCGAGAGCGAGGACCTGGCCGAGATCCGGCGCGCGGTGCAGGCACTCTGCGCCGAGTTTCCGGGCGAGTACTGGCGCGAGAAGGATCGCACCCGCGATTACCCGGGTGAGTTCGTCGATGCGCTGACTCAGGCCGGGTTCCTCGCCGCCCTTATTCCGGGTGACTACGGCGGCTCGGGCCTCAAGCTCGATGCCGCTGCGGTCATCATGGAGGAAATCCAGGCCGCGGGCTGCAACGGGGCTTCGGCCCACGCGCAGATGTACATCATGAACACGCTGCTGAAGTACGGCAGCGAGGAGCAGAAGCGCGCCTATCTGCCCGGCATTGCTGATGGTTCGCTGCGGCTCCAGGCCTTCGGCGTTTCGGAGCCGACTAGCGGTACCGATACGCTCTCGCTCCGCACAGTCGCGGCGCGCGATGGCGACGAGTACGTCGTTAACGGACAGAAGATCTGGACCAGCCGCGCCGAGCATTCCGACCTGATGCTGCTGCTCGCCCGCACGACCCCGCGTGAGCAGGTCGAAAAGAAGACCGAGGGGCTCTCCATCTTCCTGGTCGACATGCGCCAGGCGGTCGGTAGCGGCATGACGATCAAGCCGATCCGCACCATGATGAACCACTCGACCACCGAGGTGTTCTTCGATGATCTGCGCATTCCGGCCTCCTGCCTGATCGGTGAGGAGGGGAAGGGCTTCCGCTACATCCTCTCCGGCATGAACGCAGAACGCATCCTGATCGCCGCCGAATGCATCGGCGATGCCAAGTGGTTCATCGAGAAGGCAAGCGGCTATGCCAAGGAGCGCAAGGTCTTCAACCGCCCGATCGGCCAGAACCAGGGCGTCCAGTTCCCGATCGCGCGCTGCTATGCCCAGATGCGTGCGGCGGAGCTGATGGTCCACCACGCTGCCCAGGTCTATGACAGCGGCGGCAACCCGGGGGCCGAGGCCAACATGGCCAAGATGCTGGCGAGCGAGGCTAGCTGGGCCGCTGCCGACATGTGCGTCCAGACCTTCGGCGGCTTCGGCTTTGCCGAGGAATACGATGTCGAGCGCAAGTTTCGCGAGGCGCGGCTCTATACTGTCGCGCCAATCAGCACGAACCTGATCCTGTCCTATCTGGCCGAGCACGTGCTTGGCCTGCCGAGATCCTACTGAGGGGGAGACCACCGTTGGCTATCAAGACCCGCATCACCGAACTGCTCGAAATCGAGCATCCGATCGTTCAGGGCGGCATGCAGTGGGTCGGCGTGGCCGAGATGGCCTCTGCCGTCTCGAACGCCGGCGGTCTTGGCATCCTGACCGGCCTGACCCAGCCCGATGCCAAGGCACTCGCCGCCGAGATCGAGCGCTGCCGCAGCATGACCGACAAGCCCTTCGGCGTGAACATGACCGTGTTCCCCACGATCAATCCGCCCGATTACAAGGCCTATACCCAGGCGATCATCGATAGCGGCGTCAAGATTGTCGAGACTGCCGGGACACCTGCGGTGCGTGAACTGTGGGAGATGATGAAGCCCCACGGCATCAAGATCCTCCATAAGTGCACCGCCGTGCGCCACGCCTTGTCGGCCGAGAAGGCCGGCGTTGATGTGATCAGCATCGACGGCTTCGAATGCGCCGGTCACCCCGGTGAGGATGACATTCCGGGCCTGATCCTGATCCCGGCGGCTGCAGACAAGGTCAAGATCCCGATGCTGGCCTCAGGCGGTTTTGGTGATGGCCGCGGCCTTGCCGCAGCGCTGGCGCTGGGCGCGGACGGGATCAACATGGGCACGCGCTTCACCGCCACGGTTGAAGCCCCCATCCATCAGTCGTTCAAGGACGCAATGGTTGCGAACGACGAACGCTCGACCGACCTGATCTTCCGCACCTTCCGCAACACGGCCCGGGTCGCAAAGAACGAGGTCAGCCAACAGGTCGTCGCCGCGGAGCGCGAGGGCAAGCCGTTTGAGGAAGTCGCCCACCTGGTCAAGGGCGTCCGCGGCCGCGAAGGGCTGCAGACCGGCGATACCAATCATGGCATCTGGTCAGCCGGCATGATCCAGGGCCTGATCCACGACATCCCGACCTGCGAAGTGCTGGTCAGCCGGATCGTCAAGGACGCCGAGGCGATCATCAAGGGCCGGCTGGCCGGGATGGTGAGCTGAGGCGGGAATGCTCTCTCACTTGCAAGGGAGAGAGCGTTTCTGACGAATCGATTCAGCCCAAGCCCAGTAATCGTCACCCTGAACTTGTTTCAGGGCCTATCGTGCCGCCACATCGGACTTCTGCGGCCGCTAGCGCGAACCGATCGATTGTACTGATGATGGCCAAGGCCGGGCAAGCGGAGAAATGGGTGCTGAAACAAGTTCAGCATGACGGATTTATTGTTCGGTCTGTTTACGCAAACTTCCACATCCGCAAAGGCTCACAAGCCTCGATCGTGCCGCTGGCGCCAACCGGCTCTCCGCCTTCGCCCTGCAGCCGCGCAATGGTTTTCGTATCGCTGGCCGGGACATGGGCGAGGGTGCGCTTCCCTTCGCCGGTCCGCGCCACCACCACGCCGGAGCGCGGCTGGCCTTCGCGGTCGTAGAATACGGTGTAGCTCTCAACCGTTGCCGCGCCGGCATAGTCCTGATCCAGCTCGGGTACCGGCCCGCGCGCGGCGTCGGCTTCGGCTTGGAAGTCGTAGGGTCTGGGGAAGCTGGCGGCCGGGATCGGCTTGGTGCTGACCGCGATGGTGTGGTTGTGGGTGGCATAGCCCCCGTTGGCGAAGAGCAGGCCGGTGCCGCCGCTGTCGCGCAGCTTTTCGACCATGCTGGCCACCGCGTGGCTCATGTAATTGCCGATTGGTCCGCCACCAAAGGTTAGCCCGCCAAACACCGTTGCCGGCTTCTCGACCGGCCAGCCGAGGACGCGGCGTGCCATCTTCGGGACGCAGGGGAAGCAGGAGTAAAGCTCGACCGCAGCAAGGTCTTCGATCGTCAGCTGGTTCAGTTCCATCGTCTTGCGGATCGAGACTTCCATCCCGGCGCTGCGGACATAGCCATCGCGCGCGAGGACCGAATTCGACTCATGCGCAGCCGCGCCATTGCCGACATAGATCCATTTGGCTTCAGGAATGCCCCGCGCCCGCGCTTCGCCCGCGGCCATGACAATGAACCCGGCCCCCTGGTTGACCGCTGCATTGGCGACCTGGAGCTTGGTATAGGGGAAAGCAATTGGCCGGTTCTTGTCGCCCGGGGTGATCACGTCGGCAGCGCTGACCGGCTTGCGAAGCCATGCCGCAGGATTGCTGGCGGCGACTTCAGAGAAGCGGCTCCAGATTTCGCCGCTCTCGGCCTGTCCCTCCGCCAGCGTCTGCCCCAGCGAAGCGCGCAGCGCGTTCTCGTAAAGCGGATAGACGTCGGTCGGCACGACCAGCCCGTGGCTCTGGGCATAGCCCACCTTCACGCGGTGGGTCGCATCGCGCAACGCGTCGGGCTTTGGCCCGCCGCTGGCTGCGGCCTTGCGAGCGCCGGCCGTGCGCAGCGCCTCGGCGCCGGTCACCAGCGCGATCCTGATCTCGCCCGCGCCGATCTTGTTGGCCGCCTCGTTCAGCAGCAGGATCGGGCTGTCGCCATTCGGCCCCTTGGACTGGACCAGCTCAGCCTTCGTTGCGCCGAGCTGTTCGGCGAGCGGGCCGCTGGCATCGGTGATCTCCGGGAAGGCAATCTGCTGGACCACACCAATCCAGTCCGCCTCGGCCAACAACGAAACTCCGGCATCCGCCTCGGCAGCGCGCAGGGCATCGGCCATCAACGTCACCGGATCGCGGCCCTCCAGCGGGTTCTCCGGGCGGTCGTTGATCTGTCCGACTCCAACGATGACTGGCAGCAGGTCGCGATTCATCGCATCAATCCTTGCGCAATTTAATTGATCGGTTAAACCAGTGTCAAAGCAGGTTTGAACCTGCCCTGCAACTGCATTTCATCTTGAGGAGGAGCCACCATGGCCGAAGCCTATATCATCGATGCCGTTCGTACCCCGCGCGGAATTGGCAAGCCCGGCAAGGGCGCGCTGTCGCACCTCCATCCTCAACATCTCGCCGCGACCTGCCTCAAGGCGATCAAGGACCGCAACGGCCTGGACACCAGCACGGTGGATGACATCATCTGGTCCACTTCCAGCCAGAACGGCAAGCAGGGCGGGGACCTCGGCCGTATGTCGGCGCTTGCTGCCGGCTATGACATCTCGGCCAGCGGCACCACGCTTGACCGGTTCTGCGGTGGCGGCATCACCTCGGTCAACCTGGCGGCGGCCTCGGTCATGTCGGGCATGGAAGACTGCGTCATCGCCGGCGGGACCGAGATGATGAGCTTCACCGCTGCCTATGGCGCCGAACTGGCCAATGCGGGCATTCGTCCGCTCGGCATGGGTTCGGGCAACCCGGCGCTCGATGCGATCCACCCGCAGAGCCACCAGGGCGTGTGCGGCGATGCGATTGCAGCCCGCGAAGGGATTGATCGCCAGGCGCTCGACGCACTGGCTCTCGTCAGCCAGGAACGTGCCGATCGTGCGATCCGCGAAGGCCGCTTCGACAAGTCGGTGGTCACCGTTTACAACGATGACGGCACCGTTGCCCTTGATCACGAAGAGTTCCCGCGCCCCGAGACGACCATGGAAGGCCTGTCCTCGCTGAAGGCCAGTTTCGATGGCATCGCCGATTTCGATTTGGGCGGCGGCGCCAGCTTCCGTAACCAGATCAAGCGCGTCTATCCTGAACTGGAGTGGAAGGGCGTGCACCACGCCGGCAACTCTTCGGGCGTGGTCGATGGTGCCGCTGCGATCCTGCTGACCAGCAAGGAATACGCTGACAAGTACGGTCTCAAGCCGCGTGGCCGGATCGTTGCCTATGCCAACCAGGGCGATTGCCCCACGCTGATGCTCAACGCCCCGGTTCCGGCGGCGAAGAAGGTGCTGGAGAAGGCCGGTCTCAAGAAGGACGATATCGACGTCTGGGAGATCAACGAAGCCTTCGCCGTGGTGGCCGAGAAGTTCATCCGCGACCTTGAGCTGGACCGCGAGAAGGTCAATATCAACGGCGGCGCCATGGCCCTGGGCCACCCGATCGGCGCAACCGGTTCGATCCTGATCGGCACCGCGCTCGATGAGCTTGAGCGTTCGGGCGGCCGCTATGGCCTGATCACCATGTGCGCCGCTGGCGGCATGGCCCCGGCGATCATCATCGAGCGCCTGTAACTGGCCGCGGGGGAGGGAGAGAGCACGCCATGCCGATCCTCTACGACTTCCCCCGCGCGCCAAGTCCGCGCCGCGCCCGGATCGTGCTGGCCGAGAAGGGCATCGCGCATGAGACCCGGATCGTTGACCTTGGCGCGGGCGAGCACCTCTCGGACGCCTACCGCGCGATCAACCCGGGGCTGACAGTCCCCGCGCTGGCGCTGGAGGACGGCACCGTGCTGACCGACAACGCCGGCATCGCCGCCTGGGCCGAGGCGTTCAAGCCCGATCCCCCGCTGTTCGGCACCACCCCCACCGACAAGGCCGAGATCGCCAGCTGGAACTCCAAGGCCGAGGGCGAGTGCCTGATGGCCATTGCCGAAGCCATGCGCAACACCGCCCCGGCGATGAAGGACCGCGCGCTGCCCGGCCCGGTCAACTACGCCCAGATTCCCGAACTGGCCGAACGCGGGCTGGCCCGGCTGACGCACTTCCTGGATAAGCTCGATGCCCACCTGGCCGAGCGCGATTACCTGGCCGCCAGCGGCTTCTCGATTGCCGACATCACCTGCGGCGTCGCGGTGGACTTTGCCCGCGTGCTGCGGATCGATCCGGGCGAGGGGCGTCCCAACCTGGCCGCCTGGCGCGCCCGCCTCGCCGCCCGGCCGAGCTGGAGCCTCTGAGCCGACCGGCCAAGCCCGGCGGACGCGCTGACAAGTTGACACAGTTGACACTGAGTCCGCTTCTCCCAACAGGCTGAAGCCCGCAGAACTGCGCCATTTTTCCCGCAAAACGGCGTGAATCGCTCCCCGAAAAATAAAAAAACCGCGCGCCTTGGGCGGGGCGGAAGGCCGACGATTGCAAAGAGCTGGGCCGAGGATAGCAGGGGGAGGGGGAGTAGGAAAATGGTTGGTTTTCAGCGGCGAATTTGGAGTTTCGTGCAAAATCAACAGTATGCGTTTACGAATATAAGAAAATGCAATAAAAACAGGTCGCTAACGGGAGGCGACCATGCGGCTGGGGTGGGACGAGATCAAACGCCGCGCCAAGGCGTTCAGCGAACGCCACGCGGACAAAAGCGATGAGCGCGCCGATGCGCAGCTGTTCGTGAATGACTTCTTCAAGATTTTCGGAATGTCATCGCGCCAGATCGGGCGCTACGAACGCCGCGTGGCAGACGTTGCGCACAAGCAGCGCGGCTACATCGACTTCTTCTGGCCCGGTCAGATCATCGTCGAGATGAAATCACTCGGCAAAAGCCTGATTGCGGCAGAGCAGCAGGCGCTGGACTACATCGATGGCGTTCACCCGACTGAGCGTCCGCGCTTTGTGCTGGCGTGTGATTTCCAGAACTGGCGGTTGGTAGATCTGGAGGAAAAGCGCCAGATCGAATTCAAGCTGGCAGACCTGCACAAGCATATGGAGGCCTTTGCCTTCATCCAGGGCCGCAAGGTCACGTTCGAAACCCAGGCCAGCGTTACCATCAAGGCGGCTGAGCTGATGGGCAAGCTGCACGATGCGCTGGAAGGGTCAGGCTATACCGGGCACGATCTGGAACAGCTGCTGGTGCGGCTGCTGTTCTGCCTGTTTGCCGATGATACCGGCATCTTTCAGCCTAAGGATATTTTCCTCCAGCTGATCGATAACGACACCCGCCCGGATGGAACCGACACTGGCAACGTGCTGGCCGAATTGTTTGACGTGCTCGATACGCCCGAAGGGCAGAGACTGGCGGGGACATCGGCGGAACTTGATGCCTTCCCCTACATCAATGGCGCGCTGTTCCGGCGGCAGCTGCGGGTGCCAAAGTTCGATACCAAGATGCGCAACCTGCTGCTGGAAGCGGCACGGCACGATTGGTCAGGCGTCTCGCCAGCAATCTTCGGTTCGCTGTTCCAATCGGTGATGGATGCCAAGGAACGCCGGGTCAAAGGCGCCCATTACACGACCGAAGCCAATATCCTGAAGGTGATCGGGCCGCTGTTCCTGGATGAGCTGAAGGCCGAACTGGCAGCGATCAAAGAGCGGCGCACCGGCCAGGAAAAAGCCTTGGCCGAATTTCAGGCCAAACTGACCCGGCTGACCTTCCTTGATCCGGCCTGCGGCTGCGGCAACTTTCTGGTGATCGCCTATCGCGAAATCCGGCGGCTGGAACTGGATGCGCTGCGGGCCCAATATGGCGACCAGCAGATCGACGCCGCGCTGCTGGCGCGGGTCAATGTTGGCCAGTTCTTTGGCATCGAGTACCAGGAATTTCCTGCCCGCATTGCCGAAGTGGCCATGTGGATGATGGACCACATCGCCAATAATGAGATCAACGAGGCCTTCCGTCTCAACTATGCGCGCATTCCGCTGTCAGACACGGCGCATATCCTCCACGCCGATGCGCTGGAAACGGACTGGTCCAGCCTGCTGCCGCCGGAGAAATGCCGCTATATCATGGGCAATCCGCCGTTCGTGGGGAAAAAGGAACAAAGCAAAGAGCAAAAGAACCAGCTTCGAAAGCTATTTGTGGGAACAAATGGCGCCGGAAGCCTTGATTATGTGTCCTGCTGGTTTGAACTCGCGGGCCGATATATTGGTGCCAATCCTCACATAAGGGTTGGATTTGTATCTACCAATTCGATCACGCAGGGCGAGCAAGTAGCACCTCTTTGGGGCCGATTAATTGAACGATACCGAGTTTCGATTTTCTATGCCCATCGGACTTTTGCTTGGGGAAGCGAAGCTCGTGGGAAGGCCCATGTGCATGTGGTCATCATTGGACTACGCCATAGCAGCATAGACGGACCTCGGCGGCTTTTTGAATACGCAGATCAAGTGGGCGAACCTACTGAATACGGTGTTGCTAGAATTAGCCCCTACCTTTTCGAGGGGCCTTCTTTGTTCGTTGAAAAATCAAGAATGCCCTTGTCGCCTAGGCAGCAGATGCAAAAAGGAAGCGAAGCAACGGACTTTGGTTTTTTGACCGTCTATCCCGACGCCGTCGACGAACTCCGAAGAGCGTCGGGATTTAAAGAAAATTGGCTCCGTCTGTTTCTCGGTGGAGACGAATACATCAACGATGGCGTGCGATACTGCCTTTGGCTCGTCGATGCCGCGCCAAATGAATTGAAGACCTGTGCTGCTGTGCTCGAGCGCATTCAAATGGTGGCTGTTGCGCGGAAACAAAGCGACAAAGCGCGTACGCAGCAATGGGCTCTTTATCCCGCCCTTTTTTCTGAAAATCGGCAACCTTCTTCGCGCTACCTTTTGGTTCCAAAAGTGTCCTCTCAGAGGCGGGATTATATTCCTGTTGGTTTCTGCGAGCCAGAAATCATTGTGAGTGGTAGCGCTCAAGCGATTGATTGCGCTAACAAGTTTACATTTGGGATCATTACCTCGCACATGCACATGGCGTGGATGCGGACCGTTGGCGGGCGAACCAAAAGCGATTACCAGTACTCTCCGGGCCTCGTCTACAATACCTTCCCATGGCCAGAGGCCACACCCGCACAGCGCGAAAAGGTTGAGGCGCTGGCCCAAGCCGTGCTCGATGCCCGCGCTGTCCACACAACCTCCAGCCTGGCCGATCTCTATGATCCCGACACCATGCCCGCCAATCTGCGCAAGGCCCATGCCGCGCTCGATCTGGCGGTGGACCGGCTCTATCGCGCGGCCCCCTTTGCCAGTGACCGCGACCGGGTAGAGCACCTGTTCGGGCGCTATGAGGCGCTGGTCAATCCGCTCGAACGGATCGGTGCGGCTAAGAACAAGCGGGTTGCGCGCAAGAATGTGCAGCTGGACCCCGGATCAAGTCCGGGGTGACGGGCTGAGTGGCGTAAGCCGGGGCAGGGCGGCTGCCTTCCCCCTTGATGGGGGAAGGATAGTGAGACTTGGAAGCGAAGCTGCCTAGTCGAAGTTGGATGGGGGTGACGAGGCCGCTGATGAAACGGAGCCCGCCGCCGATCAACGTCACCCGTGCCCGCGCCATGCGGCGTGAGCCGACCGATGCAGAGGCGGCGCTGTGGTTGATCCTGCGCCGCGAATTTGGCGCGTGGCGTTTTCGCCGTCAGGTGCCGCTGGGCTGGGGCATTGCCGACTTTGCCAGCCACCGCGCGCGGCTGGTGATCGAGTGCGATGGGGGGCAGCACGGCTCTGGTGATCGGGCGCGCGATGCAGCTATCACGGCCGAGGGTTATCGCGTGCTGCGTTTCTGGAACAATGACGTGCTTGGTAGCCCGGATGGTGTGGCGCGCGAGATTGCGCGCGTGCTGGCTACATTGTCACCCCCATCCAACCTCCGCTAGCGGATTGTATCCGCAAGCTGCGGTATCCTTCCCCCATCGAGGGGGTAGGGGGCATTGCCTTCCCCCTTGATGGGGGAAGGTTGGCAAGACTTGGCGAGGGACGAGCCTAGGCGGCGCCTGGATGGGGGTGAAGATCGACCCCCCATTCTCCTTGACCATCCGCCGGATTTCACCTAGGGGCCGCGCTCTTCCGGACCTGTTCCGGATTGAGCTGAACATTGCCGGGGCGCCTGCTTTCACAGGTAATCCGTCAAAGTAACCCGGTCTTTTCAGCCGGGTGGAGCGTTTTCGGCTCGCGATTGATCGCTGCGGGGCAAGCCCCGCGTTCGGCGCATTCGCGATTCGTTTCCTTCACCTTGCCGCTTGGACCACAACCAAGGTGAAGAGTACTTCATGCCTACGATTAACCAGCTGATCCGCAAGGGTCGCGAACCGCAGAAGGCCAAGAGCAAGGTCCCTGCGATGGAACAGAACCCGCAGAAGCGTGGCGTCTGCACCCGCGTTTACACCACCACCCCGAAGAAGCCGAACTCGGCACTTCGCAAGGTTGCCAAGATCCGTCTGACCAACCAGCGCGAAGTCATTTCGTACATCCCGGGTGAAGGCCACAACCTGCAGGAGCACTCGGTTGTGCTGATCCGCGGCGGCCGTGTGCGCGACCTTCCCGGCGTGCGCTATCACGTGCTGCGCGGCGTGCTCGATACCCAGGGTGTCAAGGACCGCAAGCAGAGCCGTTCGAAGTACGGCGCCAAGCGTCCGAAGTAAGCCCGCGGGCTGGTTTTTACGGCCCGCGCCCTGCGCGCGGCTGTCAGATTAAGGAATACAAGCGATGTCACGTCGTCGTCGTCCCGAGAAGCGGGAAATCCTGCCGGATCCGAAGTTCAACGATCAGATCCTGTCGAAGTTCATGAACAACCTCATGCTCGATGGTAAGAAGTCGGTTGCCGAAAGCATCGTCTACGGTGCCCTCGAAACCATGGAAACCCGCGCCAAGAGCGATCCGGTTGCGCTGTTCCACGATGCGCTGAACAATGTGAAGCCGCAGATCGAAGTCCGCAGCCGCCGCGTCGGTGGTGCGACTTATCAGGTTCCGGTTGAAGTTCGCCCGGAACGCGCCCAGGCCCTGGCCATTCGCTGGCTGATCTCGGCCGCGCGTAACCGCAGCGAAACCACCATGAGCGCGCGCCTCTCGGCCGAGCTGCTGGACGCTGCCAACAACCGCGGCAACGCGGTGAAGAAGCGCGAAGACACCCACCGCATGGCCGACGCGAACCGCGCGTTCAGCCACTACCGCTGGTAAAGGATACCCCTTATCATGGCACGTAGCCATCCTCTCGAACGGTACCGCAACTTCGGTATTATGGCGCACATCGACGCCGGCAAGACCACCACGACCGAGCGTATCCTTTACTACACCGGCAAGTCCTACAAGATCGGCGAAGTCCACGACGGCGCCGCGACCATGGACTGGATGGAGCAGGAGCAGGAACGCGGGATCACGATCACCTCGGCCGCGACGACCTGCATCTGGAACGATCACCGCCTCAACATCATCGACACCCCGGGCCACGTTGACTTCACCATCGAAGTCGAACGTTCGCTCCGCGTGCTCGACGGTGCGGTTGCTGCTTTCGACGGCGTTGCCGGCGTTGAGCCGCAGTCGGAAACGGTGTGGCGCCAGGCGGACAAGTACAAGGTTCCGCGGATGTGCTTCATCAACAAGCTCGACCGCACCGGTGCCAACTTCTACTACTGCGTCCAGACGATCATCGATCGCCTCGGTGCCACCCCGGCGGTGCTGTACCTGCCGATCGGCGCGGAAAGCGATTTCAAGGGCCTCGTCGACCTCGTCGAGAACCGTGCAATCATCTGGAAGGATGAAAGCCTGGGCGCCGAATTCTTCTATGAAGAAATCCCGGCTGACCTGGCCGACAAGGCTGCCGAATATCGCGAAAAGCTGATCGAACTTGCCGTTGAGCAGGACGATGCCGCGATGGAAGCCTACCTCGAAGGCAACCTGCCCGACGTCGCTACGCTGAAGAAGCTGATCCGCAAGGGCACGCTGAACCAGTCGTTCGTGCCGGTGCTGTGCGGCTCGGCGTTCAAGAACAAGGGCGTTCAGCCGCTGCTCGACGCCGTGGTCGACTATCTGCCTTCGCCGCTCGACATCGAAGACGTGCAGGGCATCAACCCGGACACCGAAGAAGCCGACAGCCGCGCCACGGCTGACGACGCGCCGTTCTCGGCACTGGCGTTCAAGATCATGAACGACCCGTTCGTCGGCTCGCTGACCTTCACCCGCATCTATTCGGGCACCCTGAACAAGGGCAGCTACCTGAACTCGGTGAAGGGCAAGAAGGAAAAGGTTGGCCGCATGCTGCTGATGCATGCCAACAGCCGTGAAGACATCGAAGAAGCCCACGCGGGCGACATCGTGGCACTGGCCGGTCTGAAGGAAACCACCACCGGCGATACGCTGTGCGCCGAAAAGCAGCCGATCATTCTCGAGCGGATGGAATTCCCGGAGCCGGTGATCGAGCTGTCGGTGGAACCGAAGACCAAGGCTGACCAGGAAAAGATGGGCCTCGCCCTGAACCGCCTGGCCGCTGAAGATCCCTCGTTCCGCGTTTCGACCGACCATGAATCGGGCCAGACGATCATCAAGGGCATGGGTGAACTTCACCTCGAAATCCTTGTCGACCGCATGAAGCGCGAATTCAAGGTTGAGGCCAACGTCGGTGCGCCGCAGGTGGCTTACCGCGAATACCTCTCGAAGCCGGTCGATATCGACTACACCCACAAGAAGCAGTCGGGTGGTACCGGTCAGTTCGGTCGCGTGAAGGTTAAGGTCACGCCGGGCGAGCGCGGTTCGGGCTTCGTCTTCAAGGATGAAATCAAGGGCGGTAACATTCCGAAGGAATATATTCCCGCGATTGAAAAGGGCTTCCGTGAAACTGCCGAAACCGGCAGCCTCATCGGCTTCCCGATCATCGACTTCGAAGTCCTGCTTTATGACGGTGCGTACCACGACGTCGACTCGTCGGCCCTGGCCTTCGAAATCGCCGCTCGCGGTGCAATGCGCGAAGTTGCCCAGAAGTCGGGCATCAAGCTGCTTGAACCGATCATGAAGGTGGAAGTGATCACGCCTGAGGAATACCTCGGTGACGTGATTGGCGACATCAACTCGCGTCGTGGCCAGATCCAGGGCACGGACTCGCGCGGTAATGCCCAGGCAGTGACCGCAATGGTCCCGCTGGCGAACATGTTTGGTTATGTGAACCAGCTGCGTTCGTTCACCCAGGGCCGGGCGAACTACTCGATGTTCTTCGACCACTATGATGAAGTCCCGGCGAATGTCGCGACCGAGATCAAGGAGAAGCTTGCCTAACCGGCAAGATGATACTAGGGGCGGCGCCTGATTCAGCGGGCGCCGTCCAAACCCCGCAGATTCAATTCAAAGCGAAAGAAGGTTTGAGACAATGGCTAAGGCTAAGTTTGAGCGGACCAAGCCGCACTGCAACATCGGCACCATCGGTCACGTTGACCACGGTAAGACCACGCTGACCGCCGCAATCACCAAGGTGATGGCGGAAGTTAACGGCGGTGAAGCCGTTGACTTCGCAAACATCGACAAGGCTCCCGAAGAGCGCGAGCGTGGCATCACCATCTCGACCGCTCACGTCGAGTACGAAACCGCTGCCCGTCACTACGCGCACGTCGACTGCCCGGGCCACGCTGACTATGTGAAGAACATGATCACCGGCGCGGCTCAGATGGACGGCGCCATCCTCGTGGTGAACGCTGCTGACGGTCCGATGCCGCAGACCCGTGAACACATCCTGCTCGCCCGCCAGGTCGGCGTGCCGGCTCTGGTCGTGTACATGAACAAGGTTGACCAGGTCGACGACGCCGAAATCCTCGAGCTCGTTGAACTCGAAATCCGCGAGCTGCTGAGCTCGTACGGCTTCGACGGCGACAACATCCCCGTGATCCCGGGTTCGGCTCTGGCCGCTCTCGAAGGCCGCGACGACAACATCGGCAAGGAATCGATCATTGCCCTGATGAACGCCGTCGACACCGCCATCCCGCAGCCGCCGCGTCCGACCGACAAGCCGTTCCTGATGCCGGTCGAAGACGTGTTCTCGATCTCGGGTCGTGGTACGGTTGTGACCGGCCGCGTCGAAACCGGTATCGTCAAGGTTGGCGACGAAGTCGAAGTGATCGGCCTCAAGGACACCCAGAAGACCGTCGTCACCGGCGTCGAAATGTTCCGCAAGCTGCTCGATCAGGGTGAAGCCGGCGACAACATCGGTGCCCTGGTTCGTGGCCTGAAGCGTGAAGACGTTGAGCGTGGTCAGGTTCTGGCCAAGCCGGGTTCGGTTACGCCGCACACCGAATTCAGCGCCGAAGTCTACGTGCTGTCGAAGGACGAAGGTGGCCGTCACACGCCGTTCTTCGCCAACTACCGCCCGCAGTTCTACTTCCGCACCACCGACGTGACCGGTGAAGTCGTGCTGCCGGAAGGCACCGAAATGGTCATGCCGGGCGACAACATCGCCCTGTCGGTCAAGCTCATCGCTCCGATCGCGATGGACGAAGGTCTGCGCTTCGCAATCCGCGAAGGCGGCCGCACCGTCGGCTCGGGCGTTGTCGCGAAGATCACGAAGTAATTCGTCGATCCTCGGATAACCGAGACAGAAAGGCCCGGCCTCCGCAAGGAGGCCGGGCTTTTTCGTTGCTGGGCAGCACAGGAGTGACAGGATGGCCCGAAAGTATTCCAAGCATGGCCCGCGCGAGGACCTTTGGCAGGACGAAGAGGATCAGGCCGATGCTCCGCCGCCGCCCGATTGCTGGCTGTGCGAACGCCCGTGCGGCGAGACGGTGATCTGGCATCATCCCGTGCCGAAGAGCAGGGGAGGGCGCGATACGGTGCCGATGCACCCGATCTGCCAGAACATGCTGATCACGACTTTCACCAACTCCGAGCTGCAGCGCTATGGCCTGGATGCCAGCCTGCTCAGAATCGATCCGCGGGTCGAAAAGTTCGTTGCCTGGGTTGCGGGCAAGGATCCGGATTTCAATGCACCGCACGGCAGGAAGAAGCAACGCTAGGCCGTGCGTGGTGGCAGGCATTCCATTTCGCCATTGCCGCGGACGGCGATATATTCTTGCGCGCGGTGAGGGGCGAGCGGGAACCCGGCCGGACTGGCGCAAAAGCGCACGAAAAGGGGCTTGCATCATTCCCGACCCCCGTGTAGGGGCGCGCTTCGAATTTGTTTGGGGCGCATGCCCCTTTGCTCTTTCTCATCGGTAGCAGGACACAATGGAAGCTCAGAATATCCGCATTCGCCTCAAGGCATTTGATCACCGCGTGCTTGATCAGGCGACTGGCGAAATCGCCGAGACCGCCCGCCGCACCGGCGCGCTGATCCGGGGCCCCATTCCGCTGCCGACCCAGATCGAGAAGTTCTGCGTTAACCGCGGGCCGCACATCGACAAGAAGTCGCGTGAGCAGTTCGAAGTTCGCACCTACAAGCGGTTGCTCGATATCGTGCAGCCGAACGCCACCACCGTGGACGCGCTGATGAAGCTCGACCTCGCTGCCGGCGTGAACGTCGAGATTAAGCTGGCTTAATCCGCCAGCGCGGCCTATGGGCCGCATGCAACCGGGCTTCGGCCCGGCTCCTAGCGGTCCTGAATAGGGGCACCGCGACGAGACAGAGCCCAGGCAAGAGCTTGGGACACAAGGGATACCTCCGGATTTATCCGGGTCAGCGTCCCCCGTCTCGCCTCCATCTGGAGGCACTCAGCCCGGACGGGGCTCGCTTCACAAAATGGGCTGAACACGCCTTTGGGGATGGTCCCCACAGGCCTCTGTAGGAGAACGGATCATGCGTACCGGCGTGATCGCCAAGAAGGTGGGGATGACCCGCCTGTTCCAGGAAGACGGACGGCACGTGCCGGTTACCGTCTTGGCGCTGGAAGACTGCCAGGTGGTTTCGGTTCGCACCGCAGACCGTGACGGTTACGTCGCGGTTCAGCTCGGTGCTGGCACTGCCAAGCAGAAGAACGTTGCCAAGCCGCAGCGTGAACATTTCGCAAAGGCTCAGGTTCCCCTGAAGGCCCAGGTTGTCGAATTCCGCGTGGCCGATGATGCCGTGCTGGAAGTTGGCGCAACGATCGCTGCCTCGCACTTCGTGCCGGGTCAGATGGTCGACGTTGCCGGCACGACACAGGGTAAGGGTTTTCAGGGTGCGATGAAGCGCTGGGGCTTCGGCGGTATGCGCGCCACCCACGGTGTTTCGATCAGCCACCGTGCGCACGGTTCGACGGGTAACCGTCAGGATCCGGGCCGCGTCTTCAAGAACAAGAAGATGGCCGGTCACATGGGCGATCGCGCCCGTACCCAGCAGAACCTCGAAGTTGTCCGCGTGGACGATGAACGCGGCCTGATCTTCGTCAAGGGCTCGGTCCCGGGTGCGAAGAACTCGTGGCTGACGGTCAAGGACTCGGTGAAAGTCTCGCGCCACGCCGAAGCGCCGTATCCGGCAGGCCTCAAGGGCGCCGCCAACAGCAATGACTCGGCAGCTGCCGACACCCCGGCGGAAGACGTCGCGGCTGTCGAAGCCACCGAAGGCCAGGAGGGCTAAGTCGTGAAGGTGAAGCTTTCCAATCTCGATGGCACCGCCGGCAAGGGCGACATCGACCTGAACGATGCCGTGTTCGGCCTTGAGCCGCGCGCCGACATCCTGCACCGCGTTGTCACCTGGCAGCTCGAGAACCGTCGCGGCATCGCCCGCGCCGCTCGCGAGCGTTCGGACGTGGCCCGCACCGGCAAGAAGTTCGGTCGCCAGAAGGGCGGCGGTACGGCTCGTCACGGTGACCGCAAGGCCCCGATCTTCATCGGCGGTGGCAAGGCCATGGGTCCGCGTCGTCGTGAATTCGACGTCTCGCTGAACAAGAAGGTCCGCGCACTCGGTCTGAAGATGGCCCTCTCGGCCAAGGCCAAGTCGGGTCTCGTCGTGGTCGACAGCCTGGACATCAAGGACGTCAAGACCAAGGCCGTTGCCGCTCAGCTCGCCAAGGCGAACTGGGGCAAGAAGGTTCTGGTGATCGACGGTGAAGCCGTGAACGAGGGCTTTGCCCGCGCTTCGGCCAACCTGGTGGGCGTGAACGTCCTCCCGGCGATCGGCGCCAACGTCTACGACATCCTGAAGCATGATACGCTGGTGCTGACGCGCGCCGCGGTCGAAAAGCTGGAGGCGCGTTTCAATGGCTAAGGACGCAATCGACACGCGTCACTACGACGTGATCGTGGCTCCCCACATCACCGAAAAGTCGACGCTGCTCAGCGAGAACAACGCTGTGGTCTTCAAGGTCGCCGAAAAGGCAACCAAGCCCGAAATCAAGGCTGCCGTCGAGGCGCTGTTCGGGGTGAAGGTCAAGAGCGTGAACACGCTGACCCAGAAGGGCAAGACCAAGCGTTGGAAGGGCAAGCCCTACCGCCGCTCGGACGTTAAGAAGGCCGTTGTGACGCTGGCTGCTGGCCAGTCGATCGACGTCACCAGCGGGATCTGAGGCTGAACCATGGCACTCAAGAACTATAACCCGACCAGCCCCGGCCGCCGCGGCCTGATCTTGGTCGACAAGTCGTCGCTGTGGAAGGGTAAGCCCGTCAAGGCGCTGACCGAAGGCAAGCGCAAGACCGGTGGCCGTAACAACAAGGGCCATGTGACCTCGCGCGGGATCGCCGGTGGCCACAAGCAGAAGTACCGCTTCATCGACTTCAAGCGTCGCAAGTGGGACATGCCGGCTACTGTCGAGCGTCTGGAATATGACCCGAACCGCACGGCATTCATCGCCCTCGTCAAGTACGAAGACGGTGAGCAGGCCTACATCATCGCTCCGCAGCGTCTTGCTGTTGGCGACGTGGTGATCGCCGGTGAAAAGACCGACGTGAAGCCGGGCAACGCCATGCTGCTCAGCCAGATGCCGGTTGGCACCATCTGCCACAACGTGGAGATGAAGCCGGGCAAGGGCGGTCAGATCGCCCGTTCGGCCGGGACCTATGTCCAGGTCGTCGGTCGTGACCGCGGCATGGTCATCGTTCGCCTCAACTCGGGCGAGCAGCGCTACCTGCGTGGCGACTGCATGGGTACGGTTGGCGCGGTTTCGAACCCCGACAACCAGAACCAGAACCTGGGCAAGGCTGGTCGCAACCGTTGGCTGGGCCGTCGCCCGCTGACCCGCGGCGTTGCCAAGAACCCGGTCGACCACCCGCACGGTGGTGGTGAAGGCCGCACCTCGGGTGGCCGTCATCCGGTTACCCCGTGGGGCAAGCCGACCAAGGGTGCCCGCACTCGTCACAACAAGCAGACGGACAAGATGATTATCCGTTCGCGTCACGCCAAGAAGAAGAGGTAAGCCACCATGGCACGCTCCGTCTGGAAAGGCCCCTTCGTCGACCTGCACCTGCTGAAGAAGGCGGAAGCCCAGCAGGAAGCCGGCTCCCGCGCCGCTCCGATCAAGACCTGGTCGCGTCGTTCGACGATCCTGCCGCAGTTCGTCGGCCTGACGTTCAACGTCTACAATGGCCAGAAGTTCGTCCCCGTCTCGGTCAACGAAGACATGGTCGGCCACAAGCTTGGCGAATTTGCGCCCACGCGCAACTTCCCGGGTCACGCCGCTGACAAGAAGGGTAAGCGCTAATGAGCAAGCAAGCTGCTCCGCGCCGCGTTGGCGAAAAGGAAGCCCTCTCGGTTGGCACCACGATCCGTGGTTCGGCCCAGAAGCTTAACCTGGTTGCTGCCCTGATCCGCGGCAAGAAGGCCGAAGAAGCCATGAACATCCTCGCCTTCTCGACGAAGGCGATGGCTGTCGACGCCCGCAAGGTGCTCGCCTCGGCGATCGCCAATGCGGAAAACAACCACAACCTCGACGTTGATGCGCTGGTTGTGGCTGAAGCCAGCGTTGGCAAGTCGGTCACCATGAAGCGGTTCCACACCCGTGGCCGCGGCAAGTCGACCCGCATCCTGAAGCCGTTCTCGCGGCTGCGGATCGTGGTCCGTGAAGTTGAGGAGGCCTGATCATGGGTCACAAGAGCAACCCGATCGGCCTGCGTCTGCAGATCAACCGTACCTGGGACAGCCGCTGGTTCGCCGAAGGCAAGGGCTATGCGCAAATGCTTGAGGAAGACCTCAAGATGCGCAAGTTCATCATGGCAACGCTGCCGCAGGCCGCGATTTCCAAGGTGGTCATCGAGCGTCCGGCCAAGCTGTGCCGCGTGTCGATCTATGCCGCCCGTCCGGGCGTGATCATCGGCAAGAAGGGCGCCGACATCGAAAAGCTGCGTTCGCAGCTTGCCGCGATGACCTCGAGCGACGTCAAGCTGAACATCGTTGAAATCCGCAAGCCGGAAATCGACGCCAAGCTTGTTGCCCAGGGCATTGCCGATCAGCTGATCCGCCGCGTGGCCTTCCGCCGTGCGATGAAGCGGGCCGTGCAGTCGGCGCTCCGTCTGGGCGCTGAAGGCATCAAGATCACCTGCTCGGGCCGTCTCGGCGGTGCGGAAATCGCCCGCGTCGAGTGGTACCGCGAAGGCCGCGTGCCGCTGCACACCCTGCGCGCCAACATCGATTATGCGGAAGCCGAAGCGCTGACCGCCTACGGGATCATCGGCATCAAGTGCTGGATCTTCAAGGGCGAGATCCTCGGTCACGATCCGATGGCGCAGGACCGGTTGATGATGGAGGCCCAGACCTCCGGCGTGCGTCCGGCACGTGAAGACCGCAGGAACTAAGTCATGCTGCAACCTAAGAAAACCAAGTTCCGCAAGGCCTTCAAGGGCCGGATCAAGGGCGACGCCAAGGGCGGTACTGACCTGAACTTCGGGTCCTACGGTCTCAAGGCGCTCGAGCCGGAGCGGATCACTGCTCGTCAGATCGAAGCGGCCCGTCGTGCGATCACGCGCCACATCAAGCGCCAGGGGCGTTTGTGGATCCGCGTCTTCCCGGACGTGCCGGTTTCGAAGAAGCCTGCCGAAGTCCGTCAGGGTAAGGGCAAGGGTTCGATCGAATACTGGGCAGCACGGGTTAAGCCGGGCCGCATCCTGTTTGAACTCGATGGCGTCGCCGGCCCGCTGGCCGCTGAAGCCTTCAGCCGTGCAGCGATGAAGCTGCCGATCAAGACCAAGGTCGTTGCCCGTCTGGGTGACACCTCGCACCTCGGAGGCGAATGATGGCTGGCAACACTGAAAACCTGCGGGCCAAGACCGACGATCAGCTGCTGGCCGACCTGGCCGAGCTGAAGCGTGAAGTCTTCAACCTGCGCTTCCAGTCGGCAACGAACCAGCTGGAGCGTCCGGCGCGCATCAAGGAAGTGCGTCGCGACATCGCCCGCATCAAGACGCTGCAGGGCGAACGCGCCCGCGCGGCTAAGTAAGGAGCCCACAGATGCCCAAGCGTATCCTGATCGGGACCGTGGTCTCCGACAAGACCGACAAGACCGTGGTCGTGAAGGTCGAGCGTAAGGTGAAGCACCCGCTCTACGGGAAGATCATCCGTCGTTCGAAGAAGTATCACGCCCACGACGAAGACAACGCCTTCAAGACCGGCGAAACCGTGCGTATCGAAGAGACTGCGCCGATTTCGAAGCTCAAGACCTGGAAGGTCATTGAGCGGGTCCAGGCTGGCAAGACCGCTGCGGTCGAAGCTGACGTCTAAGTCGCAATCAAATTTGGAACTGCCGGACTTGTTCCGGCAAGCCAGTGAGAAGGAACCGGATCTATGATCCAGATGCAATCAAACCTCGACGTCGCTGACAACAGCGGCGCGAAGCGCGTCCAGTGCATCAAGGTGCTGGGCGGCTCCAAGCGCCGCACTGCCGGCGTGGGCGACATCATTGTGGTGTCGGTCAAGGAAGCACAGCCCCGCACCAAGGTGAAGAAGGGTGACGTGCACCGCGCGGTCATCGTTCGCACCCGCAAGGACGTGCGCCGTGCCGACGGCAGCGTGATCCGCTTCGACAGCAACGCTGCCGTGCTGATCAACAAGAACGCCGAACCCATCGGCACCCGCATCTTCGGCCCGGTCGTGCGTGAACTGCGCGGCAAGGGCTACATGAAGATCATCAGCCTTGCGCCGGAGGTCCTCTAATGTCCGCTGCCAAGATCAAGAAGGGTGACAACGTTGTTGTCCGCTCGGGCAAGGACAAGGGCCGCACCGGCACTGTCCTTCAGGTCATGCCGAAGGATGGCAAGATCGTTGTCCAGGGCGTGAACGTCGCGACCCGTCACCGCAAGCCGACCCAGGTCAATCCGCAGGGTGGCATCGAACGCCGTGAAGCGCCGATGGCAATCTCGAAGGTTGGCCTCGCCGATCCGAAGACCGGCAAGGCAACCCGCGTCCGCTTTGAGGACAAGGGTGGCAAGAAGGTCCGCGTGGCCGTGAAGTCCGGGGAGACCATCGATGGCTGACAAGTACGTGCCGCGTCTTCGCAAGAAGTACGACGAACAGATCGCCAAGGCGATGACCGAGAAGTTCGGTTACGCCAACGTGATGGAAATTCCGAAGATCGCAAAGATCACGCTCAACATGGGCGTCGGTGAAGGCAGCCAGGACAAGAAAAAGGTCCAGACCGCCGCTGCCGAAATGGAACTGATCGCCGGTCAGAAGCCGGTCATCACCAAGGCGAAGAAGTCGATCGCGCAGTTCAAGCTGCGTGAAGGCATGCCCATCGGTTGCAAGGTTACCCTGCGCCGTGAACGCATGTACGAATTCCTCGATCGCCTGATCACGGTCGCAATGCCCCGCATCCGCGACTTCCGTGGCCTCAATGCCAAGTCGTTTGACGGCCGTGGCAACTACGCCATGGGCCTGAAGGAGCAGATCATCTTCCCAGAGATCAGCTACGACCAGATCGAGAAGGTGCGTGGGATGGACATCATCGTCACCACCACTGCCAAGACCGACGAGGAAGCGCGCGAGCTGCTTCGCCTGTTCGGTTTCCCGTTCCCGGCGGAAGCCGAAGCTGCGCAAGCAGCCTGAGTTAGAGAGAGCTTAAGTCCATGGCGAAACTGAGTTCCGTGAACAAGAACGAGCGTCGCAAGAAGCTCGTTCAGAAGTATGCGGCCAAGTATGCCGCGCTTAAGGCGCAGGCAGATGACAAGTCGCTTGACGAAACCGAGCGTCTGATCGCCCGCCTGAAGCTGGCGGAAATCCCGCGTAACGGTAACCCGACCCGGGTTCGCAACCGTTGCGTCACCACCGGCCGCCCGCGCGGCTACTATCGCAAGTTCGGCCTTTGCCGCGTTGAGCTGCGTGATCTTGCCAACAAGGGCATGATCCCGGGCGTGACGAAGTCGAGCTGGTAAGGATCAAGCGATGGCACTGACCGATCCCTTGGGTGATATGCTCACCCGCATCCGTAATGGCCAGCGTGCGAAGAAGGACTCTGTCCTTTCGCCGGCTTCGAAGCTGCGCGCTCGCGTACTCGAAGTTCTGCAGCGCGAAGGCTATATCCGTGGCTATTCGGAAGACGCCACCGGCGCCCACCCGGTGCTGCGTATCGAACTGAAGTACTTCGAGGGCGAACCGGCTATCAAGCACGTCGCTCGCGTCTCCAAGCCGGGCCGCCGGGTCTACTCGGGCAGCAAGGAGCTGCCGGTGATCCGCAACGGTCTTGGCATCACCATCGTCTCGACGCCGCGTGGCGTGCTTTCGGATGCCGAAGCGCGCGCCCACAACGTCGGTGGCGAAGTGCTGGCGGAGGTGTTCTGATGAGCCGCATCGGCAAAAAGCCGGTTGTCGTTCCGGGTGGCGTGACCGCCGCCGTGGCTGACGGCACCCTCACCGTGATGGGCCCCAAGGGCACCCTCACGCTGAGCCTCGCTGACCAGGTGACCTATGAAGTTGGTGAAGGCAGCATTTCGGTGCAGCCGGCCAACGACAGCAAGCAGGCCCGCGCTTTCTGGGGCATGCAGCGCACGCTGGTGCAGAACCTCGTGACCGGTGTGACCGAAGGTTACACCAAGGTTCTCGAAATCAATGGTGTCGGTTATCGCGCCACGGCCCAGGGCAAGAACCTGAAGCTGCAGCTCGGTTACAGCCATGACGTCGATTTCGCCGTGCCGGAAGGCATCGAGATCAAGACGCCGGACAACACCACGATCGAGATCTCTGGGATCGATAAGCAGAAGGTCGGCCAGGTTGCGGCCGAGATCCGCCGCTGGCGCAAGCCCGAGCCTTACAAGGGCAAGGGTATCAAGTACCGCGGCGAGTTCATCTTCCGCAAGGAAGGGAAGAAGAAGTAATGGCCAAGCTTTCCCTGTTCGAGCGCCGTCGTCGGCGCGTTCGCACCGCGCTCAAGGCGCGCGCCGGTGGCCGTCCGCGGCTTTCGGTGCACCGTTCGGGCCGCCACATCTACGCCCAGATCATCGACGATGCTGCCGGCCGCACGCTGGCTGCCGCTTCGACCCTGGGCACCAAGGGTGGTTCCAACGTCGATGCTGCTGCCAAGGTCGGTTCGACCCTGGCGGAAGCGGCCAAGAAGGCTGGCGTGACCTCCGTCGTGTTCGATCGCGGCGGGTACCTGTTCCATGGCCGCGTCAAGGCGCTGGCTGATGCCGCCCGTGAAGGCGGGCTGGAGTTCTGACGATGGCTGACGAAAACAACATCAACGAAGCCGAAGCTCCGATCGCAGCTGGTGAAGTGCAGGGCGGTGACGCCGGCGCCGAAACCCGCGAAGGTCGTGGTCGTGGTCGTGGCCGTGGTGGCAACGATCGTGGCGGTGACCGTGGCGGCCGTGGCCGTGGCCGTGACGACCGTCGTGGCCGTGGCGGCGACGAGGACGGCGGCGAAGAGCTGATCGAGAAGCTGGTTCACATCAACCGCGTCTCGAAGACCGTCAAGGGCGGTAAGCGCTTCGGTTTCGCCGCGCTGGTCGTGGTTGGCGATGGCAAGGGCCGGGTTGGCTTTGGTCATGGCAAGGCGCGCGAAGTGCCGGAAGCCATCACCAAGGCGACTGCCTCGGCCAAGAAGAAGATGGTTCGCGTTCCGCTCAAGGAAGGCCGCACCCTGCATCACGACGGCAAGGGCCGTTTCGGTGCGGGCAAGGTGAACGTCCGTTCGGCTCCGGCCGGTACCGGGATCATCGCCGGTGGCCCGATGCGCGCCGTGTTCGAAAGCCTTGGCGTTGCCGACGTGGTGACCAAGTCGGTCGGCACTTCGAACCCCTACAACATGATCCGCGCCACCTTCGACGCGCTGGTAAGCCAGACTTCGCCGAAGTCGGTTGCCCAGCGTCGTGGTAAGAAGGTTGCCGACCTGCTGGGTCGTGGCGGTGCGAGCGCAGCTGAGGCGGAAGCCGAAGCAGCCGCGATCACGGAGTAAGCTAACATGGCGAAGATCAAGATCAAGCAGATCGGTTCGCCGATCCGTCGCCCAGAAAGCCAGAAGAAGATTCTGGTCGGCTTGGGCCTGGGCAAGATGAACCGCGTGGTGGAGTTGGAAGATACTCCCGAAGTGCGCGGCGCTATTGCCAAACTGCCCCACATGGTGGCAGTGGTCGACTGACTTAACCAGCATCCCGGCTTCGGCCGGGATGTTTCTTTTAGCGCGACAAAAGCGAAAGCGAGTGCAACGACATGAAACTCAACGAAATTTCAGACAACTACGGCGCCCGTAAGGGCCGCATGCGCGTTGGCCGTGGTATCGGTTCGGGTAAGGGTAAGACTGCTGGCCGCGGCCAGAAGGGTGCCAAGGCTCGTTCGGGCGTCTCGGTGAACGGCTTTGAAGGCGGTCAGATGCCGCTTCACATGCGGATCCCGAAGCGCGGCTTCAACAACATCTTCGCCAAGGACCACGCCGAAGTGAACCTGGGCATGATCCAGAAGTTCATTGATGCCGGCAAGCTCGACGCCAAGGCTGTGATCGATCACGCCGCGCTCAAGGCTGCTGGTCTGGCCCGTGGTGGCAAGGATGGCGTGCGCCTGCTCGCCAAGGGCGAACTGAAGGCCAAGGCCAAGTTCGTCGTCGCCGGTGCCAGCAAGGGCGCTGTGGCTGCGGTGGAAAAGGCCGGCGGTTCGGTCGAAGTGACCGCTGCCAAGGCTGCCGCGGCGGAATAAATCCCCATTTGTGCGGGGCGGGGGTTATTGCATCCCGCCCCGCGCACTATATGGACACGATCCAATAGAGGGGGATGGCTGGCCAGGGGGCTGGCCTCCAAGCAAGGCTTGACCGATCCATGGCTTCACGTGCCGATAACGTTGCGAGTAATCTCAATCTCGCGAACTTCTCCAAGGCGACCGAGCTCAAGAACCGAATCTGGTTCACGCTGGGTGCGCTGATTGTCTTCCGCTTCCTGAGCTTCGTGCCGCTCCCCGGGGTCAACCCGCTGGTGCTTGAGCGGCTTTATGCCCAGACGCGCGGTGGCATTCTCGACATTTTCAACACCTTCTCGGGTGGCAGCCTTGAGCGCATGAGCCTCATTGCGCTTGGCATCATGCCCTACATCACGGCTTCGATCGTGGTGCAGCTTGCCGCTTCGCTCCATCCCTCGCTGATGGCGCTGAAGAAGGAAGGTGAGAGCGGTCGCAAGAAGATGAACCAGTACACGCGCTATGGCGCTGTGCTGCTGACGGCGGTGCAGGGCTGGTTCATTGCCTCCGGCCTTGAGGCCTATGGCGCCTCGAGCGGGCTGCAGGCCGTGATTAACCCGGGCCTGATGTTCAAGGTGGTTGCGGTTATCAGCTTGATTGGTGGGACCATGTTCCTGCTGTGGCTGGGTGAACAGATCACCAGCCGTGGGATCGGCAACGGTACGTCGCTGATCATCATGGCCGGTATCGTCGCTCAGATGCCGAAGTTCGTCTCGAACCTGTTCGAAGGCGGACGGTCGGGTTCGATCAGCGGCTTTACCATTGCGCTCGCGTTGACGGTGCTTGTCACCTTAGTTCTGTTTATCTGCTTCATGGAACGCGCCACGCGCCGCCTGCTGGTGCAGTATCCCAAGCGCGCCAGCCAGAATGGCATGATGCAGGCGGATCGCAGCCATCTGCCGCTCAAGATCAACACTGCGGGCGTGATCCCGCCGATCTTCGCCAGCTCGCTGCTGCTGCTGCCGCTGACCATCAGCCAGTTCGCCGGTAACTCGATCGCGCCCGATACCAAGCTGGGCAGCGCCATCGTGACGCTGAACCAGTATCTGGTGCACGGGCAGCCGCTCTACATGATGCTTTATGCGCTGGGCATTGTCTTCTTCTCGTTCTTCTACACCGCCGTGGTGTTCAACCCGGAAGAAACGGCTGACAACCTGAAGCGCAATGGTGGCTTCATCCCCGGGATCCGTCCGGGCAAGAACACCGCGACCTATCTGGACTATGTCCTGACCCGCATCACCGTGATCGGTGCACTCTACATCACGCTGGTCTGCGTGATCCCCGAATGGTGGATCGCCTCGACCGGGCTCAACATGATGTTCCTGGGCGGCACCAGCCTGCTGATCGTGGTCAACGTGACGGTCGATACGATCACCCAGATCCAGTCGCACCTGCTGGCGCACCAGTATGGCGATCTCATCAAGAAGGCGAAGCTGAAGGGCCGCATTCGCTGATCGGCACTTTTGGGGGGTACCTGACGTGAACATCATCCTTCTGGGGCCCCCTGGTGCGGGCAAGGGTACGCAGGCTCAGCGTTTGGTTGAGCGGCATGGAATGCGCCAGCTTTCCACCGGTGACATGCTGCGCGCTGCGGTCAAGGCGGCCACTCCGGTCGGCCTGCAGGCCAAGGCTGTGATGGAGCGTGGGGAGCTCGTTTCGGACGAGATCGTCTCGGCGCTGATCGGGGAAGAGCTGGACGCGATGGGCCCCGGCACCGGTGCCATCTTTGATGGCTACCCGCGGACCGAAGCCCAGGCGCATGCTCTGGATGCGATTCTGGCGCAGCGCGGCCGCGCGCTCGATCACGTGATCGAGCTGGCTGTCGATGAAGATGCCCTGGTGGAACGGATCACCGGCCGTTTCACCTGCGCCAATTGCGGCAAGGGCTATCACGACACCTTCGAACGCCCGAAGGTTGATGGCGTCTGCGACAAGTGCGGTTCGACCGAGTTCAAGCGCCGTCCCGACGATAACGAGGAAACCGTGCGCACCCGCATGGCCGAATATCGCGCCAAGACCGCGCCGATCCTGCCGATCTATGAGGCCCGCGGCATTGTGACCCGTGTCGACGGCATGGCTGACATGGATCAGGTGACCACTGCGATCGAGCAGGTGATCGCCGGTTAATCGCTGCCGCGGAGAGTCTATCCCCGTGCCGGACGTAAAAACGTCCGGAAACGGCGGCGTTGACACTCACGGCGAATCGCCCTAAGCGCAGCCTCCATTCGGTAGTATCGGATAAGTCCGGAGGGCGAGGGCCATAGTGCGCGCCAACCGGGCTTTTTGCCGTTCTGGCGAATGAGCGTTGAGATGGAAGGCCGTGGCAAGTCTGCTGCCTTCTGTGGAGCATGGAGAAGTAAGTGGCTCGTATTGCCGGGGTCAATATCCCCACCAACAAGCGCGTTCTTATCGCGCTCACCTACATTCACGGTATCGGCCCGTTCAAGGCCCGCCAGATCGTCGACAAGCTGGGTATCGACCATACCCGTCGCGTTTCGGATCTTTCCGACCAGGAAGTCCTGCACATCCGCGAAACGATCGACGCCGAGCACACGGTTGAGGGTGACCTCCGCCGCGAAACCGCGATGAACATCAAGCGCCTGATGGACCTGGCCTGCTATCGCGGCCTGCGTCACCGTAAGGGTCTGCCGGTTCGCGGTCAGCGCACGCACACCAATGCCCGTACCCGCAAGGGTAAGGCGAAGCCCATCGCCGGCAAGAAGAAGTAAGCAGCAGGCCACCTGGCCCGCAGCTTTCCCTTCCCGATATTCGAGTAGGACAACCAAATGGCACGCGAACCCCAGCGCATTAAGCGCCGCGAGCGGAAGAACATCACCAGCGGCATCGCGCATGTGAATGCCAGCTTCAACAACACCATGATCACCATCACCGACGCCCAGGGCAATGCGATCTCCTGGTCCAGCGCCGGCATGATGGGCTTCAAGGGTAGCCGCAAGTCGACCCCGTATGCCGCTCAGGTGGCTGCTGACGACGCCGGCAAGAAGGCCGCCGAACACGGCGTCCGCACCTTGGAAGTCGAAGTGAAGGGTCCCGGTTCGGGCCGTGAAAGCGCCCTGCGCGCGCTCCAGGCCGTCGGTTTCACGATCACTTCGATCCGCGACGTTACGCCGATCCCGCACAACGGGGTCCGGCCTTCGAAGCGCCGCCGCGTCTGATCGAGCTATTGTGGTGATGGGGCCCCATCACCGCTGTTCAGGATCGGTCGCAGTGCTGAAAAGCGCAGCGGCCGTCCTCGCCAAAACAAGACCCTAGGGGAAGTACATGACTGTCAACATCAAGAACTGGCAGGAACTCAAGAAGCCCAACGCCCTCGAGGTGAAGCCGGGCAACGACCCCAAGCGCCGTGCCACTTTCGTCGCCGAACCGCTCGAGCGCGGATTCGGCCTGACGCTCGGCAATGCGCTGCGCCGCGTGCTGCTGTCTTCGCTGCAGGGTGCGGCCATCACGTCGATCAAGATTGAGAACGTGCTGCACGAATTCTCGTCGCTGGCCGGCGTGCGTGAAGACGTTACCGACATCGTGTTGAACGTGAAGCAGATCGCGCTCAAGATGCAGGGCGAAGGCCCGAAGCGTCTGCAGCTGTCGGCCACCGGCCCGGCTGAAGTCAAGGCTGGCGACATCGCCGTCTCGGGCGATATCGAGGTCATGAACAAGGACCTCGTGATCTGCCACCTCGATGAAGGTGCGACGCTGAACATGGAACTGACCGCCGACACCGGCAAGGGCTATGTCCCCGCCGTGGCGAACCGTCCGGTCGATGCGCCGATCGGGCTGATCCCGGTCGATTCGCTCTACTCGCCGGTGCGGCAGGTTTCGTACAAGGTCGACAATGCCCGCATCGGGCAGGAACTGGACTACGACAAGCTGAACCTGACCGTCGAAACCGACGGCACGGTGACCCCGGAAGACGCCGTGGCCTATGCCGCGCGCATCCTTCAGGACCAGCTGTCGCTGTTCGTCCACTTCGAAGACGCAGTGCCGATGGGCGCCTCGCCGATGATCGGCATGGCGGCTGCTCCGGCCGAGGAAAGCGATACCAACCAGCTCAACCGTTACCTCCTTAAGAAGGTTGACGAGCTTGAACTGTCGGTCCGTTCGGCCAACTGCCTCAAGAACGACAACATCATCTACATCGGTGACCTGGTCCAGAAGACCGAGGCCGAGATGCTCCGCACGCCGAACTTCGGCCGCAAGTCGCTTAACGAGATCAAGGAAGTCCTGAGCTCGATGGGCCTGCGCCTCGGCATGGACATCCCTGGCTGGCCGCCGGAAAACATTGAAGAAATGGCCAAGAAGCTCGAACAAGAGCTGCTGGGCTAACCAGATCCGGGGCACCTTCGGGTGCCCCGACGGTATTCGGCGGCGACCGCGACTGCTGCCAGCTACGGGCTACCTGACACGGGCCCATAACGAACGAAGGAAAGACCCATGCGTCACAAGCTTGGCGGGCGTAAGCTCAACCGCACTTCCAGCCACCGCAAGGCGCTTCTGCGCAACATGTCGGCGGCTCTGATCAAGCACGAACAGATCACCACCACGCTGCCCAAGGCCCGCGAACTGCGTCCGTACCTGGAAAAGCTGATCACGCTGGCAAAGCATGGTGGCCTTTCGAACCGCCGTCTGGCCCACGCCCGTCTGCTTGACGATGCGCAGGAAAAGAAGCTGTTTGAAGTTCTGGCCGCGCGCTACGCCGATCGCCAGGGTGGCTACACCCGCGTGATCAAGGCTGGCATTCGCGCTTCGGACGCTGCGCCGATGGCCGTTATCGAACTGGTTGATCGCGACACTTCGGCCAAGGGCCAGGACTCGGGTCCGGTCATCATGGCTGACGACGCCGAATAAGCCTTAAACTGAGACCTTTGGTCCAGTTGAAAAGGCGGGGGTGACTGCTAGGGTCACCCCCGCCTTTTGCTTTTCGGAGTAGTGCATGTCGCGTCGCATTCCGGCCGCCTTGGCCGCAGCCATGGTTATCTCGATCGCATCCCCAGCCGTTGCCGAAAAAATGACCCTGACCTATCCCGAGACGAGCCGCGTCGACCTGGTTGAAACCCAGTTTGGTGAGGCCGTGGCCGATCCCTTTCGCTGGCTGGAAAACGATGTCCGCACCGACAAGGCCGTGGCCGATTGGGTGGCCAAGCAGAATGCGTTGACCCAGGGCTATCTGGCCCAGCTGCCCCAGCGCGCGTGGTTTGCGCAGCGCATCAAGGCGCTGATGGATTACGAACGCTTCGGCCTGCCGCACAAGGCGGGTGCGAACTACTTTTACATGCGGAATTCGGGGCTGCAGAACCAGTCGCAGTTGTTCGTCCGCAAGGGGCTGAACGGCGCGCCGCGGCTGCTGATCGATCCCAATGGCTGGGCCAAGGACGGGGCGACCGCGCTCGATGCCTGGGTGCCGTCCAAGAATGGCAAGTTGCTGGCCTATTCGATTCAGGATGGCGGATCGGACTGGCGCACGATCAAGGTGCTGGACGTAACCACCGGCAAGGACCTTGGCGACGGGGTGAAGTGGGCCAAGTTCACCAATATCGCCTGGATCGGCAGCGAGGGCTTCCTCTATTCACGCTTCCCCGAGCCGCAGGCCGGGGCGGAATTCCAGTCGCTTAACAAGAACCAGGCGATCTATTTCCACCGGATCGGCACGCCGCAATCGCAGGACGAACTGGTCTACGCCACGCCGAAGGAGCCGGAACTGGGGCATTCGGCCGAAGTCACGCATGATGGGAAGTGGGTGGTGATCACCACTTCCAAGGGCACCGATAGCCGCTATGCGATCCACATCATGCCAATGGGCAAGAGCCGGAAATGGCAGGCACAGACGCTGATCGCCGGGCTGGACAACGCCTGGAACCTGATCGACGGGATCGGTGATGCGCTTTACTTCGTAACGAACAAGGACGCGCCGCGGATGAAGGTGGTGCGGTTCAACCTGAAGAAGCAGGCGCTCTACCGGATCCCGTGCGAAGGCTCGACCAAGGCCGATGACGTCTGCCTTGAACCGCGTGCCGACTATGTCGATATCATCGCCGAGCGGCCGGAGACCTTGGATCGGGCGCAGATTGTCGGCGATCGCCTGGTGCTGTCCTACCTTAAGGATGCCAAGTCGATAGCCGAGGTGCGCTCGCTTGATGGCAAGCCGGTGCAGCAGATTGCGCTCAATGCGATTGGCACGGCCTCCGGCTTTACCGGCGTGCCGGGTGAGCCGGAGACGTTCTATTCCTTCTCCAGCTTCAACCAGCCCAGCGGGATCTACCGCTTCGATACTCGCACCGGGAAGAGTGAGCCCTTCGCTCTGCCGAAGCTGACCTTCAATCCTGATGACTATGCGATCGAGCAGCGCTTCTACACCTCGAAGGATGGCACCCGGGTGCCGCTGTTCGTGGTGCGCCGCAAGGATCTGGCTCAGGCGAACAAGGCCGTGCCGACGCTGCTTTATGGCTATGGCGGGTTCGACATCTCGCTCACCCCGGGCTTTTCCGCCATGCGGATGGCCTGGCTTGAGGCCGGCGGCGCCTTTGCGCTCGCGAATCTGCGCGGCGGCGGCGAATACGGCAAGGCCTGGCACGATGCCGGACGGCTCAACAACAAGCAGAACGTTTTTGACGATTTCATCGCCGCTGGTGAATATCTGATCGCCCAGGGGATTACGCCGAAGAATGGCCTGACGATCCAGGGTGGATCGAACGGCGGCTTGCTGATCGGCGCCGTGGTCAACCAGCGGCCTGACCTGTTCGCGGCGGCCAATGCGGCAGTCGGGGTGATGGACATGCTGCGCTTTGATCGCTTCACCGCCGGACGTTACTGGGTCGACGATTACGGCTACCCCTCCAAGGAGGCGGACTGGCGCGTGCTGCGGTCCTATTCGCCCTATCACAACATCAAGGTGGGGGTGGAATACCCGGCCATGCTGGTGACCACGGCGGATACCGATGACCGCGTGGTGCCTGGACACAGCTTCAAGTACACCGCTGCGCTGCAGGCCGCCAATGCCGGGGACAAACCGCACCTGATCCGGATTGAAACCCGCGCCGGGCACGGCTCTGGCAAGCCGACCGACAAGGCCGTGGCCGAAGGGGCGGACGTGCTGGCCTTCCTGGCGCAGTGGAGCGGGCTGCAGGTTCCTCGTTCAGATAAATAGCGATTAATATGAACGGCGGCTAACAGGCAGGTTCAGCTTGGTGCCACGGGAGATTCGCTAATCCTTCGCTTACCGGCGGGCATATCGCCCGACGCAGAGCGAAGGACAGCGATCATGAAGACCATCTCCAGTGTACCGGGCAAGGGCACCATTGCCGCCATCGCCGCTGGCGCGATGGTAGTGGCTTCGGCCGCGCCGGCCTTTGCCGAGCATCGTGACCGTGACGGGATCAGCGCAGGCGATGTCATTGCCGGTGCCCTGATCATCGGCGGGATCGCTGCCGTGGCCTCTGCCGCCAGCAACAGCAACGATCGCTATGATCGCGACTATCGCTATGACCGCGCCGGTTACGGCTACAACCAGGGCTATGGCTATCGCAACGACTACGCATGGCGGGGCAATCCGCGCCAGGTTGTTGAGCAGTGCGTCTATGCCGCTGAACGCAACGCCAGCCGCTACAGCTATGGCCGGGCCGACGTCACCGACGTGCGAGACATTCGCCAGACGCGCTATGGCTATGAAGTGCGCGGACGGATCGCGGTGAACGGCAACGGGCGCGACTGGCGCCGCGGCGACGACAACTATGGCCGGGGCTGGGGTGGCGACTATCGCGGATGGAACGACAACCTGCGCGGCTATGACTCGGGCACCTTCAAGTGCACGGTGGAACGCGGCCGGATCGTGGACATCGACTACAGCGGGCTCCGCGGCCTTTAAGGGGCGGAGCCGGACCAAGGGCGGTTCAGGCACGGGAAAGCCTGGACCGCCTAAGTCGTTGGGCAGCATGGCGCAGCAGGCGCCGGAAGGGGTCGATCAGATGATGGGTAAGTTCAAGCGCACCGCGGCCGTTCTGGCACTGCTGGGGTCAGTTTCGCTGGCGGCAACGCCAGCCTTGGCCCGCGATTGGGGTGGTGGCTGGGGTGGACGCTATCACCACAATGACCGGATCGATGGCGGCGACGTATTGGCCGGCATCCTGATCATCGGCGGGATCGCGGCAATTGCCAGCGCGGCCAGCAAGGCCAGCAAGCAGCAGCGCGACTATCGCGAGCCCGAACCGCGCTACCGCGAAGATACGCCGCGCTATGGCAGCGAAGATGATCGCCCCGAATGGCGCGAAGGCACCGGAATCGACAGCGCGGTCAACCACTGCATCGATGAAGTGAACCGCGGCCGTGACCGCGTTGGCGAGGTGGAAAGCGTCAACCGCGACGCCGGTGGCTGGCGGGTTTCAGGTTCGACCACCAATAACGCAGCCTTCAGCTGCACGATCGATCGCGACGGCCGCATTCGCAATGTGAATGTAGACGGCCGCGCGTTCTGACCGGCGCGGAATCAGGCCGTGACCTTGAGCCAGTGGGCGATGGCCCCCATCAGGTCGCGGCCAAAGGCCTGCGCCAGCCGACTACCGGCCACGGCGTTGAAGGCGTGGATCGCGCCGGGATAGGAATGCAGCTCGACCGGCACGCCTGCGGCAACCAGGCGGCGGGCGTAGTCCAGGTCTTCATCGTAGAACAGGTCAAGGCTGCCCGTGCCGATCCAGGTGGGTGGCAGGCCGGCAAGGTCATCAGCCAGGCTGGGGGAGAACCAGCCCTTGCGCTCGTCGACAGGCGCGTAATCCCCTTGCAGCGCGCCCCAGCCATAGCGGTTGGAGGCACGGGTCCAGATGAATTCACCCGTGGTGGGATTGCCATAGGGGCAATTGTCCCCGCCAGTGCGGTGATCGAGCATTGGATAGGTCAGGAACTGTGCCGCCAGCTTCGGCCCGCCCAGGTCACGCGCCATCAGCGCGACGCTGGCGGCCAGCCCGCCACCGGCGCTTTCACCGATCACGCCGACCCGTTCGGCATCGACCTCTGGCAGGCTTACGAGCCAGTTCAGCGCGGCCAGGCAGTCTTGCTGCGGGGCGGGGAAGGGGTGTTCTGGGGCGAGCCGGTATTCAACCGAAGCCACCGGAACACCCAGCGATTGCGCCATGGCCGCCGGCCCGGCCTGCATCACGCTGGCCGAACCCATGATCATTCCGCCGCCGTGGATATGCAGCAGGGCGGGCCGCCCCGGTTTTCCGGGGGCCGGATCATAGAGATAGACCTCCAGCGGTCCGCCAGGCCCGGCAATGGAATGCACCACCGGGGCAATCGCCGGGGCGCCCAGGAAGGCATAGCGGGCGTTGCTCGCCACGCGTAGTTCGTTGAGATCCATCGCCGCCAGATCAGCGGGCGGCATCATTTCGAGCAGAGGCAGCAGCTCGGGATCAACCAGATGACGGGTGGACATGGCGCTTATTGCAGGCTCGTTTTCGGGAACATCCAGCGCTGGGAGAGGCGCGGCTCAAACGGCTTCCATTCGCCTTCTGGCTGGTGCAGCCGGTCCGCAATGGCGATCACCGCGCTGGGGTTGAAGCCCAGTCCGCAATGGCTGGCCAGCACTTCGATATTTTCGGTGTGCGGGTTCTTGTCACGGCGCTGGACCGAGCCGCGCCAGTGGACCACGCCATCGCTCTTGGTCAGGATCGAGGTGGTCGGCACGGGCGGCGCGCGGTGGAGGTCAACAAAGCGGCCCTGGCGGATCGGTTCGGGATCCTTGCCGTTAAGGTATTCGAACAGCCGCGCGGCATTGGAATGGCGGCGATCATCCGAGATTGGGCTGCCCAGGGTGATCACCAGCCGTACCGCTTCAGGATGGGCCTTGGCCAGTTCGCGCGCGAAGACGCCGCCCAGGCTCCAGCCGACGATCGAAACCTTGCGGCCGGTCTCGCGGTAAATCCGCAGCAGCATCGATTCCATCTCGTGCACACGCGGGGCATCGATCCGTACATTGCGACCCAGACCCCAGCCGCGGGCATCATAGCCCAGCTGCTTGAGCAGCTTGCGCAGCGGCGCGGTCGAGCCGTCCGATGCGAGGAAACCGGGCAGGACCAGCACCGGATGGCCATCGCCCTGCGGGAGGTTCGAGAGATAGGAGCGGAAAGCATAGAACGCCGCCAGTTCAAACACCGCGCGCGGTTCGGCAAAGGCGAACAGGCGCGATGGCGGCCGGGCTTGGCTCGGCTGCGGGAATGCGGCGCTGGCTGCTGTCATGTCTTGGCGACCTTCCTGCTCCGGGTGGCCGGCTTCCTGGCTGCCGGCTTCTTTTTTGGTGTTGGCTTCGCCGCGGCCTTCGCCGTGGTCTTGGTCGTCTTGGCGGCTGTTTTCGGCTTCTTCAAGGGGCGGGCCTGCGGAATCCGCGGTTCCGTCTGCTTGGCTGCCGCGTCGCGCAGCTCGTGGAAGCTCTCTTCGATGCACTGGGCGTAGAACTCCGGATCGGGCAGCAGGTTGCGGCAGGCCGTGAAAGCGATGGTCGCTTCCTTGACATAGCTCTGCACTACGTGGCCCAGGCCCAGCCCGTCAGTCAGACAGAGCAAGCCCATCATGCTCTCCAGCCGCGCCCCGGCCGAATAGATCGGCACCGGCGGGCCGGGGACATTGGTGACGACCGTGGTGAAGGGCAGGGCGACCCGGTTGGCCAGCCCAAGCCGGGTATAGGCCTGCGCCGCCAGCGCCATGAACAGCGCCGGGCTAACCTTGCTCATCTCGGTCATGTTGCGCGCGCCCAGCGCGTCTGACATCGCCTTGGAATTGGTGGTTTGCGAGAAGACGTATTCCAGCCGGTCAATCGGATCGGCGATATGGGTGCCCAGCGGGGCGATCATCGCCGCCACCTGATTGCCCATGTCGCCCTTTTCATTGTTCCCGCGCACCGAGATCGGCGCCATCGCGGTCAGAGTCTTGTCGGGCAGGTCATCCTTGGCCTCAAGGTACTTGCGCATGGCCCCGCCGATGATCGCCAGGAAAACGTCGTTGACCTTGGCCCCTTCCACCGCGTGCCGGATCGCCTTGATATCGGACAACGGGACCGAGCGTCCCTCGACCACGCGGGTGGTGGAGATCACCTGATTGAACCGCGTGCGCGGGGCGATCATCTCCCCGTGGAGCGCAAAGTCCTTGGTGGCGAGGCCCTTCACCGCGCGGGCGAGGCCCGGCATCGCCTTGGCCGCCACTTCCAGCTGGCGGACCGGATTGGCCACGGCGTTCAGCCACGACTTCGCGATCAGCGAGGTCGCGCTGGGCACCTGTTCCGGCTGCCAGTTATCCGGCTCTGACGGCGGCGGCGCATCAGGCATCAGGGTGTGCAACGCCTCCATCAGGTCAATCCCGCTCATCCCGTCGATCGCGGCATGGTGGACCTTGGTGACCATGGCATAGCTGCCCTTGGCTACGCCCGGGATGTTGTCGAGCCCTTCGATCACCGTGAATTCCCACGGTGGCCGGGTCAGGTCGAGCGGGCGGGCAAAGATCCGCGCCGCCTGGATGCACAGCTGGCGCCAGTCGCCCGGCTTGGGCAGGGCAAGGTGGCGGACATGGTATTCCAGATCGAAATCCGGATCCTCGATCCAGTAGGGATAATCGAGATCGAACGGCACCCGCACCAGCCGCTGCCGCATCGTGCGCGACAGCTGCATCCGGCTTTCCATGAAGCGCAGGATGTCCTTGAACCGAACGAAGCCGCCGGGCGCCGTCTCAGGGTTGTAGATCAGGATCGAGCCGATGTGCATCGGCGAGTTCCGCGTCTCTAGCGCGACAAATGACGCATCCATCCCCTGGAGCTGACGCAAGCTGACCTCTCCCTCTTATCAATGACCTATGCGTATCACACCCCGGCGGGCCGTCAATCGCGGCATCATTGGCCCGCCGTGCGCTTTCGATAGCGATCGAACCAGGCGATGATCGCCGCCGCCTTGGCCGCCGATTGCGATGGCCGGGCGGCAATGCCGCCGTGGCTGGCACCCGGCACCTTGACCAGCGTGGTCGGCACCCCGGCGATCTTGAGCGCGGCATAGTACTGCTCGGCCTCGCTCACGGGCGTGCGATAGTCGACGCTGCCAACCACCACCATGGTCGGCGTCTTGACCTTGTCGACCAGGCTGAGCGGCGAACGCTGCCAATAGGGGGTAACGTCCTTCCATGGCGGCTGATCGAACCAGTAGCGCGAGGTAAAGCCGGTGCCATCCATGGTCAGGGCTTCGCTGGTCCAGTTGATCACCGGCTTCTGCGCGACGGCGGCGTTGAACCGGGTGGTCTTGCCGACGATCCAGGCGGTCAGAATCCCGCCGCCCGAACCGCCCGTGACGAACAGGTTGTCCGGATCGGCCACCCCGGCGGCGATCGCAGCATCGACCGAGGCCATCAGATCGCCAAAATCGTCGCCCGGGTAGGCCCGGTCGATCAGCTTGGCAAAGCCTTCGCCATAGGAGGTGCTGCCGCGCGGGTTGGTATAGAGCACGGCATAACCGGCAGCGGCATATTGCTGGTAGTCGGTCGAGAACCAGGGGCCATAGGCCGAATGCGGCCCGCCATGGATTTCCAGCACCAACGGCACTTTTTGGCCCGGCTGGCGCCCGGGCGGCAGAACCAGCCAGGCGTCGATCGGCTTTCCGTCGGGCGCGGTCACCGCCAGCTTTTCAACCGGGGCCATCGCCTTGCCATCCATCCAGGCATTAAGTCGGGTCAACTGGCGCGGGGTCGATCCGGCCAGCACCTTCACATCGGCCGGACGCTGGCTCGAGCCGCCACTGAAGGCAACCGCGCCGGTGCGGGCCAGCGAGAAGCTGCCGCCGGTATAGGGGCGGTCATAGCCGGGACCCGAAAGGCCCGAAACAAGCGGGCGGAAGCTGCCGTCCAACCCCAGCCGGGCCAGGCTGGTCATACCCTTGCTGTCATACTGGACCACCAGCGATTTGCCGTCAGCCGCCCAGGCGGCATTGTCGATGCTGATGTCCTGTGCGGCGGAAAGCGAGCGCGCCCCGCTGCCATCGCGGTTCATCACATAGAGCTCGGCGTTCTCGTAAGTGCGATGGGTATCGTCAAACCCGACGTAGGCAATCTTCTGCCCATCGGGTGAGACAGCCAGCACCTGATCTGGGCCATAGCGGCTGGTCAGGGCGGAGAGTTTGCCGCTGGCGATATCGAGGGCGTAGACCTCGCTATCGTTGAATTCGGTTTCCCAATTGTCCTTGCGGATGGCCGAAAACAGGATCGACTTGCCGTCCGGCGTCCAGGCCAGCGGGCCATTGTCATCGAAATTGCCGAATGTCAGCTGGCGCGGCGCACCGCCGTCTGCGGGCACCAGGAACAGGTGGCTGAAGCCGGGCTTGATATAGCCGCCTTCATCGCTGCGGTAGGTTGCGCGGTCATAGACCTCCAGCGGCTCGGCCCACTTCGCGCCTTCGGGCTTGGCCAGCGGCTTGCCGAGGGCAGGGCCTTCACCGGGCACGCGCATGGTATAGGCGATCGCCTTGCCATCGGGGGACCAGGCAATGGTTTCGGGCGCATCCGGCAGCTGGGTCACGCGGGTTGCCGGGGCACTGGCGATCCAGCGGACCCAGAGCTGCGTGCCGGTCTCGTCACCGCCGATATAGGCCAGACGCGTGCCATCGGGTGACCAGCGCGGTGCGCCATAACTGCCGGGACCAGTGATCAACGGACGCTGCTGGCCGCTGGCCACGTCGACCAGCCAGATTGCACCCCGGATCCGGTCGCTCATCACGTCGGCGCTGCGGCGGACATAGGCGATGGTCTTGCCATCCGGGCTGATCTGAGGATCGGCGGCGGCTTCAAGTTTGAACAGGTCCTGCCCGGTGAACTGTCGGTCCGGTCCGGCATCGGCCAAGGCGGGCGACAGGGCGGCAGTGCTGCTCAGCAGCAGGGCCAGGGCGGCTAGTCTCATGGCGGTATCTCCCCTTAATGGGATCAGCCTGCGGCGAGGCGGGGACAAAGGCAACGGAATTGTGCGGGTCCGGATGACGGCGCGACCCAAAGGCACTATCTGGCCCCCATGAGCAAGGCTGGACGCCCCGACCAACCCCATGCTGCCGAGCGTTTCAACGAGGAACGCGCGACCTATACGGTCAAGGGCAGCCAGCCCGATCTTGAGGCCGGGGTCGCCGCGATCCGCGAGGTGCACGCCACGCTCAAGCCCAAGCCGGGCGTTTACCGGATGCTCGATGCCCGCGGCGAAGTGCTCTACGTGGGCAAGGCGCGGGCGCTGAAGAACCGGGTGGCGAACTACATCCAGGTCGATCGCCTGCCGCTCCGGCTGAAGCGGATGGTTGCCCAGACGCGGGCGATGACGATCGTTACCACCAACAGCGAGGCCGAGGCGCTGCTGCTGGAGGCGCAGCTGATCAAGCGCTATCGCCCGCCGTACAACGTGCTGCTGCGCGACGATAAGAGCTTCCCTTTCATCCTGCTGCGCGCCGATCACGACTATCCGCGGATCACCAAGCACCGCGGCGCGCGCAAGGCCAAGGGCAACTATTACGGGCCCTTCGCCAGCGCCGGCTCGGTCAACACCACGATCAACGCCTTGCAGAAGCTGTTCCTGCTGCGATCCTGCACCGACAGCTTCTTTGCCCGGCGGGACCGGCCCTGCCTGCTCTACCAGATCAAGCGTTGCTCGGCCCCCTGTGTCGGCCGGATTGACGAGGCGAGCTATGCCGAGCTGGTGAGCGAGGCCAAGGACTTTCTGGGCGGCCGCTCCAGCGCGGTGCAGCGCAAGCTGGAAGACCAGATGGCCGAAGCAGCCGAGGCGCTGGACTTCGAACGCGCCGCCATGCTGCGCGATCGGCTGCGCGCCGCGACCTTCATCCAGGGCAGCCAGGCGGTGAACGCCGAAGGCGTGGGCAATGCCGATGTCTTTGCGATTGCCTGCAAGGGCGGGCACTTCGCGATCCAGGCCTTCTTCATTCGCGGCGGGCAGAACTGGGGCCACCGCGCCTTCTTCCCCGGCCATACCGAGGGGCTGGACGAGGGCGAGGTGCTGACCGCCTTCCTGGCCCAGTTCTATGAGGAAGTCCCGCCGCCGCGGCTGATCCTGCTGGATCGCGCGCTGGCCGAGGCGGACCTGCTGGCGGAAGCCTTTGCCGGTCCGGCCGGGGGCAAGGTGGAACTTTCGATCCCGCAACGTGGTGACCGGCGGCGGCTGATGGAGCAGGCCAGCCGCAATGCAGTTGAAGCGCTCGACCGGCGGCTGGCCGAAAGCGGGACCAAGGCCAAGCTCAACCGCGAACTGGCGGAATTCCTTGAACTGCCCGAGCCGCCCAACCGCATCGAGGTTTACGATAACAGCCATATCCAGGGCGCGCAGGCGCTCGGCGCGATGATCGTGGCTGGGCCGGAAGGCTTCATCAAGGGCCAGTACCGCAAGTGGAACATCAAGTCCGCCCAGACCAATGATGACTTCGCCATGATGCGCGAGGTGTTCCAGCGCCGCTTTGCGCGGGTGCAGGATGAGGACCCCGACCGCGACGGCGGGATGTGGCCCGATCTGGTGCTGATCGACGGCGGCAAGGGGCAGATGTCAGCCGCGCGGGATACGCTCGAAGACCTTGGCATTGAGGATGTGCCGCTGATCGCGATTGCCAAGGGGCCGCACCACGGGCGCGAAGGGCGCGAGGTCTTCCACTTCCCGGATGGGCGCGAGAAAATGCTGCCGGTCAATTCGCCGCTGCTGTTCCACCTCCAGCGGCTGCGTGATGAGGTGCACCGCTTTGCCATCGGTGCGCACCGCGAAAAGCGCAGCCGGGCAATCACCGCCAGCCCGTTGGACGAGATCCCGGGCATCGGCCCGGCGCGCAAGCGGGCGCTGCTGCTGCACTTCGGCACGGCCAGCAAGGTCCGCGCGGCCTCACTAGAAGACCTGCAACGCGCGCCGGGGGTCAGCGCGACTGTCGCACAAACAGTCTACGATTTTTATCACCCGGGCGGATGAGCCTTAGCCGGCCTTGGGCGTGGCCCGGCGGATCATGCCTTCTTGCGCGACGCTGGCGACCAGGCGCCCGTCGCGGGTGAAGATCCGGCCGCGATTGAAGCCGCGGCCGCGATCGGACCACGGACTGTCGGTGGCGTAAAGCAGCCATTCGTCGCAGCGGAAATCGTCATGGAACCAGACGGCGTGGTCCAGGCTGGCGCTGATCACTTCGCCGCGCGCCCATGACAGGCCGTGGGGCAGGGCGCAGGTGCCGAGCAGGGTCATGTCGCTGGCATAGGCCAGCACGGCGCGGTGGATCGCCGGATCGTCTGGCAGCGGCGCCACGGTCTTGAACCAGGAGTGCGAACGTGGCGGGGCCGGCTGCGGGTTCATCCAGTGGCGGCCTTCAACGGCGCGCATTTCGACCGGGCGCGGCGTGAGGAAATGGTGGCGTGCTTCGGGCCGGGCCTGCTCGGCAAAGCGGCGGCGCACATCGGCTTCGGGCTCCAGCTCTTCGGGCGGCGGCACATCCGGCATTTCAGCATCGCGGTGCGAGAGGCCTTCCTCGTGCTTCTGGAACGAGGCGGTGAGGTTCAGGATCGGCCGGCCCTGCTGGCTGGCGACGACCCGGCGGTTGGAGAACGAACCGCCATCGAAATCGCGCGCGACCTGATATTCGCTGGGGTGCTCTTCGCTGCCGCCGCGCAGAAAATAGGCGTGGAGCGAATGCGCCGCGCGGTCTGCCCCGACCGTGGCCTGCGCTGCGTTGAGCGCCTGGGCGATCACCTCGCCGCCGAATACCCGGCCGATCCCGCCCTTTTTGCGGCGGCCGTGGAAGTGATCCTCGCCATCGGGATCGACCGTCAGCAGGCGCACCAGGCCGGAAACGAGGCGTTCGGGCGAGATATCGGGAATGTCCATGCCATGCCCTTTGCGGATACCACCTGCGCGCGTCAATCCGGTTTTAGTCGGGCGGTTAAACGCCAAAGTCCGATGCTCGGCGGCAGGCGCAGCCGGTCAGCGACCAGCCCGTCCGCCTTGCCGGGCCTGTTACTTCCCCGCAGCCGCTGCGGTGCTGGCCGCCTTCTGGAAGCGCGGATCGATCTGGGGCTTGCGATCATAGTCGCTGTCAGACGGAATGTAGGCGGGATTGAACCGCTCAGCCCATTTCTCTGCCTCGACCAGCCATTCGATATGAACCTCCTCGTAGGGCAGGTTATGGGTGCCCTTGGGTTGTTCAACATAACGGAAATCGAGGCCCTCCTGCTTGCCTGACGCCTTCAGGCGGGAAACCAGCGTGCGCGACTGTTCGATCGGGATGCGGGCATCGCGCAGACCGGCCACGATCAGGATCGGGGCCCAGCGACCATCGGTGTTGCGCGCGGAAGAGATCGCCACAAGGTTATCAGCCGTGGCCTGGAAGTTGGCGCCAAAGCTGCCGAAAGTGCCCTGGTCATAGGCTTTCATCATCGGGAAATCATAGACCCCGGCGCCGGCCATCGCACACTTCCAGACATCCGGATCGCGCTGCGCACCGCGGGCGGTGGCATAGCCGCCATAGGACCAGCCCATGATGCAGGCGCGCTTGGGATCGATCAGCCCGGTCTGTCCGAACCAGGTCAGGGCGTCATTGAGATCGTCCTGCATCCGCTGGCCATAGCCATTGGGCTTGCGTCCTTCGAGCACGAACTGCTTCCCGTAACCACCTGATCCGCGATAGTTCGGCTGGATCACGACATAGCCCAGTTCGGCCATGGCCTGGTGCCACGGGAAGAAGCCGAACTCCTCCTTGTCGCGAACCCCAAACGGGCCGCCGTGCGGCATGACGATCACCGGCAGGTTCTTGCGATCGGGGCGGTGGCGCGGATAGGTCACCACGGCGGCGATCTCCATCCCGTCCGATGCCTTGTAACGGACCGTCTCGGTGAGGTTCATATCGGCATCTTGCAGTTCGGGATGGAAATTGCCGAGAATGCCAAGATTGCCGCTGACCGTATCGTAGAGATAATAGGTCCCGGGTTCAGACGGCTTGGCGATGAACACGACCAGCTTGGTATAGTCATCGTTGGCCGACATGATCTGGGCGTTGCCCACCCCGAAATCCTCGTCGAAGAATTTCTGAATCTCGTTGAGCCGGCCATCAAACCACCGGGTGCGTTGCTTGTTGGTGGTATAGCGCACCCCGATCAGACGGGTGTTGTCCTTGCTGGGGATCAGCCCGTCAACATCATAGCCAGGCACTTCGAACACCGGTTTTCCGACGATCTCCATCGTTGCCATGTTGATTCGGTAAACCTTGCGGAAGCCGTCCTTGTTACTGGTGGCATAGGCGATATCGCCGTCCAGCGTGAAGATATCCGGGGTGATCTGCGTGCCGGTGAAGGTGGGATCCTTTTCATTCGAAATGGTCCGCAGGGCTTCGTCCGGCGTAGACCGGTACATCAACCGCTGCTTGCCATCGTCATCGCCGCCAATGCCGGCGCGGATCACGCCCTTGCCATCGGCAATCCACTGGCCAACGAACACATTGGGGCGCTGAACGGTTGAGAACTTGCCGGTCCGCACATCCAGATCGATCACTTCTGGCCGGAACTCGTTCTGCTCATTGCGGAACGAGGTGCGCTGCATCAGCACCCGTTCCTTGGTATGATCGCGATAAAGGATCTGGATCCCGTTGCCCGATGCGCCTTCCCAGGCCAGCGGCGTAAGATTACCGCTTTCGAGGTCATAAGCGACATAGCGCAGCAGATCGGCGCGCCTGCCGCCAATGATCTCACGCGAGGCGACGGTGAACAGCACCGTGCGGTTGCCGACCCACGACCAGCCGCTGACTGTGCGGTCGCCCGCTTCGCGAAATTCCTCTGCCCGGACGAAGAACTTGGGTGGGCTGCCCGGCTTGGTCAGATCGATGATGCCCAGATTGTCGATCCCGTTGCGGCTCAACATCACGGCGATCTTCGTGCCATCGGGCGAAAGGCTGGGATTGCGCATCAAGGGGCGCTTGCCGAACACTTCGGTCGGCACGCGGCCCTTGATGCCCTTGACCACGATGTCCGACGCTGCGGGCGCCGCGCTTTGCGCCGAAAGCGGCGTGGACAGCGACAGGCCGAACGCGGCCACCAGTGCGCCGCGAAGCAGGATATTCTTAAGGAGCACGATCATCCTCCACTGGGCGCACAGCCTGCGCCAACCGGGACCGGAAATTAGCGCAAGGGCTGGCGCTGGCAATGGGACAAAGGACCATTATTCAACAGAAAACCCCGCCCGGATCGCTCCGGACGGGGTTTTCTTCACCCTGCGGCGGGTGAGGGGCTAATGCCGCCTCAGTGTGCCGCAGCCAGTGCCGCGAGCAGAAGCAGCGCGACGATGTTGGTGATCTTGATCATCGGGTTGACGGCCGGACCGGCGGTATCCTTGTAGGGATCGCCGACCGTGTCACCGGTCACCGCGGCCTTGTGGGCTTCAGAGCCCTTGCCGCCATGGTTGCCGTCTTCGATGTACTTCTTGGCATTGTCCCAGGCACCACCGCCCGAGGTCATCGAGATCGCGACGAACAGGCCGCCGACGATCACGCCCAGGAGCAAGGCACCCAGTGCGGCAAAGCCATTGGCCTGGCCGCCCACGGCCGAGATCACGAAGTAGACCGCGATCGGCACGAGGACCGGCAGCAGCGAAGGAATGATCATTTCCTTGATCGCTGCCTTGGTCACCAGATCGACCGTGCGGGCATAGTCCGGCTTCGAAGTGCCGGCCATGATGCCCTTGTCGTTGGCGAACTGGTCACGCACGTCCTTCACCACGTCACCGGCGGCGCGGCCCACGGCGGTCATGCCCATCGCACCGAACAGGTACGGGAGCAGCGCGCCGAGTAGTAGGCCGACGATCACGTATGGGTTCTCCAGGCTGAAGCTGACGGTCAGATCCGGGAAGAACTCACGCAGGTCGGTGGTATAGGCCGCGAACAGCACCAGTGCCGCGAGGCCGGCCGAACCGATGGCATAGCCCTTGGTGACAGCCTTGGTGGTGTTGCCCACGGCGTCGAGCGCGTCGGTCTTTTCACGGACCGAGTCGTCAAGGCCGGCCATTTCGGCAATGCCACCGGCATTGTCGGTCACCGGACCGTAAGCGTCGAGCGCCACGACCATGCCGGCCAGGGCAAGCATGGCGGTAGCCGCATAGGCGATCCCGATCAGGCCAGCGAGCTGGTAGGCAATGATGATGCCGGCGCAGATCACGATCGTCGGCAGCGCGGTCGATTCAAGGCTGATCGCCAGACCCTGGATGACGTTGGTGCCGTGACCGGTTTCCGACGACTTGGCGATCGAGCGGACCGGGCGATAGTTGGTGCCGGTGTAGTACTCGGTGATCCAGATGATCAGGCCGGTGATGACCAGGCCGAGCAGCGAGCAGTAGAACAGGATCCGGCCGGTGAAGCTCACCGTGGTATCCAGGATCGTATAGCTCATCGCGGTTTCCATGCTGCCCAGAGCATAGGAAATCGCCCACCAGATCGCGCCGACCGAAAGGACAGCGGTGACCAGGAAGCCCTTGTACATGGCGCCCATGATGTTCGAACCGCCACCCAGGCGGACGAAGTAGGTGCCGATGATCGAGGTGACGATGCAAACGCCGCCAATCAGCAGCGGCAGCGCCATCATCGGGGCCAGGGCATCGCCCAGACCCTTCAGCAGCAGGGCGGTGAGCACCATGGTGGCGCCAACGGTGACGACATAGGTTTCAAACAGGTCGGCAGCCATGCCGGCGCAGTCACCCACGTTGTCGCCCACGTTGTCGGCGATCACGGCCGGGTTGCGTGGATCGTCTTCAGGAATGCCTGCTTCCACCTTGCCGACCAGGTCAGCACCGACGTCGGCCGCCTTGGTGAAAATCCCGCCGCCAAGGCGCGCAAAGATCGAGATCAGCGAGGCACCGAAGGCGAGGGCCACCAGGCCATCGACCACGGTGCGGTCTTCGCCGCCCACGGTGTAGCCGGCCACGGAGGTCAGGTAGTAGTAGAACACCGCGATGGCGAGCAGCGCGAGGCCGGCCACCAGCATGCCGGTGATCGCCCCGGCGCGGAAGGCCAGGGTCAGACCGGCTTGCAGGCCCGACTGGGCGGCTGCGGCCGTGCGGACATTCGACCGGACCGAGATGTTCATCCCGATAAAGCCGGCCACGCCCGAAAGCACGGCGCCGATGACGAAGCCGGTGGCCGAGATCGTGCCAAGCGTGGCGACGATGATCAGCGCAACGACCACGCCGACTACGGCAATGGTGGTGTACTGGCGCTTCAGGTAGGCTTGTGCGCCTTCCTGAATGGCGGCGGCAATTTCCTGCATCTTGGCATTCCCGGCGGACGCGCCGAGAACCTGGCGACTGGTAACAAAGCCGTAAAGCACGGCTACCAGACCCAGGATGATTGCGAGCGTGACGAGATCCACGAGTTCGCTCCCCCTTATTATAGATTGTAAAAACCCCGCCTACGCGGAGCCATGGGGGAGGCTATAGAACTTTTCCCGGCATGCAATCATTTCGCACCGGCTTTTCCCCGCGCCCCGGATTAGCGCGGCACCCGCCCGCGTTTCCTGCTGGCGTCTGGCACCGAAACTAGTATTACTGCGTGCATTGATGGTTTGTGGAAGGTTAAGATCATGTCCGCGGTCCTCAAGCAGACACTGGCCTGGATGCCGTTCCTGTTTGGCATTGGCTTTATCGCCCCGCTGATCGCGCAACTGATGGCGGCGGCTGATGTTGCCGCGCCATTCGGGGCCAGCCGGATCACCTTCGGGCTGCTGCTTGGCGGCGCATGGGGGCTGATCGCCAATGTGCGGGGGCGCTGGCTATGAGCGAACAGGGCTTCCTGATCCAAGGCGCAGCGGTTGGAGCGGATCGCCCAGCCGTTTCGCTCGGCGCGGACGGGCTCGATCGCTACACCCGGCGCGATCTGCGCAAGGAAGAGATCGCGATTGCTCGCCAGTTTCATGGCGGCGCCATGTGGCCCTATGCCGTCGCCGCGTTCGGTTGCTTCGCCGTCTGGCTCTCGTTCTTCCCGCTGGCGATCATGGGCCTGCTTAACTTGCCGCTGGCGTTCGTGTTGTCCTGCGTGTTCTGCGTTGGCGGTTACGTCACCAGCCATGAGGCGATGCATTCCAACATCGGCCGCCCGGGCAGCAAGACCCGCTGGCTGAATGAGGCGGTTGGCGCGGTTTCAACCATCCCGATCGTCTTTCCCTTCTCGATGGCGCGGCTGATGCATCTTGAGCATCATTATCACTGCAACCATCCCGAGAAGGATCCGGACTACACCGATGAGGCGCCCAACATGTGGGCGGCCTGGTACAAGACCTGGTACAACCGCCAGCCGGGGGTCGATGGCTCGATCCATCACTACAAGTGCATCCTGGCCGAGATGGGCACGCCGATCGCGCGCCGGGCGCTGGTTGAGACGATGGTGTTGCAACTGGTCTTCATGGCCACGCTGTTCACGATGGCGTGGAGCGGTTACGCGATCGAGGCGGCGCTGATCTGGTGGCTGCCGCGACACATCGGCCTCAGCTATATCCGCTTCTTCCTGTCGTGGGCGCCGCATCACCCGCGCGAGGGCAAGATGGGCCGCTATGAGAACACCTATGTGTTCAAGAGCCGGGTGGGCCATGTGCTGTCGATGGGGATGCAGTACCACATCGTCCACCATCTTTATCCCGGCATCCCGAACCATCGGACCAAGCACGCCTATTATGCGCTCAAGCCCATACTGAAGGCGCGCGGGGTGGACGTTTCGCCGCTTTAGAGACTTTTGCGGGAGCTCACCCGGATTTAGCCGTGTTCGTAGCCGAGGCCCGCGCCCTCGTTCAGCGGCTGACCGTCGAGCAATACCGGGGCTTCGGCTTGCGGGATCGCCTGACCGATCCGGAATGCCTTGACCAGCGGCTCCACACAATCGGGCAGGGTAAACAGCAATTGGTAATCCTCACCCCAGCGCAAGGCCTCCGCACGGCGTGCCTCGGGCGTGGCAATCGGCACGGCTGCGCTGTCGATAGCAAATGATACGCCAGAGGCGCGCGCCATGCGGCTGGCATCGAGCAGCAGGCCGTCCGAAACGTCCATCATGGCGGTGACCAGCGGTGCCAACGCCCACCCTTCGGCCAGCAGGGCAAGCGGGCGGCGGAAAGCAAGGCTATCGGCATCGGTGCCGTCACGCAGGGCTTCGAACCCCAGCATCGCCGCGCCGACCGCGCCGGTCAGCCACAGCGTGTCGCCCGCCTTGGCACCACTGCGGGAAGGAACCGGACGGTGCGTGGCCCGGCCCAGGGCGGTGAGGCCCAGCACCTGCGGGCCGTTGCCACCAATCGTGTCACCGCCCAGCAGCGGCACGCCGTAATGCGCCAGCACCTCGGTCAGACCGGCCAGGAAGCAATCGTCGTCCGCGCTGAACTGATAGCCCAGCAGGACGCCCAGCGGCTCCGCGCCCTTGGCGGCCAGGTCAGACAGGTTTGAGGCAACCAGCTTCCAGGCGACGTCTGCCGGGTTCTGCCCGGTCAGGAAGTGAACCCCTTCCGCCATCGCATCATGGGTGAGGACCAGCGTTTCGGTGCCAAAGTCCAGCACCGCGCAGTCGTCAGCCAGCCCGCGTGCGGCGGGATGCGTGGCAAGGCCACGCAGGGCAGCAATGAAGGCAGCTTCGCGGCTCAGCCGCGCACATCCTTCGCCACGGCATCGAGCACGCCATTGACGAACTTGGCCTCGCGGGCCTCGAAGAAGGCGTGGGCCACGTCGACATATTCGCTGATCGCGGTGCCGGTCGCTACATCGCGGCGGGCCAGCAGTTCCCAGACGCCGGCGCGAAGGATCTGGAGCATGGTGCGGTCCAGCCGTTCCAGCTTCCAGCCTTCAGCGAGGCGCGCTTCGAGCAGCTCGTCGATCTCTTCATAGCGGGCGATCACGCCCTGCACGATGGCATCAAAGAACGCGACCTCGGCGGCGGCATACTGATCGCCTTCGATCTCCGCGCCCAGCCGGTGACGGTGGAACTCGTCGAGCAGCGACGCCATTGGCGTGCCTTCCATCGCGTGCTGGTAAAGCGCCTGCACCGCCGCAAGGCGAGCGGCAGGGCGGGCTTTGGCATTACTCATATTCCAAGTCTCACTTCGATAGAGCGCGCGTGGGCGGTCAGCCCTTCGGCATTGGCCAGCTCCACCGCGGCCGGGCCAACGGCCTTGAGCGCCTTGGCATCTAGCTGGATAAAGCTGGTCCGCTTCATGAAATCCAGGACGGACAGGCCGGAAGAGAACCGCGCGCGGCGCCCCGTGGGGAGCACGTGGTTCGGTCCGGCAACGTAATCGCCGACGGCTTCGGGTGTCATCCGGCCGAGGAAGACCGACCCGGCGTGGCGGATCTTGTCAAACAGGGCCTGCGGATCGTCGGTCGCGATCTGGACGTGTTCGGCGGCGAGCGCATTGGCCAGGGCCGGGGCCTCGGCCAGCAAGTCAGCCACTTCGATGATCGTGCCGTGGGTGTTCCAGCTCTCGCTGGCGACCTTGGCGGTCGGCAACATGGCCAGTTCCACGCCGATCCGGTCTGCCACGGTATCGGCGAACAGCGGATCGTCGGTGATCAGGATCGACTGGGCTGAAGGATCGTGCTCGGCCTGGCTTAGCAGGTCGGCCGCGGTCCATTCGGGTGAATTCTTCCCATCGGCGATCAGCAGGATCTCGCTGGGGCCAGCAACCATGTCGATCCCGACCACGCCAAACAGCTGGCGCTTGGCTTCGGCCACCCAGGCGTTGCCCGGGCCGACGATCACGTCGACCGGTTTGATCCGGCCGGTGCCATAGGCCAGCGCGCCGACCGCCTGGGCGCCGCCGATGCGCCACACTTCGTCCACGCCAGCCAGATGGGCGGCAGCAAGGACGAGCGGATTGACCTGACCCTTGGGGCAGGGGGTGACGACAACCAGCCGCTCAACGCCGGCAACCTTGGCCGGAATGGCGTTCATCAGCAGCGAGGAGGGATAGGCCGCGCGACCACCCGGCACATAGAGTCCGGCGGCATCGACTGCCGACCAGCGCGCGCCCATGCGCACGCCGTGCTTGTCCTGCTCATCGCGATTGCTGGGCTTCTGGCCTTCGTGGAAGGCGCGGATGCGCTTGGCGGCCAGTTCCAGCGCGGCGCGCAGGTCTGGTGTCAGATTGTCAAAGGCTTCGCGGCAGGTCGCGGCGTCGATCTGCCAGTCCGCATCGCTGGCCAGCTCGTGGTGATCGAACTTGCGGGTCAGCTCAACCAGCGCCTCGTCGCCGCGCGCGCGCACATCATCGAGGATGATCTGGACATCGCGGCTGACGTTCTCGTCGCTTTCGCGCCGGTCGGCCACCAGCTTGCGGAAAGCGGCATCAAAGCCGGGGTCGCGGGTGTTCAGCCGCAGCATCAGGCCGCCTCGGCCGGGGTGGCAAGCGCCCGGAACGCTTCGACCAGCGCGCCCACGCGCGGATCGGTCTTCAGCGCGGCGCGGTTGACGATGAGGCGCGCGGAAATGTCGAGGATCGTGCTGGTTTCGACCAAGCCATTGTCCTTGAGCGTGCGACCAGTCGAAACGAGGTCAACGATCCGGCTGGCCAGGCCCAGGCCCGGAGCCAGTTCCATCGCGCCGTTGAGCTTCACGACTTCGGCCTGCACCCCCATCCGCTCGAAGTGCTTGCGGGTGAGGTTGGGATATTTGCTGGCAACGCGCAGGTGACTGCTGAGCGGCGCGCCGGCTTGGCCGACCGGTTCAGCGACCGACAGACGGCAGTGGCCAATGGCAAGGTCTACCGGCGCGTAAAGGTCGGGATAGGCAAACTCTTCCACCACGTCCGAACCAACGATCCCGACCTGCGCCGCGCCGTGGGCAACAAAGGTGGCAACGTCGAACGCGCGGACGCGGATCACGCGCATGTCCGATCCTTCGCAGGCGAAGGAAAGCGCGCGGTTGCCCTTGTCGTGAAAGCCCGCCTCTGGCACCACACCGGCGCGGGCCATCAATGGCAGCGCCTCGTCCAGAATGCGGCCCTTGGGCACGGCGAAGGTGAGCGGGTTCGACATAGCGCGCGCCTTAGGGAACGCGGGGCAAAAGGGCAAGGAGCGGCAATGGCGGAGACCTATCAGTTCATCGATATCAACGCCAAGGGTGAGGGCATCGTGGTTGCCGCTTTCGATAATCAGGTGGCCTATTGCACCCAGGCCGGGGCCACGGTGACGGCACGGGTCGTTGCCGCGCTGCGCGACCTGCTGCAGCAGGGCGAGCCGGGGGCATTGCTGGACGCCATTCGTGCCTGGCCCGGCGCGCCCTTGGCCGATGCCTTGCCGCTGCGGGTTGCCGGCGCCATTCATGCACTTCATTTGAAGGGTTTAGAGACCGATCTTGCAGTAATTTATGACAATCGCAGCGGCACGGATGACGCCGCGATTGTTGCGAAAGCGATCCGCACACATGAGACGGAACTGCTGCCCTGGCTGGATGGCCCGCCGCAGACCAACGAGGCTGGCCGTTCCTGCAATTTCATCGCCGCGATGCTCTGGCTGGCTGCGCAAGGCCTGCCGCCGCGCTTTCAGTGTCTGGAGATCGGCTCCAGCGCGGGGATCAACCTGATGCTGGATCGCTATCACTATGATCTGGCCGGGGAGCAGGTTGGGCCAGAGCCGGGGGCCATGCAGTTCAAGCCCGAATGGCAGGGCAATCCGCCGCCGGATCAGGCGATTGAGATCGTCTCCACCATAGGCTGCGACGTTGCCCCGGTTGATCTGACCGATCCCGCGCAGGCGCTGCGGCTAAAGGCCTATATCTGGCCCGAGCATACCGTGCGGTTCGAGCGGATGGCCGCCGCAATTGCCGAGGCGGGCAAGGCCGCGCCCGATCTCGTGCAGATGAACGCGGCCGATTTTATCGAGGCCGAACTCGCCAAGCCGCAGGATGCGGGGACGACCCGCGTCCTGATGCATTCGATCGTCTGGCAATATGTGCCCGAAGACCAGCAGAAGCGGGTTACTGCCGCGATGGAAGCGGCCGGAGCAAAGGCGACGGCGGAGCGGCCGCTGGCGTGGATTTCACTCGAAGCCAACCGCGTGCTGCACCTGCACGAGCTGGTACTGCGCTATTGGCCGGGCGGAGGCGAGCCGGTGATGCTGGCGCGCGCCCATCCGCACGGCGCTAGTATTGACTGGCAAGTTTGAACCAGGCGACCGTATCGTCGATCCGTTCCTTCCACCCGCCGTGGTAGGAAACCCATTCCCAGCCGGAGACCACGGCAAAGGCCGCAACGCCCATGCCGCCCACCTGCAGCGTGGTCAGCATGCCTTGCCAGGCGGCATAGGCCAGTGCCCAGAACAGGATCGATCCGATCCCGTGCGATAGTGGGAAGTTGCCCAGCGGGTTGGAATGACGCTTGAACAGCCCGAGGCCGGTCAGGAACAGCACCCCGCCGCCGCACATCACCAGCGCCAGCTTGCCATCGGCCGGCTGGTCCCAGTTATCGAGCAACTTGGCATCGGACACGGCGAAGATCACGATCCCCAGCACGATCGGCATGTGCATGTAGGTATAGGCATTGCGCGCCACCCGGCCGACATCAGCATTCTCGCTGATATGATCCGAACCGCGCTTTTGCCCGAGATCGAAATAGAGCCACCACATCAGCACGGATGACAGGAAGGCGAGGCAGAAAGCGAGTATTCGGCCGGGCTCCATGGTCGCGTCGGCAAAGGTCGCGCCAGTGATGATGATCCCTTCGCCCAGGGCGATGATGATGAACAGCCCGCAGCGCTCCGCCATGTGGCTACCGGAAATGTCCCAGTCGGTCGCCTTGGAGCGGCCCAGACCGGGGACCGGGAACAGGGTGATCGGCCCTAGGTATTCGATGATCACGGCCAGCAGCCACCACAGCAGCCGCTCTTCCTCGGGCCGCAGCACGTCCATCAGCCAGAATGGCGCGGCAAAGCCGAACCACACGGCGATCCGCACCATGTTGCGAGTATTGGCGCGGTTCTCGCGGTTGAGCACCAGCGCCATGAAGGTCGTCCGCCCGATCTGCAGCGTCAGATAACTTGCCGCAAACAGCCAGGCATATTTGCTGAAGCCATAGGGCAGGGCGACCGCCATCAGCAGGCTGAGTGCCATCAGCGCCAGCAGCATCACCCGGATCTCGAACCGCTCCGGATCGGCCCAGTTGGTCGCCCAGGTGGTGTACATCCAGGCCCACCACACCGCCAGGAACAGCACCAGCGATTGCGCAAAGCCCAGCCAGGTCAGGTGGTCCTTCAGGAAGTGCGATAGCTGGGTGATCGCGAAGACGAAGACCAGGTCAAAGAACAGCTCAAGGAAGCTGACCGGGGCATGGCCGCCTCCATGATTGCGCAGCAGCGAGCGGCGGCTCTTTGCCTCGGCCGCAGCCAGCGCCGCGCCGATGCCCCCGCGCTGCGGCTCAGCCATGGTCGGTCCGGGTCAGGAACGCATCAAGTGCGGTATTGACCGGCTCCGGCGCTTCCCACTGCACGAAGTGGCCGCAACCCGGCACCTGCACCAGCGTCAGATCGGCGATCACCTCGTCCAGCCCGTCAAGGTTGGCAGCGGGCAGGGCCGTGTCTTCCATCGCCCAGACCACCAGGGTCGGGATGGTCAGCTTGGGTAGCGTCGGTGGCTGCCACCCGGCGGGCAGTTCGTAGGGCGCATCCATGTCGAGCACTTCCATCGGGCTGGCGCGGTACCAGTTGAGCATGGCGATGGATGCTTCGCGGTTCGCGTAATCCTCCATCAGCGCGGCTCGTTCGGCCGGGTCCATCTTCGGATTTTCCGGCACATCGCCAAAGGCCTTGAGCAGCACGCCGCCCAGGCCGAACTGTTCGACCAGTTCGTCGCTCGCCGGATCGCGGAACACCCGGAAATACTGGCTGGCCTGCCGCTGCTGGCGGTTGGTGTAAAGCAGCTTGGGGAAGATCACCGGGTGGGGCGCGTTCATTACCACGGCGCGGGTTACCCGGCCGTTGAGCTGGCCCATGATCGCCACGCCCCAGGCAATCGCGCCGCCCCAATCGTGCCCGACAATGGTGAAGGGGTCCACGCCCAGCGCATCGGCCAGCTGGAACACGTCACCAATCAGCTTGTCGGGCGTGTAGTTCTCGACCCCCTTGGGCTTGGAAGAGCCGCGATAGCCGCGCTGGTCGGGCGCCACGCAGCGATAGCGGCCCGACAGGTGCGCGATCTGGTGCCGCCAGGTGCGGTGGCTGTCTGGGAAGCCGTGGAGGAAGATCAGGACGGGAGCGTCACGCGGGCCCGTGTCGACAACATCGAGTTCAATCCCGTTCGCGAGCTTGACCCGGACCTGCTCCATCATTCGGCCCCGTCGTTCATCCGCTGCACATAGCCAGCGGCCATGAAGCCAGCGATCTGATCGAGCAGCGCATCGGGCGTGCGGCGGGCTTCGCCCATCGCCTTTTCGGCGCCTTCTGCCACGATGATTTCGCGCGCGCCGGCCAGCATTTCCTCAATCATCTGGGCCACCGCGACGGCGGGTTCGATCCCATTGTCGATTGCCTTGTCAGAGACCCCGCGCTTTGACCCATCGGCGGTGAGGGCGTTGCGCGAAACATCAGTGCGGACCGAGCCGGGGTAGATGTTGTGAACCTGCAGGCCCAGGTGCGCCACTTCGGCGCGCAGGGCATCGGCATAACCGGCAATGCCGAACTTCGCCGCGCAATAAGCGGTGCGCATCGGCACACCGACCTTGCCCGCGATGGAGGAGATATAGGCCAGCCGACCCGAGCCGCGCTCCACCATGCGCGGGAGGATCTCTTGCGTCAGCGCAATCGGGGCGAGCAGGTCAACATTCACGATCTGCTCGTAAACCGAGTAGCCCGTCTCCACCGCCAGGCTGCGCTGGGAGATGCCGGCGTTGTTGACCAGCAAGTCCACGCCCCCAGAAGCCGACGATGCCCAAGCCCAGGCTTTCTCCACTGCCGGGGCGAGCGCTGCGATGTCGGTCGTTTCGAAGGGCAGGATCAGGCAATCGCCACCGCAATCCGCCGCCACCTTTTCCAGCGCATCCAGCTTGCGGCCCGAGAGTACCAGCCGTGCGCCCTGCGCCGCCAGCGCCTTGGCCAGCGCAGCGCCGATCCCCGATGAAGCGCCGGTGATCCAGGCGGTCTGTCCCTTAAAGCTCATTGTTCTCTCCCTGAATGGTCTTGTTATGCGTCGTCGCCGTTGGTGAGCGGCACCTGCGGGATCGGGATGAATTCATCCTCATCCCCCGGCACCTTCGGAAAGCGGCCTTGCCGCCAATCGTCCTTGGCCTGGTTGATCCGCTCGCGGCTGGAGGAAACGAAATTCCACCAGACATGGCGTGGGCTGCCGATAGCCGCACCGCCCAGCAGCATCACCCGGCCGCCACTTTCGCTGGCCAGCCGCATGGCTTGGCCGGGGGCAAGCACGGCCAGTTCGTAGCGCACCAGCGGCACGCCATCGATTGTTGCCTCACCGCCGACCAACATGACCGCGCGTTCTTCTGCCTCGCTGTCAATCGGGATCGCGCCGCCGGGGGCGAGCATGATCTCGGCATAGATGGTGGGCGAATGCTGGGTCGTCTGCGCCGTGTGACCCCACAGGGTGCCCATGATGACGCGGGCGGAAACGCAGGTATCCTCGACCAGCGGCAGGTCCGTCGCCGCCTCAAAGGCCGGATCGATCTCTTCCTTGCCATCGGGCAGGGCGAGCCAGGTCTGCATGCCGTAAATCGGCTTGGCGATCTCGCGCTCGGCCGCCGGTCCGCGCTCAGAGTGGACGATGCCGCGTCCGGCGGTCATCAGGTTGACCTGCCCGGGCCGGATCGTGGCGAAAGTGCCCAGGCTGTCGCGATGATCGATCGCGCCCTCGAACAGCCAGGTCACCGTGGCGAGGCCGATGTGCGGATGCGGGCGAACGTCCATCGCCACGCCCGGCGGCAGGATCGCCGGACCGAACTGGTCTACAAAGACGAAAGGCCCAACCATGATCTGCCGCGGCGAGGGGAGCACCCGGCGCACCTGAAAGGCGCCAAGGTTGTGCGTCACCGGCTGGATCGTGGTCAGGATCGTCATTCCCCCGGTGCCCTCGCCTTGATCGCCAGGGCATGGACGCGCTGGCCGGGGATATCGCCCAGCGCTGCGTTCACCAGTCGCTGGCGCTGCAGCCGCGACACGCCGGCGAAGGCCGCGCTTTCGATCTCAACGGTAAAGTGCGATTCGCCCGAGCCATCATCGCCCAAGTGGCCATGGTGCTGGGCTGAGTCGTTGATCACTCGCAGCTGCGTTGGTGCGAAAGTTGCGGTGAGCAGTGCTTCGATTTCGGTCGCGATGGGGCTGGTCATGGCTTCCCTTCTACCCGAACAATCGCCATGTGGAAGCGGTGAAGCACGATCGTTTTCATGGACGGGTCCAGGGCACCCAGCGCGGTTGCATGGTGCCGGGTTGCCGGGAGCCGGGGGAGTTCCGTGCGCCGGGTGAACGTCGTCCGGGTTTTGACGGACCGGGCGACTATCGCTGGTTCTGTCTGGACCATGTGCGCGATTTCAACGCCGGTTATGACTGGTTCGCCGGGATGACCCCCGAGGAGATCGTCGCTGCCCAGAACCCGATCCACGGGTGGGAGCGTGAAACGCGGGCTTTCTCACCCACCGCCGGGGTCGATTCCGCCCCGCGCTGGGCTGATTTCAGCGATCCGCTTGAAGCGATCAGTGGCCGGGCGCGGGCGCGCAAGCCGGCCCAGCGGCAGGATGGCAGGGCCGTGACCCCGGATGAGCGCCGTGCGCTGGATGTGCTTGGCCTGTCGCTGGATGCCAGCCGGACGGACCTGCGCAGCCGCTATTCGCAGCTGGTGCGCAAATACCATCCGGATCGCAACGGCGGTGACCGCAGCTTCGAAGCGCGTCTGCAGGAAGTGGTCGAGGCCTATCAGCTGCTGCGCAAGGCCGCGGCTTTCGCCTAACGGTTGAGCGCGCGTCCGACGATCTTGTCTTCCAGCGCGGCAACCTGCTGCCAGCTGGCCCGCGCCTTGACCCGATCGTACCAGGCCGCCGTGCGCGGATGGGTTGCCGGGTTCGGCTCCAGATCGATATAGCCCAACGAACGCAGCGTGGCCGCCACCGCAACGTCTCCGATCGAGAATGCGTCGCCCGCCAGCCAGCCATCGCCGCACTGGCTTTCGAGATAGGCCAGGATCGGCCCCAGCTCCTTGACGCCCTGTTCGGCCACCGCTTCGTCTCCGGCCTTGCCCATCAGCTTCGGACCGACAAACCGGTTGAACAGTACCTTGCCGCCAGCCGCGATCAGGATCGTATCGGCGAATTCTTCCCACCAGATCGCCTTGGCCTTGGCCTTGGCATCGCCCGGCGTGATCGAGGGCTGGGGCTGCAATGCTTCGAAATAGGTCACGATCGCGGTCGAATCGCACAGGCTGAAATCGCCATCGACCAGTGCCGGAATCTTTCGGAACGGACTGGCGGCGAGGAATTCGGGGGCCGGGTCCGCCAGGTTGCTCAAGGCCAGTTCGACCGGCAGGCCCTTTTCCGCGGCAACAATGTGGACCTTGCGGACAAACGGCGAGATCGGAAAACCATAGACTTTCATCGGACGAACGCTCCCGGGGATTGAGTCGCTGATTGCAACGCATTCCTTATTGCAGCACCGCTCCGGCGCGTATAGGCGATGGCGTGTCATGACCGATATTCCCAACATCCAGCTCGACACCAGCGGCAACACGATCCTGCCCGCGCCCGACATCGAACTCGACGTGCGCGAGACCTTCGGGATCGATATCGATATGAAGGTCCCGGCCTTCTCGGTTACCGATGAACGCGTGCCTGATCGCGATGACAGCTATGTCTTCGATCCGGACACCACGCTGGCGATCCTGGCGGGCTTTGCCTTTAACCGCCGCGTGATGGTGCAGGGTTATCACGGCACGGGTAAGTCGACCCATATTGAGCAGGTTGCCGCCCGCCTCAACTGGCCGTGCATCCGCATCAACCTGGACGCGCATATCAGCCGTATCGACCTGATCGGGCGCGATGCGATCGTGCTGCGCGATGGCCTGCAGGTTACCGAATTCCGTGAAGGCCTGCTGCCCTGGGCGCTGCAACAGCCGGTGGCGCTGGTGTTTGACGAATACGACGCTGGCCGTCCGGACGTGATGTTCGTGATCCAGCGCGTGCTGGAAACCGAGGGCAAGCTGACCTTGCTGGACCAGAACCGGGTGATCCGTCCGAACAAGAACTTCCGCCTCTTCGCCACGGCCAACACCGTTGGTCTGGGCGATACCTCGGGCCTCTATCACGGCACCCAGGCGATCAACCAGGGCCAGATGGACCGCTGGAACATCGTTGTCGGCCTCAACTATCTCCCCGCTGCGGTGGAGAGCGAGATCGTGCTCAAGAAGGTTGCCGGTGTGCCGGATGATACTGTCGACAAGATGGTCAAGGTTGCCGACCTGACCCGCCAAGGCTTCATCGGTGGCGATATCTCCACCGTGATGAGCCCGCGTACCGTCATCACCTGGGCGCAGAACACCGCGATCTTCAAGGATCCGGGCTTTGCCTTCCGCCTCTCGTTCCTCAACAAGTGCGATGAGACCGAGCGGATGCTGGTGGCCGAATACTATCAGCGCGTATTCGGCACCGACCTGCCGGAAAGCGTAGTCGGGAAGGCGTGAGCCTGATTTGCCTTGCCGCCGTGTCGCTGGTGCAGGCTGCATCGGCGGACACGGGGTGCAAGGTCAGCCTGCCAGACCGCACCGCCGCAGCAGCCAAGGCCGCGCCCGCATTCTATGACCAGAAGGCCGATGCCGCTGCCGCTATGGCGGCGGCGCTGGCCGATGCTGCACAGAGCGGACGTTCGGCCGTCCTCGTCTTCGGGGCGGACTGGTGCCACGATAGCGTGGCGCTGGCCAAGGTCCTGACCTCTGACGCCTTCCGCAGCGAGTTTGGCCCGGGCTATTCGGTTACCTTCATCGATGTCGGCATTCCGCAGCGCGGGCAGGGCCGCAACATCAATCTGCTGGCCCGATTCAAGGTGAAAGAGCTGAAGGGCACGCCCGCGATGTTCGTGGTCGGCCCGGGCGGCAAGCTGCGCAACAAGCGCAAGGATGCGCTATCCTGGCGCAATGCCGAGAGCCGCGGCGCCGCCGCGACCCTCGACTGGTTCAGGAAGCTGAAGCGCTAACCTCAGCCATCGTCCAGATCGGCATCGGCAGTGGCACCGCCACCAGCCGGACCGGCATAGCCCTGGGCACCATCCTTGCCTTCCCACCAATAGGGCGGCCGCTTGCGGGTGCCGGTCAGTTCCTCGTTGAGCGTCGCCGCATCAAGCAGGCGGCCACCGATCATGACCTTGCTGATCTTGTCCGAATTGCGGATGTCCTTGGTCGGGTCGGCATCCAGCACGACCAGGTCAGCCAGCTTGCCGGGCTCAAGGCTGCCGACATCGTGGTCATAGCCAAGGCTGCGGGCGGATTCGATCGTGCCTGCGCGCAGGGCTTCAATCGGGGTCATCCCGCCGCGAACGAAGGACCACAGTTCCCAGTGCGCGGCAATGCCCGGTTCCTGACCGTGCGCGCCGATCGAAACCGGCACGCCCAGCCGGGCCAGCTTGGCGGCTTCGCGCGCGTTGTCATCGTCCTTGTAGTCTTCATCGGCGGCAATGGTGCGGCGGGCATTGTTGGCTGCCAGGATCGCCGCCGGTTCATGCTTTTGCAGCAGCGGATGCTTCCAGACGTCGGTGTGCGAGCGCCAATAGGGATCGCCCGCCGGGCCGCCATAGGTCACCACCAGCGTCGGGGTATAACCCGCCTTGGACTGGCTGAAGAACTGCAGCACGTCCTTATAGAACACGCCCAGCGGCAGGTTGTGCTCAACCGTGGTGTTGCCATCGGCAATCAGCGTCATGTCGAAGCCGAACAGCGAGCCGCCCTCGGCCACCGAACGCATCCCTTCGGCCATGGCGGCAGCGGTCACCTGCTGGCGTTGGTCACGGCGCGGCTGGTTGTAGTTCTTCAGGCTGTGCGCGCCCTGTGCCTTCAGCCGGCGGACATGGGCCAGGGCATCGTCATAACTGTCGATTTGGGCATAGACCCCGGCTTGCCGCGCGCCATAGACGATCTCGGCCGTGGAGAAGGTGCGCGGGCCGATGATCTGGCCGGTGCGGGTCATCTCCAGCGCCGGGAACACCGTCCGCGCGCTGCTGGAGGGATCGTGCCGGGTGGTCACGCCCAGCGCGAGGTTGATCATCTCGGCCCAGTTGGCCTGCGGCGTGATCTCGTCGATGCCATAGGGGCCGTGGGCGTGGGCATCGATCAGGCCCGGGATGATCGTCTTGCCGGTGGCGTCGAGAGTAGGGGTCCCGGCCGGGATCGCCACTTCGCCGCGCTTGCCGACCGCCTTGATCCGGTCACCCTCGATCAGCACGACGCCATCATCGATCGCGCCGCCGTCGATTCCCTTCATGGTGACAACGCGGGCGCCGACGATCGCAACACTGCCTTTGGGCTTGTCCGCCTTGATCGTCATCGACAGCGAAACGCCGGTCTTGGGCGGTTCATACTTGGCGGGCTTGGCATCCTTGGCCAGCGGAGCATCGGCGAACAGGGCTGCGGTGGGCGTGCCGAACACCGTCGGGCCCAGCGACCAGTTCACGCGCTTGCCGCCTTCGCTGAAGTGGATCCAGTCCGCGCCATCGCCGCTGACCTTGACCACCGGCAGCGCGCCGCCCTTGGGCGAAAGCGAGACTTCCTGCGTGCCCGGCACCAGCGGGGTGACGAAGGCCTGATAGTTCTGGCGGAAGGCCAGATACTTGCCATCGGGCGAGACTCGGTAATCGTTGACCAGATCGCCCTTGGCGTGGACCCGGCGGGCTTCGCCGTTGAGGTCCAGGCTGATCAGGCGGCTTTCCTTGGCATCGCCTTCCATCACGAAGACGCGGTCATTGCTGGCGCCGAACTGCGGGTTGCCGCCGTTATCGGTGATCCGGGTCAGTTCGCCGCCGGTCGAAGCCACGCGGTAAACGCCGGGCTCGGCCGAGGCGCGCGGGCTGGAAAGATAACCGCCGCGATCCTTTTCAAACACCACGGTCTTGCCATCGGGCGAGAAGCGCGGGCGGGCATAGTGACCCGCCGGGGTGATCGCGGTCGACTTGCCGCCGCTGGCAGCGATGGTCCGCACTTCGCCCAAGCCGGCGTCGGTCCAGCGAACGTAAGCCAGTTTCTTGCCGTCGGCCGACCACGAAGGATAGGCTTCCATCGCGGCATCATCCTTGGTCAGGCGGCGCGGCTCGCCGCCCGCCATCGACTTCACCCAGAGATGGCCAAGCGTTTCGAATACGACCGACTTGCCATCGGGCGAGACCGTCGCGCCGCGCGGCATCTTGGTTTCGAAGCTGTCCGGCGCCACGGCCACCGCCGGACGCGGGGGATCGATCAGGCCGCGGGTGTCGTTGATCTTGAACGGGATCACGCTGCTCTTGCCGGTGGTCATGTCGACCCGGTTGAGCTTGCCGCCGGCCCAGATCACCAGGCTGGCCGAATCCGGCGTCCAGGCCATGTTCGGATAGACGCCGGTTACGGCCCAGGTTTCCTGCATGTCCATGTCGAGCGCATCATAGACCTTGCGGTCTTCGCCGGTGGTCAGGTCACGAACATAAAGCCGCGGCTTGGTGGCCTCGCGGCGGACATAGGCGATCTTCTTGCCATCGGGTGAAGGGTTGGGGCGCACTGCGCCGCCTTCGCCGCCAATCACGCTCTCGATCTTGCCGCTGTCCAGGTCATAGCGCTCAATCGCGAACAGCTGGTTGTTGCTGTCCTGCGCATATTCGAAGATCGCACCAGGGGTGGTGTTGCGGGTGTAATAGACGTGCTTGCCATCCGGCGCGAAGATCGGTTCGCCCAGTTCCTTCTGGTGCTGTTCGTTCGGCCGCTTGACCAGCAGCACGCCGTCACCGCCCGAAACATGGTACATCCAGACCTCGCCCGTGCCGAGCGAGCGGCCGGTGGTGAAGTGCTTCTTGGCAACAATGAACTGGCCGTCCGGGCTCCAGCTCGGCTGGTTGAGCAGGCGGAAGCTTTCGTTGGTCAGCTGGCGCTTGTCGCTGCCGTCGCGGTTCATGATCCAGATATTGTCGCCGCCGCCGCGGTCAGAGGTGAAGGCGATCCGCTTGCCATCGGGGGAGAAGCGCGGCTGGGTTTCATAGGCCAGGCCTTCGGCGATCCGCGTCGGGGTGCCGCCGGTGATCGGCATGGTGTAGATGTCGCCCAGCAGATCGAAGGCCACGGTCTGGCCATCGGGGCTGACGTCAAGGTTCATCCAGGTGCCTTCCTCAACCTGGATCGGCACCTGGCGCACGGTCATTCCGGGAGGAGCCGAAACGTCCCACTTCGGTGCGTCCTTGGCATCATCGGCGAAGGCTGCGGCGGGCAGGGCGGTCAGGCTCAGCGCCAGGGCCAGGCGCGAGGCGGTGCGGGCAACGGTCTTCATCGGTGGAATCTCCCCCCAAAACTATGACCCCGGACATTCCGCCCGGGGCCAAAAGTGTCAATCAATGCTTCGGCGAACGACTTTGCCGCCGGACTAACCGCATTCCTCCCCGAAACGGGGAGGGGGACCAAAAAGTGGTGGAGGGGCGGCGTGTGCCTCTCCACCATCCTTCGGATGGTCCCCCTCCCCCAAGGGGGAGGAATTGGGATTACGGAGTAACCAGGTACTTCTCGCCAGTGCGGCGAGCGTTGTACATGGCAACCGCATCCTTGGTCAGCATGTCTTCCAGGTTGCCCTTCTTGGCATAGTGGCTGGCGAAGGTGGTGGTCAGGTCCTTCATCACCCGCGCGCGCATCCGGCCGACCACTTCCGGGCCTGCCTTCATCATGAACGGGGTCAGCAGCCAGCCGGCCAGATCCCAGGTCAGGCCGAAGGCGCGGTTGAGGACCGTTGGCCCCAGATCGAGCGCGCCATAGATGTAGACCTTCTTGGCTTCCGACGAACCATAGCGGCTGAAGGCTGCGCCGCGGCTGGCGGCGGCTTCCATCGCAGACAGGAACTGGCTGGCGACAGTGCCGCCGCCAATCGGATCAAACCCGATCATCGCCTTGGTTTCGGCAATCGCATCGATCAGCTTGGGCATGTAATCGGCATCGGTCATGTTGAGCACGTGGGTCGCGCCCAGGTCCTTGAGCAGCTTCACCTGCTCATCCGAGCGGACCACGTTGACCAGCGGAATGCCGTCTTCCTTGCAGATCTTGACCAGCATCTGGCCAAGGTTCGATGCCGCGGCGGCATGGACGATGCCGGTGAAGCCTTCCAGCTTCATCGTTTCGACAAAGCCCAGGGCAGTCATCGGATTGACGAAGGAACTGGCGGCCTGTTCTGCCGTGACGTTGTCATCGACCGGGAAGGCCATCTGTGTATCGGCATAGGCATAGCTGCCATAGGCAGTGCCCGGCACGCAGGCGATGCGCTTGCCCATCAGGTACTCGCAGCCTTCGCCCGCCGCGACGACGATACCGGCGGCCTCGTTACCGGCGGGCATGGCCAGGCCGTGGCGCGCCTTCATGGCGCGGGTGGCGTTTTCGGGCATCCTGGCCACGACCTTGCCCGGCGAAAAGGTGGCATTGTCGGTATCGGCGCTGGCGAACAGCAAGCCCAGGTCCGACGGGTTGATCGGGGTCGCTTCAACCTTGATCAGCACCTGGCCGGGCTTGGGATCGTCCCAGGTCTTGTCATTCAGCTGGACGGTCAGCGTGCCATCGGCATCGAGCTGGGTGGTGAGTTGCTTGCCGGTAAAGGCCATTGGTTGTCTCCCGAATCCTTGGTTTCGGAATGCAACCTAGTCACTCATTCGTCAGGGTAAAGCGCACGGACGAAATAAAGCCCCTCGCTTGGGGCGTTGAGGCCAAGCTCTTGCCGGTCGCGTGCGGCCAGCGCCTCGCCCACCTGTTCCTCGCGCCAACGGCCCATGCCGACCAGGGCAAGGCAGCCAACCATAGAACGGACCTGATGGTGCAGGAACGAACGCGCTGCGGCGCGGATATGCACTTCATCGCCCACTCGCTCGACCGACAGCAGATCGAGCGTCTTTTCTGGGCTCTGCGCCTGACAATGGACCGAGCGGAAAGTGGTAAAGTCATGTTGCCCAACCAGTGCTTGTGCGGCGCGGTGCATGGCTTCGGCATCCAGCGGCTGGGCGACCTGCCAGGCGCGGTTGGCGTCCAGCGTCAACGGCGCACGGCGATTGGCAATGCGGTAAAGGTATTCACGGCCAATGCAGGAAAAGCGGGCGTGCCAGTCATCCGATTTGGCTTGGCAGTCCAGCACGGCGATCGGGGCAGGGCGGAGATGGTGATTGAGCGCCTCCATCAACCGGAAGGCATCGATGTCCTTCGCCACTTCGACATGGGCGCGCATGCCCAGCGCATGGACTCCGGCATCGGTCCGGCCAGCGGCGTGGAGCGTTACCGTTTCGCCCGTGGTAGCATGGACCGCCTCTTCGACCGCCTGCTGCACGGATGGGCCATGCGCCTGCCGCTGCAGGCCCATGAAGGGCGTGCCATCGAATTCAAGGGTGAGGGCAAAGCGGGTCAATTCAGCCTCGCTCCGGCTTCGATTGCCCAGCCGCGCAGCAGGTCAGCCGTTGGCATGGCGGGACGGCCCGCGCGCTGGACCAGCGTCGGCCGGATCGCGCCGTGGCTGCAAGCGATGGTCATTTGGCTGTCGAGCACCGTGCCGGGTGCGCCAGCACCATCTGTCAAATCAGCCGCCAGCACCTTGCAGCGCTCGCCCTGAAACTCGAACCACGCGCCGGGTGCGGGGGCAAAAGCGCGGACCTTCCGTTCGACCTGCGCCGCATCCTGCGTGAAATCGATCCGGGTCTCAGCCTTGTCGATCTTCTTCGCATAGGTCGCCGCGGCATCCTGCTGCGGCACTTCGGGATAGGCGCCCAGATCAGCCAGCACCTGCACGATCAGCCGCGCCCCGATCTGCGCCAGTTCGGTGGTCAGCTCGCCCGCGGTCTTTCCCGCGATCGGCGTGCGGCCTTCCAGCAGCACCGGGCCGGTATCGAGCCCGGCTTCCATCCGCATGATATCAACCCCGGTCTCGGCATCGCCCGCCAGGATCGCGCGCTGGATCGGAGCGGCTCCCCGCCAGCGCGGCAGGATCGAGCCGTGGAGGTTGAGGCAGCCATGCTTCGGCGCATCAAGCACGGCCTGCGGCAGGATCAGGCCATAGGCGGCGACTACAGCAATATCGGCCTGCAGCGCGGCCAGCGCCGCCTGTTCCTCTGCGCCCTTGAGCGAGGCGGGGTGGCGCACTGCGATTCCCAGCTCCTCGGCCTTGCGATGAACCGGAGTTGGGGTCAGTTCTTTTCCGCGGCGTCCGCCGGGGCGGGGCGGCTGGGTATAGGCGGCGACCACATCATGCCCGGCAGCAACCAGCGCCTCGAGCGCCGGCACGGCAAAGTCCGGGGTCCCCATGAAGATGATACGCACAATGCAACTCCCGCTCGTCCTGAGCTTGCCAAAGGACGTCCTTACTTTCGGTGGCGGAAAAGAAAAGGACGGGGCTTCGACAAGCACAGTCTGAGCGGTATGGAGGAGCGATGGCATCGCAAGAGATCGAGACACTGACCCAGGCACTGTCGCGCTTGCCCGGACTGGGGCCACGTTCGGCCCGCCGCGCCGTGCTGTGGCTGATCAAGCGCCGCGAAACTGCGCTGGTGCAGTTGGTTGCTGCGCTTGAGGGCGTCTCAGACCGCCTGGTGGAATGCCAGACCTGCGGCAATGTCGATACCAGCGATCCTTGCGGCATCTGCACCGATCCACGCCGCGACCAGCGCGCGCTCTGTGTCGTGGAGGATGTCGCCGATCTCTGGGCGCTGGACCGCGCGCGGCTGTTTACCGGGCGTTACCATGTGCTGGGCGGGCGCCTTTCCGCGATCGAGGGCGTTCGCCCCGAAGACCTGACCATCGCCGCCCTGATCCAGCGGGTTGCCGCTGGCGGGATCGACGAGGTGGTGCTGGCCATGAACGCCACGCTCGAAGGCCAGACCACCGCGCATTACATTGCCGAGCGGCTGGAAGGCTATCCGGTGCGGATCACCCAGCTGGCCCACGGCCTGCCGGTGGGGGGGGAGCTGGATTACCTCGACGAAGGCACGCTGGCCCAGGCGCTGCGTGCGCGGCGGCCGGTCGCGTAGCCGATCACACTGATCGCCGCAGCCGCCTTGCGATTCGCGGGGGGCGGGACTATCTGCGGCCCATGGCTATCCGCGAAATCATCGAAGTCCCCGATCCCCGCCTCAAGGTGGTGTCCGAACCCGTCACCAAGTTTGACGACGAGCTCAAGACCCTCGTCGCCGACATGTTCGAGACGATGTACGATGCCCCCGGCATCGGCCTGGCCGCGATCCAGGTCGGCGTGCCGCTGCGCGTGCTGGTGATCGACTTGATGCCGGAAGACCCGGATGCAGAGCCGGAAGTCTGCACCTCTCACGGCGGCCATGCCCATACCCACCAGCCGCTCAAGAAAGAGCCGCGGGTGTTCATCAATCCGGAAATCCTCGATCCCTCGGAAGACCTGTCGGTCTATTCCGAAGGCTGCCTTTCCGTTCCCGAAGTCTATGCCGACGTTGAACGCCCGGCCCGCATTCGCGCACGCTGGCAGGATCTTGATGGCAAGACCCACGAGGAAGAGATGGACGGCCTGCTGGCGACCTGCCTGCAGCATGAGATGGACCACCTCGAAGGCATCCTGTTCATCGACCACCTCAGCCGCCTGAAGCGCCAGATGGCGCTCAAGAAGCTCGAAAAGCTGCGCAAGGTTGCTTGAACCCTCTGGCGTTCTTGCTCCGTTCCGGTTAGCCTAGGGGTATGGAACCCACTTTCGCTAACGTAATCGTTCTGTTTTTCGGTCTAGCTGCGGGCACTGCTGCAGGCTGGTTCTTTGGCTCCCGCCCGGTAACCGAACTGCGCGCGCGGCTCGCCGGGCAAGAGGCTGAGGCGAAGGACCTCGACGCCCGCTTCCGCCAGGCCGTAAAGGAACTGGGCGACGCCTCGATCGAGAATGCGACGCTGAAGGCCAACGCTGCCAACTTCGAAGAGCAGAAGGCGGGGCTGCTGGCCGCGCAGGAATCGCTCAAGAAGGAATTTGAAAACGCCGGGGCGAAGATCCTTGCGCAGGCACAGGAAGCCTTGCTCAATCGCGCGCAGGAGCGCTTGACCGAATCCGAGGAGAAAAGCGCAGAGCGGCTGAAAGGGCTGCTCGCACCGGTTGATCAACGCCTCAAGAGCTATGAGGAGCAGGTCCAGAAGCTTGAGCAGCAGCGGATCGATGCCTTCGGCGAGCTGAAGGGCGTGATCGAAGAAGTTCGCAAGGGCCAGGACGCGGTTAAGGCTGAGGCAGCCCGGCTGGGCAATTCGCTGACCAATGCGCCCAAGGCGCGCGGCCGCTGGGGCGAACGGGCGCTGCAAAACGTGCTCGAGCAGTGCGGCCTTTCAGAACACACCGACTTCGAGCTGGAGCATTCGCTGGACACCGAGGACGGGCGCTTGCGCCCCGATGCAATCGTCCATGTACCCGGCCAGAAGAAGCTGGTGATCGACGCCAAGGTCTCGCTCAATGCCTATCAGGCCGCCTTCGAGGCGAATGACGATACCGAGCGCAAGCGGCATCTTGAGCTTCATGCCAAGGCGATGCGCGGCCACGTTCAGACGCTGGGGACCAAGGCTTACCAGAGCCAATTCGACGATGCGCCAGACTATGTCGTGATGTTTGTGCCGGGTGAGCACTTCGTCGCCGCGGCGCTCGAGAGTGATCCGGAGTTGTGGGATTTTGCGTTCCATAACAAGGTTTTGTTGGCAACTCCCACCAATTTAGTTGCGATCGCGCGGACCGTGGCGATGGTCTGGAAGCAGGACCAACTGGCGCGCGAAGCGGTCGAAATCGGCAAGGCCGGGGCCGAGCTTTACGACCGCCTGGCGGTTGCGGCTGATCACCTCAAGGGCATGGGGGCCGGGCTGGACCGGGCAGTGCGCAAGTACAACGATTTCGTCGGCAGCTTTGAGCGCAATGTCCTGACCTCCGGACGGCGGTTGCGCGACAAGGGGATCGAAATCGGCAAGCGCGAGATCGAGGATGTGCCGGTGCTGGAAGCGTCGCCGCGCTATGCCGACGCGGAAGGCGGGGATCGCCCCGCGCTGACGCTGGTCAACGAAGCGGGTGAAGCGGACTAGCCGCTGACTGTTTCGAGCACTTCGTAAGCCAGGACCGCTCCCGCTACGGCGGCATTGAGGCTATCGGCGCGGCCTTTCATCGGCATGGTCACGCGCAGGTCGCAGGCCAGTTCGTATTCCTCGGGCAGGCCGCGGCTTTCGTTGCCCACCATGATGAAGCACGGCGCGGCATAGGGCGCCCCGCGATAGGGCACGGCATCGCGGAGCGAGGCGGCAACCAGTTGCCCGGCGCCGCTGCGCAGCCAGGGCAGGAAGTCCTCCCACCGGGCCTGGGCAACCTGCTGGGTGAATATGGCCCCCATGCTGGCGCGGACGGCCTCGGCGGAGAAGGGATCGGCGCAATCGTCAATCAGGATCAGGCCGCCTGCGCCCACGGCATCACCGGTCCGCAGCATGGTGCCCAGATTGCCCGGATCGCGCAGCGCCTGGGCGACCAGCCAGATCTTCGCCTTGTCCCGCTCCAGCGCGGCGAGACTGGTGTCAAATTCCGCGAAGACCCCGCAGACGGCCTGCGGGTTGTCCTTGCCGGTGATCTTGCTGAGGATATCAGCGCTGGTTTCAATCACCTCGCCGCCACGGGCGATCACATCGGCTTCGAGCGCGGCCAGCAGCGGATGCGGATCACGACCTTCGGCCATAACCAGCACTTCCGGCAGATGGCTGCTTTCGCGCGCGTCGGTCAGCAGGCGCAGCCCTTCGGCCAGGAACTTGCCCGCAGCCTTGCGATGCTTCTTGTCCCGTAGAGCCCGCAGGGCCTTGACCGTGGGGTTGGAAAATCCGGTGATCTGGCGGCGCGACATGGTCAGTCTTCGCCGAACCCGTCCTTGACGAGACCGACCAGCTTGAGCAGCGCCGTATCGCAACCTTCGCCCGTGACGATGATGCCGACAGTGTCACCTTTGGCGGCGCCCAGCATCATCAGGCCCAGGATCGATCCGCCAGCCGCCTCGTTGCCGTCCTTTTCGACCCGCACCGAAAGGCCCTGCGGCAGCTTGGCCACGGCATTGACGAACTTGGCGCTGGCGCGGGCATGCAGACCGCGGTTGTTGACGATTTCGACGGTTTCACGCGCTTCAGCCATGCCGTTTTCCCCACCCCAGACCAGGCTCTTACGCGTCCTGCCCCAGAAACTCCGATGCGATGGTAATGTAATTGCGGCCAGCGTCGCGGGCAGCTTCGGTTGCTTTGGCCAGGGTCATGCAGGTCCGTGCCTTGGCAAGACGGATCAGCATCGGCAGGTTAATCCCTGCAATCACTTCGACCTTTCCGGCTTCCATGAGCGAGATCGCCAGGTTTGATGGTGTCCCGCCAAACAGGTCAGTCAGGATGATCACGCCGCTGCCGGCATCGACCACCTTGACCGCATCGGCAATCTCGCGGCGGCGGGCTTCCATATCGTCATTCGGGCCAATGCAGACGGTCGCGACCGCATCCTGGCGGCCGACCACGTGCTGCATGGCGTGGACAAATTCCTCGGCAAGTTTGCCGTGGGTAACCAGGATCAGACCGATCATGCTGGGGGAATGCTCCGAACTGCCACGCCGGCGAATCCTGCCGGAAAGTGGCGCTGGCCCATGACGCTGAACGCCGGCATGGTCAATGCTTTCCTTCGACGAGGTCCGCCGCGCGCGAGGTCAGGTTGCGGTGGATTACGGTGGGGTTGAAACCGGCTGCGGTCAGGGCTGCGGCTAATTGTTGAGCCGAGAAGACCGAACGGTGTCTGCCGCCTGTGCAGCCAAAGGCAATGTTGACGTAGGTTTTGCCCTGCGCGGCGTAGCGGGGCAGCAGGGTCAGCACCAGGTCACGGATCCGGGCGAAGGCATCGTGCCATGCCGGATCCCGGGTGATGTGCGCACCCACGGCTGGATCCTGCCCGGTCAGCGGCCGCAGTTCAGGATCCCAGTGCGGGTTATCGAGAAAACGCATGTCAAAGATCAGGTCGGCAATCGGGGGCATTCCGCGCGAAAAGCCGAAGCTGGTGACCGTAATGGTCGTGCCTTGGGGCGCACTTTCGGCAAACCGTTCACGCATCGCCTGTTGCAGGTCGTTGCTGGTGAAATCGGTGGTCGATATGACGATATCGGCCCAGCGTCGCAGCGGCTCAAGCAATTCGCGTTCGGCGGCTATACCCGTCGTGGCGGGCAGATCCTGGGCCATCGGGTGCCGGCGCCGGGTTTCATTGTAGCGACGCTCAAGCTCGGTGCCGCCGCAATCGAGGAACAGCGTGGTCAGTTCCAGATCCGGTCGCTGGACCAGTTTCTTGACGCGATCGATCACCTTGTTCGGATCAAAGCCGCGGGTCCGGGCATCAAATCCGATCGCCAGCGGCGGCCGCATTTCGGTGCGGGGTGCATCCGGGCTGTCGATCAGGCGATCAAGCAGGCGGATTGGGAAGTTATCAATGGCTTCCCAGCCCAGGTCTTCCAGCACCTTGAGCACGGTGGTCTTGCCCGCGCCCAGCAGGCCGGTGACCAGCAGGACCCGCTGGCGCGGAAAAGAGGGATCAGGTTCGCTCATGATCGCTCCCAATGTGGCCCTGCTGTCCGCCAAAGGAAAGCCCCCAGCGTTCAAGGGCTGCCTCGGCGCGTAGCGGCAGCTGCGGGCTATCGGGCCACAGGGGCAAGCAGGGCAGGGCGATGCCTTCGATATTGATCGCTTCGGCCGCTTCGGGCAGTCGCGGAGCAGCGGGGTCGAGCCGGATCACCAATGCAACGGCACTGGGATCGGCCACTGGCTTGGTGAGCAGGCCGACATTGCGGACTTCGATCAATCCGGTGATGTTCGGCGGAGGCGAAGCGATCAGCCGCTCTCCGTCAGCCGCGACTTCGATGCCATCATCGCCAACCAGCATGGCCCCCCGGTCGATAAGCGCAAGAGCCAGGCTCGACTTGCCGGCGCCCGGCGGACCCTGGATCAGCAGGACGCGCCCGCCGATTGCCACGCCCGTGGCCTGGATTAACCGGCTCATTCCGCTTCCTCGGTCAATTCGGGCAGGGGCAGGTGCAGGACCAGGCAGGCCCCGCGCTGGCCATCGGGGCGATCCTGCGCGGAAAGCGAGCCATCATGGGCTTCGGCAATCGTACGGGCGATAGCCAGGCCAAGGCCGGAGTGGCTGCCGAAATCCTCGCTCTGCGGCCGCAAGGAATGGAACCGTTCAAACACCTTTTCGCGGGCTTCAAGCGGAATGCCCGGGCCCTGATCGCTGACCGCCAGCTCCAGCACGTCGCCTTGCCGCGCAAGGGTCAGGGATACGATGCCGCCATGGGGTGAGAATGACACGGCATTGTCCAGCAGGTTTTCCAGCACCCGCTCAAGCCGGGCTGCATCGCCAGGGACATCCCAGGGGCCGAACCCCAGCGTGGTCACTTCGATCCGGCAACCCGGATCGCTGGCCCGTTCGGCGCGCGCCGCGACCAGCGACCGGGCGAGCGAGAGCATATCGACCGGCATGAACCGCGTGCGTGACAGTTCGGCATCAATTCGGCCGGCTTCAGCGATCTCGGTGATCAGGCGGTCGATCCGGCGCAGGTCGTGGGCGGCGATCTCGGTCAACTGGCGGCGCAGGGCTTCGTCCCTGACCTTGCTCAGCGATTCCAGCGCAGAGCGCAGCGACGCGAGCGGGTTCTTGATTTCGTGGGCAACATCGGCGGCAAAGCTCTCCCCAGCGTCGATCCGGTGGCGCAGGGCCAGCGACATATCGGAAATGGCGCGGGCGAGCAGGCCGATTTCGTCGCGGCGATCAGGCAGGCGGGGCACAACGACCTGCCGTTCGCGGCCCAACCGGACCCGGATGGCAGCCCGGACCAGTTCGCGCAGCGGCTGGACAATGGTGCGGGCAAGGAACAGCGAGAGCTGGATCGAGATCAGCAAGGCAACTGCCAGGACGATCGCCAGGGTCTGGCGGGCATCGCGCACGCTTTGGGTCACATCGCGGGCGTTGCGGGTGGTCAGCAGGACATCGCCCGTATTCCCGACCGGCGTGGCGGCATTGATCACCGGGGTCTCATCCGGCGCGGCGCGGCGTTGCACCACTGTGGCGCGCAGCCGTGCAGCCTCATCAACTTCGGGCCAGGCTGCCCCGGTTTCCACTTTGGGATCGGCATAGGCAGGACCTGCCGCATTACCGATCAAAAAGTTCATGCCCGCGTCGAGCCAGCGGGCCGCGTGCTGGTACCAGGGTTCAGCCGCCGGATCGACCAGCGTGAAGGTGGGCCCGGCAATCTGGAAATTGTCCAGCAGCAGCTGCCCCGACGCGTTGTAGAGCCGGAGCCTGAGTGTCTGGTCCTGCCCGATCCGGGCCATCAGCGCGGCGCGCTGGTCCCGCGGTGCGGCGGCCAGGCCTTGCGCCGCGATCTGCGCTTCGGCGCGGGCCAGCTGATACCGTTCGGCGAAGAGCTGGTTACGATAGGAATCGAGATAGAACAGGCTGCCCGCCATCAAGCCCAGGGCGATAATGTTGACCGCCAGAATGCGCGCGGTCAGCGACGTGCGCCGGGTCCAGTCACGCCGACGCCGGGTGCGAGGCTGGGCGGCCTCAGGCATCGCCGAACGAATAGCCGGCGCCATAAAGCGTCGCGATCGCAGCAAAGTCAGGGTCGACCACCCGGAACTTGCGGCGCAGACGCTTGATATGGCTGTCGATCGTGCGATCGTCGACGAAGACGTCCTCGCTATAGGCCGCATCCATTAGCTGGTTGCGGCTCTTGATCACGCCGGGGCGGGCCGCGAGGGCCTCAAGGATCAGGAATTCGGTCACAGTCAGCGAGACCGGCTGCCCCTGCCAGGTCACCCGGTGGCGGGCCGGATCCATTTCCAGCGCGCCGCGCGTGATCACCGCGCTGGGCTGGACCGCGGCATCGGGTTGGCCGTCGGTGCTCGCAGCCTCGGCCTTGACCAGCTCGCTGCGGCGCAGGATCGCCCGGATCCGCGCCACCAGCAGCCGCTGGCTGAACGGCTTGGTGATGTAATCGTCCGCGCCCAGCGACAGGCCAAGTGCTTCGTCGGTCTCTTCATCCTTGCTGGTCAGGAAGATGACCGGCAGCGCGCTTTTGGCGCGCAGCTGGCGGAGCAGTTCGAACCCATCCATGCGCGGCATCTTGATGTCGCAAACGGCCAGGTCAGGCGGGTTTTCCAATAGCGCCTTCAGCGCCGTTTCCCCATCTGAATAGACGCGCGTGGCAAAGCCTTCGGCTTGCAGGCCGATCGACACGCTTGTCAGGATATTGCGGTCATCATCGACCAGCGCGATCGTCTGCAAGGGGCTGGCGGGCTGGGCGTCCATTGGCTCGGTTCGACAATCCGGTGTGGGGTGATCCGGTTACCGACTTCACCGCCTGGTGACAATCTTGCCGCAAGGATTGCCCCCGCATTCAATTTTCGCGTGATAAGGGATCGTCCATGCGGTCCGGCGGTTTGACGCCCGTAGTCCGCACCGCTATGCGGCAGACGAATCTCTGCATTCGTATGCGGAGCCATCGGCCAGGTGCTGCCGCGCCCCGCCAAACCAACGGAGATGACCTTGACCGCTGCGCTGTCCTACCCGCTTTCCAACCAGGGTATTGCCACCAAGGCCACGATCTTTGCCAACCTTGGCACGGCCCCGCTGGTGGAACACGCGCTGAAGCGGGGCGAGGGCCAGCTGACCAGGGATGGCGCGCTGCTGGTTGATACCGGCAAATTTACCGGCCGCAGCGTGAAGGACAAATATGTGGTCCGCGATGCGACCACCGAAGGATCGATCAACTGGGGGACGATCAACCAGCCGATGGCGCCCGAGCATTGGGCCAACCTGAAGGCTGATTTCCTTGCAGCGGTGCAGGACCAGAGCGAACTCTACGTCGCCGATCTGTTTGGCGGCAGCCAGCCGGAATATCGCGTCAATGTGCGCGTCATCACGCAGATGGCCTGGCACAACCTGTTTGTCCGCACCTTGCTGGTCCGCCCCACGGCGGAAGAGCAGGCCAGCTTCGTGCCGGAATATACGATCATCAACCTGCCCAGCTTCAAGGCCAATCCTGAGCGCCACGGCTGCCGCAGCGATACCGTGATTGCGGTCAACTTCACCGAAAAGCTCATCCTGATCGGCAACACCGAATATTCGGGCGAGATGAAGAAGGGCGTGTTCGGTCTGCTGAACTTCCTGCTGCCGGCGCAGGGTGTGATGCCGATGCACTGTTCGGCCAATATCGGTGCAGACGGCACCAGCGCGATCTTCTTCGGCCTGTCGGGTACCGGCAAGACCACGCTTTCGGCCGATGCCAGCCGCACGCTGATCGGTGACGACGAACACGGCTGGTCGGACCAGGCGGTCTTCAACTTCGAAGGCGGTTGCTATGCCAAGATGATCGACCTCTCGGCCGAGGGCGAGCCGGAAATCTACGCCACCACCAAGATGTTCGGCACGATCCTTGAAAACGTGGCGATGGATCCGGAATCGCGTGAACTGGACTTCACCGATTCCAGCAAGACCGAGAACACCCGCGGTGCCTATCCGATCGAGTTCATTCCTAACACGAGTGAAAAGAACCTCGGCCCGCCGCCGTCGAACATCATCTTCCTGACCGCCGATGCCTTCGGCGTCCTGCCGCCGATCGCGCGGCTGACGCCGGAGCAGGCGATGTATCACTTCCTCTCCGGCTACACCGCCAAGGTGGCTGGCACCGAAATCGGCGTGACCGAACCGCAGGCCACGTTCAGCACCTGCTTTGGCGCGGCCTTCATGCCGCGTCACCCCAGCGTCTATGGCAACCTGCTGAAGAAGCGGATTGCCGAGGGCGGAGCCCAGTGCTGGCTGGTCAACACCGGCTGGTCCGGCGGCCGGGCGACCGATCCGGGCATCAAGCGCATGCCGATCAAGGCCACCCGCGCGCTGCTCAATGCGGCGCTGGATGGCAGCCTGAACAATGCCGAGTTCAAGCGGGATCCGAACTTCGGGTTCGAAGTGCCGGTTGCCGTTCCCGGTGTCGACAGCAAGCTGCTCGATCCACGCGGGGCCTGGGCCAACGGCGCTGAGTACGACAAGACGGCGCAGGAACTGGTCCGCAAGTTCATCGACAATTTCGCGCAATTTGCCGATCATGTTGATGAAAGCGTGCGCCAGGCGGCTCCGACCGCCGCCTGATCCGGCCCGGAAGCTCCGGGCCTCGTGAAGAGACCCGGAGTTCCCGATGCCTGCATACCCCGTTCGCCTGTTTGCCGCTGCCCAGGACGTGCGGCGCATCGGCCAGGCCTTGCTTGATGGCTCGCTCCCACGCGTGGATTGGACGCACGAAGCGCACCTTGCCGCTTGCCTGTGGCTGATCACCGAACGCCCCGACATCGCGCCGGAACGCGATCTGCCCGCAATCATTCGCCGCTATAACGAAAGTGTGGGCGGGGTGAATGACGATAGCCAAGGCTATCACGAAACGCTGACCCAGCTCTATATCCGCGGCGTGCGCCGTTTTCTGGCCGAACACGAGGGTGTTGACCTGCTGGGCCGCGTTAATGCCCTGCTGGCTAGCCCGGTTGGTGAACGAAGCTGGCCGCTGCGGTTCTATAGCCGCGCAGTGCTGTTTTCGGTCAAGGCGCGGCGAAGCTGGGTTGAGCCAGACCTCGCCGCGCTCTGACCATCAGCCCTTGGTCCGGGCGATGTAGCGATCGACGTTCTGAGCCAGCACGTCGAGCGGGACGTTGCCACCGCCCACCACGGCATCGTTGTAATCGCGCAGGTCGTACTTCGCACCCAAGGCGGCCTTGGCCCGTTCGCGCTGGTTCAGGATCTCGCTATGGCCGATCTTGTAGCCACAGGCCTGGCCCGGCCACGAACAATAGCGATCGACCTCGTTCGAGACTTCGGCGCGGCCCGAACCGTTGGTATTGGCGAACCAGTCGATCGCCTGTTCCCGCGTCCAGCGCTTGGCATGGAGGCCGGTATCGACGACCAGGCGGCAGGCCCGAAAAGCGATCGATTGAAGATAGCCCAACTGGCCAACCGGATCGCCGTCATAGGCGCCCAGTTCATCACCCAGCGTCTCGGCATACAGCGCCCACCCTTCGGAATAGGCATTGAAGGCCAATAGGGTCCGGATCAAAGGCAGGCGGTTGGCATATTCGCCCTGCCAGACATGGCCGAAGATGCCTTCGTGGAAGGCCAGAGTCGGCAGGCTGTAGCGGCTGTGCAGTTCGGTCGTGCTCAGGTTGATCCAGATCTTGCCGGGGATCGAGCCGTCAATCGAGCCGGCTCCGCCGTAAGCACCGGGTGCGCCGGTTTCCTCGGCCGGGGGCAGGCGGCGGATTTCAAGGTTGCCCCTGACCGGGTGGCCAAAGGCGCGGGGCGCCTGGGCGCGCATGTAATCGACCTTGGACTGCATCAGGGCGATGATCTCGGCCCGGCCCTTGTCATCGTTACTGAAGGTGAAGCGCGGGTCCTTGCCCAGGGCGTTCATCCGCTCGCCAACCGTGCCGTTGGTATAGCCCAGCGATCGCAGAATCGGGTCCATCCGGCCGTGGAGCATAGCCAGTTGCTCCAGACCGATCTGGTGGACTTCTTCGGGTGTACTGCTGGTGGTGGTGCTGGCGGACAGGCCCCAGGCATACCATTCATCACCGCGCGGGCGAGCCCACAGGCCAGCATCGCTGGTTGCCATGCCGCGCTGAAGTTTGAGTTCGGCCAGCTGCTGTTCAAGCGCCGCGGCAACCGGGCCGGTTGCCATGGCCTTGGCCCGCTCTTCCCAATTACCGGGAATGGTGGCGGTGCGACGGGCCAGCGAGCGAGCCAGATCGCCAACATCGCGCAGGCTGGCCAGCTGGGTTTCCATCTGCCTGATAGCCTTGTCGAGCAGGAAGGAGGGCGGCACTACGCCCATGGCACGGGCCTTCTGGATCCGGTCCAGTTCGCCAGCAAGCAGGTTCGGGAAGGCGCCAAGGCGGGCAAGATAGGCCTCGGCATCGGCCGAATTGCGCACCGGGTGATCACTATCGAGAAAACGGGGAACATCCAGATAGCCGCCGACATTCTGGATCACGACATAGGGCGTGTTGCGCCAGCCGCCCACGGCAACATCGCCATAGGGCAGGGCCAGTCCCTTGAGCGAACTGCGGAAGGCCGAGCGGACTACGGCAAGGCTCGTCCGGGTATCGGGATCAAGCGTTTCGGCATTGAAGGCTTCCGCCCGGGCCAGGCCGCGCTTGAGCACTTGCGCGAGGGCCTTCTGCCCTGCTGCGGAGCGATCCCCCAGCTTGGCGCGCAAATGGGCGTGTTCACCCGTATCAATTCCTAGCGAAGTAGCCGCCTCCGGGTTCTGTTCGATCAGGTCCCAGGCCAGCGATTCGAGCAGGGCTGCGGCGCTGTTGGGTGCCGTGGCCGCTGCGGCGACGCGGTTGGTACAGGCGGGAAGGGCGGTTGCGGCGGCGGAGGCACCCAGCAGGCCCAGGGCCCGGCGGCGCGACAGTGATACGGTTTGCATGGGCTTATCGTGCTTTGCCAGGCGGGGCCTGTCAAACCTGATCATGAGATAAGGAAAACTGCGTGGTCAGACTGGCAGTCATGGCGAAACCCGATTAGCACCGGGCGTCAGACGGGTCGCTACCGGGCACAAGTTTCATTTGGGCCAAGGAGACCTTGTCATGCCGGACGAGAACCTGCTCGCCATCCTTCGTCGCAGCGGCGGACTGGTTGCCGTTTCACGGCAGCTGGAGATCGCGCCGGCTATGGCCGCAGCTGCTGTAACGGCGCTGATGCCAATGGTTCGCGGAGGATTTCGCCGCCGGATTGAAACCGCGGACGGGGTGAATTCCGGGCTTGCCGAACTGTTCGGCCGGATTGAAGCGTTGGGTGGCGGTGCCCTCGCTGGCATGGTCCTCCACGGCCAGGCCATCGCGCCCGGTCTTGACCAGGCCGTCCTGGCTGAAATCTTCGGCAGCGAAGCCTGCATCCGCATGGTTGTTGATCACGTTGCGGCAGATCATGCGTTGGATCGCGATGTGGTGCGCGGCGCCTTGCCGATCGTGGTCATGTTGATTGGCGGATACATACTGGCACGGGCCGGACGCATGACCGCGGAGCAGCGCCGGGCTGAATTGGGCCCGCTGTTCGATCTGGCAGCCGAGACCAACCCGCTTGACGCCCTGGCCTGAATCGCCGACCGTCCGGCCATGATTACGACCGTGCTCTCGTTTCTGACCCTGGCTGTCCTGCTGATGCTGGCCGGTGCCGCGCTGCAATGGCGGCGCGGTGAACGGCGCAAGGCAGTGCTGCTCGTGATCCTGGCGCTGGTGGCCGGGGTCAACGTGGCGATCTGGACCGTGCCTTACGACAGCGGCGAAGCCCCGGTGGTGCGGGCGAGCGACACGCCCGCCTGATCCATCAGCGGATCGGGCAATCCGGTGCGAGGCGCATGTCGAGATAATTGTCGACCGCGCGCATCATGTCGTCGAGCTCGTTCTCGAAGAAATGGTTGGCCCGCGGCACTTCATCATGGTGGATCGTGATGTGCTTTTGGGTGCGCAGCTTGTCGACCAGCTTCTGCACGGCGCCGGGTGTAACTACCGTATCCTGTGCGCCCTGGATGATGATGCCCGAAGCCGGGCAGGGGGCCAGGAAGCTGAAGTCATACATGTTGGCGGGCGGCGCGACCGAGATGAAGCCACGGATTTCCGGGCGGCGCATCAGCAGCTGCATGCCGATCAGCGCGCCAAAGCTGTAACCCGCGATCCAGGTGGTGCTGGCTTCGGGATGGATCGACTGGACCCAGTCAAGCGCGGCAGCCGCATCGCTCAGTTCGCCGATGCCGTTGTCAAAGCTGCCCTGGCTGCGGCCAACGCCGCGGAAGTTGAACCGCAGGGTGGCAAAGCCGCGCGCCTGGAAGGTCTTGTACATCGCCATGGTGATGCGATCGTTCATCGTACCGCCCGCCTGCGGATGCGGATGCAGGATCATGGCAACCGGCGCGCGCGGACGGGTGGCGGGCTGGAAGCGCCCTTCAAGGCGACCTTCGGGACCGGGGAAGATGACTGACGGCATGGGACCTGTACCTGTTTCTGCCTGGCGCCACCCGCGGCCGCCGGAGAAAACAGCGTGCCGGACCAGATGGGGCTATGATCGGGAGAGAGGCGCTATATAGAAACGGACCTTCGAAAAGCAACTTTTCCGAACGATGACTGGCAAAACCATCTATCTTGACCATCAGGCCACCACGCCGCTCGCTCCCGAAGCGCTGGAGGCCATGCTGCCGTGGCTGTCTGGCCCGGAGAGCATGGGCTTTGCCAATCCGCACTCGATGCACCGCGCCGGGCGGTCTGCTGCGGCTGCGGTGGAACTGGCGCGCGAACAGGTAGCGGGCCTGCTCCCCAAAGGCGGGCGGGTCATCTTCACCAGCGGCGCGACCGAAGCGCTGAACCAGGCGCTGCGTTCAGTCCCTCGTGGGTTGATTGCCTATTCGGCGATTGAGCATTCCGCTGTGGTCAATGCCGCGATTGCCAGCGGCAGCGAGGTCCATGAACTGCCGGTCAGTGCTGCCGGGCTGGTCGATCCGGAAGTGCCGCTACCGCAAGGGGGCGGGCTCGTCGCGGTGATGCAGGTCAATAATGAGATCGGCACGATCCAGCCGGTGGCGCGGCTGGCCGAACGGGCGCGGGAAGCCGGCGCGCTGTTCCTGTGCGATGCGGTACAAGGCGCGGGCAAGCTTGCGCCGCCCGAAGGGGCGGACCTGATCGCGATCACCGCGCACAAGCTATATGGCCCCAAGGGGATCGGGGCCTTGTGGGTGCGCGACGGGGTGAAAATCGGGCCGCTGATCGCTGGCGGCGGGCAGGAAAGCGGCCTGCGTTCCGGTACGCTGAGCCCTGCGCTCTGCGCTGGTTTCGGTGCCGCGGCCGCGCTGGCCAAGGCGCGGATGGAGGCGGACTTTCAGCACCTTTCGGGCCTTGCCGCACTGGCCCGCTCGATCCTGTCGCGCTGGACGGTCAATGGCAGCGAAACGGCCCGTTGGCCTGGTAACCTCAATCTGCGGCTGGAGGGGCTGAACTTCCCCCGCCTGCTCAGCGATTGCCGTGACCTGGCCTTTTCGGCGGGATCGGCCTGCGGCAGCGGTACAGGCGCGCCCAGCCGGGTCTTGTCGGCGATCGGCCTTGAACCGGCGCAGGCGCGCAATTCAATCCGGCTCGGCTTTGGCCGATACACGACGCACGAAGAGGTCGAGACGGCCTGCAAGGCGCTCGAAGCCGCCGCGCAGGCTCAGGGAGTTTGATGATGCCCAAGGTCACCTTCATCACCGCCGCAGGCGATCGGGTCAGTGCCGAGGCAGCCGTGGGCGATTGCCTGCTGGAAGTGGCCCAGAACGCGGATATGCCGCTCGAGGGCACCTGCGAAGGGCAGATGGCCTGCTCCACCTGCCACGTGATCGTGGGGAAGGACTGGTTCGACAAGCTCCCTGCCGCCAGTGAGGATGAGGAAGATATGCTGGACCTGGCCGCCGGCGTGGCGCGCACCAGCCGCCTCGCCTGCCAGATCATGCTGACCGAGGCGCTCGATGGGCTGGAAGTGCGGATTCCGGGGGAAAGCCGCAATATGCAGCGCCGCTGACCCTTGGCGGCGGATTTGCGCGCCTGCTAGGGCTTCCAACCAATGACGACCGATACGACCGAACCCGATCCCTTTGACGCCATCGTCGATGCGCCGTTCGATGCGGCGCTGAGCGAGCGGTATCTTGTCTATGCGCTCTCCACGATCACGGCGCGATCGCTGCCGGATTTGCGCGACGGTCTGAAGCCGGTCCACCGCCGCCTGCTTTGGGCGATGCGGCAGCTTAAGCTCAATCCCAACGATGCCTACAAGAAGTCGGCCCGCGTTGTTGGTGACGTGATCGGTAAGTATCACCCGCACGGCGACCAGTCGGTCTATGACGCGATGGTCCGCCTCGCGCAGGATTTCTCGCTGCGCTATCCGTTGGTCGACGGGCAGGGCAACTTCGGCAACATCGATGGCGATAACGCGGCGGCCTATCGTTACACCGAAGCGCGCCTGACCAAGACCGCGATCCAGCTGATGGCGGGGCTGGACGAAGGCACGGTTAACTTCATCCCGACCTACAACGGCGAAGAGGAAGAGCCGGAGATTTTCCCCGGCCTGTTCCCCAACCTGCTTGCCAATGGCTCCAGCGGGATCGCCGTGGGCATGGCGACCAACATCCCCAGTCACAACGTGGCCGAGATCATCGACGCCACGCTGCTGCTGATCGACAATCCCCACGCCGAGCACGCCCAGTTGATGGACCTGTTCCACGGGCCTGACTTCGCGACCGGCGGGATCGTGGCGGAAAGCCGCGAAGTTATCTCGAAAGCCTATGAAACCGGGCGCGGTGCGCTGCGCGTGCGCGGGCGCTTCTCGACCGGGCGCAATGCCGATGGTTCGTGGGAAGAGACCGGCATTGAAAAGCTGGGCGGCGGGGCCTGGCAGCTGGTGATCACCGAAATTCCCTACATGCTCCAGAAGGGCAAGCTGATCGAACAGGTCGCCCAGCTGATCGCGGACAAGAAGCTGCCGATCCTGGAAGACATTCGCGACGAATCCGATGAGCAGATCCGGCTGGTCTTCGTACCGAAGAGCCGCAACGTCGATCCCGAACTGCTCAAGGAATCGCTGTTCAAGCTGACCGATCTGGAAACCCGGTTCGGGCTCAACCTCAATGTCCTCGATGCCAGCCGCACGCCGGGCGTGCTCAGCCTGAAGCTGGTACTGCAGGAATGGATCAAGAGCCAGATCGATATCCTGGTCCGCCGCAGCCAGCACCGTCTGGCCAAGATCGCTGACCGGCTTGAGCTGCTCGATGGCTATATCATCGCCTATCTCAACCTGGACCGGATCATCGAGATCATCCGCACCGAGGATGAGCCCAAGCCGGTGATGATTGCCGAATTCCAGCTGACCGACCGCCAGGCCGAAGCGATCCTCAACATGCGGCTTCGGTCGCTGCGGCGGCTTGAAGAGATGGAACTGCGGCGCGAGCGGGATGACCTGCTGGCCGAGAAGGACGAGCTCGAAAAGCTGCTTGAAAGCCCGGCCCGCCAGCGCACCCGGCTCAAGCGGGACCTTGGCGTGCTGCGCAAAGACTATGCCGAGGGCACGGCGCTCGGCCGCCGCCGCACGACCGTCGCCGAGGCCGCGCCGACGGTTGAATTCAGCATGGATGCCATGATCGAGAAGGCGCCGGTTACGGTGATCCTCTCGGCCAAGGGCTGGATCCGCGGTGCGAGCGGGCACGAGCCGCTCGACAAGGAATTCAAGTTCAAGGAAGGCGATGGCCCGGCCCACGCCATCCACGCGCAGACCACCGACAAGCTGCTGGTCGCTTGCGATAATGGACGGTTCTACACCCTCGGCTGTGACAAGCTGCCCTCAGCGCGCGGCTTCGGCGAACCGGTCCGCACGATGATCGATATCGATGCCGGGGCGGAGATCGTTGGCGTGCTGGTCTACAAGCCCAAGGCCCAGCTGCTGCTCGCCAGCAATATCGGACGCGGTTTTGCGGCAGAGGCCGATGAATTGCTGGCCGAAACGCGCAAGGGCCGCGGCGTGATGAACACCAAGCCGGGCGTGAAGCTGGCCGTGGTTCGCGAAATTCCGCCCGAGCACGATCACATCGCCGTGGTCGGCGATAACCGCAAGCTGGTGATCTTCAGCCTGGAAGAGCTGCCGATCCTGGCCAAGGGGCAGGGCGTGACCCTGCAGCGCTACCGCGACGGCGGGCTGGCCGATGCAACGACGTTGAAGCTGGATGAAGGCCTGTCGTGGAAGATGGGCGGCGATACCGGGCGGGTGCGGACCGAGGGCGACATGCGCCTGTGGAAGGTTGCGCGCGGTGCTGCTGGCCGCCTACCGCCCAACGGCTTCCCGCGGGATAACAAGTTCTAGCCCTTGCTCAGGCCTGTTCGCTCAGTTCCGCGTCGAGCAGGGCAGGTATCACGCTGTCAGCAAAACCGGCTGCGATCCAGCCGTTCTCGACCTGTCGCAGGACGCGGGCTACTTCGGGCCCGGCCTTGATTCCGCGCGCGACGATTTCTCCACCCTTCAGGGGGAACTGGGGGATGGCCCAGCCCTTCAAGGCAGATGTATCGGCTCCGGCAATAAGGAGCCGGTCCAGCGCGGCATCGGTGCCAAGTCGGTAAGCCAGCGGGCGCGCTTCGCCTTCCTTGCCATCGCGCGCCGCGGCCAAGGCGAGCCGCTTCTTCTGCGTGCCTGACAGGCGGAAACGGCTTGCCACTGCTTCAGCCAACTGGACATCAGCCGGGAGCAGGGCGGCCAGACGGCGCAGGGCGTCCGGTGCAATTTTCTGGCGGGTTTCCTCTGCAATCAACGCGGTCAGAGCTGTTACGTCCGCTTCGGGCAGCACAACTTCCAGCACGCCAAGATCGGACATCCGGGCGACCGTGGGGGCGGGATTGGCCAGCGAGAGGAGGTTCATCATCTCCATCCCCACGCGCTCGCGCGACAAGCCCTTAAGCGTTGCCGCCAGTTCAGCGCAGGCGCTTTCCGACGCTGCATCGGCCGGAATCGAGCCAAACCGCGCCTGGAACCGGAAATAGCGCAGGATCCGCAAGTGATCCTCACGGATGCGCTGGTGCGGATCGCCGATGAAGCGCACCCGCCGGGCTGCCAGATCATCAAGGCCGCTGAACCAGTCGAAGATCTCACCGCTGGCCGGATCGGCATAAAGCGCATTGATCGTGAAATCGCGGCGGGCGGCGTCGTCCTGCCAGTCGCTCGCGAAGGCGACGGTAGCGCGGCGGCCATCGGTGCTGACGTCATGGCGGAGCGTGGTGATCTCGACCGGCCCCTGCGGCAGCACCGCAGTAACAGTGCCGTGCTCGATCCCGGTGGGGATCACCTGAATGCCGGCATCCTTCAGCCGCTGCATTACGGTTTGCGGCTCAAGCGGGGTGGCAATGTCCACATCCTTGACCGGGATGCCCAGCAGGGTGTCGCGCACCGCGCCCCCGACATAGCGCGCGTTGCCAGCGCCCAGCGCGGCAACCAGCGCCGTCAAATCATCGCGCCGGGTCCAAACAGCTTCGGGAAGGGTCGTCACCACGCGATCCGCCGCGAGAGGTTGTGAATGATGGCGGCCGTGACGCCCCAGATGCGATGTTGTTGCCACATGATCTCGATGTAGCGCCTTTCCGCCCCTTGCCAAAATGCCGATTGCTCGACCTGGTTTGCGCGGCCGAAAACGAAGTCGACCGGTGCTTCGAACCACTGCGCCACTTCGGTCGGGCTGGGGTTAAGCTCAAGGTCTGGCGGGACGACCGCGATCACCGGCGTCACTTCATAACCGGTGCCGGTACGATAGGTGTCGCTGGTGCCGATCACGGTCACGTCGCGCTCGTGGATGCCCAGCTCTTCCCAGGCTTCGCGCAGGGCAGCCTCGACCGGGGTTTCGCCGGGATCGATCTTGCCGCCGGGGAAGGCGACCTGCCCGGGGTGCGAACGCATGTTGGAAGGGCGGTGGATCAGCAGGAAACCCGGCCGCTCGCGCTCGGTGATCGCGGCAAGCACGGCGGCTGGCCGATAAATCCCGTCATGGCGTTCATCCGAGAGCAGATTGTCCAGTTCCTGGGCGTGGCCCTGTTCGTGCAGGGCGCGCAGCCGCGCCACCAGCTCGCTCATGCTGGCACCAGCGAGAATTGGCAGTTCTGGCTGGTCACCATGAGCTCCGCATTGGCCAGCTCGACCAGTTGCAGCCAGGTGCTGCGGTTGATCCGCGCCTCGCAGCCGTTGCGGACGGCCAGGTAGATGGCAGGCAGCTCAGCCGTGCCGCGCGCGGTAAGCGGGTGATCCTCGCCCGCGATCACCACTTCGTCGGTGTTGAGCCGGAAGGCGAGCGCACCATCCTGCGCCACGACATCGGTGGCGATGAAGGCAGCATCCTCAACCCTGATCGATTGCTTCTCGATAGGTGTTACCAGCCAGTGCTGGCCATCGGCCTCGCGCCGTAGCAGGCCGGCAAAGGCGCGGATCATCGCCGGACGGCGGATTTCGACGCCATCGTGGAACCAGCGCCCGTCGGCCAGGATCGTCATCAGGCTGTCGCCGCTGGCCGTGGGGTTCCATTGCGCCACCGGCGGCAGCTTGCGCGCATCATTGAGCGCAGCGATTTCCGCAAGGCTCAGCGTGGCAAGGTCAGGCAGCGGTTCATAGGGCATCACGGCTGCGATGCCAGATCACGTTACCCGCGCCAAGGCCCCAGCATGCCTTCGGCGGGGAGGACGGCCGGATTGTCGCACCGCACCAGCAACCGGTGCCGCTCGAACGGGCCGGGCAGGTCCCAGCCGCTGGTATGGGCGTTGGTGAAGCCCCAGAACCGGCCGTAGTATTCGGGGTCACCGATCATTACCTGCGGCAGCGGTGCCTGCGGGGAGAGGGCGGCAAGGCTGGCGGTCATCAAGGCCTTGCCATAGCCGGTGCCCTGTGCGGAGGGCTCGACTGCCACGGGGCCGACCATGATCATCGGGTGCCGACGGCCGTCGGGATCGGTCAGGGCAACCGGCCAGCACTGGATCGTGCCCACCAGATGCTCATCGCTGTCGATCGCGGCGAAGGACAGGCCAGGCAGCCAGTCGGTCCCTGCGCGCACCTTGTAGGCGGTGCGCTGCTGCCGACCGGGCTCGAAGGCGCGATCGAGCAGTTCCTCGACCAGCACGGGATCAACGTTATCGAGCGGGATCAGGGTGGGTCCGTCTGCCATAGGGGCGCGCCCCTAAGCCGCAGGGGCACGCTTGTCGATGGATTTCGGTGCCGGGTTACTTCGCCGGGGTCAGCCTGAGCAGCCGTCCGTCCTTGCCGTCCTCGATCACCAGCAGGCTGCCGTCACGGGCTTCAGCCACATCGCGGATGCGCTTGTCGAGCGGATAGCAGGCGGCTTCAGTCACCTTCGTGCCTTCAATGGAAACCCGGACCAGTCCCTTGGATCCGAGGCCGGCGATCAGCAACTGCCCGCGCCAATCGCGGAATGCCTTGCCGCGGTAAAACACCATGTCGCCCGGTGCGATTACCGGGGTCCAGCTGATGTTCGGTGCGGCCATTTCGGGGCGGCTGCTGTGCGGCGGAATGTCGCGGCCATCGTAGTGATCGCCTTCCGAAACTAACGGCCAGCCATAGTTCTTGCCGGGTTCGACCAGGTTCAGCTCATCCCCGCCTGCTGGGCCGTGCTCCAGATCCCACAGGCGGCCTTGCGGATCGAAGCCGAGCCCCAGGATATTGCGGTGGCCATAGGACCAGATCTCGGCGCTGACGCCGCCCTTGTCGGCAAAGGGGTTGCCCGGGGCGGGCTTGCCATCGGGCAGCAACCGCAGGACCTTGCCCAGATTGACGCTGAGATCCTGTGCCGGATCAAACTTCTGCCGCTCACCCGAAGCGACAAACATCAGTGTGCCATCGGGCGAGAAGGCAATGCGGTGCGAAAAGTGGCCGCGGCCGGTGACCTTGGGGTTCTGCCGCCAGATCACTTCCAGGCCTTCCAGGCGCGGCGCGTCACCCAGAACCAGCTTGGCCCGGCCAATCGCGGCACCGCGGGTGTCATTCTCCCCCGCCTCTACCCAGGACAGGTAGATCGTGCCGCTCTTGGCGTAATCCGGGGCAAGGACCACATCGCCAAGCCCACCCTGACCGCCGAAATCAACCGCTGGCACGCCCGACACGTCCTTTATTGTGTCGTTGATCAGCTTGAGCTTGCCAGCCTTTTCGGTGACCAGCACGCCGCCGTGGGGCAAGACGGCAATCGCCCACGGCGCGTCGAGCGTGGCCAGCGGCGTGACGGCAAAGACGCCCTTGGTTTCGGTCTTGGCCGGGGTATCCCCAGCAAGCGAGGGGCTGCAGCTTGCGAGGAAGGCGGCGAGCGGGAAAAAGGTTCGAATGATGGTTCTGGTCATGGCCTGTTAGATGGAATCGGCGCTGCTCTTTGCCAAGGGTACCAAAGGCCGGGTCGTGATCGGCGTGGACGAAGCCGGGCGCGGTCCGCTGGCGGGGCCGGTCGTGGCTGCCGCCTGCGTTCTTGGGCCCGATGCCCCGGCCGGGCTGGACGATTCCAAGAAGCTATCGGCCAAGCGCCGGGCCGTGCTGGAACCGCAGATCAAGGCCACCTGCCTCTGGGCCCTGGGTGTGGTTGAGGCGGAGGAAATCGACCGGATCAACATCTTCGCCGCGACCATGCTGGCAATGACCCGCGCGGTGGCGGCGCTGGCGCTGGAGCCGGACGAGGTACTGATCGACGGCAACATGACTCCGGCCGGCCGCCATCCGGACTGGTGCTGGCCGGCCCGGGCGATTGTCGGCGGGGATGGGCTGGAACCCTGCATTTCCGCCGCCTCGATCCTGGCCAAAGAGCACCGCGACCGGGTGATGCGCGAACATGCCCTGGCGCATCCGCACTACGGCTGGGAACGGAACATGGGCTATGGCACGGCCGAGCATCTGACTGCGCTGCGCCAGCATGGTCCAAGCCCGTTGCACCGGCGCAGTTTTGCGCCGGTCGCGCAGCTCGTGCTGATCTGAGGCAAATTATTTGCGGGCGAGTCCCGCGGGCCACACCCACCACATCTTGAGTCCGGCTTGAATGGCAGGACTCAAGATGCTGTGTCGGACTCGTTGTGTTCCACCTCGAATCGCGCTGAATCGAAAGGATTCCTGCCGAGTCGCCCCTTGACGCGGGACTCCAAATGACTCACCCTGTGGATAACTTTTGCAGTTTTCAGGGAATATCATGGGCCAGATGCTGGTGGGTGAGAAGGCGCGGTTGAAGGCCGTGCGCGAGGTGGTTCGGCCGGATCTTCCGGTCGGGCAAATCCTCGATGGCGATTGCATCGAGGCGATGCGCAGCCTGCCTGACGCCTCGATCGACATGATCTTTGCCGATCCGCCCTATAACCTTCAGTTGGGCGGCGACCTGTCGCGTCCCGATGGCAGCCATGTTGATGCCGTGACCGATCACTGGGACCAGTTCGACAGCTTTGCCGCCTATGACAAGTTTAGCCGCGAATGGCTGACCGAAGCACGCCGCCTGCTCAAGCCGAACGGTTCGCTGTGGGTGATCGGTTCCTACCACAACATCTTCCGCCTGGGCGCGATGCTGCAGGACATGGGTTTCTGGATCCTCAACGACATCGTCTGGCGCAAGTCCAACCCGATGCCGAACTTCAAGGGCACCCGCTTCACCAACGCGCACGAGACGCTGATCTGGTGCTCGATGGGCGAGAAATCGAAGTACACCTTCAACTATCGCGCGATGAAGACGCTCAATGATGAACTGCAGATGCGCTCGGACTGGGTCCTGCCGATTTGCAGCGGGCAGGAGCGGCTCAAGAAGGGCGGGCATAAGGTCCACCCGACGCAAAAGCCCGAAGCGCTGCTCTATCGCGTGATGCTGGCGACGACCAACAAGGGTGATGTCGTGCTCGATCCCTTCTTCGGCACTGGCACGACCGGGGCGGTGGCCAAGCGCCTGGGCCGCGAATGGATCGGTTGTGAGCGGGAGAGCGATTACCGCGAAGCCGCGCTGGAGCGGATCGAACTGGCCCTGCCGCTGGATGAGAGCGCGCTGACGACGATGCAGAGCCCCAAGGCCGCGCCCAAGGTGGCCTTTGGCACCCTGGTCGAGACCGGCTGGATCGCAGCCGGCGCGCAGGTGTTTGACAAGAAGCGCAAGCTGGTTGCCACCGTCCGTGCCGATGGTTCGCTGGTTGCGGGCAACGAGAATGGTTCGATCCACGGGCTTGGCGCCAAGCTGCAAGGCGCGCCCAGCTGCAATGGCTGGACCTTCTGGCATATCGAGCACGAGGGGCAGATGAAGCCGATCGATGCGATCCGGCAGCTTTACCTGCTGGCGACGGAAGATTGAGCACCCGATACTACCTTCGCCCCATCGCCCTGGCTGAATCGCCGCAGAGCGAGGAGGGCGGGGTAGTCCGGCTGGCTGGCGGGCTTACCTACGCCAGCCGTTTTGCCGTCATCGCGCGCGAAGGCGGCAAGGTCGTCTCGCGCGAGCTCTTTTCCGCGGCCGAACTGCGCGCGGTTTTGCCCGATCTGTCGCATGATCTGCAGAAGCAGTTCGAAAACCTCCAGCGCAGCCATGCACCGCTGCAATGCGGGGCGCGAACGGTGCGGCTGGACCAGCCGCAGGTCATGGGCATCCTCAACATGACCCCGGACAGCTTTTCCGATGGCGGTCAGTTCATGGACGATCCGCAGATTGCTGCCGACCATGCCGCCGCCATGCTGGAAGGCGGCGCGGCGATTATCGACATTGGCGGGGAAAGCACCCGTCCCGGCGCTGCCGCCGTGTGGGAAGGCGATGAGCTGAAACGCGTCGTGCCGATGGTGGAGCGTCTGGCCGGTTCGGGTGCGGCGATTTCGATCGACAGCCGCCGCCCGGCGGTGCTTGAAGCCGCGCTGGCGGCCGGCGCCCATATCATCAACGATGTCTCCGCGCTGCGCCACGATCCACGCAGCCTGGAATTTGCCGCCCGTTCGGGCGCGCCGGTGGTGCTGATGCACGCGCCGGGTGAGGGCGATGACCTGCATACCGGCGGAATTTACAGCGATATCGTGCTCGACGTGTTCGATTGGTTGGCCGCGCGGCGCGATGAGGCGGTTGCTGGGGGAATTCCGCGTGAGAAGATCGTGCTCGATCCCGGTATCGGCTTTGGCAAGACGCTGGCGGACAATCTGGCGCTTATCAACGCGCTGCCGCTGTTCCACGCTTTAGGCCAGCCGCTGCTGGTAGGGGCCAGTCGGAAGCGGATGATCGGCGCGTTGTCGGGCGAGGCTCCGGCGCATCAGCGGCTTGGCGGCTCAATCATGCTTGCAGTCCGCGCGCTGGAGGCTGGGGTGCAATTGCTGCGGGTTCACGATGTGCCGGAAACGGTACAGGCCATGCGGGTCTGGCGCGGCTTGCGGGATGCGGCGCTCACCGATTTTTCGCAGCTTGCCGGTTAGGCGACCTCGCCGATCCCGAGATCCGATAGTTTGCGGTAAAGCGTCGATCGCCCGATCCCGAGCCGTCGCGCCACTTCTGTCATGCGGCCGCGATAGTGGCCGATCGCGAGGCGGATCACATCCGCCTCGATCTCTTCCAGCGGGCGCAGGTTGCCATCGGGGGTGTAGAGCGTCACTCCGATCGCCTCGTGGTGATGGATCGCGCCACAGCCATGTTCGCCCAGCATATCGGCCAACTGCGGGAAATCGTCTGCCGTCAGGGCGTCGCCATCGCAAAACACGGCGGCACGGAACAGTACAGCCTGTAGCTGGCGGACATTGCCGGGCCAGTCATAGGCCGACAGCAAGGCAAGCGCGCCATCTGTAATGCCGATTTGGCGCAGGCCCGGTTGTTCACCGATCCGGGCCAGGAAGTGTCTGGTAAGGGCCGGGATATCACCGGCCCGATCGCGCAGGGCCGGCAGTTTTACGGTAATGCTGGAGATGGACTGGCTCAGCTCAGGAAGGAAAAGCCCTTCGGCAACAACGTCTTTGAGCGGCAGGTTGCTCGCCGCGATCAGCCGCACATCGATCCGAAACGAATGGCGCGCCCCGATCGGTCGTACATCGCCGCGCTGGATCGATTCGAGCAGGCGTTGCTGGACGGGCAGGGGCAGGCGATCAATTTCATCAAGCGCCAGAGTGCCGCCATCGGCGTGCTGGAGCGCCCCGATATGCCGGTCAAAGGCCCCCGGGAAGGCACCCTTTTCGTGCCCGAACAGTGCCGATTCAACCGAATTGGCGGGAATGGCGCCAATATTGAGCAGGCGGAACGGGGCTTTGGCGCGGGGGCTGGCCGCCTGCATGGCCCGGATCATCATATCCTTGCCAGTGCCGCTCTCCCCTTCGATCAGCACCGGGCCGTGACCGCGCGCGGCCTTGGCGGCAATCGCCAGGGCCGAGCGAAAGGTTGGCGATGCGCCGATCATGGCGTCGAAATCGGGCTTTGATGGCAGCTTCTCGGTAAGCGGCATCAACTCGTCCCGTGGGGCTTCACGGGTGGTGGCCATCCGCAGCGCCTGCATCAGGCGTTCGGGCGAGACAGGCTTGACGAGATAATCGGTCGCCCCGGCCCGCATGGCCTCCACGGCCAGCAGCGGTGAAGCGGAGGCGGTCAGCATCAGGATCGGCAGGGCCGGGCGGCGGCTCTTGAGTTCGGCGATAAGGGTGCAGGCTTCGTCACCGGACACCCACTGGTCCAGAATGATCGCGCCGAGTTGCATGCCCTGCCGCGTGCCGAGCGTAGCAATGGCGGTCTCGGAATCGCTGACCACCACGGTGCGCCAGCCCTCACGCATGGCAAGCGCGGTGATCAGCCGGCTTTGGGCCGGCTCATCATCGATCAGCATCAGGGTTTGCTGCTCGAAATCCGCCATGGTCTTGCTGCACTTCTCCGCTCGTTCTGGCCAAGCAGATAGCGCAAGGGAGTAAAGAGCCCATTAAGCCTGCGAATTGGGGCGATTTCTGCTGAAGTCCCTCTTGAGTGTCAGCGGGGGCCAAGTTAGACGAAGCAGGAAAGTTCAACTTGCCAAGCAGGGACAGGATTATGGCTTCGGGAAATGACATGAAGGCGGCCAACGAAACCTATGGTGGTTTCATCGGCCTGGTTAAGTATGGCAGCGTGGTGGTGGCGCTTGCGGCCATCATCGTTATCGCGCTGATCACGCGCTGACGCGGTGACCGCCAGCCTCCGGATCGCCGTCCTTAAGGAACGGGCAGGCGGGGAAACCCGGGTCGCGGCCACACCGGAAACGGTGAAGAAGTTCATCGCCCTTGGCGCGACTGTCGCAGTCGAAGCCGGGGCGGGTGAAGCGGCCGCGATCGCCGATGCAGACTATGCGGCGGCTGGCGCGGAGATTGCCAAGGATGCAGCCAAGGGCGCGGATATTGTCCTTGGCGTGCAGGGCCCCGATCCCAAGGCGCTGAAAGGCGCCAATGCCGGAGCCTGGATCGTTGCCGGGCTTGATCCGTTCGGCCAACGCGCCCGCATTGATGCCTATGCCAAGGCAGGGTTTGAAGCTCTGGCCATGGAATTCATGCCGCGGATTACCCGGGCGCAGTCGATGGACATCCTGTCCAGCCAATCGAACCTCGCCGGGTACAAGGCGGTGATTGAGGCGGCCAACCTCTATGGCCGCGCCTTTCCGATGATGATGACGGCGGCCGGGACGATTTCCGCCGCCAAGTGCTTTGTCATGGGCGTTGGGGTGGCCGGCTTGCAGGCGATTGCCACGGCGCGCCGACTGGGCGCACAAGTTTCGGCCACCGATGTGCGTTCGGCCACCAAGGAACAAATCCTCTCGCTGGGTGCCAAGCCGATCTTCGTCGAAAGCGTCGCCGGGATCGAGGGTGAGGGTGCGGGTGGTTATGCCACCGAAATGTCGGAAGAATACCAGAAGGCCCAGGCCGAACTGGTTTCCAGCCACATCGCCAAGCAGGACATCGTCATCACCACCGCGTTGATCCCGGGAAGGGCCGCGCCGCGCCTGATTTCGGACGCGCAGATTGCCAACATGAAACCGGGTTCGGTGATCTTTGATCTTGCCGTGGCGCAGGGCGGCAACGTGGAAGGCAGCAAGGCTGACGAAGTGGTCGTACGCCACGGGGTCAAGATTCTCGGCTACTCTAATACCCCGGCCAAGCTGCCGGCCGATGCCTCGGCGCTGTTCGCCCGCAATCTCTACAATTTCCTCTCGGCCTTCTGGGACAAGGAAGCGGGCAAGCCGGTGCTCGATGAGGAAATCGGCAATGCCGTGCGGCTGACCCAAGGTGGGAAGGTTGTGAACGAACGCCTGCTGGGAGCCTAGGCCATGGACTTCATCTCGATCCTTTCGATCTTCGTCATGGCCTGTTTCGTTGGCTACTATGTCGTCTGGTCGGTCACGCCCGCGCTGCACACGCCGTTGATGGCGGTGACCAATGCGATTTCATCGGTGATCGTGGTTGGCGCGCTGATCGCCAGTGCTGCGGCGGGCAGCCCGGTAGCAAAATGGCTGGGCTTGCTGGCGGTGGTGCTGGCCAGCGTTAACATTTTCGGTGGCTTCGCGGTGACGGCCAGAATGCTGGCCATGTACAAGAAGAAGGACCGCTGAGCATGGAACACGCTGTGGTCCCGGCCTGGGCGATGCTGGCCTATCTTGCTTCGGGCGTCCTCTTCATCCTTGCCCTGCGCGGACTTTCCAGCCCTGGCACCAGCCGCGCGGGCAACCGCTATGGCATGATCGGCATGCTGATCGCCGTGGTGACGACGCTGGTAACGCATGAGATTGCCAGCTTGCCAGAGATCCTTGGCGCGATTGCGATTGGTGGCGGGATTGGCTGGGTCATAGCCCGCCGCATCGCCATGACGGATATGCCGCAGCTGGTGGCCGCATTCCACTCGCTGGTCGGCCTGGCGGCTGTGCTGGTTGGCTGGGCGGCTTACCTGAACCCGGAAGCGTTCGGGATCGTCGGTGCTGATGGCACGATCCATTCCGTATCGCGGCTCGAAATGGGTCTGGGCATCGCGATCGGTGCGATCACCTTCTCCGGCTCGGTCATCGCCTTCCTCAAGCTGGCCGGCAAGATGAGCGGCGCACCGATCCTGCTGCCGCTGCGCCATGTGATCAACCTTGGTACCTTGATCGCGATCCTTGGCCTGACCGGATACTTTATGACCGACCAGAGCTTGTGGGTGATCGCGACGGTGACCGCGCTGGCATTTCTGATCGGCTTCCTGCTGATCATCCCGATCGGCGGGGCGGATATGCCGGTGGTCGTGTCGATGCTCAACTCCTACTCGGGCTGGGCCGCGGCGGCGATGGGCTTCACGCTGCACAACACCGCGATGATCATCACTGGGGCGCTGGTCGGTTCCTCAGGTGCGATCCTGTCCTACATCATGTGCAAGGCGATGAACCGCGGCTTCCTGAGCGTGATCGCTGGCGGCTTCGGGGCCGATGCCGCGGCCGGCGGCGGCCCGGCCAAGGAGCAGCGTCCGTGGAAGCGCGGCAGCGCGGAAGACGCTGCCTACATGCTGGGCGAGGCCGAGAAGGTCATCATCATTCCAGGTTACGGCATGGCGGTGAGCCAGGCCCAGCACGCGCTGCGCGAAATGGGTGACCTGCTGAAAGCCAAGGGCGTCGAGGTGAAGTACGCGATCCACCCCGTCGCCGGCCGTATGCCCGGGCACATGAACGTGCTGCTGGCCGAAGCCAACGTCCCCTATGACGAGGTGTTCGAGCTGGAAGACATCAACAGCGAATTCGCCACGGCTGACGTTGCCTTCATCATCGGCGCAAACGACGTGGTCAACCCGGCCGCGAAGACTGACAAGTCCAGCCCGATCTACGGCATGCCGGTGTTCGATGTCGACAAGGCCAAGCAGGTGTTCTTCATCAAGCGCTCGATGGGCGGCGTGGGCTATGCCGGGGTCGACAACGATGTGTTCTACATGGACCAGACCATGATGCTGCTGGCCGACGCAAAGAAGATGGTTGAGGATATCAACAAGGCGCTGGCGCACTAAGGTGCCATGATCTGGCTGGCGCTCCTGCTGGTCACGGCGCTGGGCTATGCTAACCAGCGGGGCAGCACCTGCGCTGTTTCGGCTGCTGACGAGATTATCGAGCAGCGCAGCTTTCACCGGTTGGCCGGGTTCCTGGTGGTGGGCAGCGTTTCAGCGGCCATGCTGTTTGCGCTGGGCAGCGCCCCGCGCATGGTGGCGGTTCCGGGCTGGGCTGCGATGGCGGGCGGTGTGATCGGCGGACTGGGCGTGGCGCTGAACGGGCGCTGCGCGATGGGAACAATCGCCAGTCTGGGGCGCGGCCGGATTGATCGGCTGGCAACGCTGGTCGGCTTTTTCCTGGGAGCCGTGGCCGTGCTCGATCTGCTCGGCCTGCAGGCTGCAGTGGCCGTGCATGATCCGTCCCAATCGTGGGTCTATGGCGGACTGGCCACCGCCGTTTCCGGGACAGCCTGGTATCTTGCTCGCAGCCGGACGACATCATCGCCGGGTTGGATGGGCTTGATCGGATTTCTGAATGCTGTGCTGGCCTGGATGATGGTCAATTGGTCCTACACAGGCGGGCTTACCCGGCTGGCCAGCGGCATGGATGCCGATGTCTTCGCGTTTCTGGTCTTCCTGGCGGTCTTGCTGGCCGGATCCTTTGTGGCTGCTGTGCGTGCTGGAACCTTTAAAACGCAGCAGTCACTGCCGCGGGACTGGAGCCGTTCGGGGCTGGGCGGCTTCATGCTGGGGGCGGGCAGTGCCTTGGTGCCCGGCAGCAACGACGCCATGCTGCTGGTTGGTGTTCCGCTGGTGGTGCCGGGGCTGCTGCAGGCTTATGTAAGTTTCTGGGTTGCGCTGGTTCTGGCCAGAGCGCTGCGCAAGATTGATTGGCCCAAGGGAGCGCAACGTGTTGAGATTTAGGCCTAGGCCGTATGTCGTTGCGGCTATGCTGGCACTAGCGGCCTGTTCGCCGTCAAAGCTGGCCTATGGGCAAGTCAAAAGTGCGATGATGGGAGCCGGGTTAAGCGAGGCCAATGCTGCCTGCATGGCCGAACGGATGACTGACCAGCTAAGCCTGGGGCAGCTGCAGAAACTGAAGCAGCTGAAGGGTGATAAGCGCAACCTGGCCGATTATGTTGTCGCCGTGCGGCGGGTGGGGGATGCTGAAGCGATCAAGGTCACGGCATCGTCAGCCGCGCTTTGCGCCAGTGGCCTTGCCAGCGAGAAACGCTGAACAGCTTTGGGCTGGGGTGGATTGACTTACACCGCGGTCAGTTAAACAGTCCCGTTCCATGAGGATGCCCGCAACGCTTATCGCCGCGGCCTCGGCGCTCGCCCTGGCTGCCCCGCTCCACGCCAAGGTGATTCAGATCGCCGCCGGAGAGAACGCGCAGGCGCGCCTGCAAGAGGCGCTGATTGTCGCCGCGCCTGGCGATGTGGTTGAACTGGGGGCAGGGCGCTTTGTGTTGACCGATGGTCTCTCGCTCGATGTGAAGGGCGTGACCCTGCGTGGTGCCGGGATGGAAGCGACGGTGCTCGATTTCACCGGTCAGAAGGGCGCGGGGGAGGGTTTGCTGGTTACCTCGGACGATGTCACCCTGCGCGATTTCGCGGTGGAGAACAGCAAGGGCGACGGGATCAAATCCAAGGGCGCGGACAATATCGTCTATTACCGGGTGCGCGTGGCCTGGACCGGCGGTCCGAAGGAAACGAATGGTGCCTATGGCATCTATCCAGTCGAAAGCAGCGGCGTGCTGATTGACGGCTGCAAAGTTTCAGGCGCGTCCGATGCCGGGATCTATGTTGGCCAGTCGAAGGACATCACGGTCCGCTATTCGCTGGCGGAACATAACGTTGCCGGGATCGAGATCGAGAATAGCCGCAACGCCCGGGTCCACGGGAATCTGGCTACCCGCAACACCGGGGGTATCCTGGTATTCGACCTGCCCAACCTGCCGGTGATGGGTGGCGGAAATACCGTGGTTGAAGGCAACCTGGTGGTTGATAACGATACGCCCAATTTCGCGCCGAAGGGCAATATCGTTGCCGGGGTGCCGCGCGGCACCGGGGTGATGATCATGGCGAACGAGCTGGTGGCGGTGCGCGGCAATGTGCTGGCCAACAACCCGACCGGGCAGGTGCTGGTGGTCTCCTATCCGAATGCCTTCACTGACAAGCGCTATAATCCCTATCCGCGCAAGATCGTGGTGGGGCCAAACCAGATCATCGGTGGCGGCATCGATCCGCAACTGCCGGGTGGAGACCAGCTCAAGGCCGCCTTTGGCGGAGCCCTTCCGCCACTGCTGTGGGATGGTTTGGGCGGATCCGACGCCCTGATCGGCGGGCAAAAGCTGACGGGTCTCTCGCTCAATCTTCCCCAGCAGGGGGCCAGTCCGCTGCAGGCCAAGCCGGCGCCGTTCGAACTGGCGGCAGCGATGATCGTGCCTGATCCAGCGAAGGTCGGCGCCCCTGGCGCACTGGAAGCCCGGATTACGCGATGAGACTGCTGGCGGGCGCGGCGCTGCTGCTGGCTGGTGCGGCCATGGCCGTCGCTTCACCGCAGGGCGAGGCTGTGAATGATGCTGCGGTGATGGCGCAGGGCTATCCCGCTACACTGGCGGAATATGGCTTCTTTGCCGATGCGCCGCATCAGCGGCCGGCCAGGGGCGTTACGCCCTATCGGCTCCAGACGCCGCTCTGGTCCGATGGCGCCGAGAAGCTGCGGTTTGTCTATGTGCCTGCGGGTTTGCAGGCCAAGGCGCAGGGGGATGGTCTGCTGGATCTTCCCGTGGGGGCGGCGTTGATCAAGACCTTCAAGCTGGAAGGACGCCTGATCGAGACCCGCGTCCTGCTGCATCGCGCCGATGGCTGGGTTGCCTTGCCCTATCAATGGAACGCTGAGCAGACCGAGGCGCGGCTGGCGCTCGCCGGTGCCCGGCTGGACCTGACGACACCGCAGGGTGTGGCGATTTCCTATGCCATTCCCAACAAGAACCAGTGCAAGGAATGTCATCAGCAGAAGGACGCGGTGACCCCGATCGGCCCCAAGGCGCGCAATTTGTCCGCTGCCTGGCTCGATAACTTCCACAAGGCCGGGAAGCTGGATGTAGCGCCGAAGGTCACCGCGCGGGTGCCGCTGTGGGAGGACCGGGCCCAGCTCGCCGCTGCACCGGTTGCGCGAGGGTGGCTGGATAGCAATTGCGCCCATTGTCACAACCCGGTCGGCTCGGCCTCCAATTCCGGTCTGGACCTGCGCTGGGAGCAGGCGGATCCGGTGAAGTTTGGCGTGCTCAAGCGTCCGGTCGCCGCCGGGCGCGGTTCGGGTGGGTTGGAATTCGATGTTCTGCCGGGCCACCCGGACAAGTCGATCATGCTTTATCGCATGGGCAGTCTGGAGGGCGGAATTTCGATGCCCGAAGTGGGGCGATCGAGTGTCGATAACGATGGTCTGGCCGCCGTGACGCGATGGATTGGGGAGATGAAGCAGTGAAGCGTTCTGCCAAATGGGTGCTGGGTATCCTTGTCGTCCTGTTCGGGGCATTCTTGCTGCTCCGCACGCCGGACACTGATCCGGCGGTGATGAAGGCCAAGTACGGTGGTCCGCCTTCGCAATTCGTCGATTTGGGTGGCGGTTTGACTGTTCACCTGCGCGACGAAGGCTCGCGCGATGCGCCGGTGCTGGTCCTGCTGCACGGTTCTAACGCCGATCTTCACACCTGGGATGCCTGGGCCAAGGCGCTGTCCGGTCAGTTCCGGGTGATCCGCTATGACCAGATCGGGCATGGCCTGACCGGTGCGAACCCGAATGGTCATTATAGCCCGCAAGCTATGGTTGATGTGCTTGAGCGGCTTCGTGCCAAACTGGGGCTGGAGCGCTTTGCCGTGGCCGGCAATTCGATGGGGGGCGGGATCGCGGCCCGCTATGCCAGCACCTATCCGCAGCATGTCACTTCGCTGATCCTGGTCGATGCTGCTGGCGCTCCGCGTGCGGCTGGCGCGAACCGCGGCAATATCGGCTTCACCCTTGCGGCCATGCCGGGGATCAACTGGCTCGCCCAGTCGATCACCCCGCGCAGCCTGATTGCGCGCAGCCTGAGCCAAACGGTCAGCAATCAGGCGGTGGTTACCCCTGCGGCCGTTGATCGCTATTGGGAATTGCTGCGCTATCCCGGTAACCGCGCCGCCACGATGCAGCGGTTTGCCGCCAAGCGTGAGCCTTTCACGCCGGCAGAGCTGGCCCGGATCACGGCGCCAACCCTGATCCTGTGGGGTGATGAGGATCCCTTGATACCGGTTGCCGATACGCAGTTCTTTGCCCAGGGGATCAAGAATGCCCGGGTGAAAACCTGGCCGGGGGTCGGACATCTTCCGCATGAGGAAGTGGCCGATGCCAGCGCAGCGGAGGTTCGCGCGTTCCTAAGCCCACAGCGCTGACCGGCCCGGCGCTGGACCTGCCGCGCACCCTCCGGTAAGGGCGCTGGCAACAGGGGAGCTGTTGTCAGTCGGGCGCTTCCATGGAGATTCACTTGCGCAAGATCGGTTTGATCGGCGGGATGAGCTGGTACTCAACCCGCACCTATTATGAGCACATCAACCGTCTGGTTCAGGCGCGCGTCGGGCAGGGTTCCAGCGCGCCGATGGTGATAGAAAGCCTCGACTTTGCTGAGCTTTCGCGGCTTTCGACCGCCGACGAATGGGCCCATGCGGCCAAGGTGCTGGCTGGCGCTGCCAAGCGGCTGGAGAAGGCCGGGGCCACCGCGATATTGATCGGCGCCAATTCGATGCACAAGGTGTTCGAGCAGGTGGCAAAGGCTGTTGACGTGCCGATCATCCACATTGCGGACTGCGTCGCCGAACGCATGGCCGCGCGCGGTGTGAAAAAGGCTGCGCTGCTCGGCACCCGCAACGTCATGTTGGAAAGCTTCTATCGCCAGAAGCTGATCGAGCGTGACATCGAACTGCTCCCGCCGGAGATGCCCTTTGTCGAAACGCTCGACCGGGTGATCTATGACGAACTGCTCAAGGGCAAGGTCAGCCGCCAGGCCGAGCGAGAACTGAAAACCATCATCACCAATCTTGAACAGGATGGCGCCCAGGCAATCGTGCTGGGCTGCACCGAACTGGAAATGATCGTTGACGTTGATGCCAACGTCCTGCCGATCTTTGACTGCACCCGGATCCATGCCGAGGCGGCGGTCAACTGGATGCTGGCAGACGCGTGAGGGCAGTCTACGCCTCTGACCCGGCGCAGTCACGCGGGCGGGAGTTTGCGCTGGAAGGCGCCTTGGCGCGCGGGCCGCGCAGCGCGTTCCAGCGTGACCGCGACCGGATCGTCCATTCGATCGCGTTCCGCCGCCTCCGCCACAAGACCCAGGTCTTCGTTGCACCCGATGGCGATCATTACCGCGTCCGGCTGACCCACAGCCTTGAAGTTGCCCAGATCGGCCGCGTGATCGCCCGCGCGCTGGGGCTGGACGAGGACCTGACAGAGGCCCTGTGTCTGGCGCACGACATTGGCCACCCGCCGTTTGGCCATGCCGGAGAGGATGCTCTCAATGCTGCGCTCGAGCCGCATGGCGGGTTCGATCACAACGCCCAGTCGCTCCGCACGCTGATGCGGATCGAGAGCCCTTATTGCGAGCATGATGGGCTGAACCTCTCGTGGGAGGTGCTCGAAGGTCTGGCCAAGCACAATGGGCCGGTCAGCCGGCTGAACTGGGCGCTGGCCGAACTCGACGCGGCCTATCCGCTGGATCTCAAGACCTGGCCCTCGCTTGAGGCGCAAGTCGCGGCGATTGCCGATGATATCGCCTATGACAATCACGATATCGACGATGGCCTGCGCGCCGGGTTCCTCGAACTCGACGAACTGTTGACGCTCGATTTCGTGGCTGATCAGTGGCGTGCGATCGAACGCAAGTTCCCCGCCGCGCCGCAGGATCGCCGCCTGCGCGAGCTGGTCCGCAGCCAGATTGGCTGGATGGTCAACGATGTTATCGCAGAGACGGCCAGCCGCGCGGTGGGCATGGATAGCGCCGATGCGGTTCGCGCTGCGGGCCAGGCCACTTGCGCCTTTTCCGCCGATCTCGCCGCGCAGGAGCGCACGCTCAAGCGTTTCATGTATGACCGGCTCTACCACCACCCGCAGCAGCTTCAGACGGCGGAGCGGGCGCGCGCGGTCACGGCCGAGCTCTATAGCGCCTATGCGCAGGATCCGGCGCTGATGGAGGCGGGATGGGCCAGCCGCCTTCCTGCCCAAGAGCCGCAACGCAGCCGCCATATCGCCGATTACATCGCCGGGATGACCGATCGCTTTGCGATTGCATCGCACGCTACGATTTATGGCCGAACCCCTGAGGGACTTCGCAATGTCTAAAATTACCCGCATCGCCCTGGTCGGCGCTTCGGGCCTGGTCGGGCAGAGCCTGATCCGTCTTGCTGTTGGCCGCACCGATATTCGACTGGTTGCGATTGCCCGCCGGGAAATTCCGCTGCCGCCGGGTGCGCGGATGGAAGTGCTGGTGGCCCCGCCGGAGAACTGGGGCGATGCCATCGCTGCGGCCAATGCCGATGTGCTGGCCTGTGCGCTGGGTACTACCTGGAAGAAGGCGGGCAAGAGCGAGACCGAATTTCGTGCGATCGATCAGCATCTGGTCCTGGCTTGCGCCAAGGCGGCCAAGGAAGCCGGCCTGCGCCAGATCATCTCGGTTTCGTCGGTTGGCGCGGACGCCATGGCCCGAAACTTCTACCTCAAGGTCAAGGGTGAGACCGAGCAGGGGCTGGGGCGGGTTGGTGTCCAGCGACTGGATGTGCTGCGCCCGGGACTGCTCCGGGGGCCGCGTGAAGAACTGCGTCCGGTTGAGCTGATTGGCCGCGCGCTCAGCCCGGTGGCGGACCTGTTCCTGAACGGCAAGTACACCAAGTACCGCTCGATCAAGGCAGAAACGATTGCCAAGGCGATCATCGGCCTGACCAAGGAAAAGGCCGCCGGTCGCTTTGTTTTTGAGCATGAAGCGATCCTCAGGGCGGCGCGCAAGGCAGACTGAGGGCTAAGGCGGGGGAGGGCCCAAGGGCCGGGATTGACTCGCCCGTCGCCTATCGCCATCGCCCTTGTCATCGCTGATCGCGCGGGAGAGTTCCGGCGATTCGTCTTTGGACGTTTCGCCGGGCGCCGAAGGAGCAACCGCCCCGGAATCTCTCAGGCACCAGGGACCGCGTGGGTCGATAGCGATACTCTGGAAAGTGTTCCGCCCAGTCCGGCGGAGCCGCCGAAGGGGTAACCCGGTTTCTGATCGGGGAAAGCTCTCAGGTTTCCGTGACAGAGGGGGCACCGGTTTTGGTGCATTTCTGTGCGGGGTATTACTGTGGGCGACGTCCATCAAATCAATGACGATGAAGCGGTTGAGCCCGAAGTGCTCACCCTGCCGCTCGATGCCTGGCACCGCGCGAAGGGCGGCCGGATGGTCGAATTTGCGGGGTACTGGATGCCGGTCCAGTACGAAGGGATCATGGCCGAACACCTCTGGACCCGCGAAAGCGCCGGGTTGTTCGATGTCAGCCACATGGGCCAGCTGTTCATTTCGGGCGAGGGTGTGGAAGCCGCGCTCGAAGCCGTGCTGCCGATCGATCTGGCTACGCTGAAGCCCTATGGTCCGCGCTATTCGCTGCTGCTCGATGAGAATGGCGGCGTGCTGGATGACCTGATGGTCACGCGCTGGAATTCGGGCTTCTATCTGGTGGTCAACGGCGCGACCAAGTGGGACGATATCGGCCACCTGCGCGAATACCTGCCCGATGAAGTGACGATCAACCACCTCGACGACAGCGCCCTGCTGGCGCTGCAGGGGCCCAAGGCTTTCGCTGCGCTGGAACGCGTGGTAACCGGCGAATACCCGCTTTCGGCGCTGACCTTCATGAAGGGTGGCCAGTTCCAGATCGATGGCGTTGATGCCTGGATCAGCCGCTCGGGCTATACCGGTGAAGACGGGTTCGAAATCTCGATCCCGGCCGAAGCTGCGGAGCGGGTGGCAAACCTGATTTGTGCCCAGCCGGAAGTGAAGCCGATTGGCCTGGGCGCGCGGGATTCGCTGCGGCTGGAGGCGGGCCTGCCGCTTTATGGCCATGACCTTTCGCCAGAGACCAGCCCGATCGAGGCTGGCCTGCTATTCGGGATCAACAAGCGCCGCCGCAGTGAAGGCGGCTTCCCCGGCGCCGACCGCATTCTGCGCGAGATTGCCGAAGGCACGGCGCGCAAGTGGGCCGGTCTGGCGCTCGAAGGCCGCCAGGCCGCGCGCGAAGGGGCGACGGTCCATCTGGGCGCAGAGCAGGTTGGTGTGATCACGTCGGGTGGGTTCTCGCCCAGCCGCGAGCAGCCGATTGCCATGGCCTATGTCGCCAGCGCCCACGCCGCGCCCGGCACCAAGCTTGAGATCGAGGTCCGGGGCAAGCGCCTTGCGGCCGAAGTCGTCCCCACACCTTTCGTACCCCATCGTTACTTCCGAGGAGCCTGACCGCCATGACCCGCTATTTCACCCAGGACCACGAATGGATCGACGTTGACGGCACCAGCGGTACCGTTGGCATCACCGACTATGCGCAGAGCCAGCTGGGCGACATTACCTATGTCGACCTGCCCGCCGCCGGTACCACTGTGAAGAAGGGCGATGCCCCCTGCGTGGTGGACAGCGTGAAGGCTGCGTCTGACGTCTACTCGCCGGTTTCCGGCACGATCACTGCCGCCAACGACGCGCTGGGCGATGCCCCGGAAACGGTCAATACCGATCCCGAAACGGGCGGCTGGCTGTTCCGCATCGACCTGAGCGACACTGCCGAACTCGATGGCCTGATGGATAAGGCGGCCTACGACGCCTACGTCGCGGAGCTCTGAGCCAATGCGTTACCTGCCCCTGACACCTGACGATCGCAGCGCCATGCTGGGCGTGATCGGCGCGGGTTCGATCGATGATCTGTTCGTCGACGTCCCCGCCGAAGCGCGCCTGCCCGGACCGGTGCCCGGCCTGCCGCTGCGGCAGAGCGAAATGGCGGTCGAACGCCACTTCTCGAACCTGGCGCGTAAGAACAAGGCGGCGTCTGACCACCCGTTCTTCCTGGGGGCAGGGGCATACAAGCATCACGTCCCGGCCAGCGTGGATCACCTGATCCAGCGCGGCGAATTCCTGACGGCCTATACGCCGTACCAGCCGGAAATCGCCCAGGGTACGCTGCAGGTGCTGTTCGAATTCCAGACCCAGGTCGCGCGCCTGTTTGGCTGCGATGTGGCCAACGCCTCGATGTACGATGGCTCGACCGCGTGCTGGGAAGCGATCGGCATGGCTGGCCGCGTTACCCGCCGCAAGAAGGCGGTGCTGAGCGGTGGTCTGCACCCGCACTATGTCAGCGTGGCCAAGACGATGGCGCGCTTCACCGGTGACGTGCTCGATACCGCCACGCCTGATCTGACCGGGACGGATATGGACCGCCTGATCGGCGCGATTGACGGCGAAACCAGCTGCGTTGTGGTGCAGTATCCGGACGTGCTCGGCCGGATTGAAGACCTCTCGCCGCTCGCCGCCGCCTGTCAGGCTGCCGGCGCGCTGCTGATCACGGTAGTGACCGAGCCGGTGGCGCTGGGCGCGATCAAGTCGCCCGGTGAGATGGGTGCGGATATCGTGGTGGGTGAAGGGCAGTCGCTCGGCGTCGGCCTGCAGTTTGGCGGGCCCTATGTTGGCCTGTTCGCCACCCGCGACAAATATGTCCGCCAAATGCCGGGCCGCCTTTGCGGTGAGACGGTCGATGCCTCTGGCAAGCGCGGCTATGTGCTAACGCTGTCCACCCGCGAGCAACATATCCGCCGCGAGAAGGCGACCAGCAATATCTGCACGAATTCAGGACTTTGCGCGCTGGCCTTCAGCATTCACATGACCTTGTTGGGTGAGCGCGGTCTGCGCGATCTGGCCTCGCTGAACCACGCCCGCGCGGTGCAGGTGGCGGACCGGCTGGCGGCGATCCCGGGCGTGAGCCTGGTCAACAACAGCTTCTTCAACGAATTCACGCTGACCCTGCCCAAGCCGGCGCGCGGCGTGGTGCATGATCTGGCCGCCAAGGGTGTGCTGGGCGGCGTTGCGCTGGGCCGGCTCTATCCGGGTGAAGCGGCGCTGGAGAACGGACTGGTCGTTGCCGTGACCGAGGTTGTGTCGGATGAGGATATCGCTGCCTTTGAAGCAGCCCTGAAGGAGGTGCTGGCATGAACGCCCCCAACAGTTCCGGCTGGCGCCCCGAAATGGGCGAAGGCCACATCGCCCGCGACGAAACCTTCACCGGCAACCGCGCGCTGATGCTGGAAGAGCGTCTGATCTTCGAGATTGGCGATACCACCACCACCGGTGTCGATATCGATCCGGCTCCCGCTGCGGCATCGCGGCTGGGCGGGCTGACCCGTTCCGACGCGATTGGCCTGCCGGGCCTCTCCGAACCGGAAACGGTGCGGCATTACACCCGCCTCAGCCGCCAGAACTATGGCATCGACCTGGGCTTCTTCCCGCTCGGTTCGTGCACGATGAAGCACAACCCGCGCCTCAATGAAGCCGTGGCGCGGATGAAGGGCTTCAAGGATGTTCACCCGCTGCAGCCGCGCGAAACGGTGCAGGGTGCGCTGGCCGTGATCCACGAACTGGCCGATTGGCTGGTGACGCTGACCGGCATGGACAGCGTGGCCATGTCGCCCAAGGCCGGTGCCCACGGCGAGCTCTGCGGGATCCTGGCGATCAAGGCCGCGCTCGAAGCACGCGGGGAAGACCGCAAGGTGATCCTGGTGCCGGAAAGCGCCCACGGAACCAACCCTGCAACCGCCGCCTTCGCCGGCTTCTCGGTTGAGAACATCCCGGCCACCGAAGCCGGGCGGGTTGACCTGGCCGCGCTCAAGGCCCGGCTCGGACCGGACGTTGCCGGGGTGATGATCACCAATCCCAACACCTGCGGCCTGTTCGAACCCGATCTCAAGGCGATTTCCGACGCGGTCCATGCTGCGGGCGGCTACGTCTATTGCGACGGCGCGAACTTCAACGCGATCGTCGGCCGGGTCCGCCCGGGCGATCTTGGCGTTGATGCCATGCACATCAACCTGCACAAGACCTTCTCCACGCCGCACGGCGGGGGCGGGCCAGGTTCGGGTCCGGTCGTGCTCTCGGCCGCACTCTCGCCCTTCGCGCCGCTGCCCTACGTGAAGCGCGACGCCGATGGCTCGCTGCGCCTGGTGGAGGAAGAGACTGCTGCGGAAGACCAGCCGGACAGCTTTGGCCGCATGGTCGCCTTCCATGGCCAGATGGGCATGTTCACCCGCGCCTTGGCCTACATCCTCAGCCACGGGGCCGATGGCCTGAAGCAGGTGGCCGAGGATGCCGTGCTCAATGCCAACTACGTGCTGCGCAGCCTTGAAGGCGTGCTCGATGCGCCCTTCGCCCATTCGGGCCCCTGCATGCACGAGGCGCTGTTCACCGATCATGGCTTTGCCGAGGGCTTCTCGACCCTCGATGTCGCCAAGGGGCTGATCGACGAGGGCTTCCACCCGATGACGGTCTATTTCCCGCTGGTGGTCCACGGCGCGATGCTGGTCGAACCGACCGAGACCGAGAGCAAGGCCGCGCTCGACCAGTTCATCGGCGCGCTGCGGTCGGTGGCCTCGCGGGCCAAGCAGGGCGATCCCTCGCTCAAGAGCGCGCCGCACTTCGCGCCGCGCCGCCGCCTTGATGAAACCCAGGCGGCACGCAAGCCCGTGCTGGCCTGGAAGGGCGATCAGGGGGAGTAAGCACGATGTGGCAGGCGATGTTCTCGTTCACCAACGCGGTGGTGGTCATCGCCTGGCTCATCCTGGCCTTCCTGCCGCGCAAGCCGCTGGCGATGACGGCGGTGCTCTACCTCGGCGTGTGGCTACTGTGCCTGTGTTACGCGGCGATGTTCGCGGCACTGGTCTTCGGCGGGGTCGATCCGGGGCAGGTACCGGGCAGCGCGCCCTACGTCGCCTCAGACTACTCGATTGCCGGCCTGCGGAAGCTGTTCATGTCTGACGCCGGGCTGGTGATCGGCTGGACTCACTATCTGGCCTTTGACCTGTTCACCGGCCTGTGGATCGCGCGCGATGCCGATAACAAGGAATTCAGCCGCGTGACGCAGCTGCCGTTCCTGTTCGCCACCTTCATGGCCGGTCCGATTGGCCTGTTTACCTGGCTGATCGTGCGCGAACGCCGGGCGCGGGCCATGCACCCGGCGGAAAACCGCATCCGGCTTTGAACGCTCAGCCAGCTTCCTTGCTGGACGGCGCCTCGTAATTCTCGGGCGTCAGGTCAATCCGCTCCACCCGCGGAGTGGCTTCGCGTTGGCGCAGGCGGGTGCCGGTGTTGTCATCTTCAAACCGGGCGGTGAGAGTGTAGCGCTCGATCATGTAAAATCCGGGAGCCGTGCCGCCGTCTTTCCTAAGCGGCGCGTAGACGCGCTTGGCAATGTTCGCGATGACGGCCTTGAGCCACGATTTCTCACCCCAGGTGCGCAGCGCCTCAATATCGGTCACCCGCCCATTGGCGTCGATCCAGAAGCCGATATCGGCCCATTGGCCGCGCGATTGCAGCGCCGTCAGCCGGTTGAGAGTGTTCAGGTCCGGCTCGCCCGGGGCCAGCCCCTTCTGCATATCGATCCGCTGCAAGGGTTCGGCGTAGAGCAGGATCGGCCGGGTAGCACCGCCTTGCTCGGCAAAGCGTTTGATCAGCGCCTCGGTCGTGGCAGTGCTGCCGGACTTCCGGTCCGCCTTGGCACGGATCACTTCCGCGGCGAGAACGAAGTCACTGCTCTGCTCAAGCGGTTGATTGATCAGCTGGTTCAGCCGTTTTTCGAGCTGGCTGTGGTTGAAATCGCTCGGGCTATCATCAAAGCGCGCGCGCCACTGCAGGGCCTGGCGCAGGCGGGCAAAGCTGGCCACGCGCGGCTGGTTCGCCGCAATGGCCTTGCTCTCGACCTCCATGTAAATCCGTTCGGCCTCATCGCCGAAGCCCAGCTTGGCACGGCTATCACCCACCTCGATCTGGGCCACGAGCGTGCGGAAATCATTTTCGCCAAAGCCCTTCTTGAGGGTGTCGCGCATGTCGAGGACCGAAAGCTGGAAGTCCCTGGCTTCGCCCATCTGCTCGGCGATCCGGCCATTGGCGCGCAGCAGATCGGAAACCGGCACCGGGTAGGCACCGCCGTGCTTGCGGTTGCGACCCAGCGAATCCTTCAACGTGGCGCGGCTGTTTTTGTAATCGCCCGAGACGAACAGGTTCTCGGCATGGGCCAACGTCGCCTTGATATCTTCATCCGGCGGGCATTTACGGGCCAGACAAGCCCGCAAGTCCGCTTCGGTCTGCTTGAGCGACTTGCCGGTTACAACGATATCCTGCGCCCAGACAGGCGCGGCCGCAGTAGCGGCATAGGCAAGCAAGCAAAGGGCGGCACGGCGCATGGCAAGATCCTGAAACGAAAGCATTCGCCGTGCCACTACCAGACCTGCGCCGGACAAGCAGCCCTGATCGACCAAGGGCTTTCCCGGTCAGGTCAATGACACGCCGGTTCAGCGGTGGATCGCCTTATCCCCTGCATCACCGACAGATTCTATATCGCGGCCCAGTCCCTTGACCGTGTTACAGGCCGCTGTGGTGATGGCCAGTGATGCCAGCATAACTGCCGTGATGATGGATTTCTTCATCGCCTGTCTCCTTCGCCGCATGGCACGGGTTGTGCCGGACCTCGCCTAGCTGGTGATAATACGAGATCAATAAACCCGCTGTCTTGACGCTGCGCGATGAACTGAGCACCGCAGCGCGATGAACTGGGACTGGCTTGACGCGGATTGGCTGCCCTGGGCCGAACTGGCCGGCGCTGCCGTGCTGGTGGCCATCATTGCATGGTGGGGCGAACGGCGGCGGATGCGCCGCAGCAATCCGGACGCGGTGGGCTTCATGCCGTGGGGTACGGTCTTCGTGCTGGCGCTGTTCGTGGTCCTGATCGCCGCGATCTTTATCCTGCGCGACGCACTTTAGAGGCAGGCTTCCAGATAGGCCTGGTCAAAGCCGAACTGACGGGCCTTTTCCAGCGTATAGGGGCGCAGGCCCGACGCGCGGAACTCCCCGATGATCTTCCCGTCCTCGGTTTCGTCCAGATACTCGAACTTGAACAGTTCCTGGGTCACGATCACATCGCCTTCCATCCCGATCACCTCGGTAATGTTGGTGGTGCGGCGCGAACCGTCGCGCAGGCGCTTGACCTGCACGATAATATCGACCGATTCCGCGATCTGGCGGCTGATGGCTTCCTTCGGGATCTTGATGTCACCCATCAGGATCATGTTTTCCATACGGCCCAGGCATTCGCGCGGGCTGTTGGCGTGCAGCGTACACATTGAGCCATCGTGACCAGTGTTCATCGCGGCGAGCAGATCGAAGCACTCCGACCCGCGGATTTCGCCCAGGATGATCCGGTCCGGGCGCATACGCAGCGCGTTTTTGACGAGATCGCCGATGGTGATCGCGCCTTGGCCTTCAAGGTTCGGTGGGCGGGTTTCCAGCGGCAGCCAGTGTGGCTGTTGCAGCCGGAGTTCGGCCGCGTCCTCGATCGTCAGCACGCGTTCGCCCGGGTCGATCATTTTTGACAAGGCGTTGAGCATGGTGGTCTTGCCCGAACCCGTGCCGCCAGAGATGACGATGTTCATCCGGCAGGCGCCGGCAATCTTCAGCGCCGTCGCCATGCTTTCCGACATCGATCCGAAATCGCGCAACATGTCGATCGTAATGGGCTTTTCAGAAAACTTACGGATCGAAATAGCGGTCCCGCGCAAGCTGAGCGGCGGCACGATGACGTTGACGCGGCTGCCGTCTTTCAGGCGGGCGTCAGCCAGCGGCGTGGTCTGGTCAACGCGGCGGCCGACCTGGTTAACGATGCGCTGCGCAATCTGAAACAGATGGCTTTCATCGCGGAACCGGATCGGGGCGAGCTGGAGCTTGCCCTTTTTTTCGATGTAGGTCTGGTCAGGCCCGTTGACCATGATGTCCGATACGTCCGGATCGTGCAGCAGCTCTTCCAGCGGCCCGAAGCCGAGCAGCTCGTCGATCAGCACTTTTTCCAAGGCAAACTGCTCGCGCCGGTTCAGAGTGACCTTAAGCTCGGCCAGAACCTCCATGATGATCGGCCGGAATTCCTCCGACAACTCGTCCTTGGTCAGGATCGAGGCTGCTTCCGGATCGACGCGCTCCAGCAGGCGCGGCAGCACCTGTTCCTTGATCTTGTGGACCGAAGCCTCGAAACCTTCGGCCTGATACTGGTGTTCAACGATCCCGTTGACGCGGTCCTGCAGCCGGGTCAGGGCATCGGCCTTCGTCGCCGGGCCATTATCAGAAGCGGGCGCTTCGAGGGTTTCGCCGGGCAACGGCGGGAACTGGTCGCCGCCCGGCAGGGGGGCTTTGGCTGTATCCATGCCGCCCTTCATCGGGCGTGCCACACCGAACTGGGGACGTGCCCCCGGTGCCATGCCAGCAGCCCCATTGCGTCGGCCAAATGCGCTCATGATCTCATTCCCAACCTTGCCACGGTTCGATCCATGCAGCGGTATGGCTACCGTGGCGCTAAGTCGGATGGTGAATAGGTAGCAAACTTTGATTATTTGCTAATGCCGAGCCAGCCCACAGGAACGACAGCTTGGCAAATTTGCGGGCCGGTCTAAGGATGCTTCGCTCTGCCATGGGAAGGTTTGCCGTTTGTCCTCCGAAAATCGCTCGGGCCTGCTTTATGCGCTAGCCGGCTTTGCCCTGCTTTCGATCGGGGATGGTTTTATCAAGTCGATGGCGGGCCAATGGTCGCCACCTGCGATTGCCGCGCTGCGTTTCAGCATTGCCGCAATCGCCCTTGGCACGATTGTGCTATACCGCGAGGGTGCCGGGGCGATGCGTCAGTTGTGGCGCTGGCCGCAGGTGGGGCGGGGTTTTGCCCTGGCCATATCTTCAACGATTTTCTTTACCTCGCTGTTTGTGCTGCCGCTGGCGACGGCCACCGCCTTAACCTTTACCAGTCCGATGTTTACCGGGCTCTTTGCCGTTGTGCTGCTGGGTGAGCCCGCCCGGCGCGAGATCGGGATCGCTTCGGCCGTTGCCTTTATCGGGGTGCTGATCGTGTTGCGTCCCAATTTGGCGGAGGCGGGGTGGTGGGCGCTGTTGCCCGTGGTTTCAGCCATGTTCTTTTCCATGCTGATCATCGGCAATCGTTATGTAGCCGGGCAGGCATCCGCGCTGGTGATGCAATTCGTCGTGGCTGCCTTTGCTGCACCCATCGTACTGCTGGCCGCGCCCCTGTTCGCGCAAACCGGGATTGAACGATTTGCGCTGACCGTGCCCGATTGGACAGTGGTGGCGCGCTGCGCGATCGTGGCCTGCACGGCGAGCTGTGCGCATTGGCTGGTCTATCTTGGCACCACGCGCGCAGGCGCGGCAAAGGTTGCGCCGATGTCCTACGTGCAGTTGCTGGTTGCCAGCGTGATCGGCTGGGCCTGGTTTGGTGACCACCCTGACGGCTGGACCCTGATCGGGGCTGGCATCATCGTCCTGGCCGGGCTCTATTTGTGGCGTGCCGGCCTGGTGAAGGAACCGGTCGAGGCCGAATAGCGCCGCGCTGCTGGCCCGGTTCGCGGAGGCGGGTTGAACATGAGGACAGGTATCGGTTTGAGAGCGCCGCGAATGAAACGCATTTTGCCGATCGCCCTGCTGTTTTGCTCGGTCCCGTTGGGCGCGCAATCGGTAGCGCGTAGCTTGCCGGAATGGCTGGCGGGAACCTGGATGACCGAAGATGGCGCCAGTTGGGCCGATGAAGTCTGGACGGACCCACGCGGCGGCCTGATGCTCGGCCTGGCCCGCACCGGCTTCGGCGCGCGGCTCGATAGCTGGGAGCTGGTCCAGATCCGCCAGAAGCTCGATGGTACGATCACCTTCGTAGCACAGCCGCAGGGCAAGCCCGCCAGCGAGTTTCCGATGGTACTGGTCAGTGATGAGGCAATCGAGTTCGCCAACCCGGCGCACGATTACCCGCAGCGCATCCGCTATTGGCGGCAGGGCAAGCTGCTGATGGCAGAGATTTCAAAGATCGATGGCAGCCAGGCCATTCGCTGGAATTATCGCCCCGTTGTTCCCCCGCAGGATTGAACCCGATGACAGTTTCGCGTCCCTTTGCGCAGGTTGATGTTTTCACGGCGGTGCCGCTGATGGGTAATCCGGTGGCCGTGGTGCTGGACGGGGCAGGGCTCTCGACGGAGCAGATGCAGGCCATGGCAGCCTGGACCAACCTTTCTGAAACCACCTTTGTCCTGCCCGCTTCGCAGGCTGGGGCCGATTACCGGGTGCGGATCTTTACACCCAAGGCGGAACTGCCGTTCGCCGGGCATCCCACGCTCGGGACGGCCCATGCGGTGATCGAGGCTGGAATTGCCGCACCCACCAATGGCCGTCTGGTCCAGGAATGCGCCGTCGGTCTGGTGGACCTGACGATCGGGCCAGATCGTCTGTCGTTTCGTCTGCCACGCTATGCTCTGACCGAATTGGCCGACCCGGAAGCAACCGCGTGGATCAATACGCCAGTGAAAGGCGCTGCTCAGGCGGTCGACGTTGGTCCGGTTTGGTTGGTCGCCGAAGTGGACGGCATCGCCGCGCTGGAGAACCTGGCCCACGATGAAGCCCGCTTGGCGGCTTACTATGGGCCCAAGGGCTGGACCGGCGCGACGCTCTATGTCGCGGAGGGCGACCGGGTGGTTGTCCGCAGCTTCGCGCCCGGCGATGGTATTCCGGAAGACCCGGTTTGCGGCAGCGGCAATGGCGCGGCGGCGGCATTCCGGCTGGCTGCCGGGCAGGTCAGCAGCGGTGACAGCTATCGCGCCAGCCAGGGCCGCCAGGTTGGGCGCGACGGCTGGATCGACGTGCGGTTCGAAGGCGCGGAGATCCACATCGGCGGTCAGTGCGTAACCGTGATTACGGGTACCGCGAGCATCTGAAACGAAAAGGGCGGCCCGCGGGCCGCCCTTTGCTTGTCCGGTATAGCGGGGAGGGCTTAGCCTTCCACGTGCTCCGCCAGAACGGTCAGGCCGTTGGCGCCGACTTCAGCGAAGCCGCCCTGGACCAGGATTTCTTCCGGGGCGGCGCCTTCGGTCCGGTAGACCTTGATCGCGCCGTCACGGACGGTCGACATGAAAGGCGCATGGCCTTCAAGCACGCCGAACTCGCCTTCCGCACCGGGGACGACCACCATGTGGACGTCTTCCGAGCGAACGAGCCGTGCTGGCGTGACGAGTTCGAAGTGCAAAGCCATGATGCTTAGGCGTCCTCAGCCAGCTTCTTGGCCTTGGCGACCGCTTCGTCGATCCCGCCAACCATGTAGAAGGCAGCTTCCGGCAGGTGGTCGTATTCGCCTTCCACAACTGCCTTGAACGAGGCGACGGTGTCTTCAACCTGGACGAACTTGCCCGGGATGTTGGTGAAGACTTCGGCCACGTGGAACGGCTGCGACAGGAAGCGCTGGATCTTGCGGGCGCGGGCGACGGTGAGCTTATCTTCTTCCGAAAGCTCGTCCATGCCGAGGATCGCGATGATGTCCTGCAGCGACTTGTACTTCTGCAGCGTTTCCTGAACGCGGCGGGCAACGTCGTAGTGCTCCTGGCCGACAACGGCCGGGGTCAGCACGCGCGAGGTCGAGTCGAGCGGGTCAACGGCCGGGTAGATGCCCAGTTCCGAGATCGCACGCGACAGGGTGGTCGTGGCGTCAAGGTGAGCAAACGAGGCGGCCGGCGCAGGGTCGGTAAGGTCGTCCGCGGGAACGTAGATCGCCTGCACCGAGGTGATCGAACCCTTGGTGGTGGAGGTGATGCGTTCCTGCAGCGCGCCCATGTCGGTCGCCAGGGTCGGCTGATAGCCCACGGCCGAAGGAATACGGCCGAGCAGTGCCGACACTTCCGAACCCGCCTGGGTGAAGCGGAAGATGTTGTCGACGAAGAACAGCACGTCCTGACCTTCCTGGTCGCGGAAGTATTCGGCCATGGTCAGACCCGAGAGAGCGACGCGGGCGCGGGCGCCCGGGGGCTCGTTCATCTGGCCGAACACCAGGGCCACCTTCGAACCTTCGGGGGTGGCGTTGCCATCGGCGTCCTTGGCGATAACGCCGGCGTCGAGGAATTCGTGGTAAAGGTCGTTACCTTCGCGGGTGCGTTCACCGACGCCCGCGAAGACCGACACGCCGCCGTGACCCTTGGCGATGTTGTTGATCAGTTCCTGGATCAGCACGGTCTTGCCCACGCCGGCGCCGCCGAACAGGCCGATCTTGCCGCCCTTGGCGTAAGGCGCGAGAAGGTCGATCACCTTGATGCCGGTCACGAGGATCGCGGCTTCGGTCGACTGCTCGATGAATTCGGGAGCCGAGGCGTGGATCGGCGCGCGCATGTCGGTGTTGACCGGACCACGCTCGTCGATCGGGTCGCCAACGACGTTAAGAATGCGGCCGAGGGTCTGCGGACCAACCGGAACCGAGATCTGGGCGCCCGTGGCAACCACCGGCTGACCGCGGGTCAGACCGTCGGTCGAGTCCATGGCGATCGTGCGGACGGTGTTTTCACCCAGGTGCTGGGCGACTTCGAGCACCAGGCGCGAACCGTTGTTGTCGGTTTCGAGGGCCGAGAGGATCGCCGGCAGTTCGCCGTCGAAGGTCACGTCGACGACGGCGCCGATGACCTGGCTGATCTTGCCGCCAGCGGTGTTGGCAGCCGCGGGAGCGGCCTTCTTGCGAGTGGTGGTCTTGGCTGCGGTGGCCATGGTCGTTTCCTTGCCTTGAAAGTCGTTAGAGCGCTTCGGCGCCCGCGATGATTTCGATCAGTTCGGTGGTGATCGCGGCCTGACGGCTGCGGTTGTACTGGATGGTCAGCTTGTTGATCAGATCGCCGGCGTTGCGCGTGGCATTGTCCATCGCGGTCATCGACGCACCCTGTTCCGAAGCCTGGTTTTCCAGCAGCGCACCGAACAGCTGGGTGCGCAGATAGCGCGGCAGAAGTTCGGCGAGGATTGCTTCTTCCTCAGGCTCGTATTCCACCACGGCACCATCGCTGCCGGATGCGGCAACCTTGGGCGCGGGGACGGGAATGATCTGCTGTTCGGTCGGCTCCTGGGCCAGCGCCGAACGGAAGGTCGAGAAGAACAGGTGGGCGACGTCGAACTTGCCTTCGTCGTACAGCGAAACGAGTTCTTCGGCGATCTTCTGCGCTTCGGCAAAGCCCGGCTCGCGCACGTCGGTCGTGTCGAACATGGCGAGCACGGCCTTGGGGTAGAGCCGGCGGACCACCGCGCGGCCCTTGCGGCCCACGAGGTAGAACAGCACGGTCTTGCCTTCGGCTTCGAGTGCGCGGGCCTTGACCAGCGCAGCCTTGACGATGTTCGAGTTGAACGCGCCGCACAGGCCCTTGTCCGAGTTGGCGACGACCAGGAGGTGAACCTGATCCTTGCCCGTCCCGGCGAGCAGCTTGGGGCTGTTCTCACTGACCGTGATCTTGCTGGCCAGCGATCCCATCACTTCGGCCAGCCGCGCGGCATAGGGCCGGGCGGCTTCGGCAGCAGACTGCGCCTTGCGGAGCTTGGCCGCGGCGACCATCTGCTTGGCCTTGGTGATCTTCTGGGTCGACTTGACCGAGTTGATCCGACCTTTGAGTTCCTTAAGCGAGGCCATGAAGCCTTACCCTTTCAAATCGGATCAGGCGAACTGCTTCGCGAAAGCGTCGAGCGCGGCAACCGTCTGCTTCTTGGCGTCATCGCCAAAGTCGCGGCTGTCACGGATCAGCTTGAGCACGGCGGCGTGCTTGTCGCGCATGAAGCTGAGCATTTCGGCTTCGTAGCGGACGACATCGCTGGTCGCGACGGCATCGAGGTAGCCGTTGGTGCCGGCGAAGATCGACACGGTCTGCTCTTCGAACGGCAGCGGGCTGAACTGGCCCTGCTTCAGCAGTTCGGTCAGGCGCGCACCGCGGTTCAGCAGCTTCTGGGTCGAGGCATCGAGGTCCGAACCGAACTGGGCGAAGGCCGCCATTTCGCGGTACTGCGCCAGCTCCAGCTTGATCGAGCCCGAAACCTTCTTCATCGCCTTGGTCTGGGCGGCACCACCCACGCGGCTAACCGACAGACCGACGTTAATCGCCGGACGGACGCCCTGATAGAACAGGCCGGTTTCAAGGAAGATCTGGCCGTCGGTGATCGAAATCACGTTGGTCGGGATGTAGGCCGACACGTCACCGGCCTGGGTTTCGATGATCGGCAGAGCGGTCAGCGAACCACCGCCAAGGCTGTCGTTCATCTTGGCCGCACGCTCAAGCAGGCGGCTGTGGAGATAGAACACGTCGCCCGGATAGGCTTCGCGGCCCGGCGGGCGTCGCAGCAGCAGCGACATCTGGCGATAGGCCACGGCCTGCTTCGAAAGGTCATCATACACGATCACGGCGTGCATGCCGTTATCGCGGAAGAATTCGCCCATGGTCGCGCCGGTGTAGGGCGCCAGGTACTGCAGCGGAGCCGGCTCCGAAGCGGTTGCGGCAACGACGATCGAGTATTCCATCGCGCCGTTTTCTTCGAGCTGGCGAACGATCTGCGCCACGGTCGAGCGCTTCTGGCCGACGGCGACGTAGATGCAGTAGAGCTTCTTGCTCTCATCGTTGCCGGCGTTCACGCCCTTCTGGTTGATGAAGGTGTCGATCGCGACGGCGGTCTTGCCGGTCTGACGGTCACCGATGATCAGCTCGCGCTGGCCGCGGCCAACGGGGACCAGGGCGTCAATCGCCTTGAGGCCGGTCTGGACCGGTTCGTTCACCGACTGGCGCGGGATGATGCCCGGAGCCTTGACCTCGACGCGCTGGCGGCTGGCGCCTTCGATCGGGCCCTTGCCGTCGATCGGGTTACCCAGAGCGTCAACCACGCGGCCCAGCAGGCCCTTGCCCACGGGAACGTCCACGATGGTTTCGGTGCGCTTGACGGTGTCACCTTCGCGAATTTCGGCGTCCGAGCCGAAGATCACGACGCCGACGTTATCGGCTTCGAGGTTCAGGGCCATGCCCTTAACGCCGTTGGCGAACTCGACCATTTCACCGGCCTGAACCTTGTCGAGGCCGTGGATGCGGGCGATACCGTCACCAACGGAGAGCACGGTGCCGACTTCCGACACCTGAGCCTTCGTACCGAAGCTGGCGATCTGGTCCTTGATGACCTTGGAGATTTCTGCGGCGCGGATATCCATGTTCAGCCTTTCATCGCATTCGCGAGGGTGTTCAAACGGGTACGGATCGAACTGTCGATCTGGGTGGAACCGATCCGGACCACCAGGCCCCCGAGCACTTCGGGGTCGACATTCGCCTTGATCTTTACGTCCTTGCCTTCGCGCTCCTTCAGCTTGGCGGCGAGCGCCTTGAGCTGGGTTGCGCTGAGCGGGTGGGCGCTGGTCACTTCGGCCGTCACTTCACCGCGGGCGGCGGTGGCGATCGTGCTGAAGGCGCGAACCACATCGGGCAGGGCGGCGAGGCGGCGGTTGCCCGCCAGCACGCCGATGAAATTCTGGGTCAGCTTGTGGAGCTTCAGGACCTTGCCAACTTCGGCCATCGCCGCCGCGCCAGCCTCGCGGCCGATCTGCGGATTGCGAATCAGCGCGGCCAGATCGGCATTGCCGAGAATCGCTGCGCCCAGCTTGTCGAGGTCGGCCTCGACAGCGGTAACAGCCTTGGATTCGCTGGCAAGCTCATACAATGCAGAGGCATATCGCCCCTGCAAGCTCGCCGTAATGCCGCCGGAATTCTCCACGCGCTCAAGTTCCTTGCATCGGGTGCATTGATGGGGCGGACGCGGACATGGCCCGCAGATCTGCCCCTCTGACGGGGGCGCGCATAGCGACGATTGTATTGCGATGCAAGGTGGCGCTAGGAACTATCGGGCACCGGCAAGCCGGGCCGGGGTTGGGAAGACGGGGATAGTCGGCTGATGGGCGAAACAATCACACTTACGATGGCCGACGGCCATGCCATGCCGGTCTATCATGCCACGCCGGTGGGTGAGCGCCGCGGCGGGCTGGTGTTGGTCCAGGAAATCTTCGGCGTCACCGATCACATTCGCGAACTCTGCGATGAATATGCCGCCGATGGTTATGAAGTGCTGAGCCCCGGTCTGTTTGACCGGCAAGAGCCCGGATGCGCGCTGGGCTATACCGGCACCGACTGGGATCGGGCGGTGCAGATCGCCCGGAGCGAGCATGATTGGGACCAGGGCCTGAAGGATACCCAGGCCTGCATCGATTGGCTGGACGCCCAAGGCGGGCCGGTGTTCATCGTTGGCTATTGCTTCGGCGGTTCGGTCGCCTGGCGCATGGCCCAGATCAGCCCGAACTTGATGGCGGCCTCTTCCTATTATGGCGGCTATGTGGCCACCCGTTTCGCTGATGAGGCGCCGCAATGTGCCGCGATCTGTCATTTCGGGCGCTATGACCCGCTGGTGGACTTTGCGGCGGTGGAAAAGCTGATCGAAAAGCAGCACCCCACCGCGCAGATCTTTGTCTATGAGGCCGGGCACGGCTTCAATTCCGATCGCCGCAAGGATTACCATCCGGACTACGCCGATCAGGCCAAGGAGCGGACCTTGATGCTGTTCCGGGCCTGCGGCGGTTAGGAAACTTTGAGCGCAAGCACCGGGACGCGGGGCCGGCTTCATCGTGGCAGGGCTTGCTTCATGAAGGAGCTATGCCATGACAGCCACGATGATTGACGCTGATGACGCCTGGACCGCCGTCCTGGCCCGCGACCGGGCTTTTGACGGGCGCTTTGTGACCGGCGTTCTGACCACTGGTATATATTGCCGTCCCAGTTGTGCGGCGCGGCACCCGGCGCGGGCCAATGTGCGTTTCTTTGCAGATGGTGCGGCGGCGCGGGCGGCGGGGTTGCGGCCCTGCAAGCGTTGCCTGCCGGATGACGTCAGCCGCGATGAGCGCGCGGTGCTGGCGGCGATTGCCGCGATCAAGGCGGCGGAGCAGCCGCTGGCGCTGGCCGCGCTGGCAACGGAGACGGGCTATTCGCCCACCCATTTCCAACGGGTCTTCACCCGCCACACCGGGCTTTCACCGGCGGCCTATGCCCGCGCCCTGATGCAGGAGCGCGCGGCCGATGCCTTGACCAGCGAGGACAAGGTGACCGAGGCGATCTATGCGGCTGGCTATTCCGGGCCCAGCCGCTTCTATGACAGCAACCGCGGGAGATTGGGCATGGCGCCGTCGGCATGGGCAAATGGCGGGCAGGGGGTGACGATCCGTTGGGCGGTGGTGCCAAGTTCGCTGGGCCCGATGCTGGTCGCCGCGACGGACAAGGGGGTCTGCCGCCTCTCGTTCAACGAGGGACGCGAAGCATTGGAGCGGCGCTTTCCCAAGGCAGAACTGATCGAAGGCGGTGCAGACTTTGCGGGCCTGCTGGAACAGGTGGTCGCGGCGGTCGAAGCTCCAGGAGATTCCAGTTCCATTCCGCTCGATGTGAAAGGCACGGCTTTCCAGGAAGCCGTCTGGCAGGAACTGCAGCGTATTCCGGCCGGGGAAACCCGCACCTATGCGCAGCTTGCGGCGGCGATCGGGCGGCCCAAGGCGGTGCGGGCGGCCGGTTCGGCCAACGGGGCCAACAATGTCGCCGTGCTGATCCCCTGCCACCGCGTGATCGCGACCGGCGGTGGGATGGGCGGCTATGCCTATGGTCTGGAGATCAAGCGCAAGCTGCTCAGCCGCGAAGGGGCGATTGACCAAGATCTGGTCTAGCCTATTGAAGGCACGAAACAATTGGGGGGTCAGATGTCTGAAAGCCAAGATAATGCGCCGGGCCGTCTGCGCCGGTTCATTGCCCATCCGGCCAGCCTGCTGGTTATCGGGTTCGTGCTTATGCTGCTGGTCGGCGCGCTTGGCTCTGTCGCGCTGAATGGGCTGTTCGGGGCGCTGGACATGGGGCGGAATAGCCCGCCGCGCCTGATCGCCGCAGTGATCCTCGCCGGCCTCTTTATCGCGGCCTATAAAGTCTACAAGCGCTGGATCGAGCGCGCGCCCGACTGTGAGCTCGAATTTACCGGGGCATGGCGCGAGCTGGCGATCGGACTGGCGGGCGGCACGGCGCTGTTTTCGGTCATGACCGGGATCGTTGCCGCGCTTGGCGGATTCGAGATCCTTGGCCTGCGTGGCTTCGGCGCGTTCTGGTCGATCGCCGGGATGGCGGTGTTCAGCGGCGTGTTTGAGGAAATCCTGTTTCGCGGCATCGTCTTTCGCCAGCTCGAAGCGTGGCTGGGTTCGTGGATCGCGCTGGTCCTGTCATCGGCGCTGTTCGGTGCGCTGCACATCATGAACCCGGGCGCGACATGGTTTTCCAGCGTGGCGATTGCGGTTGAGGCGGGGATTCTGCTGGGTGCAGCCTATATGCTGACCCGGCGGCTGTGGCTGGCGATTGGCATCCATGCGGCCTGGAACTTTACCCAGGGCTGGGTCTTCTCGGTCCCGGTCTCGGGCGGCGAAGCCCCGCTGGGCCTGCTGGTTACCCGCCGCATGGGGCCGGATTGGCTGACCGGCGGGGCATTCGGGCTTGAGGCCAGCGTTGTCGCGATGATCGTCGCGACGCTGGCCGGACTGGTCTTGCTGCTGCGGGCCATCCGGGGCGGCAAGCTGCTGCCCGCGCCGTGGCGGCGCGCTAGCTGAGCATCGGCGGCATACCAGGCTCGGCCTTGGCCATGGCGCGCTGGTAGGCCGGACGCTGCCCGATCCGTTGCAAGTAGGCGGCGATATTGGGGAAGGCATCCAGCGACATGCCGCCAAAGGCGCGCGATGTGGTCAGGTTGAAGCCCATCATGATGTCGGCCAGGGTCAGGTTGCGGCCGCCGAAGAACTCTGCCTCGCCCAGCCGGGCATTGGTCAACGCCCAGGCCTTGGCCACGCGGTCCGCCACAAAGGGCGGCGCTTCGGCTGCGCCAAGTGACTGCGCCACCAGCCCCATCATCCCGTTGGTCATGAAGGTGGCGTTGGAGAAGTGGAACCAGAACAGGTGATCGGCAAAGTCCGGATCGTCGACGCCGGGTGACAAGCGACAGGCGCCATACTTGCGGTCGATATATTCGCAGATTGCGCCGCTTTCGCCGAGGACGAGGCCGCCATCGGTTATCACCGGGGCAATCCCCATCGAGTGCAGCGCCTTGTACTCGTCGGGTGCCAGCCGGTTGTCCTCGCGCCGGTTATAGAGCTTGAGGTCGTATTCGATCCCCAGTTCCTCGCACAGCCAGACGATCCGCTCGGATTGCGAGATGCGCAGGTGATGGACGGTCAGCATGGCAGGCTCTCCTCAGCGTTCTGTTCCGGCCGCGCCCAGCCGGCGTCAGCGCCCTGCAACTGCTGCAGGAAAGCCTCGGCACTGGCAAGGTATTCCGCGCGCTTGTCTTCGCTCATCCGGCGCCAGGTGGCATAGGGATTGGCAAGGCGCATATTGCGGCCCAACTTCGCTTCGTTGCGATCAAGGAAATGCCAGTAGAGCGCGTTGAAGGGGCAGGCCTCCGGCCCGGTCTTGAGCTTAACCTTGTAGCGGCAGGAGCCGCAGTAATTGCTCATCCGGTCGATATAGGCGCCGCTGGCGGCATAGGGTTTCGAGGCCAGCCGACCGCCATCGGCGAACAGCGCCATGCCGGCCACGTTGGGCAGCTCAACCCAGTCAAAGGCATCGGCGTAGACCACCAGAAACCAGTCGGCGACCTCTTGCGGCCTGATCCCGGCGAGCAGGGCAAAGTTGCCCAGCACCATCAGCCGCTGGATGTGGTGGGCATAGGCATTGTCGCGCGTGGTGCGGACGCAATCTGCCAGGCAGGCCATGTCGGTCTCACCAGTCCAGTAGAAGTCTGGCAGCGGGCGCGTCGCATCGAGGGAATTGTCCTCGGCCAGGCCGGGCATTTCCAGCCAGTAGACCCCGCGGATATATTCGCGCCAGCCGATCAGCTGGCGGATGAAACCCTCGACAGCGGCCAGCGGCGCGCGGCCTTCGCGGTATTCAACCTCGGCCCGGCGGCACAGGTCGACCGGATCGAGCAGGCCCAGGTTGATCGCGGGGGAGAGCACGGCGTGGAATAGGAAATCCTGCCCGCGGACCATGGCGTCCTGCCACTGGCCGAAGTGGGGCAGCCGCTCTTTCAGGAAGGTGGTGGCAGCCTGTTCGGCTTGCGCCGCGGTGACGGGCCAGTTGAAACGCTCAAGCGAGCCGAAATGATCGGCGAAGCGGGTGCCGACCAGGGCCAGCACCTCTAGCGTCATCGCATCAGGAGCAAAGCTCGGCTGGGGCGGGCCTTTTAGCCCGGGGGGCGGGCCAGAGCGGTTTTCGGCATCATAGTTCCACTTGCCGCCAACCGGGTCCTTGCCGTCCATCAGCAACCCGGTGCGCCGCCGCATCTCGCGGTAGAAGAACTCCATCCGCAATTCCTTGCGGCCCGCAGCCCAGCCGGCGAATTCATCGCGCGAGCAGAGGAACCGGCTGTCGGGCAGGATCTCGACCGGGCAAGGGGTGAAGGTCTGCCAATCGAGCATGGCCTGTTCGACCCGCCAGTCGCCCGGTTCAACCACGCGAATCAGGCGGGGCTTGTGGCGCTGCGCGGCGCGGATGATTTCGCCGGTAAAGCTGCCCGCGTTGCCCGGATCGTCCAGCGCGACGTAATCGACCCGCCAGCCCGCTTCGCGCAGTTCTGCCGCGAAGTGGCGCATGGCGGAGAAGATCAGCGCGATCTTGGCTTTGTGGTGGCGGACGTGGGTGGCCTCTTCGGCCACCTCCATCATCAGCACGACAGTATCCGCCGGATCGCAGCCCTGCAGGCTGGCCAGATTGTGCGAAAGCTGATCGCCCAGCACGGGCACGAGCACGGTCATACGAAGGAGTAGGGATCGATATCCACGGCCACGCGCACGCCTTGCGGGAAAGCGAGCGCGCCCAGCCACTGGCGGATGATGTCCTGCAACTGGGCTGAACGGCGGGCATTGATCAGCAGCCGATAGCGATAGCGCCCGCGCAGGAGCGATAGCGGGGCGGGTGCAGGGCCCAGGATCATCACATCAGAAAGGTTAGGACTGGCCCCGCCGATCTTGCGAGCAGCTTCGCGCGCTTCGGCCTCATCCTCGCTGGAGACGATGATTGCGGCCCAGCGGCCAAAGGGCGGCGCGCCAGCATCACGGCGGGCATCGGCCTCTGCAGCGTAAAAGGCATCGCGGTCACCGGCGGCAAGGGCGGCGATGACGGCGGCTTCGGGATGGCGGGTCTGGATCAGCACTTCGCCGGGCTTTACCCCGCGTCCGGCGCGGCCGGCTACCTGGGCTATCTGCTGGTATGTCCGCTCGGCTGCGCGCAGATCGCCGCCTTCCAGTCCCATGTCGGCATCGATTACGCCCACCAGGGTCAGTTCCGGGAAGTGATAGCCCTTGGTGACCAGCTGAGTGCCAACAATCACGTCAATCGCCCCGCCTTCCGCCCGCGCGACGAAATCGGCGATCTTCTCGGGGCTGTTGAGCGTGTCGGACGTGGCCACCGCAATCCGTGCCTCGGGGAACAGGGCGGTCACCTCGTCCGCGATCCGTTCTACGCCCGGGCCGCAGGCGACGAGGCAATCAGGCGTGTGGCATTCGGGGCAAGCCTCGGGCACTTCAGAGGCGTGGCCGCAGTGATGGCAGGCCAGCCGCCGCGAAAGGCGGTGCTCGACCAGCCAGGCCGAGCAGTTCGGGCACTGGAAGCGATAGCCGCAATGGCGACAGAGCGTGAGCGGCGCATAGCCGCGGCGGTTGAGGAACAGCAGCGTCTGCTCGCCGCGCGCGAGCCGATCCTCCAGTGCCTTGACCAGCGATGGCGCGAGCCAGTGCTGGCGCGGTGGTTCGTCCTTGCGTAGATCGACCACCTCGACATGGGGCAGGGTGGCCCCGCCAAACCGGCTGGGCAGGTCGATCTTGGTATAGACCCCGGCCTCGGCCAGCTGGAGCGATTCCAGCGCGGGCGTGGCGCTGGCCAGGATCACCGGGATTGCTTCAAACCGGGCGCGGATCACGGCCACATCGCGGGCGTTGTAGCGTACGCCGTCATCCTGCTTGAACGAAACCTCGTGGGCTTCATCGACCACGATCAGGCCCAGCTGCTTGAACGGCATGAACAGGGCCGAGCGTGCGCCAACTACCACCTGCGCCTCGCCGGAAACGATGGCCCGCCAGGCCCGCCGCCGCTCGCTTTGCTTGAGGCTGGAATGCCACAGTACCGGCGGCACGCCGAAGCGTGCTTCGAAGCGGCGCAGGAAGTTTTCGGTCAGGGCGATTTCCGGCAGCATGACCAGCACCTGCTTGCGATCCCGGATCGCCGCGGCAATCGCCTCGAAATAGCATTCGGTCTTGCCCGATCCGGTCACCCCGTCGAGCAGGAAGGGCTTGAAGCCGCCAGCTTCGACCGCGGCAACGAATTCGTCCGCCGCCGCTTGCTGCTGGTCAGATAATTCCGGCTGGGCATGGTCTGGCCGGGCGCGGGGATAGGCGCGATCGAGGTCAACGGTTACCGGTTCCAGGATCCCGGCATTGACCATGCCGCGCAGCACCCCTTCGGAGATCGAGGCCAGTTCGGCCAGTTCCCGGATCGAGGCCTGTTCGCCCTGCAGGGCATCCATCGCGGCGGCGCGCTGCGGGGTCAGGCGAGCCGGTTCGTGGCCGGACAGGCGGTATTCGGTCGTGGTCCCGCCGCCGCGCAAAGCCGCCATCGATCCCAGCATCATCCGCGCCACGGAATTCAAGGGTGCGCAGTAATAGTCCGCCGTCCACTCCACCAACCGCCGCAGCGGCTCTGAAATCGGCGGGACGGGGAGCACTTCCAGCAGCGGGCGCAGCTTGCTTTCCGGCACTTCAGTCCCGTCCAGCCGGTCCGGTTCCCAAACGATGCCCAGCACCTGCCGCGGCCCCAGCGGGGCGATCACCACCTGGCCCAGCTCCACCGTCACGCCCGGCGGCACCCGGTAATCGAGCACGGACAGCACGGGATTGAAGACAAGAAGGCGGACGCGGGACATGGCTAGCGCCCCTATGCGCAGAAACCGCGCGGGGGGCTAGGCCCTCGGCGCAGGCTTCCCTATAGCATCCGCAGAATCGTTAATCGGAGCAGCACCCGTGAAGTTCTTTGCCGACACCGCCGAAATCGCCGAAATCAAGGAACTGGCTGCCACCGGCCTGCTCGACGGGGTGACCACCAACCCTTCGCTGATCGCCAAGTCCGGCCGTGACTTTATCGAAGTGACGCGCGAAATCTGCGGGATCACCAGCGGTCCGGTCAGCGCCGAAGTGGTGGCACTCGATCACGAAGGCATGATGCGCGAGGCTGAAATCCTCCGCAAGATCGCCGACAACGTCTGCATCAAGGTGCCGCTGACGATCGACGGCCTCAAGACCTGCAAGGCGCTGACCAGCGACGGGACCATGGTCAACGTCACGCTGTGCTTCTCGGCCAATCAGGCGCTGCTGGCGGCTAAGGCTGGCGCGACCTTTGTTTCGCCCTTCGTCGGTCGCCACGATGACAACGGCTTCGATGGCATGCAGCTGATCAGCGATATCCGCCTGATCTATGACAATTATGCCTTTGACACCGAAATCCTGGTTGCCTCGGTCCGCCATGGCATCCACGTGCTGGAAGCCGCCAAGATCGGTGCTGACGTGATGACTGCGCCGCCCTCGGTCATCAAGGGGCTGTTCAAGCACGTCCTGACCGAAAAGGGCATCGAAGGTTTCATGGCCGATTGGGCCAAGACCGGGCAGACGATCTGATCGATCAACACCACCCGTCACCCTGAACTTGTTTCAGGGCCCATCGTGCAGCAAGAGCGGCGAATGCGGATTATGAAGTGCAGGATTGCAGCAGTCCCGCTTCACATCCGGCACAACGGGGCTGACCGAAAAATGGGTCCTGAAACAAGTTCAGGATGACGAGGCAGGATAGAAAAGGCTAAGCGCACAGGTTCCATGGCTGACGAAACGCCCCTCGATCGCTTCCGCTCAGTATTGACCGGCGCCAGCCGGGCGATCTCGCACGAGCCTGAGCTTGAGGTGGCGTGGACGGCCGATATGGCCGTGGCCAATGGCAAGAACCTGCGGGTGCCGATGCCCGGCCGAAACCTGCCGCGCGATCAGGCGATGGAAGCCCGCGGCCATGCGGATTCGATGGCGCTGCGGCTGCGCCATCACAACGAGGCGCTTCATGCCAAGTCGGCACCGAGCGATCCTTCGGCGCGGGCCTGCTATGATCTGGTCGAGCAGGTGCGTTACGAGGCGCTGGGCTCAAAGGCCTATGCCGGGATGCGTGACAATCTGGATGCGGCCATGGCCGTGCGGATTGGCGGCGATCCGATCGCCCGCGCCAGCAGCCCAGATGAAGTTCCGCTGCCGGTCGCGCTGTCGCTGCTGCTGCGTGAACACCTCACCGGCCAGCCGGTGCCAGAGGTTGCGCGTAAGGGCACCGACATGCTGCGCGGCTGGATTTCGGAGCGTGCCGGGACGGATTTCGATGCACTCGCGCTCTCGCTCGATGACCAGAAGGCTTTTCAGGCCCTCAGCCTCGACATGCTGCAGCATCTTGAGTTGACCCGCTCTGAACCGATTGAGGCCGAACCCGAAGAGGGCGAGGACCAGGACGGCGAGGACGACAGCGAGGACAATCCCGACGCAGGGGATAGCCAGGAAGACCAGGCCCCCAGCGAAGTCGCCGGTGAGCCTACCGAAGGCGAGGAAGAAGGCGAGGGCGAGGCCGAGCAGCAGGTTGAGGATGACAATGCCGAGGCCGAAGCCGGGGATGATGGCGAAGAGGGGATGCTCCCCGTCCGCCCGAACCGGCCTTGGACCGACATTCCGGGCAACTTCGATTACAAGGTCTTCACTGAGCAGTTCGACGAAGTCGTCGCGGCGCAGGACCTGTGCGATGAGGAAGAGCTGACCCGGCTGCGGGCCTATCTCGATGCCCAGCTCAAGGGCTTGCAGGGCATTGTCACCAAGCTCGCTAACCGGCTGCAGCGGCGGCTGATGGCCCAGCAGAACCGCTCTTGGGATTTCGATCAGGAAGAGGGCATTCTCGATGCTGCCCGGTTGGCCCGCGTGGTGATCTCGCCCGGTCAGTCGCTGTCCTACAAGATCGAGCGCGATGTCGAGTTCAAGGACACGATCGTTACCCTGCTGATCGACAATTCCGGTTCGATGCGCGGGCGGCCGATCTCGATCGCGGCAATCAGCGCCGATGTGCTGGCCCGCACGCTGGAGCGGTGCGGCGTGAAGACCGAGATTCTGGGCTTCACCACCCGCGCCTGGAAGGGCGGACAAAGCCGCGAAGCCTGGCTGGCGGGCGGGAAGCCGGCCCAGCCGGGCCGCCTCAACGACCTGCGCCATATCGTCTACAAGAAGGCGGACGAACCCTATCGCCGCAGCCGCCGCAACCTTGGCCTGATGATGCGCGAAGGCCTGCTCAAGGAAAACATCGACGGTGAGGCACTGCTTTGGGCGCACACCCGGATGCTCGCCCGGCCGGAAGACCGCCGCATCCTGATGGTCATTTCCGACGGCGCGCCGGTCGACGATTCGACCCTTAGCGTGAACACCGCCGGTTATTTGGAACAGCACCTGCGCAAGGTGATCGACTGGATCGAACGCCAGTCCCCGGTCCAGCTGGTTGCCATCGGCATCGGCCACGACGTGACCCGCTATTACCGCCGCGCCGTGACTATCATGGATGTTGAGCAGCTTGGCGGCACGATGATCGAACAGCTGGCTGCCCTGTTCGAGGACGAATAGGCTTGACCGCTTCGTTTAATCGCACGATTAAACGCGCCATGACCAAAGCCGCTACCACCACCGAAGCCGTCATGACCCGCCGCTCGATCCGGTCGTTCAGTGACAAGCCTGTTCCGCTCGACATCATCAAGCAGGTGATGGAAACCGCGCGCTGGACCCCGTCCGGCTGCAATTTCCAGCCGTGGGAAGGCGCTATCCTGACCGGCGAACCGCTGCGCCAGCTGCAGGAAATCATGCGCACCACGCCGCCGCAGAACCCGCAGGAATATTCGTGGAGCGATCCGGAAGTCATCCCGGAGTGCAAGGCCCGGCTGCAGCAGGTTGGGGCGGACATGTATGCCGCAATGAACATCGAACGCGCCGACAAGGCCGCGCGCGGCGATTTCATGGCGCAGAACCTTGCCTCGTTCGGCGCGCCGGCCGTGCTGATGGTCTATTTCCCGCGTGTCATGGGCCCGCCGCAGTGGTCGGACGTGGGCATGTGGCTGCAGACGATCATGCTGCTGCTGCGCGAGCAGGGGCTGGATACCTGTCCGCAGGAATTCCTCTCGCTCTATGCCAAGGTCATCAAGGACTTTCTGGGCGTTTCGGACGAGAGCCACATCTTCTTCTGCGGCATCGCCATCGGCTATCGCGACGAGACCGATCCGGTGAACGCTTTCGACCGCAAGCGCGAACCGCTGGAGAGCAAGATCCAGTTCCTGGGCTTCGAGTAAGGCAAGCTGGGCATGAACGTTTCCGAAGCTGTTGCCACCCGCCGGACCGTTCGGGCCTTTCTTGACAAGCCGGTCGATCAGGCGATCCTTCGGCGCGTGCTGGAAAAGGCGCAGAATGCGCCGTCCGGCGGCAATACCCAGCCGTGGAATGCCACGGTCATCACGGGTGAGCCGCTGGCGAAGCTGCTGGCCGATGTCGCTGCAATCCTGCCCGAAGGACCGGCGCGGCATAAGCCGGAATACAATATCTATCCGCCCGAACTTGATGGCGCCTATGCCGAACGCCGCAAGGGCGTGGGCGAGGCGATGTATGCCGCGCTGGATATCCCGCGTGAGAACAAGATGGGCCGGCTGGCCTGGTTCGCGCGCAACTTCCAGGCCTTTGGCGCGCCGGTGCTGATGCTGATCCACACCCCGCGCTATATGGGGCCGCCGCAGTGGTCCGATATCGGCATGTGGCTGCAAACGGTGTGCCTGCTGCTGCGTGAGGAAGGGCTCGATAGCTGTCCGCAGGAAGCCTGGGCGATCTATCAGGAACAGATCCGCGCCGCGGTGAACATTCCGGACGACCACATCTTCTTCTGCGGCCTTGGCGTCGGCTGGCGCGATCCGTCTGCGCCGGTCAACAATTTCCTCGTGCCGCGCGCGCCGCTGGATGAAGCGATCCGCTGGGAGGGCTTCTGAGCCCGTCCCTTCTGCTGTGGGTGCCGGTGACGATTGCCGCGGCATCGGCGCAGGTTTTCCGTAATGGTGCGCAAGCGGGCCTGACCAAGACGATCGGGATGCTTGGCGCAACCCAGGTGCGGTTTGTCTTTGGCTTGCCTTTCGCACTCCTGTTCCTGTCGCTGGCGCTGTGGCTGACCGGACAACCCTTGCCGGGCCTGACCCCTACTTCGCTTGGCTGGGCAGCGCTTGGCGCGGTCTGCCAGATTCTGGGCACGGCGCTGATGCTGGTGGTGATGAACCAGCGCGCCTTCGGGGTGGCCTACGCCTATATCAAGACCGAGCCGGTGCTGGTTGCCGTGCTTGGCGTGCTGCTGCTGGGCGATCACCTGCAGCCGCTGGCCTGGCTGGCGGTAGCGGTGGTGACGGCCGGCGTGCTGCTCGCCTCGGTCAAGCCGGGGGAATACCGCAACCTGCTGAAGGAAGGGCGGATGATCGCCGCAGGCGTCAGCGCGGGCGGATTGTTCGGGCTGTCCGCTATCGCGTTTCGCGGTGGAATCGGGGCGCTGCAGGGCGGTGATTTCCTGATCCGGGCGCTGACCGTGCTGGCGATCAGCCTGACGATACAGGCGGGACTGCTGGCCCTGTGGCTGGCCATCCGCGACCGACAGGCTTTCGTGGGGAGCCTGCGCGTCTGGCGCACCAGTCTGGGTGCCGGGTTCCTTGGCGCATTCGCTTCCGCTTGCTGGTTTACCGCCTTTGCGTTGACCCCGGCAGCGAATGTGCGGACGCTCGGGCTGATCGAAATGCCACTGGCCGCGCTGCTGGCCGGGAGGCTGACCGGCAAGGCGGTCAGCCGACATGAAGTGGCCGGCCTGTTCGTCGTCATGGCAGGGCTCGCGCTGCTGCTGGTCTCGCTGGCCGCTTGACCGCGCCGCGTGCCAAAGTAAGGCGCGAGGGATGAGCACGATGCCCCTCAAGCTGTTCAACAGCCTGACCCGCCAGCTGGAAGAGTTCCAGCCCGTCCACCCGGGCGAGGCACGCGTCTACAGCTGTGGGCCTACGGTCTACAATTACCCGCACATCGGCAACATGCGCGCCTATGTCTTCGCAGACGTGTTGGGCCGGACGCTGAGCTTCAAGGGCTACAAGCTGACCCACGTGATCAACATCACCGACGTGGGCCATCTGACCGACGATGCCGACGCCGGTGAGGACAAGATGGAAAAGATGGCGGCCGAACGCGCCCAATCCATCTGGGACATCGCGAAGCACTATACCGATGCCTACTGGGCCGACGTGAAGGCGCTCAACATCCGCCAGCCCGCCAAGTGGACCATCGCCACCGAATTCGTCCCCGCGATGATCGACTTCGCCACGAGCATTGCTGACAAGCACTGCTATGAGCTCGACAGCGGGCTCTACTTTGACGTTTCAACCGTGGCCGATTACGGCCGCCTTGCCCGCGCCCAGACCGAAGACGGGGAAGGGCGGATCGAGGCCGTGGAGGGCAAGCGCAACGCCGCTGACTTTGCGATCTGGCGCAAGACCCCTGCGGGCGAGAAGCGCCAGATGGAATGGGATTCGCCCTGGGGCAAAGGCGCGCCCGGCTGGCATCTGGAATGCTCGGTCATGTCGGGCCAGGTGCTCGGCTTCCCGTTCGATATCCACACTGGCGGGATCGACCATCGCGAGATCCATCACCCCAACGAAATCGCCCAGAACCAGGCCTTCTGCTGCACGAATGGCCTGAACGTTCCGGCCAATTCCGGCGCCAACATCTGGATGCACAACAACTTCCTGGTCGAACGCTCGGGCAAGATGAGCAAGTCGTCGGGCGAGTTCCTGCGGCTCCAGCTGTTGATCGACAAGGGCTACCACCCGCTGGCCTACCGGATGATGTGCCTGCAGGCACATTACCGCAGCGAGTTGGAATTCAGCTGGGAAGGGCTGCAGGCCGCGCTGGTGCGGCTGAAGCGGATTCTAGCAGCTTGGGAAAAGCTCCGAGCTGCCGAAGGTGCGAAGGTAGCTGCTTCAGCTTCGGAGTATGGCGACGCTGCCGCTCATTTGCAGGGATTTGAACAGGCCATGGATGCTGATCTCAATACGCCCGTCGCACTCTTGGAATTTGAGCATTTGTTGGCTGAAAAGAGCATCGAACCGTCCATGCGCGTGAGCGCCTTGGTTAGAATGGACCAGGTGCTGGGAATAGGGCTCGAAGGATTAAGTCGCACCGACCTCCGCATCCGCCCGAAGTCGGTCACCATCACGGAAGCTGAAATCGAAGCCGTGCTGACCCAGCGCAAGGAAGCCCGCGCTGCCAAGGATTTCGCCACCTCTGATCGCCTGCGCGACGAACTCGCCGTTCAGGGCGTGGAGGTGATGGACGGCGATCCGCTCGGCTGGGACTGGAAACTGGGAGATTGACGATGACCGTTGCCGTGCTTTCCGCCATCGCCCGACCGATCCTTGAGCCACGCCTGCCCGACTGGATCGAGCCGCGCTGGTTCGCTACGACCGAGGAACTGCTGGAGATTGCCGACCAGGCCGAAATCGGCTGGTTCGATCTCTACAAGAAGGAAGACATGGCCGACGCCGCCCGGCGCGCGGTGCGGCTGAAGTGGCTCAATTCGATCTATGCCGGGCTGGATCACATGCCGCTCTCGCTGCTGCACGAGCGCGGCGTGACGGTGACCAACGGGGCCGGGATCAACGCCATCACCATCGCCGAATATGTCGTGATGGGAGTGCTGACGATTGCGAAAGGCTATCGCGAGGTCGTCCACGCGCAGGACCGTCACGAATGGTTGATGGATTCGCCTGGCAAGCGCGAGCTTTTCGGCAGCAAGGCGCTGCTGCTTGGCATGGGGGCAATCGGTGGACTGATTGCCGAGCGGCTTGCGCCGTTTGGTGTCGAGGTGACCAAGGTCCGCCGCACGCCGGGGCCGGATACGCTGGCGCCCGATCAGTGGCGCGCCAAGCTGGGCGAATTTGACTGGGTGATCCTGGCCGTTCCCGCCACGCCGGAAACCGACGGCATGATCGGCGCGGCGGAACTGGCGGCGATGAAGAGCGATGCCGTACTGGTGAACATCGCGCGCGGGCAGGTGGTCGATCAGGATGCGCTGGTTGCGGCGCTCAAGGCCAACAGCATCCACGCGGCTTTCCTGGACGTCACCACGCCCGAGCCCCTGCCGGCAGATCACGAGCTGTGGAGCCTGCCCAACGCCCATGTGACCATGCACCTGTCAGGCCGGGCGCAGGACAAGATGTTCATTCGCTCGGTCGAGCGCTTCCTTGAGAACCTTGACCGTTACCGCACGGGCGAGCCGCTTTCGCCCGCGATGGACCTGACGCTGGGGTACTAGGCCTCTTCCAGCAGCAGCAGCCCCAGCTCCACCACCATGCACGGCTGGGGCAGGGCGACCTGATCAACCGAGAGCACGGCGGCATCCGCCACCAGCTGGCCCGGAATGGCGAATTCATGATCGGGCAGGGCGGCGATTAGTTCCTCTCCTGCTGCGATGGCCGTGGCGCCAGAGAAGGCCAGCGCCACAGTGTGCCGCGTTCCAGCAAATGTCGCGCTGGCCCAGTTGCGCTCTGAATGCCGCAGCAGTTCTGCTTGTCCCTGCGCAAGATCGAACAGGGCAGAGAGCAGCGCCAGCCACGGCCGACGGCTGCTGCGCCGGGCCGAGGCGGCTAGGGTGCGGAGGATGGCCGGATCATGCTGCACGCTGGTTCTCCCGATATATGTTCATGAAATGTTCCACTCGCTCTTCCGTGCCGGAACGCGGGGTGCGGCCGTTGCGCAGATCCTGGACAAAGCGCGGATCGTGCGCGGCGAGGCGGCCGAACTTGGTCCAGGGCATTCCGGTTTCTCGCAGGAATTGCTCGATCCGCCGTATCAGCATGGCGAAGTCTCCATCGGTTGTGACTGGCCCCGGCGGTCGAATCGATGCTGGGAATAACCCTTGTGTTCCTGTCGAAATCCTACTTGTCTAGGAAAAATACATCGTGTAGGAATATTTGATGGTTACCGCCGATCCCCGCCAGCGCTTGCTCCAGCTTGCCACCGAACGCGGGGCCAGCCTTTCCGCGCTGTCGGACTTGATCGGAAGAAATTCCACTTATCTTCAACAGTTCATCCGCAAGCGCAGTCCGCGCAAGCTGGAAGAGACGGATCGTCGCACGCTGGCGCGGTTCTTCGGTGTCGACGAGTCGGAACTGGGTGCGCCAGAGGATTTTTCCTTGCCGGAGAAGGTGAAGGCCGCACGCGGTGACTGGATCGACGTGCCGCGCCTGCCGCTGGGTGCCTCGGCCGGGGCGGGGGCGCTGGCGGCTGAGGAACTGCCAATCGGCGCATTCCGCTTTTCAGCGCGTTGGCTGCGCGAACAGGGGCTCGATCCGCGGATGCTCTCGGCCATTCGGGTGGAAGGCGATTCGATGGAAGGCACCCTGCGCGACGGGGACGAGATCCTGGTCGATCGCAGCCCGCGTCCCTTGCGCGATGGCATTCACGTGGTCCGCACGGGCGATGCCTTGCTGGTTAAGCGGGTCGATCTGGGGCGGCCGGGGGCGATCACCCTGGTTAGCGATAATCCGGCCTATCGCCCGATCGCGCTGCAGCCAGAGGAGGTGCAGGTGATTGGCCGGGTGGTCTGGAAAAGCGGGCGGCTTTAATCCCGTTGCGCTTTGCGCCGATGCGCGCCAAACCGGCGGCATGACCGATATCAAAGCCGAACCGCCGATGCGCGTGGGGATCGTGCCCGTTACGCCGCTCCAGCAGAATTGCTCACTGATCTGGTGCACCAAAACCATGAAGGGTGCGCTGGTCGATCCGGGTGGCGATCTGGACCAGTTGAAGGCGGCGGTCGCCAAGTGCGTGGTAACGATCGAGAAGCTGCTCGTCACGCACGGGCACCTCGATCACTGCGGCCAGACTGGCATACTAGCCAAGGAACTGGGCGTGCCGATCGAAGGTCCGCATGAGGATGACCGGTTCTGGATTGCCCAGCTGGACGATGACGGCAAGCGCTGGGGTATGCATGCAGAGACGTTCGAGCCCAACCGTTGGCTGCACGATGGTGACAAGGTGACGGTGGGTGAGCTTGAGCTGGATGTGATCCACTGTCCGGGGCACACGCCGGGCCACGTGATCTTTTTCCACGCGCCGTCGCGCTTCGCGATGGTCGGGGATGTCCTGTTTGCCGGTTCAATCGGCCGGACGGACTTTCCGAAGGGCAACCACCAGCAGCTGGTGGATTCGATTACCCAGAAGCTTTGGCCGCTGGGTGAGGACGTGACCTTTGTTCCGGGTCACGGCCCCACCAGCACTTTTGGTCACGAACGCAAGACCAACGCTTACGTGAGCGACTATATCCTCAGCTGATTACATCTTGCCGAGGACAACGAGCACAGCGACCACGGCCAGGCCCAGCAGGGACAGCATGGTGATCAGAGTGCCGACCATGCGGCCCTTGGCGAATGCGCCGGTTCCATCCATGCCCAAGCCATGGGCAATGCGGCCCAGCATGTAGACTGCGCCAACGATGGCGAGCCACTGGCCGCCCTTGCCGGCCAGTTCGATCCCGGCGATCAGCAGCAGCACCCAGGGGGTGTTTTCCACGAAGTTCAGCTGGGCGCGCATCCGGCGTTCCAGCAGCTCATTTCCGCCGGTGCCGATGCTGATCCCGGCCTTGCCGCGGACTTGTCCGCAGCGGATGCCGAGCCAGAGGTTGATGATCGCTGCGGCGGCGGCCAAAGACAGCGTAGTGGGTAGCAACATATTTCTCTCCCCTATTGGTGCGGCAAAGGGCAGGACGGAGCTTGCAACGCGCGCAATATTCGCTATAGGCGCGCCTTCGCAGCCGCCGGTCCCTTGGTCCAGCGCGGCAACTCTAGTCGACCATACGAATTTCAGGAACAGGTGCCGCGATGGCTGTCCCCAAAAGAAAAACGAGCCCCTCACGCCGGGGCATGCGCCGCAGCCACGATGCACTGTCGGTCGAAGCGTTCCACGAATGCTCGAACTGCGGCGAGCTGAAGCGTCCGCACAACCTCTGCACTGCCTGTGGCCACTACAACGGTCGCGAAGTCATCGCCGTCGGGCTCTAAGCCCAGTTAACGGGGGGATAGCGCGATGAGCCTGCCGCGTATCGCCGTCGATGCGATGGGCGGTGATGAAGGCGTGCGCGTGATGATCGAGGGTGCCGCGCTTGCGCGTCGGCGCCACGATCGTTTCAAGTTCCTGCTGGTTGGTGACGAGACGCGGATCAAGGCTGCGCTCGAAAATCATCCGAACCTGCGGTCTGCTTCCGAAATCCTTCATTGCGACGATGTTGTCGCTGGCGACGAAAAGCCGACTCAGGCCCTGCGCCGCGCCAAGACCACTTCGATGGGGCTGGCGATTAACGCGGTGAAGACTGGCGCCGCCGGTGCCGCCGTCAGCGCTGGCAATACCGGCGCGCTGATGGCCATGGCCAAGCTGGCGCTGCGCACCATGCCGGGGATCGATCGTCCGGCGCTCTCAGCCTTGATGCCGACCTTGGGCGAGAATGACGTGGTCATGCTTGACCTCGGCGCCAATACCGAATGCGATGCCCGCAATCTGGTGCAGTTCTCGATCATGGGAGCAGCCTATTCGCGGATCATCACCGGGCGCGATCGCCCGCGCGTGCGCTTGCTCAACATCGGCAGTGAAGAAACCAAGGGCACCGATGTGCTGCGCGATGCCGCGGCCCAGCTCTATGGCCATAGCGAGCTGTCATTGCAGTTCGATGGTTTTATCGAGGCTGACAAGATCAACCGCGGCGATGTCGATGTGGTGGTTACCGACGGCTTTTCCGGCAATATCGCGCTGAAGGCGATCGAAGGCACGGCGCGGTTTGTAGCGGACCTGCTGCGCCGCTCGTTTGCCTCTTCCTTGCGCTCGAAGGTCGGTTTCCTGATCTCGCGCCCGGCGACCGAACTGCTCAAGCATCACCTTGATCCGAACAACCATAACGGCGCGGTGTTCCTGGGCTTGAACGGTATCGTCGTGAAGAGCCACGGCTCTGCGTCGGCACTGGGCGTAGCCAACGCCGTTGCCGTGACCGCGCGGCTGCTCGAAGAAAAGTTGACCGAACGGATCGCCGCAGAACTGCAACATTTCGGTGCGGAATCGATCCGCAGCGGTGCTAAGGCGGCGGGATGACCCGTCGTTCCGTCATCGTCGGCACCGGTTCGGCCCTTCCGGCCCGGGCCGTTTCAAATCAGGAACTCTCCGAACGCGTCGATACCAGCGACGAATGGATTGTTGAGCGCACGGGCATCCATTCACGGCATCTCGCGGGTGAGGGTGAAACTACCGCCAGCCTGGCCACCGAAGCCGCACGTGCGGCGCTGGCGGCTGCAGGGGTTGATGCAAAGGACATCGGCCTGATCGTGCTGGCCACCTGTACGCCGGACCAGACATTTCCCGCTTCGGCGACGATTGTTCAGGACCGGCTAGGCTGCCACGGCGGGATCGCCTTTGATGTTGGCGCGGTCTGTTCAGGCTTTCTCTATGCCGTGACTGTGGCGGATTCGCTGCTCCGCACCGGTGCCGCCAATCGCGCGCTGGTGATCGGTGCCGAAACGATGAGCCGGATCCTCGACTGGGAAGACCGGACCACTTGCGTGCTGTTTGGCGATGGGGCCGGGGCGATCGTGCTGGAAGCCCGCGATGTTGCTGAAGACGGTCCTGGCATCCTGGCCAGCCGCCTCCATGCCGATGGGGCGCATAATGAATTGCTGTTCGTGGATGGCGGGCCGTCGACCACGGGCACCGTTGGCCACATCCGGATGAAGGGCCGCGAGGTCTTCCGCCATGCCGTGGTCAATCTGGCTGACGTCCTTGGCGAAGTTCTGGCCGAAACCAGCTTTTCCGCAGCCGATATCGACTGGGTGGTGCCACATCAGGCCAACCAGCGCATCCTTGATGCAACGGCGAAAAAGCTGGGGCTGGCTCCGGAAAAGGTGATCGTAACGGTTGATCGCCATGCCAACACCTCGGCGGCCTCGGTTCCGCTGGCGCTCGATGCCGCCGTGCGGGATGGGCGGATCAAGCCCGGTGACCTGGTGATGCTCGAAGCCATGGGTGGCGGGTTTACCTGGGGCGCGAGCCTGGTACGGATCTGACTTTTCCCAAGATCAAGGCAGCTTTTTCAGGCGCTTTGATTGCATTCTTCCCAAAAATCGATATGGCTCATTGTTCGGGTCGTGCTTTTAATTCTTCGAGGGGAGAAAGGCGCAATGCGCTCGATGCACACATTGACCCGAGCTGACCTGGCCGAAGCAATCAACCGCAAAGTAGGACTTTCCCGTTCGGAATCGCTTGGTATGGTGGAAGCAATCCTCGATCATATGGGTAACGCTCTGGAAAAGGGCGAGAATGTGAAGATTTCAGGTTTCGGCACCTTCCTGCTGCGCGACAAGGCTCAGCGGATCGGTCGTAACCCGAAGACCGGCGTTGAAGTGCCGATCACGCCGCGGCGTGTCCTCACCTTCCGTGCCAGCCAGATGCTGAAGGATCGGATCGCCAAAGGGTGACTGAAAACGACCTTTTCCTTGCCGAATCGTCGGCCCCAGGGCTTGCCGATGGCAAGGAAGAGGGCGCTTTGCGCACGATTGGTGAAGTGGCCAAGGCACTTGGCATTCGCCAGCATGTGCTACGCTATTGGGAAGAGCAATTCCCGATGCTTAAGCCGCTCAAGCGGAGCGGTGGCCGACGCTATTATCGGCCCGAGGATATTGCCCTCGTCGAGACGATTGACCGGCTTGTGCATCGGGAAGGGTTTACCCTGCGCGGTGCCCGCCAGGCCTTGGCCAAGGGCAAACAGGCCAAGGTGGACAGGGCAGCAGTGGCCAGCCCGGCAATGGCGCCCGCTGCGGCTCCGCCCACTAACAATTTTGGCTACCGCGCCCGGCTGATTGCCCTGCGCGCTACGCTGGTCAAGGCGCTGCACGACAGCTAATCCTGCTCCCAGAGAGCGAGGATTCCCTATGACCAAGACTTACGACGCCGACCTGGCGCTGTTCATCAATGGCAGCTGGAAGATCGGGGAAGGGCGCGACCTGTTCCCAGTGGTGGATCCGGCCAGCGGCGAGACCATTGCCGAAGTGCCCCTGGCCAGCCCGGCTGACCTGGATGAGGCTCTGGCTGCGGCCGAGCGCGGCTTTGCCGTGTGGAAAGCCGCCCCGGCGGAGCAGCGCGCTGCAGTCCTGACCAAAGCCGCCGCGCTGCTGCGCGAACGCGCGGACGGGATCGCACGAATCCTGACCATGGAACAGGGTAAGCCCTTGGCCGAGGCGCGCGGTGAAGTGCTGTCCAGTGCGAGCCTGTTTGAGTGGTGCGCGGCCGAGGCAACCCGCATTTATGGCCGGGTGCTGGTTCGCCCGACCGGTCAGCGCGGGCTTGTTACCAAGCAGCCGGTCGGTCCGGTTGCGGCGTTCAGTCCCTGGAACTTCCCGGTTTACCTGATGGCCAAGAAGCTGGGCCCGGCGCTGGCCACCGGTTGTTCGGTGATCGCCAAGCCGCCAGAGGAGACGCCGGGTTGCACCGGCGCCCTGGTGCGTTGCCTCTATGATGCCGGCTTGCCCGGCGATGTGGTCCAGCTGGTCCACGGCGTGCCCGATGCGGTCAGCCGGCACCTCCTGGCCTCACCCGTGATCCGCAAGATCAGCTTCACCGGCTCGGTTCCGGTGGGCAAGCATCTGATGCGGCTGGCCGCCGATGGGCTGAAGCGGGTGACGATGGAATTGGGCGGTCACGCGCCGGTGCTGGTCTTCGATGACTGCGATCTCGAAAAGACACTCGACATGGTCGTGCCGCAGAAGTTCCGCAACGCCGGGCAGGTCTGCGTTTCGCCCACGCGGTTCTATGTCCAGCAGGGCATTTATGACCGCTTTGTCGAAGGCTTCGCAGCCCGCACCGCCAGGGTGAAGACCGGTCATGGGCTAGAGAGCGATACCAACATGGGCCCGCTCGCCAACAGTCGCCGTCCGGGAGCGATCGAAGCCCTGGTCGAAGATGCCCGAGCGAAGGGTGCCCGCGTGATGGCCGGTGGCAACCGGGGCAATGCCGGCTTCTTCTTCCAGCCGACACTGCTGGCCGATGTACCGGACAGCGCCGACATCATGGCCAATGAGCCGTTTGGCCCGGTGGCCGTGGCAGCGCCGTTCAGTGATCTGGATGATGCAATCGCCAAGGCCAACCGCCTGCCTTACGGGCTGGCCGCCTTTGCCTTCACCGAGCAGATGCGCCGCGCGAACCTGCTGGGCGATGCGATCGAGTCCGGCATGGTCGGGATCAACACCTTTGCCATCTCGGTCCCGGATTCGCCGTTCGGTGGGGTCAAGGATTCGGGCTTCGGCAGCGAAGGCGGGGTCGAGGGGATGGAAAGCTACCTCGTCACCAAGGCGATCCACATGGCCTGAGCAATTGGGGGCGAGCAGAGCGCGCCCCCAGTCTCTTGTCAGGCGGGCAGCAGGTCTTCGATTCCGTAGAACTTCGCCGCTGTCCCGGCATAGAGCGCCCGTTTTTCGGATGCGCTGGCGCCGTGGGTCAGCCGCTTGAAGGTGTTCCACAGCACGGCATAGCTCGCGCCCCACTTGTCGACCGGGTAATTGCTTTCGAACATCCCGCGTTCCGGGCCGAATGCCTCGATGCAGGTTTCGATATAGGGACGCCACATCGCCGCCAGAACCTCTGACGAAAGCCCGGCCGCTGGACCGTGATCAGGCAGGCCGGCGAAGGACATGGCCAGGCCGCCCAGCTTGATCGAGACGTTCGGGCATTCGGCAATGGCGCGGATCTTGGTGCGCCAGGTGTCAAAACGCTCGTGCAGCTTGCCGTGGTAGGAACCCATGCCCAGCGGGGTGCCGCAGTGATCCAGTACGATCGGCTGGTTGGGGAAGGCCTTGGCCAGGCTCAGCAGGTCATCCAGCTGGGGTTCGAGCAGCCAGGCGTCAAAAGTCAACCCGCGCTTGCCCAGCTCGGCAAAGCCTTCGCGGAAAGCGGGGTCGAGATAGAGCCCGGCCGGATGATGGAACGGCGGGCCAAGTACATCCGGATCGGCATCCCAGGCACCGGCATGGCGAATGCCGCGGAAGCGTCCGCCGCCTGCGGCTGTCAGGGCGTCCAGCACGCCGCCAGCCCGGCTGCCCAGCCGCAGGTCGGCATGGCCAACAATTGCGTGGCACAGGCGCTGGTTGCCGTAGAGCCCGCTCGCGCTTTGCGCGGCGACGCCGTTCACATATTCGACCTCACCCACGACCTTCAGTTCATCGCTGGCCCCTGCCTTGTAGAAGGCACCGCATTCCATAAACACCGTGCCGATCACGTTGTGGCCGCTGGTGGTGTCGCCATGGAGCTCGTTGAAGGTGTAATAGGGTGAAAGCGCGATACTGGCGATGAAGGGGTGCAGCGGCTCCGGAAAAGCCCCCATCAGGGGGCGTAGGTCCCACAGGTGGTGGTGCGGATCGATGATCGCCAATTCCGGTTCCAGGATCGCTTCGCTCACAGGATGCTCCTCTCCATTTGTCGTTGTCACGCAGCTTATGGTCCCTCGCGGGTTTGACAAGCGCAGACCGCCCCCGCATTAATCGCTCGATTAAAAAGTTTGTGGACGAGGGGTTGGGGCGATGGATTTTGAGCACAGCGACAAGGTCAAGGCACTGCTGGCGCAGGTCAGCGCCTTCATGGATGAGCACATCTATTCCAACGAACAGGGCTATCACGATTTCGTGACCGACCCGGCCAATCTCTGGCAGGAATGGCCCGGGATGGAAGACCTGAAGGCTAAGGCGAAAGCGCAGGGCCTGTGGAACCTGTTCCTGCCGCACGAATACGGCGCGTTCTCACCCGGGCTGACCAACCTGGAATATGCCCCGATCGCCGAACTGCTGGGCCGCGTCCCCTGGGCCAGCCAGGTGCTCAACTGCTCGGCGCCGGATACCGGCAACATGGAAGTACTGGCCAAGTACGGCAGCCCGCAGCAGCAGGAAAAGTGGCTCAAGCCGCTGCTCGAGGGCACGATCCGTTCGGCCTATGTCATGACCGAGCCGCAGGTTGCCTCGTCTGATGCGACCAACCTTGAGCTCTCGATCACCCCCGATGGCGATCACTATGTGCTGAACGGACGCAAGTGGTGGATTTCGAACGCCATGCACCCGCGCTGCACGATCTGGATCGTGATGGGCAAGACCGATTTCAACGCACCGCGCCACGCGCAGCATTCGCAGATTCTGGTCGAGCCGGACACGCCGGGGATCACCATTGTCCGCCACCTGACTGTCTTCGGATCGCACAATTCGCCGGGCGGCGAATGCGAATTGCGGTTCGACAATGTCCGTGTGCCCAAGGAGAACCTGATCCTGGGTGAGGGCCGCGGGTTCGAGATCGCTCAGGGTCGGCTTGGGCCGGGCCGCATCCACCACTGCATGCGTTCGATCGGTCAGGCCCAGCGCGCGCTGGAAATCATGGCGCGGCGGGCCGACAGTCGCACTGCTTTTGGCAAGAAGCTGGCCGACCAGTCCTCGATCCGTCAGGACATCGCCAAGAGCTTCTGCGAGATAGAAATGTCGCGCCTGCTGACGCTGAAGGCGGCTGATGCGATGGACCGCCATGGCAACAAGGTGGCCAAGGACCTGATCGCGGCGATCAAGGTGGTGGCGCCGCAGATGGCCCAGACTGTTTGCGATCGCGGCATCCAGATGCACGGGGGGATGGGTGTTTCCGACGATACCCCGATTGCCCGCTTCTTCACGCTCAACCGCTTCGTGCGCATCGCGGATGGACCGGACGAGGTGCACATGAGCCAGCTCGGCAAGCAGAAGATCAAGGAATATGCCGCGATGAACGAGCGCTAGGCCAATGAAGGCGCTGCGATACTATGGCGCGCGCGATGTGCGCTACGAAGCCATGGACGATCCCGCACCGCAGTCCGATCGCGACGCGGTGGTGAAGGTCTCGGCCTGTTCGATCTGCGGCTCTGACCTGCACATCTATCACGGCCACGGCTTTTCCGAGGATACCGGCTTCTGCGTTGGCCACGAAGCCGTGGGCGAGGTGGTTGAAGTGGGGCGGGGCGTGCACCGCCTGAAAGTCGGCGATAAGGTCATGCTCCCCGCTGCAGTCGGCTGCGGGGCTTGCCGATCGTGTCTGGCCGGCAATGTCGCCAACTGCGCCAGCAATGCCGGTGGGTGCTATGGGCTGTCGGCGCAGCTGCAGGGTTCACAGGCCGAAGCCGTGCGTGTCCCCGCTGCCGATATGAATGCCGTGCCGATCCCGGATGGCGTCTCGGAAGAGCAGGCGCTGATGATGACCGATGCGCTCGCCACCGCCTGGTTCGGGGCGCGCAATGCAGACATCAAGCCTGGTTCGAGCGTCGCCGTGATCGGGCTCGGGCCGATTGGCCTGATGGCAGTCGATTCAGCCTTCGTGATGGGCGCGCATGTGGTCTATGCGATCGATCCCATTGCCGAGCGCCGCGCCATGGCCGAGGCATCGGGGGCAATTGCCCTGCATCCGGACGAGGCGCTGGAGCGGATCAAGCAGGATACCCACGGTGCCAAGCTCGATTGCGTGGTCGAAGTTGTCGGCAGTGATGCCACGGTCGATTTCGCGCTGCGGCTGGTGCGGCGGCGCGGTACGGTTTCGGTGATTGGCGTCCAACAGAGCCGGCGCTTTGCTTTCCCGCTCGAACGCGCCTTTGCTGCCGGGCTGACCTTCCGGGTCGGGACCTGCTCGGTGCCCGAGGAACTGCCCGCGCTGTTCCCGCTGGTCCAGTCCGGCCGGCTGCGCCCCGAACGCTATGTCAGCCACCGCATGCCGCTGAGCGACGGGGCGGAGGCCTACCGGCTGTTCGAGGCGCGCGAGGCTGGCGCGCTGAAGATGGTGCTTTTGCCGGACTAGGCGCTGGCGGCGCTGTTCGCGGCGCTGAGCACGGCGCGGACCGAGGCCGTCGCGACGTCCTCATCGATGCCAACGCCCCACACGGATTTGCCGTTGGGGCCAATGCATTCGACATAGGCTGCGGCGCGTGCGTCAGAACCAGCGGTCATAGCATGCTCGGCATAGTCCTTGACCTCGAGCTTGACGCCAAAGGTTTCGGCAATCGTCGCCACGACCGAGCTGATCAGGCCATTCCCGCGGCCAGAGACCGACTGCTCCTTGTCATCGACAGCAATCTTGCCAGCGAAGACGCGGGTGCCGTCGGGTGCCTTGCTTTCCTCATAGTCGAGCAGCTGGAAGTGCTGCGGCGTGCTGAGGTGATAGGTTTTCTGGAACACGGTCCAGATATCCTCGGCAAACAGTTCGCGGCCCACTTCGTCTGCTAGCGCCTGGACATGGCCAGAGAAGTGCGCCTGCATCTTCTTGGGCAGTTTCAAGCCCTGATCCTGTTCCAGCACCCAGGCGAAGCCGCCCTTGCCGGACTGCGAGTTGACGCGGATCACCGCCTCGTAATCGCGGCCCAGATCGGCCGGATCGATCGGCAGGTAGGGCATTTCCCAGGTTTCGTCGTTCTGCTGCTCGCGCGCGGCGAAGCCCTTCTTGATCGCATCCTGATGGCTGCCCGAGAACGAGGTGTAGACCAGTTCGCCCACATAGGGATGGCGCGGGTGGATCGGCAGCTGGTTGCAGTATTCCACCGTCTTGGCGATCGCATCGATGTCCGAGAAGTCGAGCTCAGGATCAACGCCCTGCGTGTACATGTTCAGGGCAACGGTCACGATGTCGCAGTTGCCGGTGCGCTCGCCATTGCCGAACAGGCAGCCTTCAACCCGGTCGCCGCCGGCCATCAGGCCCAGTTCGCAGGCGGCGATGCCGGTGCCGCGGTCGTTATGGGTGTGGAGCGAGATCACCACCTTGTCGCGATCCGGGATCGAGCGGCTGAACAGCTCGACCTGGTCCGCATAGACGTTCGGCGTCGCGCATTCGACCGTGGCGGGCAGGTTGAAGATGATCGGGTTTTCAACCGTCGGCTGGAGCACCTCCATGACCGCGGCGCAAACCTCGACCGAGAAATCGACTTCGGCGGTGGAGAAGGTTTCTGGCGAATATTCGAACTGCCAGTTGGTGCCATGATACTTGGCCGCCTGGTCACGCATGACCTTGGCGCCTTCGATCGCGATCTGCTTGATTTCCTCGCGGCTCATGCCGAACACGATCCGCCGCCAGGCGGGCGAGACTGCGTTGTAGACATGAACGATCGCCTTTTCCGCGCCTTCGAGGCTGGCAAAGGTGGTTTCGATCAGATCCCGGCGCGATTGGGTGAGGACCTGCGGGGTAACGTCTGACGGGATGCGGCCTGATTTCACCAGTCCGGAGATGAAATCAAAGTCCGTTGCGCCCGAAGCCGGGAAGCCAACCTCAATCTCCTTCACGCCCACTTTGAGCAGAAGGTCAAAGAACCGGCTCTTCTTTTCGGCCCCCATCGGGTCAATCAGTGCCTGATTGCCATCGCGCAGGTCGGTCGAAAGCCAGCGCGGAGCCTTTTCGATCACACGGCTGGGCCACTGCCGGTCGGGCAGGTTGATCGGCGGGAAGGGGCGATACTTGACCCCGGGGTTCTTCAGCATGGTCATGGCTTTGGTCTCAACTTGGAACGGCAACTATTGGGCGGTGCTCTGAACTCCCTTGGGCGGTGCTGCGCGCCCGAGGTTGGCACGCCAGCTCACGCCCAAGGGCGGGTAAGTCGCAGGGTAAGGCCAAGTAGAGAAATCATGGGGCATGCCTATGGCCTCAGGAAACGCGCCTGTAAAGCGGGCATCGCACATTCGTTGCTTTGACAATGCGGAAGCGGCAATAGGGTTGCCGAACACAGCCATTGGAATGACCGAATGAGATTCGATCCGACCCGCCTCGACCGCATCCCCGCTTTCATCAAGGACCGCTATCTCGAAACCGGCAAGCTGCCCCACGCCCAGGTGCTGGTCGCGCACCGCGGCGATGTCGTGCACTTCTCCTCGCAAGGCGCGGCGCGCGAGGGCGAGGCTGCCCAGATCGACGAAGGCACGATCTTCCGGATCGCCTCGATGACCAAGCCGGTTACCTCGGTGGCATTCATGCAATTGCTGGAACAGGCCAAGGTTTCGCTCGATACGCCGGTCCACCACGTCCTGCCGGAGTTCAAGGACCTCAAGGTCTATAACGGCGGCGGGGCCGGAGTGCCGTTCCTGACCCGGGCCTGCACCCGGCCGATGCAGATGGTGGACCTGCTGCGGCATACCTCTGGCCTAACCTATGGCTTCCAGAACCGCACCAACATCGATGCCGCCTATCGTGAAGGCAAGATCGAGAATTGGCATGGCAACCTGACGCTCGATGAATTCATCGCCGCGCTGGGGCAGTTGCCGCTCGAATTTTCGCCGGGCGAGGCTTGGAACTATTCCGTTTCCACCGACGTACTCGGCGCGGTGGTTGAACGGGTGTCGGGCCAGCGGCTCGACGAATATTTCCGCCAGCATATCTTCGCGCCGCTGAAGATGGACGATACCGGCTTCATGGTGCCGGCGGGGCAGACCCACCGCCTGCCCGATTGCTACAGCTTCGTGCCGGGCAAGGGGAAGGTTCTGGCCGATCGCGGGGCGGAAAGCCTGTGGGCCAAGCAGCCGCGTCTGCTTTCAGGCGGGGGCGGCCTGGTCTCGACCGCGCTCGATTATCACCGCTTCAACACCATGCTGCTGAACGGCGGCGAACTGGACAGCGCGCGGATCCTGGGCCGCAAGTCGATCGAGCTGATGACGCTCAATCACCTGCCGGATGATGGCGACTTGGCCTCCTGGTCGAAGTCGCTGTTCAGCGAGGCGACCAATGCCGGGGTCGGGTTCGGCCTTGGCTTCGCGGTCAACCTTGATCCGGTGCGGACGATGATCCCCGGCTCGGTCGGCGAATTCTATTGGGGCGGGATGTATTCGACCGCCTTCTTCGTCGATCCGGTTGAGGAGATCACGATGGTCTTCATGACCCAGCTTGCCCCCAGCAGCACCTATCCGATCCGGCGCGAGCTCAAGACGCTGATCTACTCGGCGCTCGTCTAACATGAGCGTCGACAGCTTGTATGAGACGATGGGTCTCCACCGCATCGTCGAGATGAACCCAGAAGGCCGCGCGCGGCTGGAATATATGGCCAAGCCCGGCATGTGCCATTCGGGCGGCGTGGTGCAGGGCGGCTTCGTGACCGGCTGGATCGATGCTGCCATGGCCCATGCCGTGATCGCGGTGCTGGGGGATGACGTCACGCCGATGAGCCTGGAAATCAAGGTCAGCTTCTTCGCGCCGGTCCGGCCCGGTCTGGTGATTGCGGAAGGCTGGATTGAGCGGCGCGGCCGCAAGACGGCGTTTCTGGAAGGGCGCTTGCTGGATGGGGATGGCAATGTCTTGGCCAAGGGCACTTCCACCGCCACCCTGTTCGATCGGGCCAAGGTGGAAGCAGCGGCCAAGGCCGCGATAGGGGCATAAGATGAACGCGATCCGGCCATTCACCCTCGCGGTTCCGCAGCAGGAACTGGATGACCTCAAGGCCCGGATCGACCTGACCCGCTGGCCCGAAAAGGAACCGGTCGATGACTGGTCGCAAGGCACGCCGCTCGCTGCCCTGCAGGATCTGCTGGCCTATTGGCGCAACGGCTATGACTGGCGCGCCTGCGAAGCGCGACTCAATGCGCTGGGCCAGTTCAAGACCAGGATCGACGGGCTGGACATACATTTCATCCAAGTGCGCTCGCCGCGCGCCGATGCCATGCCGTTGATCATGACGCACGGCTGGCCGGGTTCGGTGATCGAATTTATGGGCGTGATCGACGAACTCACCAACCCGTCTGATCCGGCCGCACCGGCTTTCCACCTCGTGCTGCCATCGCTCCCGGGATACGGGTTCTCAGACAAGCCCGTGACGACCGGGTGGGGCGTTGAAAAGATCGGCCGCGCCTGGGGTGAGCTGATGGCGCGGCTGGGCTATGATCGCTGGTTCGCGCAGGGTGGCGATTGGGGCTCTGCCGTGACCACGGCAATTGCGGTGCAGCAGGTGAAGGGCTGCGCCGGGATCCACCTCAACATGCCGCTGGGCCGACCGACCGAAGCGGACCTGGTCAATCCCACCCCGCCTGAGCTTAAGGCGCTGGGTGCGCTCAAGCACTATCAGGACTGGGATTCGGGCTATTCGAAGCAGCAGCAGACCCGGCCACAAACGGTCGGCTACGGGCTGGTGGACAGTCCGGCGGGGCTGGCCGGCTGGATCCTTGAGAAGATCTGGGCCTGGACCGATAACGCTGGATCGCCCTGGGATGCGCTGAGCATGGACCAGGTGCTCGATAACATCATGCTCTACTGGCTCCCACGGAACGGTGCCTCATCGGCGCGGCTCTATTGGGAGAGCTTTGGCAGCTTTGCGCCACAGGAGATCGCAATTCCGGTGGCTGCCAGCGCCTTCCCGCGCGAGATTCTGCCCACGCCGCGCAAATGGGCGGAGCGTAACTACCGAAATCTGGTTCACTGGGGAGAGCTGGAGCGGGGCGGACATTTCGCCGCTTGGGAACAACCCGCCGCCTTTGTGCAGGAACTGCGCCGCGCATTCACCGTGATGCGCTAGGCGCGTTGTCCAAGGCGGTCTCGTTCTGCATGGGGCAGATCGAGCGGGGTAGCGGGGCCGGTGCCGACCAGGAACCCGCGAACCTGATCCAGATCGCGCATTGGGGCCAGGCCATCACCGGATGCCTTGCCGCCCAGCCGGACCAGATCGGCCATGGCGCGCTGCACCCGGCGGCTCAACTGCCGTTCCAGTTGCGATCCCACGCTGGCCAGCAATCGGCCGCGGCCGTGCTCGAACAGGCCCTGAAAGCTATAGGCGATCGTTACCAGGGCGAAGAGCCCGACCAGCGTGGGGATCGAGTGGCTCGGCAGCACCGAATCGTAAATCATCATGAGATAGACTGAGCCGGCCAAGACCAGCACATTCAGCAGCGCGCTCAGCACGGCCACAGTTATCAGGGTGGAGCGATAACGCCTTAAAGTTACGCCCAATTCTCCGGACCAAAGTGTCAAAACCTGCCTCCGCCAGCCTGGCGGCAGCTTGCCGCACAACTGCGGAAAGCGGCCTTTTCTGCGGTGAAGCTAGGTTTTCATGGTCAAGATTGACTTAATGGCTAACCCTTATCTTTTCGCTTTGGCCGGGCGGAAAGGGGAAGGCGGCGCGCCCCGGTCAGCGCCTTCAGAACGCCTTGTGATGCACCAGGACCCGGATCGTGCCGATCATGATCCGGAAGTCGCGCCAGAGGGTCCAGCCTTCCTGGTATTCAATGTCGGAATTCAGCCGCTCGGTGAGATCCTTTTGCTGCTGGGTTTCCCCCCGAAAGCCGCGGATCTGGGCCAGACCGGTGATCCCCGGCTTGAGCGCGTGGCGCTGCCAATAGTTTGGGTCGATTTCCCAGAACAGCTTCTCCCCGGCGCGTGACCCCAGGGCATGGGGGCGGGGACCGACCAGGCTCATATCCCCAAGCAGGACGTTGAACAGCTGGGGCAGCTCATCGATACTGGTTCGGCGGATAAAGGCGCCAACCCGCGTCACCCGGCTATCTCCGGCCGTGACCGATGTCGCGCCGTGATGGTCGCTCGCTTCATGGCGCAGCGATCGAAACTTGAAGATCTCGAATGGCCGGTTGCCATAGCCGATGCGCAACTGGCGGAACAGGACTGGGCCCGGGCTATCGAGGCGGATTGCCAGGGCAACCAGCAGCAGCAGCGGTGCAAGCAGGACCAGGGCCAGGGTTGAGAAGAGGATGTCGACCACGCGCTTCTTGATCCGGCTGGCGAGGGACAACTGGCCGCGATTGACAATCAGTGTCGGGCGATTGTCGAGCCGGCCGATCCCGATAGCGCCGATGGGCAAGTCTGAAGGCATGACCACTTCGGCCTGAATATCGAAGGCTTTCAGCATCAGGCTCCACGCATTGGCGCGTTCTCCGCCGGCGCATAGCACCACAACCTTGTCATAGCCGGCCAGTAAGGCGCCAAGCCGCGCGACGACGCCGGGGTCGCCGCGTTCAGGGTTGATCCCTTCGGCGCGGACATCAAACAGCGCGGCACTAGTGGGTTCGATCGGGCGCGCGCCATCCAGCAGCATGATGCAGTTCGTCCAGAATTCGCTCCGATTGCGCAAAAACAGGCTCAGGAACAGGATCCGGCCGGAGCCAATCAGCAGCGCGGAAAGCACGATGGCCGTCAGCAGGGCGAGGCGCGACAGGGTGAGGCCGTGGGGTTGGAAGAACAGGAAGGCTATGCAGAGCGCGCTGGCGATCAACATGGTCCGCTGGCCAAGCATGGCGGATCGCAAGCGCGATCCAAAGGCCTCCCGCGTGACCGTGCCGTTGCCGAGTGCGAGCGCGGCATAGGTCAGGCCGAAGATGATCGAGACGGGTAATCCGTACAACAGGAGCCAGTAGGCTCCGCGCCATTCGGCGGTGATGGCGAAACCCGCCTGGATCGCAACCAGATCGCATAACAACAGCGAGCTGTAACTGATTAAACGGAGGGCTTCCCGCTGATTGAGCGAGTTGCCGAACAGGCGGCCATTGCTCATAGCGGCCCGTTCTTTACGCGCGAATGCAAGTTCCAGGTTCCTCACAATACTGCAAGAACCCGGGTATAGGCTTTTGGATGCAATATAGGCAATGCCCGCTACGCAAAAACGCGTAACGGGCATTGCTGTGCCCCGATTTGGGGCTTAGTTCTTTTCCTGATCGACCAGCTTGTTGGCGCCGATCCACGGCATCATCGCACGCAGGCGGGCGCCGGTCTGTTCGATCGGATGGGCTTCGGCGGCCTTGCGGGCAGCCTTGAGTTCCGGCTGACCAGCGCGGTTATCCAGCACGAAGTTCTTCACGAAACGGCCCGACTGGATGTCGGCCAGCACGCGCTTCATTTCGGCCTTGGTTTCGGCGGTGATGATGCGCGGACCGGTGGTGATGTCACCATATTCGGCCGTGTTGCTGATCGAATAGCGCATATTGGCGATGCCGCCTTCATACAGCAGGTCGACGATCAGCTTGGTTTCGTGGAGGCACTCGAAATAGGCCATTTCCGGGGCGTAGCCGGCTTCGACCAGGGTTTCGAACCCGGCCTGGATCAGGTGGGTGATCCCGCCGCAGAGCACGGCCTGTTCACCGAATAGGTCGGTTTCGCACTCTTCCTTGAAATTGGTTTCGATGATGCCCGAGCGGCCACCACCCACGCCCGAAGCATAGGCCAGGGCCACGTCCAGCGCATTGCCGGTGGCATCCTGATGAACGGCAACCAGGCAGGGCACGCCGCCGCCCTTGACGTATTCACCGCGCACGGTGTGGCCCGGGCCCTTCGGCGCGATCATGATCACGTCGATATCGGCCGGGGCTTCGATCAGGCCGAAGTGGATGTTGAGGCCGTGGGCGAAGGCGAGGGCCGAGCCGGGCTTCATGTTGCCCTTCAGGTCATTCTCCCAGATCGCAGCCTGGTGTTCGTCCGGTGCGAGGATCATGAGGATATCGGCCCACTTGGCGGCTTCGCTGTTCGACAGCACCTTGAAACCGGCGGCTTCGGCCTTGCGCGCGCTGGCCGAACCCGGGCGCAGCGCGATCGCCACGTCCTTGATCCCGCTGTCACGCAGGTTCTGCGCGTGAGCGTGGCCCTGCGAGCCATAGCCCAGCACGGCGATCTTCTTGCCCGTGACCAGGTTCAGGTCGCAATCGGCGTCGTAATAAACCTTCATGTCAGTCCCATTCTCTTGCAGTGTGCCCCGCGCCTGCCGGGCGGTAGTGTTTGAAATTCAGGCCGCTTCGGCCCCGCGCATCATGCCGACCACCCCGGTGCGGCCAACTTCGACCAGGCCCAGTTCCCGCATCAGCGAGACAAAGCGGTCAATCTTGTCCGGCGTGCCGGTCAATTCGAAAATGAAGCTGGAAGTCGTGGTATCGACCACCTTGGCGCGGAACACATCCGCCAGGCGGAGCGCCTCGACCCGCGCTTCTCCCACGCCGGCAACCTTGACCAGCGCCAGTTCACGCTCAACGTGGGCGCCCATCTCGGTCAGGTCGATCACCTTGTGGACCGGCACCAGCCGTTCCAGCTGGGCGTGAATCTGATCGATCACCGCCGGCGGGCCGTGGGTGACGATAGTTATCCGGCTCACCGCGTGGTTCTCGGTAATATCGGCCACGGTCAGGCTATCGATATTATAGCCGCGCGCGGTGAACAGGCCGGCGATCTTGGCCAGGATCCCGGCCTCGTTATCGACGGTGATGGTCAGGACGTGGCGCTCGGCCGCCTGCTGCTGGATCTTCATCATGATCTGCCCCTTACACCAGTGCCTTGGCTTCGTCGTCCATGGTCCCGGCGACGGAATCGCCATAGAGGATCATGTCGGTGTGCGCGGCGCCGCTGGGGATCATCGGGAAGCAGTTGGCTTCCTTGTGGACCAGGCAATCGACAATCACCGGACCCGGATGATCGATCATCGCCTGGATCCCGGCATCGAGCTGGCTTTCATCCTCGATGCGGATGCCCTTCCAGCCATAGGCTTCGGCCAGCCGCACGAAATCGGGAAGGCTATCGGAATAGCTTTCCGAATAGCGGCTTTCATAGGTCAGTTCCTGCCACTGGCGGACCATGCCCATCCACTCGTTATTGAGGATGAACACCTTGACCGGCAGGCGGTATTGCGAGGCTGTGCCCAGTTCCTGGATGTTCATCTGGATCGAGGCGTCGCCGGCAATGTCGATCACCAGGCTGTCCGGATTGCCCAGCTGGGCGCCGATCGCGGCGGGCAGGCCATACCCCATCGTGCCGAGGCCGCCCGAGGTGAGCCACTTGTTCGGCGCGAAGAACGGGAAGTACTGCGCCGCCCACATCTGGTGCTGGCCAACTTCGGTGGCGATCACCGGATCGCGGTGCTTGGTCAGCTCATAGAGGCGTTCGATTGCCCGCTGCGGCATGATCGCTTGCTGGTTTGCCGGGTAGGCCAGGCTTTGGCGCGCGCGCCAGCCGTTGATGCGGGCCTTCCACTCGGTCAGCTCCTGCGCCTTGCGATCGCCCCACGCAGCCAGCAACTGCTCCAGCACCAGCGTGCAATCGCCCAGGATCGGCAGATCGACCGGCACGGTCTTGTTGAACGAGGCGCGATCGATATCGATGTGGATCTTGGTCGAATGGGGCGCGAAGGCATCGAGGCGGCCGGTCACCCGGTCATCGAACCGCGCGCCGATGCAGACCATCAGGTCGGCCTTGTTCATCGCCATGTTGGCTTCATAGGTGCCGTGCATGCCCAGCATGCCGAGCCAATCGGCATGATCTGCGGGGAAGGCGCCAAGGCCCATCAGCGTCGAGGTAACGGGTGCGCCGGTCTTCGCCTGCAATTCGCGGAGCAGTTCCGCGGCACGCGGGCCGGAATTGATCACCCCGCCACCGGTGTAGAAAATGGGCGCGCGGGCGTTGGCCAGCAGTTCGATCGCGCGGGCGATATCCTTGTCGCTGCCGCGCAGGGTGGGGGCATACCGATTGGGGCGCTGTGGCGCGCCATCGGTATAGCTGGCCACCGCGACCTGCACGTCCTTGGGGATATCGATCACGACCGGGCCGGGACGGCCCTGGGTGGCGATCTGGAAGGCCTCGTCAATCGTCGCAGCGAGATCCGACGGGTCCTTCACCAGATAGTTGTGCTTGGTGCAGTGCCGGGTAATGCCAACTGTATCGGCTTCCTGGAACGCGTCCGAGCCGATCAGGCCCGTGGCAACCTGGCCGGTGATGACCACCAGCGGGATCGAATCCATGAAGGCATCGGCAATCCCGGTCACCGCATTGGTTGCCCCGGGGCCGGAGGTGACCAGCACCACGCCCGGCTTGCCGGTGGAACGCGCATAGCCTTCGGCTGCGTGGGCAGCACCGGCTTCGTGGCGAACCAGGATGTGGCGAATGCGCGGATCGGCGAACAGCGCATCGTAAATCGGCAGCACGGCGCCCCCGGGATAACCGAAGACGAATTCGACCCCCTGGCGGACCAGGCTTTCGACCAGGATGCTTGCGCCGCTGCGCTCTTCACTCACCGTAACAGTCCTTCACTTGATCTCCGGCGCCTTGAAAGAACCAACCCGGCACAGTTGCCTGTGCCGGGTCGCCCTCTCCAACTCGCGCGGGCCTGCCAGGGGCAGGAAGTGACCCGGCCCTAGGCGACAGGAAATAACGTGTCAAGCGCTAAGGTTGTAATAATGATGCGAACTGAGCCGTTGGATCGACATTATGAGACTCGATCCTGCGCCATTCTTCCGGGGGCTGGTTGCGGAACCAGGTGAACTGGCGCTTGGCATAGTTGCGGGTGGCCTGGGCGCCACGCTCAACCATTTCTGCCTGAGAGCAATCACCGCGCAGGAAGGCGCTGATTTCCGGGACGCCAATGGCGCGCATCACCGGCAGGTCCGGATCAAGCTGACGCGCGAGCAGGGCTTCCACCTCGCTGATTGCGCCCAGTTCCAGCATCTGGGCAAACCGGCGATCGCAGCGTTCATACTGCCAGGCCCGATCGGGCAGGAGAACCCCGGCATGGAGCGCAACGTCCGCGTCGATGCCGCCTTCGCGGCGCTCTTGCCAGGTAGACAATGACTGACCGGTAGAGCGGATCACCTCCAGCGCCCGCGCCACGCGTGTGGTGTCAGTGGGGGAGAGCAGGGCGGCGCGGTCCGGGTCTTCGCTTTGCAGGGCGGCCCAGGCTTCGGCCACGGGCATGGCCCGGACCTGATCGCGGATTGCCGGATCGATCGGCGGCACGGGCGCAATCCCGTCAAGCAGCGTCCGCATATAAAGCCCGGTCCCGCCCACCAGGATCGGGACGATGCCTTCGCGGTGGGCCTGTTCAATTTCCCTGCGTGCGGCATTTGCCCAATCAGCCGCGGAGCAAGCCTGGGCGCCATCCCAGCTGCCGAACAGCCGGTGCGCCACGCCCTGCATCTCCTCGCCAGATGGACGGGCGCTCAGCACCGCAAGGTCGGCATAGACCTGCGCGCTATCGGCGTTGATGACCACGGCTTTGCGGCCTTGTTCGATCAGTGCCAGCGCCAGCCGCACCGCCAGATCGCTCTTGCCGCTGGCGGTTGGCCCTGCAATGAGCGCGAGCGGCGGGCGGCTTTTGCCCGAATCTGAAGGGGAATTGTCCGTGCCCATTGCCCGCGTGATAGCAGAACCGGCGGCCTTGTCGGCAAGTCTATCCGACACCATCCACGCCCTTGAGGCTGCCGGGCTGGCAGTCCGCTCTGCCGAGCCGCTGCGCGGGGTCGAACAGGTGCTGGAAATCGCGGTCGATGGCGGGGCAGCCGCGCTGCGGGGCGTGCTCGAACAGCGGTTTCCCGAGGCGGACCTGCTGGTCAGCGCGAGCGCACCGGTCGTCCCAAAGGTCTTCGTGTCGGACATGGACTCGACCATGATCCAGGCCGAATGCATCGATGAACTGGCGGACTTTGCCGGGCTGAAGGACCAGATTGCCGCGATCACCGAACGCGCCATGCAGGGTGAGCTCGATTTTGCCGAGGCGCTGACCGAACGCGTCCGCCTGCTGGGCGGGCTGGGCGAGGGGGCGATTGCGCAGTGCCTGGCTGAACGCGTGCCGCCGATGCCCGGCGCGAACACGCTGGTGGCTACGCTCAAGGAACATGGCTGCTTTACCGTGCTGGTAACGGGTGGCTTCCACCAGTTCGCCGATCCGGTGGCCGATCAGCTGGGGTTTGAGCGGGTGGTCGCGAACCGGTTGGCCGTCGAACGCGGTGCGCTGACCGGCGGGCTGCTTGGCGGGATTGTTGACAGCGGCGTGAAGGAAGCCGTGCTGCGCGAGGAAGTGTCGCTCCGCGGCGGGGCCAGTCTGGCGACAGGGGACGGCGCCAACGACATCCCGATGCTGCGCGCTGCGACCCACGGAATTGCTTATCATGCCAAGCCCAAGGCCAAGGAAGCGGCGCACGGCTATGTTGCCGCGGGTGATCTTACCAGCGTGCTGTTATTGCTGGGGATCCGCCGCGGGGACTGGGTGCAGGCCTGACCGGCAGGGTTTTTGAAACCGGTTTGCAGCTAGTCCGCGAATCTGCTAATGACACTCATGTAAGTAACCAGCAGGTGCCGCATCATGGACTCGCTTTCGCCTTCGATCACTGCCGCTAACGACGCCGCTCTGGGCGCTGAGGACGATCTGCCGCTGATGCTGCCGGGCCGTCCGAAGATGCAGTACAATCTTCCGAAGGCCTGGCACCACTTCAAGGAGCTGGTGAAGGACAAGGAAAACACCGCCGAAGTCGCGAAGATTTTCGAAGCGCTGCCATGGACCGGCGTTTATGATGCGGCCAAGGCTTTCCTGTCGACCGAGCGCGGCCAGAAGATCCGCGCCAGCGAGCCTTCGCTGGTGACGATCCTCGACGATCACGCCAGCCTGCGCCGCCTGCCCAAGGGCACCGTGGCGCACGCCTATTGCGATTTCATGGAGCGCGAAGGGCTTTCGGCCCAGGGCCTGGTGGACGAGCTTGATCGCTATCGCCCGGCCGACATGTACTTCAACGACCAGGTCGATTGGTACTTCCGGCGCATGCGCGACACGCATGACCTGATGCACGTGCTGACCGGCTATGGCCGCGATGCGCTGGGCGAACAGTGCGTGCTGGCCTTTACCTACAGCCAGCAGCCGGCACTTGCGCACCTGTTCCTGGGCTATGCCGGGGCGTTCGAAATTGCCCGCCGCGCCACTGTGAAGGTGCCAGTGTTCCGCGCAGTGCGCGAAGGACAGAAGTCGGGCAAGGCTTGCCCGCGCCTGGTCGAAATGCCGATCCGCGACCTGCTGGCCATGCCCCTGGAGGAAGCCCGCGCGAAGCTGGGTATCAATGCTGGTCGCTATTACCGGCAGGCGCACGACATGTGGCGCGCCGCCGGGATCGATCCCTATGATCTGATGGCGCCGGTAAACAAGCAGGCCGCCTGACGGACGACACTGTTCCGGCCTCGATAACGCCGTCACCCTGAACTTGTTTCAGGGCCCATTTCGCGGCCCGACCAGTTGTTACAGGACACAGGCCAATCGCCATGTCTGTGAACCGGACCACACTAAGGATTCCGGGGCACGATGGGCCCTGAAACAAGTTCAGGGTGACGATCAGGTGAGGCTTAGCCTAGCGCAGGTCCTTGCGGATCACCAGTTTCAGGCCGGACCACACATCGTCCACTGCACAGACCTTGGTGTCGACCAGGCCCAGCGGCAGGGCGATTTCCCGGATTGTGTCCTCCGTGATGTCGGTGGCAACCTTTGACACCTTCTTCGGCCAGCTGACCCAGATCTGACCATCTGTTGCGATCTGGTGGCGCAAGCTGTTTAGCCGTGCTTCCAGCACAGTGCGTTCTGTCACGAAGACATGCGCGCCATCGATCCCCTCAGCCGGATCGGCCACGAAGTACAGCTCCAGGGCATATTCGTCGATCTCGTCAGCCACGCTTTCGGGCATGGCGTCGAACCACACCCGCATGCCGTCGCGCAGGTTCAGCTTCTTCGCCAGCGGCGTGCCGGAATAGCCCGCCTCGGGCATCCGCTTAGCTTTCCATCCAGTCGCGGAAGAAGCTCTCGTTGGCTTCGCGCAGCGCACTCAGCTTGACCGGCTGGCCGTTGATCGCCAGCGCATCGCCACCAACGGTTCCGATCTTTTCGAACGGCACCTTGCTGCGGTCGAGCGGCTTGTCAGCCGGGTAGGTCACCAGATAGCGCGACTGCGTCTCGTTGAAGGCGAAGGCGGTATCCATCGGGTCGATCTTGGCGCCGATATTGCCGGCCAGCGCCATCTCGGCGATCGCAACCAGCAAGCCACCATCGCTGACGTCATGCACTGCGGTCACTGCGCCATCGGCGATGAGCTGACGGATCAGTTCGCCGTGGAAGCGCTCGTCGCCCAGGTCGACCTTCGGCGGTTCGCCGTCTTCGCGGCCGTGGATTTCGCGCAGCCACAGCGATTGACCCAGTTCCGGATAGCTCGGCCCAATCAGCGCCAGGCATTCACCTTCGGCCTTGAAGGCGATGGTGGCCATCACCTCGTGATCGGCCATCAGGCCCACGCCGCCAATCGCGGGGGTGGGGAGGATGGCCGAACCGCCGCCAGTCGCCTTGCTTTCGTTATAAAGGCTGACATTGCCCGAAACGATCGGATAGTCGAGCGCACGGCAAGCATCGCCCATGCCGCGCAGGGCTTCCACGATCTGCGCCATGATCTCGGGGCGCTGCGGGTTGGCAAAGTTAAGGCAGTTGGTGATCGCCAGCGGCTTGGCGCCAACGGCCGAGATATTGCGATAGGTCTCCGCCACGGCCTGCTTGCCGCCTTCGTAGGGATCGGCATAGCAATAGCGCGGGGAGCAATCGGTGCTCATCGCAAGCGCCTTCTTGGTTCCGTGAATGCGCACCACCGCCGCATCGCCGCCGCTCTTCTGCAGCGTATCGGCACCCACCTGGCTGTCATACTGTTCCCAGATCCAGCGCCGGCTGGCGAGATCGGGGCAGGCCATGAGCTTGAGCAGGTCTGCACCCAGGTCCGCGCTCTGCGGGATCTCGCCCAGCGGCTTGACCTTGGCCCAAGCCTTGTAGTCCGCCAGGCTCAAGGCCGGGCGATCATACAGCGGCGCATCTTCGGCCAGCGGGCCAAGCGGAATGTCGCAGACCGTCTCACCCTGCCATGTCAGCACCATGTGGCCGGTGTCGGTCACTTCGCCGATCACGGCAAAGTCCAGTTCCCACTTCTTGAAGATCGCTTCGGCCATCGGCTCCTTGCCGGGCTTGAGCACCATGAGCATCCGCTCCTGGCTCTCGCTCAGCATCATTTCGTAAGGCGTCATGCCTTCTTCGCGGCACGGCACCTTGTCCATGTCGAGAATGATCCCGGCCTTGCCGTTGGTCGCCATTTCGACCGATGACGAGGTGAGGCCAGCCGCGCCCATGTCCTGGATCGCGACGATCGCGTCGGTGGCCATCAGTTCCAGGCAGGCTTCGATCAGCAGCTTTTCGGTGAAGGGATCGCCCACCTGCACGGTCGGGCGCTTTTCTTCGCTCTTCTCGTCAAAATCGGCGCTGGCCATGGTCGCGCCGTGGATGCCGTCGCGGCCGGTCTTGGAACCGACATAGACGATCGGATTGCCGATGCCGGTGGCGGCCGAATAGAAGATCTTGTCGGTATCGGCCACGCCCACGGTCATGGCGTTGACCAGGATGTTGCCGTCATAGGCCTGATGGAAATTGGTTTCGCCGCCCACGGTCGGCACGCCCACGCAGTTGCCATAGCCGCCGATGCCAGCAACCACGCCTTTGACCAGGCTCTTCATCTTGGGGTGGTCAGGGCGGCCAAAGCGCAGGGCGTTCATGTTGGCCACCGGGCGCGCACCCATCGTGAACACGTCGCGCAGGATGCCGCCAACGCCGGTCGCCGCACCCTGATAGGGTTCGATATAGCTTGGGTGGTTGTGGCTCTCCATCTTGAAGATGGCGGCCTGACCATCGCCGATGTCGATCACGCCGGCGTTCTCACCGGGGCCGCAGATCACCCAGGGGGCTTCGGTCGGCAGCTTCTTCAGGTGAATGCGGCTCGACTTGTAGGAGCAATGCTCTGACCACATGACCGAGAAGATGCCCAGCTCAACCAGGTTTGGCTCGCGCCCCAGGGCGTGCAGCACGCGCTGGTATTCTTCCTCGGAAAGCCCGTGCTGGGCGACGACATCGGGAGTGATTTCGGCCATTGCCGGGCCTTAGCGAGCCGGGCCTGCGAAGGCGAGTCCGTTCAGGCGTTGGCCTGCGCGGTTTTCCCCATCCACCAGGCCAAAATTGTCGCAAGGCCATAGGCGAAGAAAGCCAGCAGGCTGGTCCCGGCGGTAACCACGGGCTCAACCGGGCCAAACCAGTTGATCGCTTGCAAGGCGAGCAGGACAATGGCCAAAGCAATCACCGGCAGCCGGGCCGGCTGGCGCGCCTTGGCGTACCACCATAGCGCGCCCAGCGTGATGCCGATTTCCAGCGGCATTTCGACCGCCGGATGGTTCCACAGTCCGAAGCCCAGTTTGGGCGGGCTTCCGGCCAGCGTGAGGTCCGGCACATGGACCAGCAGATCAAGCAGCCAGTGCGATAGCACCACCGCGCCTGCAATCAGCGCTGCGGTGCGGTCCTTGCTGGCCGCCCAGACCAGTCCGCCGAAGGCTGCCGCAAACAGCGCCGCCCCGATCAGGCTATGCGTGTAGGGCATATGATAGAGGTCCATCGGGTTCATCACGCTGATCCCGGGGTCAAAGCGCATGTGCTCAACACCCAGCAGCAGCAGCGCAAAGAACGCCCAGTCAACCAGCTGCCCGGCAATGAACAGGGTGCCAATCCGCGGCGCTCGCTTGCTGATGGCTGCCGCGGCGAGGGCTGGGGCCCAGTGTCCGATAAACATTCTGAGCCCCTCCCGTATCAAACTTACTGCGCGGCCAGCTTCTGCACCGCAAAGACCGCCAGCCCGCTGGCTAGCGCCGTGGCGGATGCCCCCCAGGCAATGTCGATCAAGGTCATCTGCGTTGACCAGACTTTCAGTGTCGCCTGGTTGGTCAGGTCATAGGTGGCATAGCAGATGGCCCCGAATAGCGCGCCGTTGAGCACCCCGTAAGGTACGCCCTGTGCCATTCCCGGGCGGACCGCGAACCAGACCATGCCGCCGATATAGAGCGCATAGAACACCAGCGCGGGCACCATCCGGAAGCTGTCGGCCAGCATTTCGCCGATCAACGGGCGATAAAGGTTCGGCGCGGCCCAGCGCAGCCAAAGCGCGTCGAGCACGCCAAAGGCCACGGCGGCGGTAACGTAGGCGGTAATCCACTGCATCGTAATTCTCCCTGTCGCAGCAACTTGACCGGCGCGGCGGGCGCGGTCAATGCTGTGCGGGATGAGCGAAGATAATTCCGATATTACCGGCCTGAGCTTCGAGGACGCCCTGCGCGCTCTTGAAGACATTGTGCGCAAGCTTGAAGGCGGTGAAGTGCCGCTCGACAGCTCGATTGCCCTTTACGAACGGGGCGAAAAACTGCGGCAGCATTGCCAGGCTCGGCTCGACGCGGCCCAACTGAAGATCGAACAGATCATCGCCGGGGCCGATGGGCAGGCGTCGGCAACCCGCCCGTTTGATCCCGAATCCGGCCGTTGAGGTGATGGCAAGCAAGGCGACACCGCTGCTGGCTCAGGCCATTCAGGACATCGGCAACGATGTCGCAGCGCTGTTCGATGCCTTGCTGCCGGTGCCGACAGACCCCCGCGCCCGGTTGGTCGAGGCCATGCGTTATGCCTTGCTGGGTGGGGGCAAGCGGCTGCGCCCGCTGCTGGTGGCGGCAACCGCTTCGCTCTATGGTGTGGATCGCGCCGCGGCACTGCGGGTTGGCTGCGCGATCGAAGCGATCCATGTCTATTCATTGGTCCATGATGATCTGCCGTGCATGGACAACGATGCCATGCGCCACGGCAAGCCGACCACGCACCTGGCCTTTGATGAGGCGACGGCGGTGCTGGCCGGCGATGCCCTGCATGACTTTGCCTTCGAAATCCTGGCTGACCCGGTGACCAGCGGCGATCCCTTTGTCCGCGGCGAACTGATCCAGGTGCTGGCAACCTCCAGCGGCTGGAATGGTATGGCCGGCGGGCAGATGATGGATATCGTCGCCGAAACCACCACCTTTGACCTTCATACGATCACCAAGCTGCAGCAGCTCAAGACCGGGGCGCTGCTGGGTGCTTCGGTGGAACTCGGTGCGGTGCTGGGCCGGGTGCCGGCCGAGGGGCGCACGCACCTGCGTGCCTATGCCCGCGATATTGGGCTGGCCTTCCAGATTGCCGACGATCTGCTGGATCACGAAGGTGATGCCGAAAAGGCTGGCAAGGCCGTGGGCAAGGACGCCGCGGCCGGCAAGGCCACGTTCGTCTCGCTGCTTGGCCCGGACCGGGCGCGCGAGCAGGCCCGGATGCTGGTCGATCAGGCGATTGTGCACTTGGGCCAGCATGGGGCAGAGGCAGATCTGCTGCGTGATCTGGCGCGGTTCATTGTGGAGAGGGATCACTGATGGAACGGATTGGCGTATATCCGGGGACCTTCGATCCGATCACCCTGGGGCACATGGATATCATTGCCCGTGGGGCCAAGCTGGTTGACCGCCTGATCATCGGCGTGACGACCAATATCGCCAAATCGCCGATGTTCTCCGATCCCGAACGGATCGACATGGTCAAGCGCGAGGTGGCTAACCTGGGCCTGACCAATATCGAAGTGGTCGGGTTCAATTCGCTGCTGATGGACTTTGCCGAAAGCCAGGGCGCATCGGTGGTGATCCGCGGCATCCGCGGCGTGACGGACTTTGAATACGAATACCAGCTGACCGGCATGAACCGGCAGCTCAACGCCCGGGTGGAAACGGTCTTTCTGATGGCTGACGTCTCGCTGCAGCCGATTGCTTCACGCCTGGTGAAGGAAATTGCCGTCTATGGTGGGGATATCTCAAAGTTCGTAACGCCCACGGTTTGCGCCGATGTGCTGGGCAAAATCGCCCAAGCGGGCGGACCGCGCGGTTCATAGTCTGCGGCTGTTCATTGCAACGACAGACTGACGCGGCTATCCCGCTGCGGCAAATAGCCCCTCCAGTTTTCGAGACCCGACCCTGATGATCCGAGCCAAGCTGACCGCCGTTGCCATGGGCCTGGCCCTGATTGCCACCCCCGGGCTTGCCAAGGATAAGGCTCAGCCCGCTCCGGCCGCTCCGACGCTGAGCGCGGTGATCAATCCGGACCCGGCAGTTGAGCCCGAAAACATTCTGGCGCTTGACCTGTCAAACGGTGGACGCGTGCTGATCCGGCTGATGCCATCGTGGGCGCCGGAACATGTGGCGCGCATCAAGATCCTGACCAGCCAGGGCTTCTACAATGGCATCATCTTCCACCGCGTGATCGACGGCTTCATGGCCCAGACCGGTGACCCGACCGGCACCGGGCAGGGTGGTTCTTCGCTGCCGGACCTGAAGGCGGAGTTCAATTACATTCCCCACGTCCGCGGTTCGGTCTCGATGGCGCGCACGGATCAGCCTGACACGGCCAACAGCCAGTTCTTCATCGTGTTCTATCCGCGTTTCGCTCTGGATCACCGTTACACCAATTTCGGCCGCGTCATTGCCGGAATGGATTATGTTGACGCGATCGAGCGGGGCGAACCGCCCGCCAATCCGACCAAGATCCTCCAGGCTTCCATGCTGATTGACGGCAAGCCGCGGCCCGCTGCCCCCTTGGCAGGCGTGCCGACGGACATCTCGGCCGACATGCTCAGCCAGTCCAAGTCCAACTGAGCCCATATGCCGGGCTTGACCGCCGACCGCGTCCCGCTAGGGCGCGGCCATGCGCGTTGACCTGTTTGACTTCGAACTTCCGACCGAACGCATAGCCCTGCGTCCCGCGCGCCCGCGCGACGCCTCGCGCCTGCTTTATGTGCCGGGGCAGGGCGACTTCGCCGACAAGGGCGTCCTCGATCTGCCGGACCTGCTCGCGCCCGGCGATGTGCTGGTGTTCAACGACACCCGCGTCATCCCCGCACAGCTTGAAGGCTATCGTGGGGCCGCCCGAATTGGGGCGACGCTGCACAAGCGGATCGACCTGCGCCGTTGGCAGGCCTTTGTCCGCAACGCCAAGCGGCTCAAGACTGGTGACCTGATCGAATTCGCTGCCGGGGTCAGTGCCACGGCCGAACAGCGCCATGCCGATGGCAGCTGGACCCTGGCCTTTGCCGGTGATGAGCCGGTCGAGGTCTTGCTGGATCGGGCGGGGCAGGTGCCGCTGCCGCCCTACATTGCCGGCAAGCGGGCCATCGATGAGCAGGACAAGTCTGACTACCAGACTATGTTTGCCGCGAAGGACGGTGCCGTTGCCGCGCCCACTGCCGCGCTGCACTTCACCCCGCGCCTGATGGAAGCGCTGACGCAGCGCGGGATCGGGCATGAGACGCTGACGCTGCACGTTGGCGCCGGGACCTTCCTGCCGGTCAAGGCAGACGACACGGAAGACCACCAGATGCACGCCGAATGGGGCGTCATCACCGCAGACACTGCCGAGCGGCTCAATGCAGTGCGGGCACGCGGCAATCGCATCGTCGCGGTTGGCACGACCAGCCTGCGCCTGCTGGAAAGCGCGGCGGACGACAACCGCGTTATCCATCCGTTCGAGGGCGACACCGCGATCTTCATCACGCCGGGCTACCGCTTCAAGGGGATCGACGCACTGGTGACGAACTTCCACCTGCCCAAGTCCACCCTGTTCATGCTGGTTTCGGCGCTGATGGGGTTGGAGCGGATGCAAGCGGCCTATGCCCATGCCATCGCCAACGAATATCGGTTCTATTCCTATGGCGATTCCTCGCTGCTGCTGCCGGGCTGATCGCGCGCATAATCGCAGCTTGCGCTGATCGTGCTTTTGCAGTCTCCTCGCCATGCCCCACGCAAGATGGGGTTTGGAGGGGGTACGGATATGACGGATTCAACATCGGCACCGGCGGCTGCGCCAGGGCCATTGGCCGGGCTGGGCGTGGTTGCCATCGTGGTTGTGGCAATCGTAGCATGGGCCATCATCGGCACGGCGCTGTTTTCGGAAGTGTCGCTGTTCGGCGGGTTCCTGATGCTGTGGCACTGGGCCAATCTTGAACAGCTGGAGATCAAGCGCCTGCCGTCGGCTTTGGCCGGCGCGCTGGTCGGCATCGCGCTGGCCTGGCAGGTGGTCTACCTGACCGGGATCATGGGCAGCACCGGCACGCTGATCGGCCTGCTGATCATGGTCGCCGCGATCTATTTGCAGGTGATCAACGTGCTGCCGTTCCTGTTCAACACCGCAGCCATGCTGTACCTGACCGTGGCGGCCGCGCCGCTGATCCAGCTGAAGATCGATTTCGTCGAACTGGCGATGGCTACCGTGGTTGGCGGGCTGTTCTTCGGCCTGTTCGTGGAAGCGGTGAAACGGATCGCTGCCAGGTTCATGCCGGCCGCCGCTTGATTTCGGACAAGACATTCACCCTCCGCTGCGGCTAGCTTCTGCGGCGGAGGGACGGATGACCAATCAGCAAGGGCAAGCCGCGATCGAGGCCAGGCTGGACCGCGCCGCAGAGCTGCTGGGTGATCTGACCGCGCCGGTCATCGCCGAATACTACCGCCGCTTTCCCGCAGCCCGCGCCAGCTTTGTCCATCATTCTCCCCACGGGCCGGAACGGCTTGAGGCGGAGATGGTGGGCAACACGCTCTACTATGTGATGACCTGGTTTGAATCCCCGACCGAGGCGCGGATCTATTTCGATACCTCTGTCCCGCACCACCGCGTGGCGCTGGATGTGACGCCCGACTGGTTCCGCGGACTGATCGATGCACTGATCGATGTGATCGAATCCGCAGTTCCGGCGATCGATGCCGCCGAACAACAAGCCTGGGATGAAATGCGCGCAGCACTCGTCGGACTGGTCGAGCGCAACCGTTTCGTCTAGCGGGACGGCCATGACTGCGCCGCGCTTCCAGTTCGATATTCATGCCACCGATGGCAAGGCCCGCACCGGCACGATCCGGATGCGGCGCGGAGAGATCCGCACGCCCGCCTTCATGCCGGTCGGCACCGCCGCCACCGTCAAGGCGATGAAGCCGGAAAGCGTGCGCGCGACCGGTGCCGATATCCTGCTGGGCAATACCTATCATCTGATGCTGCGCCCCGGGGCAGAGCGGGTCGCGCGGCTGGGCGGGCTGCACAAGTTCATGAACTGGGATCGCCCGATCCTGACCGACAGCGGCGGCTATCAGGTGATGAGCCTGAGCGAGCTGCGCAAGATCACCGAGGACGGGGTCACCTTCAAAAGCCACCTCGATGGCAGCCGCCATCTGTTGACGCCCGAACGCTCGATGGAAATCCAGCGCCTGCTCGGCAGCGATATCGTCATGGCCTTTGATGAATGCCCGCGCGCCGATGCGCCCTATGACACCATCGCCCAGTCGATGCGGATGTCGATGCGCTGGGCCGCGCGCAGCCGCGCCGGGTTCGATAGCGGCACGGAACACGCCGAACGCTCCGCTCTGTTCGGCATCCAGCAGGGCGCGCTCAACGAAGACCTGCGCCGTGAAAGTGCCGAGGCGCTGCAGGAAATCGGCTTTGACGGTTATGCCATCGGCGGTCTCGCTGTGGGTGAGGGGCAGGAGGCGATGTTCGCCACGCTCGATTTCGCGCCCGGGATGTTGCCGGTGGATCGTCCGCGCTACCTGATGGGCGTGGGCAAGCCCGATGATCTGGTCGGCGCGGTCGAGCGCGGGGTCGATATGTTCGATTGCGTCCTGCCCAGCCGCTCGGGCCGCAACGGGCAGGGCTTCACCTGGCATGGCCCGGTCAACCTGCGCAATGCCAAGCATGCCGAGGATAGCGCGCCGCTGGATGAGCGCTGCCCCGGCGATTGCTGCACCAGGTACAGCCGCGCCTATCTCCATCACCTGCACAAGAGCGGCGAGATCCTGGGCGCCATGCTGCTGACCGAGCATAACCTGACCTTCTATCAGCAGTTGATGCAGGCCATGCGCGATGCAATTGCCGCCGGATCCTTCGCCGCCTTCGCCGCGCAGTTCCGCGCCGACTACTTCGCCGCATAACTGCGCATACGAATAATGTAGCCGGCTTGGCTGTCCTGATCCGCGCAAGGCGATAGATTGCCGCGCATAGGATCTGGGGAGTTGGCGATGCGGAATGGTTTGATTGGCGGCGCACTGGCGCTGGTGCTGGCGGCGAGCCCGGTGGCGGCAGCTCCGCAGCAATTGCCGATCACCGAAGGCGTCAGCCAGGTCCGCCATCCCGCTTGGGCCAAGTCTGCCACGATCTATGAAGTGAATATCCGGCAGTACACCCCGGAAGGCACGTTCAAGGCCTTTGAGCCGCACCTGCCGCGCCTGCGCATGATGGGCGTCGACGTGCTGTGGATCATGCCGATCAATCCGATCAGCCAGAAGCTGCGCAAGGGCTCGCTCGGGAGCTATTATGCGGTGAGCGACTATTACGCGGTCAATCCCGAATACGGCACGCTGGCCGATTTCCAGCACCTGGTCGCTGCCGCGCACAAGCAGGGCTTCAAGGTGATCCTTGATTGGGTGGCCAATCACACCGGGTGGGACAATGTCTGGGTCAATCAGCATCCGGACTGGTACAAGCGTAACGCCGCCGGAGAACTGGAAGGTTACAACTATACCGACCTCAGCACCGGCAAGAAGGAAGTCTGGGCGGACGTTATCGGGCTGGACTATTCGAAACCCGCCGTGCGGCAGGGCATGATCGATGCGATGGGCTATTGGGTGCGGACCGCCGGGATCGACGGCTTCCGCTGCGATGTCGCCTGGACCCTGCCGGTTGACTTCTGGGACGAAGCGCGCGCCAAGCTCGATGCGATCAAGCCGGTCTTCCTGCTGGCGGAGGCTGACACGCCCGAATTACAGCACCATGCCTTTGACATGACCTATGACTGGGTGCTGTTCCACAAGCTGGTCGATGTCGCACAGGGCCGGGCGAACGCTCGTGACCTGGCACGGCTCTACACCGATCCGCCGCGCCGCTATCCGGCCGGGGCCTATCGCATGACCTTCACCAGCAACCATGACGAGAACAGCTGGAACGGCACTGATCGCGAGCTTTATGGCGAAGGTGCCGATGCCATGGCCGTGCTGGCGGCGACCCTGCCGGGCATGCCGCTGGTCTATAGCGGGCAGGAATCCGCCTTCGATCGCCGTCTGAAGTTCTTTGACAAGGACCAGATCGACTGGGGCAACTATTCCCGCGCAGAATTCTATCGCCGCTTGCTGGCGCTCAAGAAGCAGCATCCCGCGCTGACCAACAGCCACGAGCCCGGCAACATGGAGCTGATCGAGACCGGCAATGATCAGGTCTTCGCGTTCCGGCGGATCGCGGCGAAGGACAAGGTGCGGGTTATCGTCAACCTTTCCGCCAAACCAGTGGTTGTTTCCCTTCCGGGCACGAAGCCCATCAGCCTGAAGGGCCGGGGCTGGCGGATCGATTAGGGCGCTGACAGGCCGAACATTCTGATTTAGGCTCTCCGGCAAAAGCAAGGAGAGCGATGATGGCCACGGTCATGGAAACCAACACCAATACCACCGACGATCATGTTCGCGGCGCCGTCAGTGCCGAGGAGTGGGCGGTTCGGGTCGATCTGGCCGCGGCGTATCGGCTGGTGGCGCTCTACGGCTGGGATGACCTGATCTTCACCCACCTTTCGGCGCGGATTCCGGGGCCGGAGCATCACTTCCTGATCAACCCCTATGACATGATGTTCGAAGAGATCACCGCCTCTTCGCTGGTCAAGATCGACGTTGAGGGGCATCCGGTGATCCCGACTGCCCACCCGGTGAACCCCGCCGGCTTCACGATCCATTCGGCGCTGCACATGAACTGCGAGGATGCCCACGCGGTGATGCATCTCCACACGCCCGCCGGGCAGGCCGTCAGTGCCATGTCCGATGGCCTGCTGCCACACACCCAGACCGCGATGATCGCCGGATCAGACATTGCCTATCACGACTACGAGGGCATCGCGACTGACCTCGATGAGCGTGAACGGCTGGTGCAGGACATGGGCGACAAGCACGTCATGATCCTGCGCAACCACGGCACCTTGGCGATCGGCCAGACCGTGGGTGAATGCTTCCTGCGGCTCTACTTCCTGGAACGCGCCTGCGATGCGCAGGTGAAGATGCTCTCGGCCGGGCGCGATGGCCTGAACAATCCGCCGCAGGGCACGCCGGAAAAGGTCAAGGACCAGACCCCGCCGGCGGGGATGGGTATGGTGGCCAACGGCCTGGCCTGGCCGGCCCTGCTGCGTAAGCTGGACCGGATCGATCCATCGTTCCGGAATTGATCTGAACCATCCAAACAAAAAGGGCGGCCCCGCGGGACCGCCCTTTTTTTGTTCCGTTGCCGGAGCGTTCGCTTAGCGCGAGTAGAACTCGACCACGAGGTTCGGTTCCATCTTCACCGGGTAGGGCACTTCGTCGAGCGTCGGGACGCGGACGAAAGTGATCTTGTCGGTGCCGTCGGGAGCGACGTAGTCGGGAATTTCACGCTCAGCCAGGGTCTGGGCTTCAGCGATGAGGGCCATTTCCTTGGCCTTCTTGCCCAGGCTGACGACGTCGCCCGGGCGGATGCGGCGGCTGGCGATGTTGCACTTCACGCCGTTCACATAGATGTGACCGTGCGAAACGACCTGGCGGGCCGAGAAGATGGTCGGCGCGAACTTGGCGCGGTACACGACCATGTCGAGGCGCTGTTCCAGCAGACCGATCAGGTTCTGACCGGTATCGCCCTTCATCGACGATGCTTCCTGGTAGGTGCGCTTGAACTGCTTTTCGGTGACGTCGCCGTAGTAGCCCTTGAGCTTCTGCTTGGCGCGCAGCTGCAGACCGAAGTCCGAAACCTTGCCCTTGCGGCGCTGGCCGTGCTGACCGGGGCCATACGAGCGGCGGTTCACCGAGCTCTTGGGACGGCCCCAGATGTTTTCGCCCATGCGGCGGTCAATTTTATACTTAGATGCCTTGCGCTTAGACATGGCGGGTCCTTCAATTTGCATGCCCCGGTACTGTCCGAGGCTTCTGGTCCGGAATCGCACCATTCCGCCATTGGCCGAATGCGAGCAGGGCTTCACCGGAGTGCCCGCTCAATTGCGAAGAGGCGCCCTTAACGGCGGTAAACCCGAAATTCAAGCGCAAATGCGCCTATTCGGGGCGTCGCGGCCCTTTGCGCAGCGCAGACAATACTCCGCGAAAGGTTCTGACCTCCAGATGGTTCCAGGCTGGCTTGGTCAGCAGGCCGCGAAGAGTTCTGCGGGTCGCCTCGGCGCGGTTGGCCGGATGATAATAGCCGGTGGGCTCCAGCATCGTTTCCAGCTGGGCGATCATGCCTTCCAGCTCATCCTGCGGAGCCGGGGGGAGCAGCTCTTCCACCGTGGGCTGCGCCAGATCGGCCTGCTTGGACCATTCATAGGCGCACAGGATCACCGCCTGGGCAAGGTTTAGCGAGCCGAATTCCGGATTGATCGGCACGGTCACGATCGTGCGAGCCAATGCAACGTCTTCAGTCTCAAGGCCGGAGCGCTCCGGGCCGAACACATAGGCAGAACGACCTGGTTCGACATGAACCGCGCACGCGGCCTGTTCCGGATCGACCACCGGTTTGGTTACCCCGCGCTTGCGCACGGTGGTGGCGTAGACATGGGCGCAATCGGCCACGGCATCGGCCAGGCTGTCAAAGACGCGGGCCTGTTCCAGCACGATATCTGCCCCCGCAGCGGCCGGTCCGGCCGAGGGGTTGGGCCAGCCGTCGCGGGGCGTAACCAGCCGCAGGTCGGTCAGGCCGAAATTGAGCATGGCCCGCGCCGCCTTGCCGATATTCTCGCCAAGTTGCGGACGGACCAGCACGATCGCGGGCTGGTTAGTGCTTGGCGGCATCCTGCACCGCACTGGCAAAGTCTTCGAAATCCTTGGCCTCGCTGAAATCGCGATAGACCGAGGCAAAGCGGATATAGGCCACGCTATCCAGCTGGCGCAGCCCGTCCATCACCATCTCGCCGATCTGCTTGGCCCCAACTTCGGGATCGCCCAGCGTTTCAACCTGGCGCTGGATTCCCGAAACGAGCTGGTCGAGCCGCTCTTGCGCAATGCCGCGCTTGCGGCAGGCGAGGGCGACCGACTGTTCGATCTTCGAGCGGTCAAACGGTTCGCGCTTGTCGCCCGATTTGACCACGGTGATCTCGCGCAGTTGCACGCGCTCGAACGTGGTGAAGCGGGCGCCACAGCCTTCGCACTGCCGCCTGCGCCGGATCGCGGTATTGTCCTCGGTGGGCCGCGAATCCTTTACCTGGCTATTGTCATTGGCACAGAACGGACAGCGCATCTGTTACGGGCGCAGTCGCTTGTAGAGCATGTAGCCCGCGCCCGCGACAAGGCCGACCGGCCAGGTCACGAAAGGCAGGATCGCCGCGCCGACTGCACCAACGGCAGCCCCAGTCAGCACCGGCTTGGTCGAGGGATGTGCCATCCCTTCCTTGCCCATGCCCATGATTTCTTCCTTGGCGTCTTGCAGCAGATTGTCGCTCATGGCTTACAACTCCGGATAGATCGGGAAGCGGGCGCAGAGTTCTTCCACCTGTCCGCGGACACGGGCTTCGATCTGGCCATCGCCTTCGTCGCCGTTGCGGGCCATGCCGTCAACCACTTCGGCGATCAGCGCGCCGACCTTGCGGAACTCTTCCTCGCCAAAGCCGCGGGTGGTGCCGGCTGGCGTGCCCAGGCGGATGCCCGAGGTGACGAAGGGCGAGCGCTTGTCAAACGGGATGCCGTTCTTGTTGCAGGTCAGCCAGGCGCGATCGAGGCCCTTTTCGGCAGCCTTGCCGGTCACGTCCTTGGCAGTCAGGTCAACCAGCATCAGATGGTTGTCAGTCCCGCCCGAAACGATCCGCAGGCCATTCTCGGTCAGGCTTTCGGCCAGCGCGCGCGAGTTCTTGACGATCTGCGCGGCATAGGCCTTGAATTCGGGCTTCAGCGCATCGGCAAAGGCCACGGCCTTGGCGGCGATGACGTGAACCAGCGGGCCGCCCTGCATGCCGGGGAACACGGCCGTGTTGAACTTCTTGGCCAGTTCCTCGTCATTGGTGAGGATGATGCCCGAACGCGGGCCGCGCAGGCTCTTGTGCGTGGTCGACGTGACAACGTGGGCATGCGGGAAGGGCGAGGGGTGGGCGCCGCCGGCGACCAGGCCCGAGAAATGGCTCATGTCGACCAGCAGCCAGGCACCCACGGCATCAGCGATCTCGCGGAACTTCTGGAAATCCCAGACGCGCGAATAGGCGGTGCCGCCAGCGATAATCAGCTTGGGCTTGTGCTCGTGGGCCAGGCGCTCGACCTCGGCCATGTCGAGCATCTCGTCTTCAGCGCGGACACCATAAGGGATCGGCTTGAACCACTTGCCGCTCATGTTGACCGGGGAACCGTGGGTGAGGTGACCGCCCGAATTGAGGTCCAGGCCCATGAAGCTGTCACCGGGCTGCAGCAGCGCCAGGAATACGGCCTGGTTCATCTGGCTGCCCGAATTGGGCTGGACGTTGGCGAACTGGCAGCCGAACAGCGCCTTGGCCCGCTCGATCGCCAGGTTTTCAACCACGTCGGCATATTCACAGCCGCCGTAATAGCGCTTGCCCGGATAGCCTTCGGCATACTTGTTGGTGAAGACCGAACCGGTGGCTTCCAGCACAGCAAGCGAGGTGATGTTCTCGCTGGCGATCAGCTCGATCTTGGTCTGCTGGCGGTGCAGTTCCGAACGGATTGCGGCGTAGACTTCAGGATCGGCGCTGGCGAGGTGCTCGGTGAAAAAGCCGGCGGAGCGGATCGCGGGAGTGGTGGTCACAGGGTTGTTCCTCAGGCGGGCGGATTGGAAAGCTTGTCGACACGGCCAGCGTGGCGTCCGCCACCGAACCCGGTCGAGAGAAAAGCGTCAAGACAGGCTTTGGCCATGTCACTGCCGGTCAGGCGTGAACCCATGGCGATGACGTTGGCATCGTTGTGTTCGCGCGCCAAAGCGGCCGACAGCGGTTCCGAAACCAGTGCGGCGCGACAGGCCGGGTTGCGGTTAACCGCGATGGAAATGCCAATCCCCGATCCGCACAGCGCCACGCCGCGTTCAGCAGTGCCATCGGCAACGACCGAGGCGAGGAGATAGCCATAATCGGGATAATCGACCCGGTCGGCCGTTTCAGGGCCCAGGTCGGCAACCTCGTGGCCCAGTTCGATGAGGTAATCGCGCAGTTCGGCCTTGAGGTCGACGGCGGCGTGGTCAGAGGCGATGGCGATGCGCATGGGGGGCCTGTCCAAAGGGCGGGAATCGCTTGCCGCCCCCTTAGTCGGGGATCAGCCGCAAAGCCAGTGCGGCGGCTGGGTTTTCAAGAACCGGTAATTCATTTGCGCAATAAGGTGGTCAGACAGCCGAAAAGGAAGATCATGGCCCGCAAAGCAGAACGTATCCTGTCTGACCTGTTTGCCGATGATGCGCCGCGTCTGTTTGGTACCGGCTGGATCAGCGGCATTCTGGCAATTGCCTTGGGCCTGCTGGCGCTGGCTGCGGTCCTGTGCCTGCATTTCCCGGACTGGCTGACCATCCCCGAATTGCGCGATCGCTATCCGCTTCCTCTGGTTCGACTGGCGATTGACGGGGCAATCCTGCTGGTTCTCTTGCTCGCCGCTATCTCCCTGCTGTTGCGGAGGCGCAAGGCGCTGGGTCTGGCGGGTGTACTGCTGGGGGCGCTGGCGCTGATTCTGGGGGCGGGTGGCGTTCCTATTGAACGGAGCGAGTCCAGCGCAATCTACCTGGGCCTGGATTGGTTCGTATTGGGCACCCTGACCACAGCAGCGCTGTTAGTGCCGCTGGAGCGCTGGCGCCCGTTGCGGCCAAACCAAGGCGCGTTCCGCAGGGGCTGGCTGACCGATACCGAATATTTCTTCGCCAGTCATGCGCTGGTCCAGCTGATGTCCGTTCTGGTGATGCTGCCAGCGGTCAAGCTGGGAGCCTGGCTGGCGGTGCCGCTGCTCGCTGCGGCGGTTCAGTCGATTCCGGTGGCGTTGCAGTTCCTGGGCTGCGTGCTGGTGGCTGATCTGGCCCAATACTGGATCCACCGCGGCTTTCACAGCGTCCCGCTATTGTGGCGCTTCCATCTGGTCCATCACAGCGTCGAACGGATGGATTGGCTGGCGGGTTCCCGCCTCCATCTTGTCGATATCATCTTAACCCGAGGCCTTGTCTTGCTGTCTTTGATTGTCGCCGGATTTGATGAGCGGGCCGTGCTGGCCTATCTGGGCTTCGTCTCGTTCCACGCCGTGTTCATTCACGCCAATTTCGCCCCGCGCTGGCCCTGGCTGGAGCGCTGGCTGGTCATGCCGCGCTTTCATCACTGGCATCACGGCATCGAGGCAGAGGCGCGGGACGTGAATTTTGCCGTGCACCTGCCGCTGCTCGACCGCCTGTTCGGCACAGAGCACATGCCCGCAGGCCGTTGGCCGACGGGTTATGGTGTGGCGGGAGTGGAAGCGCCCGAAGGCTGGGTGCGCCAACTGGCCTGGCCCTGGCGCGGTATGTAGGCAGGCGGCCCGGCGCGATGCCAGGCCGCCCTGATCCTTACTGGTCCAGGAACGAGCGCATCTTGCGGCTGCGGCTCGGGTGCTTGAGCTTGCGCAGCGCCTTGGCCTCGATCTGGCGGATACGTTCGCGGGTAACCGAGAACTGCTGGCCAACTTCTTCCAGCGTGTGATCGGTGTTCATGCCGATGCCGAAACGCATGCGCAGCACGCGTTCCTCGCGCGGGGTCAGGCTCGCCAGGACGCGGGTAACCGTTTCCTTGAGGTTGGCCTGGATTGCCGCATCGACCGGGATGATCGCGTTCTTGTCCTCGATGAAATCGCCCAGGTGCGAATCTTCCTCGTCGCCGATCGGCGTTTCGAGGCTGATCGGCTCCTTGGCGATCTTCATCACCTTGCGCACCTTTTCGAGCGGCATGGACAGACGCTCGGCCATTTCCTCGGGCGTGGGCTCGCGGCCCTGCTCGTGCAGGAACTGACGGCTGGTGCGGACCAGCTTGTTGATCGTTTCGATCATGTGCACCGGGATACGGATCGTGCGGGCCTGATCCGCGATTGAACGCGTAATCGCCTGCCGGATCCACCAGGTGGCATAGGTACTGAACTTGTAACCGCGGCGGTACTCGAACTTGTCGACCGCCTTCATCAGGCCGATGTTGCCTTCCTGGATCAGGTCCAGGAACTGCAGGCCGCGGTTCGTGTACTTCTTGGCGATCGAGATCACCAGTCGCAGGTTCGCCTCGACCATTTCCTTCTTGGCGATGCGCGCTTCGCGCTCGCCCTTCTGGACCATGTTCACGATCCGGCGGAATTCGTTCAGGCTCATGCCGGTGGCCGAGGCAATGTCAGCCACTTCGGCGCGGATGCGTTCAACCGCGTCGGCTTCGTTCTCGGCAAAGGCCGCCCACTTCTTGTCCTTGCCGGCCATGGCCTGCAGCCAGCCATCGTCCAGCTCCTGCCCGACATAGCTGTCGAGGAAGTCCTTGCGGTTGACCTTGTGACGCTCGGCCAGGCGCAGCATCTGGCCGCCCAGGGCGGTCAGGCGGCGGTTGAAGGCATAGAGGTTGTCGACCAGGTATTCGATCTTGGTCGCATGGAACTGGACCGATTCCACCTGCGCGGTCAGGTCTTCGCGCAGCTGTTGATAGGTCTTTTCCTTGGCTGCGGAGAACACGCCGCCCGCACCCATGACTTCAAGCCGTTCGGCCTGCAGCTTTTCGAACTTCTTGAAGAGCGCGGTGATCTCGGCAAACTTCTCAAGCGCGTGCGGCTTGAGCTGGGCTTCCATCTGCGCGAGGCTGAGGGTGTTGTCCTCTTCCTCTTCCTCGACCGGGCGGCGGGCGCGGCGTTCGATGCCGTCTTCGTCCTCGTCAGCCGATTCCTCTTCCTCGATGTCTTCCTCTTCCTTGTAGGAAGGGCCGGCCGTGGCTTCGGAGATTTCTCCATCGCCTTCGGCTTCACCATCTTCGGAAAGGCTTTCCGGGGCCGGTTCCTTTGACAGCATGGCATCGAGATCGAGGATCTCGCGCAGCTGCATTTCCTCGTTGTTGAGGGCTTCGGACCACTGGATGATGGCGTGGAAGGTGATCGGGCTTTCGCACAGGCCCAGGATCATCGTGTCGCGGCCGGCTTCGATCCGCTTGGCGATGGCGATTTCGCCCTCGCGGCTGAGCAGTTCGACTGCGCCCATTTCGCGCAGGTACATGCGCACCGGGTCATCGGTCCGCTCGACCGTTTCCTTCTTCTTGATCAGGTCAGGCCGCTCGGCCATGCCTTCGGGCTGCTCGTCGATTTCCTCGACGTCCTTTTCGTCAGGATCGACCGCGTCCTCGTCGCTTTCGACGATATTGACGCCCATCTCGCTGATCGCGGCCATGATGTCCTCGATCTGCTCAGAGGTCATCTGGTCCTGCGGCAGGGCCTCGTTCAGCTCGTCAACCGTGATCACCCCGCGCCGCTTGGCACGGGCGATCAGCTTCTTGATCGAGGCTTCATTGAGATCGATCAGCGGGGCGTCGCCACCCTCGTTACCGCCGCCGATGTTATCGTCTTCGTCCATCATTCCGCCGTTGGTTTGGCAGGGGAAGGGCTACGCCACCCCCGCTCGCGCGTTGGCCATTTGCCGCAAGCGCGCATCGAATTCCAGTTTTCTCTTCAGCAATCTCTGCTGTTCGGCATAGGCCCCTTCGGAAAGGTCGCTTTCAAAGCGCCTTGTCGCGGCCGCCAGCGCGGCTTCCAGCGCCGGACGCTCAACCAGCAAACCGATTGCCTGGGCAAGTTCGGCGCGGGCCTGTTCCGGTGGAATGGCATCGGCCAGAAAGCCAAAGCGCATCGCGGCATATTCCTCAGGGGTCGGGGCAGCCATACCCCGTTTGCCCAATATGGGTTCCATCGCACCTTTTTCAAGCGCTACTGCCGAGTCGGCCGCATCGAGCAAGGCATCGAAGCGCGGATCGGCCAATCCGGCCTGCCCAAGCACATCGGCGTGGCGCCGGATCTGGTCTGGAAACCGCAGCAGTCCGGCCAATACGGCCGCCGATAGCGCGTCGCGCGGCGGGGCACGCAGGACAGCGGAGGCGCGGCGGGTGGGTGCCGCAGGCTTGCGCCAATCGCGACTCTCGCGGTTTTCACGACGCGGGAAGGCAAATTCCGAAAAGCGTTCCAGCAGCTCGCGCTTGTAGAGCGCCTGGATATCGCGATCGGCAATCGATTCGACATGGGCCAGCAGCCGCGCCTTGAGCCCGGCCTTGTCCTCGGGCGTGTTTAGCGGGGCGGCGTCGCGCTCATGCTCCCACAGCACCTCCACCAGCGATCGGGCATTGGCCAGCTGGCTTTCCATCGCCGCCACGCCCTGCTGCTTGATCAGGTCATCGGGATCGAGCCCCGGCGGCAGGCGGACGATCCGCAGCGAATGGGCTGGGCGGAGCAGGGGCAGGGCGCGGGTGATCGCCCGCATGGCGGCGCGTTGGCCGGCGGCATCGCCATCGAAGCAAAGGATCGGCGTTTCAACCAGCCGCCAGAGCAGCTCGATCTGGCGATCCGTCAACGCGGTGCCAAGCGGCGCAACGGCGTCGGTGATCCCCGCTGCGGCCAGCGCGATCACGTCCATATAGCCTTCCACCACCACGATCCGTCCGGTCTGGCGGCTCGCGGGCCCGGCGCGGTGGAGGTTGTAAAGCGTGCGGCCCTTGTCAAACAGCGGTGTATCTGGCGAGTTCAGGTACTTGGGAGCATCGGTCTTCTGCGCATCCAGAATGCGGCCACCAAAGGCGATTACCCGCCCGCGCGCATCCTCGATCGGCAGCATCAGGCGGCCGCGGAACCGGTCATAGGGTTCCTTGTCATCCACCGCGATCCGCAGCCCGGCCTCCACCAGCTTGTCCTCTGGCACGTCCTTCAGCGCGGCCTTCATCGCCTGCCGCCCTTCCGGGGCATAGCCAAAGCCGAAGCGCTGCATGGTGTGGCCGTCAAAGCCGCGGGTCGCCAGATAGGCGCGCGCCTTGGCCCCGTCTGGCCCCGCCAGCTGCGCCACGAACCAGTCCTGCGCTGCCTTCATGACGTCGTGCAGGGTATCGCGCTGTTCGGCCGCCTTGGCGGCACGGGGATCGGGGGCGGGGACTTCCATCCCGGCCTCGCTCGCCAATTCCTTGACCGCGTCCATGAAGGAAAGGCCGCGCTGGTCCGTCATCCAGCGGATCACGTCGCCATGCGCGCCGCAACCGAAGCAGTGGTAGAAGCCCTTCTGGTCGTTGACCGTAAAGCTGGGGCTCTTCTCGTTATGGAACGGACAGCAGGCCTTGAACTCATGCCCCGCCTTGGTGAGCCGCGTCGTCCGGGAAATGACGCCGGAAAGCGTCACCCGGGCGCGCAGTTCATCAAGCCATTGGGGGCTGAGCGCCATCAGGCCAGCGCGGCTTTGACCAGGCCAGAGGCCTTACCCATGTCGATCTGGGTGCCATGCTTCGCCTTGAGTGCGCCGACGACCTTGCCCATGTCCTTCATGCCCTCAGCGCCGGTTTCGGCGATGATCGCGGCGATGGCGGCCTTTACCTCTTCATCGCCCATCTGCTGGGGGAGGAAGGTTTCGATCACGGCCAGCTCGGCCTTTTCGACCTCGGCGAGTTCCTGACGTCCGCCCTGTTCATACAGCGTGATCGATTCGCGGCGCTGCTTGGCCATCTTCTGCAGCACATCGGTGACGATCACATCATCATCGGGAACATTGGCGGCAGTACGCAGTTCGATGTCCTTGTCCTTGATCTTGGCAAGGATCAGGCGAACGGCGGCCAGGCGGCCCTTGTCGCCGGCCTTCATCGATTCGATCTGGGCGGCCTTGATGGTATCTCTGAGCATTATCTTTTCTCGGGATTGGGGAAAGAACCCGCCTAGCCGGAATTTTCGCGTTTTCCTAGGTTGACGCTAGGGTTCTTCCACTCTAGCGGCGGTGCCTTAGCGACATCGCTGGAACCCCTTTATTCGGAGCGCCTCTTCATGGCCGACGCCGCCTCTTCGCACGCACCCCAACCACAGGGTGCGACGGGAGTCCTTGTGCTTGCCGATGGGTCGGTGCTCTGGGGCCACGGCTTCGGTGCAACCGGCGCCGCAGTGGGCGAGGTCTGCTTCAATACGGCCATGACCGGCTATCAGGAAGTGATGACCGATCCGTCCTACGCCGGGCAGATCGTGACCTTCACCTTCCCGCACATCGGCAATGTCGGCGTCAATGACGAAGACCTTGAGGCGAAAGTCGATGGCGCAGTGGGCTGCGTGGTCCGCGAAGACGTGACCGCACCCAGCAACTTCCGCGCTGAAGGGACCTTCGGCGATTGGCTGGCGGCCAAGGGCAAGATCGGCCTCTCGGGCATCGATACCCGCGCGTTGACCCGCCGCATCCGCCTGTCCGGCGCGCCCAACGCGGTGATCGCGCATGAGCCTTCGGGCAAGTTTGACATTCGCGCCCTGATTAAGCGCGCCAAGGACTGGCCGGGGCTTGAAGGCATGGACCTGGCCCGCGTGGTCAGCCGCGAAGAGATCGAAAACTGGGAAGGCAGCGTCTGGACCCTGGGCAAGGGCTATGGCCCCTCTCCGCATGACCAGCGCCCCCACGTTGTCGCGATCGACTATGGCGCGAAGGACAACATCTTCCGCAACCTGGTGAAGGCCGGGGCCAAGGTTACCATTGTTCCGGCGCAGACCCCGCTGAGCGGTGTGCTGGCGCTGGAACCGGACGGCGTATTCCTCTCCAACGGCCCGGGCGATCCCGCCGCCACCGGCGCCTATGCCGTCCCGGTGATCCAGGGGCTGCTGGAGCGGGACATTCCGCTGTTCGGCATCTGCCTTGGCCACCAGATGCTGGCGCTCGCCGCCGGGGCCAAGACCACCAAGATGCACCAGGGCCACCGCGGCGCGAACCATCCGGTCAAGCGGCTGGAGGACGGCGTGGTGGAGATCACCTCGATGAACCACGGCTTCGCAGTCGATAACACTGCCTTGCCCGATAATGTCGAGGAAACCCACGTTTCGCTGTTCGACGGTTCCAACTGCGGCATCGCGGTCAAGGGCAAGAAGGCCTTCGGGGTGCAGTATCACCCAGAGGCATCGCCCGGTCCGATGGACAGCTTCTATCTCTTCCAGAAATTCATCGAAGGCCTCGCCTGATGCCGAAGCGCACTGACATCTCCTCGATCCTCGTCATCGGTGCTGGCCCGATCATTATCGGCCAGGCTTGCGAGTTCGACTATTCCGGCACCCAGGCGATCAAGGCGCTGAAGGAAGAGGGGTACCGGGTTGTCCTGGTCAACTCGAACCCGGCGACGATCATGACCGATCCGGAATTTGCCGACGCGACCTATATCGAGCCGATCACGCCCGAAGTCGTCGCCCGGATCATCGAGAAGGAGCGGCCCGACGCCGTTCTGCCGACCATGGGCGGGCAGACCGCGCTGAACACCGCGCTGGCGCTGTTCAACGATGGCACGCTGGAGAAGTACGGCGTCAAGATGATCGGCGCCGATGCCGATGCGATCGACAAGGCCGAAGACCGCCAGCGTTTCCGCGAGGCGATGGACAAGATCGGCCTCGAAAGCGCGCGTTCGGGCGTGGCGCACACGGTCGAGGAAGCCTTTGCCGTGCTGGAACGCACCGGCCTGCCTTCGATCATCCGGCCCAGCTTCACCCTGGGCGGCACCGGTGGCGGCGTGGCCTATAACAAGGCCGAGTTTGAGGCGATTGTCCGTTCCGGACTCGATGCCAGCCCGACCACCGAAGTCCTGATTGAGGAATCGCTGCTCGGCTGGAAAGAATATGAAATGGAAGTCGTCCGGGACCGGAACGACAACTCCATCATCATCTGCTCGATCGAGAACGTCGATCCGATGGGCGTCCACACCGGGGATTCGATCACAGTCGCCCCGGCGCTGACGCTGACCGACAAGGAATACCAGATCATGCGCAACGCCAGCCTGGCGGTGCTGCGTGAAATCGGTGTCGAAACAGGCGGTTCGAACGTGCAGTTCGCAGTCAACCCGAAGGACGGGCGCCTGATCGTGATCGAGATGAACCCGCGCGTTTCGCGGTCCTCGGCACTGGCGTCGAAGGCCACCGGTTTCCCGATCGCCCGCGTCGCCGCCAAGCTGGCAGTGGGTTACACGCTGGACGAGCTGACCAACGAGATAACCGGGGCCACCCCGGCCAGCTTCGAGCCGTCGATCGACTACGTCGTCACCAAGATCCCTCGCTTTGCCTTTGAAAAGTTCAAGGGCGCCGAGCCGCTGCTCTCCACCGCGATGAAGTCGGTGGGTGAAGTCATGGCGATTGGCCGCAACTTCAAGGAATCGATGCAGAAGGCGCTGCGCGGTCTGGAAACCGGGCTCGATGGCTTCAACCGCGTGCTCCATCTGGAAGGCGCGGGCCGCGATGCAATCATCGCCGCGCTATCCAAGCAGATGCCGGACCGGCTGCTGATCGTGGGCCAGGCCTTCCGCGAAGGCTTCACGGTCGAGGACGTCCACGCGATCACGCATTACGACCTCTGGTTCCTGCGTCACATCCACGAGATCATCGCTGAAGAAGCGGCGATCATGGAAAACGGCCTGCCGACTGACGCCGCGGGGCTGCGCCGCCTCAAGGCCATGGGCTTTTCCGACAAGCGGCTGGCCGTGCTGGCCGTGCGCGGCATCCACGTGGCCGGCGGTCTGGGTGAAACCTCGGCGCGGCGGTCGGGGCTGCTGCATGATGCCCTGCGCGCCATGGCTGGCGCGACGAGCGAGGAAGAGGTGCGCGAGCTGCGCCACCGGCTGGGCGTTCACCCCGTGTTCAAGCGGATCGACAGCTGCGCGGCCGAGTTCGAGGCGGTTACGCCTTACATGTACTCTACCTACGAAGGCCCCAGCTTTGGCGAGCCCGAGTGCGAGGCTGCCCCGTCAAATGCCAAGAAGGTCGTCATCCTCGGCGGTGGTCCGAACCGGATCGGGCAGGGGATCGAGTTCGACTATTGCTGCGTCCATGCCTGCTTCGCGCTGGAAGAGGCCGGCTACGAAACGATCATGGTCAACTGCAATCCGGAAACGGTCAGCACCGACTATGACACCTCGGACCGCCTCTATTTCGAGCCGCTGACTGGCGAGGACGTGCTGGAAATCCTGCGCGTGGAAATGAGCAAGGGCCAGCTTCAAGGCGTGATCGTCCAGTACGGCGGCCAGACCCCGCTCAAGCTGGCGCAGACGCTGGAAGACAATGGCGTGCCGATCCTGGGCACTTCGCCCGATGCGATCGACCTGGCCGAAGACCGTGAGCGCTTTGCTGCGCTGGTCAACAAGCTGGGCCTCAAGCAGCCGGCCAACGGCATTGCCCGTAGCCGTGACGAGGCCGTCGCCGTCGCCAATCGCATCGGTTACCCGGTGCTGATGCGTCCCAGCTACGTGCTGGGCGGCCGGGCGATGGAAATCGTCGATTCCGAGGCCCAGCTCGATGACTACATCGCCACGGCGGTGCAAGTTTCGGGTGAAAGCCCGGTGCTGATTGACCAGTATCTGCGCGATGCGATCGAATGCGATGTCGATGCCCTGTGCGATGGCGATCAGGTCGTGGTCGCGGGCGTCATGCAGCATATTGAAGAGGCCGGGATCCACTCGGGCGATTCTGCCTGCACCCTGCCGCCCTACAGCCTGCCGGCCGAGATCGTGGCTGAAATGGAGCGCCAGGCGGAAGCTCTGGCCATGGCGCTGGGCGTGCGCGGGCTGATGAACGTGCAGTTCGCGGTCAAGGATGGCACCGTCTACTTGATCGAGGTTAACCCGCGTGCCAGCCGCACCGTGCCCTTCGTGGCGAAGGCGATCGGCCAACCAGTTGCCAAGGTGGCGGCTCGCGTCATGGCGGGGGAAAAGCTCAAGGACTTCCCGCCGTTCAAGCGTGAGCTGGATTACATGGCGGTCAAGGAAGCGGTCTTCCCGTTCGCGCGCTTCCCCGGTGTCGATCCTGTGCTCAGTCCGGAGATGAAGTCTACCGGCGAAGTCATGGGAATCGATCGGAATTTTGCCACGGCCTTTGCGAAGGCCCAGCTGGGTGCGGGCATGGTCCTGCCGCAGGGCGGGGTTGTGTTTGTTTCGGTCAAGGATACCGACAAGCCGGTGATCCTGCCCGCGATCAGGCAGCTGATCGGCCTGGGCTTCACGATCATCGCCACCGGCGGGACGCAGCGTTATCTGGCGGAAGCTGGCCTGCCGGTGGAACTGGTCAACAAGGTGGCCGAAGGCCGTCCGCATATCGTCGACCGGATCATCGATGGCGAAGTGGCCTTGATCTTCAACACCACCGAAGGCTGGCAGAGCCTCAAGGACTCCCAGTCGATCCGCGGCTCGGCGCTGACCGGCAAGGTGCCTTACTTCACCACGGCGGCAGCTTCGGTGGCGGCCGTGGAGGCAATTGCAGCTTTGCGGGGCGCGCAACTTGAAGTTCGCAGCCTGCAAGACTATTATGCTTGAGTAGATCGCGTTCTCCCCACATCGCGACGGTCCTGCCTGCAATCCCCTTGGGATGCGGGGCAGGGTTCTAGTCGCTGCGCGGGGCGGTCAGGAGGAAGAGGCGAGAATGGCAAGTGTCGAAAAGCTGCCGATGCTGGCGGAAGGCTATGAAAAGCTGGTCGCTGAGCTGAAAGCACTCCGCGAGGAGCGCCCGAAGATCGTTGACGCGATCGAGGAAGCGCGCGCCCACGGCGACCTGTCGGAAAACGCCGAATACCACGCCGCCAAGGAGCGTCAGGGCCAGGTCGAAGCCTCGATCGCGGACCTCGAAGACAAGGTCAGCCGCGCCCAGATCATCGATCCTTCGACGCTTTCGGGTGACCGGATCATCTTTGGCGCGACGGTTACCTTGCTCGACGATGATGACAAGCCGGTGAAGTATCAGATCGTTGGCCCCTACGAAGCTGACGCCAAGGTCGGCCGCATCAGCTACAACTCGCCGCTCGGCCGCGCCCTGATTGGCCGCCGGGTTGAGGACGAGATCGAAGTGACCGTGCCCGCGGGTGACCGGTCCTATCTGGTCCAGAAGATCGAATTCATCTGATTGTGCGGCCCCCGCGCAGGCGGGGGTCTCAGGTCGACTGGGGCAAAGACGCCTGCGGTCCCCGCTTTCGCGGGGACTCCGGTTCAATCGCGCTTGAGTTGTTCCGGCTCGAGCAGGCGGTGCAGGTGAACCACGACATAGCGCATTTCGGCATCGTCAACCGTGCGTTGCGCCTTGTCGCGCCAGGCCTCTTCGGCTTCGGCGTAGGTGGCGTAAACGCCAACCAGGTCCAGGCTGGCAAGGTCTGTAAATTCAAGGGTTTGGGGATCGCTGACGCGACCGCCCATCACAAGGTGAAGTTTCTGGCTGCTCATCGCAAATATCCCGGGGAGGGGTGGATGGCGGGCCTTTAGCGTGCCTTGCGTTTCGCGCAAGGGGGGGGCAGGTCTTATTTCCGTATTCGCGCTGCCAGTTTGATGGCCTCGCGCGCGATCGTGGTCCCGGTGCTGCGGGCCGTTGTGCGGACCTGTGCCGAGCTCTGCCTGGCTAGGGCAACGCCTTCACGCCCGGCTTCGCTGGCGCGTTCGCCGGCCTGCTTGCTCAGTGCGAGGCCCAGTTCGCCGGCTGCGAGCGCCCAGCCGAGCGCACGCCGGCCGAGATTGCTTTTGGCGGCACGCTTGGGCGCCAGAGCGCCTGCCAGAAGGCCAAGGCCCAGTCCGCTGAAAACGGCCAGCCAGGGATATTCCGCGATCAGTGAGCGATAGTCCTCGGGCGGATAGGCATCCTTCGCCGGCAGCGCCGGACGCTGGCTGCTGGTGCGGTCCAGGCGCTGCTGCGAGGCGGCGATCTTGGCGGCGATCCGTTCCTGGCGGGGTTCGGGATTGCTCATTGGGCCAGTTCCTCTGTCGGTTCATCGAAATCGTCGTTGGCAGGATCGGGCTGAACCGGACCTTGCCGGTCACGATAGTGGCCAACCAGATCAAGCAGCGGGCCGCGGAAGAACCAGCCAAGCAGGGCCACGACTGTCACCGCGACCAAGCCCTTGTTGTCCTTGGCCACGGCAACGGCTTCGTCGGCATAGGCCAGGGCATCGTCCTTGGCCTTGGCTGCGAGCCGCTCCTTGATGCTCCGCGCGGCGAGGTCTTGCTTGACCTGCGCCAGCCGCCCTTCGAACAGGTTCCAGGCGGCCTTGCGGTTGGCCCGGTCGGTTTCGAACCCGCTCATGCCGCATCGTCCTCGGAGAGGCGGCGCGACATGGCCTGCCAGCGACGCATGGCGACCCAGCCACTCAGGCCGGCGGCGATCAGCAGTCCTGCAACGACCACCAGCGTCGCGCACAGGCCGCCGATCAGCGGGGCCAGGATCAGCAGCAGGCCCATGACCAGCGCCATCAGCGCAAAGAACACCAGGCTGAGCGCCAGCGCGATCCAGCCCGCCATGCTCTTGGCCGTCCGCCCGGCCAGCGCCGCGCGGGACTTTTGGTAGGCGAGCTCTGCTTCCAGCAGGGTCCGCCCGTCATTGACCAGTTCGCGCACGTCATCGACGAGCGACCGTTCCGGGGGATCGACCGGCTCATCATGCGTCAAAGGGGGAGTGGACTGCTCCATCGCGGGCTACCCGGCGCTGCCGGATCAGGCCTTGTTCGAACCCTTGAACAGCCGTGCGATGACAAAGCCGAACGCGGCGGCAATGCCCACCGCCAGACCCGGGCTCTTGCGCACGAATTCCTTCGCGTCGTCGCCCAGTTCGTTGAGGTCCTTGGAATCCAGCTTGGCAGCCGATTCCTGCATGGTGCGGGCGGCGGTGCGGGCATAGTCGCCATAGCGGGTGCCCAGCTTTTCATCGATCGTGGTGGCGTTATCGCCGACCAGCTTGCCCAGGGTGGCAATGGCATCGCTCGCCTTGGCCTTGCCTTCCACAGCCAGATCGGCGGCGCGGCCCTTGGCCTGGCCGGCAATGTCCTTGGCTTCTTCAACCCAGTCACCGCTCTTGGCGGAGAGCTGGTCACGATAGCCCTCGGCCTTGGCCTTGGCTTCGGCGGTCAGGGCAGTGGCACTGGCCTTGGCATCTTCGATCGCCTTGCTGAACTTGGCCTTGGCATCACCCGCGCTGGCCTTGGCGGCCTTGGCTGCGGGCTTCTTGGCGGCAGCCGGCTTTGCGGCAGCCTTCGCGCCGGCGGTCTTGGCGGGGGTCTTTGCGGCGGCGGGGGTCTTGGCCATGATCTTTGCCCTTTCTGCGCCGCAACACGCGGCAATGAATACAAATGTGGTAACGCACCTTCGGTGCTGCAAGCCTGATTATGCTGCATTGCACCTTGCCTGCCAAGGCTCCCCTGCTTAGGAGCGGCTCAACCGAGCCATACGAAGGGTAAACCAGCCATGACCGCGATTATCGATCTCCACGCCCGCGAGATTCTGGACAGCCGGGGCAACCCGACGGTCGAGGTTGATGTCCTGCTCGATGATGGCTCGTTCGGCCGCGCCGCGGTTCCCTCGGGCGCCTCGACTGGTGCGCACGAAGCCGTTGAACTGCGCGATGGCGACAAGAGCCGCTATCTCGGCAAGGGCGTGCTCAAGGCCGTTCATGCCGTGAACACCGAAATCAGCGACGCCCTGCTGGGCCGCGATGCCGAAGACCAGCGCGATATCGACGCGGTGATGATCGGGCTTGACGGGACCGAGAACAAGGGGCGGATCGGCGCCAACGCCATCCTCGGCACCTCGCTCGCCGTGGCCAAGGCCGCGGCCAACGCCCGCGGCCTGCCGCTCTATGCCTATGTCGGTGGTGTTTCAGCCCATGTCCTGCCGGTGCCGATGATGAACATCATCAACGGCGGCGAACATGCCGATAACCCGATCGACTTCCAGGAATTCATGATCATGCCGGTCGGCGCGCCGACGCTGGCCGAAGCGGTTCGCTGGGGTTCGGAAGTGTTCCACACCCTCAAGAAGGGCCTGCACGAAAAGGGCCTCGCCACCGCCGTGGGTGACGAGGGCGGCTTTGCCCCGAACCTTTCTAGCACCCGCGCTGCGCTCGATTTCGTGATGGCTTCGGTTGAAAAGGCCGGGTTTAAGGCCGGGACCGACATCCAGCTGGCGCTCGATTGCGCCGCGACCGAGTTCTTCAAGAACGGCAAGTATGAAATCAGCGGCGAAGGCCTCTCGCTCAGCCCGGTCGAAATGGCCGATTACCTTGCCGCCCTGTGCAACGATTACCCGATCGTCTCGATCGAGGACGGCATGGGCGAAGACGATTTCGAAGGCTGGAAGGCCGTGACCGACAAGATCGGCCACAAGGTCCAGCTGGTCGGCGATGACCTGTTCGTGACCAACCCCAAGCGCCTGACCATGGGCATTGGCAAGGGCCTGGCCAACTCACTGCTGGTCAAGGTCAACCAGATCGGCTCGCTGTCGGAAACGCTCGACGCGGTCAGCATTGCCCAGCGTAACGGCTACACCGCGGTCATGTCGCACCGCTCGGGCGAAACCGAGGATGCGACCATTGCCGATCTCGCGGTTGCGACCAATTGCGGCCAGATCAAGACTGGCTCGCTGGCCCGTTCGGACCGGCTTGCCAAGTACAACCAGCTCATCCGCATCGAGGAAGAGCTGGGCGACGCCGCGGTCTATGCCGGGGCATCCGCTTTCGGTCGCCTCGCCTAAGGCCATTGCCAGCCTCTCTCCGGTCGTTTAACCGTTCGTTTAAACAACCGGAGGAGAGGGCCGGGTGACAGCGATACCGTCGCACCCCAATTCGATTACGCCTGATTGGCTGAGCGACCGCCTGCGCGCTGCCGGGCTGTTGCAGCAGGGGGTGGTCACGGCGATCTCCTGGGAGCCGATTGGCACCGGCCAGGTTGGTGACAGCGTCCGGTTTCACCTCACGTACGATCGGCCGGGCGCAGGCCCGGCAACGCTGGCAGGGAAGTTTCCTGCCGCAGACGTTACCAGCCGCGGCACGGCGGCAGCCTTTGGCCTCTATGCCAAGGAAGTGGGCTTCTACCGCGAGCTGCGCCAGCACCTTGGCGTGCGCGTCCCCGAAACCATCGCCGCCGATATCGCAGATGATGGTGTCGACTTCATCCTGTTGTTCGAAGACCTTGGCCCGGCCCGTGGCGGCAACCAGCTCGCCAGCTGCTCCGCCGCCGATGCCCGCGCCGGGGTAATCCAGGCCGCTGCGCTGCACGCGCCCAGCTGGGGCCACGCGGAGATCCTCGCCACGGACTGGCTCCAACCCAAACCCGAAGTTGCCGCGCAGGTTCAGGCGCTTTACCCCAACGCCCAGGCGATCTTCCGCGAACGCTATGCAGATAGCCTTGAGCCCGAATTCATGGCCGTCTGCGAAGAACTGGCCGAGGCCGGTTCGCTGTGGTTCGGCCGCGACCTGCCGCCGCAGTGCCTGATCCATGGTGACTTCCGGCTCGATAACATGCTGTTCGATGTGAAGGGCGGGGCCGAACCGATTGCCGTGCTCGATTGGCAAACGGTCGCGCTGGGCAACGGCCTGACCGACATCGGCTATTTCCTTGGCACCGGCATCGGTGATGACCTGCGCCGCGCGCATGAAGCCGAACTGCTTGACCTTTACTGCGCCGAAATGACCGCACGCGACGTGGCTTTGACCCGCGATGCGATCTGGGACGATTACGTGATCGGCGCGCTGCATGGGGTTTCCACCGCGGTGTTCAGCGCCGCCTATGTGGAGCGCACCGAGCGCGGCGATGCCAACTTCCTCTCGATGGCCCGGGGCGGCTGCGCATTGGCGCTGCAGCACGGCAGCCTCGCCAAACTGAAAGGCTGATCCGATGGTCCTGACCAAGGGCGATGATTTTCCGCTGCACCAGACGCCTGAACCGGTGGCCTATGCCGGGACCGACCGCAATTTCTACGATCGCTATTTCTTCAACGGCTATGCCCCCGATGGTTCGGGCTTCTTTGCCGTGGCGTTGGGGATCTATCCGCACCTCAACGTGGCCGATGCGCACTTTTCGGCGATCCGCGATGGCGTGCAATACAATGTCCACGCCAGCCGCGAACTCAATATGGAGCGGTTTGACCTGCAAGTTGGGCCGATCCGGATCGAGGTGCTGGAACCGCTGCACAAACTGCGCGTGGTGGTGGACGGGGAAGGGCTCAAGGCAGACCTGACCTTCACCGGCCGCGCCTTCCCGATTGAGGAACCGCGCTTTGTCCACCGGATCGGGCCGCGCACGTTTATGGACTATACCCGGCTGACCCAGAACGGGCATTACACCGGGTGGATCGAGATCGATGGGGTGCGGCAGGATTGTGCGCCCGGCACCGCCGGCACCCGCGACCGTTCGTGGGGGGTGCGCCCGGTCGGCTCACGCGATGAGCAGCCGCATGGCCACGGCGTGATCCCCGGCTTCTTCTGGCAGTGGACCCCGCTCAACTTTGCCGACCGCTCGGTCTTCTTCCACATCAATGCCGATGCCGGTGGCCATGCCTGGAATACCCGTGCCGTCATTGCCCCCGATGGCAGCGGCGCTGAAGGGCTCTACGAAACACCTGCCGCGCGGATGGACGCCGCGCTGACGCCAGGCACGCGCTGGCCCGATGGCGGCACGGTAACGGTTGAAACGCCCGATGGACCGGACCGGATCACCTTTGAGCCGCTCGGCCGGTTCCAGATGCGCGGGCTGGGCTATACCCATCCCAAGTGGGGCCACGGGCTCTATCACGGCAAGCTGGCCGTCGAGCGCGAGGATATTGGCCTGGCGCAATGCGATCCGCGCACGATGGATAATTACCACGTCCAGTTCGTCTCACGCGTGCGTTCGGAGCGCTATGGCGAAGGCATGGGCGTGTTCGAGCAACTGATCATCGGCCCTTATGCGCCGCTGGGACTGAAGGAGTTTATGGATGTCGGGTAAGGCAATAACGACAGCGGTCGTCGTAGCCGGCCTTTTGGCCGGGGCGGCGTCTGGCTGGTACACCCTGCGGCATGGGATGGTGCAGGGTGAAACCTACTCCGGGTGGAGTGGCAGCAAGGTGACCGGCTCGGTCGACGCCGATCCCTGGACCCGCGCCCGTGTCGCCGTGTCCGGGCTTCTGGCGCTGAACAAGAGCCAAGCGATCTATTTCAGCCGCAACACCGATGACAGCGGCGCGCGCCTGCGCGAGGATTGTCGCTATCAGGTGACGGGCGGGGCGCTGCCGGCGCACTGGTGGTCGATCACGGTTTACGCCGACGACAACTACCTGCCGCTCAACAATGATGATGCCCTGTCGTTTGACCAGACCGAGGCACAACCGGACGGCAAGTCGGACTGGAGCGGCACGCTCTCGCCCAAGCGGCCCGAAAGCGGCGCCTGGGCCTCGACCAGCAAGGCGGGGGATTATGACATTACCCTGCGGCTCTATCTGCCCAGCAAGGCGGCACAGGCCGATTATGCCTCGATCCCGATGCCCAAGGTAACCAAACTCGATTGCGGAGGTGCAGCATGAACCGGAAACTCAAGCTGCTGGGGCTGTTTGTCGGTGCCGGGATCCTCGGCCATGTCGGTCTGGTGATGGCGGTTCCGCATGCGATCATGCGCGTGGCGATGAGCCGGATGTCGGGCGATAGCGCGATGGTGAACCAGTTCAAGTTCGGACCGCGCACCACCAAGGATTCCCGCGGAGTGGTGCGGCCTTCGCCGGATCTGGCCTATTCGTCCTGCGTCTATGATCTCAGCAAGGGGCCGCTGCTGGTCAGCGCAGCGCCATCGCCCAATCAGGGCTATGTCTCGCTGTCGGTCTTCGCCGCCAATACGGACAATATCGCCGCGCTCGATACGGCGCAGTTCCCGGATGGCATCCGCTTCGTCCTGGCGCGTAAGGGGCAGGCTGTCCCGGCGGGGATGCAGGTGGTTGAATCCCCCTCTGACAAGGGGATCATTCTTGACCGCCGTCTGGCACCGTCCGCTGAAATGTTCGCGCAGGTCGATCAGGCCCGGCGGGCTGACAGCTGTGCCCCGCTGGCCAGCTAGTCCAACATTTTCCAACAGCGATCACATTGCAGTGTGTGCGATGTGATCGGAATCCAACTTTTATCCAACAGCGACCAAACTCCACCCCCCGTCATCTGACGCAAAGGGGGTGGGGTCCGGTCGGCGTTCTGGGGCCTACTTTGCACGCGTTAGCTGCGCTTGTGCAGCCTTGTGCGCACTCTAAGCGGCTTTGTCGGTAATCAGGCCGCGGAGAGTGCCGCGAGCTGGTCGGCGCTCAGTTCCAGCCTGGTGCTCTCGATCAATTGCGCCAGCTGCTCCACCCGCGTTGCACTGGCAATCGGGGCCGAAATGCCGGGCTGGTTACGCAGCCAGGCCAAGGCAATCGACGCGTGCGATGCGCCGGTTTCTGCCGCAATTGCGTCCATCGCGGCCAGCATCGGTGCGCCGGTCGAAACCAGTTCCTTCATGCGGCCGCCGCGCACCGATTGCGCCAGATCGCCCTCGCTGCGGTACTTGCCGGTCAGGAAGCCCGAAGCGAGCCCAAAGAAGGGCAGCATGGCAATCCCGTTGCTGGTGCATAGCGCCTGCAAGTCCGCCGGATAGGCCGCGCGGGAGACGAGGTTGTATTCGTTCTGCAGCACCTGAAACGCGGCAAAACCGCCGGTCTTGGCCGCCTCCAGCGCCGCACCCAGCCGCGCTGCGTCAAAGTTGGAGGCGCCAATGGTGCGGACTTTGCCGCTGGTAACAGTCGCGGCGAAGGCCGATGCAATTTCGTCGACCGGAAGCTCGGCATAGTCGCGGTGGGCGTAGTAGAGATCGAGATAGTCGGTCCGCAGCCGCTCCAGCGAAAGCGCCAGCGATTGCGCGATCCGTTCCGGCGCATAGAGTTCCGCCGCGCCGAGCATGCCAGTCTTGGTGTGGATCCGCATGTCGGCGCGAACGCCGCGGCTTTCCAGCCATTCGCCCAGCACGGCCTCGCTCTCGCCGCCCTTGTGGCCCGGCACCCAGGCCGAATAGACGTCGGCGGTATCGATCATCCGGCCGCCGGCCTCGTAAAAGGCGTCAAGCACGGCAAAGCTGGTGTCGCGGTCCGCGGTCCAGCCAAAGACATTGCCGCCCAGGACGAGCGGAATCTCTGCGATGGCCGGGTTCCCGCTCATCCGAACTTGCTCCGCAGTTCGAGCAGGGCAATCGCCGCCTTGGCCGCTTCGCCGCCCTTGTCTTTCTGTGCCGGATCAGCGCGGACCAGCGCCTGCGCTTCGTTTTCGACCGTCAGGATGCCGTTGCCGATGGCCATGCCGTCCATGGTCAGCGCCATGATGCCGCGGGCGCTTTCGCCAGCGACGATTTCGAAGTGATAGGTTTCGCCGCGGATCACCACGCCGATGGCCACGTAGCCATCATAGAGCTGCGCCTGATCGGCCAGGACGATGGCGCCGGGGATTTCCAGCGCGCCGGGCACAGTGATCACGTCGGCCTGGTGACCAGCGGCTTTGAGCGCGGCCTTGGCCCCGGCGATCAGCTGATCGTTGAGGTGATCGTAAAAGCGCGCTTCAACGATAAGAAATTTAGCCATTATTCGCCTGCCGTTCCCGTGATGGCCCGTTCGCCGACAATCGAGAGGCCATAGCCTTCGAGCCCGGCAAGGGTGTGATGCGTGTTGGTGAGTAGGATCATGTCATGGACGCCCAGTTCCGCAAGGATCTGTGCGCCAACGCCGTAATCGCGCAGCTGTTCCACTTCGGGGGCACCGGCACCCTTGCCCTGCTGCCGCAGTTCGATGAAGCGCGAGACCAGGCCCGGCATGCGCTTGTTAATCAGGACCAGCACGCCGGTGCCTTCCTCGGCGATCAGCTCCATCGAGCGCGAAAGCAGGCCCGAACGCTCGTTCGCTTCGCCGAACACGTCGACGAACATGGACATGGTGTGCATCCGGACCAGCGTGGGCTTGTCGGCGGTAATGTGGCCCTTGACCAGCGCGATGGTCTCATCGTCGGTGGCCTTGTTGAAGAAGGTGTAGGCGGTCCATTCTCCGCCCCAGCGGCTCTCGAACCGCAGTTCCGCGCGCTTTTCAACCAGGTGGTCATGCTTGCGGCGATAGGCGATGAGGTCGCGGATCGTACCCATCTTCAGCCCGTGCTTGCGAGCGAAGGGGAGCAGGTCATCCATGCGGGCCATGGTGCCGTCCTCGTTCATGATCTCGCAGATCACGCCCGAGGGATTGAGGCCGGCCAGCCGCGAAATGTCGACCGAGGCCTCGGTATGGCCGGCGCGCACCAGCACGCCGCCGTCGCGGGCGATCAGCGGGAAGACATGGCCTGGAGTGACGATATCCTGCCGACCCTTGCTCGCGTCGATCGCTACGGCGACGGTGCGGGCGCGGTCGCCAGCGGAAATGCCGGTGGTCACGCCCTCGCGGGCTTCGATCGAGACAGTGAAAGCGGTTTCGTGACGGGTGCCATTGTTGCGGGCCATCAGCTCCAGACCGAGCTGGTCGGTCCGCTCGCGCGTCATGGTCAGGCAGACCAGGCCGCGCCCGTGCGTCGCCATAAAGTTGATCGCGTCGGGCGTTGCCATCTGGGCTGGAATGACCAGGTCGCCCTCGTTCTCGCGGTCCTCGTCATCGACCAAGATGAACATCCGGCCGTTGCGGGCTTCCTCGATGATATCCTCGATCGGGACCAGCACCGGCTCGTCATCGCTGTCCCATAGGAAGCGTTCCAGCTTGCCAAGGGTCTCGGCCGTAGGATTCCAATCCGCCTCGGTGCAGTCCCGCAGGGTATTGGCATGCAAGCCCGCAGCGCGGGCCAGTCCGGCACGTGACATGCCGCCCTCGGTGACGAGACGGCGGACGCGATCGATGAGATTTGCTGACATGCGACTCGCCTATCACATCGCAGTGTGACGTAACAGGAGAATCACATTGGATGTGATCTAGTCGCCCTTGAACACCGGTTTGCGCTTTTCGAGGAAGGCATTGACCGCTTCCTCGTGATCGCTGGTGGCATGGGCCACGGCCTGCATTGCGGCCGACATTTCCAGCACGGTCGCCAAGTCCGAGCGGCGCGCTTCCCAGAGCAGCCGCTTGGTCATGCGCACGGCATGCGGCGGATTGGCGGCGATCTTTGCGGCGAGCGTACGGGCCGCATCAAGCAGTTCCGCATCAGGCACCACGCGCGAGACCAGACCGCAGGCCAGCGCTTCGCCAGCATCCAGCATATCCCCGGTGAGCGACATTTCAGCCGCCTTGGCGAACCCAACAACCCGCTGGAGCAGCCAGGCGCCGCCATCGCCGGGGATGATCCCCAGCTTCACGAAGCTCTCGGCAAATTTGGCGCTCTCGCCGGCGATGCGCAGATCACACATGCATGCCAGGTCCAACCCGGCGCCAATCGCGGGGCCGTTCACCGCAGCAATTACCGGCACTTCGAGCGCGGCGAAGGCGAGGGGAAGGCGCTGGATACCGCGCTTGTAATTCCCGCGCGTACCGGCAGGCAGACCGGCATTGAGCCCGCCGCCGCCGGGCTTCATCGCGTTGATATCTCCGCCCGAGGAGAAGGCCTTGCCCGCACCGGTGAGGATCGCCACGCGGACCTTGGGGTTGCCCTCCATCGCCGCCAGCGTGTCGCACAGGCCATTGACCACATCGTCACCCGAGATCGGGTTACGCATCTCCGGCCGGTTGAGCGTGATCGTGGCGATGCCGGTGTCATCCAGGTCAAACAGGACGGCGGGTTCCATCGGGGTCTCCTTCAAGCTTGTGCCATCGCCTTGCGGCGATCACGGCGGTTTGTCCACCATACGATGACCAGCGCCGTGGCCAGGGCGAGGGGGATGGCCTGTTCCTTGGTTCCGCCCAATTCACGCACCGCCTCAAGGATTGGCAGGTGGACTGCAAACAGTGGGAACGAGATCGCGGCTGAGAGCCAGCCGAGCCGGGTCTGGCGGGTGATTGCGGTCGCGGCGGAGATCATCAGCGGGCAGAGCAGCATCACAAAGGCCAGATCGAACGACCAGCCTTGCCAGCCCAGATACCATCCACCGATGATCGCCACTGGCATGGCTGCCAGCACCACGCCGGCCGCCAAGGGGATCAGCACGCGGTCCTGCCGCCAGCGCCACAGCGTGATGCCGAGGCAATAGGCGAAGAACACGCGCGGGATAGCGACCCAGATATGCCCCGGACGCGCACCGACATCGAGCGAGCCCCAGGTTGCCGCCACCCAGATTGTCAGCAATCCCAGGATCACGGTGACCAGTGCCAGCGCCTTGTTGGACAGCTGGCGCAGCGCAAACACATGGCTGGCGTTCGCCACGAGCTCTGCAAAAATCGTCCAGGCCGGGATGTTCACCGCGAAGAGCAGGTTGGCCACTGGCCAGGGCAACAAGGCAAGGTTTGCCACCAAGGCGGGCAGGAAGGGCCACCATTCACCGCCCGAGCGGATCCAGAGATAGGGCACGCCGATCAGCGAACCCAGCGCAACCATGCCCCAGAAGCGCTTGTAACGCGCCACCATGAAGCGCTGCGGCGCCAGCCCCGCAGCCAAACGCGGTTCGGTTATCCGGGCCATCAGGAAACCGGACAGCATCAGGAAGAAATCGACCCCCAGATAGCCCTTGGAGAACGGGGCAAGGCCGTGGAACACGGCGTTGGCGTGCAGGCCCACGACCAGCAGCGCGGCAATCCCGCGCAGTGCATCCAGCCCGGCCAGCCGCAGCGCGGCGCTCATGCCCAGATCCGCTCGATGAACCAGAAGCTGGCAACCGCGCCGATGGCATAGGTGCTGGCGATGATCGCCGGGCGGCGAGCTTTGGGGGCAAAGCGGGCGAGGGCTGCCAACGCAGCGATCGTTGCGGCGATGATCATCAGCTGCCCGGCTTCGACACCGAGGTTGAAGGTCAGCAGGGCCACCGGCACGTCAGTTTCCGGCAGGCCGATCTCGCGCAGGGCTCCCGCAAAGCCAAAGCCGTGGAGCAGGCCGAACAGGAAAGCGACAACCCACGGCAGGCGCTCGGACAATCGCGGCTCCCCCGGTCTTACCTTGATGATTTCTACCGCGAGAAACACGATCGAAAGCGCGATGCTCGCCTCAACCGGTGCCTGCGGCAGGCCAAACAGGCCCAGCGTAGTGCCGGCCAGGGTGATTGAATGTGCCAGGGTAAAGGACGTGGCTGCCGCAACCACCGGTCGCCCGCGTTGCAGCAGCAGGACCAGTGCGATCACAAATAGCAGGTGATCGAAGCCGCCCAGGATGTGCTCCACCCCGATCACGAAATAGGTGCGCGCCACCTGCCAGCCATCGGGCACGGCGCTGACCGTGAAGGTGCTGCTTCCCGGGGTGAGCCGCTCGGTCTGGATCGGACGGCCCAGCGGGGCGACGCGGAGCAGGGCATCGGTCGATCCGGCTTCCATCCCCTTCAGGCCTACAGTGGCCCCGTCGAGTGGTTTGCTGCAGGAGACCAGGCCCTTGGCAATCACAGCCGGCCCCAACAATTGCGGGGTTTCGAGCTTTACACGGCAAAAGTCCGGCAGCAGCGGTTCGGCCCGGGTGGCCAGGCCGCCCAGGATCGGGGCTTTCCACACCAGCTTCCATTCGGTCTGGGTTTGCTGGGTCAGTTCCAGATAACCCGGGCGCAGTTCATCGGCGTGGACGGGGGCGAAACCCGCCAGCAGGACCAGCGCCAGGATCAGCCGCAGCAGGTGGTTCACCGCGGCCGCTCGATCACAACGTCATAGCCCTTGAGCAGGGCGTTGAGATTTTGGGCTTCCGCCTTGCGGACAGCAGCGCTGCGCCAGTCATTCTCCAGCTGTTGGCGAATGTCTTCCAGCTTGGGCGCGGGCGGGGTCTCGCGCTTTTCAACCTTCACCACATGCAGTCCGAAGCCGGACGCAACCGGGCCGAACCACCGGCCCGCTGGAGCCTTGCCCAGGGCATCCGCAAAGTCATCGCCAAACTGCGTGGCGATATCGATCAGGGGAGCCGCGTCGAGGTGCTGGGGCAGGGGGATCGGTTGGGTGGCCAGCTTGGGCATGACCCCGGGCGGCAGGGCGGCCATTTGGGCCGTGGCTGCGGCTCGGGTAGTCTCGTTATCCGGCCCCAGATAGAGCTGCTCCAAGGTGTAGCGTGGCGGTTCGGCATAGCGCGCCGGATCCTTGTCGAGCAGCGACTGCAACTGCGCATCGCTCGGGCGGGTGGCTTCGGCCTCGGCCCCGGCGATGGCCAGCATCTTGTTGCGGAGCCGCTTCTTGACCACGTCGTCATCCCGGTCGAGCCCCAGCCGCAATGCCTCGCGGTAATAGACTTCGCCGCGGACATAATCCTGGATCAGTCCGTCCAGCTCTTCATCCGTCGGCGGCCGCCGGAACGCCTCGATATAGCGGTTGACCAGTCCGGAGACGGCGGCTTCGTCCACAACGATCCGCCGTTCACCGGTATCCGGAGCGCGGCCAGACAGAGCGATGAAGATCAACGCCCCGGCCAGCAGGAAGTGAACCAGTGGTTCGCGCAGCAGTGCTGCTGCGCGATCACGCCAACCGGTCATGCATACTCCTCAAGTTCGGCCTGCGATATTACTTCGCGGGATTGTACCAGATCGCCGAGGTATAGGCGCGTTCCTGCTGCTTGACCTGCACTTCGGGCGGCAGCTTCAGCTTGAAGCGCACCGCGTCATAAGCCGTCCAGCGCGGTGTCGGGATTTCCAGCACGCGCAGGTAGTAGAACGAGCACACCGCCGGATCGAATTCCGGATCGGTCCACACGGTCGCCAGGTTGGCCGCGCCGATCGTGTTCTTGTAGGTAGCAGTGGCCAAGTCGATCGTATCGCCAACGGCCGGCAGTTTGCCGCCCGCCAGCTTGCGCTTGGCCGGATCGCTCCAGACCACGTTGAAGACCTTTTCGTGGCTCTTGCCGGCCTTGTCGACCCAGCCCTTGACCACCTGAACGCGGTCGAGATTGGCGCCGATCGGATCCTTCAGGGCCGAAACGATGAAGCTGGGCGCGCCCTTCTTGCCGCCGGCCAGTTCACCGCCCATCGGCACACCGCGCTTGTAGCCGGCCTGGACCCAGTTGCCCTTCAGGTCATCAGCCTTGAAATCCCAGCCGCCGAAGAAACGCACAGTGATGCGCGGCCCGGTGCTGCCATAGACTTCGCGGCGCTCCAGTGCGTCAAAGATCGCGGCGCGGGTATTGGCCTTGGCCCAAACGCCGGCATAGCCGCTGGCGAGGTAGTGCCAACCGAACCGGCCCTTGTTGGTTCCAAGGTTCTGCTCCTGCATCACACGCTTTGGATTGGGTTCGTTACCCGTGTGCTTGCCGAAGAACTGGTTGTCATCTGCGGTGGAGAGCCCGGTGTGGGTATCGGTCGATCCGATCACGCCAAACTTGTAAGGGTTCACGCCCATCTGGGCTTCAAGCATCAGGCCGCGCTTCAGCGCCTCGCGCACATATTCGCCGGCATACATGTTCGGCGTTTTGGGCTGGTTGCCGATGAGGTTGTTCATTTCCCAACCGGCCACGCCAAACCCCGCAAATTCGTCATTCGGCGAAAGGAAGGGGTGTGCTTCGCTGTCCCCCTTGATCTGCGTGATTTCAACCACCGGCTCCAGCTTGGCGCGGCGCTTGGCATAGGCTGCCGTCATCGGGCCGCCACCAGGCTGGGTCAGCTCGAACATCAAGCCGTTTGAGAGGTTCGAATTGTGCGGGATCGCCAGCACGCGGCCCCCGGTCGACTTCTCGTAAGCCTCCATGAAGTTCCAGATCTCGTCCGGAGTGGCCTTGTAGGTGGGGTCGATCGGCGCAATCTTGCCGACCTTGTCCGGGCCATCGCGGAAGATCACGTTGCGGTGGAGGTTATTCCCGCCCTGCATCAGCGTATATTCAAAGCCGTGGAAGGCCGTGAACTTGCCTGGCTCGTTATAGCGCTCAACCGTCTCCATGTTCGATTTCCAGACCGACCTGGTCCGCTCGGCTGAATCGGCCTGGTTGAGCATGGCCGCGGGCAGATCATTGCGGCCACGGGCATCAAGCAGTTCGGCCATGGCGTGCTGCGAACCTTCCGGTCCTTCGTGCATCATGTCGTACCAGCGCCGCATCCGCGGATCGGTGATCAGCAGGCGCGGCGCGTCATAAAGTGCCTTGGTCGCGCCAAGGCCTTCGGCGTGGTCGGTAATGACCATGAAGTCGAGCGGGCGGGGCAGCTTGGCCTTGACGCCCGTGGTGGAGGTGACCTCTTCACCCCGGCCAAAGCGCAGGGAATCTTCCGGGGTCAGGCGTACCCCGAAGCCGAATGCGTCGACCGAATTGGCGGTGTGAACGTGCGTATCGCCCCACAGGACCTTTTCCGGATATTCGGTTTCCTTGATCTCGGCCGCATTCTTGCTGAACGCGTGCTTGACCTGGTCGCAACCAGCCATCAGCCCGCTTGTGCCCAGCAGCAGTGCTGCCAGCATCATCTTACGCCGCATATTCCCCTCCACATGCAAATTCGGTTTTGCTTTGCAATTCACCATGCCACGGCAAAACGGCCCGTCAATCCTGACTTACCGAAATGAACCCGTTTCTTGGCAATCGCGGCGCTTGGGAGCGGCGCGGTTCGAAAGGCGCGGGGGGCGTCTGAGCCAATGAGATAGCATCTTCTAACTTTGCGATTTGCGGCATAGGAAGCTGGCATGGACCGAATTCTTGCCGGACGGCGCGTAAATCCGATTGGCCTTGGCTGTATGTCGCTTTCGTGGGCTTATGGCGTAGCCCCTGCGGAGGACTACGCCGTATCCTTGCTGAACAGGGCGCTTGACCTGGGATACAACCACCTCGACACGGCCAATATCTATGGTCTCGGTCACAACGAAACGCTGCTGGGCAAGGCGCTTAAAGGGCGGCGCAGCGAATTCTTCCTGGCGACCAAGATGGGCATCGTTGTTGAGGGGCCCGATCGCGGCATTGACTGTTCGCCCGCCAGCATCCGTCGCAATATCGACGCGTCGTTGCAGCGCCTGCAGACCGATCACGTCGATCTTTATTATATGCACCGGTTTGATCCCAAGGTGCCGATCGTAGACATGATGGGTGCGATGGCTGAACTGGTGGCAGCCGGCAAGATTGGGGCGGTCGGCGTTTCAGAATGGTCTGCCGCCCAGATACGCGAAGCCCATGCGGTACACCCGATTGCGGCTGTACAGACCGAATATTCGCTCTGGACCCGCAACCCGGAAATTGCCGCGCTGGATGTCTGCCGTGAACTGGGGATCACCTTTGTGGCCTTCTCTCCGGTGGGGCGGGGCGTGCTGGCCAATGGGGTGCGCGATGTCGAGGCCTTGGTTGAACGCGACCTGCGCCGCACCATGCCGCGATTCGATGCGAATAACTGGCCGATCAATCTGCGCCTGATCGATCAGTTCAACATGCTTGCCGCCAGGCACGGTGTGACACCGGCGCAGCTCAGCCTGGCCTGGGTGCTGTCGCGCGGGGAACACGTTGTGGCGATCCCGGGGACCGCCAACAGCGATCATCTTGCCGAAAACATTGCCCGCGCTGATTGGGCTATCCCCACCGATCTCGCCGCTGAGTTGGATCGACTGATCAACCAGCAGACGGTGGCAGGACCACGCTACAGTCCTGCCGCGCAATCAACCGTCTTTACCGAAGAGTTTGACTGAACGCGGCGATGACACGCTTCACAGCTTGGGCGGATACTGTATCGCGAGGCCGCGCGGTGCGGGGGATACTAGGTTGAACCTGGGATGTGCCAATCACGAATGGCCAAAGTTCGATATTTTTTTGTTCTTGTCTGCGTCCTGAGCGTGTTCCCTTTTGACTTAACGATCCGGAACGCATCTCGCGCAATGACCTCTATGTGCGCAAATCGATAAGGCGCCGACATTGGGAGATTTGCCAAATTTAAGGCCCGCTCTCCAGTACCCGGAGGAAGTTGCCGGCTGCCTCGTCAGGTGCATCCGCAAGCATTACGGCAGCCAGCGAGAAAGGCGCAATGCTGGGTACTTCATACGATATCAGCCCGCCTTGAGCGCAGGCTTTCAGCGCCGCCGAGCGCGGGGCAATGGTTACAACTTTCTCGTGCCGCGCTAGCTCTATGCATGCTTGCTGACTGGAAAGTCGAAATCGCGGAAAGCCGGCACGCTCCAATGCATCGCGGCGCTGAAGCGGGAGGTTCGTAGCAAAACTGGGATCGAAGCCTGCGATCGCCCAATCGTGCCGCAGCAAGGTCTCCGGGGTACGTTCCTCTGCTGCAGAGTGCATTGGCGAACAAATGAGATGGTAGGGTTCCTCGATCACTACATGCATCGCAATGTCACGTCGTGCGGTGAAAGCCGCGATTGAATCGGAATGATAGAGCAGCAATTGGGCGCGGTGTTGCAGCAGGCGCTGAACTGCCATGTCAGGCGGCAAATGCTCGACCTCCACCCGGATATCGTCGTGGGCGCTCGAAAAGCCAAGGATTGCTGCGGGGATGAAGCTGTCCATGATGGCAGGACCACAGGCAATAGAAAGCCGTCTTGCAGCTGTGAGTACCTGAGCCTTTCCTTCCTCTGCATGGGCGAGCAGTTCTGGCGCAAGTTCGACAAGACGTCGTCCCGCTGAGGTTGGTACGACCGATCGGGTGGTTCGGTCGAACAGCCGGACATTCCACATTTCCTCAAGCGTTCGGATGCTCTTGGTCATAGCGGAATGCGTCATTCCGAGTTCCTTTGCCGCGCCCGAAAAGCTGCCGAGCCGGGCAACGGCTTCAAATCTCCGGATGAGCGATAGGTCAAACGACATGTTCCAATTGCTACATAATGCCCGCAATTAACTCAATTGTTATCCGTAATGATCTCCTCTAGCCAACCTCGATAGGCAAGGGGGGCACGATGACCGCAGCAACGTTCATCCATTCGAACATCGTCGCGTTTTCAGCGCTGGCGTTTTTGGCACTTATCGCCATCGAGCAGGTTGCGATCAGACTGTTCCGAAGGAAGGGAAAGACCCCGCTCAAGGACAGCGCGATAAGCATCGCGCTGGGCTATCTAAGCGAACCCGTAAATGCTACCACCGCCTTCATTATGCGGGGCGTCAGAGCTATCAAACCAGAAGACGTCTGTGACCAACATCGCCGGGCACATCGCTCCTGAGTCAGCCCAATCATAATCCCCTAGCTGTGCTCAACCCAAAGAATTGTAGGCGTAAGCCAAGTGCTTATGGTATTGAGCAACGATGCGTACCTTGCAGGCACAGTTCTCGGATGTAGATGATCTTCTCAGAGAAGCGATGCATGGTCATTTGCATGGTCACGGTCCGTTTATCATCGAAAACTCAGGACGTATTGGTCCACTTGTCGAGTTACTGGCTGCTGCCCAGCAATTTCCGGCCGAGTATGCATCCGTTTCATTTGCGGGGTCATTTGCCCCGAAAGTTCGCGATGCTTGGGCAACGGGCCAGCCGTTCGGCGGCGGCTTCAGCGACCAAGCTGGGGCGTTTCCATTGCCGTTAGAGAACCCTGTTGAGACCGGTGATCCCGTGTGGGCGCAATGGCTCCTACACGCAGAAAATGCTGCCAAAAATAGAGGCTTTCCCGCCGGGCTCGTCGCATCGCTGGTAGGGGCATTGGGTGAGATGCAGGACAATGTCTATGAGCATAGCGGCGCGGCCCAAACGGGGCTGGTTGCATATGCGGTCACGGATCGCACCTTCGAGTTTGTGGTTGCGGATCGCGGCACGGGTGTGCTGGAGACGCTGCGGCAAAACCCTGACTACGCGTATTTGCCGGACGCAGGTGCGGCGCTGACGGAGGCGATCCGACCTGGGGTGTCACGGTTCCCTGCTTCCAGCGGACGGGGCCAGGGATTTATCCAGCTTTGCAGGTCAATGGTGACAGACCGGGTCGAGCTTCGCTTCCGCTCAGGTGATCATGCGCTCACGCTATGTCCGACAAATGATCCCCTTAACGGGCACCAACGGCTCAGCCATACCTCAGCCCTCGCGGGCCTGACGATCAGCGCGATTTGGCGCGCGGAGACCCCGTAAAGCGGCGTCGAGCCGCCGCTCTGCGTGGGTGCGCTCCAAGATGATATGATTGCTGTGAAGCGCTGCGACGTTATGTTGCAACAACGTGTCTATGGGCGCGCCACGCGGCGTCGGATGTTTGCGCCACACTAATTTTCCGTCGGGGCGGAATTGGGCTTCTTGGCGGCATCGGGTCTTGGTGAAGGCGTCGGTATCGATCATCGTCACCGCCGCAAACACTGCGCGTAGCGGTTCCAGTGCCCGCATGCCGCCACGCACCACCAAACCCAGCGGTTGGGGCACGCGGGCGGCAAGTGCTGACAGCTGCGTCACATGCCAATCGAGTCGTTCGCCACGGCCCGTACCGGTCGCGAACTCGAATGCTAGGCATTGAATCTCCGGGCGCTCGGCGATCAGCTCGGCCCAGCGCTCGTAATCCCGTTCCGTCCGCGCGTTGACATGCATCGCGGTCGGAAGCCCTGCCTGCATCATCTCAACCGCCGCCATCAGGATGCGCTTCATGGGGTCAGGACATAGAACGGGCACAGATATACGCTAAGCGTCTCTGCGCGCACTTATGGGTCGACTCTATGCGTCGACGACTCCAGCATTCCAAAGGCATCCATCGGACAGTTGTAGCATCGCCTCTCGTCGCAGAGCCGGCATATCGTCAGCGCCGAGACAGCGTCGTCAGACATCTGCGCAAGTATTGTCTCGGCAATACGTTCCAGCACGAGGCGGTCAGCATTCGAGACATGGCTAAGGATTTCGGATAAAGTCTCGTTTCTTCGTTGCAGGATCGCAGATAGGCGAGTCTCGCCTGCCTCAGTGAGCATCAGCGCTACTGCACGACGGTCCCGTAGCGCTTTGGATCGAACGGCGAACCCGGCTGCAACCAATCGATCGACAAGCCGCACCGTCCCCGCGTGGGACAAGCCTAGCACCCGTCCTAATTCGTCGATCGAAAGACCGGTCGCGTGACCGATGACGACGATCGCCGCGGTGGTTTCGCCACCGCCGGGTATCGTCGGGTCGAATGCCGCCTTCTTAATTCGATCGGTGATGCCCACTGCGAGGGCGCCGAACAGATTGACGAGCCGGTCCGAGAGTACGTTCAAAGGGTTGACTCATTCATTGACGGCGCATAGTGTATGCGCAGCGCATATATCACGCCTGTCTTAGCATGAAGGCAGGTCATGCGCCATGATGAAAGCGAGGCACCATGTTTTCGACATTACACATAGCTGAAAAGACGACCGGCTCTCGCGGGTCTCTCGCGTTGCTGCGCTGGGCGCTGGTGGTCATCTTTCTCTGGTTCGGTTGCATGAAATTCACGAGCTATGAAGCGATGGGCATCGCGCCATTGATGAAGAACAGTCCGATCATGAGCTGGATTCCGGCCGTTTTTGGGGTGCAGGGTGGAAGCTATTTTATAGGCACCGTCGAGCTCGCGACGGCCGCTGCGCTGATTATCGGTGCTTTCAACAAGACGGCCTCCGCTCTCGGCGCGGCGATGTCATGCCTGACTTATGCCGTGACACTGACGTTTTTCCTGAGCACGCCTGGCGTCGCCGAGCCGACCGCTGGCGGGTTCCCGGCGATTTCGGCCGGAACCGGACAGTTCCTGTTGAAGGACCTGGTGCTTCTTGCGGCATCAGCGTGCCTTCTACTTGCGTCCATACGGACAGCAGACGCGTGACGGCAAACAGGTGATAGGCGACGCTCCGGACCTGCGCTTTTGCCGAACCATACCCGCCTCAGCCCATAACGATCGACAAACCCTGTCGCTTTGATAGGGTGTTCGAAAACATGCTTTCGAGGGTTTGTCGTACATGCTGGTCGGATATATGCGGGTGTCAACTGTTCCCCGTCAGCACCAATGGCACAGATTTGAGGTTGTGATTTAAGGAGGGTT
>CAYPTU010000002.1:0-514658 GCA_964413885.1 uncultured Novosphingobium sp.
CCGCCCGGCCCAAGTGCCGAAACGCGGCGCTTGTGGGTGACTTCCGACAGCGGGTTGGTCTGGTCCATGAACTGCGAAAGCTGCGACGAACCGAAGAACTCGCGCACGGCAGCCACGGCCGGCTTGGCGTTGATCAGGTCGTTCGGCATGACGGTCGACACATCGACCGAGCTCATGCGTTCCTTGACCGCGCGCTCCATGCGCAGCAGGCCGACGCGGTACTGGTTTTCCAGCAGTTCGCCCACCGAACGGACGCGGCGGTTGCCGAGGTTGTCGATGTCGTCGACTTCGCCCTTGCCGTCCTTCAGGTTCACCAGTTCCTTGACCACGGCGAGGATGTCCTCGGTGCGCAAGGTGGTGACGGTGTCTTCAGCATCGAGGCTGAGGCGCATGTTCAGCTTGACGCGACCCACAGCCGAGAGGTCGTAGCGGTCGCCATCGAAGAACAGGCCTTCGAACAGGGCTTCGGCGGTTTCGCGCGTCGGCGGTTCGCCCGGGCGCATGACGCGATAGATATCTGCCAGCGCGTGATCGCGATCCGGGGCCTTGTCGGCCTTCAGCGTGTTGCGGATCCACGGGCCGGTGTTGACGTGGTCAACGTCGAGCAGTTCGATCTGGTCGATCCCGACCTTGTCGAGCGCGTCGAGGTTTTCCGGCGACACTTCGTCACCCGATTCGATCCAGATGCGGCCGGTGGTCTCGTCGATCAGGTCGCGAGCCGAGTAACGGCCGAAGACTTCTTCGGTCGGGATCAGCAGTTCGGCCAGGCCGTCCTTTTCCGCCTTGTTGGCGGCGCGCGGGCTGATCTTGGTGCCGGCCGGGAAGATCACTTCGCCCGACTTGGCATCAACAATGTCGAACGCCGGCTTCGAACCGCGCCATTGTTCGGCCACGTAAGGCAGACGCCAGCCGCCTTCGCCGCGCTTCCAGGTCACGGTCTGGTAGAAGTGGTTCAGGATCTCTTCGTCGTTCAGGCCCAGCGCGTGGAGCAGCGCGGTGACCGGCAGCTTGCGCTTGCGGTCGATACGAACGTTGACGATGTCCTTGGCGTCGAATTCGAAATCGAGCCACGAACCACGGTAAGGGATCACGCGGGCAGCGAAGAGGAACTTGCCCGACGAGTGGGTCTTGCCGCGGTCATGATCAAACAGCACGCCCGGCGAACGGTGCATCTGCGAAACGATGACGCGCTCGGTGCCGTTGATGATGAAGGTGCCGTTCTCGGTCATGAGCGGCATGTCGCCCATGTAGACGTCCTGCTCCTTGATATCGAGGACCGAACGGGTTTCGGTTTCGGCATCGACCTCAAACACGATCAGGCGCAGCGTGACCTTCATCGGGGCAGCATAGGTGATCCCGCGCTGACGGCACTCGGTGGTGTCGTACTTCGGATCTTCGAGTTCGTAGTGCACGAAGTCGAGCTCGCTGGTGCCGGCGAAGTCGCGGATCGGGAAGACCGAACGCAGGGTCTTTTCCAGGCCCGAGACATACCCGGTGGCCGGATTCGACCGCAGGAACTGCTCATACGATTCGCGCTGAACCTCGATCAGGTTCGGCATCTGCACCACTTCGTGGATGTCGCCGAAGATCTTGCGGATCCGCTTCTTGGCCGAAGCACCGGCCGGGCCGGTCTGGGTCAGGGCCTTTTTCGCCATGGGAGGGTTCTTGCCTCTTCAAAGTGCCGGAAAACCGGCGGAAAATTATTGCCACGCGTCGGAGCTGGCATCCCGTTCAACGCGAAAAGGCCGCACGGCAAACACCCCGAATCCCCGGAGCAGCCAGCAGCCTTTGCGTCGATCGTGAAAACCCGCTGCTTCCTTCCTGTGGCCGATCCCCGCGCATGGATCGTCCTTGCTCGAAGCAACGAGCGGAGCTGGCCTATAGGCTGCGTGCTGGAAGGAGTCAAACGGCTGCGCGGTCAGCCATCGCAGAATTCAGCCAGTTCAGCGGCGATCGCCGCCCCCTGTTCAATAGAGACCCGGCACCAGTCGCCAGCGGGTCTGCTGCATATAGTCGCGGTAGTCCGGATCCTGCCCCAGCAGGGCCTCCTCGGCATCGATCCGCAGGATCTGCGCCCACCAGCCGATCGCGTAGATAACAAGGTTCATCAGGCTTGGCATGACCAGCAGGATGCCAATGTGCGTGAAGAGATAGCCGGCATAAATCGGATGGCGCACAAACCGATACATGCCATCGCGCTTGATCCCACGATTGGCCGGAGCGATCCCGAAGCTGCGGCGCAGGAACAGCTTGCCCGAGATCTGGATCAGATTGCCGCACAGGATGAGCGCCACCGCCAGCGGTTCAATTGCCGGCCACAGCTGATCCACGGGAACGATCAGCAACGAGGCATAGGTTGCGGTCAGCGCCAGCAGCCAGTCGCCCAGCCGCATCGAAATACGATCCGTCGGGCGGCGGAACAGGGCGAACAGGGCGATACTTGTTTCGCCAATCAGGGCCAGCGGCGCAACCGGATTGGCCGAATGCAGCATACGCCAGACCAACAGCGACCACAGCGCGATGATCGTGACCTGCTCGATCCGGTCGAGCCGCTGCGGCGTCAGCCAGGCCGGTGGACCCTTGATGGAGGCGATCATGTCTTGCGGTCCGGTAGCCACGTCTGGAAATCCCCTCAAATCCGTATCGGGTGGTTGCCCCTGCTCTTCGCAGGACATGGTTAAGGATCGCTTACCAGCGCCCGGTTCCGCCGTTTTGCTTGACTCGCGTGTCAAACCGGCTAATCGCCCGCCCTGACCGCAGCCTTCGGGCCGCGCGTCATCCGTCCGAGACAGTTGCTGGAGGTTTCCTCCTTAATTTGCAGCCTAGACGGGGACAGAGCAAATTCCGGCCCGTTCAAACGGGCCCGGCCCGGCGTTTCACCGCGCCCTCCTTCCCCATCGCACGGACTTTTCCGCATCGCTTCCGCGATGCGGGCAAACGTAGCCGGCCGTCCGGGTTTTCCGGTCGGTCATTTGTGAAGGAGTAAGGCATGGATCGTTCGCAGAAAGCCGAATCGGTCGCATCGCTTAACGCGGTCTTCAACGAAGTTGGCGTGGTGGTTATCACCCGCAACCTCGGGCTGTCGGTGGCCCAGTCCACCCAGCTTCGCACGAAGATCCGTGAAGCAGGCGCATCGTACAAGGTTGCGAAGAACCGTCTTGCCAAGCTTGCCCTCCAAGACACGGACTATGCCGGGATCGGTGACCTGCTCACCGGCCCGACCGCGATCGCCGCTTCGGTCGATCCGGTGGCCGCCGCCAAGGTGGTCGTGGAATTCGCCAAGACGAACGACAAGCTCGAAATCGTCGGCGGTTCGATGGGTTCGCAGGTTCTGACCCCCGAAGGTGTCAAGGCGCTCGCCTCGATGCCCTCGCTCGACGAACTTCGCGCGACTCTCATCGGTCTGGTCCAGGCACCGGCCACGAAGATCGCCCAGCTCTCGACCGCTCCGGCGGCCAAGCTGGCCCGTGTCTTCGGTGCTTACGCCAAGGCAGCTTGATTCAAGCGTTCAACGAACATTCCCGGATCTATCCCGGGACCATCAATTTAGGAGTGAAACACCATGGCCGATATCGCCAAGCTTGTTGAAGAACTTTCGAAGCTCACCGTTCTGGAAGCCGCTGACCTCGCCAAGGCTCTCGAAGAAGCCTGGGGCGTGAGCGCTGCTGCCGCTGTTGCCGTTGCTGCCCCGGCAGCCGGTGGCGCCGCTGCTGAAGCTGCCGAAGAAAAGACCGAATTCGACGTCATCCTGACCGGCGACGGCGGCAACAAGATCGCCGTCATCAAGGAAGTCCGCGCCATCACCAACCTCGGCCTCACCGAAGCCAAGGCCCTGGTCGAAGCGGCTCCGAAGGCCCTCAAGGAAGGTGTCAACAAGGCTGAAGCCGAAGACATCAAGGCCAAGATCACCGCTGCTGGCGGCACCGTCGAAATCAAGTAATTTCGACCCGGTCTCGACCGATAAAGAGAAGGGCGGCTCCCATGTGGGGGCCGCCCTTTTTCTTTGCCCCTCGCCGGCGGGTCAGGCTTACTTCAACGTCTTGAGATAGGCGATCAGTTCAGCCCGCTTGGCCGGATCGCTCATCCCGGCATAGGTCATCCGGGTGCCGGGGACGAGCTTCATCGGACCGGCCAGCCACTTGTCGAGCGTCGCGTCATCCCAGGTCAGCCCCGATGCCTTGAGCTTGTCGGAAAAGGCATAGCCCGGAATGTCGCCAGCCTTGGTGCCATAGACACCATGCAGGCTGGGACCGATCCCGTGCTTGCCCGGTTCGACCGAATGACACGCCGCGCACTGGGCATAGGCCGCCGGCTTGGCATCGGCTGCGGCAACCGCGGCGGCAGGGGCCGCACCGGCACCCGCATCGCTGGCCGGAGCCTCTTCCTGCTTCGGCCCGCCGCAACCGGCAAGAGCGAGAGCCAGCGCCGCAGTGGCCGCCAGTTTTGATTTCGTGCGCATCGTCTGTGTCTCCTTGTCGGGCGCCAGCCCCTTTTGCGACCAAGTATATCGACGCGCCGGGCCCACCGGAAGTGGCGGCATGGCATTATCTGTTGCGCGGATGCCCCGGCCTGCCGGAGAAAGGGCTTGGCCACTATCGCCACCGCGCCTATCCCCGCGGGCCGATGTTGGCCCAACGCCCCCTTCCTCCCTGGCGCACCGAACTGGGTGCAACGCTGCAACTGGCGGCGCCGCTGGCCGCGGCCAACCTCCTGCAGATGCTGGTCTATGCGATCGACGTGATCTTCGTCGCGCGGCTGGGTGCGGGATCGCTTGCCGCGGCATCGCTTGCCACCACGCTGTTCGGCCTGATGATGTGGTGCTTTTCGGGCCTGACCGGGGCCTGTGCGCCGCTGATTGCAGCCGAACTGGGCCGCCGCCGCCATGCCGTCCGCGAAGTACGCCGCACAGTGCGGATGGCGCTGTGGGTTGCAACACTGTGTGGCCTTGCGGGCATGGCCGTCTGCCTGTGGGGCGAAGACCTGCTGCTGCTTTCCGGTCAGGATCCGGCCGTGTCGCGCATCGCCGGCGAATTCCTGGCAATCCTGCTCTGGGCGATGATCCCCAATGTGATGGCCACGGTGCTGCGCAATTTCGTCTCGGCGCTGGGCCGCCCGTTCTTCGCCACCGCAATCACGGGGCTGGCGATCGTGGTCAATGCGCTGGGCAACTATGTGTTTGTCTTCGGCCATTTCGGCGCGCCTGCGCTGGGGCTGGATGGTTCGGCAATCTCCAGCGTGATCGCGGCCTTTGCCATGCTTGGCGCCTATGTGCTGGCGATCCGCAGCGACCGCCGCTTGCGCCGCTATCACCTGTTCGGGCGCTGGTGGCGGACCGAATGGCAACGCTTCCGCGATGTCGTGCGGATTGGCACCCCGATCGCCCTGATCATCCTGGCCGAAGGCGGGCTGTTTTCCAGCGCGGCCTTCCTGATGGGCCGGATCGGCCAGGCCGAACTGGCCGGGCATACGGTCGCGCTGCAGGTGGCGGCGCTGGCCTTCCAGATTCCCTTCGGCATCGGTCAGGCCGCAACCATCCGCGTCGGCTATCACTTCGGGGCGGGTGACCGGACGGCGATTGGCGGTGCCGGCAAGGCGGCTTTGGTCCTGGCGATGAGCTACATGATCCTGCCGGCGGCGATCATGATCCTGGCCCCGCTGTCGGTCCTCCAGATCTACGTCGATCCGTCCGATCCGGCCAATGCCGCGATGGTCGGCCATGCGGTTGGCTTCCTGACGATTGCCGCCGCGTTCCAGCTGTTCGACGGGCTGCAGGCCGTGCTGGCCGGGGCCCTGCGCGGCTTGCAGGACACCCGCGTGCCGATGCAGCTGGCGCTGTTCGGCTACTGGCTGGTCGGCTTCGCAACCTCGGTCGTGCTGGGCTTCTTCACGCCGCTCGCCGGAATTGGGGTCTGGATGGGGCTGGCGGCTGGACTGGTCGTGGTCTCGATGCTGCTCGGCTGGCGCTGGACGCGGCGCGCAGAGCTGGACCTGCTGCCCGCCTGACGCGATTCAAATTGCGCGATTTTTTCCGCGTACGCTGGGGTTGACGACTCTTTGCACCCTACCCATATGCGGCTCGCTGGCACTCTCCACGGGGGAGTGCCAAACACATCGTATCAACCCAAAAGGGAGCAAACCCATGGCATTCCGTCCGCTGCACGATCGCGTGCTCGTGCGCCGCGTAGAGGCTGAAGAAAAGACCGCCGGCGGCATCATCATCCCTGATAGCGCCAAGGAAAAGCCGGCCGAGGGCGAAGTCGTCGCCGTTGGCGCCGGTTCCAAGGCCGAAGATGGCAAGGTCACCCCGCTCGACGTCAAGGCTGGCGATCGCGTGCTGTTCGGCAAGTGGTCGGGCACCGAGGTCAAGCTCGATGGCGAAGACCTGCTGATCATGAAGGAATCGGACATCCTCGGCATCATCGGCTGAGCGATTTCCCGAACCCTCCAAACATTCCAGAATTTCGAAGGAACTGAACAATGGCTGCCAAGGACGTAAAATTCGGCCGCGACGCGCGTGAGCGCATTCTCGCCGGCGTCGACATCCTCGCCAATGCGGTGAAGGTCACCCTGGGCCCCAAGGGCCGCAACGTCGTGATCGACAAGAGCTTCGGCGCACCGCGCATCACCAAGGACGGCGTTTCGGTCGCCAAGGAAATCGAACTCAAGGACAAGTTCGAGAACATGGGCGCCCAGATGCTGCGCGAAGTTGCCAGCAAGGCCAACGACGCTGCCGGTGACGGCACCACCACCGCCACCGTGCTGGCCCAGGCGATCGTGCGTGAAGGCATGACCGCGGTTGCCGCCGGCATGAACCCGATGGACCTGAAGCGCGGCATCGACATCGCTGTCGGCAAGGTCGTCGAAAACCTCAAGGCGCGTTCGACCCCGGTTGCCGGTTCGGCCGAAATCGCTCAGGTCGGCATCATCTCGGCCAACGGCGACACCGAAGTGGGCCAGAAGATCGCCGAAGCGATGGAAAAGGTCGGCAAGGAAGGCGTGATCACCGTGGAAGAGGCCAAGGGCCTCGAATTCGAACTCGATGTCGTTGAAGGCATGCAGTTCGACCGCGGCTATCTCTCGCCCTACTTCATCACCAACCCGGAAAAGATGACGGTCGAACTCGAGAACCCGTACATCCTGATCCACGAGAAGAAGCTCTCGTCGCTCCAGGCGATGCTGCCGATCCTCGAAGCCGTGGTGCAGTCGGGCCGTCCGCTCCTCATCATCGCGGAAGACATCGAAGGCGAAGCGCTCGCCACCCTGGTGGTCAACAAGCTGCGTGGCGGCCTGAAGATCGCTGCGGTCAAGGCTCCGGGCTTCGGCGATCGCCGCAAGGCCATGCTGCAGGACATCGCGATCCTGACCAAGGGCGAAATGATCAGCGAAGACCTGGGCATCAAGCTCGAGTCCGTCACGCTCGGCATGCTGGGTCAGGCCAAGAAGGTCACCATCGACAAGGACAACACCACCATCGTCGACGGCGCCGGTTCGGCTGAAGAGATCAAGGCCCGCGTCGAACAGATCCGCGCCCAGATCGAAGTCACCACCAGCGACTACGACCGTGAAAAGCTGCAGGAACGCCTGGCCAAGCTGGCTGGCGGTGTGGCCGTGATCAAGGTTGGCGGTGCGACCGAAGTCGAAGTGAAGGAACGCAAGGACCGCGTCGACGACGCCCTCCACGCCACCCGCGCTGCGGTGGAAGAAGGCATCGTCCCCGGCGGCGGTACCGCGCTGCTGTACGCCACCAAGGCCCTCGACGGCCTCAAGGGCGGCAACGACGATCAGACCAAGGGCATCGACATCGTGCGCCGCGCGATCCAGACCCCGCTGCGTCAGATCGCCGCGAACGCCGGCCATGACGGCGCCGTGGTTGCCGGCAACCTGCTGCGCGAAAACGACGAGAACATGGGCTTCAACGCCTCGACCGACGTCTATGAAAACCTCAAGGCTGCCGGCGTGATCGACCCGACCAAGGTCGTCCGCACTGCCCTGCAGGATGCGGCTTCGGTCTCGGGCCTGCTGATCACCACCGAAGCGGCGATCAGCGAGAAGCCGGAAGACAAGCCCGCCATGCCGCCGATGGGTGGTGGCATGGGCGGCATGGGCGGCATGGACTTCTAAGTCCGGCCAACCAGCCAAGGCACATGAGGGGCCGGGAGGAGCAATCTTCCCGGCCCTTTCGTTTGGGCGGTACGCACGATGCCGCCAACCTCGTCGGGGCCGCCGGAACTCGCCGATTTGCACGCGATACTACGTGTATTCCCTGCATTTCCCCGCAGCAGAGAGTCGTCTCATCGCGCAGCGGGTGGACGGCCGAGCCCCGTTAGACAATCTGAAAGCATGAATGGGCTAATGCCGCGCCGGTGAGTAACCGCCGTTTCCCTCGTCTTGTGGCCAGTCTGGCCGTGGCCAGCGCTATGGTGCTGCCGGCTGCTGCCGCGCGGGCGGAAGATTTCAAGTCAGAATTTGACAAGGTCTTCGGCAAGGAACTGCGTGCGCCGCGCGAAGTACAGCCGACAGTCCGGCCCTTTGTTGCGCCGACGCGTCCGGTCACAACTTTCGGTACCAGCCTCGAAGCGACAGTCGCCAGCCTCGCCAATGCGGCCCAGGGCCGGATCGGCGTGGCCGCGATGGACCTGGGTTCAGGCCGCACGATCACCGTGTTGGGCGACCAGCCGTTCCCGATGGCCAGCACCAGCAAGATCGCCATCGCCGCGACCTATCTGGATCTGGTGGATCAGGGCAAACTTAAGCTCAGCGACAAGTTTCCGCTGATGATCCCGCAACGCTCGGCCCGGTTCTCAACCCCGGTGGCTCCGGTCCGGCCCGGCGCAATGCTGACGGCCCAGGGCCTGATCGAACTGGCCATCACCCGCAGCGACAACGCCGCGACCGATGCCCTGCTGGCAGCAGTTGGCGGGCCGGCGGCGGTCAACCGCTGGGTCCGCAAGGTCGGCCTCTCGGGCATGCGGCTCGATCGCGATATCGCCACGCTGGTGCGCGATGATGGTGAGTTCAATCCCGCCACCACCGTTGACCCGCGCGACAGTGCCACGCCGCTGGCGATGGTGCAGTTGCTGGCCGGCCTGCACGAGGGACGCTTCCTGAGCGGATCAAGCCGCAGTGTTCTGCTGGGCGCGATGGGCCGCTGCCTGACCGGCAAGCGCCGTCTGCGCGCGCTACTGCCGCAGGATGCGCGGATCGCGCACAAGACCGGCACGCTGAACAACACCTCCAGCGATGTTGGCATCATCCACACCCCGGATGGCCGCTCGATCGCAATCGCCGTCTACGTCACCGGCCAAGGCGGCAAGGCCAACCGCGAGCTGCGGATCGCCTCGATCAGCCGCGCAGTTTATGACGGATATCTGACCGAAAGCTCCAGCCTGCGCCGCACCGCGTCGCGCTAAGCCCGGCCTGCTGGTCCCGCCGGCAGCTTTACCTGCAGCACAAAAGGAAAAGGGCGCCGGGGTTGACCCCGTGCGCCCTCCCCCTCTCCAGCTCGTGTGAACTCTAGAATTCGACGCTCGCCCGGGCGTAGAGGTACCGGCCGTTGAAACCGAAGGGCGAGAAGATCGAGAACGGAATGTACTGCTGGTTGGCCGGATAGACCCCGCCAATCGCCGACGGGCGCGGGCCGAACGGCGAACGATCCGGATAGACATCCAGCAGGTTGTCAGCCCCGATGGCAAAGCTGACACGGTCCATCGGCTTGACCCGCAGCTCTAGGTCCGTGATCCACTTTGCGCTCAGGTAGATATCGTCCGGACCATAGGCAGTCAGCGGATCGCCCGAGAGCGGGCTTGCCGAACCCGGCGAAGTCACCTTGCCATAGCGGGTGGTGCGGGCGGTCAGCCCGAACATCCCGACATCGCCATCAAGGCTCAGCACCACCTTGTCACGCGGCTGGCCTTCGGTGAAGCGCAGGCCTTCGACGCGGCCGAACAGGATCAGGCCGGGGATGGTTGCCAGCGGACCCAGCTCGTTCTTGCGGGCCAGAATCTGCTGCTTGTTGTAATTGTAGGCGGCGGTCACCGACCACTTGCCCACGCCTTCAAGCGGCAGGCGCCAGTTCAGCACGGCATCGACCCCCTGGGTGCGGGTGTTAAGGCCGTTGATGAAGAAGCGCGCCGCGCCGACCGAGTTGAACCCGTTGGCATCGAGCACGGCCTTGACCGCGGCATTGACGGTCGAGGTGCCGGCACCGGCTGCGCCGAGGTTTTCGGTCAGCACGATCCGGTCGTTGATGCGGATGTTGTAGTAGTCAACCGTCAGGGTCAGGCCCGAAATCGGGTTGGCGGTGAAGCCGCCCGACAGGTTGAACGACTTTTCGGGCTTGAGGTCCTTCGAACCCAGCGCGCGGGCAACCGGGCTGTTCACGGCGACCGTCGAGATATCAACCGGCAGGCCGGCGATGAAGTTGGTCGAGGTGGTGGTGAAGTACTGCTGGTGCAGCGACGGTGCGCGGAAGCCGTTCGAGACCGAACCGCGCAGCGCGAAGCCGTCGGCAAATTCGTAGCGCGCCGCGAACTTGCCGGTCAGGGTCGAACCGAAATCGGAATAGTGCTCATAACGGGCGGCGGCCGTGGTGGTCAGCCCGTCAACCAGTTCGGCATCAAGCTCGACATAACCGGCCACGTTGTGGCGCGAGGCGTTGGTCGTGCTGCTGGTCGGAATGCCCGGGAAGCCCTGGGCACCGGCAGCAGCAGCCCGTCCCGGGAAGCTGCAGATGTTGGTCGCGGCGTTGAACACACCCGATGCTGCGGCGCAGGACACTGCCGTGCCGGCGACCGAAGGCTGGAACAGCGGGCCAGTTGCAAACGACTGGGTGTCGCCCGGACGGATCATGAACCGTTCGGTGCGGTATTCACCGCCGAAGGCCACGGTCAGCGGACCGGCAAAGCCCATGTCGAATTCACGGCTGAGATCGACGTTGGCCAGGACATGGCGATAGGCCAGGCCGCCGGCATCAAAGCTGCGCTGGCTGGAAGGGCCGAAGCTGGTGTTGAGCGAACCTTCGACGCGGTAGTCGAAATTGTTCTGGCCCCAAGTCAGCGAAGTATCGGCGTTCCATTCACCCGCGGTGGTGCGCAGGCCGATCGTGGCTGCCCGGTCGGTCAGGTCCGACTGGATGAACGGCAGGAAGCCGTCGGCCGTCAGCGCCACGAAGTTGGCGTTGCTGGGCGTCACGTTCGGAGCAATGGTCGAGAAATCGCGGTTCGCTGCGGCATTGGCCTGGCGATAGTTGGCCGCGCTCAGCGAATCGCGCTGGTTGAAGCTGGCAAAGCCGTAAAGTTCAAGCGAGTCCCCGATCGGCGCACCCATGTTGGCGAACAGGATAAAGTCATTGGCCTTGGGATCACCGAACCGGAACTGCAGACGATTGAAGGTGATCTCGCGCGGATCCCAGGTCGTCGTCGTCGGACGGATGTAGTTCGGACGTAGGTCAAAGCCCTGGCGGTTGGTATAGCCGCGGTGGCGGTATTCGGCCGTAAAGTTCATGTAGCCGTCTTCAACGCCAAAGAACGGCAGGCCGATATTGGTGGCAACCGAATAGCTTTCGCCATCGTGGGCCTTGCGCTCACCATCGGTGGTGGCGGCGAAATAACGGCTGTCGGTCGGATCGAGCGAGGGCTGGCCGCCCGTCAGCGCCAGACCGGTGACATTGGCCACGCCCGCGATGGTGGTGTCATACTTGCCATAGCTGATCGAGGCGCGGCCGCCTTCGCTGGCCTTCTTGAGGCGGACGTTGATCACGCCGGCAATGGCGTCAGAGCCGTACTGCGAAGAGGCGCCATCGCGCAGCACTTCGATCCGGTCGATCGCCAGCGCCGGCACGGTGTTCATGTCGACTGCGGCCGAACCGCGCCCGACGGTGCCATTGATGTTGAGCAGGGCCGAAACGTGCCGGCGCTTGCCGTTGATCAGGACCAGCGTCTGGTCCGGACCAAGGCCGCGCAAGGTGGCAGGACGCAGCGCGTCAGACCCGTCGGCAATAGCCGGCTGCGGGAAGTTGAAGCTGGGGACCAGCTTGTTGAGGATCTTGTTGGTTTCAACCTGGCCGCTTTCGGTCAGCGTTTCGCCCGACAGGACATCGACCGGGACCGGCGAATCCTCAACCGTGCGGGCGGTCGAGCGCGTACCCGTTACGATGATGACCTGCTCTTCAGGCGCATTTGCTGCAGTTCCCTGGGCCGCAACGGGGGCGGCGAACGGCAGGGCTGAAAGCGAAGCAAGCAAGGCAAGGCGCAGATTCGATCGCATCAAAATTCCCCTTGTGATCATAAGCCCGAGGCGGCGATCGACGCCGCCCGGACACGAAACCCCCAAGGCCTAATCAATCCCGCCGTAATCAGGCAAGCGAGCGGCTGGTCTACCCCGCATTTTGCCCGCTTCCTGTGGCTGCCGGGTAACGCGGTACTATTGGGCGTAGAGCGCCTTGCGCGGCCCCAGATAGCCAAACAGATAGGCTGCCACCTTGCGCATCTGAATCTCCTCGGCGCCCTCGGTGATCCGGTAGCGGCGATGGTGGCGGAAAATATGTTCGAACGGCTTGTGCCGCGAATAGCCAATCCCGCCATGAACCTGCATCGCCCGGTCCGCCGCTTCGCAGACCAGCCGGTTGGCGTAGTAATTGCACATCGAGATCTTGTCCGAGAGCGTGTGCTCGATCTCCTTGTGCTCAAGCTGGTCCATCTCCCAAGCGGTCTTGTAGATCAGCGTACGCAGCATTTCGCACTGGGTGGCCAGCTCGACCAGCGGGAACTGGATCCCCTGGTTACGCGCCAACTCCTGCCCGAACGGCTTGCGCTCGCGGGCGTACTTCACGGATTCTTCAAGGCAGTAGGTCGCCGCGCCGAGTGAGCTGGCCGCCTGGCGGATGCGGTTCTGGTGCACAAAGCTCTGCGCGATCGACAGCCCGCCGTCGACCGGACCCAGCACCGCGCTTTCCGGCACCCAGCAGTTTTCAAAATGCATCCGCGGGTGGTCGGTCGGCATATTGAAGGTCCACAGGTATTCATCGACCACCATGCCTGGCGTGCCGGCCGGGACCAGCAGGCAAGTGATCCCCTTGGCATCGCCCGCCTTGCCCGAGGTGCGGCAGAACGCAGCGCAGTGGGTGGCCACGTGCATGCCGGTGATCCACATCTTGCGCCCATCGATCCGCCAGCCGGGCACGCCATCGCGCGTTTCGCGCACGGCAACCGTCTCCATATGGGTGGCATCCGAACCATGGTCCGGCTCGGTCAGCCCGAAAGCGACGCGGCGTTCGCGCGCGAAACCGCCCAGAATGAATTCCTGCTGCTGCTCGGGCGTGCCGAAATGCTCGAACATGGCGACGAAGGGGAAGTTGCCGACGATCGAATGCTCGTTCTGCAGATCGTTGTGCAGGCCCAGCCCCTTGGCGGCAAAGCGATCGCGGATCACCGCCATCCAGAGGTTGGAGCCATCCTTGCCGCCATACTTCTTAGGCGCGGAAAAGCGCCAGTGGCCGGCCGCGTCCGCCCGGCGGCTGGCCTCGACCAGCAGCTTTTCCCATTCGTGCCGGGGCAGGCCCTCGTTTTCGAAATCGGTCCGCGCCCATTCGCGGCGGTGGTCGAAGAAACGGATGTTGTCGTCCTGCTCTTCCAGCGGCTTGATCTCGGCCGCAATGAAGGCGTCAAGCTCGTCGAGATAGGCAAGCAGGTCGGCGGGGAGCGCAAAATCCATCTCAGGGTCCTTCCCATTGGGCCCGGGCCACGGCCAGGGCGGGATACTTCGGCATATCGGCGGCAAGCTTGCTGAGCGCCATGCGGCGCAGGCGGGCAAGCAGGCCCGGCGTGGCGAGATCTTCTTCGCCAGCCATGATCCGGGCGGTCAGCACAGCATCGGTCGCAACCGGGCGCTGCGCGATCTCGCGCGCGACGATGCCCAGGGCATTGCGCGCGACGGCCAGATCAAACTTGCCCCGACCGGAAACCAGCGGTTTGATGTCGGCAGCCAACCATTCCGAAATGGCGGTCAGGATCTCCGCGCCGCTGGGTTCGCCCGTGCCCGGCTCGACCAGCTCGGCCGGCGGGGGAAGCGGACGGCTTCGCTCTGCCGGCGGTGCCAGCTCTTCGAGCAACAGCAGCAGGTCCAGTTCCTGCTCGGCGGTGCGGCGGGCGACGACGACGCGCTCAACCGAACGATCATGCCCGGCGCGCCAGAACCCGCCCATCTGCAGACAGCCCAGGGCCCACCAGAAGGTGCGGTAGATCGTCCAGAACCGGAAGCGGGCCGGATCAAACCGCTCTCCGCCAGCCGCTTCATAGGCAGCAGCCAGTTCCTCGATCGAGGTCAGGCCAAAACCGGGCCGGTCTGGCCGGGAGAACCGCCAGACCGTCATGCAACCAAAGGCCAGGTCCTCATGCCAGTCACCCAGGTGGGCCAGTTCCCAATCGAGCACGCCGGTGACCCGGCCCTGTTCGAACATCAGGTTGCCCAGCCGGAAATCACCATGGACCAGCCGCGGCGTAACGGGCGGGGGCAGGTTGGCCTCCAGCCACTTGAGCGCCAGGGCCAGGATCGGCCGGTCGCCGCCATAGGCCATGAACCGCGCCCGCAGTTCGCCCAGCGCCTGGGCCGTGTCCATCACGGGCACGGGAATGCCGGTGCAATCGGTCCGGTGGACGGCAACTAGTTCGCGCGCGATATCCTGGATCGCCGTGGCCGGATCGGCTTCAGCCAGGAAGGCGTTGGGATCGGACGAGCCGGAGATCGCCCGCATGACATAGCCCGAGCCGATGCCATCGTCCGGCTGCAGTTCAACCAGCACTTCGGGGGCCATCACCCCGGCCGCATGGGCGGCCCGCACCACTTCCACTTCGCCAGCGTGGTCCATTGGCCGGCCGGCCATCATTTCGAGCGAAGGTGCGCGGCGCAGCACGCAAGTCTCTGTCCCGGACTGGAAGCGCCAGCTTTCCATGTTCGCCCCGCCGGACAGCCGCTCAAGCTGTGTGGGCACAGGCAGACCAATCCGCGCCAGCGCGGCGGACAACCCCTGCGTCAGCTCGTCCAATCCCGTCATCCCGGCAAGGTGCCGGGGTGGTGGCGGCATGGCAAGGATAAATTTAATCGATCGCTTAAACTGGAGGCAAAAGAAAAGGGCGCGAAGGATAACCTCCGCGCCCCAATCTTTTTTGCCGTGCGGCGAAGATTACATCTTCTTGGCAGCGTCCGAGGCAGCAGCAGCAGCTTCGGTGCCAGCAGCAGCAGCGTCCGAAGCCGGGGCAGCGGCGTCGGTGGCAGCAGCCGAAGCAGCGTCGGTGGCGGCTTCGGTAGCAACTTCGGTAGCAGCGTCGGTGGCAGCAGCAGCGGCGTCGTCAGCCTTTTCCTGCGAGCAAGCGGCGAGAGCGAGAGCGGCGCCAGCGGCGAGAATGATCTTGCGCATGAAAGTATTCCTTAGAACAGCGAGTGGACCACGCGCGGTCGCCGGATTTGCTCCGGGCAGCCGAACGGAAAGCCAACCTTATCGGTAGACTTCGGCGGCACAATTAGTGCGCTTCGCCAATCGATGCAAGAGATAGTCGCACGGTGCCCGCAAACCCTGTGCATTTTCAGGATTTTTTGCCATCAATCCAATAGCCTGGACCTCTGCAGCAAGGCCGAATCGACCGCCGGGGATGGCTTGATTCGCCCGCTTACGCCCCGCAGCAGGCACTGCTAGGGTGCCAGCATGGAGCCCAAGCAGCATCTCTATCTGGTCGACGGATCGGCCTATATCTTCCGCGCCTATCACCGGCTGCCGCCGCTGACGAACCCGCAGGGCGTACCGGTGGGTGCGGTTTATGGCTATACCACCATGTTGTGGAAGCTGGCGGACGATCTGCACAAGGCCGATGGGCCGACCCATCTGGCCGTGATCCTCGATGCCAGCGGCAAGAGCTTCCGCAATGACATCTATGATCAGTACAAGGCCAACCGCCCGCCCCCGCCTGAGGACCTGCGGCCGCAATTCCCGCTGATCCGCGATGCCACGCGCGCCTTCAGCCTGCCCTGCATCGAGGAACAGGGTCTGGAAGCCGATGACCTGATCGCGTCTTATGCCCGCGCCGCCGCAGAACGCGGCTGGGATGTGACCATCGTCTCGTCTGACAAGGACCTGATGCAACTGGTCGGCCCCTGCGGGGTAGGCCAGATCGACATGCTGGACACGATGAAGAACGTTCGCATCAGCATCCCCGAAGTTGAAGAAAAGTTCGGCGTCCCGCCCGAACTGGTTGGCGATGTCCTGGCGCTGATGGGCGATGCGGTCGATAACGTACCTGGCATCCGCGGGATCGGCCCGAAGACCGCAACCAAGCTGATCCAGGAACACGGCGGGCTGGAAGCCGCACTGGCTGCCGCGCCCGAGATGAAACCGTCCAAGCTGCGCGACAACCTGATCGAGCATGCCGAAATGGCCCGGCTCAGCCGGGTGCTGGTGCAGCTCAAGGAAGACTGCTCGCTGCCGGTCGCGCTGGACGATCTGAAGCTCGATACCATCCCGCCCGATCCGCTGGCCGCCTTCCTGGATGAGCACGGCTTCCATTCGCTGCTCAAGCGGCTGGGCGATGGTCGCGGCAGCCCGGAACGGCGGACCAACCTCAACCCGGCCAAGCCGGTTACCGCGGCGGCCGCGCCAGTGGCTGGTAGCAATCAGCAGCCGCTGCCCGAATTGCCCGCGATCGACCGCAGCAAATATGCCTGCGTGCAGGATGAGGCTGCGCTGGCCAGCTGGATCGAACGGGCCCTGGCCGCCCGGGTGGTCGCCTTCGATACCGAAACCAGCGCGCTCGATGCGATGCGGGCTGACCTGACCGGGATCAGTCTGGCGCTGGGTGCGGGCGATGCCTGCTACATTCCGCTGGGCCACGGCGGCACCGATATGTTCGCGGAGCGCCCGCAGCAGGTGGACAAGGCCCGCGCCCTTGCCCTGCTCAAGCCGCTGCTGGAAAGCGACGCGGTGCTGAAAATCGGGCAGAACGCGAAATACGATCTCAACATTCTCGCCCGCCACGGCATCAACGTGGGCCCCATCGACGATACGATGGTGATGAGCTTCGATCTTGATGCCGGCCGTTCAATCGACGGAATTGGCGGCGGGCACGGGATGGATGAACTGTCCACCCGGCACCTGGGCCACACCACGCTGACCTTCAAGGAGATCTGCGGCAGCGGCAAGAAGACCATTCCGTTCGGCGAGGTCCCGCTGGACCGCGCAACCGAATATGCTGCCGAGGACGCCGAGGTGACCTGGCGGCTGCACCGCCTGCTCAAGCCGCGGCTGAGCGAAGAAGGCGCGACCCGCGTTTACGAGCGCGTCGATCGCCCGCTGGTGCCGGTCGTGGCCCAGATGGAGCGCCACGGCATCCGCGTCGATCGCGAGAAGCTGGCCGGTCTGTCCGCCACCTTCGCCGATGAAATCGCCAAGCTCGAAGCCGAGATCCACGAAATCGCCGGCCAGCCCTTCACCATCGGCAGCCCCAAGCAGCTGGGCGAAATCCTGTTCGACAAGCTAGGCTTCAAGGGCGGCAAGAAGGGCAAGACCGGGCAGTATTCGACCGACCAGGGCATCCTTGAGCGACTGTCAGGCGAAGGCGCGGCGATTGCCGACAAGGTGCTGGAATGGCGTCAGCTGTCGAAGCTGCGCAGCACCTATACCGAGGCCTTGCAAGCGGCGATCAATCCGCAGACCGGGCGTGTTCACACCAGCTACAGTCTGGTGGGCGCACAGACCGGACGCCTTTCGTCAACCGAACCGAACCTGCAGAACATCCCGATCCGCACCGAACTGGGCCGCCAGATCCGCGAGGCCTTTGTCGCAGAGCCAGGTAACGTCCTGCTCGCCGCCGACTATAGCCAGATCGAACTGCGGCTGGCGGCGCACATGGCCGATGTCCCGGCATTGAAGGAAGCCTTTGCCCAGGGCGAGGACATCCACGCCCGCACCGCGATGGAAATGTTCGGCGAGGTCAACCGCGATACCCGTGGCCGGGCCAAGACGATCAACTTCGCGATCCTCTATGGCATTTCGCGCTGGGGCCTGGCCGGGCGGCTGGGCGTCTCCTCGGACGAGGCCCAGGCGATGATCGATCGCTACTTCGAACGCTTCCCCGGCATCCGCCACTATATCCACTCCACGCTCGAGAGCGTGCGCAGCAATGGCTATTCGGAAACGCTGTTCGGGCGGAAGTGCTGGTTCCCGCGGATCAGTTCGAACAACCCGAACGAACGCGCCGGGTCCGAACGCGCCGCGATCAACGCGCCGATCCAGGGCACCAGCGCCGATATCATCAAGCGCGCCATGGTGCGGATGATGCCCGCACTGGAAGCCGCCGGGCTTGGCCACGTGCGGATGCTGCTGCAGGTGCATGACGAACTGGTGTTCGAACTACCCGAAGCCGACGTGCCGGCTGCAAGCAAGGTGATCGAAGCCGTGATGGCCGGGGCAGCCGAACCGGCCGTGCCGCTATCGGTCCCGCTCGGCGTGGAAATCGGCACCGGCCTCAGCTGGGGTGCGGCGCACTGATCTTGTCTGCCTGACGGCAGTTGCACCACCAGCCCGCGCCCCCACCCGGCCTCCCTAACATAGGTATCCTACGGGAGGCCGGGTGGGGGCGTGGGCTGGCGGTGCCCGTTTCAACCGCGCTGAAACAGACTTAACGCGCCAGCAGCCAGATCGCGAGGATACCGGCGGCAATCCGGTACCAGGCAAAGGGCGCAAAGCCGGAGCGGCTGACGAAGGCGACGAAGGCCTTGATGACGGCCAGCGCGACCACGAACGAGACCGCGAAGCCGATCGCGATTTCGGTCCAGCCGACCGGGCCCATGCCGCCAGCTAGCGTCGCACGGGCATCCCACAGCTCGAGCGTGGTGGCGCCCATCATCGTCGGGATCGCCAGGAAAAAGCTGAATTCGGCGGCCGTGCGGCGCTCGATCCCCATGGCCAGCGCGCCCATGATCGTCGCGCCCGAGCGGCTGACGCCCGGGACCATCGCCAGGCACTGCATAAAGCCTACGCCCAGCGCCTGCTTGGCGGGGAGCTGCGCCACGCCGCTGGCCGGGCCGGGCTTGGCCACCTTTTCGATCCCCAGGATCGCGATGCCGCCCAGCACCAGCGCCCAGGCCACCACCATCGGGCTGCCAAGCAGGATGTCGATGTAATGCTTCAGCGCGAAGCCCAGCACCGCCGAGGGCAGGAAGCCGAGCAGGATATTGCGCAGGAAGGCCAGGCTTTCGGGTCGCAACTTGAGCAGCCCCATGCCGACCGCCCAGAAGGTACGCCAGTAGAGCACCACCACGGCGAGGATCGCGCCGAGCTGGATCACCACGTTGAACACCTTCCAGACCTGGGCATCGTAGCCGAAGATCTCGGAAGCGAGGATCAGGTGGCCGGTCGAGGAGACCGGGATGAATTCGGTGAGGCCCTCGACGATACCGAGGAGGATGGCGGTGATGATCGTGTCCATGGCCCGGCTTCATGGCGGACTGACATGGCAAGTCAAGGCGGGGCAGACCCTTCCCCCTCGATGGGGGAAGGATACCGGCGCTTGTGAGCGCAGCGAGCTAGCAAAGGTCGGATGGGGGTGATCTGGCGGCCAGTCGCATTGCTGCGGGCACCGTCACCCCCATCCAGCTGCGACTAGGCGGCAAGCCGCCAAGTCTGCGCATCCTTCCCCCATCAAGGGGGAAGGCGCTGAACGTTACCAGATCCGCAGGCGCTTCTCCGGCGGCAGGTACATCTTGTCGCCCGGCTTGACGTTGAAGGCCTTGTACCATTCGTCAAAGTTCCGGACGATCCCGTTGACGCGGTACTGGCCCGGCGAGTGCGGATCGGTCTGCAGCTGCTGGCGCAGCGCCGCTTCGCGCATCTTGACGCGGAAGGCCTGGGCCCAGGCCATGAAGAACCGCTGGTCCCCGGTGTAGCCGCCGATCACCGGCGCCTTCTTGCCGTTCAGCGAGAGCTTGTAGGCGCGGTAGGCCAGGCTGAGGCCACCCAGGTCACCAATGTTCTCACCCAGGGTCAGGCGGCCGTTGATGCAGGTCTTGCCTTCATCGAGCGGGCAGAGCGCATTGTACTGGTCCACCAGTGCGCCGGTCAGCTTTTCGAAGTTGGCCTTGTCTTCCGGGGTCCACCAGTCACGCAGGTTGCCCGATCCGTCGGACTTGGAGCCCTGGTCGTCGAAGCCGTGGCCCATCTCGTGGCCAATCACCCCGCCGATTGCGCCGTAGTTGACCGCATCGTCATTGCCGAGCGCGAAGAACGGCGGCTGCAGGATCGCGGCCGGGAAGACGATCTCGTTGCCGGTGGGGTTGTAGTAGGCGTTCACCGTCTGCGGGAACATGAACCACTCGTCCTTGTCGACCGGCTTGCCGAGGCGCGAGATATTGTCAGCCTCTTCCCAGGCATCGACGGCCTGGGCATTGGCAAAGGCGCTGTCAGCAGTGAGCGTCAGGCCGTCATAGGTCTTGTACTTGTTCGGGTAGCCGATCTTCGGGCGGAAGGCGTCGAGCTTGGCCTGGGCCTGGGTCCGGGTGGCCGGGCCCATCCAGGTCAGCTCCTTGAGGTTGGCCGCCATGGCGACACGCAGGTTGCCGACCAGCTTTTCCATCGCCGCCTTGTTGGCTGCCGGGAAGTATCGCTCGGCATAGACCTGCCCGGCCAGTTCGCCGACCGAACCCTCGATCGCCGAAATGGCTCGCTTCCAGCGTGCGCGCTGCTGCGGCTGGCCCGAAAGGGTCGTGCCGTAGAAGGCGAAGCTGGCATCGTCGATCGGCTTGGGCAGGACCGAAGCCTTGCCGGTGATATAGCGGGCCGCCAGCCAGGCCTGCCAGCTGGCGATCGGCTCGCTGGCGATCAGCTTGGCCAGGGCCGGCACCCCGCCCGAGAGCTTGGCGGCCTGTTCCGGGGTCAGCTTCGCCGCAGCGATCTCTTCCGCGGTCGGCGGCACCTGCGCGACGATGATCTCGGTCACATTGCCAAGGCCCTGCTTGTCCAGCGCGGACTTCAGCGGCACGCCCGGGGCAAAGGCCAGGAAGTCCGCAATCGGCATCTTGTTGTAGGTCAGGTCGCGGTTACGGCCCAGCGCGCGATCCCAGTTGGCGCTGGCCATCTTGGTTTCCAGCTGGAACACGGCCTCGGCCGTCTTGGCCGGGTCAGCATAGCCGGCCTCGCCCAGGATGAAGGTCAGGTAGGCCTTGTATTTGGCCACGATCTCGCGGTTCTTGGGGCTATCGACCAGGTAATAGTCGCGGTCGGGCAGGCCAAGGCGGGCCTGACCGGCGTAAAGCGCGTTGATCGCGCTGTTCTTAGCATCGGGGCTGACGCCAATCCCGATCGGCGAAGCGAGGCCGGGCATGGCGAACAGACCCACCAGGTCGTCCAGCGTCTTGGCGCTGTTGATCTTGTCGAGCGTCGGCTTGAGCGGGGCGAGCCCGGCGCGTTCGATCGCATCGGTATCCATGAAGGCCTTCCAGACGGCCGCCACGCGGGCGCGCGCACTGCCTTCCGGGTTGGTGGCGGCAGCGGTTTCCTCAAGGATGGTCTTCATCCGCTCTTCCGACAGGTCGCGCAGCTGGACGAAGCCGCCGGTCGAGGAACGGTCGGCCGCGATCTCGGCCTGATTGAGCCAGAGTCCGTTGACGTACTGGTTGAAATCGTCGCCAGGCTTGGCCGACTTGTCGATGTAGCGGGTCTGGATGCCGAAGCCCCAGTCCTTCATCGAATCGCTGTGCTCGACCGAAGCCGGTGCAGCGGCGGGCGCGGCGGCCTTGGCATCTTGCGCCAGCGCGGGTGCGGCCAGACCAAGGGCAAGGGTGCTCGCAGCGAGCAAAACGGATGCGCGAAGTTTCATTTCAGGTCCCCAGAATTCAATAATTCCTGAGACCTGTTACGCCCACCCGTGCCGGGGCGAAATGCGGGACAAATGCTATTTGACGGCTTCGCTCGGCACTTCGTCGAATTGCAGCGCGGCCAGCCGCGCATAGAGCCCGCCCGCGCGGCTGAGCGCCTCGTGCTTGCCCTGCTCCACGATCCGGCCGCCATCCATCACCACGATCCGGTCCGCGCCGCGCACGGTGGCCAGGCGGTGGGCGATGACCAGCGTGGTGCGGCTGGCCATCAGCCGGTCGAGCGCCTGCTGGACCAGCCGTTCGCTTTCGGCATCAAGCGCCGAGGTCGCCTCGTCGAGCAGCAGGATCGGCGCATCGCGCAGCAGCGCGCGGGCAATCGCCATGCGCTGACGCTGGCCGCCCGACAGGCGCGCGCCGCGCTCACCCAGGTAGGTATCCAGCCCTTCGGGCAGTTCGCGCAGGAAATCGGCTGCATTGGCGGCTTCAGCCGCCTGCCAGATCGCCTCGTCGCTGGCCTGCCAGTTGCCATAGCGCAGGTTGTCGCGCGCGGTGGCGGCGAAGAGAATACCTTCCTGCGGCACCAGCGCCATGTTGCGGCGGATCGCGGCAGGATCGACCGCGGTCAGCGGCACGCCATCCAGCTTCACCGCCCCGGTCTGGGGATCGTAGAACCGCTCAGCCAGCTGGAACAGGGTCGACTTGCCTGCGCCCGAGGGGCCAACAATGGCAACGGTTTCGCCCGGCTCGATCGTCAGCGAGAAATCGGCCAGCGCCGATACCTCGGGCCGGGTCGGATAGCGGAAGGTCACCCCTTCAAACGCCAGCTTGCCACGCACCGGGGCGGGCAGTTCAAGCGGGCGGGCCGGCATGGCGATGGTGGGCTTTTCATTCAGCAATTCGTTGAGGCGGCTGGCCGCGCCAGCGCCGCGCAGCAGGTCGCCATAAACCTCGGTCAGTGCGCCAAACGCCCCGGCGACAAGGCCGCCGGTCAGCACGAAGGCAGCAATCGTGCCGCCGCTGATCGTGCCTTCGGCCACGCCGATCGCACCCTGCCACATCAGCATGGTGATTGCGCCGAACACCAGCATGATGATGATCGCCGTCATCGCCGCACGCAGCAGGATACGGCGCTTGGCCGTGGTGAAGGTGGTTTCCACCGCCGCGCCAAAGCGGGCTTCTTCCCGGCTTTCCTGATTGAAGGCCTGAACAATCTTCATCGCCCCCAGCACTTCGGCAATCATGGCACCGACATCGGCAACGCGATCCTGACTGGTGCGCGAGACATTGCGCAGTCGGCGCCCGAACCAGACGATCGGCAGGACGATCAACGGAATGCTGATCACCAGCCCCAGGGTCAGCTTGGGGGCCAGGGTAAAGAGATAGGCCACCCCGCCCACGCCCATGATCAGGTTCCGCAGGGCGACCGAGACGGTGGTGCCGACCACCTGTTCGATCAGCGCCGTGTCGGAGGTCATGCGGCTCGAAATCTCGTTCGGGCTATTTTCTTCGAAGAAGCCGGGCGACATCCGCAAGAGGTTGGACTGCACCTTGAGCCGGATATCGGCCACCACGCGTTCACCCAGCCACGAGACGAAATAGAACCGCATCGCCGTGCCAATCGCCAGCACGAAAACAATCATCAGCAGGTATTCGAACCAGCGCCCGATATCGTCGGGATTACCGCCAGCGGCAAAGCCCTTGTCGATGATCAGCTTGAAGCCCGAAGGAATGGCCAGCGTGGCACCAGCCGTGATCATCAGAGCGATCCCGGCCATGGCCAGTTTGCCCGGATAGGCAAGCGCGGCCTGCCAGATCATCCGCAGCGGTCCGAGCGAACGGGCGGGCTTGGGTTCGGCGGGAGCGGCGGGCTGTTCGGATCGGGATGCCATCGCCCGCGCCCTAGCACAGCGCGCGGGCCAAGTAAGTGGCAAATGCGCACTGAACGGCTGGGTATTTGTGCGGATGCGAATGGATGCGGCGTTTTTATTGCATTGCACAATAAATCGAATGACGGCACGATAACCGCCGATTGGTCCGGACCACCGGCCGGAAGGGGACTTCGCTTGCTTTACACCGCCTATGAAATGCAGCGTTCGTGGCTCAATGCCGCCAGCACCATGGCCTCGGTCGGCGCGGAACTCCTCTCCAACCCGGCGTTGCCGTTCGGTTATACTGGTCTGGGCCCGGTCATGGCCTCGGCGCTGGAAGTCTTCGCCCATGCCGCCGCGCCCTATGGCAAGCCGGCCTTCGATATCGAAACGGTGACGGTCGACGGGAAGACCCACCCGGTGACCGAGGCGATCGTGATGCATCGCCCCTTCGGCAACCTGCTGCGCTTTACCCATCCGGGCCTGCCCAAGCAGGCGCCACGCCTGCTGATCGTCGCGCCGATGAGCGGCCACTTCGCCACTCTGCTGCGAGGCACGGTCGCCCGGATGATCGAACGGTGCGAGGTCTATGTGACCGATTGGGCCGATGCCAAGATGGTCCCGCTTGAAGCCGGACGGTTCGATCTGGATGACTACATCGACCATGTGATCGGCTATCTTGAGCACATCAGCCAGACCAACAATGGCGCACGCGCGCACATGCTGGCGGTGTGCCAGCCTTCGGTCCCGGCGCTGGCCGCGACGGCGTTGATGAATGCGCAGAAGCACCCCAGCCGCCCGCTCAGTCTGACGATGATGGGCGGTCCGGTCGATACCCGCGAAGCGCCCACCTCGGTCAACGATCTGGCCATGCAGCGCCCGATCGAATGGTTCCGCAATACTGTGATTGCCACGGTGCCGCTGCAATATCCGGGCGCGGGGCGGCGGGTCTATCCGGGCTTCCTGCAGCTGGCCGGGTTCATGAGCATGAACCTGGGCAACCACATGCTGAGCCATTACCACATGTTCAAGCACCTGGTGGCGGGCGACGGTGAAAGCGCCGAAGCGACCAAGGCCTTTTACGACGAATACCGTTCGGTCTGCGACATGGATGCCGACTATTACCTGCAGACGGTCGAAGAGGTGTTCCAGCGCCAGTCACTGGCCAAGGGCGAGTTCATGCACCGCGGCACCCGGGTCGATCTGGGCACCATCCGCGACACGGCGCTGCTGGCGGTCGAGGGTGAGCGCGACGATATTTCGGGCATCGGCCAGACCAAGGCCGCACTGACCCTGGCGACCAACCTGCCGGACAGCCGCAAGAAGTATCTGCTGGCCCCCGAAGTGGGCCATTACGGCATCTTCAACGGCAGCAAGTGGCGCGAATTCATCGCCCCGGTGCTGGAAGACTGGATCCAGCGCCACGACAAGGCGAAGCTCAAGGTCGCAGCCTGAGGGTTTAGCGCGCGCGGCGATCCAGCGCCGGATCGAGTTCCTGGCCGGGGTCGAGCTGCACGCCGAAGCTGTTCAGCATCATCGAGACCTGGGTGTACTGGCCCACGGTCATCACCAGATCCATCTTCTGCTTGTCGCTCAGGAACGACAGGGCAGCCCAGCTGGCATCCGAAACGTGGAAATCGCTGGTCAGGTCATCGGTCGCCTGCAGCATGGCCCGGTCTTGTGGGTTCCAGGAAGGATCGCCGGGGCCAACCTTGATCGCCTCGATCTCCGCCGCGGTCAGGCCGGCATCCAGGCCGATGGGGGTGTGCTGGGTGAATTCATAGCCCGATCCGCAATTCACGCCGGTGCGCAGGATCACCAGTTCGCGGTCCCGTTCGGACAGGCTGTTGCGGCGCGACAGGATATAGCCACCCCAGCCCAGAAAGGCGGTCAGCGCCTGCGGGGCATGGACCAGGGTGCGGAAGATGTTGAGCACCGCACCTTCGGACTTGGAGATATCGCGCGCGGTGCTGGCAAAGACTGCCAGAGCCTCGCGCTGCTCGTCATCGATCTTGGTCAGATCGACGGGAGCAATGCGAGGCTCCGACAAGCGCATCAGAAGACTTCGAACAGGCCGGCAGCGCCCTGGCCGCCACCGATGCACATGGTCACCACGGCATACTTGGCACCGCGGCGCTTGCCTTCGATCAGCGCGTGGCCGGTGCAGCGCGCACCGGTCATGCCGAAGGGGTGACCGATCGAGATCGAGCCGCCGTTGACGTTGAGCAGCTCGTCAGGGATGCCCAGCTTGTCGCGGCAGTAGAGCACCTGCACGGCGAAGGCTTCGTTCAGCTCCCACAGGCCGATATCGTCCATCTTCAGGTTGAAGCGTTCGAGCAGCTTGGGGATCGCGAAGACCGGGCCAATGCCCATTTCATCGGGCTCGGTACCGGCCACAGCCATGCCGACATAGCGGCCCAGCGGGGTCAGGCCGCGCTTTTCGGCAACCTTGGCTTCCATCAGCACGCAGGCCGACGAACCATCCGAGAGCTGGCTGGCGTTACCGGCAGTGATCGAATGGCCTTCGCCCATCACCGGCTTCAGGCTGGCAAGGCCTTCCAGCGTGGTTTCGGGACGGTTGCAATCGTCGCGATCGGCGGTGACGTCCTTGTAGGAGACTTCCTTGGTTTCCTTGTCGACAATCGCCATCGTCGCCTTGCAGGGCACGATCTCGTCGTCGAACTTGCCGGCAGCCTGGGCGGCAGCGGTGCGCTGCTGCGACTGGAGCGAGTATTCGTCCTGCACTTCGCGGCTGATGTTATAGCGCTTGGCCACCACTTCGGCCGTGCCGATCATCGGCATGTAGATATGCGGGTGCATTTCCAGCAGCTCGCGGTCCGGCTCGACAAACATCTTGCCGCTGCCAACCACCTTGGAAATGCTTTCCAGGCCGCCGGCGACGCAGATGTCCATATTGTCGACCAGGATCTGCTTGGCTGCCGTGGCAATGGTCATCAGGCCCGAAGAGCACTGGCGATCAATCGTCATCGCGGGGACCGTCACCGGCAGGCCGGCGCGCAGCGCAGCGAGGCGGGCAACGTTGCCGCTGGTCGAACCCTGCTGAACGGCCGAGCCCATCAGCACGTCGTCGATCTCACCGCCGGAGAGCCCGGCACGCTCGACCGCAGCGCGGATCGAATGGGCGCCAAGCGTGGCACCGGTGGTATTGTTGAACGCACCGCGTGCCGCCTTGGTCAGCGGGGTGCGGGCAGTGGAAACGATAACTGCGTCACGTGACATGGGAAATTCCTTGAACTGCGAGCCCCCACGAAGGCGGAGGTCTCAGGGAAATTGGAGCGAGATGGTCTGAGGTCCCCGCCTTGGCTGGGCTCAGATCACACGAAGAACAGCGTGATCCATTCGCAGATCAGGGCAGGCTTGTCCTCGCCTTCGATCTCGATGGTGATTTCGTTGGTCTGCTGCCACTGGCCCGGGCGCTTTTCGACCAGTTCGAGCAGCTTGGTGTGAGCGCGCACGCGCTTGCCGGCGCGGACCGGGCTGATGAAGCGCGTCTTGTTGCCACCATAGTTGACGCCCATCTTGATCCCGTCGACGCGCGCGCCTTCGGTCATAGCGCCCAGCACCGGCAGCAGCGACAGGGTCAGGAAGCCATGCGCGATCGTCCCGCCGAACGGGGTGTGCTTGGCCTTTTCCTCGTCAATGTGGATGAACTGGTGGTCACCCGTGGCATCGGCGAACATGTTGATGCGTTCCTGGGTGACTGCGAACCAGTCCGAAACGCCGATCACTTCGCCAGTCTTGGCTGCGAGTTCCTGCGGGGTCATTGCGCCTCTCCTAAAGCTGGAAAGGCATCTTCATGGCCCAACCGCGCCCCGGGTGCAACGGACCTGCGCCTGCCGCTACGGCAAGGCAGGCCGGGCTTGGCGCAGGCTGCGCGAATCACCTGAGCGCGCGGCTGTTTCCGCTCACCCGGCACCGGGCCGCAATTGGCCTGCCGGCCTTATCGGCTGCGGCGCCGGGGCATCGATCCGCCGGCAATAGGACCACAGCCCACACTGCAGGCCGATGATCATGAACATCACCGGCTGGTAGGCGATCCCCACAAAGACCGCGCCTAGGAAGTAGACCAGCTGCGACAATTGCAGGGCCGTGGCCAGGGCCGCGATCCAGGCCTGGCCGGGGTCGGTCCGGTCCAGCCAGCGGCGGCGCAGTCGCTCCATCTGCCAAACACCCAGCAGCTGGATCCAGGCCCACAGCAGCAGGCCGGCATAGCCCTGTTCCCCCAGCATCTCGAAATAGGCGGAGTGGTAGGCCCGGCTCTGGTCGACGTGGTAGGTCGTTTTGAGCGTGACGTTGTTGCCACTGCCCTCGGCGGCAATGGTCGGGATCAGCAGGCGGTTGCTGCGATAAGCATCGAACCCGCCGCCGAAGGGATGGTCCTTCACGTAATCGAGCGTCCACATCCAGACGGCGACCCGGGTCGAGGCGGACTGGTCCGACTGGTGGTTCTCGATCGTGCTCATCCGCTCGGTATAGCTTTTCGGAAGGAACGGAATGGCGGCCGCCGCAACCAGCCCGGCCATGGTCAGATAGAGGAAGCGCCGCTTGACTGACCGCAGCGAAAGTACAGCCAGCAGACCGATGCACAGCAGCCCGGTGCGCGCCTGGGTTCCCACCGGGATCAGCAGCGCGGCGAAAGTCAGCGCGGCGGCGAATAGCGTCACCAGCGGCCCGCGCGGAAACAGCGTGGTAAACCGGGCCGCCCACCAGATCAGCGGGATGATGGCAATGGCAATGGTCGACAGGATCGAGCCCTCATAAATCCCGGTATTGCTGGGCACGAAGGTTTCCAGCTGGCCATAGCCGCCCCCGCCCGCGGCGGTCTTCATCCCGCCGCTGATCACGATCGCGCCGACCGAGAGGACAATCACCGTCACCACCGCTTCAAACCGCAACCGCGTGCGCAGGGTCAGCGGCAGGAAGATCGCGAACAGCAACGCCTTCCACACCCAGTCCCACTTCTCGGCCGCTTCCTTGGGGAAATCGGCGATTGTCGTGGTGATCGCGCAATAGCCCAGCAGCGCCACGATCAGGAACTGGCGCAGGGTAAAGCGGGCATCCTGCTTGTTATCCAGCACCAGCCACCCGCCAAAGGCCAGGATGAAGGCGATCAGCGAGATCGGCAGCGCGGCCAGCAACGACCAGCTGATTTTCTGCGGCGTCAGGATATCAATGTAGAGATAGCCCAGCACCCACAGGAACGGGCGCCGCAGACCGAGCGTCAGGAAAGCCAGGGTGAAGGCGGTGATCGCCAGATCAAGCACGGATGCGCAACCCCGGTTTCGCCTCGGTCGCGGCCGGCGGCTCGGGCGCATCGGCCGGCGGATCCTGATCAAGATCGACCCGCGACATCAGCTGCCACCCGGCGATGAACAGCAGGCTGTGTGACAGCGCCAGGGCAAGATAATCGATCATCAAGGCAAGCACTTAGCGGGCGCGGGTTGACGCGGCGTTAAGGCTTCCACGGCTAAGCCCGGCGGCCATGACCCGCGTGCTCCACGTCCTCGATCACTCGCTGCCGCTGCACAGCGGCTATAGCTTCCGCACCCGAGCGATCCTTTCGGCGCAGGCAGCGCTGGGGCTGGATGTGCGCGGCATCACGGGCCTGCGTCACAGTGCCAGCGGCCCGCAATGCGAGGTGGTCGATAGCCTGACCTTCCACCGCACCCCCGGCAGGGCTGGCGGCCCGCCGGTCTGGCGCGAATGGCGCGAGATCAAGCGGCTCGCCGATGCGATCGTGGCTCTGGCCGCGGACTGGCGGCCGGATCTGCTTCACGCCCATAGCCCGGCGTTGTGCGGCAAGGCGGCCCTGATTGCCGGCCGCCGCCTGGGCTTGCCGGTCGTTTACGAAGTCCGCGCCTTCTGGGAAGACGCCGCCGTCGCCAATGGCACCGGTCGCGAAGGCAATCTCAAGTACCGGCTGACGCGCGGCCTTGAAAACCACGTGGTCAAGCGCGCCGATCAGGTCGTGACGATCTGCCGGGGCCTAAAGGACGATCTGGTTAGGCGCGGGGTGCCCCCGGGCAAGATCACCATCAGCCCCAATGGGGTAGACCTTGCCCTGTTCGGCACCGCAGCAGGACCCGAGCCGGAACTGGCCCGCGCCTTGTGCCTTGGACCCGGCCCGGTCATCGGCTTCATCGGCAGTTTTTATGACTATGAGGGGCTCGACGATCTGATCGCGGCCATGCCCTTGCTGCAGGAACGCGAACCGGGAGCCCAGTTGCTGCTGGTCGGCAGCGGACCGCAGGATCAGGCGCTCAGGCAGCTGGCGGTCGCGTCCCCGGCCGGCGGATCGATCCATTTTGCCGGGTCCGTCCCGCACAGCGCGGTGGACCGCTATTATGCCCTGATCGATGTGCTGGCCTTCCCGCGCAAGCAGAGCCGCCTGACCGATCTGGTCACGCCGCTCAAGCCGCTCGAGGCCATGGCCCAGGGGCGCCTGGTGGCCGCTTCGGATGTCGGCGGGCATCGCGAACTGATCCACGATGGACTGACGGGGACGCTGTTCGCCCCGGACGATCCGGCCGCCTGTGCCGCAGCGCTGGCCGATCTGTTGGCCGCCCGCGAGATCCACACAGCGCGCCGCGCTGCCGCCCGCAATCAAGTTCGCACCCACCACGACTGGGCTACGAATGTGCTTTGTTATCAGGATGTTTACCAAACCGCCCTAACCCGAACCCGATCATGCCGGGATCCGGAAACCGCCTGAGGCGAAGGGTCAGGGTTTGGCAAACAGCAAGACGGGATAACGGGGCGTGGCCAATTCACAACGCAAGCCGGGTAATCGCAAGCCGCTCTCCAGCCATCCGCTGTTCCCGGCGGTGGTGGCGCTGTGGTTTGCCGCCCTGTTTGGCCTTGGCAGCCTGGCAATCCGGCCCAGCCTGATTGAAAGCCTGGTCCTAAAGACCGGGATTGATCTGGTCATTCCTGCCGCTGCGCCGCCGCTTGGCATCACCGCGCGGATCCTGATTGCCCTGTTCATGGCCTCGCTGGGGGCGGCCATCGGCATTGCGCTGGCGCTGCGCCTGACCCGCCCCAAGCTGGCCGTGCGCGAACGCAAGCGCAATGCCGCCAATCCTGGCGCAGCGGTGACCAAGGAGACCGGACCCTGGCACCGCGAAGGCGGCTATGGCACCGGCCCGGCTTGCCGCCCGATTTCGGCGCATGAGGAATTGGGCCTTGCTCTCGATGCCGATAGTCTTGACCCGGCCGGACCGCTTGCCGGCCGCCGCCGCAGTCTGGCAGTAGACCATCAGGAACAGCCATTTCAGCCGCAGGAAATGGCCCCCCTGCCCGGTGGCCTGCCGCAAATCTTCGAGATGTCCGCAGCCACCCCGGAACCGGACAGCCCGGTTGCCAACCTTGGTGATCCCGTCGCACCGCTCGATCTTGGCGCTTTCCCGGCGGCGGAAGCCGCGGCCACTGCGCCTGAACAGGCCGCGGCGCCGCACCACTTTGCGCCCGCCGCAGAACCGGATCATAACCGGGCAGAGATCGCGCCGGCTCTGGTCAGTCCGGCATCGATCGAACCACTTCCACCTCCCGGCGGTCTTGGCATGACCGATCTGGCCCAGCGTCTGCAGCAATCGATGGCCCGCCGCCGCGCGGCTCAGGCCCAACCGGCGCTTTCAGCTGCGCTCCCCGTGGTGCCGCCACCGCAACTGGAAACCGCGGCTGACCCTGCTCCTGTGGAGTTGGACGAGTCAGCCTTCGTTCCACCTCCGCCGCTGGCGATCTTTGCCGATGCTGCGCTTGACGATCCGGTCTTGACGCCGGACCTGGCGCCAGCCCCCTTGCCAATGCCGGCGGCGCTGCGCCCGGTGCATTTTGATGCACCAGACGATGAGGACCATAGCGATCTGGTCAGCCTGATGCCGCGGCACCTGACCTTGGCACCCGCCGCGCTTGCAGGGGCTGCGGCGCCCCTGTCCCGGTTAGAACAGCCCGAAGCGGGCCTGCCGGAAGACGAAGCCGATCTGGCCGCCGACGGCTTTGCCTCGCTCCTCAGCATCGAGCAGGCGCGGCAGGATTTCGCGCAGATTGAGACACCCGATGAACCGGCCTTGGCGGTTGAGCCGGTCGTTATCTTCCCCGGCCAGATGATCGGCAACCACCAGGCGTTCGGGCGACCCTTCGATGCACCAAGCCCGGCCGCAAGCGATCACACGGCAGCCGCCAATCCGCCGCCATCGCCGGTCAATCCGGGGGAAGCGGAGCTGGCCCTGCGCTCGGCCCTGGCCAATCTCCAACGGATCAGCGGCACGGCCTGAACCGCGCGGGCAGTCCAGCCCCTGCAATCCTATTCACAGTCCCGCTTGGGCGGGGCCAAGCGAATCTTGCCTTCTTCGCAGTTGCAAAAACAGCTTCCTGTCGTCATGGGAAATGCTCGCGCAATTTTCACTGCTTCTGGCGGTGGGGATGCTTGCGCTTAATTGCCGGATTTCCGCCGTTTGTGCGCTTTTGCGGACGAATCGCGGGATTCCGGGTGACGACAGGATGGGTTTTCGATGGGTTATCCGGCGCCGCAGGGCCTCTACGATCCGCGCAATGAACATGACGCCTGTGGCGTCGGCTTTGTCGCCCATATCAAGGGCGCGAAAAGCCATGCGATCGTTACCCAGGCGCTCGAGATTCTCAAAAACATCGATCACCGCGGTGCCGTTGGTGCCGATCCCCTGCTGGGCGATGGCGCCGGCATTCTGATCCAGACCCCTGACCAGTTGTTCCGCAAGTGGGCTGACAAGGAAGGCCTGAAGCTGCCCGCGGCGGGTGACTATGCCGTGGCCATGTGCTTCCTGCCGCAGGATCAAGCCAGCCGTGACTTCATCGTTGGCACCTTTGAAAAGTTCATCGCCAAGGAAGGCCAGCGCCTGATCGGCTGGCGTGACGTGCCGGTCACCACCGATGGCCTGGGCAAGACCGTGCGCGAACAGATGCCGGTGATCCGGCAGTGCTTCGTCGCCCGCGGCGATAATTGCCCGGATCAGGACGCCTTCGAGCGCAAGATCCTGGCGATCCGCAAGCAGACCCAGAACCCGCTGGCCGCCCTAGCCGAAAAGCATGGCATGCCGGGGATCGCCGATCTCTATATGCCCAGCTTCTCCAGCCGCACCGTGGTCTACAAGGGCCTGCTGCTGGCAACGCAGGTGGGCAGCTTCTACGATGACCTGCGCGATCCGGACTGCGTTTCGGCGCTGGGCCTGGTTCACCAGCGCTTCAGCACCAACACTTTCCCCAGCTGGAAGCTGGCGCACCCCTATCGCTTCATCGCCCACAACGGCGAAATCAACACCGTGCGCGGCAACGTCAACTGGATGAACGCCCGCCGCCGCACGATGGAAAGCGAGCTGCTTGGCGCCGATCTCGACAAGATGTGGCCGCTGATCCCGCACGGCCAGTCGGACACCGCCTGCCTCGACAACGCGCTCGAGCTGCTGCTGGCCGGTGGCTACAGCCTGGCCCATGCGGTGATGATGCTGATCCCGGAAGCCTGGGCCGGCAACCCGCTGATGGATGCCAAGCGCCGCGCCTTCTATGAATATCACGCCGCGCTGATGGAGCCGTGGGACGGCCCGGCCGCCGTGGCCTTCACCGACGGCCGCCAGATCGGCGCGACGCTGGACCGCAACGGCCTGCGCCCGGCCCGCTTCCTCGTCACCGACGATGACATCGTCGTCATGGCTTCGGAAAGCGGCGTGCTGCCGATCAAGGAAGACAATATCGTCCGCAAGTGGCGGCTCCAGCCGGGCCGCATGCTGCTGATCGATTTCGATCAGGGCCGGATCATCGAGGACGAGGAACTCAAGGCCTCGCTCGCCGCGGCCGAGCCCTATGAAGACTGGCTGCACGCCGCGCAGTACAAGCTCAAGGATCTTGAGGTGGTCGAGCCGGAACTGGCCGCCCTGCCGCAGGAAACCACCACGCTGCTCGATCGCCAGCAGGCCTTTGGCTATACCCAGGAAGACCTCTCGCGCTTCCTCGAGCCGATGGCCACCAATGCCGACGATCCGCTTGGCTCGATGGGCACGGACACGCCGATTGCGGTGCTCTCCAGCCGCTCGCGCCTGCTCTACGATTACTTCAAGCAGAACTTCGCCCAGGTCACCAACCCGCCGATCGACCCGATCCGCGAGGAACTGGTGATGAGCCTCGTCTCGATGATCGGCCCGCGCCCCAACCTGCTGGGCATGGAAGCCGGGACGCACAAGCGCCTTGAAGTTGACCAGCCGATCCTCACCAACGAGGACATCGCCAAGATCCGCTCGGTCGAGGCCGCGCTCGATGGTGCCTTCCGCACCGAGACGATCGACACCACCTGGGATGCCGCCAGCGGCCCCGCCGGGCTGGAACTGGCGATCAAGGAAATGTGCTGGGCCGCCACCGAGGCCGTGCTGCAGGACAAGAACATCCTGATCCTGTCTGACCGCGCACAGGGGCCGGACCGCATCCCGATGCCGGCGCTGCTGGCGACCGCGGCAGTCCATCACCACCTCGTCCGCCAGGGCCTGCGTATGCAGACCGGGCTGGTGGTCGAAACCGGCGAAGCCCGCGAAGTGCACCACTTCTGCGTGCTGGCGGGCTACGGCGCCGAAGCGATCAATCCCTATGTCGCCTTCGAAACGCTGGAAGAGCTGCGCCTGCGTAAGGACATGCCGCTCGATGCCAAGACGGTGCAGAAGAACTACATCAAGGCGGTCGGCAAGGGCATCCTGAAGGTCATGTCCAAGATGGGCATCAGCACCTACCAGTCCTACTGCGGTGCCCAGATCTTCGATGCGGTTGGCCTGTCGAGCCAGTTCATCAACCAGTACTTCACCGGCACCGCCACCACGATCGAAGGCATCGGCCTGGCCGAAGTGGCCGAGGAAACCGTGCGCCGTCACGCCACCGCCTATGGTGACAACCCGATCTACAAGAACATGCTCGATGTGGGCGGGATGTACGGCCTGCGCCTGCGCGGCGAAGACCACGCCTGGACCGCGCAGAACATCGCCGCCCTGCAGCACGCGGTGCGCGGCAATGTTTCCGAGAAGTATCGCGAATTCGCCCAGACCATCAACGACCAGTCGACCCGGATGCTGACCATCCGCGGGCTGATGGAGTTCAAGAAGGCCGACAAGCCGCTTGATATCTCCGAAGTCGAACCGGCTAGCGAAATCGTGAAGCGCTTTGCCACCGGCGCGATGAGCTTCGGCTCGATCAGCCGCGAGGCGCATACCACGCTGGCGATTGCCATGAACCGGATCGGCGGCAAGTCGAACACCGGCGAAGGCGGTGAGGAGCCGGATCGCTTCAAGCCGCTCCCCAACGGGGATTCGATGCGCTCGTCGATCAAGCAGGTCGCTTCGGGCCGCTTCGGCGTGACCACCGAATACCTGGTCAATGCCGACGACATCCAGATCAAGATGGCCCAGGGCGCCAAGCCCGGCGAAGGCGGCCAGCTGCCCGGCCACAAGGTGGACAAGGTGATCGGCAAGACCCGTCACTCGACCCCGGGTGTCGGCCTGATCTCGCCCCCGCCGCACCATGACATCTATTCAATCGAGGATCTGGCCCAGCTGATCCACGACCTGAAGAACGTCAACGGCGACGCGCGCATCTCGGTCAAGCTGGTCTCCGAAGTCGGCGTCGGCACGGTGGCTGCAGGCGTGTCCAAGGCCCGCGCCGATCATGTCACGATCTCCGGCTATGAAGGCGGCACCGGCGCTTCGCCGCTGACCTCGCTGACCCACGCGGGCAGCCCGTGGGAAATCGGCCTGGCTGAAACCCAGCAGACCCTGATCCTCAACAACCTGCGCAGCCGCATCGCGGTCCAGGCCGATGGCGGCCTGCGCACCGGGCGCGACGTGGCCGTGGCCGCGCTGCTGGGTGCGGACGAGTTCGGCTTTGCCACCGCCCCGCTGATCGCGGCGGGCTGCATCATGATGCGCAAGTGCCACCTCAACACCTGCCCGGTTGGCGTTGCCACCCAGGATCCGGTGCTGCGCGCGCGCTTCACCGGCCAGCCCGAACACGTGATCAACTACTTCTTCTTCGTTGCCGAAGAACTGCGCGCGATCATGGCCGAAATGGGCTTCCGCACCATCGCCGAAATGGTCGGCCGGGTTGACCGGCTCGACATGAAGCAGGCGATTGACCACTGGAAGGCCAAGGGCGTCGACCTCAGCCGGATCCTGCATCAGGTTCCGCTGGGTGACAGCCCCTCGCTTGGCTGGTCGGGCACCCAGGACCACGGCCTCGACAAGGCGCTCGACAACGACCTGATCGCCGCCGCTGCCGATGCGCTGGACAAGCAGCAACCGGTGGTGATTGAGCGCAAGGTGATCAACGTCAACCGTACGGTCGGCGCGATGCTCTCGGGCGAAGTGGCCAAGCGCCATGGCCATGCCGGCCTGCCTGACAATACCATCGCCATCCGCCTGACCGGCGTGGCCGGGCAGAGCTTTGGCGCCTTCCTGGCCCACGGCGTGACGCTCGATCTGACCGGCGATGCCAATGACTATGTCGGCAAGGGCCTGTCAGGCGGCCGCGTGATAGTCCGCCAGCCGGCCCATGTTGACCGCGAAGCCAGCCAGAACATCATCGTCGGCAATACCGTGCTCTACGGCGCGATTGCGGGTGAGGCCTATTTCAACGGCGTGGCCGGGGAACGCTTCGCGGTCCGCAATTCGGGCGCCATTGCGGTGGTCGAAGGGACTGGCGATCACGGCTGCGAATACATGACCGGCGGCGTGGTGGTCGTGCTCGGCCGCACCGGCCGCAACTTCGCCGCGGGCATGTCGGGCGGCGTGGCCTACGTCTATGACGAGCGCGGCGAATTCGCCAAGCTGTGCAACCCGGCCCAGGTCGACCTGCTCCCGATTTCGCCGGAGCGTGACGAGGAAGACGGTGCCGGGCGGCCGCAACAGCGCCCCCGTTCGGTCGAGGACTTCGGCATGGGTGACATGCTGCGCCACGATGCCGAACGCCTGCGCATCCTGCTGGAACGGCACCACCTCCACACCGGCAGCCAGCGCGCCCGCGCCCTGCTGGATGATTGGGATGGCTCGCTGGGCAAGTTCGTCAAGGTCATGCCCAAGGATTACGCGCGGGCACTGAAGCAAATGGAAACCGAACGGCTCGAAGCCGCCTCGGTCGCAGCAGAGTAAAGACGATGGGCAAGGAAACAGGCTTCCTCGAGCTGGACCGCCAGGATCGCACCTATGCCGATCCCAAGGAGCGGCTGAACCACTACAAGGAATTCGTGATCCCGCACGCCGAACCCGCGCTGAAGGCGCAGGCTTCGCGCTGCATGAATTGCGGCATTCCGTACTGCCACAACGGCTGCCCGGTGAACAACATCATCCCGGACTGGAACCACCTGGTCTATGAAGGTGACTGGCAGAATGCGCTGGAAGTGCTGCATTCGACCAACAACTTCCCGGAATTCACCGGCCGCATCTGCCCCGCCCCGTGCGAGGCGAGCTGCACGCTGAACATCATCGACCAGGCTGTGACGATCAAGTCGATCGAATGCGCCATCGTCGACAAGGGCTGGGAAAACGGCTGGATCCATCCGCAGGTGCCCGCCAAGCGCACCGGCAAGACCGTGGCCGTGGTCGGCTCTGGCCCGGCCGGCATGGCTGCCGCGCAGCAGCTGGCCCGGGCCGGCCACTCGGTGACCGTGTTCGAAAAGAACGACCGCGCCGGCGGCCTGCTCCGCTATGGCATTCCTGACTTCAAGATGGAAAAGCACCTGATCAACCGGCGCTTGGTCCAGATGGAAGCTGAGGGCGTTTCGTTCCGCACCTCGACCGAAGTGGGCGTCCACGTTTCGATCGAAAGCCTCAAGGAAAACTTCGATGCGATCGTCCTGTCGGGCGGCGCCGAAGATCCGCGCCGGCTGGAAATCCCCGGTGCCGAACTGCCCGGCGTGCGTCTGGCGATGGAATTCCTGACCCAGCAGAACAAGCGCGTGGCGGGTGACGATGAACTGCGCGCCGCGCCGCGCGGCACCCTGACCGCCACCGGCAAGCACGTTATCGTGATCGGCGGCGGCGATACCGGCTCTGACTGCGTGGGCACCTCGAACCGCCAGGGGGCCGCTTCAGTCACCCAGCTTGAGATCATGCCCAAGCCGCCGGAAAAGGAAAACAAGCAGCTGACCTGGCCCGACTGGCCGCTCAAGCTGCGCACCTCGACCAGCCATGAAGAAGGCGTTGCGCGCGACTGGTCGGTGTTGACCAAGCGCGTTGTCGGCGAAAACGATGTGACCGGCCTGGAATGCGTGCGCGTCGAATGGGTCGATAGGCGGATGCAGGAAGTGCCGGGCAGCGAATTCGTGCTCAAGGCTGACCTGATCCTGCTCGCCATGGGCTTTGTCGGCCCGCGCAAGCAGGGCCTGCTCGATCAGGCCGGGGTCGAACTCGATGGCCGTGGCAATGTTGCCGCCAACGTGATCGATTATCGCACCAGCGATCCGCAAATCTTCGCCTGTGGTGACATGCGCCGCGGCCAGAGCCTGGTCGTCTGGGCGATCCGCGAAGGCCGCCAGGCCGCCCGCGCGGTCGACGAGGCGCTGATGGGGGTGAGCGAGCTGCCGCGCTAAGCGGCAGCCCCTTCCCAAGCTGGCCTGCACGCCCTAACCGGCGGGCATGAAGATCGCATTCCTTGCCTGTCCCGCAACGCTGCCCGGTTCGCCGACGCGGCGCCCCGATGCCTTTGAACATGACCTCTATGTCGATGCGCTGCGCGCCGGGATCGGCGATCGCGGCACGGTGACCGACATTGACTGGCGCGCGCCGCTGGATGTTCTTGCGCAGTTTGACGCGGCGATCCTCGGCACGCCGTGGGACTATACCGAGGCGAAGGATGAATTCCTGGCGCGGCTGGGCGAACTGGAAGCCGCCGGGGTCACGGTCTGCAATCCGCTGGCGGTGGTGCGCTGGAATTCGGACAAGCTCTACCTCAAGGAACTGGACGAGCGCGGGGCGGTGACCATCCCCACGCTCTGGCCTGACCGCGCGGGCCCGGGCGATGTCCTCGCCGCATTCGATCACTTCCGGACCGACCGGGTGGTGGTGAAGCGCCGGGTCGGCGCAGGCGCGATCGGGCAGGACAGCTTTACCCGCGACAATCCGCCGCCGGCTGACTGGTCGCTGGATCAGGCGGCGATGATCCAGCCCTTCCTTCCCGCGATCCAGACCGAGGGCGAGCAGAGCTTCATCTTTATCGACGGCGCGCTGAGCCATGCCCTGCTCAAGCAGGCAACGGCTGGCGATTACCGGATCCAGACGCTGTATGGCGGCTTCGAAACGCCGCTGGACCCCGCCCCGGCTGACCGTGCCGCCGCCGAGGCGGTGTTTGCCCTGCTGCCGTTCGAGCAGCCGCCGCTCTATGCGCGGATCGACATGGTCCGGCTGGAGGACGGCCGTCTGGCCGTGATCGAGGCCGAACTGATCGAACCCTACCTCTATCCCGAGCAGGGCCCCAGCCTTGGGCCGATGCTGGCAGACGGGATCCTGCGCCGGGCGGGGTAGAGCGATTTTCCTACATCGCCTGCGCCTGCTAGGTTTGGCAGGTTCTTTCTCATCGTCGGCAGGCCGCGTAAATTTTTTATTTTCCGCTGCGCAAACTGGGCCAAAATCGCTGAAAAGCGCCTGATTTCTGCGGGTTTCAGCCTGTTGGACGAAGCGGACTCAGTGTCAACTGTGTCAACCTGAGCGTAACGCTCAGGCGCTGCTAAACCGCCCAGTCCACCCCGCCGCGCCCCTGGGCCTCCAGGAAGGCATTGGTCTGGCTGAAATGCCGGCAACCCAGGAAGCCGCGATGGGCCGAAAGCGGGCTGGGGTGCGGGGCGGTCAGGACCAAATGGTGCCCGTTCATCAGCCCCGGCACCGACTGCGCCTTCTTCTGGGCATGGCTGCCCCACAGCAGGAAGACGCAGGGCTCAGGCTTGGCAGCAACAGCGGCGATTACGGCGTCGGTGATCTCTTCCCACCCCCGCTTCTGATGCGAACCGGGCTGGCCATCTTCCACGGTCAGCGCGGCATTGAGCAACAGCACGCCTTGCCGCGCCCACTTGCTGAGGTTGCCATGGCGCGGGATCAGCAGGCCCAGATCGCTGGCCAGCTCCTTGTAGATGTTGGCCAGGCTGGGCGGCACCTTCACCCCATCCTGCACCGAGAACGACAGGCCGTGTGCCTGCCCCGGGCCATGATAGGGATCCTGACCCAGGATCACGACCTTCACGGCATCGAGCGGGGTCAGATCAAGCGCAGCGAGACGCGTTCCGGCGGGCGGATAAATCGCTTTCCCGGCAGCTTCCTGCGTCTTGAGAAAGTCACCCAGCTGTCGCGATTTGGGACTGGCCAGGACCGGGTCCAGCACGGCCCGCCACGAATCCGGCACTGCATCGCCAATCGCCATCGTCGTCTCGCTCCCACAGCAGGGCTTTCATCGCCGCGGCAATCGGCCTAAGCACCAAGCCCTATGGCTGTCCATCTCCACGAAGAAGACCTCCCCGGCGATGTCTTTGCGCCCGGCCCGATCGCGGTTGATACCGAGACCATGGGCCTGATCACTCCGCGTGACCGGCTCTGCGTCGTCCAGCTGTCCGACGGGCAGGGTGACGAGCATCTGGTGCGGTTCAATCCTGGGTCTGACTATGCCGCGCCAAACCTCAAGGCGGTGCTGGCTGATCCGGCCCGCGTGAAGCTGTTCCACTTTGCGCGCTTTGATCTGGCCGCGATCGAGCATTACCTGGGCGTGACCGCCACGCCGGTGTTCTGCACCAAGATCGCCAGCAAGCTGGTGCGGACCTATACCGATCGCCACGGGCTGAAGGATCTGGTTCGCGAACTGCTCGGCAAGGAACTGTCGAAGCAGCAGCAGTCAAGCGACTGGGGTGGCCCGGTGCTGAGCGATGCGCAGCTGGAATATGCCGCTTCGGACGTGCGCTATCTCCACGCGATGTACGCGATCCTGGTTGAACGGCTGGCGCGCGAAGGCCGCACCGAACTGGCGCAGGCCTGCTTCGATTTCCTGCCGCACCGCGCGCGGCTCGATCTTGCCGGCTGGCCCGACAAGGACATCTTCAGCCACGAAGCGTGAGCTGAGGGTAGCGACGCGTCATGACCGAAGCCGCCGACCGGATCCGCAGCCAGCGCCGCCAATGGGCCGCGCCGGGCGGGTCGCATGACCGGCTGATCCGGATCCTGGCGCGCTGGCTGCCTGGCGCAGTTGGCGTGGTTGCGGCCGCCATGGTGCTGGGGCCGCTGTTCCCGCGCGGCGAGATCAGCTTCCTGCTCGATCGCAACAAGGTTGCCACCACACAGGACCGTCTGGTTGTCGCCAATGCCATGTACCGCGGCGAAGATCACCAGGGGCGGCCGTTCACGGTTACCGCCGCAAGTGCGGTCCAGGCTTCGGTTGCCGATCCGATTGTCCGGATGAAGGGCATGGTCGCGCGGATCCTGATGAGCGATGGGCCGGCCGAATTGGCGGCTCAGGGTGGAAGCTATGACTATGATCGCGAAGCCGTGGACGTTGCCGGACCGGTCACCTTCACAGCCGCCGATGGTTATCGCATGACCACGGGCCATGTTTCTATCGATCTGAAAAATCAGAAAGTTCTGGGGAATGGGGGCGTCAGCGGCGCCATTCCGGCTGGAACTTTTTCGGCTGATCGATTAGTAGCCGATCTTAACGCGCGGACTGTCGCGCTTGAAGGTAAGGCCCGGCTGGTGATGACCCCGGGTGAATTGAGGATGCCCTGATGGCTGAAGCTTCGCTCTCTCGCACTGCCCTGCGTTCGCTGCTGGGCGGATTTGCCATTGGGGCGGTGGGCCTGCTGGCGATTGGTCAGTCCGATGCCCAGGCGCTGGGCGGGCACAACAGCAATGCCCCGGTCAGCTATGCCGCCGACCGGATCGAACTGCAGGACCGGCAGGACCGCGTAGTTCTGGCTGGCAACGTCAAGATCAGCCAGGGCGATCTCGAACTTTCGGCCGATCGCACCACGGTAGCATTTACCGATCAGGGCAGCCTGCAAATCCAGCGGATCGATGCGACCGGCGGGGTTTCGGTCAACCGCGGCAAGGAAAGCGCCCGCGGCGATGCGGCAATTTACGATTTCAATCGCCGGGTCATTACCCTGGCGGGCAATGTGGCGCTGCGCCGGGGTGGCGACACGCTGAACGGGGGGCGCCTGGTGATCGATCTCAATAGCGGGATTTCCAGTGTCGACGGCCGCGGATCTGCCCAGACGGGCGGCCGCGTTTCCGGGACATTCGCTGCGCCCAAACGCAACTAGTTTCGGCCTTCAGGAATGGCGATGGGTCCGCCTTCCCTGTTGGTCATCGGACTGAATTACGCTCCGGAGCCAGTCGGCATCGGGCCCTATACGACCGGCCTGTGTGAAGCCCTGGTCCGATCCGGACACCGCGTAACCGCCATCGTTGGCAAGCCCTATTATCCCCGATGGCGCGCCGATCCTGCTTATGCCGGTGGCTGGCTGGAAGCCGAGGAGAACGGGGTAAGACTGGTGCGCTGCCCGCACTACGTCCCGCAGGATCCGGTGGGCATCCGGCGGTTTGGCCATCTGATCAGCTATGCGATTACGGCCTTGGTCCCGGCCGTACGGATCGCTTTGCGCGAACGACCGCAAGTGGTCTTTTGCATTGCCCCTGCGCTGCTCAGCATCATCACCGCGATCCTGGCGGCCTGGCTCTGCGGGGCGCGGCTATGGGTACATGTCCAGGACTTTGAGGTGGAAGCCGCCTTTGCCACTGGTCTGATGCGACCCACCACATGGCGCGCGCGGCTGGCGCTTTGGCTTGAAGCCTGGCTGCTGGGCCAGGCCGATCGGGTTTCCACCATCAGCCCGCAGATGCTGGCCAAACTCACCGAAAAGGGCATCCCCCGTGATCGCCAGTTCGAACTGCGCAATTGGGCTGACGCCAGCTTTGCGGCCGATCCCGCCGGAGCATCCAACCTTCGCACCGAATGGGGGCTGACCGATCGAGTGGTTGCGCTCTACTCCGGCAATATCGCCCGCAAGCAGGGAATCGAGGTCCTGATTGAAGCGGCACGCCTGCTCCAGCACCGGACCGACATCGTTTTTGTCATTTGCGGGGAAGGCCCGAACCGAAACCGGCTCGCCGAGCAGGCCAGGGATCTTGCCAATCTCCAGTTGCATGATTTGCAGCCGGCGGCCCGCATGGGTGCCATGCTGGCCATGGCCGATGTCCACCTGTTGCCCCAGATTGCCGGCGCCGCCGATCTCGTGCTGCCGTCAAAGCTAACCAATATGCTCGCTTCGGGCAGGCCGGTCATTGCCACGACCATGCCCGGAACCGGGCTGCATGCTGAGGTTGATGGATGCGGCCTCTGTGTCGGACCGGGTGACCCTGCGGCCTTGGCGCAGGCCGTCATTTCACTGGCGGACGATGCTGCCAGCCGCGATCGGCTCGGCCGAGCCGCAGCGCTGCGGGCGGCGGAACACTGGCAGCAGGATGCAATCCTGAAGCGGATGATGGCGGAATTGCAGCGGCTGGCCGGTTAGGCATCACCCCGGCTCAACGGCTGATTGCCCAAGGCGAGTGATGAGCCGCTGTGGGCCGGGGCGGCTGTTGCGCCTGGTCATCCGGAGCCGGAACCGAGCAATATGCCGTCGCCAGAATCCCCATTGACCAGGTCACCGCCTTCCAGCGACTTTGAAACACGGTGGTGATGCGGGTCCCGAACATGCGGCAAGATCTAACAGGCCGTCATTAATAAAAGGTGCAATCAGCCGTCTGCCCCGGCCTGATGCTTGAGATCGTATAGCAGGTCGAGCGCCTCACGCGGGCTAAGCGCGTCGACATCCAGCCCCTTCAGCCGTTCGCGCAGTGTATCCACCAGATCGGCGCGGGCTTCTGCTGCCGCTGCGAACAGGGGCAGGTCGCCCAGCCCGGCGGCCAGTCCGCCCGTCTCTGCCCGACCCTTTTCCAGCCGCTCGAGCACGGCTTGGGCGCGGGAGACGACTGGTGCCGGAACCCCGGCCAGCTTGGCCACGGCCAGGCCATAGGAGCGATCTGCCGGACCTTCCGCAACCTCATGCAGCAGAACCAGATCGCCCTTCCATTCGCGTGCGCGGACGTGATGCAGGCTCAGCGCCTCGCAGCTTTCCGACAGCCGTGCCAGCTCATGATAATGGGTTGCGAAGAGGCAGCGGCAGCGGTTCACGCCGTGCACCGCCTCGACCACGGCCCAGGCCAGAGCCAGCCCGTCATAGGTTGAAGTGCCGCGGCCGACCTCATCCAGGATCACAAAGCTGCGTTCCGTGGCCTGGGCCAGGATTGCCGCCGTTTCGACCATTTCGACCATGAAGGTTGAACGCCCGCGAGCCAGGTTGTCCGAAGCACCGACCCGGCTGAACAGGCGATCAACCAACCCGATCCGGGCAGACTGCGCAGGCACAAAGCTGCCAGCCTGCGCCAGCAGGACAATCAGCGCATTCTGGCGCAGGAAGGTGGACTTGCCGCCCATGTTCGGGCCGCCCACCAGCCAAAGCCGATCCTGCGGCAATAGCCGGCAATCATTGGCAACGAAGCGTTCACCCTTGGCTGCCAGCGCCGCCTCGACAACAGGGTGACGCCCGCCGGTGATATCGAGGCAAGCCTCCGCAACCACCTCGGGCCGGGCCCACCCGCCCTCGGCAGCCCGTTCGGCCAAGGCTGCGGCGACATCGATCCGCGCCAGAGCAGCTGCCGTCGTCGCGATCGCCTGCCGGGCTGTTACAGCCATAGCGACCAGCTCTTCGAAATGCGCCTCTTCGGCCGCAAGTGCCCGGCCGCCGGCCTCGGCAATGCGGGTCGCCTCTTCGTGCAGCGCGACAGCATTGAACCGCACGGCCCCGGCCATGGTCTGGCGGTGAGTGAAGCCGCTGTCGGGCGCCATCAGCGGATCGGCGCGACCTGCTGGCACCTCGATGAAGTAACCCAGCACGCCATTGTGCCGGACCTTGAGTGCGGCGATCCCGGTCTGGTCGCGGTACTTGGCTTCGAGCACGGCAATCGCGCGGCGGGCATCGCCGGAAATGCGACGCAGCTCGTCAAGCGCGTGGTCATAGCCTTCGGCAATGTACCCACCCTGGCCCCGCTCGGTTGGCGGACTGGCAACCAAAGCTCGGGTAAACAGGTCAACCAGCGCGCCATGCCCGGCCAACGACGGCAGCAGTGCTTCAAGCAGCGCCGGGCGATCCTGCCGGTGCTGCAGGTGATCGTGGATCCGCCGCGCTTCGGACAGGCCGTCGCGCAGCTGGCCCAGATCGCGCGGACTGCCCCGCCCGGCCACGATCCGCCCCAGCGCGCGGCCCACATCGGGCGCGGCCCGCAGCACGGCGCGCAGGTCGCCACGCAGCAGGGCATCGTCATGCAGCCATTGCACCAGATCGAGCCGGGCACCGATCACTTCGGCATCGGTCAGCGGCGCAGCAAGGTCTTCCGCCAGTTGCCGGGCGCCGGCCCCGGTAACGCAGCGATCCAGCGCTTCAACCAGGCTGCCTTTGCGGCTGCCCTGGCTCGAAACCAGAATTTCCAGACTGGTACGGGTTGCCTCGTCCATCGCCAGATGCGCCGACTGGCCCAATACGACCGGCGGCAGAAGCAGCGGCAGTCGACCGCGACCGACATGATCGAGATAAGCGATCAGGCCGCCAGCGGCCGCCAGCATCGCCCGTGAAAACTGTCCGAAACCATCAAGCGTGGCGACGCCGTGCACCGCCTTGAGCCGCGCCTCGCCTCCGTCACTGGAAAAGGTGCTGACCGGGCGGGGAATGCCATCGGGCGGGCAGGCATCCCAACCATCGGGCGCGACCACTTCGCTGGCACCCAAACGCGCCAGCGCGGCGCCCAGCCGTTCGGGCGGGCATTCCTCCAGCTCCATCCGGCCGGTCGAGATATCACAGGCAGCGATGCCGCAGGTGCCACGCAGATCACAGATTGCGGCGAGCACGTTGGCCCGGCGCGGTTCGAGCAGGGCTTCTTCGGTGAGGGTCCCGGCCGTGACAAAACGGACAATGTCACGCGCGACCAGCGCCTTGGACCCGCCGCGCTTCTTCGCCTCCTCGGGCGTTTCGACCTGTTCGGCGATCGCCACCCGGCAGCCGCCCTTGATCAGCCGGGCCAGATAGCCCTCGGCCGAATGGACCGGCACGCCGCACATCGGGATCGGCACGCCCATGTGCTCCCCGCGACTGGTCAAGGCGATATCGAGGATCTGCGCGGCCTGCTTGGCATCATCGAAGAACAGTTCGAAGAAATCGCCCATCCGATAGAACAGCAGGCAGTCCCCGGCCTCGGCCTTCAGCGCCAGGTACTGCGCCATCATCGGGGTTGCGGCTCCACTCATCCAGCCCGGTTAGCCGCTGAAGAACGATTCGCCCAAGCCGGAGAAGGCAGCTTTCCCCTATCCCGTGCCGCCGAGTTCCGTTAGGGCAGCCCGGATTATGGAGGTACCGGTGTCCGACGAAACGAACCCGCGGGATGAGAACAGCAAGGTCAGCTTCACCGAGCGCGAGGCCTTGTTTTATCACAAGACAATCCGTCCGGGCAAAATCGAGATCATCGCCAGCAAGCCGATGGCGACCCAGCGCGACCTGAGCCTGGCCTATTCGCCGGGCGTAGCCGTGCCGGTTCAGGCGATCGCCGACAATCCAGCCGACGCCTATGAATACACTGCCAGGGGCAACCTGGTGGCCGTCATCTCTAACGGCACCGCCATCCTGGGCATGGGCAACCTTGGCGCGCTGGCTTCGAAGCCGGTTATGGAAGGCAAGGCCGTACTGTTCAAGCGCTTTGCCGACGTCGATTCGATCGACATCGAACTCAACAGCGAAGATCCCGATGCGATCATCGAAGCTGTCGCCATGATGGAACCCAGCTTTGGCGGGATCAACCTGGAGGACATTAAGGCCCCCGAATGCTTCGTGATCGAGCAGGCCCTGCGGGAACGGATGAAGATCCCGGTCATGCACGATGACCAGCACGGAACGGCGATCATTGCCGCCGCCGGCCTGGTCAACGCCTGCTATTTGACCGGGCGCGAGTTCAAGGACGTGAAGGTGGTGGTCAACGGGGCCGGCGCATCGGCACTGGCCTGCACCGCGCTGATCAAGTCGATGGGTGTGCGCCATGAGAACGTGACCGTGTGCGATCGTTCCGGGGTGATCTATCGCGGGCGCGAAACGGGGATGGACCAGTGGAAGAGCGCCCACGCAATCGATACCGCCGCGCGCGACCTGGAAGAAGCGCTGGTTGGCGCAGATATCTTCCTCGGCCTCTCGGCCGCAGGCGCACTTAAGCCCGAGTATGTGGCCAAGATGGCCGACAAGCCGATCATCTTCGCGATGGCTAACCCCGATCCGGAAATCCGCCCTGAGGACGCCAAGGCCGTCCGCCCGGACGCAATCATTGCGACCGGTCGTTCGGACTATCCGAACCAGGTCAACAACGTGCTGGGCTTCCCCTTCATCTTCCGCGGCGCGCTGGACGTGCGGGCCACCGCGATCAACGAAGAGATGAAGATCGCCGCGGCCAAGGCGATTGCCGAACTGGCGCGTGAGCAGGTGCCGGAGGAAGTGGCCGCCGCCTATGGCAAGAAGCACCAGTTCGGGAACGACTATATCATTCCCGCACCGTTCGATCCGCGCCTGATGGAGGTGGTCTCCTCTGCCGTCGCCAAGGCGGCGATGGACACTGGCGTGGCGCAAAAGCTGATCGAGGACTTCGATGCCTATCGTCATAGCCTGAAGGCACGGCTCAATCCGACCACCTCGGTCCTGACTCAGGTCTATGAGCAGGTTAAGGCCAACCCCAAGCGGGTGATCTTTGCCGAAGCCGAGGACGAAGTCGTACTGCGCGCGGCGATCCAGTATCGCGATTTCGGTTATGGTGAGCCAGTGCTGGTTGGCCGGACCGAACAGGTCAAGGCCAAGCTGGTTGAACTGGGGGTTGAGAACCCGGACAGCTACCAGATCGAGAATTCGAAGGTCAGCGAATATGTGCCAGCCATGGTCGAGGCACTTTACGGCAAGCTGCAGCGCCGCGGGTTCCTGGAACGCGATGTGCGACGCATGGTCAATCAGGATCGCAATGTTTTTGCATCGCTGCTGCTGAAGCTGGGCGTGGGCGATGCCATGGTCACCGGCAAGACCCGCACCTTCGCGCAGACCATGCGCGAAGTGCGCCAGGTGCTGGAACCGCAGGAAGGCCGGTTGCCGTTCGGCATCCACCTGATGATCGGCAAGAACTATACCGTGTTTCTGTCCGACACCACGGTGAACGAACGGCCCAGCGCCGAGGAACTGGCGGTGATTGCCAAGGAAACCGCTGCGGTTGCCCGCCGCCTGGGGCATGAGCCGCGCGTGGCCTTCCTCTCCTATGCCACCTTCGGCAATCCGCCGGGGCGCTGGCTGGATTCGATCCGCGGTGCCGTTTCAATCCTCGATGCCGAAAATCCCGGCTTCGAATACGAAGGCGAAATGGCTCCCGATGCCGCCCTCAACCCCACGGTGATGCAGAACTATCCGTTCAGCCGCCTGACTGCTCCGGCCAATGTGCTGGTCATGCCGGGTCTGCAATCGGCCAACATCTCTGCCAAGCTGCTGCGCGAACTGGCCGGCAATGCCACGATTGGGCCGATGCTGATCGGGATGGAAAAGCCGGTCCAGATCATCCCGATGACGGCGATCGCTCCGGATATCCTCACCCTGGCCGTGCTCGCGGCTTCAGGCGTAGCGGGCTGACAATTGCATCTGCCGCGCCGGGGGTGGTCCACTCACCCCCAGGCGCGGTAGACGCCGTAGCCGCTGGTCAGCGACAGCACGATCCCGACCAGGATCAGCATGGTCTTGGCGGGGAAATGCTTCGCCGCCCAGGCGCCGAGCGGTGCCGCGGCAACCCCGCCAATCAGCAGTCCCAGCGTGGCACCGGCCACATCGGCAAAGCCGAGGTGGTAGATGAACGTGGCACTGATCGTCAGGGTCAGGAAAAATTCGACCGTGTTGACTGTGCCAACCACCTTGCGCGGATCAGCTCCCTGAATCAGCAGGTTTGAGGTAACAACCGGCCCCCAGCCGCCCCCGCCAGCGGCATCGAGAAAGCCGCCTGCCAGCCCCAAGGGTGCAACCAGCCCGGCTTCGCGGATTTTCGGCGGATAGAACAACCCACGCGCAAGCAGGTAAAGCCCGATCCCGGCGAGGTAGATCAGCACGAAGGGTTTGACCACTTCGGCGTCAAGCGAGGTCAGCACATAGGCCCCGGCCACACCGCCGATGACACCCGGGACCAGCAGCTGGAAGAACAGTGTCCGGTCGACATTGCCATGGAGCAAATGGCTGATGCCGGACGTCGCCGTCGTGAAGCATTCAACCACATGGACCCGCTGCGAAGCCATGGCCGGGGGCACGCCCAGCACCCCTACCAGGAGGGTGTTGGAGATGACACCAAAGGCCATACCGAGCGCGCCATCGACCAGTTGGGCCGCAAAGCCCACCCCGATAAACGGCAGCAGGTAAGCAAGATCAAAACTGCCAAGGTCCATGACCGACTCCACGACGGGTTTTTGTCGATCAATTAACTAGAGTTTACCAAGCCTCGGGGCCAGAAAGTTTTTCACGCCAGCGTCGAAGCGAAATTATCCTGCGGCAGCCGGTTGGCCGCGCGATCACGCGCGGCGGCGAAAACGGAAATACCAGACTTCATGCCCGTAAACGGTTAGCGCCTTGTGCTCGTAGCGGGTCTCAGGCCAGCCGCCTGGCCGGTTCTGGAAATCCTGCGGCTTGTCGATCAGCCATTCGAACTGGTCCGCGTGGCGGCGCATGACCATCAGGGCATGGCGAACATAGACCGCATGATCGGTACCAAAGCGGAATTCCCCACCCGGGCGGAGTTTCGCAGCAAACAGGTCAACCGGGCCGTCATTCATCATCCGCCGCTTGGCATGGCGGGCCTTGGGCCAGGGGTCCGGGTGCAACAGATAGAGGAACGAGAGCGAACCGTCGGGGATTCGCCGCAGCACCTCAAGGGCATCGCCGTGGTGGATTCGCACGTTCGCAAGCGGCGGGCGGGCGCCATGGTCACCCGAAACATGGACCAGCGCTTGAGCCACCCCGTTGATGAACGGTTCGGCGCCGATGAAGCCGTGATCCGGCAGCATATCGGCCCGCGCCGCCATATGCTCGCCACCGCCGAAGCCAATCTCGAAATGGAGCGGGCAATCCTGACCGAACAGCGTTTCCGCCGTAACCGGCCCCTCGGCCGGCACCGCGATCTGGGGCAGGAGTTGATCGACCAGTTCCTGCTGGCCAACCCGCAAGGGCTTGCCTTTCGAACGGCCATAGAGGCGGTTGATCGTGGTGGGATCGCCAGATTTGTACGCGGTCATGGCCGGGCGCTTAGCGGCTGGATGGCACTGCGGCAATGAAAAGGGCCCACTCCGGAGGGGAGCAGGCCCGCATCATGACAAGCAGGATATCGCGTCAGGCAGCAACCGCCTCTTCGCCCGGATCGCGCAGCACATAGCCGCGGCCCCAAACGGTTTCGATGTAGTTTTCACCGCCACAGGCATGCGCCAGCTTCTTGCGCAGCTTGCAGATGAACACGTCGATGATCTTGAGTTCGGGTTCGTCCATCCCGCCATAAAGGTGGTTCAGGAACATTTCCTTGGTCAGCGTGGTGCCTTTGCGCAGCGAGAGCAGCTCAAGCATCGCGTATTCCTTGCCCGTCAGGTGAACGCGGGCACCATCGACCTCAACCGTCTTGGCATCGAGGTTCACGGCCAGCTTGCCGGTGCGGATGATCGACTGCGAGTGGCCCTTTGAACGGCGCACCACGGCTTGGATACGGGCGACCAGTTCCTCGCGATGGAACGGCTTGGTGACATAGTCATCCGCACCGAAACCGAAGGAGCGCACCTTCGAATCCATTTCCGAAATACCCGAGAGGATCAGCACCGGGGTCTGGACCTTGGCGACGCGGAGTTTCTTGAGCACGTCATACCCGTGCATGTCGGGCAAGTTCAGGTCCAGAAGGATAATGTCGTAATCGTAGAGCTTGCCGAGATCCAAGCCTTCTTCGCCCAGGTCGGTCGAATAGACATTAAAGCCTTCGGTCGTCAGCATCAGTTCGATAGCTCGCGCCGTAGTCGGCTCGTCCTCGATCAGCAGTACGCGCATGGGTGGTCCCCCTTTGCCCCGTGGTCGGCAAGGCCCCTGCAATCGGGCCAGTACCTGTCATTAACCATATGACCAATGAAGAGGAAAGATTAATTTGTCGTAAATGGCAGAAATCAGGCGATTCACTTAATCACAGAACGCTGCGAGGCTCCATTTTCCAACCCCCAAATATAGTTTAAATACCTACGAATATTCCCTTGTTTTCGCGGCTTAGCGGGTACGGCAAAGCCGTCCGGGGTCACGAAGGATAGGGGTCAGGACAAGTGCCAGATCGCAACCAATCCAGTACCGGTTGCCGCCGTCAACCGGGCTATTTTGGCAGCATGGCCATGGGCAACAGGGGGTGGATGTTCCAGGGGTTAGGGGTAAAGCCCGTTGCCTTGCCGCTGACCAGCGACCACCGGATCGGCACACCCAGCGGAATATAGCTGTTGGCAATGGTCAGTTGCGCTTCGGCCTGGGCGAAGAGGTCGGCACGTTTGGCGGGATCAGCCTCCAGCAATGCCAAACCGGCCAAGCGATCCGCGCTGGCGCTGCAAAGCACGCGCGCATTGGCACAGCTCAGCTGGTTGAGGAACCAGCTGGCACGGGTGTAGCGGGCCACTGTATCGACCAACCGGAGATCGGCCGCCGCATTCTCGCGCACGGGGATGGCGGTCACGCCAATCGAGCGCAGATCTTCGGCCAGATGGGCGAACAACTGGTCGCTCCCCGGTCCCGGTGGCAGAGCGATGCGCAACTTCGGCACGCCGCCACCCTTGCTCCAGCGCGCCACCCGGGCTGCGGCAAGTTCGCGCCGCTCCGCCAGGGTTTGCCCCGGCCACCGCTCGCCAACGGTGCCATTGTCATCACCGGCACCCGGATTGACGATGCGGGTCGTAACGGTCCAGCCGCCCACTTTCAGCGCTGCCGCCAGGCCGTCGCGATCAATCGCCATGGCCAAGGCCTCGCGGCGTTCGGGGGCGGCAAGGAAGCCCTGGGGATTAACCACGGCCAAGCCGAACAGGCCTGCCACCGGATCGAGCCGGATCGCCCCGCGCGGGACACCGCTGGCATCAAGCCGCGGGAAATCAGCCAGTCGCCCACCCAGGACAAGGTCTGCTGCCCCGGAATTGAATTGTTCGATCGCCCGTGCAGCCGGACGGGCCGTCAGCCGCAGCTTTCGGCTGCGTTCAGGCCAATCCTCGATCTGGGGCAGCCCGCGGTCTTCCGGTGCAATGGGTTTCAGCACAAGCGCGCGCTTTTCGCGGACAAGCCGCATCGGACCGGCGCCGCGCCCCTTGCGCATCAGACCCAGTTCGGGCTGCGCGAGCAATTGCAGGAAATCGGGCTGGGCCTGCCGCAGCCGGATTTCGACGACGCGGCCGGCCATGGCGCGAACTTCGTCAATCGCAACCAGATCGGCGCCGAGCGGCGTTCCCCGGACTGCTGCGACCGCCTGGATCAAAGCCGTGCGTGCCGACTCGCCCGTCAGCGGCGTCTTGTCGGGCCAGGTCCCGTCCCGGAGCCGAAAAATGTAACTCAGGCCATCGTCGGTTACGATCCAGCGGTCAGCCAGTGCCGGAATAACCCGCCCCTGTTCATCGAATCCGACCAGCCCTTCTGCGGTAGCCGAGCGCACCAGTTGGGCTGCGAGCGGCAATCTTGGCCCACTTACAAGGGCCGAACCAGGATCGCCAACAACCGCTACTTCCACCACGCGATCAGATGCATTGTCACAACCCGCCGCCAGAAGCGCCAGGGCAGGTCCGATCAGTCTGGACAGCACACGCAGAGACATCGCTCCGCGCACCTAACCGATTCCGCTTCCGACCAACAGCAGCTTCCGCACGCTGCCCACGATCTTCATTCAGACCTTGCGCAGTTGCCCAGCCGGCCGAGTTGGCAAGGGCGGCCTGACATAGCGCGGCGCGCCCTCGCCCTGGGTAACCGGAGCCCTTGCCAGCTTGGGATCGATTTCCGCGCGGAACGCCACCCCGCAGCGATTGTCCTGGACCCAGGCAATAGTGCCCTCGACCCAGCCGATATTGCGCAGGTGAACCCAGACCAGCATCCCGCGCTGAACTGCCGGGCCGCCCTCGGCCATCAGTCCCCCGGCGGAAACATTGCGGATGCGGACCCGGTGATCACCGCTAATCCCATCAACGCGCAAGTCAGCCTGAAGAAACAGGCTGTCGCGCGCGACCTGCCGGTGCTCGTTTCCGCCCATCGCCATTCCCATAGCTCCACTCACCGCAGAAGCAGCGTTACCCACCGGCCCCACGGAGCAGGAACCGGACGGCCCAGAGCTAAACGGCAAGGGCAAATAAGCAGTTAACGCAGAAGCAACCGAACAGGATCAATCGTCGCGTGAAATCTTTTCGCGCCGTTCGTGCGCTTCCTGCGCTTCCACCGTCATGGTGGCGATGGGGCGGGCAGAAAGCCGACCGAGCCCGATCGGCTCGCCCGTAACCTCGCAATAGCCGTATTCGCCTTCCTCGATCCGGCGCAGTGCCGAATCGATCTTGGCAATGAGCTTGCGCTGGCGATCACGCGTGCGCAGCTCAATCCCCCAATCGGTCTCGCTCGAGGCGCGATCGTTAAGGTCGGGTTCGCGGATCGGGCCATCCTGCAATTGTTGCAGCGTATCCTGGGCCGCAGAGAGAATCAGCTTTTTCCATTCAAGCAGCAGCCGCCGATAATAGTCGAGCTGCGCATCAGACATATACTCTTCGGCTTCGCTGGGCATATAGTCGCCCGCGATTGCCCGCTTGGCCTTGGCAAGGACATCAATTTCGTCGCCGAGAATCGTCGCCATAATCTCTCCACCAGACACCGGCCGAACCGAGCGGGCCCCCGTAACCCCGGGTTTTCCCGTAGGCAACAGCCACCAGTGTGAGCCGGGCCTATAAAGGCGGCCATGCCGGCATACAAGCGGCAAAGGTAGGCGCTTGATGTCGCGGGAAAATCGCCTGCAGCGGCACATTTTTCCGCCCATGTGCTTGTCTGCAAAAAGACTTTTCCCGGCGTTAACCTTTTGTTGAGCACGATCCGCAAGACTTGCCGGGTCAGCCGAACTGACTGTCGGCTGACAAACAGGGGTCAAACGAAATGAGCAACAACTGGATTCACGCCACCACCTTCGGAACTGGCGAAGCTGTTGAAAATACCGGCGAAGACCTGCTGGTAGCAAGCTGTCTGGCGGCCGCGGCCCAGGGCGATGTCAGCGCCTATTATGATCTGGGTGTCGCTTTCTCAACCGGCAGCCACGGCGTCGACTGCGATCTGATCGAAGCGCACAAGTGGTTCAATCTGGCGGCGGCGGCCGGCCACGCTGAAGCAAGCTTGTGCCGCGCCGATATCTCCGAAGAAATGACCGCCCGTGAAATTGCCGAAGCCCAGCGGCGCGCGCGTCAGTGGCTTGTAACGGCAGCGCGTCAGGCCGCCTGAGCCCTAGGCCTTTTTGAACGGCGCACGTTCGGCCAGATAGAGCCGGTCTTGGGCGACCCCTTGCCGCTCGCGGGCAAGGAAATCTGCCACGGCAGTCCGGAAGCCGGGATGAACGATGTAATGGGCGGACCAGGTTTGGACCGGCTCATAGCCCCGCGCCAGCTTGTGGCCGCCCTGCGCTCCGGCCTCAACCCGCGCAAGGCCCCGGGCAATGGCAGCATCGATCGCCTGATAATAGCAGAGCTCGAAATGCAGGAAGGGCTTGTCCAGCACGCCCCCCCAGTACCGCCCGTAAAGCGCATCGGGGCCAATGAAATTGAGCGCCCCCGCCACCGGCATTTCTCCGACGAAGGCCATGACCAGCAGGATCCGGTCCGTCATGCGTTCACCCAGCAGGGTAAAGGCTTCGCGGGTCAGATAGGGCTGCCCCCATTTTCGGGCACCGGTATCCTGATAGAAGGTCCAGAAGGCATCCCAATGCTCTGGCAGGATTGCAGCGCCAGTCAGGTGACGGATCTCGACCCCTTCCTGCGCGGCGGCGCGTTCCTTGCGGATGTCCTTGCGTTTGCGGCTGGAGAGCGCGCCCAGGAAATCATCAAAGCTGGCATAGCCGCGATTCTCCCAATGGAACTGGATATCGCTGCGCAACAGCCAGCCTGCCGCCTCGAATAATGGAACCTGTTCTGGCGCGATGAAGGTGGCATGGGCCGATGACAGGCCGTTTTCCTCGCAGACCTGCTCAGCCGCGCGCAGCAGCGGCGGCGCGAGAGCCGGATCGGCCAGCAACAGACGCGGCCCGGTTGCCGGGGTAAACGGCACGGCGATCTGCATTTTCGGGTAATAGCTGCCACCCGCGCGGTGCCAGGCATCGGCCCAGGCATGGTCAAAGACATATTCGCCCTGGCTGTGGGCCTTGAGGTAGGCTGGCAAGGCCGCTGCCAACCGGCCGTCTGCACCGGCGATGGTAATCGGCACGGCATCCCAGCCGCTGCCGGCGCCGACCGAGCCGGAATCCTCCAGCGCAGTCAGGAATGCGTGGTAGAGGAAGGGGTTGCCTCCTGCCAGCACGTCCCATTCATCGGCTGGCAGTTCACCAACCCCGCGGGCGACCCGGGCTTCAACCGCAACGGTCACTGGACGCCCGCACCCTCCGCGATCGGCGCGTCGGCATGGGCCGCAGCCCGATCACGGTATTCCGGGTTGCGGACAGTCCAGGTCAGCACTGGCAGTCCGCGCTTGCGTTGACCGGCGGCAAAGCGGCTGGGCAGATCGCGGATATCATAGGCCAGAAAATCGGGGCGCGCGTGCCACAGCGACAGGCGGCGGCGGATCATGCCGGGCAGCGCCTTGTCATCCTCCTCGGTCACCACCAGCCCGCGCAGGGTCAGCGGCGAATGGCGCGCAAACCAGCGCACGATCCGGGGATCGAAGCTCATGATCGCATGGTTCCCGGCATAGCCTTCAAGCACCCGACGCACCGACAGGCACAGCGCCGGGATGCGGCTTGCCCGGCCCTTTGGCGCCTTGATCTCGATCAGCATTGGAACCTGGCCGGCCACCTGGTCAAGCAGCTTGCGCAGGGTCGGGATTGTGTCGGTTCCGCCAGTCAGGGTGATCCGGCCGAGCTCTGCGGCGCTGCGATCCGCCACCCGGCCCTGTTCGCCAGTCAGGCGATCCAGCACGGCATCGTGGAAGACCATGGCCTGACCATCGCGCGAACGCTGGATATCGCATTCAATCCCCATGCCGCGCGCGATTGCTGCGGCAAAGGCAGCGGGAGAGTTTTCCGGCAGGCCTGCGCCGTGCAGGCCGCGGTGGGCATAGGCCCACTGCCGCAGCCAGCTTACCCTGGCCGGGCGTGGGGGTGGACTAAGCCAGTTATCAAGCGCCGCGAAGGGCAACGATGGCATCCACTTCAACCGCACAGCCCAGCGGCAGTGCCGGCACGCCGACTGCGGCGCGGGCATGCTTGCCCGCCTCCCCGAAGACGGCAACCATCAGTTCCGAAGCGCCGTTCACCACCTTGGGCTGGTCAGTGAAATCGCCGGTGCAATTGACGAAGCCGCCCAGCTTGACGATCCGTTCAACCCGGTCAAACGAACCGAGCGCAGCCTTGAGCTGCGCCAGGATCATCAGCCCGCAGCCCTGGGCAGCGCGCACGCCATCCTCAACCGAAAGATCGTCGCCCAACCGACCCTTGACCAGCGCGCCGTCGACGAACGAGACTTGGCCCGAAACGAAGGCGTGCCCGCCCGAGACAACCACAGGCACATAGGCCGCTACGGGCGCGGCGGCCTGCGGCAGGGTCAGGCCCAGTTCGGCCAGCTTGGCGTCAACTTCGGCGTCGGTCATCACTTCACTCCAATGCGTTCGAGCAGCCACGGCAGGGCATGCTCCCATGTATCGATCCGGGCATGGGCATGGCCCGCCTCGAAGGCACAGGCAATGTGCGGCGCCAGCGTAGGCTCACCGCACAGGTGCAGCCGGTCAATCTGCGGGGCCACTTCCTTCACCGAACCATGGTGCTGCGGCAGGTCATCAATGAACACCGCATGGCTGGGCTGATATTCATCAAGGATCGCCTGCAACGCCGGACCCTTCGGGCCCTGGTTGGTGAAGACGCGGGCGTGGAGGCCGTGGTTGGCCAGCTGCTGCGCCCGGGCCTGGTTGTGATTATCGGTCAGGTTGGTGAGGATCACCACGTCAGCATGCTCGGCGAGCGTGTTCATCGCCTCGATCGCCCCGGCGATCGGGGTCTGCCGGTGCATCTCGTTATCGAAGAAGGCCTGGAGGAATTCCCAGATCTTCGGGCCTTCGACCAGCTCACCGCTGTCCTTCCAGCGCACCGCCTTCGAAAAATCGTTGCCGACCATCGAGAAGGTCACGCCCTGCGTTTCGTTGAGCCAGTCGGCAAAGGGAACGACCATGTGCAGCAGCACTTCGTCGCAATCGGAGATGATCAGCGGTTTCGTCATGTCAGCCTATCCCGTGCCGCGATCAGGGCCTGGGGTGCAACCCCCAAATGTTCGGCGGCAGCACAAAGGTCAGGTTCGTGCGCACTCAGGAAATCGAGCACTGCCCCAAGGACCGCCGGATCGCCGAGACCAGAGCGCAGGGTATCAGCCGTCATCCCGGTCAGGGCCAGTAGCCGCTCGGCCCGCAGGCCATCGGACAGCACCCAGCCGAGCGCGGAAAGCGCCAGAGCGTGCGGGTCGTCCGGGGATTGGGGTTCTCTAGGAATTGCAGGCCTCTGGGGTAACAGTGTAGGGCAATGCGCATGGCAAAGCGCATCCTGGTTGTCGAGGACAACGACCTTAACCGCAAGCTGTTCTGCGACGTGCTGAAGAGCCAAGGCTATGCCGTGGAGCCTTGTGCCGATGGGCTGGAGGCGTTGGGCAAGGCGCGGGACTTTGTCCCCAACCTGATCATCATGGACATCCAGCTGCCGAACGTTTCGGGGCTGGAGCTGATCGAGGCCGCCAAGGCCGACGCCGTGCTGCGTTCAATCCCGGTGCTGGCCGTCACCGCCTATGCCGGCAAGGGCGACGAAGAACGCATCCGCGACGCCGGGGCCGAGGGCTATCTGGCCAAGCCGGTCTCGATCGGACCGTTCATGGCGGCGGTTAAGGGACTGGTCGAAAAGGCCGCAGCTTGACTTTTCGGCGCTGACGCCGCTTTTCCGCCCCATTCATCGGCCAGAGCGCCGCAAAGCCAATCGGAGCATAAGAACATGGACCGCGCCGCCACTGCCGAGAAGATCGCCGCGATCATCGAACCCTTCAACAAGAAGGGCGTGGAAATCACCGAAACCAGCACCTTTGCCGGTGACCTGGAATTCGACAGCCTGACCGTGATGGATTTCGTCGCCGCGATCGAGGACGAGTTCGACATCATCATCAGCATGAACCAGCAGGCCGAGATCGAGAATTACGGCCAGCTGATCGATGCCGTGGTGAAGCTGCAGGGATAAACGCCGCTCCTCTCACCTCGTCATGCTGAACTTGTTTCAGCACCCATTGTGCCCCCGAAGCGGCAGGTGATGAGGAGAGATGGGCCCTGAAACAAGTTCAGGGTGACGGTTTTTGGACTGAGGAAGTGCCAGAAAAGATGACCGACCTGTTTTCCAAGTTCGACCCACTGATCGAGCTGCGCACCAACCTGCTTTCGCACGGCCAGGAAGACCCGTTCAACCTGGTGATGGAGCGTGTTGTCTCTCCCACCGAGGCGATCTGCAACGGGCGCCAGACGATCCTGCTGGGCACCTACAACTACATGGGGATGACCTTCGATCCCGATGTGATCGCGGCCGGGAAGCAGGCACTCGACGAGTTCGGTGCCGGCACCACCGGCAGCCGCGTGCTCAACGGCACCTATGCCGGTCACAAGGCCGTGGAAGAGGCGCTCAAGGAATTTTACGGGATGGACCACGCCATGGTCTTCTCGACCGGGTACCAGGCCAACCTCGGAATCATTTCCACCATCGCCGGCAAGGGCGATTACATCGTGTTGGATATCGATAGCCATGCCTCGATCTGGGATGGCTGCAAGATGGGCGACGCCGAGGTGGTGCCGTTCAAGCACAACGACATCGAGGCGATGGACAAGCGCCTTGGCCGGATCCCCGAAGGGGCCGGCAAGCTGGTCGTGCTGGAAGGCGTCTATTCGATGCTGGGCGACATTGCCCCGCTGAAGGAAATGATCGCCGTCGCCAAGAAGCACGGCGCGATGGTGCTGGTGGACGAAGCGCATTCGATGGGCTTCATCGGCCCGAACGGGCGCGGCGTGGCCGAGGACCAGGGCGTGCTCGACGATGTCGATTTCGTGATCGGCACTTTCTCCAAGTCGGTCGGCACGGTCGGCGGCTTCTGCGTTTCCAACCACCCGAAGTTCGAGATCCTGCGGCTGGTCTGCCGTCCCTATGTGTTCACCGCCTCGCTCCCACCGAGCGTGGTGGCGACTGCCTGCACCTCGATCCGCAAGCTGATGCACGCCGGAAACAAGCGGGCGCACCTGTGGGAAAATTCCAAGGTCCTGCACAAGGGGCTGACCGAGGCCGGGTTCCAGCTCGGCACCTCCGAGCCGCAATCGGCGATCATCGCGGTGATCATGCCGGACCTGGAAAAGGGTGCGGCGATGTGGGAGGCGCTGCTCAAGGAAGGGCTCTATGTGAACCTGGCCCGCCCGCCAGCCACCCCCGCCAACATGACCCTGCTGCGCTGCTCGCTCTGCGCCGAACATACGGCCGAGCAGGTTGAGAAGATCGTCGGCATGTTCACCCGCGCCGGGAAGGCCGTGGGGATCATCTGATGCGGCTGGCGGGCAAGCGCTGCGTCATCACCGGGGCGGCGCAAGGGATCGGCAAGGCGATTGCCGAACGCTTCGCCGCCGAGGGGGCCGCGCTGCTGCTGGCCGATATCGATGGTCCGCGCGTTGAGGCCCTCGCCACGACGCTGAACCAGCAAGCCTTCACCGCCGACGTCTCGAAAAAGGCCGAGGTCGAGGCGCTGATCGCCCGCGCGGGCGAATTGTGGGGCGGCATCGATGTGCTGGTCAACAACGCCGGGATCACCCATGCAGCCCAGCTCGATGACCTGACCGAGGACGATTTCGACCGCGTCTTCGCCACCAATCTCAAGTCGGCACTGTGGGGCACCCAGGCGGCGGCGCGACTGATGGGTCCGGGTGCGGCGGTGATCAACATGAGCTCGGTCAATGCCGTGCTCGCGATCCCCAACCAGATCCCTTACGTCGTCTCCAAGGGCGCGATGAAGCAGCTGACCAATGTCACCGCGCTGGCGCTGGCGGCCAAGGGCATCCGCGTCAACGCGATCGGCCCCGGATCGATCATGACCGATATGCTGCGCGGCATCATCGCCGAGGACGAAGCTGCAGGTGACCGGATCATGAGCCGCACCCCGCTGGGCCGCGCTGGCGAACCGGACGAAGTAGCTTCGGTGGCGGTCTTCCTGGCCAGCGAAGACAGCTCTTACCTGACCGGACAGACGATTTACCCGGACGGCGGGCGCCTCGGGCTCAACTACACGGTCCCTGTTTCCAAGTAGTTCCTTGCAAATGCGACCAGCCGTTATTCGGTTCGTCGCTAGTCAGGCTGCGTCCAGCCAGACCTTGCGATATTTTCGCTCGCATTGGTTTTGGGATTACGGATCACATGACGGGCAAATGGAGCGAGGCGCGGGCGCGCCAGTGGCAAGCGCGGCATCCGTGGATTGTCGGGTGCAATTTCACCCCTTCCACCGCGATCAACCAGCTGGAGATGTGGCAGGCAGAGACTTTCGATCCGGCCACCATCGCCTTCGAGCTCGACATGGCCAGCTCACTGGGGATGAACACGGCGCGGATCTACCTGCATGACCTGCTGTGGGCCGCCGATGCCCAGGGCTTTGCCGCGCGGATCGACCTGGTGCTGGAACTGGCGGCGGCCCGCGGGATCGGCGTGATGCTGGTGATCTTCGATTCCTGCTGGGACCCGAACCCGCACCTTGGCCCGCAGCGCGCGCCGCTTGATAACGTCCATAATTCGGGCTGGGTCCAGTCCCCCGGCGTGCCGGTGTTGCAGGATCCCGCGCAGTGGCCGCGCCTTGAAGCCTATGTCCGCGGCGTGGTGCGGCGGTTCGGGCAGGACCGCCGGGTGATCGCCTGGGATGTCTGGAACGAGCCGGACAACGGCCCCGATGTCGCCAACTGCCATGCCGAAAAGCTGGCCGGCAAGGCCGCGCTGGTCCTGCCCCTGATCGAACAGGCCTTTGCCTGGGTTCGCGCCGAAGCGCCGTGCCAGCCGCTGACCAGCGGGGTTTGGCTGGGCGACTGGTCTGACCGGGCGAACCTGACCGCGCTGCAGACCTTCCAGCTTGATGCCTCCGACATCGTCTCGTTTCACAATTACGGCACGGCCGCCGATTTCGAGCAGCGCATCGAATGGTTGCAGGCCTGGAACCGGCCGATCGTCTGCACCGAATTCATGGCCCGACCGGCGGGCAGCACCTTTGAATCGATCCTGCCGATTGCCCGGCGCCACGGCGTGGGGGCGGTCTGCTGGGGGCTGGTCAAGGGCAAGACCCAGACCCACCTGCCGTGGGACAACTGGATCAGCGATCTGGAAGACTTCCCGGCCGAAGCCTGGTTCCACGATATCTTCGAACCCGATGGCACGCCCCACGATCCGGCCGAGGTCGATTTCCTGCGGATGATCACCCGGATCGCCGAAGCGGCCGAAGTGGAGCTGCACGAAGCGGCAGCGGACCAGCGCGAGCTGGCAGGCTGCGCCTAGCGCTGCTGACGTTCTTTCGCGCGCTGGAAGGCCGGGCGGTGGCTGAGCCGGTCGAGATAGGCCTTGGCCAGTTCCGGCACCTGGTCTTCCAGTCCGATCGACAGCGCCAGCATCACCGCATAGCCCACCGAAACGTCGGCCATGGTGAAGCGCCCGGCGCAGGCGAATTCCGGGCCCATCAACTTGACCGCATTGTGCATCCGGGCGCCGAACCACTGGGCATAGTCGGCCGCAGCTTCGGGGCAGCGGCCGGGTTCAAGCCGGGTGTAACGCAGGTGGATGGTCTGCGGGAAAGTCAGCGTCGCCTCGCCCATCACCAGGAAGTTCATGTAGCTCGGGTAATCCGCTTCGTCCGGTGACACGGCCAGATCGGACGGGCCGAAGCGGGTGGCGAGCACATGCGGGATCGCGGCGCTTTCGGTCATCAGCTCGCCGTCAATCAGGCAGGCCGGGACCGTGCCGAGCGGGTTAACGTCGCGATAGCCCTCAAACCGCGCGCGCGGCGGGAATGGCATCAGGGTCAGCTCGTACGGCAGGCCCAGCTCTTCCAGCGCCCAGAGCGCGCGGAAGGAGCGCGCATCGGCACAGTGGTAAAGCTGGATGCGCGGTGCGGTCATGGCTGGAGCGCCGTGACTGCGGCGCACTTGGCGCTCGATTCACTGCTGCCGCCACCCAGATAGGCCACTGCAATAAAGCCGCCGACGACCACGGCGACGAAGCCGGCCGTGGCCAGGCCCAGGTACTTGTCGATGAAGGCCTTGATCGGTGCGCCGAACAGCCGGAACAGCACGCCCACGATCATGAAGCTGATCGACCGCGACACGATGCTGGCCAGGATGAAGGGCACCAGCGGCATGGCGATGAACCCGGCGGTCAGCGTCAGCAGCTTGAACGGGATCGGGGTGGCCCCCTTGATCATGATGATCTCTGCCCCGTACTCGCGCAGGTAACAGGCTGCCTTGGGGAAGCTCTCGGTCAGGCCCAGCAGCGCGAGCAGCTGGGTGCCGATCGTATCGAACAGCAGGTGGCCGATGGCATAGCCCAGCAGCCCGCCCGCCACCGAAGCGAAAGTGGCGATCAGGGCAAAGCGGATCGCCTTCTTCGGTTCGGCCAGGCACATCAGCCCCAGCAGCGGGTGCGGCGGGATCGGGAAAAAGCTGGCTTCGACGAAGGCAAACAGCGCCAGCCACCATTCGGCGTGCGGGTGGGCGGCCTTGGCCATGGTCCAGTCATACAGGCGGCGAAGCATGGAGTTCCTCTCTGTTGCGGCGTGTTTAGAGAGGGCCGCGGAAGGCGGCAAGCGACAGTGCGATATAACCATATGGGTTATTTATGCTTGACATTGTAACGCTGTTTCGGTACATATTGGGAACATCGCGATAGACCGATTCGGATCGGCCTGCCGCTTTCCCAAGGAGCACCGATCATGAGCACGGCAGGCGATGCGCCGCAGGCCGCCGCGCGTCCGCGGCGCCCGCGCAAGAAAAAGAGCATCAAGATCCCGCGGCAACTGCGCGAGGATGCGCAGGAAGGCTCGCTCAGCAAGCATTGGCGAACCTATTTCCTCGCCGCGCTGGTTGAAACGTCCAACATCACCAAGGCGGCCAAGGCCGCCGGCGTGGCGCCCAACCGGGCTTACCGCGTGCGGCAGGACGATCCCGAATTCCGCGCCCAGTGGCTGGTTGCCCTGGCAGAGGGCTATCACAATCTGGAAATGGAGGTGCTGGGCTATCTGCGCGATCCGGCCCCAGGCTACAAAATGGATGTGGCCAATGCGCTGCGCCTGCTTGACCGGCACCGCCACCTGGTGGCCGAGCAGCGCGCGCTGGAAGACAACCGCGACGAGGCCGAAGTGCTGGCCTCGATCGATGCGATGATTGACGAGATGCGCCAGCGCAGCGCCGCGAACAGCGCGCTGCTGGCCGAAGCGGAAAATGGCCATGACCAAGGCCAGTGACGATCGCGCCGAATGGCTGCGCAAGATGGACCCGCCTGATCGGACGCGGCTGCTCGCTGCAATGAGCGACCGCCAGCGCCGCTCGCTGGAGTGCCATTGGCACCTCTGGGCCCACCCCGGACAACTGCCGCCAACGGGCGAATGGCAGACCTGGCTGATCCTGGCCGGGCGCGGCTTTGGCAAGACCCGCGCGGGCGCTGAATGGGTGCGCGCGATAGCCCAGACCAACCCGGCGGCGCGGATAGCGCTGGTCGGTGCGACCCTAGCCGAAGCGCGCAGCGTGATGGTGGAAGGTGAAAGCGGTCTGCTGGCGATTGCGCCGCGCGGGCAGCGCCCCCGCTTCGAACCATCGCGCCGCCTGCTGACCTGGCCGAATGGCGCGCAGGCCATGCTCTATTCGGCAGGCGAACCGGATTCGCTGCGCGGCCCTCAGCAAAGCCACGCCTGGTGTGATGAGATTGCCAAATGGGATGCCAGCGGCGGCAAGGCCGAAGCCGCCTGGGACAACCTGCAACTGGGGCTGCGCCTGGGCGGCCAGCCGCAAGTGGTGGCCACCACCACCCCGCGCGCCGTGCCACTGGTCAAACGCCTGCTCGAACCGGGCGAGGCGCAGGTCACCCGCGGTTCGACCTTTGCCAACAAGGCCAACCTCGCCGTCGGCTTCGTCCGCGCGGTGCGCCGCCAGTATGGCAAAAGCCTGCTCGGCCGGCAGGAACTGGACGGCGAACTGCTGGAAGATATCGAAGGTGCGCTGTGGACCCGCGCCCTGCTGGAGGCCTGCCGCGAACCGGCGGCCTCCAGCCCTGCGGTCCGCACCGTGGTGGCGGTCGATCCGCCGGCCTCGGCGGGCGGGGACGAGTGCGGCATCGCGGTCTGCGCGCTGGGCGAGGATGGCCTCGCCCGCGTGCTGGCCGATGCCTCGGTCGCCAAGGCCAGCCCGGAACAATGGGCCCGCGCGGTCGCTCGCGCCGCCGCTCGCTGGCAGGCCGACCGCGTGGTGGCCGAAGCCAACCAGGGCGGCGCGATGGTCGAAAGCGTCCTGCGCGCCGCCGAAGTGACCCTGCCGCTCCGCCTGGTCCACGCCAGCAAGGGCAAGGTCGCCCGGGCCGAACCGGTCGCCGCGCTCTATGAAGCCGGGCGGGTGCGCCACTGCGGGCAGTTCCCGGCGCTGGAAGACCAGCTCTGCGGCCTGATCGCGGGCGGCAGCTACCAAGGCCCCCGAAGATCGCCAGACCGTGCCGACGCGCTGGTCTGGGCGCTCACGGAGCTGGCGTTACGGCCGAAGATCCAGCCGCGGGTGTGGCTGGGTTAGCTCAATTGTAAAACCGCATCCGAAAGGCTCCTCCATGTCCTTCCTTCAGACCCTGGCCGCTGCCTTCAAGGGCGGCGCGCCGAGCCGTGTGCCGCTGGCGCGCACCTTTACCTCGCCCTGGCTGTTCGCCGAGGGCTGCGCGCGGGCGCCGTTTGAATATGCCGGTGCGGTCAAGCGCGGCTATGTCGAGAACCCGGTGGCCCAGCGCGCGGTGCGGCTGGTGGCCGAGGGGATCGGCGGGGCACCCTTGCTGCCGACCGACGCGCGGCTGGCCGCGCTGGTGCGGGCGACCTCAGCCGGGCAGGCGCTGCTCGAGACGCTGGCGGCACAGCTGCTGCTGCACGGCAATGCCTATGTCCAGGTGGTCAAGGACGGCGCGGGCCGCCCGGCCGAGCTGTTTGCGCTGCGGCCCGAGCGGGTTTCGGTGATCGCAGGCGAGGATGGCTGGCCGGCGGCCTATGCCTACCGCGTGGGGGAGCGGACGCTGACCATTCCGGTGCTGGACGAGGATGCCAGCCCCAACCTGATCCACATCCGCCACTTCCACCCGGGCGACGATCACTATGGTGCCGGGTGCCTCGCTGCCGCCGATCAGGCCGTGGCCATTCACAATGCCGCCGCGGACTGGAACCGCGCCCTGCTGGAAAACGCGGCGCGGCCTTCGGGGGCGCTGGTCTATGATCCGGGCGATGGCGCCGGACTGACCACCGACCAGTTCGAGCGGCTCAAGGCCGAACTGAGCGCGGCCTATTCGGGCATGGCGAATGCCGGACGGCCGCTGCTGCTGGAGGGCGGGCTCAAGTGGCAGGCGCTGAGCCTGTCTCCCGCCGACATGGACTTTGCCGGGCTCAAGGCCGCCGCGGCGCGCGATATCGCCCTGGCCTTTGGCGTACCATCGATGCTGCTCGGCCTGCCGGGCGATGCGACCTATGCGAACTACCGCGAGGCCAACCGCGCGCTGTGGCGGCTGACCCTGCTGCCGCTGGCGGACAAGCTCCTCTCGGCGCTGGCCGAGGGGCTGTCGACCTGGTTCCCGGATGGCAAGCTGGCCGTCGATCTCGATCGCGTGCCCGCCCTGGCCGAAGACCGTGAGCGGCTGTGGAGCCAGGTCAGCGCCGCCGATTTCCTCTCGGCCACCGAAAAGCGCGCCATCCTCGGGCTGGCTCCTGTCGAGAACAAAAGATGAACAGAGATGAGATGCTGGCCCGCCTGCTGGCCCAGGCCGCCGACGAAGGGGCCGACTTGGTCACTCTGCGCGCCGTGATCGAGGAAGCGAGCGAACTGGGCGCGGAGCGCGTGCTCACCCGCATGGGGCTGGACGATGCGGGTGCGCACAATGACCTCAATGAACTGCGCCAGCTGCTGCAGGCCTGGCGCGATGCCAAGGCCAGCGCCTGGAAGGCCGCGATCGGATGGGCGACGCGCGGATGCCTGGCGCTGGTCCTGATCGGGATCGCGTTCAAGCTCGGCGCGACGGGGCTCCTGAAGTGAGGTTCGCCGGCTATGCTGCGCTGTTTGACCGGCGTGATGCCGGGCGCGACACAATCCGTCCGGGTGCCTTCGCCCGGACCCTGCAGGACCGCACCCAGCCCCTCCCGCTGTTCTGGCAGCACAATCCCGGCCAGCGGATCGGCTGGATCGAGCAGGTGGGCGAGGATGCCCGCGGCCTGCGTGTGGTGGCCAGCATCGACAACCCCGACGGCGGGGCAGCGGCGGCCCTGAAGGCCGGGCGCGTGACCGGCCTGTCGATCGGCTACCGCACCCGCGGCTTCACCCGCAGCGCCGAAGGGCGCGATCTGACCGCGATCGACCTGTTCGAGGTCAGCCTGGTCACCCACCCGATGCAATACGGCGCGCGGGTTCATCTGCTCGGCTGAACGCGCCGCCGTTCCAACTTTGCCGGCCGCCCGTGGGGCGGCCTTTTTCGTGAAAGGTAAGTGCCCCATGGATCCCCAAGTTACCCCGGACCCGATCGACGCCTCGTTTGATCTGGTTGCCCGTCAGGATGCCACAGATGCCGCCCTGGGCGAACTGCGCGGCGATGTGGACGAAGTGAAGAGCCGGCTCGACAAGGTCAGCCGCGCCGCTGCCCGGCCCACGCTGTCCGGCGCTGCGCCGGCCAGCCCCGAGCTCAAGGGCTTTGTCGAAGGTTATCTGCGCCAGGGCCGCGAAACCGAGCTCAAGGCCGTTTCGGGCGCCGTGGCTGCCGATGGCGGCTTTGCCGTCCCGCGCGAAATCGATGCCCTGATCGCCGCCCAGCTCAAGACCATCAGCCCGATCCGCTCGATCGCTCAGGTGGTCCAGGTCGGCACCGCCGGCTATCGCAAGCTGGTCACCTCGGGCGGCACAGCCTCGGGCTGGGTCAGCGAGACCGCGGCGCGCCCGGAAACCACCACGCCCAAGTTCAACGAAATCGTCCCGCCAATGGGTGAGCTTTACGCCAATCCGGCCGCGAGCCAGGCGATGATCGACGACGCGGCCTTTGATCTTGAAGGCTGGCTGGCCAGCGAAATCGCGACGGAGTTTGCCCGCGCCGAAGGTATGGCCTTCGTCAACGGCACCGGCACCAACCAGCCGCGCGGCTTCCTGCAGGCTCCCACAGCGCTGACGACCGATGCCACCCGCGCGTTTGGCACGCTGCAACACGTGGTCAGCGGCAATGCCAGCGGGTTTGACACTGCGCCGGAGCTTAAGCTGATCGACATGGTCCATGCACTCAAGTCCGGCCACCGCCAGGGCGCCAGCTTCGTGATGAATTCGAAGACCATGGCCGCCGTGCGCAAGTTCAAGGCGGCCGATGGCACCTTCCTGTGGCAGCCGGGGGTGCTGGAAGGCCAGCCGTCGCGGCTGCTGGGCTATCCGGTGGTGGAGGCCGAGGACATGCCCGATATCGCCGCCAATGCCTTCCCGATTGCCTTTGGCAACTTCAAGGCCGGCTACCTGATTGCCGAACGCCGCACGACCACGATCCTGCGCGATCCCTTCACCAACAAGCCCTACGTCAATTTCTATGCCACCAAACGGATCGGCGGGCAGGTGCTGGATAGCGACGCGATCAAGCTGCTCAAGATCAGCCTCTGACCGGACCGACCATAGCCCCCTCCTCTTCAGAGGAGGGGGTTGGGGGTGGTGCTGGGAAGCGAATCCCCGGCGCTTCCCAAAGCGATGCTGCGCATCGCCACCACCCCTCAATCCCCTCCTCTGAAGAGGAGGGGAACCTGCAACCCTACGATCAGAAAACGGAGGCCGCCCATGAAGCGGGCCATAATCACGCCCTATGCGCTGGCCCCGGCGGCGCTGAGCGAATTGAAGGACTGGCTGGGCCTTGCTACCCCGGCCGACGACAGCCAGCTGACCGCCCTGCTGCGCGCCGCGATCGAACACTGCGAAGGTTTCACCGGCCTGATGCCGCTGGAACAGGCCTGCGAGGAGGTGCTGCCGGTAACTTCCGGCTGGCAGACACTGTCCGCGCGCCCGGTGCAGGCGATCACCCAGGTGCTGGGCATTCCGGCCGAAGGCGCGCGCTTTGCCCTGGCCGTCGACGCCTATGCGATCGACCTGGATGCCAATGGCGCGGGCCGGGTGCGGGTGATCAGCCCCGGCGCCGCCGGGCGCCTCGCCATTCGTTATACCGCAGGGCTCGCAACCAGCTGGACCAGCTTGCCCGAAGCCCTGCGCCACGGTGTGCTGCGCCTCGCCGCCAGCCAGTATCGCGCGCGCGACACTGACGGCCTGGCCGCGGCCCTGCCGCCCGCCGCCGTGGCCGCGCTGTGGAGGCCGTGGCGGCAGATCCGGTTCGGCTGATGGCGTTCGATCGGCTGCTCGTTGCGCTTGAAGCCACTGCCAGACGACTGGCCGCAGCCCGTGCGGCCGAGCTGGCGCTGGCCCGGCGCGACCCGGCGCGGCGCTGGCGCTCCGCCGCCTTGCTCTGGCCGCTGTTCACGAAAGGATCACCCTGATGGAAGTGCCGCTGCGCGCCGCGCTGATGGCCTGGCTGGCCGCCGATCCGGCGCTGGCCGGGGCCCTGAATGCCGTGGTCGAAGAAACGCCCAGCCGGACCGCCCTGCCTTGGCTGGCCATAGCCGCCAGCGCGAGCGCCGACTGGAGCACCAAGGAGCAGACCGGCCGCGAGGTTCGCATTGCACTGGAATTGCATTGCCGGGGCGACCGCCCGGACACGGCTTCCACCCTGGTCTCCGCAATCGAGCGCCGGATTGTCGCACTGCCAGCGATTCAACCGGACTTCGCCGTCGTCACCACCCAGTTCTTGCGCGCCCGCGCCGAGCAGCGCCCGGCCAACACCCGCGCGATCCTGCTTGAATACCGCTTCCGGCTGCTGGCCGCGTGATTCCCCGCGAAGGCGGGGATCTCAGGCCATCTGCCACTGCTCCCCCGCATGAGGCCCCCGCCTGCGCGGGGGCACACGCATTGAAAGGAACCCGATATGACCGCCCAGAAAGGCAGTGCCTTCCTGCTCAAGATCTCTGACGGCGCCACCCCCGCCGTCTATCGCACCGTTGCCGGCCTGCGCACCACCCAGCTTTCGATCTCTGGCGATGCCGTGGTGATCACCAGCAAGGAAAGCGGCGGCTGGCGTGAGCTGCTGTCGGGGGCGGGGGTGCGCACCGTCTCGGTCAGCGCCGCCGGGATCTTCCTGGGCTCGGCGGCCGAAGCACAGGTTCGCGCCAATGCCATGGCCGGGCTGATCGACGATTACGAACTGAGCTTCGAAGGCGGTGAGAAACTGCGCGGCCGCTTTCTGGTCCAGCGGCTTGACTATGCCGGCGATTTCAACGGCGAGCGCAATTACACCTTGGCGCTGGAAAGCTCTGGCCCGGTGGTGCCGGCATGAGCGCGCCAGCCAATCCCTGGCGCGGCGAGGCGCTGCTTGAGCTGGCCGGGCAGGCCCATGTCCTGCGCCCCAGTTTCGCGGCGCTGGTTGCCGCCGAGGAAGAGCTGGGCGCGCTGTTCCCGCTGGTTGAGCGGGCGGCGGCGGGCGAACTACGGCTATCCGAACTGGTCGCACTCTACTGGCACTGTCTGACCAGCCATGACGGGCTGGACCGCGACGCCTTTGCCGCCGCCCTGATCGCAATCGGGCTGGCCCGCGCCACCAAACCCTTGCGCGCGCTGCTGGAACAGGTCCTGCAGGGCCGCGCCGAACCGGCATGAGCGATCGCTTCGGCCGGTCGGCAAACTTGCTGGCCGGCCACCTAGCCCGCCTGCTTGGCTGGCGCCCGGACGAATTTTGGCGTGCCACCCCGGCAGAGATTGCCGCCGTGCTCGGCCCACCCGATCCCGCTGCCCGCCCGCTTGACCGGGCCACATTCGACCAGCTGATGGAGCGCGATAATGACCGATGCCGTTGACAGCCTGGTGGTGGACGTCCGCGCCAACACCCAGGGCTTTGCCGCCGATGTGGCGACCATGCGCGGCAGCTTTGAAGGCGGCCTGCTGGATGGCCTGGGCCGCGCCGGCGATGTGCTGGAGCGCGGCCTGCTGGGCGCGATCCGCAAGGGCAGCCTGGGCTTTGAAGACCTCCGCCGGGTGGCGCTGGGCGTGCTGGACCAGATTGCCGCCCAGGCGATCGACAGCCTGTTCGGCTCGGCCGATGGCAAGCAGGGCGGCCTGATCAACCTGGGCGGGATCATCGGATCGCTGCTTGGCCTGCCGGGCCGGGCCACCGGCGGCCCGGTCAGCCCCGGGCGCGGCTATGTGGTGGGCGAGCGGGGCCCCGAACTGTTCGTGCCGACCAGTGCCGGCCGCGTTGAACCCGGCCTGCCTGCGGGCAACCGCGATGTTCGCGTGGCTATCACCATCGCCGCGCCGCCCGGAACCTCTGCCCCGCAGGCCCTGCAACGCTCGGGCCGACAGGTGGCCAGCGCGGTCCGCCGAGCCCTGACCGAACTCTGACCAAGGAGTCTGACCGATGGCCTTCTGGCTCGCCGAGCGGCGCGAAGGGCAGGACAGCGACTGGATCCAGCGCTTTGATCCGCGCTTCTGGACCGTCAATTTCCCGCGCCCGATGATGGCCGCGCTGACCACCCCCGCGCCCGATACGCTGCGGGTGGACTGCGCCTTCCTGACCGAGGGTGATCTGGCCGGACTGATCTGGGACAGCACCGACCGCTGGGATCACCCGCTGCTGTGCTATGCCACCGACCGGGACTATTCGCGGACCACCCTGTCGTTTCGCTGGCGTTCGGGCGGGGTGATCCCGCTTGACGCCGTCAACGGCCCGACCCTGACCATCGAGGGCCGCGATGCCGCCGGTGCCGAGCGGACCTGGTTCGTGCGGCTCTGGGCCTATGCCGCGGGAACGCCCGAGGATGCGCAGATCACCTTGCCATTCTCGGCGCTGCGAGCCGGCTGGGCGGGCGATGGCGATCCGGTTCATCCCGCCGCGATCGAGCGAATGTTCATCTCGCTGGTCCCAGCGGGGCACAAGCCCGGCAGTACATCGGCCCTGCCCGTGCCCGTCGACGGCTGGGTCGAACTCTCGGCGCTGCGCTGCGACGGCGCGCGGGCCATGCTGGAAATCGGCGACGTGATCGTTCCGCCGCACGGCGTGGCCATGGCGAGCGGCTATGACGATGCCTATAACCAGGCCCCGGCACGGCTGATCCGCACCGCCCGCCAGCTCGGCTATCGCGGCAGCCTGCTGCACTATGTCGGCATGAGCCATTTCATGCGGCTGGCGATGGACGCGGCCGGCCCGCAGCCCGCGGCGGGCGATCCGCTGTGCACCCCGGCCCGGACCTGGCATGCCGAATGGCTGGCGCTGGCCAAGGCGGCCGGGTTCAGCCCGATCCTCTCGCTGTCGTACGAACTGCTGGCGCAATATTGCCCGGCAGACTGGCAACAGCGCGCCAGCAATGGCGATCCGGCGCGCACCGGCTGGGTGCCACCCTCGGCACTGCTCTCGCCAGCCCATGCATCGGCCATGGCCTGGCTGCAGTCCGCCGCGGTGGCCTTCACCGGACTGATGAAGGCGGCCAACCTGCCGGTGCGGATCCAGATCGGTGAGCCGTGGTGGTGGATCACGGCCGATGGGCGGCCCTGCCTGTACGACGATGCCGCCAAGGCCGCGTTCGGCGGCAATCCGATGGTGATCGCGGACCTGCGCGCGCCGCTGAATGCTGGCCAGAAAGCCCTGCTCGATCAGGCCGGGGCCCTGCTGGGCGCTTCTACCCTGGCCCTGCGCGATGCGGTGCGCACGGCAGCGGCACCGGCAGGCGCGGAAGTGCTCTTGCTCACTTTCCTGCCCAGCCTGCTCGATCCCGCCATGCCCGAAGCGCAGCGGGCCAACCTGCCGGCCATCTGGGCAAAGCCCGCCTTCGACCGGCTCCAGATCGAGGATTACGACTGGTTGACCGCCGGGGCTGATGCCGCCCGCCAGGCCGGCTATGCCCTGGCCGCCGCGCGGCTCGGCTATGCACCCGAAACGAGCGACTACCTGGCCGGATTTGTGCTGCAGGCCGATCAGCACGCACTTTGGCGTCCGATTGACGCCGGCCTTGATGAAGCGGCCGCGCGCGGCGCGCACGAGCGCTTTGTCTGGGCCATGCCGCAGGTCTGCCGCGACGGCTACGTTCGCCTGCCCCCTTCCAGTGACGAGGATGCCATGCTGCCGTTTGACGACGTTCCCTACCCGCTTGCGCTGGGCCGCGATGCCACGGTGGTGCCAGAGTTCTCGACCAGCGTGGCCACGACGGCCTCTGGCTATGAACGGCGCAACAGCTTGTGGTCTGATGCCCGGCTGCGCTTTGACGTGGGACCGGGCGTGCGATCAGAGGCGGACATGGGCCTGCTGCTGGCCTTCTTCCGGGCCCGGCGCGGGGCAGCGCGGGGCTTTCGGTTGCGTGACCCGACCGATTTCAGCTCAAACGCCATGACGGGCACTCCCACTGCCACCGATCAGGTGCTCGGCAGTGGTGACGGACTGCGCGCCACGTTCCCGCTGATCAAGCGCTATGGCAGCGGGGCGGCCGAACAGATCCGCCGGATCACCCGGCCCGAGGCCGCCAGCCTGTTGGTCAGCGTCAATGGCGCGACCGCGACCGGCTGGAGCCTGGCTGCCGGAGGGCTGATCAGCTTTGCCAAGGCTCCGGCCAAGGGCGCCGTGGTCTGTGCCGGGTTCTGCTTTGATGTCCCGGTGCGCTTCGCCGAAGACCGCCTCGAAATTGCCGCAGCCGACTTTGCGGCCGGGGAAGCGCCGTCGGTGCCCATTATCGAACTGCGCGAGGACGGGCTGTGAGCCGGGTCTGGTTTGACAAACCGCTTGAGACGGTCGCACCGTTCTGGCGGATCCTGCGCCGCGACGGGGTGACGCTGGGATTTACCGCCCATGATCAGGATCTCTGGTTCGATGGCATCACGCACCGCGCCGCGCCCGGCATGGTCCCCTCGGCCATCCGCCGCAGCGCCGATCTTGAACCGGACAGCGCCGAGGTCGATGGCGCACTAAGCCATGATGCTCTGAGCTCCGCGGATTTGGCCCGGGGCCGGTTTGACGGCGCCCGGGTGCTGATTGGGCTGGTCGACTGGGAGATGCTTACACGCCAAGTGCTTTACCGCGGCACAATCACCGCGGTGCGCGAGGAAGCCGGGCGGTTCACCGCCGAGCTTCAATCGCGCAAGGCCGAACTGCTGATCGATCCGGTGCCGCGGACCAGCCCGACCTGCCGCGCAAGCTTTTGTGGTCCGGGCTGCATGGTGTCAGCCGCGCGCTTCACCCATGATGCCCGGGTCACCAGCCATGCCCTGGCCGCCAATGCCGTCATGCTGGCTTGCCCCGTTCCCATCACCCTGCTCGAGGGCGGGGAACTGCGGTGGCTGGATGGCCCCTATGCAGGGCAAACCATGGTCATGCTTGCTGCTGGCCCCCACGGGCTGGTGCTCAACGCACCGCTGGATCAGACGATCCCACCGGGAACCGCTGCCCGCGTCCGCGAAGGGTGTGACCGGACCCTCAACACCTGTCATATCCGCTTTGCCAATGCGGCCAATTTCCAGGGTGAGCCCTTCCTGCCGGGGAACGATCAGCTGGCACGCTATGCCAGTCCAGTGGCATGAGCCGCGCGCTGGCCGCCGCCGCGCTGGCGCTGGTCGGCCGGCCGTGGCGCCTGCACGGGCGCGACCCGGCCACCGGGCTGGACTGCATCGGCCTGCTCGATGCCGCCCTGATCGCGATCGGCCAACCCGCCCGGTTGCCTACCGGTTACCCACTGCGGCTGCGCGATTGGACGAGCTGGCTGCCCGATCCCGCCAAATTCGGCTTTGCCGTGGCCGCCACTCCGGTGCAGCCCGGCGATGTCGTGCTGCTGAAGCTGGGCCAGACGCAGGTTCATCTGGCCATCGCCGCGCCGACCGGCGGCTGGGTCCATGCCCACGCCGGGCTGCGCCGCGTGGTGCGCCAGGATCAATGGCCTGACGGCGAAGTGGTGGGCCACTGGCGTCTTCTCACCTGAGGATTTTGAATATGGCTACGCTGGTCTTTTCCGCGATCGGAACATTGCTGGGCGGGCCGATCGGCGGCGCCATCGGCGCCCTGGCCGGACGGCAGGTGGATGCGCTGATCTTCACCCCCGGCGCCCGGCAGGGGCCGCGCCTGAACGAGCTGTCGCTGTCCGCATCAAGTTATGGCCTGCCGCTGCCCCGCCAGTACGGGCGGATGCGCACCGGCGGCCAGGTGATCTGGGCGACCGACCTGACCGAACAGGCCAACCGCCAGGGCGGCGGCAAGGGCCGCGCCGCGACGGTCACCTATTCCTATGCGGCCTCGTTTGCCGTTGCCGTATCGAGCCGGCCGATCACCGGCATTGGCCGGATCTGGGCCGATGGCAAATTGCTTCGCGGCGCCGCCGGCGACCTGAAAGTGGGCGGCGCCTTGCGGATCTATTCCGGCGCTGGCGACCAGCCGCTCGACCCCTTGATGCAGGCCGCCGAAGGCGCCTTGTGCCCGGCCTATCGCGGCCTGGCCTATGTCATGTTCGAAGACCTTCAACTGGCTGAATATGGCAATCGCATCCCGACCCTGAGCTTTGAGGTTTTTGCCGACCCCGGCCCGCTTGACCTCGAGACAATCCTCGCGCCGCTTATCGCCGAATGCGATGTCGCGATGCCGCTGGACGGCCTGGAGGGGGTGATGGTGGAAGGCAGTCCGGCCGATCTCCTGCGCCAGCTTGATCCGCTCTATCCGCTCGATTGCGATGCCTGCGGGACCCTGCTGACCATTCGTCCGGACCGGAGCCAGACCGCACCGGTCGGACTGCCCGAACCGGCTATAGCCCACGCCAGCGATGCGTTCGGCCAACAGGCCGGCTTTGTCCGCAGCCGCGCAGTTGATGGAGCCGCGCCCTTCAGCGTCTTGCGGCACTATGATCCTGACCGCGATTACCAGCCGGGAGCACAGCGCAGTTCCGGACCGGTCGCCAGAGGCCCATCGCGAGTGCTTGACCTGCCTGCCACCATCACCGCAGGCGCAGCGCGGACCCTGATCAACACGGCCAGCAGGCGCGGGGCCTGGGCCCGTCACCGCCTCGCTTGGCGGGTCAGCCAGCTTGATCCGGCGGTATGTCCGGGCGCACTGGTGACATTGCCGGGTGAGCCCGGCCTGTGGCAGGTCAAGGCTTGGGAATGGCGTTCCGAAGGCGTTGAGCTACAGCTTGAACGGGCCGCGCCGGTCTGGCCGACGGACGCGGGAGATAGCGATCCGGGCCGCGCCGGGCGTGATCCTGACCTGATCCAGGGACCAACGTGTCTGGTTGCCTTCGAGCTGCCATGGGACGGCAACCCCGCCACGCCGCTGCCCCAGTACTTCGCGGCCGTTGGCGGCAGTGCCAGTTGGAGCGGGGCAAGCCTGTTCGTCGACCAGGGCGATGGCGGGTTGCAGCCGCTGGGCGCTGCGGGCCGTGCCAATGCCATCATGGGTTCAAGCACCGATACCCTGGCGGCGGGATCGCCCTTGCTGTTCGACCGCCGCTCAACAGTTACCGTGCAACTCGCCAATCCGGCGGCTGTGCTGAACGATGCAGGCCTGCGGCAGCTGGCTCAGGGCGCGAACCGGGCCATGCTGGGTGATGAGATCATCCAGTTCGCCACCGCGCTGCCCCTTGGCGCCGGGCGGTGGCTGCTATCCGGCTTCCTGCGCGGCCGGGGCGGAACCGAGCACGCGGTTACAGCCCATCAGGCCGGGGAGCCGTTCGTGATGCTGGACGGACCATTGACCCCGCTCGATCCGGCATTGATCGGATCGGCACAGGCAAGCATCGCCGCCCAAGGCCTGGGCGATCAGGCACCGGTCATGAGCGGCCTGCGGCTAGCCGGCCTGGGTTGGCGCCCCTTGGCGCCCGTGCATGGGCGCATCGCGGTAAACGCGGCCGGCGGAGTGGAACTGGCCTGGACCCGGCACAGCCGCGGCGGCTGGAGCTGGATCGACGCGGTTGACCTGCCGCTCAACGAGCAGCGCGAAGCCTATCAGGTTACCTTCGGGGCGATCGATGCACCGATCGCCCGATGGGAATGCCAAACGCCGCAGCTGAGCCTGGGGTCTGCCGAATGGGGCGAACTGCGCACGACGCATCCAGACGGACTGTTTACCATCCGCCAGGTTGGCGATCGCGGCATTTCCCCTCCCCTGACACTGCACGCCATCTGATGAACCGAGTGGAGCCCAATATGCCCGATGCCCTGTTTCAAGACCGCACGCCGCGGCTCGACCTGCCCTTGCTGTTTGCCGGGCAGAGCCAGCGGGAAACATTTGTAAATGAAACCTTCGCCCGGCTGGATGCCCTGGTACATTGCGCGGTCGAGGCGCAGACACCCAATCCGCCTGCGGCACCTACAAACGGACAGTGCTGGCTGGTCGCTCCGGCCGCCACGGGCGCATGGATCGGACAGGATGGAGCGATTGCCTGCTTCCAACAGGGCCAATGGCTGTTCCAGCCGCCCCGCGATGGTCTGCGGCTGCTGAACCGGGCAACTGGCCAGACCCTCTGCCATCATCAGCAATGGCGCGCCGCCGAGAAGCCCGTTCCCCCGGTCGGCGGGGCCACGATTGACACCCAGGCCCGTACTGCCATCGCCGCACTGATCACCGCCCTGGAGGTATCAGGTGTTTTTGCTGATTCATAATTAGGATGATGAATCGAAGCCTTTTCGGGGGCAGTAGCCGCGAAATTGTGACATTATTGCAACGTTTAGGCGCTTTGCCCGCTTGCGCACACTAGTGGTAACAGTTAGAAAAGCACGAACTCGGTGGTTCAATCCTGCTATAAGGGGAAACGATAATGCGCAAACTGGTCATTGGGATGGCGCTTGCCTCCTCGGCCCTCGCGACGCCGGCCCTGGCGCGTGACGATGCTTGGTACATCGAAGGTGATGCCGGTGGCATGATCGTCGAAGACATCCGTAACCTGACGGGCGTCAACAACGAAGGCTCGCTGGATCTCCAGACCGGATACGACTTCGGTGGCATCGTCGGTTACGATTTTGGAGGCTTCCGGCTTGAAGCCGAAGCCAGCTATCGCCGCGCCGCCGCCAAGGGATTTTCGACCGTCACCGCACGCTACAGCGACGCCAATGTTGACGGCAACGCCAATGCGCTGAGCTTCATGCTGAACGGCCTGCTTGATTTTGGCCCCGATGATGGCCTGCAGGGCTTTATCGGCGGTGGTATCGGCATTGGCCGGGTCAAGAATGCCATGACCCTTTCGCCCGCATCGCCGCTCTCGGTGGTCGATTCAGACACTGGCCTGGCCTGGCAGGCCCTGGCCGGCGTGCGCACCCCGGTCAGCGAGAACGTTGACCTTGGCCTCAAGTACCGCTTCTTCAAGCAGGCGCAGAACGATCTGGTGAATAACGGCGGCCGCGATATCCGCACGAACTTCCGTTCACACTCGCTGATGCTGACGCTGGGCTACAACTTCGGTGGCGCCGAGCCGGTGGCTCCGCCGCCGCCCCCGCCGCCTCCGCCGCCCCCGCCGCCGCCCCCGCCGCCCCCGCCGCCCCCGGCAGTGGTCTGCAACAAGGGTCCGTACATCGTGTTCTTCGACTGGGATAAGTCGGACATCACGCCTGAGGCTGCCTCGATCCTCGACAGCGCGGTCACGGCCTATGCCAACTGCGCCAGTGTTCCGATCATGCTGGCCGGTTATGCCGACCGTTCGGGTACGCCGAAGTACAACCAGGGCCTGTCGGAGCGTCGCAACGCTTCGGTCCGTGCTTACCTGACTTCGCGTGGCATCGCCGATGGTGCGATCACCAGCCAGGGCTTCGGTGAAAACAACCCGCGCGTGCCGACTGCCGATGGCGTTCGCGAACTCCAGAACCGCCGGGTGGAAATCACCTACGGTCCGGGTTCGGGTATGTAATCAGCTTTCACAAGCTGCTAAGCGGTTACAGGGGGTCGGAGCAATCCGGCCCCCTTTTCCTGTCGGGACGGGGGATATTGGAGAGCACCATGACGCATTACGCAAAGCCTGTTCTGCTGGCCCTCGCCCTGGCCGGCTGCCAAACAACCACCGGCCAGACCAGCCGGATTGCGACGGCCACCCTGGCAAATGCTGCCGGGCAGGATGTTGGCACCGCCACCCTCTTGCGCGAAGGCGGCGCGACCCGGATCGACCTGACCGTCAAAGGCAACCCGGGCGCGGTCCACGGTCTGCACCTGCACATGGTTGGACGGTGCGAGGCGCCGTTCACCAGCGCCGGTCCGCACCTGAACCCGGGTGGCCATCAGCATGGCCGAGACAATCCGATGGGCACCCATCTGGGCGATCTGCCGAACGTCACGATCGGGCAGTCGGGCAGCGGCACGGCCAGTGCCAATCTGGGCAATGACCCGGCTGCGCTTGATGCCGCGCTGTTCGATGCCGATGGCACGGCGATCGTTCTGCACGCCGCGGCGGATGACTATCGCACGGACCCGTCGGGCAATAGCGGTGCCCGGATCGCCTGCGGCGTGCTGACGCGGTCCTAGGGCTGCGTCAGGCGTTCTCGCCCGCTCGCTGGGTCAGAGTGGCTTCCGCCTGCGGCACTGCCTTGTACGCATAGAGCAAAAGCAGGACTGCCGGCGGAGCCACCGCAATCAAAGAGAGGATACCGACGCGCAGGTCTCCAACCAGCTTGCCGTCAACCATGCTACCGGCCAGATCCGAGACCTGTCCAACCAGGTATGGCCCGAAGCAGAGGCCGACCAGCGTGGTGCCCAGGAAGAACGATGCCGTTGCCGTGCCGCGCATCCGCGGCAGAACCAGATCCTGGGTTGTGGCCGCCGCCGCGCCCAGCGCCGCCGCGCCAAACAGGCCGGCCAGGAAATTCATCACGTAAAACAGCACCGGATCCGGCGTGGTATAGCCAATCCAGATCGGCAGGGCCGGGGCAATGACCCCGAACAGGATCACAAGGATGCGCCCGGCCGGATTTCTGGCCCGCAAGGCGTCGGCCACGCGTCCGCCGATGATCACGCCCAGGAACCCGCTGATGGCCCCGTTTGCGCCAAGCCAGAAGGCCAGCTGGTCCTTGGGCAGCTTGAGCACCTGTTCGGCATAGGGCGCAGACCAGAACGACAGGCCATAGGCCGCCAGCGACACCATGGCATAGCCAAGGGTGGTACAGATGAAGGCCGGTGTACCCCAGATCAGCCGGAAGGTGGCCGGGTCCTTCTGGCGCAGCACGCTGGCCCATGAAAAGACGGCGTAATAGCCCAGCGCCACAGCCGACCATTGCGGCACGTTGCCGGTCAGCTGGATCATGACCCAGGCGAAGCTGCACAGGCCAGCCGCGACCAGCAAATTGATCGCCAGCGGGACCACCCCGCGCCGCGCCGCGCCGATCAGGGTGAAGGGCGGCACAATCGTCGAGAGATCGCTGAAGAATTCGGCAAAGGGGCGGTCCGAACTCTGGCTGGGCGTTCCGTCCATTGCCCCGCGGATCGGTTCACGCAGGGTGGCGACCCACAGGGCCACCAGGATGCCGGGAATGCCGACTGCAAGGAATGCAGCGTGCCAGCCCACCAACCCGAGCGGCCCACCATCCGGATAGGCCGCATTCCAGACCTTGCTGATCTTGGCCCCGATCAACAGCGAAACGCCACCGCCGAGATAAAGGCCCGAGGAGTAGATTGCCAGTGCGGTCGCTCGCTGGCGTTTGGGGAAATAGTCGGAAATCAGCGAATAGGCGGTCGGGCTGGCCGTGGCCTCGCCAATGCCAACACCCATCCGGGCGAGGGTCAGCGTCAGCTGGCTCCGCGCGAAGCCGGAAAACGCCGTCATCGTCGACCATAGCGTCAAGCCGATGCTGAGCAGCTTAACCCGGCTCCAGTTGTCCGCAAGCCGGCCCAGGGGAATGCCAAACAGGGCATAGAACACGGCAAAAGCCGCTCCGCCCAGGAACCCCATGTCGCTATCCGTAAGGTTGAGGTCTGCCTTGATCTCGAGTGCCAGGATCGAGATGATTTGCCGGTCAATGAAGTTCAGAATGTAAACCACCACCAGGACCGCCAGGACGTACCAGCTGTAGGAACTGGCCTGTCGCGGGGTGGCGGCATTATCCGGGGCTTCGTTCACCTGGTCTCTCCCTGTCATGTTCTTGTGGTCAGGCGGCGTATCGGGTCGGGTCCACCAATCCAGCCTTGGCAAATCCTTCGCGCCGCAAGCGGCAGCTATCACACAGCCCGCAGGCCGAACCATCCGGTTGCGGGTCGTAGCAAGACCAGCTGAGCCCGGCATCGAGCTTCAACCGGTGCGCTTCGGCCGCGATCTCAGCCTTGCCCAGGAACTGCAGCGGCGCATGGATCCGCCAGTCATCGCCTTCGGCCCCGGCCTTGGTCGCCAGCCGCGCCAGATCCTGAAACCCCGCGATGAATTCGGGACGGCAATCGGGATAGCCCGAATAGTCGAGCGCATTGACGCCAATAAACAGGTCGCGCACCCCGATCGCCTCGGCCCAGGCGAGGGTCAAAGACAGGAACACGAGATTGCGCGCCGGCACATAGGTTACCGGAATATCCGGACCCACGCCGTCCTTCGGCACGGCAATATCATCGGTCAGAGCCGAACCCCCGAACCGCGAAAGGTCCAGCGGCAGGACAACGTGCCGCACGGCGCCGATCTTTGCAGCGATGGCTCTGGCTGCATCAAGCTCACGCCGGTGGCGCTGGTTGTAATCGATCGTCAGCGCGTTGACTGCGTAGCCCTCTTCCCTTGCAAGCCCGGCAACGACCATGGAATCGAGGCCGCCCGAGAGGAGCACAACAGCCTGACGCTGAGTGGAATTGGCAGCGGAAGACATTGCGGCTGGGCTAGCCTGCGTCGGAGCCGAAGGCAACCGCGCTTTGTGCCTAGTTGCTGCAGGTTCCGGCATGGCGCGCCTCGGCAGCGAATTCAAACGGCAGGCCATCGGCGATCCCCTGCGTTTCAATCTGCACCAGCCGGCTGGTTTCGCGCCGGATCGTCGTCCGGCCGTAACCGCGACCGCGACAGGTATATTGCACGGTCACCAGATCGGCACGGTCATCGACCACCAGCCGGTCACAATTGAGCGCTTCATGACGCAGCTGGATGAACTTGCGGCCCGTGTCGATGCAGATCGGATAGGTCCGGCGACTGGCATCCCGCAACCGGACTTCCCAGCGGCCCGGTGCAAGCTGGTCCAGCATGGCCAGGCTCGCTCGCTGCCCACCGGCTGGGCTTGCGAGCACCACACCGGCCGCTGCGGCCACCGCCCATAGTTGAACAAGCTTCACACGCACCCCGTCAATCGTCCTGTCGCCTACTGCCACCCAAGCGCTGGAACGCGCTGTGGCTAGTTGGCAACGTGGGGCTAGAACACGCCAAAACGTGTCTTTCCATAGACAAAGCGTTGTTACATCGCAATCTTGAACAGCTTCGAACAGAACGCGCAGTCTACCTCGATGAGCCCGGCGGGATTGCGCATCTCGACCCGGTCTTCTTCGGGGAACTTGGCCAGCACGGCTTCGTAATGCGTGATCGAGCAGCGGCAGCCGCGGTGCAGCTGGCCACCGGCTTCCACGCGCACTTCGGGTTCATCGTGAAACAGGCGCCAGACCAGCGCTTCAAGCGAGAGGTCCGGATCGACCAGTTCTTCGGGGCGAGTACTGCCGGCCAGGATAGACACGTGGTCCCATTCGGGGTGGTCCATCTTGACATGGAGCCGCTCGCGGCCTTCCTCCCCCTCTGCCAGGTGCTGAACCAGGATGCCCCCGCCGATGCAGCCGGCAGCGCCATCGCCGATCCCGACACGGATCAGCGTGGGCACCTGCTCGCTCTGCGCGAAATAGCTTTCGCAGGCTTCGGCCAGGCTGGCCCCCTCAAGCGGCACGATTCCCTGATAGCGCTGACCGGTGGCCGACAGATCGAATGTGACGGCCAAATAACCCTTACCGAACAGCGCCGCCAGGCTGGGGTTACGGCCCAGTTCGGCCAGCCGGTCCGCATCGTGGCGGACATACCCGCGCAATTCGCCATTGCGATAATCACACACCAGCAAATCGACGACACCGGCCTCGGTCTGGGCCTGCATGGTCAGCTGGCTGCCTTCATCCTTGAGCAGCGTGCCGAGCAAAGCTGTGAGCACCAGGGCCTCGGCCAGCAGGCGGCGGATCGGCGGCGGATAGTCGTGTGCTGTCAGGATCGTATCGAGCACCGGACCAAGCCGCACCACGCGCCCCCGGGCATTGCGCCCGGGGATCGAGAAGCGCAGCACGCGGTCATAGCCGGTCTCGCCTGCTCCGATATGCTCCGGCAAGCTCATAGCTGGCCAAAGACCCAGCGCAGCACGCTCTTCTGCGCGTGGATGCGGTTCTCCGCCTCGTCCCATACGGCCGATTGCGGGCCATCGATCACCGGATCGGTCACTTCCTCACCGCGATGCGCCGGCAGGCAGTGCAGGAAGGTCGCGGTCGGCGCGGCAAGGGCCATAAGCTGATCGTCAACCTGGAATGGGGCCATGGCCGCCAGCTTGTTGTGCGCATGATCCTGACCCATCGAGACCCAGGTATCCGTGACAACAACGTCTGCGCCGCGTGCTGCTTCGGCAGCGTCGTTGGACAGGGTGATCGTCGCGCCCAGTTCGCGCGCCCGCGCGATATAGCCCGCGTCCGGCTCATAGCCCTTGGGTGTACCGATCCGGACGTTGAACCGCAGCAGCCCGGCCGCCTCGATGATCGAGTTGAGCACGTTGTTGCCATCACCTAGCCAAGCCAGCTCCAGACCAGGCAGCGCCTTGCCCTGTTCCAGCAGGGTCAGCAGGTCGGCCATGATCTGGCAGGGGTGGCTTTCGTCGGTCAGGCCGTTAATCACCGGCACTGTCGCATAATGCGCCAGCTCTTCAATCTTGGCGTGATCGTCGGTGCGCAGCATGATCGCATCAACCATGCGGCTGAGGACCCGCGCCGTATCGGCAATGGTTTCTCCGCGTCCGAGCTGGCTGGTGCCGGATTCGAGCGTGATTGCGCTGCCGCCCAATTGCCGCATCGCCATGTCGAACGAAACGCGGGTGCGGGTGGAGTTCTTTTCGAACACCATGGCCAGGACATGACCCGCCAAGGGCGCGTCGGCATCCAGCTTGCCCTTGGGCCAGGCAGCTCGGGCTGCCTTGCGATCGAGCGCATCATTAAGCATCGCGACCATGCTGTCGCTGCCCGCATCCACCAGGTTGAGGAAATGCCGGGTCATGCGGCGTCTGCCGGCGGCTGGAAGCTGGCGGCCCCGGCCGACAGCTTGTCAAAAAATTCGTCGATTTCGGCATCGCCGATCACCAGCGGCGGAACAAGGCGCAGGGTGTTGTCTCCGGCGGCTACGGTCAGCAGGTGATGGTTGTCACGCAGGTGCGCCACGAAAGTTCGGGTTTCGAACTTCATCTTGATGCCCAGCATCAGGCCTTTGCCGCGCACCAGTTCGAACAGGTAAGGGTAATTGCCGATGAACTGTTCCAGCCGGCTGCGCAGGCGTTCACTGGTGGTGCGGACCTGCGCCAGGAATTCATCATTGGCCACGGCATCGAGCACGGCTTCGGCCGCCGCCATGGCCAGCGGGTTGCCGCCATAGGTCGAGCCGTGGGTGCCGACCACCATGCCGCGCGCGGCCTTTTCCGTGGCGAGGCAGGCCCCGATCGGGAAACCACCGCCAAGCCCCTTGGCCGTGGCCACGACATCCGGGGTGATCCCGTACTGCTCATAAGCGTAGAGCGTGCCCGAACGCGCAACGCCGCACTGCACCTCATCCAGCGCCAGCAGCAGGTCATGCTCGTCAGCGAGGGCGCGCAGGCCCCGCATGAATTCGTCCGAGGCCGGGCGAATCCCGCCCTCACCTTGGACCGGCTCAACCAGGAAGCCGGCCGTGTTCGGACCGATTGCCGCCTTGGCGCCTTCCAGATCATCAAAATCAACGTACTTGAAGCCAGGCAGCAACGGCATGAAGCCCTTGTGCATCTTCTCTTGGTTGGAAGCACTGATCGTCGCCATGGTCCGGCCGTGGAAGGCGTTCTTGAAGGTGATGATCTCAAACTTGTGATCGTTGCCGGCGTGCTGGTGATAGGCCCGCACGGTCTTGATCGCGCATTCCACCGCCTCGGCGCCGGAATTGGTGAAGAACACCGTATCCGCAAAGGTCAGGTCAACCAGCCGCTGGGCCAGATGCTCACCCTGCGGGCTGCCATAGAGGTTGGAGACGTGCATCAGCGTAGCCGCTTGCTGCTGGATCGCGCCGATCAGGCCCGGGTGCGAATGACCGAGCAGGTTGACCGCGATGCCGGCGGCGAAATCGAGATATCGCTGCCCATCCTCACCGATCAGATGGCAGTGCTCGCCGCGCACCGGCCGGAAGCCGCAGCGGGGATAGACTGGCATGAGCGGGGTGATCGACATCGCTGATTTCCTTTGCTGGATGCGAGATATGCACGAAATGGAAAACGACAAATGGCGGCCCCGCGAAGGGCCGCCATCTGTGAAGTTCTAGGCCGTGGAGCGCCCCGGGGCAACCCCGGGGCCGGCGCCGGCAGGTCAGCCCTGCAGCGGCACCAGGTTTACGGCCGAATACTTACCTCGTCGATCGACTTCGATGTCGAACTCGACCCGGTCGCCTTCGTTGAGGCCGGCCATGCCGGAACGCTCAACCGCACTGATGTGCACGAAGGCATCAGGCTGGCCATCATCACGGGTGATGAAGCCGAAGCCTTTCATGGCATTGAAGAACTTGACCGTGCCGGTTGCCTTGTCGCCCGTCAACTCACGCTGCGGTGCGGCTTCGCGCTTCGGCGCTTCGATCAGATCGCCAACAATTTCTAGGTCGCTGGCAGAAATCTTGCCGCCGCGATCAACCAGGGTGAACTTCAGCGTCTGGCCTTCGGCCAGGCTTTCCAGCCCGGCGCGCTCAACCGCGCTGATGTGCACGAACACGTCTTCGCCGCCTTCATCACGCTGGATGAAGCCGAAGCCCTTGCCGGCATTGAAGAACTTTACGGTGCCGGAACCTTCGCCGACCACCTGGGCGGGCATACCGCCACCGCGGGGCGCGCCGCCGCCGAAGCCGCCGCGACCACCGCCGCCGCCGCCACCGCCGCCGAAGCCGCCACGATCACCGCCGCCGAAGCCACGACCCGGGCCGCCAAAGCCACCACGATCGCCACCGCCGAAACGGTCACCACCACCGAAACGGTCACCGCCGCCCGCAAACGGATCGAAGCTGTCTTCACCGAACCCGTCGCGCTTGTCACGGCCACGGCCGCGACGTCCTCTATCAAAACCCATAAACCCGAACGCACTTTCGTATCGTCCGCCTTCTCGCAACCCCGGCCGCGCGGACGAAACGCACCGGGGAGGCAGACACAGCGGACTCAGCGCCCGCAAAGCTGCAAGACTGGTGATAACCCATCTCACGCGGCTTGGCGAATCGAATCGCGCAGTTGCCCGCGGGGTGCGGCGGACTGTGACATTTATGCCGAAGCGACGGCCACCGCCTGGCTTGCAACTCGGCCTTGGCATTGCCGCTTGGCGGGGCTAGTCGGACAAAAACCTTACGCCGGGATGCCATGATATGTTCCGCCATTTGACCAATAGCGTCCTTGCCAGTCCGCAAATCAGCCTGGCCGATCTGGCCGAGGCCAAGGCCCAGGGCGTTGGCCTGGTGATCAACAATCGCCCCGAGGGCGAGAGCGACGACCAGGTGCCTGGACCGGAAATCGAAACCGCAGCACGCGCGCTGGGCATGGACTACATCGCCATCCCGGTAACCCACGCGGGCTTTTCCGGCCCACAGGTAGAGGCCATGGCCGCCGCACTGGCCAGCAGCGCGGGCAAGGTCCTGGCCTATTGCCGCTCTGGCACGCGATCGACCCTGCTCTGGGCGCTGGCGCAGGCCAGTGAGGGTGCGGACCTTGATGCGGTAGCCGCCCAGGCCGCCGCTGCGGGCTATGACGTTAGCCCGGTCCGTCCGCTGATGGATATGCTCAAGGCGCGCAGCGAGTAAGCCGGCATGGGGGGGATCGCGATTGCTCTGGCCAAATTCGGAGCCTCGCTGGTCTCGATTCTGGGGCTTGCCTGGCTGACGCGGTGGCTGAACCTTGGCGGCGACGTCCGGATCCGCGACGCAGAGCACGCAAGGTTCCTTGCCAACGAAGCGGTTGAGGGCTTTGCGCCGGTTGAAATCGCGCTTGACCGGGCCGGCATTGGCGCCCTGCTGCGCGACGCAGATGGGCGCCAGATGCTGCTCCGCCGGCATGGCGCAGCCTGGGTTGGCCGCCTGCTTGATGACCGCGCCGAGGCGCGGCTGGATCGCGATTTTCTGGTAATCGGCACCGGCGAGAAGACGTTCGGCACGGTCACGCTCCATCTTGGCGATGCCGCCGGGGTCTGGGCAGCAGGCCTCCGCCGACTTCCGCCAGCAGGAGCGCCTCATGCCTAAGCTGCCCAATCCGGTCGACTATGCCGTACCCTTCTTCATCCTGCTCATCGTGATCGAGATGATCTGGGCGCGCCGCAATGCGCCCGAAAAGTATGAACCGCGCGATACACTGACCTCGCTGGCGTTTGGCTTGGGCAGCACAGTCGCCGGGCTGATCTTTGGCAGCGCAATCTATGGCGTGATGCTGTGGCTGTGGGACCACCGCCCCGTGACCGTGCCCTGGACCTGGTGGGCCTGGGCGCTGTGCTTCGTACTGGATGACCTGGCCTATTATTTATTCCACCGCAGCGCCCATCGCGTGCGCTGGTTCTGGGCGAGCCACGTCAATCACCACTCGAGCCAGCACTACAATCTCTCGACCGCGTTGCGGCAGACCTGGACCGGCTGGCTGGCCGTGTCATTCCTGTTCCGGCTGCCGCTGGCCGCGGCGGGCTTCCACCCGGCGATGATCCTGTTCTGCGGCGGCGTGAACCTGATCTACCAGTTCTGGATCCACACCGAAGTGATCAAGCGGTTCCCGCGTTGGTTCGAAGCGGTGATGAACACCCCCAGCCATCACCGGGTCCATCACGCGACCAACCCGCGCTATCTTGATTCCAACTATGCCGGGGTCTTCATTGTCTGGGACCGGATGTTCGGCACTTTTGTGCCCGAGGTGGACGAAGAACCGATCCGCTATGGCATCGTCCGCCAACTGGGGACCTTCAACCTGCTCTATTCGGTGTTCCATGAATGGATCGGCATGGCGAAGGACGTCTGGCAGGCGCCATGGCGCCACAAGCTGTCCTACCTCTGGCGCGAGCCCGGCTGGAGCCATGATGGCAGCCGCGACACCTCGGACAGGCTGCGCGAACGCTGGCGGGCCCGCCAGGTCGAGCCGGCCGAATAAGACATCACCCAATGAAAAAGGCCCGGCTGCTTGTGCAACCGGGCCTTTTCTTTCAGCCGCTGCGGCTCAGAAGGTCTGACGAACAGTCAGGCCATACTTGCGCGGGCTACCGACATTGTAGCCGATACGGGCGCGGCCACCGCGTTCGCGGTCAAGCGACAGGAGCGGGGTCTCATTGAACAGGTTGTTCACGTAGGCCGTGACAGACAGGCCGCTGTCCCACTCCAGCCCGGTCGACAGGTTGACCAGGTTGTAGCTCGGCAGGAGGTAGCTGCCGAAGTTGTAGCTGCCGCTGCCGAAGGCAAAGGTGGTGGGGTTGAAGAACAGCGAGTTCGTGAAGGTGCCAGAACCCGCTTCCTGATCGCCCGGCTGGGTATAGCGGTTGCCGACGTGCTGGACGCTGCCGTTGACCGACCAGTCGAGCCCATCGCCAACTGCCGTTACATAGCTGGCATTGGCGGCGATCTGGAACTTGGGCACGGTCGGCAGGCGATTGCCATCACGCATCCCCGCGATCACCGCGCCGCCCGCGTCGACGACCGAGCTGTCAAACTTCGAATCTGTCACGCTGCCATTGAGTGAGAACTCGAAGCCCGGTGCCGGCTTCAGGCCAATCTCAACCTCAACACCTGCGCTATGCGCCTTCGGCACGTTGAACACCACGCGCGAAGAGCACGAACCGGCATCGGCCGTCACCTGCAGGTTGCGGATGTCATTGTAGAACACGGCAGCATTCAGCGTGATGCCGCTGGTCGAAGCCTTCACCCCGGCTTCATAGTTCCACAGCGTTTCATCCTTGTAGTTCGGACGCCCACCATAGGTGCGGGCATCCGGACCGGTCGCCCCGCCCGAGCAGAGCGGGATGTTAAGCGGATCATTCACGCCGCCAAGACGGAAGCCCTTTGAAGCCTGCAGGTTGAACGACAGGTCTTCGTCCGCCTTGTACGACAGGATCACACGCGGAGTGAACCCGTTCGAGCTGGTCTTGTCACCGCGGAAGGTATCGCCATTGGCGAAGATCCCGCCCGAGATGAAATCGCGCGTTTCGTTGAAGTCATAGTAGCGACCACCGGCCGTGAGCTTGAACTGGCCGAACTCGTAGCTGGCTTCGCCGAACAGGGCGTACTGCTCGATCTTGTAGGGAATATCGGCATTGTAGGGCGAATTGGCCGGGAAGCCGTTGTAGGTTGCCGATACCGGCAAACCGCCCGCCGCAGCATTCAGGAAGATCTGGCTGGCGGCATCTGCGCCCGGGGTGGGCAGACGCTGGGCATAGGTGCGGTCAACATGGCTGTAGAAGCCACCCAGCACCCACTGCAGCGGGCCCTTGCCGGTCGAGGCGAGGCGCAGTTCCTGGGTCCACTGCTTGAGCTTGGTCGTGTCGAGCAGGTTGGAGGCCAGTTTCGCCCCGCTCGAGGCAGCGGCAGCCGCCCCGGCAAACGAGACATAGACCGAGCCGGTCAGCGCCGACGCATCGCGGCTGACCAGGATGTCGCGGTTGATATAGCTGGTCACCGAAGTGAGCTGGATAGTCTCACCCAGGTCGATACCGACATTGAGATCGGCCAGGGTGGTCTTGTCGCGGAACTGTTCGCGCAGCTTCAGGTACTGGGTATTCTCCGGCAGAATCTGGCCCGCGCTGATCAGCGGATTGTAGTAGAGGTTGTAACGCTCGGCCCGGTTGAAGCCGTTGGCCTGGACATCCTGGTAGATCACGCGCGGGGTGATCTTGATGCCATCGGTCGGCTCCAGCAGCAGGCTGACCCGGCCGCCATAGCGGCGCCCGTCATTGACATTCTCGCCGCCCGCCGGGCCGATCGCATCGATGAAGCCGCCGAACTTTTCGCCATAGCCGACCATGCGCAGCGCGGCCTTTTCGCCCATCGGCACGTTGACCGCGCCCTTGGCGCCATAGCCCGCCGAGCCGCCATCAAAGGTGTTGATGCCTGCTTCGACCACGCCCTCGGTCACGCCCAGCTTGGGCTGGTTGGTGATGTAGCGGACGGTACCGCCGACCGAACCCGAACCGAACAGGGTGCCTTGCGGCCCGCGCAGCGTTTCAACGCGGTTGAGATCGAACAGGTCGAAATCAGGGGTGAACAACGAAAGCGAGATCACCGATTCATCAAGATAGACGCCAACCTGCTCCTTCACGCCAGGCTGGTCACGGACGATCTGGCCGGCCGAGACGCCACGTACCGAGACCTGGCTCTGGCCGGGCCCAAGGTTCTGCACGGTCAGGCCGGCAACGTTGCGCGAAATGTCCTCAATGTTCGAAGCGCCAGTCTTCTGGATGTCAGCCGCGGTCACTGCTGCGATCGAGAACGGCACGTCCTGGATCGTCTCGTTGCGCTTGGTCGCGGTAACAACGATCTCGTTGCCATCGATGGCTTCGGCGGCGTCCTGGGCATAGGCCGGGGCGGCAAGCGCCAGCATGGCAGCACCCGCCAGGAGACGGCGAGCCAGCGGCGTTTCGAATTTCGTACGCATGGTTCCTCCCTTGGACCTGCCGGGGATTCCGGCTTTCGATCCTAGTGCGCTCCTGCTGGACCGTGGCTGGAACCGCTGCAAGAGCCTGTAATTACCGTAGGTTCAATTGGATCAACGCCTGTCGCAAAAAGATCACATCGGCGCGATGTGGCCCATGCTCCGGATTCTGTTGCCCCATGAGGCAAACGGAATGGGATTGAAGTACTTTAACCGGTCGATTAACGCTCTGCCCAAAGGGAGAGCTTTTAAAATGGACCAGTTCGATATCATCGTGATCGGCGGCGGCAGTGCGGGCAGCGCCGTGGCGGGACGGCTCTCGGAAGATGGCAAGCGCCGGGTCTGCCTGCTTGAAGCAGGGCCGCACAACGACACGATCCGCGTCAAGACGCCTGGCTTCATGCCCTTTATTCCTGAAAAGTCGAACTGGCGGTTCGATACGGTACCGCAAAAGGGCCTGAACGGCCGGATCGGCTACCAGCCGCGCGGGCGCGGGCTGGGCGGTTCCAGCGCGATCAACGCGATGGTCTATATTCGCGGCAATCACTTCGATTACGATCAGTGGGCCCAGCTGGGTTGCACCGGCTGGAGCCACGCTGACGTGCTGCCCTATTTCAAGCGCGCCGAGGGCAACGAGCGCGGCGGGAATGAATGGCACGGTGGTGATGGCCCGCTTAACGTGATGGACCAGCGCTGGCCGAGCGCGGGTAGCGAGGCCTTCGTGGCCAGTGCCGCCAGCCTCCAGCTTCCCGAGAATGACGACTTCAATGGCGCGCGCCAGGACGGCTTTGGCCTCTACCAGGTAACCCAGAAGGCTGGCGAGCGCTGGTCTGCCGCCCGCGCCTATCTCTCCCCGCGCCCCAATCTGGCAGTCCGGACCGGCGCACTTGTCGAAAAGATCGTGGTCGAAGATGGCCGCGCCGTGGGCGTCCAGGCCAGCTTTGGCGGCAAGCGCGAAGTGATCCGGGCCAGCGGCGGAGTGGTGCTGTCGGCGGGTGCCTTCGGCAGCCCGCAGGTGCTGATGCTGTCCGGCATCGGTCCCGCGGCGCACCTCAAGGACAAGGGCTTGCCCGTGCTGCTCGACAGGCCCGCCGTGGGCGTAGACTTGCAGGACCACATCGATTTCGTCGCCAGCTGGGAAACCGGCTCACTCGATTTCATCGGCGATAGCCTGTCCGGCACCTGGAAGATGGCCAAGGCGGTTATCGAACACCGCCTGAAACGCACCGGGATCATGACCACCTGCTTCGCCGAAGCCGGCGGTTTCTGGCGGACCAATCCGGATCTGCCCGCCCCCGATATCCAGTATCACTTCGTGCCAGCCATGCTGGAAGACCATGGCCGCACCAAGGTGAAGGGTCACGGCTTCTCGATCCACGCTTGCGTTCTTCGCCCGGAAAGCCGCGGCACCGTCCGGCTGCACTCGGCTGACCCGGCGGCGGCCCCGGCAATCGACCCCAACTTCCTCGACGACCCGCGCGATATCGCCACGCTCCGCGCCGGAGTGCGGCTGATGTACCGCATTGCCGAAAACGGCGCGCTGGGGGCCTATGGCGGCACCCCGCGCCAGCCGGTTGATCTGAACAACGATGCCGCGATTGATGATCTGATCCGCAGCCGCGCCGATACGGTCTATCACCCGGTCGGCACTTGCCGGATGGGCAGCGATGCCGATAGCGTGGTCGATCCGACGCTCCGACTGCGCGGAATCGACGGCTTGTGGGTGGCTGACGCCTCCATCATGCCGCGGCTGGTCTCGGGCAACACCAATGCGCCCAGCATCATGATTGGGGAACGGGCCGCCGACTTTATCAAGGCCGCGTTGCAGTAATTCCGCGTTGGTGCTCGCGCCAGCGTTCGCTGCCCCACCGCGCGACGAGTGCGTCTGCGCGCGCGCGGTCGGTGCCGCTCAGGCGGTTATAGGGCAGGCAGCGCTGCTGTTCGAAGAAGCAGGCCTCGCCGGTATCAAGGCGCAGGCTGGTTAGCGTGTGGCCCGAACCAGCCAGCCCAATCATGGTTGGCGCATCGAGGCTACCAATATGCATGAACGGCATGGCTAGCGGCTCCGGTGGCGGCCCGCCTTGGACCGCTGCGGCGATGATCGCACGATAATCCGCTAGCCCGACCGGTCCACGGGGGAGGATTGCGGGTCGGTTCGCCACCAGCAGGGTCGCATTCTGGCGGCCATCGATCAGGTGACCATGGCCCAGGAAGCCATCCTCGAACAGGTCCTCGCCATGATCACCTGTGACCAGCAGGATGGTGTTATCCCAGTCGCCGCGGGCCTTCAGTCGGGCGATCACCTCCCCCAGCCAGGCATCGGCTTCGGCGACGGCGTTCCAGTAGGTCCGCTGCACCTCCGCGGCCCGATCAGCCCGCATCGCGCTGCGCGCTAGCGGGTGGCGCGTGAAGCGCAGCTTGGCCCCGTCATGATGATAGGGGAAATGAGCCGACTGGAAATTGAAGTAGAGGAAATGCGGCGCCTCCCACGGGCGGGCACCCAGCGTATGGTCGAACGCCTCAAGCAGATAGTGTTCGGCCACGAGCAACGAACCCTTGGCGGCAAAGCTGAATGCGCGCTTGTCCTGCAGGGTCATCGCATCGACATGGACATCGGCCATTTCACGCATGCCGACCGTGGCTGAGATGTCGCCGAAGTCCTCCGGCTGTCCCGAGTAAACCCCGATCCTGTAGCCACTCTGCTTGAAATCGCGGAACAGCGACGGGTCACCGGGACGCGGTACAAGTTGCCCCGTGAAGATCGACTTGAGCGATTCCGTGGTGAAACCGACGTGGCTGTAGGTCGGGGCGATCGCACTGCCTTCATCGGCCAGGGCATCAAGATTGGGCGCCACCAACCGCCCGTCGATGCGCTTGCCCAGCGCATCAAACCGAACCGACTCCAGCACCACGAGGACCACATTCGGTCGCTTTGCCGCAAACACCTGCGCCGGCAGCGGCTGGGGAAGCGGCACCAGTTTCAGATCTCCGCCATAGCCGTCTTCATCGATGCCGTTGCCCGGAAGGTCGAGCGCCAGCGGATGGCGGGCCGGATCGAACGGCGCGGTGTCGGGCTGGGTGGTGAACAGGCCATAGCCGTCCCGGTCAAAGTCACTGGCCAAGTCGAGCGCGGCGGTCATGCCCCGCCAGGCCAGTGTGCGGTTCAGACCGAACGCGGCATCTGACCCGCCTCGCGGGATAAGATAGGCCAGCAGCAGAAACAGCAGGCCAGCACCAACCAGCATCCTAGTGCCGACCCCGCGCGCGGGTGGAGCACCGCTAGGCATGACTCGCGAAAGGATCCGCCACACAAGCCAGGCCGCGAACGCCACCAAGGCCAGGGCAAGCGCCGCAATACCGATTTCGTTGAGGCCAAACTTCAGTGCATCGACCATGCTGCCCCCGCCGAGCTGCCGGATCAGGGCAAAGCTGACCGCGTCGCTCATGTAGGAATGGAGCTGATAGTCCGCCGCCAGCAGGCCGCAAAACCCGCCCCCGTTAAGCAGGGCGAAAAGATAACCGGCAACCCATCCAGCCCGACCGCGAGCCAGCCAGCACACCAGCGCCCAGCCCGCCAGGCCGAACAGGGCCATGGCGGCCAGGTAGCCGGCGAGAAACAACGTCAGTTCCGCGGCACCATCGACGGCCCGGGACTGCCCGAAGCCCCCCGTAAACAGACCATACTTGCGGTCCGCCAGCGCCAGCTCGAACAGGGCCGCCGCCAGCACCACAGCCCAAGGCAGCCCGGCTACCATCCGGCCAAGGCTTTGCTGCTGGCGAGCAGGCATTGGTGAGTTTGGCAGATCTGGTGGCGCTGGCGTCGCCATGTGTGCTCCCGGAACGTCGATCCGGAATGCTAGACCTTGCCGCTTGGGATTCGGTTAATCGTGTCGAATCAGATCGATCGGGCGCTCAATGATGACATGCCAGCGCCTCAACCACGTCGTCGAGCCGCGCAGGATCGCCCAGCGCCAGGACATGGCCCGATGAGCCCGCGTGGAGCGGCTCGCCATTCCAATCACACATGGTGCCGCCAGCCCCTTCGACTACCGGAACCAGCGCGGCATAGTCATGCAGCTTGAGGTTGGCCTCGCAGACAATATCGACATGGCCCGAGGCGAGCAGGGCGTAGTTGTAACAATCGCCGCCCATCACCATCCGGCGATGATCGGTCTTGGCGGCCAGGCCCATGAAGTGTTCGCCATCGTGATCGTCGAAATAGTGCGGCCCCGTCGTGGCCAAGGTCGCATCGCTAAGCTCGCGGCACGGGCGGGTGCGGACCGGCTGGCCATTGAGCAGGGTCGGCTGTCCGGTGGCACCGATCCAGCGCTCATCCAGCACCGGCTGGTCAATCACCCCCAGCACCGGCCAACCTTCGACCACCAAAGCGATCAGGGTGCCGAAGATGGGGCGGCCGATCAGGAATGAGGCCGTGCCGTCGATCGGATCGAGCACCCAGGTCCGGCCCGAGGGTCCGTTCTCCGTGCCGAATTCTTCGCCATGGATCGCATCGCGCGGGCATTCGGCCTTGATAATTCGGCGCATCGCTTCTTCGGCCGCGCGGTCAGCCAGGGTCACGGGCGAGGCATCCGCCTTGCGCTCACTGGTCAAGCCCGAGCGATAGTGCGGCAGGACCGCCGCCCGCGCCGCATCGGCCAGGCGGTGGGCCAGGGCGATGTCGGCGCTGAGGTTCATCAGTCAAACAGGCTCGAGACCGAGCTTTCGTCGGCGATCCGGCGGATCGCTTCGCCAATCAGCGGCGCAATCGGCAGGATGCGGATCTTCGGGCTGTCCTTCGTGGAATCGGTCGGCTGGATCGAGTCGGTGATCACCAGCTCCTTGAGCGCGGAATTGGTCACGCGCTCGACGGCCTTGCCCGAGAGGACGCCATGGGTGAGGTAGGCGGTGACGCTCTTGGCGCCAGCCTCCATCAGCGCGGCGGCCGCATTGCACAGCGTGCCGCCGGAATCGATGATGTCATCGATCAGGATGCAGTCCCAGCCCTTCACGTCCCCGATGATGTTCATCACTTCGGACGAGCCCGGCTTGTCGCGGCGCTTGTCGACGATCGACAGCGGCGCATCGTTGATCCGCTTGGCCAGCGCCCGGGCGCGAACCACCCCGCCGACGTCGGGCGAGACAACCATCAGATTCTCGCCGCCGGTGCGCTCCAGAATGTCCGCCGCCATGACCGGCGCACCATAGAGATTGTCGGTCGGAATATCGAAGAAGCCCTGGATCTGACCGGCGTGGAGGTCCACTGCAAGGACACGGTCGGCCCCGGCGGTGGTGATCAGGTTGGCCACCAGTTTAGCCGAAATCGGCGTGCGCGGACCCGGCTTACGGTCTTGCCGGGCATAGCCGAAGTAGGGAACAACCGCCGTGATCCGCTTGGCCGAGGCGCGGCGCAGCGCGTCGATCCCGATCAACAGCTCCATCAGGTTGTCGTTGGCCGGAAAGCTGGTCGACTGGATTACGAAGACATCCTCACCGCGGACATTTTCGTGGATCTCAACGAAGACCTCTTCATCCGCAAAGCGGCGGACCGAGGCATCTGTCAGTTCGAGATTCAGATAGGCAGCGATATCCCGCGCCAGCGGCAAGTTGGAGTTGCCGGCCATCAGTTTCATTGCGCTGCCTTCCCCGTGATTCTGACCCACGGCAGCGTCTAATCAGGGACTGGCGGATTGCAAGGCAGTCCGCGGGCAGAAGCGTGGATTAGCGCGGCTTGCGATGTTCGCCGCGGACCCAGCGGACCGTGCCCGAGCTGGCGCGCATCACCACACTCTCGGTGGTCATGGTGCCGTCCTTGCGGCGCTTCACCCCGGCCAGCAGCGAGCCGTCGGTCACGCCCGTGGCAGCAAAGATGCAGTCGCCCTTGGCCAGTTCGTCGCGGGTGTAGATCTTGCCCAAGTCTTCGATCCCCCACTTGCGGGCGCGGGCGCGTTCATCATCATTGCGGAACAGCAGGCGGCCGTTGAACTGCCCGCCAACGCAGCGCAGCGCGGCGGCCGCCAGGACGCCCTCAGGTGCGCCGCCTGACCCCATGTACATATCGATCGTGGTCTCTTCATTGGTGACCGCAATCACCCCAGCCACGTCACCATCACCAATTAGCACCACGCCGCAGCCCAGCCCGCGCAGCTCGGCAATCAGATCGGCATGGCGCGGGCGGTCCAGCACGCAGACGATGATCTCGTGCGGCTCGACCCCCTTGGCCGCCGCAACCGCCTTGACGTTTTCGGTCGGGCTCTTGGCCAGATCGATGATCCCCTCGGGGTAGCCCGGGCCAACCGCCAGCTTGTCCATGTAGACGTCCGGCGCGTTCAGCAGGTTGCCCTCTTCGGCGCAGGCCAGCACGGCCAGTGCGTTTGGCCCGGCCTTGGCAGTGATCGTCGTGCCCTCCAGCGGATCGAGTGCAATATCAATCTTGGGCCCGGTGCCCTGCGCACCGCCGACCTTCTCGCCGATATAAAGCATCGGCGCTTCGTCGCGCTCGCCCTCACCGATCACGACGGTGCCGTCGATCTCCAGATCATCGAACGCCTCGCGCATGGCTTCCACCGCCGCCGCGTCAGCTGCCTTCTCGTCACCGCGCCCGACCAGCTTCGAGGCAGCAATCGCTGCGGCTTCGGTGACCCGGACCATTTCGAGGACGAGAACGCGATCGAGCACCTTGCTGGCGGCGGGGTTGGTCATGAGCGGTCTCGGTCCCTGGCTGTGAATACGAATGCAGCGGCGCTTAGCGAGCACGCCCGCACTTGTCGAGTAAGTGCCCCTGGTCGCGGGGGGTTCACGGGGGATTAAGCGGACGCTAGCTCAAGGGCGGTGATGGGACGGTGGGCACAAGCGCTTGGGGCACTATGGCTTTTAGGAGCCATGGCGCTGCCTGCCCGATCGGCAGAACCGGAACCCGACCCGCAAATGGCCGAACGTCTTGGCAAGGCAATGGCACGACTGGGTGTGGAAAGCGTCCAGGATCGCTGCCGCGCAGCCCGCAAATCCGGTGAAATCGTGGTTTGCGTTGACCGGGGCGAGGATCTGCGCGTGCCCTCTACGGCCGAGAGCGATCCATCATCGCTCGCTGCCCGCCATGCTCTCAACAATGGGACCCCCCGAGCGCCGCAGTTGGATCGCGGCTCTTGCAAGGGCAAGCCGGGTTGTGTGGTCGGCGGCTGGGCGCCACCGCCGATCTATGTGATCGACCCGGCCGCCATTCCCGAAGCACCGGCCGGATCAGATGCCGACAGGATCGCCAAGGGCGAGATGCCCGATCGCTAGGACCTATTCGCCCAGCAGCTGCATCACCAGCGGCGGCTCAGTCAGGCTGGCCGAGCCATCGAGCAAGCGCAGCGCTTCGGCCACGGCGCTTTCCGGTCCTTCGTGGGTAACCATGGCGACCATCACGGCTTCAGCATCGCCGGCGCGCCCCTTCTGGATCAGACTTTCGATCGAAACACCGGCATCACGCATGGCCGCCGTGATCTCAGCCAGAACGCCTGGCCGATCAGCCACGGTGAAGCGAATGTAGGCCCGGCCCAAACGCGGCCCGCTATCCGCCGGGTTCATGGCCTCAAGCTCGGCCACCGGGACCGAGAACGGCACCCCGATTTCACCGCCGCCCACGGTTGAACGGGCGATATCGATGAGGTCAGCCACGACGGCGCTGGCGGTCGGGCCATCGCCGGCCCCGGCACCCTGGAATAGCAGTCGGCCCGAGAAGTTGCCCTCGGCCACCACCGCATTGGTTGCGCCGTCGACATGGGCCAGGGGGTGATCAAACGGCACGAGGTGCGGCTGAACCCGCTGGAACAGCCGGTCACCTTGCGCCTCGGCCATGCCGATCAGGCGGATAACGTAACCCAGTGCGTGGGCCTGGGCGATGTCCGCCGCGCGCAGGCGGGTGATCCCGCTGGTCTCAACCCCGGGGAAGTCGATCTTGCTGCCAAAGGCAATGGCCGCCAGAATCGAAAGCTTGTGTGCCGCATCAATGCCTTCGATATCGAAAGCCGGATCAGCCTCGGCATAACCCTTGGCCTGCGCTTCGGCGAGGACATCCGCGAAGTCGCGACCGGTGTCTTCCATGGTCGAGAGGATATAATTGCAGGTGCCGTTGAGGATCCCGTAAACCCGCTCGATCGCATTGGCAGCCGCACCTTCGCGCAGCCCCTTGATCACCGGAATCCCGCCGGCGACGGCAGCCTCGAACTTCAGCGCCACCTTGGCCGCTTCGGCCTTGGCCGCCAGTTCGAGGCCGTGATGCGCGATCATTGCCTTGTTGGCGGTGACGAGCGACTTCCCGGCCTCCATCGTCGCACGGGCGCAGGACAGCGCAGGACCATCGGCCCCGCCAACCAGCTCAACCACGACATCGACATCGGGCCGCTCCCCCAGGATGACCATATCGTCTTCCCAGGTATAAGGCGTAAGATCGACCGGGCGCTTCTTGGAGCGGTCGCGCGCGCTGATCACCGTGATGGTGATCGGGCGGCCAGCGCGGCGTGCAATCAGGTCGGCGTTGGCTTCGACCAGACGGATTACCCCGGCCCCCACGGTGCCAAGTCCTGCCAGTGCCACTCTCAACGGTTCAGCCATGATCGCTCCCTTTTCGCTGCGCGCCCTAGGCCAGCAAGCCTAGGGACGCAACCGCGGGCACGGGCCAAGCTGATCGATCACAAAGCGGTAATCGCTCTCGGCAAACTGCTGATCCTCGGGAGTGGAGGAGAGATTGGCACCGGCTGGAAGTTGCGCCGGCAGGAAGCAGGCCAGCCGGTACCAGGCCAGGGTCTCGCGCGCCGGTGGCGGGGTCCCGGTCTGAACCAGTTCGGAGAACGAGACCGACCAGCGCGGTTCACTATCGGGGCTGCGGGATACGGTCACCGCAGCGGGATCGCCGCTGGCAGTGGCGAGAAAGAACTGCGTCTCCCCCTCGCCGGCCAGCGCTCCGGCAACGTGGATTGCTTCGCGCAGTCCGGTTACGCCATGCGGGGCGCCCGGCGCGTAGAACTCAGTCAGGATGGCCCGGACCCTCGCCTCAAGTGCCGGATCCCATAATAACTGGGCATCGGATGCAACCAATTGCAGCTCGCCCGGCCGGTCATCAACCGGGCGGGCGAACAGGATCACGCTGCGCTTGCCCAGCTTGGGCACTTTGCCCCTGGCATCGAGCGGCACATCGACCAGGTAGCGCAGAGCCTCGCCCAAGGCTGTCTGCCCGCCAAGCACGGCCTCGGTCCGGGCCTCGATATAAAGCCGTGCCCAGCCATTGCGCAGCCCTGCCGCGCGCTGCGGTTCGATCACTGCCACCTTGCGAACCTGGGCCTTGACCACCACTGCTGCCGGATCGGCCAGGTCGGCGAGATCGGCATAAGTGGGAACCGAGACAGGCGTGGCCGCAATCGATTCGCGGGGTGGCGAATCAGCGGCCCGGGCGGGCACGGCGGCAACGGAAAGCAGGAGACCTACCGTTGCAGCCCAGCCAACCGCCAAGCAGTTTTCGGGAACCGATTTTTGTGTGCGCAGTTTCATTCAATTGCCTTCAATGCCGCGGATTCAGCGGTCGTTTCAACGCCTTCCAGCTTAACACAGCTGAATCGATAGTTAATGGATAAAGCGTTGCACCGCTGCGCCCGCTTGGCTAAAGCACACGGAAATCCGGGCCATAGAACAATAAGGGCCCGACATTCTGGTCCATTCGGTGCCGGGCTGTGCCGGGCAATCCGGTTGGGTCGGCAGGGTGGATATTAAGAATTTGGGTGGCCGTCCCGGCAACGGGCGTCCACCGGGTCCCGGGTTTCGGCCCGGGATGGGGACTGACTAGGAGTGATGCGTCTGAATGGCTTACGCTGACCAGGAGATGAGTGGCAATCGCATTGCCTCTTTCGTCGTCGTCGCCCTGCTGCACGTTCTCGTTGGCTATGCCCTTGTTACGGGCCTGGCTTACGAAGCCGTGCAACAGGTCGTCAAAAAGGTGACGACAGTAGATATCAAGAAGGACGAGCCGAAGAAGGAGCCGCCGCCGCCGCCTAAGAAGGCAGCGACGCCGCCGCCGATCGTCGCGCCTCCGCCGAAGATCAACGTCAATGTGACGCCCCCGCCGGTGCAGACCGTCGTGACCCCGCCGCCTGCGGCGCCGGTCGTGCCGATCATCGCTCCGCCGGCACCGGTGCCTGCAGCACCGCGCGTCCAGCCGAGGCAGCCGACCCCGAAGGGCAACCCGGCCAACTGGGCGACCACCAACGACTATCCGACCCGCGCCCTGCGCGAGGAACGTGAAGGCACCACCAGCTTCCGCGTTACCGTTGGTCCGGATGGCCGCGTGACCGGCTGCTCGGTCACCAGCTCCAGCGGTAGCCCCGATCTTGACGATGCTACCTGCCAGAACGTGACGCGCCGCGCCCGGTTCAACCCGGCCACGGACGGTGAAGGCCAGCCCACCTCGGGCTCCTACGCCAACCGCGTTCGCTGGGTGATCCCGAAGGACTGACGTTTTGAACTTTTCGGTCCGGTTTCGGCCGGGCCATTTGCCGGAACCTTGGGGGAACCGGCTCTTTGCTAACCTACTTCGCTTGAGAGGACTTTTCGCATGTTTATCGTTGACCTCCTGACCGCGGCCGCCCAGGCAGCCCCGCAGAACAAGTTCGGCTTTGCCGAAGCACTCGAGCAGGGCGGTTTCATCGCCTATGCCACCGTGGTGATCCTTGGCACGATGTCGTTTGGCTCGTTCTTCATCCTGTTCACCAAGTTCTTTGAACAGCGCAAGATCCTGAACCAGTACGCTGCCCTCAAGGCTTCGTTCTGGCGCGCTTCGTCGCTCAAGGACGGCGCTGCCAAGCTTGAGAAGAACAGCGCATGGCGCCAGATCGTCGACGACGGTCTCGCCGCTGAAGAAGCCCACAGCAAGATGACCGACGCCCTGGAAGCCCACGACTGGCTGCACGGCTCGCTCGCCCGCTCGGAAGCTTCGGTTAACGCCCGCCTCGCTTCGGGCCTGCCGTTCCTGGCCACCGTCGGCGCAACCTCGCCGTTCATCGGTCTGTTCGGTACCGTGGTCGGCATCTACCGCGCGCTGATCAACATCGGCATCGCCGGTTCGGCCTCGATCGACAAGGTCGCTGGCCCGGTCGGTGAAGCTCTGATCATGACTGCACTGGGTCTGCTCGTCGCCGTTCCGGCCGTGCTTGCCTACAACTACCTGCAGGCACGCAACAAGCGCATCTCGGAACTGCTCTCGGGCTTCTCGACCGACGTGCTCGCCAACATCAACTCGAAGGGTGCGGTTAAGCCGGCCGTGGCTCCGGCCCCGGCTGCAGCCAAGCCGGCTGCTGCTCCGGCCGCCAAGGCCTAAGCTTTACGAGCCGCCACGGCACGGTGTCGTGGCGGCTCGCTGCCAACCCAAGGACAGGATGTAACCCATGGCGATTTCAACGGGCGGCGGCGGCGATGATGCACCAATGTCGGAAATCAACACGACGCCGCTGGTCGACGTGATGCTGGTGCTTCTGATCATCTTCCTCATCGCGGTTCCGGTCGCGATCCAGACGATCCAGAAGCTCAAGATTCCGGTGATGGTCTCGGCCGAATCGAAGGACAAGGTTGAAAACCTGCTGCTGACGGTCAGCACCACTGACACGGCCGGCCGCTCTGCGGGCGACCCGGGCTTCGAAGGTGCGAGCCTCGGCGGTGAATGCCGCATCTACTTCAACAACATCACGCCGGTCGATTCGGTCGAACTGCGTGACCAGGCGTTCAAGCGCCTTGATGCAATCGTGAAGCGCGCCGGTGGACCGGAAGCACTTCAGGCCAATCCGGAACTTGTTCCGCAGGTCCACATTCGCGGTGACGTGAATGCTCCGTGGCGCTGTGTGGCCGGTGCGATCTACAACGTGCAGATCTCGGGCTACCCGACGGTCGGCTTCATTTCGACCCCGGTCGATCCCAACGCCTAATGGTGGGGGCAGCCCCGGCTGCCCCGCCTTATTCGCAATTCAGGAGTAACCCACCATGGCAATGTCAGGCGGCAAGGATGATGGCTCGCCGATGATGGAAATGAACACGACGCCGTTGATCGACGTCATGCTCGTTCTCCTCATCATGTTCATCATCACGATCCCCGTGGCGACCCACGCCGTGAACATCGACCTGCCCAACCCGTCGGCTCCGCCGCCGGATGTCGTCGTCAAGCGCGACAAGAACAAGGTCGTGATCATGCCGAACAGCGCGATCCTGTGGAACGGTGGCGAAGTGAACCAGGGCCAGCTGCTTTCGCTGCTCCAGGCCACTCTGTCGATCAAGCCGGAACCCGAGCTGCAGTACCAGCCGGACCCGCAGGCTCCTTACGACACCTCGGTCCAGGTCCTGAACATCATCAAGGGTTCGGGCGTGACCGCTTTCGGTTTCGTCGGCAACGAGCAATACTCGGAATTCAGCAAAGCGCCGAACGCCAAGTAAGCCGTACAACGGATCAACGATTGGGGGGCGGAGCAATCCGCCCCCTTTTCATTTGCCTGCTAGCCGCGCACCGGCCGCATCGCCAGACCGGCCAGGCTCTCAGCCTCAAGCAACAGCTCATCATCGGCCTGGCCCTGTGGGGTACTTTCCCGGCCGACCATCACCAGCACCGGCACGGCCAGGGGGCTGACCCGGTCGAGCCGGACATGGCGAAGCTCGTGCTGCGCCCGGTCGAGCACCCCCGTCAAGCGTCCGACATCCATCATCCGCGCCCGCGCATCGGCCCAGGCCGCCTCGATCAACAAGTGATCGGGCTCGTGCTTGAGCAGCACATCATAAATCAGGTCAGTAGAAAAGGTCACCTGCCGCCCGGTCTTGCGTTTGCCGGGATGCTGCCGCTCGACCAGCCCGGCAATGACCGCCACCTCACGGAAGGCGCGCCGCAGCAGGTAGCTGTTCTGAACCCATTCGACGAACTCATCCGCCAGGATATCGGGTGACAGCATGGCCACCGGATCCTCGATCGGCCGCAGCCCCCAGACGGCAAGGGCATAGTCGTTGGCCACGAAACCCATGGGCGAAAGACCGCGCTCCTCCATCCGCCGCGTCACCAGCATCCCGAGCGACTGATGCGCGGGCCAGCCTTCGAAGGTATAGAACACGGTGTAATGGCGGCCCTGATGCGGGAAGCTTTCAACCAATAGCCTGCCGGGAGCGGGCAGCTCTGAGCGCCAATCCTGCATCTCCAGCCATTCGCGCACATCATCCGGAAAGCGCACCCATCCGGCCCGGTCCGCCAACAGCGCCTGGACCCGGTTCGACAGGTGTGTGGTCAGCGGCATTCTTGCGCCCATATAACTGGGAATCTGACCGGTCCGCTTGGCAGCACGAACCCACAGCTCGGTCTCGCGCATCGCCTCGACCTCTAGATCGAGGCCGGCAAAGCGGAAGGTCGATCCCGGCTTGAGGCTGGCGGCAAAGCTTTCCTCCACGCGCCCGAGCGCTTTGCCGTTGCGAAAGCGCACGCCGATCATCTCGCTGTCCATGATGATCCCGGCGTTCAGACGATGCCGGGCAGCATGTTCTGGATGGGTCAGCCGCCACAGCCCATCCCGCCCCTTGGTGATCCGCTGGAAACGGTCATAGGCTCGCAGCGAATAGCCCCCGGTGGCGACAAAGCCGAGCACGCGCTGCCAGGTGTCAGCATCGACCCAGGCGAAGGGTTCTGCACTCTGAATCTCAGCCAGCAGCGCCGCCTCATCAAACAGTCCCGCACAGGCACAGGCCATGACGTGTTGCGCCAGAACATCCAGCCCACCTGGCCGGAACGCCTCGCCATCGCGCTGCCCTTCGGCCACCGCCTCCAGCGCTGCAACCGCCTCCAGGAACTCAAAGCGGTTGCCCGGGGCCAGCATCGCCCGGCTGGCCTGATCGAGCCGATGGTTGGCCCGCCCGATCCGCTGCAGCAGGCGCGACGAGCCCTTGGGGGCCCCCATCTGCACCACCAGATCGACATCGCCCCAGTCGACCCCCAGATCGAGGCTGGCCGTGCAGACCAGTGCACGCAGCTTGCCAGCCGCCATCGCGGCTTCGACCTTCCGCCGCGCCTCGACCGAGAGCGAGCCGTGGTGGATCCCGATCGGCAGGTGATCCTCGTTCGCGTCCCACAACTGCTGGAAGATGAATTCGGCCAGGAAGCGGGTGTTGCAGAACACCAGCGTCGTCCGGTTTGCCTTGATCGCCTCGTAAAGCTGCGGAACCGCCCAAGCCGCTGCATGCCCACCCCAAGGCACGCGCGCTTCATGCGGGAGAACGATTTCGAGCTCAGGCGGCGCGCCTTGCTCGCCTTCGACCAAGGCCACCGCCGCTGCTGTGCCGCCAGGCGCGAGCCACCGCTGATAGGCGCCTGGATCAGCCAGCGTGGCCGATAGCGCCACGCGTTGGAGATCTGGCGCCAAGGCCTGCAACCGCGAAAGCGCGAGCGCCAGCAGATCGCCCCGCTTGCCATTGGCAAAGGCGTGTATCTCATCAATCACGATCCGCCTGAGGCCCGAAAACAGCGTCGCGCTCTCCGGATAGGACAGCAGCAATGAGAGCGATTCCGGTGTTGTCAGCAGGACATGTGGTGGATTGGCGCGCTGGCGGGCCTTGCGGTCCGATGGCGTATCCCCGCTGCGGGTCTCGATCCGGATCGGCAGCCCCAGCTCCTCGGCCGGGAGCAGCAGGTTGCGGCGGACATCGTGCGCCAAGGCCTTCAGCGGCGAGACGTAAAGCGTGTGGAGCCCCTCTGGCGGCGCTGAGCCCGCCAGGGTGGAAGGGCAGAAGTCCGCCAGCGTCGGCAGGAACCCCGCCAGGGTCTTGCCCGCGCCGGTGTCTGCCACCAGCAAGGCGTGCCGGCCAGTCTCGGCCACGGCCAGCATCTCGCGCTGGTGGTGGCGTAGCTGCCAGCCCCGCGCGCGAAACCAGCTGGCCAGTTCGGGGGGAAGATCGGGAGCGGATCGGTCCATGGACCCGGTTAGCCATATCAGTCTTCGCCCGGCAGGAAAATCACACTTCCCCTTGCCCGTCTGGCCTGCCACGCTGGATCGATGATGGCAGGTATGGATCTGGGCGCGGTGGTGTCGGTTGCGCTGGCGCTGGCGCTGGGGCTGCTGGTCGGGATCGAACGGGGCTGGACGCAGCGAGAGCAGGCTGCAGGTACCCGGTTCGCGGGGATCCGTACCTATGCCCTGCTCGGCCTTGCTGGCGGGCTTGGCGGAGCCTTGCAGGTAGCCTTTCCGATCCTGTCGGGCGTACTGCTGGCGGCGACGGCCGTGCTGGTGGTGATGGGCTATTGGCGCACGACCCGGGCCGAGCAGGCTGGCACGCCCATGTCGATCAGCGGCACGGCCAGCCTGGTTGGCCTGCTGACCCTCGCCTGCGGGTTCGTAGCCGGTGCGGGCGGCCATGCCCTGGCCAGCGCCGCGACCGGGGTGATGGTGCTGGTCCTCGCCATGCGGCACCAGCTCCATGACTGGATCCGCCGACTGGATGAACGCGAGGTGCTGGCCATCGCCCATTTCGCGCTGATCTCGCTGGTGGTGCTGCCGCTCTTGCCTGATACCCCGATGGGCCCACTCGATGCCTGGCGGCCGCGCCAGATCTGGCTGGTGGTGGTGATGGTCTGCGGCTTCTCGTTCCTGGGCTATATCGCCGCGCACCGGTTCGGTCCGTCAAAAGGCACATTGGCCACGGCGGCGGCCGGTTCGATGGTCTCCTCGACTGCCGTCACTGCGGCCCTCGCGGGGAGGCTGCGCGATCGGTCCGGCGATCCCGCGATGCTGAACTCTGCCATCGCCCTCGCTTCGGCGGTCATGTTCCTGCGCGTCATGGTGTTGGTCGGCGCGCTTGCGCCCTTCGCCCTGTCCACACTGCTGACCTGGGCCATTCCCGCAATGATCGTCAGTCTGGCTGGAGCGTGGCTCATCGGCCGGGTGCAGGCCGGCGATGCCGCGGCTGCGGAACATGCCCTGCCTGTGCGCAATCCCTTCGCGCTTGGCCCGGCACTGATCCTGGCGGCGCTGGTCATGGTACTGAGCGTTGCCGCACGGTGGGTCCTCGCCCGGTATGGCGATGCCGGGCTGGCCACGGTCCTGGCGTTGTCAGGCATGCTGGATGTCGATTCCGCAATCATCACCATGGGCAACCTGCCCGGCGGCACGGTCGACACGCGCCTTGCCGCGCTGATCCTGATGCCGCCGGTCCTGCTCAACACGCTGATCAAAGCCGGCGCGGCAATCGGCATGGCCGGGTGGCGGCAAGCCTGGCGCGGCGCGGCCGTGCTGGCTGCGAGTGCTCTCGTCGCGCTGGGTGCCTTACCTGTGCTGCTGCCCGCGCTTCAGTGACCGGCTTGCGGGCCGCGCTCAAGCCCCGAGGCAGCCAGCTGCGCATCGACTTCGGCTAATAGCCTTGCACAGCCTTCCTCGCTGTCGCTCTCGGCGCGGGCAACAAGCACGTCCTGCGTGTTAGAGGCGCGCAGCAGCCACCAGCCATCGGCGGTGGAGACGCGCACGCCGTCGATCGCATTGACGTCGGCCCCACTGGCGGCGAGCCGCTGCTTGACCTCGTCGATCACGGCGAACTTGCGGGTTTCATCAACCTGGAAGCGCAGTTCGGGGGTGTTGACCAGCGCCGGCATCTCACCCCGAAGTTCGGTGACCGACTTGCCGAGGCGGGCGCTGGCCGCGATCAGGCGGACGGCAGCGTAGAGCGCATCGTCATAGCCATAATACTGGTGTGCGAAGAACACGTGGCCGCTCATTTCGCCGGCCAGCGGCGCGGCAATTTCCTTCATTTTGGATTTGATCAGGCTGTGCCCGGTCTTCCACATGGTGGGCCGACCGCCCAGCCGTTCGACATGATCGAACAGGGCGCGAGAGGCCTTCACATCCGCGATAATCGCTGCTCCGGGCTCCAGCTTCAGGAGGTCCTCGGCATAGATCATCAGCAACTGGTCACCCCAGATCACCCGGCCCTGACCATCGATCGCACCGATTCGATCACCGTCGCCATCGAAGGCAACACCGAAATCGAGGCTCTTCTCCGCGACGAGCTTGCGCAGGTCGGCCAGGTTCTTCTCTTCGGTAGGGTCAGGATGATGGTTCGGGAAGTTTCCGTCGACTTCGGTAAAGAGCAGGTGGTGTTCGCCGGGCAGCTGTTCGACCAGCAGCTCCAGCGCGGGGCCAGCCGCCCCGTTGCCCGCATCCCAGCCGATCCGCAGATTGGCGAGGCTGGTGCGGTCAATCCCGGCCAGCCCTTCGACGAGGCGGGAGATATAGGCGCCGAGGACTTCGCGGCGCTCGTGACTGCCCTTGCCGTCGAGCCAGGCCCCGCTTGCGGCGATCCGGCCCAGTTCCTGGATATCCGCCCCGAAGAACGGCCGGCCCTGGAACACCATCTTGAAGCCGTTATAATTGGCGGGATTATGGCTGCCGGTTATCTGGATGCCGCCATCCACATCTTCGCCTGATGCTTCGGCATAATAGAGCATCGGCGTGGGGCCCATGCCGATCCGCACGGCATCGACGCCACTGGCATTGAGCCCGGCAACCAGCGCTTCTTCAAGTTCGGGCGAGCTCAAGCGCCCGTCATAGCCCACTGCCACCTTGCTGCCACCAGCCTGGCGCAGCAGCGTGGCAAAGCCGCGCCCGATGGCATAGGCGTCGGCCGTACCCAGCGTTTCGCCAATCACGCCGCGGATATCGTATTCGCGCAGGACAGTCGGGTGGAACTGGTGGGTCATGCTTGCTCCGCCTTGCCTTGTTCTAGCCGCGCCAACAGCACGTCGCGGGCCGCATTGGCCGCATGAACCTGCTCATTGCTGCCGCCGCGATCAGGGTGGACCCGCGCAATCAGGCGACGATGGGCTTCGATAATCTGGTTGCGCGTAGCCAAGCGGTCAACCTCGAGCAAGGCCCGGGCGCGGGCCTCGGCATGGGAACGCTCCGACGCGGCCCAAAGTTCCCACGGCCAGCGGCGGGTGAGCATCCGGCAAGCGAGGCAGGCCAGCGCGCCAAGGACAAGCAGCTTCGACAAGCCGCGCCTATGCCATTCCGGCCAGGGTTGGCACAGGCTCCGCACGGCCCGGCATGGGCAGGTTCAGGTTTGCCAGCAGGGCGCGCAGCTCCTGCCGCGCGACCAGGTGACTGGTGCCGAGTTCGCCAAGGTGGCCCTTGTCCAGCAGAGTCAGGCCCGAGGGGAACAGTTCGCGATAGATCACGCGTTCGCTAAGGCCGCTGGCAATCCGGAAACCGACCCGCTTTGACAGCTCGGTCAGCGCGCCATCCAGCCGCCGCATATTGCGCGCTTCGACATGCTGGGTGCGGTTGCGCACGACAACCCAGTCCATTTCGCGGCGCTTTTCCTGGATCGTGGCGAGCGCGCGCTTCTTGCGCGCTTCCCAGATCAGTTCGGCATAGAACGACAGCTTGCGGACCTTGAAGGTCTCGGCATCGACCTGCCCGATCAGGTCAAAATCGACGAAGCTGTCATTGAGCGGGGTGACGAGGGTGTCCGCTGCCGTGGCGACATGGCGGGCCAGCGGATCGTCGCGGCCCGGCGTGTCAAAGATCAGGAAGTCATGCCCTTTGGCCAGTTCGGCGCTGATCCGGTCAAGCTCGGTCGCGTCAGTGCCATCGTAAACGGCAAAGCTGGCAGTCGGCAGCACGATAGCGCGGCGCTTGATCGTTTCTGCCCGGTTTTCGAGGTAGCGGTGGAACGTGCGCTGGCGGTGATCGAGATCGACCGCTGCTACCCGGGCCCCCTGATAGGCGAGCGCAATGGCGACATGGACCGCCGTTGTCGACTTGCCCGTGCCACCCTTCTCGTTGGCAAAGACAATCCGGTGGGGGCTCTTGCTGGCAGTCACGATAAGGTTGGCTCGCTTGTTTGGTTGCCCGCTGCCGCTGTGCAGCGCTAGGGGCGGCGTCGGTGCCTTTTACCCAAGGGGATTCGTCCGTGCAAACCGTCACCCGGCTTGATCCACTGCGCAGCGCGCTGGCCGCCCTGCGTGCCGATGGACCGCTGGCGCTCGTGCCGACCATGGGCGCGCTGCACGAAGGTCATCTGACCCTGGTGCGCACGGCCAAATCCCGGGCTGCCCACGTTGTCGTTTCGATCTTCGTCAATCCGCGACAGTTCGGTGCGAACGAGGACCTCGACGCCTACCCCCGGCAACTGGCGCGCGATCAGGCCCTGCTCGAGGCAGAAGGAGTCAGCCTGCTGTGGGCTCCGGGACCGGCGGCGATGTACCCCGAAGGCTATGCCACCAACGTGTCAGTCAGCAGTGTCTCGGACGGGCTCTGCGGCGCGGCACGGCCTGGTCACTTCGATGGCGTGGCAACCGTGGTCTGCAAGCTGTTCAACCAGGTCCAGCCGGATCTTGCCCTGTTCGGGGAAAAGGACTGGCAGCAGCTCGCCGTGATCCGGCGCATGGCGCGCGACCTCGATCTGACGAAACCCCATGCCGATGCCATTGTCGGCGTTCCGACCGTACGCGAGGCAGATGGCCTGGCGATGAGTTCGCGCAATGCCTATCTTTCCGCTGAACAGCGCAACCAGGCAGTTGCCTTGCCCCGCGCGATGCGGGCGGCGATTGAGGCTATGGTGCGGGGACAGGACGTGACTGCGGCCATGGCCGAACTCGAAGCCAGCCTGACTGCCGGCGGTTTTTCCTCGGTGGACTATGCCGAAGTTCGCGATCCCGGCTCGATCGCGCCTGTCTCAAATCCCTCCGAGCAACCGGCCCGGCTATTCGTCGCCGCGCGAATTGGTGGAACCAGGCTGATCGACAACATGCCGGTCAGCAAAGACTGAATTCCGACAGACGGAACAAGCTCTGACAGGTCCGGTTAGCCGACAAGGGGCTGGTCCGGGACGGCCATGCCGCCGCCCGATTGAGCGGCGGCACGACCGTAAAGGTTACTGGGCCAGTCGCAGCGAGATCAGCGCACGGTTGTCCTGCCCGCTCATCCCAGTGAGGCCGCGATTGGCTTCAAGCGCCAGTTCGAGACCCTTGTCGCCGAAGCGGTAAGCATAGCCCAGGCCAATCAGCGAACGGCGCATCCCGGACACGCTTTCCCAACGGTAGTCGGCATAGAACCGGTTGCGCCCACCATCGTTGGCGACCAGCTTGGCCCCCAGTTGATAGCCGCAGCGCAGCGATGACAGCTGCACGTCGTTATCTTCGCACAGCAGGCCCGGGCTCAGCAGCAAGCGGGCCGACTTGCCCAGCTCATCATTGCCCGTCAGCTGGATCGGCGCCGTCAAAGGCACGCTGATCCGGGTCGTATCGACCGAGCCCACGGCAAAGGCGATGCCCGAGCGGCTCTCGCCCAGATAGCGCGCCGCCAGCGCAGCAGAGCCAAGCTTCTCCCGGGCATGCGAGACAATCGCATCGGTGGTCACGACCGTGTCACCAATGTTGAAGTCACCACTCAGCATCCAACCATAGACCTGGCGCTTGCCGGACATGGAACCGTCAAGCACGAAGCCATCGCTTTCAGTCAGGCCAAAGTCATACCAGCCCTGGCCATAGCCCGCAAAGGCTCCAGTGCGCAGCGTGTTGCTGATGGCGTAGCGCCCGTAGACGGTGAACTGCAGGCTCTCGTCCGAGATCGAGCTGTTGGTGAAGCCAGTTAGCGTTTCGCTTGACTGGGAAGTCAGCAGCGATGCCCCGAGCGTCAGTTTGGCATCCATTCGGCGTTCGTAGCGCAGGCTCGCAAACATGCGCGAGTTCCAATGCCCAGCCAGCTTCGAATAAGTCAATCCGAAGTCGGCAAAGACTTGGTTGCGGCTCCCGCACTCGCTCAACAGCTTCGTGTAGTCGAGCTTGACCTTACCGCCCGACTGGTTGGCATTGGCCGCGCCCGACAGGCTCTTGACCTTGGCCGCACTGCAGGCGTCGTCATTGCTGGCGCGCATTAGGGATTCATTGAAGCTCAACATGTCGCCGAGGCTTTGGGCCACGTAGCTGCGCAGGCTTGTGCGCAGCTTGTCGCTGATCTCGGCCAGCTTGCGGCCGATCTCGTCAACGTTCAGCACGGTCACGGTCAGCGTCTGGTAGCTGGCATTGCCTGCCGCATCGACTGCCTTGATCCGCACAACATAGGTGTTGTTGCGGTCGCTGTCAGTCGGGTTCTCGAAGTCGGTCGCCGCCACGAAGACCAGCGCACCGGTGCGCGGGTCGATGCGGAAGCTGGCGCCATCGCTGCCGGCCTCGATCGACCAAGTGACGGTTTCGTTGGCCGTGAAGGTGGTGACCGGGGTCAGCCCTTCATTCAGCGACAGGGCCGAAGCCGCCGCACCCGCGCCGCCGCTCGGACCGGTGATGACCGGCGCGGTATCGTCGATGTCGAGGACGGTCACGGTGATCGTCTGGGTGCTGACGTTGCCGGCAGCATCCGTCGCCGTCACGGTCAGGATATAAGTGTTGTTGGTATCGGCGTCGGTCGGACGCTCGAAGTCGGGCGCGGTCACGAAAGTGATCGTGCCATCGGCGGCGATCGCGAACTTCACGCGCTCGCTGCCGCCGGAGACCGACCAGGTGACTGGCTCGTTCGAGGTCAGCTTGGTCACGGCCGTCTGGTTTTCGTTCACTGCGGTGACAGAAGTTGCAACACCGGCGCCACTAGGACCGGTGATTATAGGTGCGGTATCGTCAACGTCGCGCACCGCCACGCTGATTGTTTGGTCGGTTGCATTACTATCCGCATCGATCGCGAGCACGGTAAGGGTATAAATGTTGTTTCCATCCGCATCTACCGGCGCCTCGAAGTCAGGTGCCGAGATGAAGGAGAGGGTCCCATCAGTTCTAATCCGGAACTTAGCGCCGTCATTGCCACTACCAATCAGCCATGACACGTCCTTGTTTGCCGTCAGCCTGACTACCGCAGATTGGCCTTCGTTGACTGAAACTGCCTCTGCCGCGCCCTCTTGTACACCTCCAGGCACTGTAATCACAGGTGGGGCAGTAAAGGTGAATGCGCTGTTTGAAGTCGCAGTACCTCCTGGTGCAATCACGGTCAGGTTAACCGCGCCTACCGAACCGGCAGGTGTAACTGCAGTGATTTGCGTGGCGCTATTGACTGTAAACGAAGCAGCCGGAGCACCGCCAAAGTTCACTTGCGTCGCGCCGGTAAAATTGGTGCCGGAGATGACGACATTGGTACCTCCGGCCAATGCACCCGTCGCAGGTGCAACGCTGGAGATCGTAGGAGCCAACTGCGGCTGGGCACTGTAGGTGTAAGCACCATTAGCAGTTCCAGACCCGGCCGGCGTGATTACGGAAATGTCGACCGAACCAGCAGCACCAGCTGGTGAAATCGCTGTAATCTGGGTCGCGCTTGTGACGCTGAACGAGCTCGCAGCAGTGCCGCCAAAGTTGACGGCGGTCGCACCGGTGAAGTCAGTACCCGTGATTACCACACTGGTGCCACCAGCGAGTAAGCCAACCGACGGCGATACGCTACTGATCGTTGGTGCCGATGGCTGCTGCGGTGCCGCATAAGTGAACGCGCCGTTAGAGGTGGCCGTACCGCCAGCTGTGGTGACGGCAACATTGACAGCCCCAGCCGAGCCCGCAGGCGCAAGCGCAGTAATTTGGGTGGCGCTGTTCACGGTAAAGGATGTTGCGGCCGTAGTGCCGAAGTTGACCGCCGTCGCACCTGTGAAGTTGGTGCCCGTGATGACTACGCTGGTTCCGCCCGCGGTTGTGCCGCTCGATGGCGAAACTGCGGTGATTGTGGGGGCGGACTGCTGCGGTACCGCATAGGTAAACGCACCATTCGACGTGGCGGTGCCACCGGCCGTGGTGACAGCAACATTAACCGCCCCAGCCGCTCCGGCAGGTGATACTGCCGTGATCTGGGTCGCGCTGTTAACGGTAAACGAACTGGCCGCAGTGCTGCCAAAGTTAACCGCAGTTGCGCCGGTTAGGTCTGTCCCGGTGATCACCACGCTGGTGCCGCCCGCGGTCGACCCACTGGAAGGAGAAACGGCCGTGATCGTGGGGGCAGTAGGACTGGCCGACGTATAGGTGTAGGCGCTGCTAAGGGTGGCGGCACCACCTGGAGTCGCAATGCCAACATCAACGGTGCCCGCCACGCCTGACGGCACGGTCGCCGTTATTTGGGTGCCACTGTTAACGATATTGCGAGCCACCACACCGCCAAAGCTCACCACTGCACCTGACACAAAATTGGTGCCAGTGATGACAGCCGTGTTGCCGCCAGCAAGCGGACCGGATGTTGCCGAAATCGACGCCACAGTGGGAGCCGGATAGCCCGTCAGCGAATACGTGAACGGAATGCCAACTTGGCCACCCGGAGTTGTGATCGAAATGTTCGAAGGACCACCCGAGGCGCTCGATGGTGTTACGAGCGTTATCTGCGTATCGCTATTCACGGTAAACGACGCTGCGGGCGCACCCGAAAGGGTCACAGCTGTCGCCCCGGTTAACCCGGTCCCGCTGAGCACGACACTGGTGCCGCCAGACGCAGGTCCGAAAGTTGGCGTTGCGCTTGTTACAACTGGGGCCGCTGCGGCTACATAAGTAAGACCAGCCACGCGGGTTGCCGTTCCCGCCGCTGTAGTGACAGTGACATCGACAGCACCTACCGAGCCTGCGGGCACCTTGACATTGAGCTGACTTGATCCCGTTAGATAGAAAGTCGGCGCCGCGACACCGCCAAAGCTAACCGCACTGGTGGTGGCCAAGTTCGCCCCGGCAATCGCGATATACATACCGCCAGCCGCAGAGACGGATTGTGGATTCACGGATGAAATCGTCGGAGCGCTGGGCGAGGTAGCCATGTAAGTGAGATTGATCGATGCAGCACCATTTGGCGTCGTGACCACCAGCGGCACGTTTGTGTTAGCAGTTCCAGCCGGGACCGCGACTTCAAGACGGTAGGCTGTGGCGCTTTGCTGGACCACAGCAAAAGCAGCCGCGTTGCCAGCAACGGTGACACTGGTCGCGAGTTCAAGATTTGAGCCAAAGACGGCAATCGTGCCCCCTGTGGGCGCTGGCGAGGTATTCGACGCACCGACGATTACAGGCGCCAGTGCCGAGGTATAGGTAAACTGGGTTGCCGCAGTGGTTGAACCAGCCGCATTGGTTACCACGATGGGCACAGTGCCAGTTCCGGGAGGGGCATAAGCCGAGATGGAGTTGCTGCCGGTCAAAGAAAACGCGAGTGCCGGGACGCCGCCAAACGTTACAGAGGTAGTTCCGTTAAAGTTGCTGCCATTTATGGATACCCGTGCGCCACCCGCCTCAACGCCCGAAGCTCCACTCACAGATGTGATCACCGGTGTGGCGGGAGCCGCCACATAGGTGAAGCCATTGCTCGAAGAAACCGTGCCTCCCGTCGTTTGGATTTCGAGGTAAGCTGCGCCGGTTGCGCCAACTGACGGTGTGGTGAATGTGATTTGCGTCGAGCTTACCACAGTATAAGGTACCGGCTGTGGCCCGTATCGGCCAAAATTAACCGCCTGCACATTGGTAAAGTTAGTACCAGTGACGGTTACAAGCGTAGCGCCGGTAATAGGGCCAGTCGATGGCGAAATGGTTGTGATCGTCGGCGGTGGAGGCACGATAGTATAGGTATAGGCTCCGGCCAGGGTGGCCGATCCACCCGGGGTCGTCACAACAACGTCCACTGTTCCCGCCGTTCGCGCGCCCGTTACGGCCGTGATTGACGAACTGCCGTTAAGGGTGACCGAGGTTGCCGCGACCCCGCCAAAGGTTACTGTCGCGCCCTGGATGAAATTGTTGCCCTGAATTTGGACGCTGGTGCCCCCACCCACGTCTCCAACCGTTGTGCTGATTGAAAAAATTTGGGGCTGGCCGGCAAAAACAAAGGCGTTTGATAGCGAGCCTCTGCCAGATGGGGTGACAACCTCGATTGCATAGGTTCCGCCCGTCCCCCCAACGAAGGGAGAGACTGCGGTGATTTGCGTCGCACTGTCGACAGTAAATGACTGAGCAGGCTGATTGTTAAAGTTGCTTCCAACAAAATTGACCTGGGTGGCATTGGAGAAATTCGTGCCAGTGATTACTACAGTTGTCCCGCCATTCACGGAACCACTGGAAGGGCTAACCGCACTGACAGTGGGCGGCGGCGGAAGGTATGTAAATGCGCCAGTTGCCGTGACCGTCCCGCCACTTGTTAGCACTTGAACATTCGCCGCGCCGGCCGTCCCTGCCGGGACAATTACGGAGATACTGGTGCTCGAAATACCCATGACAGTCGCCGAAACGCCATTGAACTTAACGCCGGTAACAATTGGATTGGATATACCGTCATAAAAGCCCGACCCCGAGATGATGACCGGATACCCACCGGCCGCATCCCCTGAGGTTTGATTAAGTGATGAAATTGTCGGCTCCGGCAGAACTTCAAGCCCGGACGTAAAGGAAGAACCATTGGGCGTATCAATCCCAATGGATCCACGCCCAGTTTGGGAAAACGCCGGCGTAACAGCAGTGATTTGGGTCGAGCTATCGACAGTGAAACTAGCAAAGTCGTCTCGGCCTATGCCCCCGTTCCGCTCCCAATAAACGCGCGTCGCACCCGTGAAATTGGTCCCAGTAATGATAACTGTCTCACCGCCCGCCTTTTTGACCTGGCTCGGTGAAATAGAGCTAACCGTCGGGCTCGCCTGCGCATGCGCGGGGGCCGAAATATAAGCCTGCATGAGGATGGCCAGAAGGACCATCAGGCTCTTTGGCAGATATTTGGCGCCCTTCGCGAACATACTCAAACCCTCACTAGACCGGCGCCGTCATTGCTGCGGGATTTGTCGGCAAGGTCCCACCCGGCGCACCGGCGCGAGCCAATTCAACAAATTAGACTAATAGTTTAGTTCGTAAATATACACATTTAGTCTAAGAAAAGTGGCCGAATTACGTGCTCTAGGCCGATATTTTTACTCTCTCTGAAATACATAAAAATATGTATTTATCTTGTCGAAATCGGTTTGAATGCCTTTGGGGGGCGCCGAAGCTGCCCCAAGCCATGGCTGAAATTGACCGAAACTGATCGCGCGCTTAGAGCGCTCGAGATTCGGTGGGCGCAGTGAAGGGTGCGTGTTATGGCCAACGGCCTGAAAGTTGTGCGAGGCCCCAAGCGCAGCCGCGTTGCGACTATCCAACCGACCAAACTGAAACTGATTGAGACCGCGTCTGAACTGATTGAAACGATTGGGATCAACAATTTAACCAGCGAAAAGGTTCTCGAACAATCGGGTGTCTCGCGCGGATCCTTGTATCACCACTTTGAAGATTTCTCAGATCTGCTCGAGCAAGCTTTGGTGCGGAAATTTGCCGCCTTGGTGGACACCAACGTTGCGGCCATGACCGCGATATTCAACGAAAGCACTTCGCGCGAAGATCTCTTTGCCGGGCTTCGCATTCTCGCCTCGGACATCCATTCATTAAAAAATAACAGCAACCGCTATTTTCGGGCGCGCATCATCGCCCTCGCCGAGACGAATGAACGGCTTCTGCGGCAATTGTCTGTTGAGCAAACACGCCTGAATGCTGCGTTGACTGAACTATTCGCAGGATGCCAACGCAAGGGCTGGATGAACCGGGATTTCAACCCGGCTACAGCTGCAATTTTCGTGCAGGCTTACACCCTAGGTCAGGTCATTAATCATATTTCATCAGACCGCGTGAGCGATGAACAGTGGAGCGTCATGATTGATGACGTGCTCCAAAAGCTATTTGGCTGACCAAAAATCCGCAGGGCAAGACTGGTGGAGCGGGTAAGGGGAATCGAACCCCTCTAGCCAGCTTGGAAGGCTGGAGCATTACCACTATGCTATACCCGCTCAAGGCCAGTGCCTGTTGCGCCTCTGCCTATGCGCCAGCTTGAGCGTCCGCGTCAATTCCCTCGGCAGAAAAGCCGCCCCGTTCCATCGTCCTGAAATGAAAAACGCCCCCTGCCATCAGGCAAGGGGCGCTTTCTGCTTTGGCCGGAGGAAGGGCTTAGTGGCCCTTCTTTTCCGCCCAGATGTTGCGGTAGGCCATGTAGCCCAGAACCGTGGCGAAGATCAGGAAGCCGATCCACCAGAACCCGGTCTGATGGCGGTTTTCCAGCTTCGGCTCGGCCGTCCAGACGAGGAACGCAGCAACGTCCTTGGACATCTGGTCAACAGTTGCCTTGGTGCCATCGCTGTAGGTCACCTGGCCTTCGCTGGTCAGCGGGGCAGGCATCGCCAGGTTGAGGTTGGCGAAGTAGGGGTTGTAGTGCAGCCCCTCACCGGTCTTGGCTTCCGGGAACTTCTTGAGAAGTTCGGCCGGCTGGGCCTGATACCCGGTTAGCAGCGAATAGACATAGGCCGGGCCTTCGTGGCGAGCCTTGGTGATCAGCGAAAGATCCGGCGGATGGCCAAGACCGGCATAGACCACCGGCGGGAAGTAATCGCTGGCCAGGCCCGGACGATCCTTGACCTCACCGGTCAGCGGATCCTTGCCGGCGACGGTGGCCTTGGCGGCAATCGCCTTCACTTCGGCTTCATTGTAACCAAGGGCAGCCAGATCGCGGAAGGCGACGTGCTTGATGCTGTGGCAAGCGGCACAGACTTCTTCGTAGACCTTGAAGCCGCGCTGCAGCTGCTGGCGATCGAACTTGCCGAACGCGCCATCGCTGGCGAGGTGCAGTTCCTTGGGCTTGAGGTGGTAAACCTTTTCAGCCGTCAGGGCATGAGGTTCGGTCGCCGCGGTATAAGCACCGCGGGTGAACGAATAGCCGAGCACCACCGTGAAGAAGGCGCCGACGAGAAGGGAGAGGATGCGGATCATTGTTCTGTCTCTTTCCGTCTCGTTTAGGCCTTGGCAGGCTGGGGACCCAGCACCGATTCGGTGATCGAATAGGGCAGCGGATCCGGCCGCTCGATCGAGGAAACGATCGGCACGATGATCAGGAAGTGGGCGAAGTAATAGAGCGCAGCAAGCTGGCTCATCATCACGTAGGGTTCTTCAGCCGGGGCGCCGCCGCAATAGAACAGCACTCCCATGACCACCACCAGCACATAGAAGAACTTGCGGTAGATCGGGCGGTAGTTCGCCGAGCGGACCGGCGAACGGTCAAGCCAAGGCAGGAAGAACCACACCAGGATCGCCGAGAACATCGCCAGCACGCCCATCAGCTTAGCCGGGAAGAACAGGAAGTCCTGGGTGAAGGCGCGCAGGATCGCGTAGAACGGCCAGAAGTACCATTCGGGGACGATGTGCGCGGGCGTCTGCATCGGGTTGGCCGGGATATAGTTGTCCGGGTGGCCCAGCATGTTCGGGGCGAAGAACACCACCGCGCTGTAGATCACCATGAACAGGCCAACCGTCCAGCCATCCTTCGCCGTGTAGTACGGGTGGAACGGCACGGTATCGCTCTTGTCCTTAACTTCGACGCCGGTCGGGTTCGACGAGCCCGGGATGTGCAGCGACCAGATGTGCAGGATCACCACGCCCAGGATCACGAAGGGCAGCAGGAAGTGGAGCGAGAAGAAGCGGTTCAGGGCCGAGTTGTCCGGCGCGAAACCGCCCAGCAGCCAGTGCTGGATCGGCTCACCGATCAGCGGAATGGCGCCGAACAGGCCGGTGATGACCTGCGCACCCCAGAAGCTCATCTGGCCCCAGGGCAGCACGTAGCCCATGAAGGCAGTGGCCATCATCAGCAGGAAGATCACCACGCCCAGCAGCCAGATCATCTCGCGCGGGGCCTTGTAGGAACCGTAATAGAAGCCACGGAAGATGTGCAGGTAGACCACGACGAAGAAGGCCGAGGCCCCGTTCGCGTGGGCATAGCGCATCAGCCAGCCCCAGTTGACGTCGCGCATGATGTGCTCGGTCGAGTCAAAGGCGACCAGGGTGTTCGGCGCATAGTGCATCGCCAGGACCACGCCGGTGACGATCTGGATCATCAGGCAGAGCCCGGCGAGGAAGCCGAAGTTCCAGAAGTAGTTGAGGTTGCGCGGCACTTCATAGCCGCCGCCAACCGCGCCGTAGATCAGCCGCGGGAGCGGCAGCTTCTCGTCAAGCCACACCATAGCGGGGTGGCTCGGCTTGTATTCATTTGCCCAGGGGAAGCTCATGTCGGGTGCCCTCAGCCGATCTTCACGACAGTGTCGGAGGTGAATTCATAGGTCGGAACCATCAGGTTCTTCGGTGCCGGACCCTTGCGGATGCGCGCGGCGGTATCATAGTGCGAGCCGTGGCAAGGGCAGAAATATCCGCCGAATTCGCCGCGAACCTCGCCCTCGGCCGCACCCATCGGCACGCAGCCCAGGTGGGTGCAGACGCCCATGGTGATCAGCCAGTTCTCATGGCCTTCCTTGGTGCGTTCAGCCAGGGTCTGCGGATCGCGCAGCGAGCTGACGTCAACCTTGTTCGCGGCTTCGATTTCGGCCGGGGTCAGGTTGCGGATGAACACCGGCTGCTTGCGGAACACGGCCTTGATCGCCTGGCCCGGCGCAATCGCGCTGATATCCACTTCGGTCGAGCTTTCGGCCAGCACGTCGGCCGACGCCGACATCTGGCTGACCAGCGGGTAAACGATCGCGATGCCGCCTACGCCAGCGGCGCTGACAGCGGCAATGTTGATGAAATCGCGCCGCCGCACACCCTCTGCCGGGGTCCCGTCGAGCGCGGCGGTGTCAGCATTTTCAGCCATGGTTGAACCTATCCTGCCTTTTTGCGGTTACCCCGGGTTCACTTGCGCAAGCCCGGGATTCCAACCCAATTCCTTGTCCAGGAAGCCCCCTTCCTGTCCTCGCCACCCAGTCTGGCGAAGCAGACGGACTGGTCGATTTGGCGCGCCTGATAGACGCAAGGAGGCACTCTGCCAACAGCGATTTTTGCACGATCCGATGCATTCCCCACATCAGGGCTGCGGCAGTCCGATCAGCGAAATCTGGCGGCCGTAATCCGGCTCACCGCGGTGGGTGGCCCGGCGGAAGGAAAAGAAGCGGTCAGGCCGGGCATAGGTGTCGAGACCGAGCGGCTCCACCGCAGCGATCCCCGCGGCGCGCAAGCGGGCCGCAACATAGCCTTCCAGATCAAACTGATAGTGGCCCGGCCGCCCGCTGGCAAAGTAGCCGGCATGGTCCGCCCCCTCAGCCACGAAGCGTTCGCGGAACCCGGCATCAACTTCATAACTGGCCTGGGCAATGCATGGCCCGACGGCGGCCAGGATCCGGTCACGCTGCGCCCCAAGGGCTTCCATCGCGGCGATCGTCGCGTCGGTGACGCCGCCGATTGCGCCTTTCCAGCCAGCGTGGGCCGCGCCGACGACACCGGCCACGGGATCGGCCAGCAGGACCGGCGCGCAATCGGCCGTCACCACGCCCAGCAAAAGTCCGGGCCGGTCGGTCACCAGGGCATCGGCATGGGGCCGCTCAGCATCGGGCCAGGGCTGTGTCACGATCACGCAATCGGGAGAGTGGACCTGATAGACGGTGGCGAGCTGTGCGCCCGGCGCCACCGCCGCAACGGCCCGGCGCCGGTTCTCGGCAACAGCTGCCGGTTCGTCTCCGGTGCCAAGGCCAACGTTGAGACCGGCAACCACGCCTTCGGAAACGCCACCAGTCCGCCCCAGAAAGCCGTGCGGCAGCCCTGCAAGCAGGTGCGCGCGGTGGACTTCGACCGGATCAGCCAAGGCTCTTGCTCACCTGTTCATAGGTGTCCTTCGACAGACCCGATACGGCAAGGATCCGTTCAAGCGCGGCGCGCATCAGCGCGGCGCGGTCGGGCTCGATCCGCCGCCACCGCCCCAGCGGTGCGACAAACCGCGCCGCCGTTTGCGGATTAATCGGATCAAGCGCGATGATGAGATCGGCAATCATCCGATAGCCGCGCCCATCGGCGGCATGGAAAGCCCCCGGGTTGGCCGCAAGCGCCATGTATAGCGCCCGCACCCGGTTGGGGTTGGTCAGGGTGAAATCGGGATGGCGCGCCAGTGCCTCCACCTGATCCAGCACCCGCGGATGGAGCGATGCGGCCTGGAACGAAAACCACTTGTCGATCACCAGGGCATTGCCGGCAAAGCGCTGGTAGAACGCCGCCAGCTTGGTCTCGCGCTGCGGCAGGTCAAGGCCGGCCAGGACCAGCGCGGCGCTCTGCCGGTCGGTCATGTTGTCCGCTGCATCGAATTGCGCGGTCGCCAGGTCGGCCGCCAGTTCCGGCGCCCCGGCAGCAAGGTAGACCAGCGCCTGGGCCTTGACCTTGCGGGCGCCGCGGGCCTCGGCCGAGAGACTGTAGGGCACGGCACTGGCACGGGTATGAAGCGCCAGCAACGCATCTTTCAAGGCGGCGCCAAGCCAGGCCTTGAGACCTTCCCGCTCCACCCGGATCAGACCGGGATCGGCCTGCTCGAACTGTTCGGCCAGATAGGTTTCGCCCGGCAAGGCCATCAGTTCGCCGCGCATCAGATCATCCAGGGCCGGATCGGCGATCACCGCCGCCAGCGCCTGCCCGATCGCCTCGCGCCCCGCCGCGCGCTCCGCTTCGCACAGCAACCGGCCGGCGATGGCGGCCACAAGATGCTGGACCACCAGTTGTTGCAAGGCTTCGTAGCGAGCAAACGGATCGTCATCGTGGGCCGCCAGGAACAGCAGGTCGGCGGCGGAACTATCGATGTCGATTGTGACCGGCGCAGAGAACCCGCGGTTGATCGACAGGACCGGCCTTTCCGCAAAGCCGGGGAAGCGTAGGTCCAAGGATTCGGTGTCCAGGGTAATGACCTGTTCGCCATGATGCTGGCCGGTTGCGCGATCGAACAGCGCGATCCGCAAGGGAATGACCATCGGCTGCTTGACGGGTTGCCCGGGCGTGGCCGGCACTTCCTGCGCCAGGCTCAGAACCGCCGTATCGCCCGAATGCGAAAGCCGCACCGTGACGCGGGGCGTACCGGCCTGGCTATACCACAGGCGGAATTGCGCAAGGTCGATCCCGGCCCCGTCCTCAATCGCCTTGACGAAGTCCTCGCAGGTCGCCGCTTCGCCGTCATGGCGTTCGAAATAGAGGTCACAGCCCTTGCGGAACCGCTCGGGACCGACCAGCGTCCGCATCATCCGGATCACTTCCGCGCCCTTGTTGTAGACCGTGGCGGTGTAGAAGTTGGAGATCTCCTGATAGGCATCGGGGCGGATTGGATGGGCCAGCGGGCCGGAGTCTTCGGGGAACTGGGCCGAGCGCAGAACGCGGACATCCTCGATCCGCTTGACCGGTGCGCTACCCATGTCCTGGCTGAATAGCTGGTCACGCAGCACGGTGAAGCCTTCCTTCAGGCTCAGCTGGAACCAGTCACGACAGGTGACGCGGTTGCCCGACCAGTTATGGAAGTATTCATGGGCAACCACGCCCTCGATCCCGTCATAATCCATGTCGGTCGCGGTTTCGGGATCAGCCAGGATGTAGCGGGTGTTGAAGACGTTGAGCCCCTTGTTCTCCATTGCCCCCATGTTGAAATCGGACACGGCAACGATGTTGAACAGATCAAGGTCATATTCGCGGCCGAACACCTCCTCGTCCCAGCGCATCGAATCCTGGAGCGCCTTCATCGCATGGTGGGTGCGATCCTGATCGCCATCGCGCACCCAGATATTGAGATCGACCTGGCGGCCGCTCATCGTGGTGAACGTATCATGGTTGGCCACCAGATCGCCCGCGACCAGCGCGAACAGGTAGCTCGGCTTCGGCCAGGGATCGTGCCATTCGGCCCAGTGGGTACCATCGGCGTTTTCACCCGACGCGGTGCAATTTCCGTTCGCCAGCAGCACGGGGAACAGCGCCTTGGGTCCGGTCATGTGCACGGTGTAGACCGACAGCACATCGGGCCGGTCCGAGAAGAAGGTGATCCGGCGAAAGCCTTCGGCCTCGCACTGGGTGCAGAGCATCCCGTTCGAGGCATAAAGGCCCATCAGCTGGGTGTTGGCGGCGGGATTGATCTCGGTCTCGATGCCGATCTCGTGCGCATCGCCGCTTAGCGGGATGACCAGATCGGGGCCTTCCATCCGCCAATCCGCCATCGCGACACCGTCAACCCAAATGCTGACAGGGGTCAGGCCGTCACCGTTCAGGCGAAGGGTTTCGGCCGGCTCCGCTGCCGGGTTGCGCGTGACGTTTAGGCGCGCCTGGACCCGCGTTTGCTCAAGCCCGAGCGTGAACTTCAGCCGCGTCTGCGGCACCAGCCAGGCGGGCGGCTGATAATCCTCGCGGCGGATGACGGGCGGGGTGGTGGGGGGTGCTGAAATGGCGTCCATGCCCGAAGTTGTAGGTCGGCCAGAGCACCAAGGCCAAGTCCAAACTTCGCTTGACACTATTGCCCGCCGCAGCGCAGCCTCCAGCCAACCAGGACGCCAGTCCAGGCCTTGGGAAAGGGGACCCGATGCACCGCAAATCATTTCTGCTGACCGCGCTCGCGCTGGCCGCCGTGCCGACTGCCGCCCACGCCGCTGGCTTCGATGTGGAACAGGCAACGCGCGCCTGGCTCGATACGCTGCAGGGTCCGGCGCGGGCCAAGAGCGATGCCTATTTCGAAGGCGGCTACTGGCTGGTCCTGTGGGGTGCGCTGGTCTCCGTGCTGGTGGACGGCCTGCTGCTGCGCTTCGCGCTGTCGGTGCGGTTCCGCAACATTGGCGAACGTTTCTTCAAGCGGCCGGCCGGGGTCACCTGGTTCACCGCGCTGTGTTATTCGCTGGTCGGCTTCGTGCTGACCCTGCCCTGGTCGATCTACACCGGCTTCGTGCGCGAAAAGCAGTACGATCTGATGAACCAGAGCTTTGGTGCCTGGTTCACCGACAGTCTCAAGGATCTCGGGCTGGACCTGGCGATCTTTCCGCTGCTCGCCATGGCGGTCTATGCAGTGATCCGGCGCGCGCCGAAGAACTGGTGGATGGCCGGAACCGGGATCGTTGCGACCTTTCTCGCCCTTGGGATGCTGATTGGCCCGGTTTACATCTCGCCGCTGTTCAACAAGTACACCGAACTGCCCGCCGGGCCGATCCGCGACCAGATCGTGGCGATGGCCCAAGCGAAGAACATTCCGTCCGAACACATCTATCTGTTCGATGCCTCGAAGCAGTCGAAGCGGATTTCGGGCAATGTCTCGGGCATCGGTCCAACGATCCGCATCAGCCTCAACGACAACCTGCTTAACCGCAGCACGCCGGAGGAAATCGCCGCGGTCATGGGGCATGAAATGGGTCATTACGTGCTAAACCACGTGTGGTGGGGCCTGGCCTTCTTCAGCGCCGTGGCGGCGCTCGCGATGTTCCTCGTCTCACGCATCGCCCCTGCCCTGATTGCGCGTTACGGTGACCGCTGGGGCGGAATCCGTGAGGTGGGTGATCCGGCCTCGATGCCGGTCCTGGGCATCCTCTTCGCGATCTTTTCGCTGCTCGCGACCCCGCTCACCAACACGTTGATCCGGGTCGACGAGAGCCAGGCCGATGCCTTCGGGCTCGATGTCGCGCAGCAACCCGACGGGTTTGCCTCGATGGCGATGAAGCTTTCCGAATACCGCAAGATCGAACCAGCGCCGGTCGAGGAAATGCTGTTCTACGATCACCCTTCGGGCGCCACCCGGGTGCGTATGGCGATGCAGTGGAAGAAGGACCATGTGCCGAACGCGCAGATGGTTGTTCCGCCACCCATGAAGCCCGACGAAACCGCCAAGGGCCCGGCGCTGCAATAGACCTGCGATGAAGCCGCGCCTGTTCATCTTTGGCCTGGGTTACAGCGCCGGGCGGATCGCCGCTGCCGCCATGGCGGGCGGCTGGGAAGTCGTCTCGACCGGCCGCGCCGGGACTCTGCGGTTCGATGATGCCGGATCGGTGCGCATGGCCCTGGCCGACGCCGATCAGCTGCTGTCCTCGGTCCCGCCGGGTGCAGATGGCGATCCGGTGCTGCTGGCCTATCGCGATGCACTGGCGGGTAAGCGGCTGACCTATCTCTCCTCGACCGGCGTCTATGGCGACACCGGCGGGGCCTGGGTTGACGAAAGCGCCCCCATTGGCACCGGCCGCCGCACCGCGCGGGCCGAGGCCGATGCCGAATGGCTGGCGCTTGGCGCGCGTGTCCTGCGGCTGCCGGGCATCTATGGCCCGGGGCGTTCGGCGCTGGACCGGGTGCGCGAAGGCAAGGCCCACCGGATCGATCTGGTCGACCAGGTGTTCAGCCGGATCCATGTCGATGACATTGTCAGCGCAGCCCTGCTGGCGCTCGATGCTCCGGCGGGCGCCTATAACATCAGCGATGACCTGCCCTGCAGCCAGAACGAAGTGATCGAATATGCCTGCGCGCTGCTGGGTCTGCCCCAACCGCCGCTGCAATCGCTTGAAGAAGCAGGCCTCTCCCCCATGGCGCGGGCCTTTTATGCCGAGAACCGCCGGGTCGCGAATGGCAAGGCCAAGCGGGTCCTGGGCTGGCAGCCGCGCTATCCGGATTACCGCGAGGGACTGGCGGCGCTACTTGCGGCCTGACAGCGCAACCAGCAGCCCCGCCATGGCGAGGGCCGCGCCAGCGCCGGCCAGCAGGCTCCAGTGATAGCCTTCGAACAAGGTCGAAAGGATCATCGCCACCACTGGCACAGCCACACCATTATAGGCGGCAGGCCCTGGTCCCCAATCGCGGATCAGTTGCGAATAGAGCGGGAAAGTCAGCGCCGAACCGACTACGCCCAGGTAAGCAATCCCGGCCAGGTAAGCCGGACGCGGATCAAGCACTGGGGCGCCGACAGAAATGGCCGCATAGCTCGCGCTGGCCACCACGCCCCAGATCATCCCCCAGCCCATCAGCGAGACCACCGGCACGCCGCGCGCAGTCTGCGTTGCCTGCAGCAGGTTACCGACCGAGACCGACAGGATCGCCCCGGCTACCAGCAGCACGCCAGTCGTCACCCCGCTGTTCGGCGGGGCAATCCGGTATTCGTGAAGCATCAGCAGCCCGATCCCGGCCAGGGCGATTGCGGACCCGGCGATGAAGCGGCGGGTCAATGCCGCCCCCAGCACCAGCCGCGCCAGCACGGCATTGGGCACAATCATCAAGGCGAAGACCACAGCGACCAGGCCTGAGGTCAGGAAATGCTCAGACCGGTAGATCAGCTGAAAGTTTACGCTGAACTGGAACACCCCCATGGCAATAGCCACGGCCTGTTCCCGGCGTGTCAGCCGCAAACGTTCGCCGCGGAAGATCGCGAACCCGGCCATGACCGTAGCCGCCACCGAAAACCGCCAGACCACTGACCAGGCCGACGGCACAGCGCTGATCTGGTCCTTGATCACCAGCCAGGTCGAACCCCAGACCAGCGCCAGGAAGACGAAGACCGCGATCGAACGCGGTGTCAGTTTGACCTCGTTCACAGTGCGGCAATCGCGCGGGCCAGAGCGGACACATGGTCAGCCGGGCTGTTCCAGGCCGTAACCAGCCGCGCAGCTTCATCGCCCCAGTCATAGAAAGAGAAGCCCTGGCCCCGCAGTGCTTCACGCTCCGCCGCAGTCAGGCGCAGGAACACTTCGTTGGCTTCGACCGGGTGAAGCAGGCGCCCCTGTGCAGCAGCGGCCAGTTCCTGCGCGGCAGCGTTGGCATGGCGGGCGTTGTCGAGCCACAGGTTGCCTTCCAGCATGGCCAGGAGCTGGGCGGCCAGATAGCGCCCCTTCGATTGCAGGTGCCCGGCACGCTTGCGGCGATAACGGGCAATATCGGCCAGGCCCTGATCGAAGAAGACCAGCGCTTCGGCGCTCATTCCGCCATTCTTGATCATGCCGAAGCTCAGCGCCGCAGCGCCTTGGCAGGCTTCCCACGGCGTGCAGCCAAGGAAGGCCACCGCATTGGCAAAGCGCGCGCCATCGACATGAAGCGGCAGACCACGATGCGCGCAGTAGGCAGCGATCGCAGCCATTTCGGCCGGCTGGTAGGCCCGGCCATATTCGCTGGCCTGGGTAATCGAAACAGCGTGCGGCTGAACCTGGTGCACATCGTTGCGGATCGGATCAATCACGGCACCGATCGCTTCGGGGGTCAGCTTTGCCCCCTCGCCTTCGGCCAGCAATAGCTTCGCGCCATGCAGGTAAAAGCCCGGCGCGCCGCCTTCATCCATTTCGATATGGGCTTCGCGGTGACAAACCACCCCGCCGTGCGGCTGGACCATGCTGGCCAGCGCCAGGCAATTCACCGCCGTACCGGTGGCCGCCCAGAGAACCGCGCAGGGGCGGCCAAAGGTTTGTCCGAATGCTTCGTCAAGCTGCTGGCTCAGGGCATCGCCGTCATAGGGCGAATCGGGGGCGTCCGCCGCCTGCATCGCGCGCCACAGCGCAGGATGAACCGAAGCGGCATTGTCGGAAAGGAACTGCATGGCCATAGATTGCGCATTATGGCCGAAGGCCCCGCCGTCAAGCTTCAGGAGAGCGGCATGACCGAAGTTACTATAACCCGCCACGGCACCGACCAAGCCGGCGAATATCATGCGCATCTGCCGGGGGAGCCTTCAATCGGACGGTTGACCTGGGTCATGCGCGGCAATGTCCGGGCGGCCGAGCACACGCTGGTGCCGCCCGAGATCGGCGGTCGCGGCGTGGCCGGGGAGCTGGTGGACGCCCTCATTGCCGATGCTCGCGCACAGGGCTTCAAGGTCGATCCGGTCTGCAGCTATGTTGCGGCCCAGTTCAAGCGCCATCCCGACTGGGCCGACTTGCGGGCCTAATAAGGAAGCACCGGCAATTTCCTTTTAAAACCGTGTTAATAGCCACGGGTGTAACCCATGACGCATGGGTGATGAGGATAACAAGAATCTCGCCGAAAGCGGCCGCCGCGCCTATCCGCGCCTGCGCCTGCGTATTTCGGCGCATCTGATCGCGCTGCACGACCAGGGCAGCGCGATTGTCGAAAACATATCGGCAACCGGCGCACGAATCTCCACGCGGCTGGAGCTGCACAAGGGGATGTCGTGCATTGTCCAGCTCCCCGGGCTTGAAGTGCTGGCCGATGTCGCCTGGTCCAACCGCGAACGCTGCGGCCTGCTGTTCGAGGAGCCGCTGACCCAACCCCAGCTTCTGGCCCTGCGTCAGCTTGCCGATGGACCGCCCCCCGACGAACGGGTCGCGCAGCGCGCTTGGGCGCGCAATTTCGTCAATGGGACGAGTGCCCGCCTGGACTAACGAAGTCGGGGGTTCGAATGGTGCTGCTGGGGAGGATTGAACTCCCGACCTCAGCCTTACCAAGGATGCGCTCTACCACTGAGCTACAGCAGCCAACCATTCGTACGGCCCGTGTGGCGCAAGGCCGGTCTGGGCAGGGGCGCGCTATTGGCCGCGCCCCCTTGCTTTGTCAAGCGGCAGCCTGTTTAGCATTGAACGATTACCAATGGCGAAACAACCTGCCTCGTCGCGCGAAGAGCGTCTGGCCGCGAAGCTGCGGGAAAACCTGCGGCGGCGCAAGGAACAGGCGCGCGCGCTTTCCGGCGATAATCCGCCCCTTCCCAAAGACCCTGACCCTCGCTAGGGGCGGGTGCTCCTAAGACAATTGCGGAGCCAAGCCTTTGCCGCGCCTGATTCTCGTTCGTCACGGCCAGTCCCAGTGGAACCTCGAAAACCGGTTCACCGGCTGGTGGGATGTCGATCTGACCACCAAGGGCGAGGAAGAGGCCCGCGCTGCCGGGGCGCTGCTCAAGGCCAAGGGCATGCTGCCCACCGTGGCCTTCACCTCGCTCCAGACCCGGGCGATTCGCACATTGCACCTGGCACTGGAAGCTGCCGGGCGCGTCTGGATCCCGGAAACCAAGGATTGGCGGCTGAACGAGCGGCACTATGGCGGGCTGACCGGGCTCGACAAAGCCGAGACCGCCGCCAAGCATGGCGATGACCAAGTCAAGATCTGGCGCCGCAGCTTTGATATTCCGCCGCCCGTGCTGGAAGACGGTTCCGAATTCGATCTCAAGGCCGACCCCCGCTATGCCGGGATCGCAATCCCTTCGACCGAGAGCCTGAAAGACACCATCGCCCGCGTACTGCCTTACTACGAGGCCGCAATCGTCCCGGTACTGAAAGCGGGCGAAGTGGTGCTGGTGGCAGCCCACGGCAACAGTCTGCGCGCCCTGGTCAAGCACCTCTCGGGCATTTCCGACGCCGACATCACCGGTCTGGAAATTCCGACCGGACAGCCAATCGTCTATGAACTGGACGACAACCTGACTGCGCTGGAGCGCTATTACCTTTCGGAGCGTTGAGGGATGGGAGCACCAGTAGCCATTGTCATGGGCAGCCAGTCTGACTGGGCAACCATGAAGTGCGCAGCAGACGCGCTCGACAAGCTGGGCGTGGCCTATGACGCCCGGATCGTTTCCGCCCACCGCACCCCGCAGCGGCTGGTTGCCTTTGCCGAGGGTGCCGCGGATGAAGGCTTCAAGGTGATCATCGCCGGGGCCGGGGGCGCGGCCCACTTGCCCGGAATGGTCGCCAGCATGACCCACCTGCCGGTGCTTGGCGTTCCGGTGCAATCCAAGGCGCTATCCGGGCAGGACAGCCTCCTTTCGATCGTACAGATGCCGGCCGGGATCCCGGTAGGAACCCTGGCGATCGGCGAAGCGGGTGCAACCAACGCCGGCCTGCTCGCTGCCGCGATCCTGGCAATCACGGACCCGGCCCTGGCTGAAAAGATCAAGGCCTTCCGCGCCGCCCAGAGCGCCAACGTCGCTGAGCGGCCGAGCTGAAGCGATGATGATCCCCCCGGGCGAAACCATCGGCATTCTCGGGGGCGGCCAGCTGGGCCGGATGCTGGCCATGGCTGCGGCGCGGCTGGGTTACCGGGTACACATTTTCGCGCCCGAAGCGGATTCGATCGCGGCCGACGTGGCGGCCCAGTTCACTTGTGCCGATTGGGGCGATGCCGCCGCCTTGGCAACCTTCGCCGCCGACTGCGCCGTGATCACCTATGAGTTCGAGAACGTGCCGGTCGGCCCGCTCGCAGCCCTGGGCGATGTGGCGCTCTTGCCCAATGCCCGCGCGCTGGAAGTGGCGCAGGACCGGCTCAACGAGAAGCACTTCGTCACCGATCTGGGCGGCCGTCCCGCCCCCTTTGCGCCAGTCGACAGCGCCGAGGACCTGGCGCGCGCGCTTGAAACAATCGGCGCGCCCGGCATCCTCAAGACCCGCCGCGATGGCTATGATGGCAAGGGCCAGTGGCGGATCATGGCTGACCACGATGCCGATAGCGTGGTACTGACTGGCCAGCCGCTGGTCTATGAAGGCTTCGTCCACTTCACCGCCGAATTCAGCGTGATCCTGTGCCGCGCGCAGGATGGCAGCGTCGTATTCTGGGACAGCGCAGAGAACGTCCACAAAGGTGGGATCCTCGATCGCTCGGTCGTGCCGGCCAGCGCCAATGTGGCCGCGCAGGTGCCCGCAGCCCGCGAACTGGCCGCCAAGGTTGCCGCTGCGCTGAACTATGTCGGCGTGCTGACGCTGGAGTTCTTCGCCACGGCGGACGGTCCGGTGTTCAACGAAATGGCTCCACGCGTCCACAATTCGGGCCACTGGACGATCGAGGGCGCGCTCACCAGCCAGTTCGAGAATCACATCCGCGCGATCTGCGGCCTGCCGCTTGGGGATCCGGCGCTGGCCGCCAAGGGCGTAGAAATGTGGAACCTGATCGGCGACGAAGCGCATGACTGGGCCCCGATCCTGTCTGACCCGCGCAACCATCTGCACCTTTATGGCAAGGCTGCCGCCCGCCCGGGCCGCAAGATGGGCCATGTCACCAGGTTGACGCTGTGAAGCATTGCGAAGTCTTCCTGGTGGTCGCGGTTGCGGCCAATGGCGTGATCGGCCGCGAAGGCGCGCTGCCCTGGCACCTGCCGGCTGACCTGCGGCACTTCAAGGCGCTGACCACGGGCAAGCCGATGATCATGGGCCGCAAGACCTTCGAATCGCTGCCGGGCCTGCTCCCTGGCCGCCGCCACATCGTGCTGACCCGTGATGCCGGCTGGGCCGAGGAAGGGGCCGAGGTGGCGCACTCGCCTGAAGAGGCCATCGCGCTGGCCAATTCGCCGCATATCGCGGTAATCGGCGGCGCGGAAATCTATCGCCAGTTCCTGCCGCATGCCGACCGGATCGAGTGGACCGAAGTCTCGGCCGAGCCGGAAGGTGACACCCGCTTCCCGGACTTCGACCGCAGCCAATGGACCGAAACCGCGCGCGAGGACCATCCAGCAGAGGGGCGCGCGCCGGGCTTTGCTTTCGTCACGCTGCTGCGTAAATCCTGACAGCACGGGCGAAGAAGGGGACGACGATGCGTAAACGGGTTTCGGTGCCTTTGGCCCTGCTGGCGCTGGGCGCTGCGGGCTTTTTCGGCTTCGCCCCTGGCTATCTCGAAAGCAGCATGAACAAGATCGACGGCCAGCCGCTGATCCCGGTCAGCGCTGAGGCCAAGGCGCTGCACAAGACCTTGCAGATCGTCGACCTTCATTCGGACACGCTGATGTGGGATCGCGACCTGCTGAAGCGCGCCGATCGCGGGCATGAAGACCTGCCGCGGCTGGAGCAGGGCAATGTCGCGCTGCAGCTGTTCTCCAGCGTGACCAAGACTCCGCGCGGGCAGAATTATGACGGCAATTCGGGCGAGACCGACAACATCACGCCGCTGGTGATCGCGCAGGCCCAGCCGATCCGGACCTGGACCTCGCTGACCCAGCGCTCGCTCTATCATGGCGAGAAGCTTGATCGCGCCGTCACCAATTCGGACGGCAAGCTGGCCAAGGTTACTGATCCGGCGTCGCTCGATGCGCTGCTGGCGGCGCGGCAGTCGGGCAAGGGACCGGTCGGCGCCATGCTGACCATCGAGGGACTGCAAAGCCTGGAAGGCAAGGTTGAAAATCTCGACAAGCTGCATGCCGCCGGCTTCCGCATGGCCAGCCTCTCGCACTTCTTTGACAATGATGTGGCGGGATCGATGCACGGCGTGAAGAAAGGCGGGATCACCCCGCTTGGCTGGCAGGTGGTGGCCCGGATGGAAGAGCTGGGGATGATCGTCGACATCGCCCACCTCTCGCACCAGGCCGTGGCCGAACTGCTGCCACGGGCGCGCCGCCCGGTCGTCTCCAGCCACGGCGGGGTCCAGGCGACCTGCAAGACCAACCGCAACCTCTCCGATGATGAGATCCGCGCTGTCGCCAAGACCGGCGGCGTGATCGGCATCGGCTATTGGGACGGCGCAGTCTGCGATACCTCACCGCGCGCCACCGCCCGGGCGATGAAGCATGTCCGCGATCTGGTCGGCATCCAGTATGTCGCGCTGGGCAGCGATTACGATGGCGCCACCACCGTGCGGTTCGACACCAGCCAGCTTGAGCAGGTGACCCAGGCGCTGCTCGACGAAGGCTTCACGCCGGACGAGATCCGCGCCGTGATGGGCGGCAATGCTCTGCGCGTGCTCCGCGCCGGGATCGTGGCTATGAACAAGGCCACGCTGCCCTAATGACCATCCCGCGCCTTCTTGCCACGGACCCCATGCCCGAAGCCTTGCGCGGCGGGATCATTGCGCTCGGCAATTTCGATGGCTTCCATCTCGGCCACCAGGCCGTCGCGGGTGAAGCGATTGCCTGGGCCAAATCCGAGGGGCGCCCGGCGATCATTGCCACCTTCGATCCCCATCCGGTGCTGTTCTTCAAGCCCGATGCCGAACCATTTCGCCTGACCACGCTGGACCAGCGGCAGGAACTGTTCGCCGCGGCCGGGGCCGATGCCATGCTGGTCTTCGCCTTTGACGCAGAACTGGCGGCAACCACGGCCGAAGACTTTATGGCCAAGCTCCTGGTCGAGCGGCTTGGCGCAGCCGGCGTCGTTACAGGTGAGGATTTCACCTTCGGCAAGGGCCGCGGCGGTTCGGTGGAACTGCTCAAGACGCGCGGTGCCGAGCTGGGCCTGTCGTCGCGGGCAGTCGGCCCCGTTACTGAAGGCGGCGAAGTTGTCTCGTCCAGCCGTATCCGCGAAGCACTGCGAAGCGGCGATTGCGAAACCGCCACCCGCCTGCTGACCCGCCCCTTTGCGATCCGCGGCCTGGTCCAGCATGGCGACAAGGTCGGCCGCACGATCGGCTTCCCCACCGCCAATCTGCCGCTCGGCAATTACCTGCGCCCGCACTATGGAATCTACGCTGTCTCATCGCAGCTCGCGGACGGCACCCGGCTGCACGGCGCGGCCAATCTGGGCATCCGCCCCAGCTTCGATCCGCCCAAGGAACTGCTGGAGCCGCACTTCTTCGACTGGTCAGGCGATCTCTACGGGCAGGAGATCGAGGTGGCCTTCCACCACTTCCTGCGGCCCGAAGCCAAGTTCGACAGCCTCGATGCCCTGACCCGGCAAATGCTGGTCGATTGTGATCAGGCGCGCAAGCTGCTGGCGTGATGGCGACCGCACAGCCGGGACTGGCGCGGCTGGTGGCTTTGCTCTAACGGCGGCAGGCTATGACTGAAGCGCGCGATTACCGAGACACCGTCTTCCTGCCGAAGACCGAGTTCCCCATGAAGGCCGGCCTGCCCCAAAAGGAGCCGGGCATACTGGCGCGCTGGAACGAGAGCGGCCTCTACAAGCAGCTGCGTGAAGCCCGCGCGGGCCGCGAGAAGTTCATTCTCCACGATGGCCCGCCCTATGCCAATGGCGATATGCACATCGGCCATGCACTGAACCATATCCTCAAGGACATGGTGGTCCGTACCCAGAGCCTGCTGGGCAAGGACGCACCCTATGTTCCGGGCTGGGACTGCCACGGCCTGCCGATCGAATGGAAGGTTGAGGAACAGTACCGCAAAAAGAAGCTCAACAAGGATGAGGTTCCGGCGGAAGAATTCCGCGCCGAATGCCGCGCCTATGCCCAGCATTGGGTCGATACCCAGCGCGAACAGCTCAAGCGCCTGGGCATCAACGGCGATTGGGACAACCCCTACCTGACGATGGACTTCCAGGCCGAGGCGACGATCGTTTCGGAACTGCTGAAGTTCGCGGAAAGCGGTCAGCTCTATCGCGGGGCCAAGCCGGTGATGTGGTCCCCGGTCGAAAAGACCGCGCTGGCCGAAGCCGAGGTCGAGTACGAAGACATCGTCTCGACCCAGATCGATGTGGCCTTCGAGATCACGGAATGCCCCAACGAGCCATCGCTGGTCGGAGCATATGCGGTAATCTGGACCACGACACCCTGGACGATCCCGACGAACCAGGCGATCTCCTACGGGCCCGAAGTCGAATACGTCGTTGCCGAAATCGATGGCCGTCGACTGGTTTACGCCCTGCCGCTGGAGCAAGCGCTACTGGCACGGCTCGGCAAGGAGACCCCGGAGAGCGGTCATGGTCTGCTCAAGGCGGGCGCGCTGACTGGCACCATGGTGCGCCACCCGATGCACCACCTCGGTGGGTTCTTTGCCAAGCCGCGGCCGATGCTGCCGGGTGATTTCGTCACCACCGATAGCGGTACCGGTCTGGTCCACATGGCCCCCGATCACGGCGAGGACGACTTCCTGCTGTGCAAGGCGCATGGGATCGAGCCGGTTTTCGCAGTCGAGGGCGATGGCAAGTACCGCGCTGACTGGGGCTGGCTGGGCAGCCAGGGTTCGGTCATCAATCCCAAGTTCAACGCGCCCGATGGCCCGATCTGTTCGGACCTCAGCGAGACCGGTTGCTTGCTCGCGGCGAGCGCCGACTACAAGCATTCCTACCCCCACTCATGGCGGTCCAAGGCCAAGGTCATCTTCCGCTGCACCCCGCAGTGGTTCGTGCCGATGGATCAGGCTCGCGAAGATGGCACGCTGCGCGACAAGGCCATGGCCGCGATCGAGGCGACCCGCTTTGTCCCTGAAAAGGGCCGCAACCGGATCGGTTCGATGGTTGAAGGCCGCCCGGACTGGGTGCTGAGCCGCCAGCGCGCCTGGGGCGTGCCGATCACGCTGTTCGTCCACCGCCAGTCGGGCCAGTACCTGGTCGATGCCGCAGTCAACGCGCGCATCGTGGCGGCAGTGAAGGAGCAGGGTGTCGATGCCTGGTCCGCCGCCCGCGCGCAGGAATACCTTGGCGCTGACTACAAGGCCGAGGACTACGAGCAGGTCACCGACATCCTCGACGTCTGGTTCGATTCGGGCTGCACCCACGTCTTCACGCTGGAATCGGGCCGCTGGCCGGAACTGCGCTGGCCGGCCGATCTCTATCTGGAAGGCAGCGATCAGCATCGCGGCTGGTTCCAGTCGAGCCTGCTGCAGTCTTGCGCCACGCGCGGCCGCGCACCTTACGATGCGGTGCTGACCCACGGCTTCACGATGGACCAGAAGGGCCTGAAGATGTCGAAGTCGGTCGGCAATACGGTCGACCCGCTGAAGGTCATGGAAACCTACGGCGCGGACATCATCCGGCTGTGGGCGCTGTCGGTCGATTTCACCGAAGATCACCGCATCGGCGACGAGATCCTGAAGGGCGTGGCCGACCAGTACCGCAAGCTGCGCAACACCTTCCGCTACCTGCTGGGTGCGCTGGATGGCTACGACCATGCCGCCGAGGCCGTCGACGCGGCGCAGATGCCCGAGCTGGAGCGCTATATGCTCGGCCAGCTCAAGCAGCTCGACACCACGCTGCGCCGGGCGATCGGGGATTTTGATTTCAACGAATATACCCGCGCGCTGACCGACTTCTGCAACGAAGACCTCTCGGCCTTCTTCTTCGATATCCGCAAGGACCGGCTCTATTGCGACGATCCCGCCGGGATCGAACGCCGTGCCTATCGCACCGTGCTTGATGTGCTGTTCCAGGCGCTGGTCCGCTATGCCGCGCCGGTGCTGGTCTTCACCGCCGAAGAAGTCTGGAACACCCGCTTCCCCGATCGCGACAGTGTGCATCTGCAGGAACTGCATGACCTGCCGGACGAATGGCTGAATCCCGGACTGGCCGAACGCTTTGCCGCACTGCGGGCCCTGCGCGGCCAGGTGCTGGAAGCGATCGAGCCGTTGCGCCGCGAAAAGGTGCTGGGTTCTGGCCTGGAAGCCGAAGTCACGGTTCCGGCCGATGCCCCCGAAGCCGATCTGGCCGAGCTGTTCATCACGGCGAAAGTCATGCGCGGGCAAAGCGATGGCGTGACCGTTGCGCGAACCTCTGACCACAAGTGCGGCCGCTGCTGGCGCCACCTGCCCGAAGTGGCGGAAGACGGCGATCTGTGCGGGCGCTGCGAAAGCGTGGTGGGCGCATGACGGGCCTGATTACCCGCAACCGTCTGATCGGGCTGGTGCTGGCCGCGCTGGTCTATGCCGCTGACCAATGGCTCAAGGGCTTTATCACCTGGACCCTGCGCCTGCCGGAAAAGGGCAAGATCGACCTGCTGCCGTTCTTCGACCTGACCTGGGTGGAAAACCACGGCGTCTCGCTGGGCATGCTGACGGCGGATTCGATGGAGATGCGCTGGGCGCTTGTCGCGCTCACCGGCGTGATCGCGCTGGTGGTCTTTGTCTGGATCCTGCGCGAGAAACTGCTGGCCGATATCCTGGGTCTGTCACTGGTGCTGGGCGGCGCGGCCGGAAATATCGATGACCGGATCATGCACGGCTTTGTCGTCGACTATGCAGATTTCCACATCGGCACGTTCCGCCCCTTCCTGGTGTTCAACCTGGCCGATGCCGCGATCACCATTGGCGTCCTGATTATCCTTGCCCGTTCTTTCCTTTCGGGCGAAAAGCCCGAGGCGAAGGCACAAGCGGGCGAAGCCGCCTGACCGGGCCTGAAACGGAGTTTTGAGATAATGCGCAAGTTCCTGGCCATCGCCGCGATCGGCTCTGCAACGCTCCTTGCGGGCTGCGGCAGCACCGGCCTGTTCAACCGCGACCGGCCCGATGAATTCGCCGTGCAGCGCCAGGCTCCGCTGGTGATCCCGCCCGATTTTGCCCTGACCCCGCCGGCCCCGGGTGCGCCGCGTCCATCAGACCGCAGCGCCGCCCAGCAGGCACAGGACGTGCTGTTCGGGCCGCCCGCAGCGCGTAGCGAAGTTGAACGCACCGCCGGCAACCGGGCCGGGACTGCGGCGGCTTCGATCCGCTCGACCGTCGGCGATCCGAAGACCAACACCGTGGCCAAAGGTGACGTAACCCGCGACATCATCGCCGCCCCGCAGGGCGACGGGCGCGAGGCACAGGTTGCCATCGGCGGCTAAGCGATCAAGCTTTCGGGCAATTTGAAGGGGCTCGTCCGCAGGGACGGGCCCTTTTCGTTGGGGTGAAGCAAACGTCAGCCTTGCGGTTCGGTCTCGCTGACCAGCAGCTTGTCGATCTTGCGGCCGTCCATGTCGACCACTTCGAAGCGCCAGCCCTGTTCGTGGAAGTGCTCGCCCTCATGCGGCAGCTTCTTCATCACCCACAGCGCGAAACCCGCTGCCGTCGCGAAATCGCGATCATCGGGCAGATCGATGCCCAGTCGCTCGGCCAAGGCATCGGCCGGCAGCGCGCCGGCGACCAGCAGCGAACCATCCTCACGCTCGACCACAAGGGGCGAATCCCCTTCATCAACATGGCTGGCAAAGTTGCCGACGATTGCGGTCAGCAGGTCGGCCGGGGTCACCACGCCTTCCAGATGGCCGTATTCGTCGTGGACCAGCGCCATCGATACGCCGGACTGCTGCAAGATCCGCAGCGCATCCATCGCATCCAGCTGATCTGGGATGATCTCTGCCTTGCGCATCACGCGGGCGATCTGGACCCGCTTGCCGGCCAGCAGCAGCGCCTGAATATCGCGGACCTTGACCACGCCGACGATATTGTCGGGCGAACCATCGGCCACCGGCAGCAGAGAATGCGGGCTATCCTTGATCACGGTGCGGACCTCGGCTTCGGTCGCGCGGCGATCAATAGTGTCAAGCTCGGTCCGCGGGGTCATCAGTTCACGGACCGGGCGATCGGCCAGCTTCATGATCCCGGTCATGATCTGGCGCTCATCCTCTTCGATTGCGCCGGATCGGGTCGCTTCGGCGAAGATCATGTGGAGTTCTTCGGCGGTCACCCCGGCTTCTCCGCTGTGGCGCACGCCCATCAGCCGCAGCAGCAGCGAAGATGAGCGGTCAAGCAGCCAGACAAACGGGGCGGTGACCCGCGCTACCACAGCCATGGGCACCGCCGCAGCCATGGCGATAGGTTCCGCCGCGCGCAGCGCCACTTGCTTGGGCACCAGTTCGCCGACAACGAGACTGAAATAGGTGGTCAGCACGATGACCAGGGTAAAACCGGCAACATCGGCATAGTCCGCTGGCACGCCCAGCAGGGCCAGCCGCTCACCGGTGGGGCCGCCCAGACTGGCGCCCGAATAGGCACCCGCGATAATCCCCACCAGCGTGATGCCAATTTGCACGGTTGAGAGGAACTTGCCGGGATCGGTGGCCAGCGCCAGGGCAGTCTTGGCGCCATGGTGGCCCCGCTCAGCCTGGACTTTCAGCCGAGCCGGGCGCGCCGAAACAATTGCCAGCTCGGACATCGAGAACAGGCCGTTAAGCAGGATCAGTCCTGCGATGATCGCAACGTCGGTCAGGGGAAAAGGTGTCACAGCCCCAGCGCTAGCAGAACTCGGCCCGGTCGCGAAGGGGCAAGCCCCAAATCATTGACAATGCAACCATCCACCTTCCATTCAGGTTTTGCCGCGCACGGTAAACCTCACACGCTAGTTCACTAAGGGAATTGAGCCATGAAAAAGTCCCGCTTGCTGGTTTCGACTTTCGCCGCATTTTCGCTGGTTACGGTTTCAGGCTGCGTGACCGACCCCAATACCGGAGAAAAGAAAATCTCGCGCACCGCCATCGGCGGCGTTGGCGGGACGGTTGCGGGGATCCTGCTCGGCGGCCTGATCGGCGGCAAGACCGGCCGGATCATCGGCGCCGGGATCGGCGGTGTCGCGGGTGCCGCGGTGGGCTATACCATGGACAAGCAGATCAAGGAGCTGAAGGAACAGACCGCCGGCTCCGGCGTTGACGTGACCGAGACGGACAATGGCTCGGCCATCCTCGTCAACCTGCCCGATGGGGTGACTTTCGATGTTGCCAGCTACACGCTTCAGCCCAGCTTCCGCACCACACTGGATCAGGTGGCCGACAGCCTGATCAAGTACCCCAACAGCCTGATCGACGTTTATGGCCACACTGATTCGACGGGTTCGGATACCTATAACCAGACCCTCTCGGAAAATCGGGCCCGGACGGTAGCGGGTTACCTGCAATCACGCGGGGTTCCGGCGGCGCGAATCCGCAGCCAGGGCTTTGGCGAAACCATGCCGATTGCTGACAACGCGACCGAGGCCGGCCGGATGAAGAACCGCCGGGTGGAGATCAAGATTGTGCCGGTGACCCAGGAAGACGTGCAGGCGGCCCGGACCGGACGCTAGCCCTGCCTAGCCGGCGAGCGTCCTGGCCCGATCGGCCAGGCGCTCGACCGCGGCGGCATGAATGTCCGGTGCGGACACCAGCACCCCGAAATCGCGGGGATCGCGCTTGTTGTAGTTGAGCGGCTGGCCAAAGGCATCGCTGACCGCCGCCCCCGCCTCGCGCGCGATCAGCGCAGCGGCGCCAATGTCCCACTCAAAACCCCAGCGCAGTGTCGCGACGAGGTCCGCCTCGTCAGCTGCGACCATCGCAATCCGCAGCGCGATTGAATTGGGCCGATCCACCGGCACCAGATCGAGGTCGCTTTTGGGCAAGGTATCGGCCGGAACCCGCGATCCGGCGAACGTGGTGCGGCGGCTGGCGGCCAGCTTCACGCCATTGCGCCAGCTGCCCTGCCCGGCCTCGGCCGACCACAGCTCGTCCCGGGCCGGGGCGCAAAGCAGGCCCAGCAGGGGTCGGCCGGAAGAAACCAATGCTACCGAAACCGCCCAGCCCGGGCGGCCCTTGATGAAGTCACGGGTGCCGTCGATCGGATCGACCAGCCACAGCAGGCCGCCCTTCAGCCGTTCGGGCGCGTCGATCGTCTCCTCGGACAGCCACCCCGCCGAAGGCAGCAAGGCTGCCAGTTCACGCTTGAGGAACAGATCAACCGCCAGATCGGCCTCGCTAACCGGACTGCCGGGGTCCTTTTCCCAGCTTTCCAGCGCATGGCCGTGCCCCGGCCAGCGCCCGATCGCGATCCGGCCGGCTTCGCGGACAATTTCTTCCAGGCGGGCGCGATCGATCATCCGTCCCGATTTGTGGGGGACAGCGCGGCTTGGCAAGCGGGACCTTGCCTGAATCCGCATTTAACCGGGCGATTAAGGGCCTTTTCAAGCGTGCCTCACTGTGCTTAGGGCCAAGACACTTTCCGGCCCAACTGCGGCCAATCCCCAGCGCAGGAAATCCCAGATGAACATTCACGAATATCAGGCCAAGGAACTGCTCGCGAAGTTTGGCGTCGCCGTGCCCAAGGGCATCCCCGCCATGTCGGTCGAAGAAGCGGTCGCCGCTGCCAAGCAGCTCCCCGGGCCGCTCTATGTCGTGAAGGCCCAGATCCACGCCGGTGGCCGCGGCAAGGGCAAGTTCAAGGAACTCGGCCCCGATGCCAAGGGCGGCGTCCGCCTGGCCAAGAGCCTTGCGGAAGTGGAAGCCCACGCCAAGGAAATGCTGGGCAACACCCTGGTCACCGTACAGACCGGCGAAGCCGGCAAGCAGGTCAACCGCCTCTACATCACCGACGGCGTCGATATCGGCAAAGAATTCTACCTCGCGCTGCTGGTCGATCGCGCCAGCAGCCGGATCGCCGTGGTCGCCTCGACCGAAGGCGGCATGGACATCGAAACCGTGGCCCATGACACCCCGGAAAAGATCCACACCGTCACGATCGACCCCGCCACCGGCCTGATGCCGCACCACGGCCGCGCCGTCGCCAAGGCGCTGGGCCTGACGGGTGACCTGGCCAAGCAGGCCGCGCAGATCCTCGCCGGTCTCTATGCCGCGTTCCTCGGCACCGATGCTGAGCAGATCGAAATCAACCCGCTGGCCGTTTGCCCTACTGCCGAGGGTGACAAGCTCTACGTGCTCGACGCCAAGGTCGGCTTCGATGGCAACGCCATGTTCCGTCACAAGGACCTGATGGAACTGCGCGACACCACCGAAGAAGATCCGGCCGAACTCGAAGCCAGCGAATACGACCTGGCCTACATCAAGCTCGACGGGAACATCGGCTGCATGGTCAACGGCGCGGGCTTGGCCATGGCGACGATGGACATCATCAAGCTGAACGGCGAATTTCCGGCCAACTTCCTCGACGTGGGCGGCGGCGCCAGCAAGGAAAAGGTCACCGCAGCCTTCAAGATTATCCTCAAGGATCCGGCGGTGAAGGGTATTCTCGTCAACATCTTCGGCGGGATCATGAAGTGCGACATCATCGCCGATGGCATCGTTGCCGCGGCCAAGGAAGTGAACCTCTCGGTTCCGCTGGTGGTTCGCCTTGAAGGCACCAACGTCCAGCAGGGCAAGGACATCCTGGCCAATTCGGGCCTGCCGATCGTCCCCGCCAACGATCTGGGCGATGCCGCCAAGAAGATCGTCGCCGAAGTCCGCGCGGTGGCCTGAGGCCACTGATCGGAGTTGACGTTTACGTAAACGGCAGTAATGCCGCGATGCAACATGGCAAAGCGAAAGGCTTGAACCGATGAAGGCCCTGGTCTGCGTGAAGCGCGTGATCGATTACAACGTGAAGCCGCGGGTAAAGTCCGACGGCACCGGCGTTGATCTCGCCAATGTGAAGATGAGCATGAACCCGTTCGACGAGATCGCGGTTGAGGAAGCCATCCGCCTTAAGGAAAAGGGCGTGGTTACCGAGATCGTCGCCCTCTCGGTCGGTCCGGCCAAGGCCCAGGAAACGCTGCGCACCGCGCTGGCGATGGGTGCAGACCGCGCCGTGCTCGTCCAGGTCGATGACGGCGTGGACGTCGAGCCGCTGGCCGTCGCCAAGATCGTCAAGGGCGTGGCTGAAGAAGAGCAGCCCGGCCTGATCATCACCGGCAAGCAAGCGATCGACGACGATTCGAACCAGGTTGGCCAGATGGTCGCCGCGCTGATGGGCCGCCCGCAGGGCACCTTCGCCAACGAAGTCACCGTCGAAGGTGACAGCGTGGTCGTCAAGCGCGAGATCGACGGCGGTCTGGAAACCGTGAAGCTGGCTCTGCCGGCCGTGGTCACCACTGACCTGCGCCTCAACGAGCCGCGCTATGCCTCGCTGCCGAACATCATGAAGGCCAAGTCGAAGCCGCTCGCCACCAAGGCACCGGCCGACTACGGCGTGGACATCGCGCCGCGCCTCAAGACCCTCAAGGTCAGCGAACCGCCGGTGCGCAGCGCCGGCATCAAGGTGGCAGACGTGGACGCCCTCGTCGCCAAGCTCAAGGAAATGGGAGTCGCCTGATGGCCAAGACGCTCGTTTGGGTCGAACACGACAACGCCTCGGTCAAGGATGCTACCTTGGCCGTCGTCACCGCCGCTGCCCAGCTGGGTGAAGTCCACCTGCTGGTCGCAGGTTCGGGCTGCGCCGCTGCCGGTGCCGCTGCCGCGCAGATCGCCGGCGTGGCCAAGGTCCACGTCGCTGACGATGCGGCCTATGCCAATGCCCTGGCCGAGAACGTCGCGCCACTGATCGCGGGCCTGATGGCCGATCACGACGCCTTTCTGGCTCCGGCAACGACCACCGGCAAGAACATCGCACCGCGCGTCGCAGCGCTGCTCGATGTCGCGCAGATCTCCGACATCCTGTCGGTCGAAGGCCCCAAGACCTTCACCCGTCCGATCTACGCCGGCAACGCCATCGCTACAGTCGAATCGAGCGATGCCAAGCTGGTGATCACCGTCCGCGGCACGGCCTTCGCCAAGGCCGCCGCCACCGGCGGTTCGGCTCCGGTTGAAGCCATTTCGGGCCCGGGTGCCGCCGGCACCAGCAGCTTCGTCGGTTCGGAAGTCGCCAAGAGCGAACGTCCGGAACTGACCAGCGCCAAGATCATCGTCTCGGGCGGCCGCGCGCTCAAGGATGCGGACACCTTCAAGGCCACCATCTTCCCGCTGGCTGACAAGCTGGGCGCAGGCGTCGGTGCCAGCCGCGCGGCAGTCGATGCGGGCTATGTCCCGAACGACTACCAGGTCGGCCAGACCGGCAAGATCGTCGCCCCGGAAGTCTATGTTGCTGTCGGCATCTCGGGTGCGATCCAGCACCTCGCCGGCATGAAGGATTCCAAGACCATCATCGCCATCAACAAGGACGAGGACGCCCCGATCTTCCAGGTCGCGGACATCGGCCTGGTCGGCGATCTGTTCACGGTTGTCCCGGAACTGACCGGCAAGCTCTGATCAGCGGCAAAATCGCGAAACACGGAAAGGCCCTGCGCAAGCGGGGCCTTTTCTTTTGGCAGCTAAACCCGCTCCCACAGCCCCAGCGCCGCGCCCTCATCCGGCTGCTGCCGGCCGTAGCGGATAAAGCCCAGCTTCAGGGCAATCGCCTCGCTCGCGCCGTGGCCTTCCTCGATCATGCAGGCCACGCGCTGGCGGCCGTGGGTCTGGTCGAACCAGACCATGGCAGCGGTCATGACTTCGCTGGCGAGGCCTTGGCCCCAGGCGTCGCGATGGACGATCCAGCCGGCTTCGGCGACGTTATCGAGGCCCTGCTCCGCGCCGAAGCCGCGGTGGCTGCGGAATACGCCGCAGTTGGCCACGATCCGCCCCTCACCCTTCCGCCGCACCATGAAGGTGCCATAGCCCCACAGCGCCCAGGAACCGGCGTTGCGGGTCAGACGGGCGAAGCTGTCCATCTCGGTCGGCACGAAGCTGCCGAGGAAGCGGCGGGTTTCGTCATCGCGGGTCAGCTCGAACAGGTCGCTCAGGTCACCCACCTGCGGGCGCCACAGTTCGAAGCGCTCGGTGGTCAGCACCAGCGCGCTCACAGCAGCTGGTCCACCGCGTGGATAATCACCCCGACCAGCCCGCCAACCATGGTGCCGTTAATGCGGATGAACTGGAGGTCGCGGCCCACGGCACCCTCGATCCGGTCTGTCACGGTGCGGGCATCCCAGCGCTTGACCGTTTCGGAGACCAGCCGAACGATCTGGTCACCATAGCGGACCGATGCACCCACCAGCGTGCGGCGGGCGAAGCGGTTGATCTGGTCTTGGAGCGCCGGATCGTCGCGGAGGTGGCGGCCCAGCTCGGCCAGTGCCTCGGCCGCCTGGCTGCCGATCTGGCCTTCGGGCTGACGGAGGCGATCGAGCATCTTGAGCCGCAGCCGCTCCCACACGCCTTGCCACCAGGTCGAGACGGCGGGATTGGCGATCAGATCACCCTTCATCCGCTCAATCTTGGCGCGCAGTTCCGCGTCGTGCTGCAGGTCATCGGCCAGCTTGGCTAGACCTTCCTCAATCTTGCCGCGCAGGGGATGGTCAGGATCGACGATCACTTCGGCCAGCAGCTTGTAAAGCCCGTCGAGCACCGAATTGGCCACGCGCTCATCCAGCCCGGTCCAGCGCAGGATGGCATTGGCGCGGGCATGAATCAGCTCGCGCACCATCGCTTCGTTGTCTTCCAAGGTCAGCCCGGCCCAGCGCACCAGCGATTCGATCACCGGCATATGGCGCTTGTCGGCAATCGCAGTGCCGAGCATCTGGCCAAGCAGGGGCGAGACCTCGAGCTTGTCGATCTGTTTGAACAGCCCGCCCCGGACCTGGTTACCAAGCCGTTCCGGATCGAGCGATTCGAGCACATGGGCCAGCAGGTCGGCCGCCCCCGCGCGCAAGCGGCCGGAACCACCCGCCTGCGGGTCTGCTAGCCAGTTACCGACGGCCGCTGCCAGGTTCATCCCGCTCATCCGGCGGGCGACGACCTGGGGCGTGAGAAAATTGGTCCGCAGGAAAGCCGCCATCGTATCGGCGATGCGGTCCTTGTTTTCGGGCACGATCGCCGTGTGCGGGATCGGCAGACCCAGCGGATGACGGAACAGCGCGGTGACCGCAAACCAGTCAGCCAGCCCGCCCACCATGGCTGCCTCGGCAAAGGCCAGCAGATAGCCCATTGCTGGGTGCAAGCCCTGATAATGGCGGGCGAAGAGATAGAGCCCGGCCATGGCAACGAGCAGCCCGGTGGCCAGTCGCCGCATGCGCTGAGCGCGGTCGGCCGGAAGGCCGCCGCGCACAGTCACAGGGGAGGTTAAGCCGCTCACTCGGCCGGTAGCGCCCCGCCGTGGAGGCCTTCCCTGGGGCCGTGCTCATCGCCCGGCTGATAGCTGAGAACCCGCTTGCGCAGCCACGGGCCAGCACGCTTTTCAAAGCCGTCAGCCAGGCTGAAGCCGGCTGGCACAATCAGCAGGGTCAGCAGTGTCGACAGGACCAGCCCCCCGATCACGACCGTACCCATCGGTGCGCGCCAAGCCCCGTCACCCGAACCGATCAGGCCCGAGATAGCGGTCGGCACCATGCCCGCGGTCATGGCCACGGTGGTCATGATGATGGGCTGGGCGCGCTTGTGCCCAGCTTCGACGATGGCATCGAATTTTTCGACCCCGCGCTGCATCTCCTCGATCGCGAAATCGACCAGCAGGATCGAGTTCTTCGCAACGATCCCGAACAGCATCAGGATGCCGATGAACACCGGCATCGACATCGGTTGCCCGACCAGCAGCAATGCGACCAACCCGCCCAGCGGAGCGAGGAACAGCGAACTCATGTTCACCAGCGGCGAAACAAAGCGATGGTAAAGCAGCACCAGCACAGCGAAGACCAGCAGCACGCCCGAGACCAGTGCGATCCCGAAGTTGCGGGTCATTTCCGCCTGCCACTCATCCTCGCCAAACGGCGCGTTGGACACGCCCGACGGCAGGTTCTTCATGATCGGCAAGGCGTTGACCTTTTGCATCGCAGTGCCCTTCACCACGCCAGGGGCCAGGTCAGCACCGACGAAGACGCGGCGGTTCTGGTTATAACGCTGGATCGAGACCGGGCCCGAACCAAAGCCGATTTCTGCGACGCGTGATAGCGGCACCGAACCGCCCGTCGTGGTCGGCACCGGCAGGTTCTGGATCGTCGAAAGGTCTTCGCGCGCCTCGAGCGGCAACCGGACGCGGATCGGCACTTGGCGATCAGTCAGCGAGAACTTGGCCGCGTTCTGATCGATATCACCGATGGTGGCGATCCGGATTGTCTGGCTCAGCGCTGAAGTCGTTACGCCCAGGCTGGCCGCCAGGTCGAGCCGCGGCTTGATCACCAGTTCAGGGCGGCGCATGTCGGCGGCGATGCGCGGAGCGACCAGTTCCTTTACGCCCTTCATCTCTTCCACCAGCTTGGATGCGGTTTCATCAAGCAGCTTGGAGTCGGAGCCCGAAAGCATGACCGAGACAGGTCGACCCGTGCCGCCACCCGGTCCGCCAAAGCTCTGGATCGTGACCCGTGCATCGGCGATCTGCTGCAAGACTGGCGTCAGCTCGCGCTCGATCTCCATGCTCGTCTTCTTGCGGTCTTCCTTGAGCGTCAGAAAGACGCGGCCGTTGCCTTCGCTGAAGCGGGCCAGTGTGGTCTTGGTTTCAGGCCTGGTCCGGGCAATCTGCGACACTTCATCGATCACAGCCTCGGTCTGCTTCAAGGTCGTGCCCGGCACCATCTCGATGCGGATCTGGATGAAGTCGCTGTTGACGGTCGGGAAGAACTGGGTCGGGATATTGGTGAACAGGATCCCGGTCAGCCCCAGAGCACCCAGGCCGACGCCCAGCATCCACACACGATGATCACGCCGGCGCGCTGCCCAGCGCCGGTCCATATAACGATACCAATCAGCAAAGCCTTGCGGGGCGAAGTCCGTCAGGAACAGCAGGATGCGGTAAGCCCCCCAGGCCAGGAAGAGGCCAAGGCCAACGCCGATAAAGGCTGACAGCCAGCCCGGGATCACATCACGCAAAGCACCGATCTGGCCGATCACCTTGGCTGGAATCATCGCTCCGCCCCCAAAGGCTGCGAAAACCAGCAGCGTAGCGATGATCCAGAGCACATAGTACCACCAGCGCGAGGGCGTAGGAGCCAAGGCAGCGCGCAGCGCTCTGGATTCGCGCTGATCAAGCGACCAACGCAGCACGCTGAGATAACGGTCCATCCACGCACCGCCGCCATGCTCTTCCTCGCCGTGAGCCTTGAGGAAGTAGGCTGCAACCATCGGCGTGATCATGCGCGCCACCGCCAGCGACATCAGCACCGAAACCACCACGGTCAGGCCGAAGTTCTTGAAGAACTGGCCCGAGACGCCCGGCATCAGGCCAACCGGCAGGAATACCGCGACGATCGAGAAGGTGGTGGCAACCACGGCCAAGCCAATCTCGTCCGCCGCGTCGATCGAGGCCTGATAGGCGCTTTTGCCCATCCGCATATGGCGCACGATATTCTCGATCTCCACGATCGCGTCATCGACCAGCACCCCAGCAACCAGGCCCAGCGCGAGCAGCGAAAGCGTGTTGAGGGTGAAGCCCATCAGGTCCATGAACCAGAAGGTCGGGATGGCCGAGAGCGGGATCGCCAGAGCGGAGATCACCGTGGCGCGCCAGTCGCGCAGGAAGAAGAACACCACGATCACAGCCAGGATCGCGCCTTCAACCATGGCCGAGATCGAGCTCTCGTACTGGGCCTTGGTATAGTCGACCGAAGTGAACTGGCGGGTGAACGTGACGCCCGGGTTTTCCTTTTCGATCTTCTGGATCTCGGCCAGCGCACCATCATAGACCGAGACGTCCGAGGCACCGCGGGCCCGGGCGATGCCGAAGGTCACCACCGGCTTGCCATTGGCCTTGCCCATGCTGGTGATCTCGCCATAGCTGTCCGAAACCCTGGCGAAATCGCTAAGCTTGACCGAGCGGCCACTGCCCAGCGGAATATCGGTCTGCGAAAGTTCGTAAGCCGTTTCGGCATTGCCCAGCACGCGGACCGACTGACGCGAACCGGCGATTTCAGCACGCCCCCCGGCAGCATTGATATTGAGCTGGCGCAGCTGGGCGTTGACCTGGCTGGCGGTAATCCCGAGCGACTGCATCCGCGCCGGATCCAGCGTTACCGTGATCTCGCGGTTAACCCCGCCGCCCCGGTTGACCGAAGCCATGCCGGACACGTTGAGCAGCCGCTTGGTCACCGTATCATCAATGAACCACGAGAGTTGCTCGATCGTCATGTCGTCGGCCTGGACCGCCCAATAGGCAATCGGGTCAGACGAAGTCTGGGCCTTGACTACCTGCGGCTCAAGAATGCCGTCCGGCAATTCGCCGCGCGCCTGGTCAACCGCGTTCTTGACCTCGTTGACTGCCTCGTTGACGTCCTCGCCGATCTTGAACTCGATCATCGTCTGGCTGCGGCCTTCGGATGCGGTCGAGCTGATCGACTGGACGCCCGAAATAGTCCGCACCGCCGCTTCGACGCGCTGCGTGATCTGGGTTTCGATCTCGGTCGGCGCGGCACCCGGCTGGGCGATCGAGACGATCACCATCGGGAATTCGACGTCCGGATCGTTCTGGACCTCCATCTGGGCGAAGCTCATCATCCCAGCCAGCATCAGGCCGATAAAGAGCACGATCGGCACCACCGGGTTGCGGATCGACCAGGCCGAGATATTGCGGAAGTTCATCGCCAGATCCTGTCTTGAGCCAGAGGGCCGATTACGGCTTCACAACCTTGGGATTGACCGTCTCGCCCGGCGAGAGGAACCCGCCAGCCCGCAAGACGACCCGTTCGGTGCCAGCAAGACCCTCGACCACGGCAATGCCATTGGCGGTGACGAGGCCGGTCTTCACATTCCGCCGCTCGGCCTTGTTGTTCGGGCCAACGATATAGACATAGCTGCCTTCGTTATCCGAAAGGATCGCAGATTCGGGCAGCATCGGCGCCACCACCGAGCCCGCCTTGATCACGGCCGTAGCAAATCCGCCGGGACGCAGTTCCGGCGCATAAGGCAGGGCGATCCGGGCAATGCCCTGGCGGCTTTGCGGATCAATCACCGGGGCAGTCTGCCAGACCTGTCCGGTGAAGACCTTGCTGCCGCCCACCGGGGTCACCTCGGCGCGCACGCCATTGCTGACCTGGGCCAGTTCGGTTTCGCCCACCAGCGCGCGCAACTCCATCTCACCGCCCTTAGCGAGGCGGAACAGGATCCCGGAACCGGCGCTGACCACCTGGCCAGGCTCAACCCGGCGCTCGAGCACCAGACCGGCAGCCGGAGCGACTACGTTGAGACGGCCAAGCTGGGCGTTGATCACCCCCAACTGGGCGCCAGCCACGCGCACCTGCGCCGCAGCCGAATCACGCTGGGCAGTCAGCCGATCGATATCTGCCTTTGAAACGAAGCCCCGTTCGACCAGCTTCAGCGCACGATCGAGATTGGCCTGGGCCAGTTGGGCATTGGCCCGGGCGACCTCGATCTGGGCAGCCTGGCTGGCGCGCTGCTGCACCTGAACCGAGCGATCGATTACCGCGAGGACCTGTCCGGCGCCGACCCATTGGCCGGGCTCAACCAGGACTGCGGCCACCTGACCACCTTCACCGGGAACCCCCACAGGCAACTCGCGTCGGGCAGCCAGTGTACCCGTGACATTGATCGCACCTTCGATCGTCCCGCGACCCGGCGCCACGACGGACACCACGGCGGCCTGCGATTTCTTGTCGGCACCCGCAGCATTGTCGCCGCGGTGGGTCAAGAACCAGATGGCGATCAGACCGGCCAGCACGGCCGCGCCGATCAGCAACAGCTTGCGCCGCGACCGCCGCTCTTCCTCCGCATCGCCAAGCAGGACAGCGGCGGAATCGGTCTCCGCCAGGTCTTCAGCTGCAATCCGCGTGTCGTAGTTCATGGCCGAACCTGCCCCATCTTGCATCGCTACCGAGCCGCGGCACAGTCATGACGACTGGGCCGGACCGACAGCGACTGTATTACTCTGCTATATCACTTCGGGCAAGTCCGCGGCGCGGCAAGCCCCATGAAGCGCAATTGTTTACAGGATCGGCCATAGGCTTCGCCGTGCTGCGACGCAACGGAGTGGTCGGCAAACAGCAGATGCGGTCCGGCGAAATGCGCCGGGTCGCAGTATGATAACGCAGCCCCGGGACCGATTTCGCGGTCCGGAGCTGCGTTGAAATCAGCACCGCAAACCATGCGGCGTGCCCCGAGGGGTCAGATCAGTACTTGAGCTGGCGTTCGTAAAGGTCGCGGTAATGCTGGATCCGCGTGACCCGCAGACCCTGCATACCCGAGCGATCAACCGCGCGCTGCCACGAGGCAAATTCCTCGAGAGTCAGGCTGTAGCGCTCGCAGACCTCATCGATGGTCAGCAAGCCGCCATTCACGGCCGCGACAACTTCAGCCTTGCGGCGCACCACCCACCGCGAGGTGTTGGGCGGCGGCAGGGAATCGATGGTAAGCGGCTCGCCAAGCGGGCCAATTACCATGGCGGGTCTAATTTTCTGGTTCTCGATCATGTTCATCCTCGGCCGTGGCCAGACCATGCGGCAACAGCAGACAGGGCAATGCCGGGACAGGCCTTGCCATCTGCTGGATCGCTTGGGTTAACAGCGGGTGAGACAGACCAGCCCCCCGCCGGTGCCAGCGTGGATCGAGACCCGAACGACCCCCCCAGCAACCGTAAGTCATGGATTTCGGCGCGGATCAGTTCTGCCCGCGCAGCGTGTGCGGCCTGCAACCGCGCACTCAGTGCGTGCCAGTCGCAACGCCCGGAGACGGCTCTTTGGCCACCAGGCAATACCCGTTCACGCAGGCTGGCAATCAAATCCTTACCGAATTCCATAAGCGCGGTTCTAGCGCGATAATGTCAACAGCCCGTAAAGCGCCGGTTTACCGGATGGTCACCAACTTTGGTGCGTATGGCGGCCGCAGCAGCCGGCTTTTGCATGGCCGGCGCGAAGCGTGTAAGGCGCGCCGCCATGGTCGAGCCAGCCCCCATCACCAGCGATCCCGCCGCCCTGTTCCAGCTTAATGGACCAGCGGCCGGCAAGCGTATTGTCGTGGCCATGTCGGGCGGGGTCGACAGCTCGGTCGTGGCGGCGCTTGCCGCACAGAGTGGGGCAGAGGTGATCGGCGTTACCCTGCAACTCTATGATTCCGGGTCAGCAATTGCCCGCAAGGGTGCGTGCTGCGCCGGCGATGATATTCGCGATGCCCGCGCGGTGGCAGACCGGCTGGGCATCCAGCATTACGTGATCGATCACGAATCGGCTTTCCGCGAAGAGGTGGTCGAACAATTCGCCGATGAATATCTGGCCGGCCGCACCCCGATCCCCTGCATTCGCTGCAACATGGGTCCAAAGTTTACCGACCTGTTCCGCATGGCCCGCGAATTTGGAGCCGATTGTCTGGCGACGGGGCACTATGTGCGGCGCGTAATCGGGCCAGCCGGGCCAGAACTGCACCGGGCGCTCGATCCGGCGCGTGATCAGTCCTACTTCCTCTATGCCACCACCGAAGCCCAGCTTGAATATCTGCGCTTCCCGTTGGGCGGCCTGCCCAAGCCGCAAGTACGCGCCCTGGCCGAAGCCGCCGGACTGCGCACTGCCGCCAAGCCTGACAGCCAGGACATCTGTTTCGTGCCCGACGGCGACTATGCCCGGATCGTCAAGTCAGTCCGCCCTGACGGCGTTCGGCCGGGCGCGATTGTCCATTCCGAAACCGGGGCAGTGCTGGGCCAGCACGAAGGTGTGATCCATTTCACGGTGGGCCAGCGCCGCGGTCTGGAAATCGGTGGCCAGCCCGAACCGCTCTATGTGGTCGGGATCGATGCCGCTTCCGCCGAAGTGCGCGTCGGCCCGCGGCGCCTGCTGGCCGTCAGTTCGGCCCGCGTGATCGAAACCAACCGGATTGGCCCCGCCCCCACCGAGCCCCTGATGGCCAAGGTGCGATCGCTGGCCAAGCCGGTTCCGGTCACCCTGGACGGGCCGCTCGGCGAAGGAACCAGTACGGCCATTCGCTTCGCCGCGCCCGAATACGGCGTTGCCCCGGGCCAGGCCGCAGTGCTTTACGCTGGTGACCGCGTGGTGGGTGGCGGCTGGATCGCCGAAACAGCGGCATGAACTTCGGTAATTGACTACATAAATTGATCGTATAAGGCGGAACGAACCTGCAAATTAGCAGGTTATACGAGTCTTGCGGGATGCGATCATGAATTGAGATTGGCTGACGCCAGACGCGGGGTTGAACAGCGCCTTGCGCCCATTGCGGCCGGCCTGACATGACCAGGCGCAGGATCCTGATCACGGGCGGGACCGGCCAGGTCGGTCTGGCACTGCAAGCGCAGCCTTGGCCCGAGGGGATCAGCCTGCTGACGCCTACACGGACCGAGCTTGACCTGACGACACCCGGTGCAATTGCCGACTGGGCGGCTGGTCAGACGATCGACTGCATCATCAATGCCGCCGCCTATACGGCGGTCGACCAGGCCGAAATCGAACCGGCATCCGCACAGTTGCTGAACGCAACGCTGCCCGGCTGGTTAGCCGAGCTGGCTGACAGCCGCGGCATCCCGCTGTTGCATATCTCCACCGACTACGTCTTCGACGGCAGGCTCGAGCGGCCTTATCGCGAGGACGATCCGGTCGCCCCGCTGGGGGCCTATGGCGCGAGCAAGCTGGCCGGAGAGCTGGCGGTGCGGGCTGGCACGGCGCGGCATCTGATCCTGCGCACCGCCTGGATCATCAGCGCGTGGCGCAGCAATTTCCTCAAGACAATGCTGCGCCTCGCCACCAGTCAATCCGAACTGCGGGTGGTGGCCGACCAGCAGGGTTGCCCGACCGCGGCACACGATATCGCGGCAGCCCTGCAGACCATGGCCCTGACCCAGTTGGCAGACCTCGCCGCGCCCCGCGGGACCTATCATTTCGCCAATGCCGGCAGCACCACCTGGCATGGTCTGGCCACGGCGATCATGGCGGCCAGCGCAGCGCAGGGCGGGCCGCGCGCCCGCGTAATTCCGATTGCCTCGACCGAATATCCGCAGCTGGCACCGCGCCCAGCAAACTCCCGGCTCGATACGGCCAGAGTGGCGCGGGATTTCGGCCTGAGCCCGAGGCCATGGCAGGAAGCGGTGACCACGATCGTGGCCGAGCGCCTCCGGGACACGGAAAGGGCGGGGGCATGAAAGGCATCATCCTCGCCGGGGGATCTGGCACCCGGCTGCATCCGATGACGCTGGTCACGTCGAAGCAGCTGATGCCGATCTACGACAAACCGATGATCTATTATCCGCTATCAACGCTCATGCTGGCCGGGATCCGCGATGTGCTGGTCATTTCAGCCCCGCGCGATACGCCGCACTTCCAGAGCCTGCTGGGTGATGGGGCGCAATGGGGCATGGCGATCGACTATGCCGTTCAGCCCGAACCAGAGGGACTGGCCCAGGCCTATATCATCGGGGCAGACTTTGTGGCTGGCGGCCCCTCTGCGCTGATCCTTGGCGATAACATCTTCTACGGCCACGGCATCACCGGCCTGTTCGAAAATGCCATCGCCCGGCCCGCCGGGGCCACTGTCTTTGCCTACCACGTTACCGACCCCGAACGGTATGGCGTGGTGGAGTTCGACCGGACCATGCAAGCGGTATCGATCGCCGAGAAGCCGACCGATCCGCGCTCCAACTGGGCGGTTACCGGGCTCTATTTCTATGATGAACAGGTGGTCGATATTGCCGCCAATCTGCAACCCGGTGTCCGCGGTGAACTGGAAATCACCGACGTCAACCGCGCCTATCTGGAACGCAGCCAGTTGGCAGTTGAGTTGATGGGCAGGGGTTACGCTTGGCTTGATACCGGCACGCCGGAAAGTCTGATCGACGCTGCCGAATTCGTCCGAACCCTGGAAAAGCGGCAAGGCTTCAAGATCGCCTGTCCGGAAGAAATTGCCTGGCGCAAGGTCTTCATCAATCAGACTGAGGCCGAGGTGCTGGCGGGGCGGCTCGGCAAATCGGCCTATGCCGAATATGTCCGCCAAACCATCGCGGGCGCATCCTAGGCCGGCTGCGCAATCAGGCTCAAGCCCCGGTCCGGAAAGCTGATAGCGGCCAGATCCCCGGCCAGTGCGCATTGTCCGGCGGCCACCGGCACGCCGTCCACGGTCACTAAACAGTCCAGCGGCACGACCAGAAGGGCGCCGGAATAGCGGGCCGCCGTCGCGGCATCAGGCCGGCCATCCAGCCGGTCGAGCTGGAAATGCGGTCGATTCACCAGCGCCGCCCCCCCTGCCGCTGCCAGGTGCTGATGCAGCTGCGGCGGATAGGGACTGCGCGAGGCGACCGCCAGGCCGGCCTCGATATGCAGTTCGCGCGGGCGGCCATAATCGTAGAGCCGATAGGTGATATCGGAATTCTGCTGCACTTCGACCAGCGTGATCCCGGCACCGATTGCATGGACGGTGTTGGCCGGGATGTAGAAAAAGTCACCCGGCTTGACTGGATGCCAAGTCAGGAGCGCCTCGATCGAGCCATCACTGATCGCCTGACGCATCGTCACGGGATCGATCTCATGCGCAAAGCCGATTGCCAGCTTGGCGCCGGGTTCGGCCGCAAGCACCAGCCAGCACTCTTCCTTGCCCTGCGCCCCCAGCCCCATCGCGCGGGTCTGCTCGTCCGACGGATGGCACTGAACCGAAAGGTTCTCACTGGTGAAGATGTATTTGATCAGCAGGCTGTCGAGCTGCGGCGGCGGTTCAAACCAGATCTCACCGATGCGATCAGGCGATTGCCCGCCAAAGGCTTGCGGCAAGTCGGTCCGCCCCCAAGGCTTTGCCACTCGCCGCGTTGTCAAAAGGGTCATTGGTTGATCGCCCCGTCAAGCTTGCCGACGCGCTGCGTACCGGCATGGCTGGTCACCAGAATCTCATCCCCGTCGACCACGATCACAACATCTTCCAGACCGATCACCGAAACCCGCGGCCCGTCACTCGTGACCATGACGTTATGGCAATCGACCAATTGGGCGCGGCCCTTGGTGCTATTGCCGTCAGCATCCCGGTCGAGCGCCTTGTGCAGGGCATCCCAGCTCCCGATATCAGACCAGCCCATATCCACCGGCACCATCGCCGCCCGCGCCGTGTTTTCCATCACGGCATAGTCGATCGATTCGGGCGCAAACCCTTCAAATTCAGCTGCGCCGGGGCGAAACTGCCGACCCTCGCGATAGCCGGCCCGGTCGGCCGCAAGGGCCGCGGCCATGATCGCGGGCCGATGTTCTGCCAATTCATCGAGGAAGCTGCCCACCTGGAACGCGAAGATGCCGCCATTCCAGCAAAAAGTGCCACTGGCCAGAAAGGCCTCGGCCCGCGCCCGGTCAGGTTTCTCGATGAACCGGGCGACGCGGAAGCCACCCTGCGGCAGCGCTTCGCCGCGCTCGAGATAGCCAAATCCGGTTTCCGGGCTCTTGGCCTCGATCCCGAAACAGACCAGGTAACCCGCATTGGCCAGTCTGGCCGCAGCCCAGGCAGCCTGGCGAAAGGCCTCGGCATCGGCAATGTGGTGGTCGCTTGGGCAGACCAGCATGATAGCCTCGCGATCAAGCCGCAGCGCTGCCAGAGCGATAGCCGCGGCGGTATTACGCGCCGCCGGCTCGACAACGATGGTCGCTTCACGATCGCCCAGCTGCGCCTCAACATGGCCGGCATGCAAGGCACCGGCCACCACCAGTGGCGCCCCGAACCCATAGTATGGGCCAACGCGTTCAATCGCGTCCTGGAACATCGTCTGCGTGCCCAGCATCGGCAGGAACGGCTTCGGCTTGGCGGCCCGGCTGCGCGGCCAGAGCCGGGTGCCACTGCCGCCGCAAAGGATAACGGGATGGATCACAGGAAGCGACATGGTCTTGTTCTTTGGCTTGGGATTGCGGGCGCTGCTTGGACAGCCGGGACTATCGGTTCCACGGTTCAAGCCGGCAGCCCTGCCCTTCATAATAGGTCGCGGTCTGGGTGGCGAGGAGCGGGAACCGGGCTGTAACACTCTTGGCTTCGGCATCCCTGCTCAGGAACACCAGCTCCATTCCCGGTTCGAAATCCTTGCGGCAATCGTCGAGGCTCCGCCCGCCCAGGTAATGGCACGAACAAGCCACCCGAGCGCCATAGGCGGCCCCGGTAATCGCATAGGCATTGAGCGGGGCCCAGAACCAGCCCAGCAGACCCACCAGAGCGAGCAAGACCCACCACGGCCAGCGCCGCGACGGCGAACGCATTGACGAAGCAGGGTTTACTGTTGCCATCGGCCAGCCTTTGCGCAAGGGATGCACGTCATGCTGACGCGTCGCCTGTCCCTTATCCTGCCCATGCTGGCCCTGCCAAGCCTGATCGCATGCGGATCACAACAGACCGCCCCCGAGCCCCCCTTGCCGGCCGCTGCCATGCGGGCTGTGGTCAAAAATCCTGGGGTCCGGCGCGAAGCACTGGCCCGGGCGGTGGACCGGCTGTTCAGCGCAGCCGAGACCGGTGAAACCCGCGCCGTGGTGGTCATGCACGATGGCCGGATCGTGGCCGAACGCTATGCGCCCGGCTATCATGAGAATACGCGCTTTATCAGCTGGTCGATGGCCAAGACGGTTACCGGCGTGCTGATCGGCCTGCTGGTCTCCGACGGGCGCTTGCGCCTGGATGAAAGCGCCCCGGTCCCGGCCTGGCAGCGTCCCGGCGATCCCCGCGGCGAAATCACGCTGCGCCAGCTGTTGCAGATGCGGTCCGGCCTTCGCCATACCGAAGCCGGGGATCCGATCTATCAGTCGGATGAGGTCCGGATGCTGTTCCTGGACGGGCGCGATGGCATGGCCGCCCACGCCGAGGCCCAGCCGCTGGAAGCAGAGCCGGGCCGGAAGTGGGAATATTCCAGTTCCACCACGGTGATCCTCGCCGATATCGCCGCGCGCGCACTGACCGGCAGCGATGACCCCGCGATACGCCGGCAGGTCATGAACGACTATTTGCGCAGCCGGCTGTTCGAGCCGCTCGGGATGAAGAGCATCGCCCCCGAATATGATGCCGCAGGCACGCTGATCGCCGGCAGCCTGATGCACGCCACAGCGCGCGACTGGGCCCGCTTTGGTGAATTCCTGCGCAACAAGGGCAGCGTCAACGGTTTGCAGCTGGTCCCGTCGGCCTGGATCGAGTTCATGACCGCGGCCAATCCGCGCAATGCCGGATATGGCGCGCAAACCTGGCTCAACCGCCCGCAAGCCGGTGAAGACCAACGGCCCTTCCCCGGCGCGGCCAGTTCGGCCTTTTCGATGAACGGCCATCTTGGGCAATTCGTGCTGATTTCCCCGGATCAGGGGTTGACAGTGGTCCGCCTGGGCCGGACGCTCGATGGGGAGCACCAGCCGGTGCGCAAGGCGATTGGCCGGATCGCCATCCTGTTCCCGCGCGAGGCCGCCGAATGACCGGCAAAACCGCGCTGATCACTGGCGTCACGGGTCAAGACGGCGCCTATCTTGCGCGACTGCTGCTTTCAAAGGGCTACCGGGTCCACGGGATCAAGCGCCGGTCGTCCTCCTTTAACACTGACCGGATCGACGAAATCTATGAGGACCCGCACAGTCCCGATCCCCAGTTGACCCTGCACTATGGCGATCTAACCGATGCCACCAACCTGATTCGGATCGTACAGGAAACCCAACCGGACGAGATTTATAATCTGGCCGCGCAAAGCCATGTTCAGGTCAGCTTTGAAACGCCCGAATATACCGCCAATGCCGATGCCGTTGGCACCCTGCGATTGCTGGAAGCGATCCGGATTCTGGGGCTGGAGCAGAAAACCCGGTTTTATCAGGCTTCAACCAGCGAGCTCTACGGGCTGGCTCAGGAAGTGCCGCAGCGCGAAACCACCCCCTTCTATCCGCGCAGCCCTTATGCGGCGGCCAAGCTCTATGCCTACTGGATCACGGTCAACTATCGCGAAGCCTATGGCATTCACGCCTCCAACGGGATCCTGTTCAATCATGAGAGCCCGCTGCGCGGCGAGACCTTTGTTACGCGCAAGATCACCCGCGCCGCCGCCGCAATTGCCCTTGGCCGGCAGGACGTGCTCTATCTAGGCAATCTCGATGCCCGCCGCGACTGGGGCCATGCCGCCGAATATGTGCGCGGGATGTGGATGATGGTGCAGCAGGAAACCCCGGACGACTATGTCCTGGCGACGGGTGAGACCACCAGTGTCCGCCAATTTGCCGAATGGGCCTTTGCCGACGCCGGGATCGCACTGGAATGGCAGGGCACGGGGGTGGCGGAACAAGGCTTTTGCGCCCGTACCGGTGCGCTTCGCGTGGCAGTGGATCCGCGCTATTTTCGGCCAACCGAGGTTGACCTGCTGATCGGTGATCCCGGCAAGGCCCACCAGAAGCTGGGCTGGAAGCACGAGACCACGGTCCGCGCATTGGCCCGCGAAATGGTGACGGCCGATCTCGAAACGATGAAACGGGCCCCGATCGGGCGCGGGAGTTAGGTCGGCGATGGCCTATAATCTTGCCAGCAAGCGGGTCTGGGTGGCCGGGCACAGCGGGATGGTGGGCGGCGCGCTGGTCCGCCGCCTGGCCCAGGAAGACTGCGACATATTGACTGTCGGGCGCGCCACGCTTGACCTGACTGACCAGCGGGCCGTGCGTGAATGGATCGCGCGGGAAAGGCCTGATGCCGTGCTTATGGCTGCAGCGCGGGTTGGGGGAATCCTGGCCAATGCGGCCTACCCGGTCGATTTCCTGCGGGACAATCTGCTGATGGAAACCGCCGTTCTCGAAGGTGCCTATCAGGCCGGTGTCAGCAAGCTGCTGTTCTTAGGATCATCCTGCATCTACCCGCGGGAGGCGCCGCAACCTATCGGCGAGGCGGCCTTGCTGACCGGGCCGCTCGAACCAACCAACCAGTGGTATGCGATCGCCAAGATCGCCGGGATCAAGCTGGCCCAGGCCTATCGCCAGCAACACGGTTGCGATTTCATCAGTGCGATGCCCACCAACCTCTATGGCCCGGGCGACAACTTCGATCCCGAAAGCAGCCATGTTGTCCCGGCGCTGATCCGCAAGGTGCACGAGGCCAAAGCATCGGGAGCGCCTGTCACGCTGTGGGGCACCGGCACTCCCTTGCGCGAATTCATGCATGTGGATGACTGCGCCGATGCCTGCGTCTTCCTGATGAAGCACTACTCAGGCGCAGAGCACATCAACATTGGCACTGGCAGCGAAATCTCGATCCGTGACCTGGCAGGCCTGATCATGGAGGTGGCGGGTTACCGCGGCGAGATCATCACCGATCCGGCCAGGCCCGATGGCACCCCGCGCAAGCTGATGGACAATGCGCAGCTCACTGCGCTCGGCTGGCAGCCGCAGATTGGCCTCCGCGAAGGTCTCGCCGATGCCTATGCTGCATTTCTGGCTGGCGCAGGGCGCGGACTTCAGGGGTAAAGCAGTCCGGAAGTCCAGTTGCCGGCTTCATCGCGCTCGAACCGGCGGCGTTCATGCAGGCGGAACGGGCGGTCCATCCAGAATTCGAATGCGTGCGGGACCAGCCGGAACCCGGTCCAGTGCGGCGGGCGCGGAACCCGGCCGACCAAGTGCTGGGCCGTGACCTTAGCGATCCGACCCAGGAATTCCGCGCGCGATGCAAGCGGACGCGACTGGTCAGAGGCCAGCGCTCCCAGTTGGGAATCACGCGAGCGACTGGCAAAATAGGCGTCAGCCGTGGCGGGATCGACTTCCTCGATCCGGCCTTCGATGCGGATCTGGCGGCGCAGGCTTTTCCAGTGAAACAGCATCGCCGCCTGCGGATTGGCCAGCAGTTCGCCGCCCTTGCGGCTTTGTGCATTGGTGTAGAACACAAAGCCGTCGGGCCCGTAATCCTTCAGCAGCACCATCCGCAGCGATGGCGCGGCATCAGGGGTAGCCGTCGCCAGCGCCACGGCATCGGGATCGTTTGGCTCGCCGTCCTTGGCCAGGGCAAACCATTCGGCAAAAAGCTTGAGCGGCGGGGCGACCGGGATGGCATCGGCGGATTGCTGTTCGTCCATGCCCCGCGCCATAGCTCCAACTTTCGGCGGTTGAAAGCCGCGGTGCAGGGAACGCCTTGCCGTATGGCCTTGGCGCACCTAGCTAAGACCCATGGCCGATCCATATTCGATCCTGGGGGTAGCGCGCGGCGCGGGCGAGAAGGACATCAAGTCTGCCTATCGCAAGCTGGCCAAGGAACTGCACCCCGACCGCAACAAGGATAACCCCAAGGCGGCGGAGCGCTTTTCCGAAGTGACCCGCGCCTATGACCTGCTGTCCGACAAGGACAAGCGCGCGCGTTTTGATCGCGGCGAAATCGATATTGACGGAAATCCCACCGGATACGGCTTTGGCGGTGGCGGCGGGTTCGGCGGCGCTGGCGGCCAACGCGGCTTCCGCGCCGATGGCTTCGAGGGCTTCGGCGGCGGCGATTCCGGCATCGATATTGGCGATATCTTCGAAGGGCTGTTTGGCGGACGTGGCGGCTTTGGCGGCGGTGGCGGGCGGACCCGACAGGCCCCCAAAGGCGCGAACGCTTCCTACCAGCTGGGCGTTTCGCTGCCCGATGCCGCCGCCCGCGCAACCCAGCGGATCACGCTGGCCGATGGCAAGACGATCGATCTCAAGCTGCCCGCCGGGGTCGAGGACGGCACACAGATGCGCCTTGCCGGCAAGGGTGAGCAGGGGCCGGGCGGCGCTGGCGATGCCATCGTGACGATCCGGATCCAGCCCCACGCCTTTTTCCGCCGCGATGGCGACAACCTGCGGCTCGACCTGCCGATCAGCCTCGAAGAGGCGCTGAACGGCGCCAAGGTCAAGGTGCCAACGGCCGAGGGCGCCGTGATGCTTACGGTCGCACCGGGCTCCAGCTCGGGCAAGACGCTGCGCATCCCCGGCAAGGGCTTCAGCCGCAAGGATGGCAGCCGGGGTGATCAACTGGTCACGCTGGCCATTCAGCTGCCCGAAGGTGACGCGGACCTGGCCAAGCGGCTGGACGGCTGGACCGACCCGCGCAACCTGCGCGCCCGGCTGGGCGTTTAAGCCTCTCGTGGAAGAAATACCGCTCGAACAGGCGCGAGCCGCGGCCCACCTCGCCCCGGACCTGACGCCGGAAGGTCGGCGCTTGCGGGCCTTGCGGTGGCGCGAGGGGCTGGAAGAACAGGTTGGTGAAGAGACCCTGCTGCGGATCGCCCGATTTAAACGCGTAATGCAGCGCGTCTGGCTGGGCGCCTGGAACGATGGCTTCATCCACGCCGGCAATCTTGCCTATATGGCGATCCTTGCGATCTTCCCGTTCTTCGTGACGGTGGCCGCCGTTTTCGCGCTGGTGGGCGAAGAAGCACAGCGCGCCGCTTCGGTCAGCTCGTTCCTGCTCGCGGTCCCGCCGATGGTGCGCAAGGTGCTTGAACCGGTCGCGCAGGATGTGGTCCAGGCCCGCTCTGGCTGGCTACTGTGGGCCGGCGGGCTGGTTGGGCTGTGGACCGTCGGCAGCCTGATTGAAACGATCCGCGATATTCTGCGCCGGGCCTATGGCACCGGACCGACAGCGGCGTTCTGGCGGCACCGGCTGATTTCAACCGGGGTGATTTTCGCCGCCGTGGTCGGCCTGCTGCTGTCGCTGTTCGCGCAGGTGGTGATCGGCACGGCCGAACAGGTCATCGACGCATGGTTTCCGCGCCTGGCCGACTGGACCAGCACCCTGGCAACTTCGCGCCTGATCCCGGCGGTGGTCCTGTTTCTCTCGCTCCATGCCCTGTTCTACACGCTGACCCCCAGCGCCTATCGCGCGCGCCGCTATCCCAAGTGGCCCGGCGCCCTGCTGGTGACTGCCTGGTGGGCAGCGGTGACGATCGCCCTGCCCTGGGTCCTGGCGCGGTTCTTCACCTATGACCTGACCTATGGCAGCCTCGCCGGGGTGATGATCGCACTTTTCTTTTTCTGGCTGGTTGGCCTAGGGATGGTGGTTGGAGCCGAACTCAACGCAGCGCTTGCCGTAACGCCCGAAGAGGGCGAAATGATCGGCAAGTCCGTAGCGGAAGGCCGGCGGCACAAGGATGGTGGATCGTAACGCATGACGGGATTGATGCAGGGCAAGCGCGGGCTGATCATGGGCCTCGCCAATGACAAGTCGCTGGCCTGGGGGATCGCCCAGCAGCTTCACGAGGCCGGAGCCGAACTGGCCTTTTCCTATCAGGGGGAGGCACTGGAAAAGCGGGTCCGTCCGCTGGCCGCCTCGCTGGGCAGCGATTTCCTGATCGATTGCGACGTTTCGAGCATGGAAGCGCTCGACACCGCTTTTGCGCAGCTGGCATCGCGTTGGCCGACGATCGATTTCGTGGTCCACGCGATCGGCTTTTCCGACAAAAACGAGCTGCGCGGGAAATATGTCGATACCAGCCTCGACAACTTCCTGATGACGATGAACATCTCGGCCTACAGCCTGGTTGCAGTGACCAAGCGCGCCGCAGCCATGATGCCCGAAGGCGGCTCGATCCTGACGCTGAGCTACTACGGCGCGGAAAAGGTCGTACCGCATTACAACGTGATGGGCGTGGCCAAGGCCGCGCTGGAAACCAGCGTCAAGTACCTCGCCAATGACCTTGGCCCAGCCGGTATCCGCGTCAACGCGATCTCCGCCGGTCCGATCAAGACCCTGGCCGCCAGTGGCATCGGCGATTTCCGCTACATCCTGAAGTGGAACGAGCTGAACTCCCCGCTGCGCCGCAACGTGACGATCGAGGATGTCGGCGGATCGGCGCTCTACTTCCTCTCGCACCTCTCGAGCGGGGTGACCGGCGAGACCCACCATGTCGATGCAGGCTACCACCTGGTCGGCATGAAGCAGGAAGACGCGCCCGACATTGCGCTGAGCTGAGCAGTGCGAGGCGGGCATGGCGCTCACGGTAATCCGCCCACGCCGGTTCGAAGATCCGCGTGGCTGGTTCAGTGAGAGCTGGAATCGCGCGCGGCTCGAATCGGCCGGGATCGTGATCGACTTTTGCCAGGACAATCATTCGTTCTCGCACCCCGCAGGCACCTTGCGCGGGCTGCACTATCAGGCGCCGCCGTTCGCCCAGACCAAGCTGGTGCGCTGCCTGCGCGGCCGGATTTTCGACGTTGCGGTCGACATCCGCCGCTCTTCGCCGACATTCGGGCAATGGGCGGGGCTGGAGCTTTCGGCCGCGAACGGCAAGCAATTGCTGATCCCGGCCGGCTATGCCCACGGCTTCCTCACGCTCGAGCCGGACTGCGAAATCGCTTATAAGGTTGATGCCTACTACTCAGCGGAAAGCGATGGCGGCCTCGCCTGGAACGATCCGGCGATCGGGATCGATTGGCCGCTCGCCAGCGGCGATCCGGTGCTGTCTGACAAGGACAGGTCTTTGCCGGCACTCGATCGACTGATAGTGGATTTCCCCTATGCTGGAAATCCGCTCGGTCCCTTGCAGGAAGTGTCGCTCTGAAAGGTCCGACCTGCTGCGCTATCGGACAGCGCGGCAGCTTGAAGGACCGCTAAGACATGAAAGTTCTGGTCACCGGCGGCGCCGGATTCATTGGTTCTGCCCTGATCCGCCACCTGATCGGGGAAAGCCCGCACGAAGTCCTGAACCTCGACAAGCTGACTTACGCCGGGGTGCTGGCATCGCTCGACACGGTAGCGGGTGACCCCCGCTATCGCTTCGTTCAGGGTGACATCTGTGATGCCGCACTGTTGAGCGACCTGCTGGCCGAATTTCAACCGGACGTGACCGCGCATCTGGCCGCGGAGAGCCATGTCGACCGCTCGATTGACGGACCTGGCGCCTTCATCCAGACCAATGTCGTCGGCACCTACACCATGCTCCAGCAAACGCTGGGCTACTGGCAGGGGCTTGAACCGGACCGCAAGGCCAGCTTCCGCTTCCATCACATCTCTACCGACGAGGTTTACGGCTCGCTGGGCGATGAAGGGCTGTTCACCGAAGACACGGCCTATGATCCGCGTTCACCCTATTCGGCATCGAAGGCCGCATCGGACCATCTCGTCCGGGCCTGGGGCCATACCTATGGCTTGCCGGTGCTGGTGACCAATTGCTCCAACAATTATGGCCCCTACCACTTCCCCGAAAAGCTGATCCCGCTGATCATCATCCGCGCCCTCGCGGGCGAACGGCTGCCGGTTTATGGCGATGGCAGCAATGTCCGTGACTGGCTGTTTGTCGAGGATCATGCCCGCGCGCTGCGCCGCGTGTTCGAAGCCGGCGTTCCGGGCGAGACATACAACATCGGCGGCAATTCCGAACGGCGCAATATCGAAGTGGTGCAGGCGATCTGTGCGGCGCTTGATGCGCGCCGTCCGCGGGCGGACGGACAGTCCTATGCCAGCCTGATCACCTATGTCACCGATCGCCCAGGGCATGACCAACGCTATGCCATTGATGCTTCGAAGATCGCCCGGGAACTGGGCTGGGCTCCGGAGGTGCGGTTTGAAGACGGCATTGCCCGGACAGTCGATTGGTACCTGTCGCGCAAGGACTGGTGGGAGCCAATCCTGCAGGGCCGCTATGCCACGGAGCGGCTGGGATCCCGCGCCGGCTGAGATTGCGGCCGTGCCACGCCTCGTGCACCCCGCGCACGGGTTCGTTTCGCCAAGGTCGACGACTGGCTTGCAACGTTCTAGACGGGGGCGATGAACCAGCCGCTGCCCTTCCATTCGATTCATCGCCATGGCCTGGTCCGGCTGGCGGCGGCCACGCCGCATGTCTTCGTGGCGGATCCGGCGGCGAATGCCCGGGCAGTGCTGGAACTGGCCCAGCAGGCAGAGCGCGACGGGGTGGACCTGGTGGTCTTTCCCGAGCTGTGCCTGACAGCCTATGCGATTGACGATCTGCTGACCCAGCAGGCCCTGCTCGATTCAGCCCGCGCCGCGCTGGCCAGCATTGTCACCGCCAGCGAACGCCTGCGCGCGGTGCTGGTGGTCGGCCTCCCGCTGGTTCGCAACGGGCGGCTCTACAACTGTGCTGCCGCGGTAACGCAGGGGCGGGTCCTGGGTGTCGTGCCCAAGTGCTTCCTGCCGAATTATCGCGAGTATTACGAAAAGCGCTGGTTCGCACAGGGTGTCGGCATCACCGGCGAGAGCATCGAACTGGGCGGCGTGGACGTGCCGTTCGGCACCGATCTGCTGTTCCGCGCAGCCAACTTGCCCGACTTCACCTTCCACCTCGAAATCTGCGAGGACATGTGGGTGCCGCAGCCCCCTTCGATCAAGGGCGCGCTGGCCGGGGCAACCGTGCTGTGCAACCTCTCGGCCTCCAACATCACCGTCGGCAAGGCGGATGAGCGGGCGACGCTGGTTGCGGCCCAGTCGATGCGCTGCGCCGCAGCCTATGTCTATGCCGCCGCCGGTGCGGGCGAGAGCACGACCGACCTGGCCTGGGATGGCCAGGGCTCGATCTATGAACTGGGTGAAGAAGTTGCCCGGTCGGAACGGTTCAGCCGTCAGCCACAGCTGGCGGTTGCTGACGTCGATGTGCAACGGCTGCGGCTGGAGCGGATGCGGACCGGTTCGTTCAATGATGCCGCGGTCGCCGCAGGTCATCCCGAGCGGGAGTTCCGCCGGATCGATTTCACCTTGCCGCTGCACGAAAAGGACATCGGCCTGCGCCGTGCGCTGCGCCGCTTCCCTTATGTGCCGCACCGTGCCGACCGGCTCGCGCAGGATTGCTACGAGGCCTTCAACATCCAGGTCGATGGTCTGATCCGCCGCATGGAAGCGACCAAGGCGAAGTGCCTGGTGATCGGCATTTCGGGGGGGCTCGATTCGACCCACGCGCTGATCGTGGCGGCCAAGGCCTGTGACCGTCTCGGCCTGCCGCGCACCACGATCCGCGGCTATACCATGCCCGGCTTCGCCACCAGCGAAGGCACCAAGGCCAATGCCTGGAAGCTGATGGAGGCCCTGGGCATCACGGCCGAGGAGATCGACATCCGCCCGGCAGCCGAACAGCTGCTCAAGGACATGAGCCATCCCTATGCCCGCGGCGAGAAGGTCTATGACGTGACCTTCGAGAATGTGCAGGCGGGGCTACGCACCGATTACCTGTTCCGCCTGGCCAACCACCATCACGGCTTTGTGGTCGGCACGGGTGACCTGTCCGAACTGGCGCTGGGCTGGTGCACTTATGGCGTGGGCGATCACATGAGCCACTACGCCGTCAATTGCGGCGTGCCGAAAACGCTGATCCAGTACCTGATCCGCTGGTCGGTCGAGAGCGAGCAGTTCGATGCCGCGACCGACGCTGTACTGACCGCGATCCTCGATCAGGAGATTTCGCCCGAGCTGGTGCCGGCGGATGCCGAAGGCGCAATCCAGAGCACCGAGGCGGCGGTTGGCCCCTATGCGCTCAACGATTTCTTCCTCTACTACACGCTCCGCCAGGCGCTGACCCCGGCCAAGATCGCCTTTTTGGCCTGGCATGCCTGGCGCAAGGACGGCGTGGGGCACTGGCCGTTCGGTTTCCCGGAGGAGCGCAAGGAAGACTATACGCTGGCAGACGTGCGCCGCTGGCTGGAAAACTTCGTCCGCCGCTTCTTCGCCACCAGCCAGTTCAAACGCAGCGCCATTCCCAACGGTCCGAAGGTCTCATCCGGTGGCAGCCTCAGCCCACGGGGGGACTGGCGCGCACCAAGCGACGGGCTGGCCGATGTCTGGCTGGCCGAAGTGGCGCAGGTGCCGCGCAAATAGCGCGGCTCAGTTGCCGCCTTCGGGCTTCTTTTCGGCTTCGGCTTCGGCCTTGCGACGGGCCTCGATCTGGTCTTCCAGCTTCTCGACATCGCTCTGGGTCTTGGCTGCATCCTTGTCGATGGTCGAAAGCCGCTTGGCGCGTTCCTCTGCGATCAGCTGTCCAAACCGGATCGATTCATCGCTCTGCTTTTCGGCATAGGCGGCGTTGATCAGCTGGCTCGAGCAGCCGGTCCAGCCGCCCGCGCCGACCGGCGAGCAGCTCATCGTCCCGGTCTTGCTGACTCGCTCATAGGCCAGGACCTTGTTGTTCCAGGCCTCGTTCTGGGGCGAGCTGGACTTGCGCAGAATCTGCGGAATGCGGAAGCGCTCGCCCTCGGCCTTACGGGCGCAGACGGTGATCGTGTCATCGCTGGAAACGGGGCACTCATCGTTGCCGTAGACGATCAGTTGGTTGACCTTGGGCTCGGAAGCTTCCTCGGCCAGCGCGGGGGCGGCAGCAAACAGCAACGGGGCGGCGATCAGCAGGCGGCGCATGGGTAATCTCCTTGGCGCGATGACCCCGATATAGAGGCTCTGCGCGCTGAATGACAGCTTAAGGGGCGCGGTTCCTTGCGCCCGGTCAAGTCGGGGATCAAATCCGCTCGGACAGGCGGATCGCCAGACGGCAGCCCAGCCGGATCGCGCCCGATAGCAACGGATAGGCGGGTGCCTGCTCTGCCCCAGCAGCGATGGCCGCTTCCTTGTGGGCGCGTTCGTCATCGCGGAACTCGCGGATCATCTCGGCCAGTTCGGGATCGGCATCGCCCAGTTCTTCGAGCTGCTGGGTATAGTGCCGGTCAATCTCGGTCTCGATCGCCGCCGTGCAGGCCATGGCTGCCTTGGGCCCGATCAGCGCAGTCGCCGCGCCCAGGGCATAGCCTGCCACGCTCCAGACCGGCTGCAGCGCTGTCGGCCGGACGCCGCGCTGGGCCAGCAGGGCGTCGAACTTGGCGCGGTGCGCGGCTTCCTGTTCGGCCATGTGCGCAATCTCGCCCGAATGCGGGGCGCGATCACCCATCACCGCCAGCTGGCCGGCATAGATCCGGGTCGCGCCAAATTCACCGGCCTGGTCAACGCGGAGCATGCGGGCGGTATCGCTCATGCCTTGGCTCCTTCGCGGCGCAGCAGGGCGAAAACGGCCAGCGCCCCGGCGGTCGAGATCAGGAAATTGAACCCGGCGAGCGAAATGCCAAGCAGGGTCCAGGCCGGGACATCGCAGCGCACGATCGGGGCGTTGAGGATCGCAGCGAGCGGATCGCCGCCAGCCTTGGCCGTGGTGGCGCAGCCGGTGATCCCTTCCCACCAGTGGTACTCAACCCCGGCATGGAACGCACCGATCAGGCCTGAGGTGAGGATCGCAAGGCCCGCCAGCAGCGGCCAGAGCTTCTGGCGCGGTTGCACCAGGCCGCACAGGGCGAGCACCAGGGCAGCAAAGTGCGGATAGCGTTGCCACCAGCACATCTCGCAGGGGTAGAGCCCGAAGACGTACTGCGAAATATAGGCTCCACCCAGCAGTGCCAGCGGAACTGCCAGCGCCAAGCCGCGCGCCGAAAGCTTCATTGCCCTACTTCCCCTTCAGCGCCAGCGCCGCCCGGCCGCCACGGCGCAGGGTTTCGAGTGCGTAGTTCAGCTGGAAGTCGGTGATCCCCTTGGCCTTGAGTTCCTCAGGGGTCGCCTTGAAGCGCGGATCATCCAGACGGTCGGTCTCAAGCTGCTTGTCGGCCACGCCCAGTTCGTTGACGAGGTGACGGCGCAGGTCGCTTTCGCGCATGGTCAGCTTGGCGCGGCGCTGGGCATCGGGGTCCGACAGCTGCGGCACGCGGATATCGGGTTCGATCCCGCCTTCCTGCACCGAGCGGCCCGAGGGCGTGTAATAGCGCGCCGTGGTCAGCTTGATCGCGCGGGTCTTGTCGAGTTCGAACAGCGACTGGACGCTGCCCTTGCCGAAGCTGCGCTCACCCATGATCAGCGCCCGCTTCTGGTCCTGCAGTGCCCCGGCGACGATTTCCGAGGCCGAGGCCGAACCGGCATCGATCAGCACGATCACCGGCAGCCCCTTGGCGGCATCACCCGGGATCATCTCCTCGGCGCGGTAGAATTCGTTGTCGCGCGGATTGCGGCCGCGCTGCGAGACGATATCGCCCTTGGTCAGGAACAGGTCCGACAGGGCGACGGCTTCATCGAGCGAACCGCCCGGGTTCTGCCGCAGGTCGAGCACCAGCCCGGTCAGCTTGCCGCCAGCCTGACGCTTAAGATCGGCAATGCCTTTGCCCACATCGATGCCGACATCGCGCGAGAACTCGTTGACCGAGATGACGCCAATGTCCTTTTCCAGCTTCCAGGTGACCGGCTCAAGGTCGATCACGCCGCGGGTAACGGTCACGTCAAACGTGCCATCGCGGCCTTCGCGGAACAGGGTCAGGCGGATCGTGGTCCCCGCTTCGCCGCGCATCCGGGCCACCGCCTCATCGAGGTCAATCCCGTAGATCAGCTTGCCATCGAGGTGGGTGATATAGTCACCCGCCTTGACCCCGGCCTTCTCAGCCGGGCTGCCCTTCATCGGCGCGATCACGCGGACGGCATCATCATCCATGCCGACGCTGAGGCCGAGACCCGAGTAATTCCCGTCAATCATGTTGGTCAGGCGCTGGAACGAAGCGCCTTCGACATAGCTGGAATGCGGATCGAGCGAGGCCAGCATCCCGTCAATCGCGCCAGCGATCAACTTGTCGTCATCGACCGATTCGACATATTGCGCCTTCACGATCTGGTAGACCGTGAACAGGCGGCTGAATGGCGCATTGGAACGCCCTTCCACCGCGGCAAGGCCCGCCGTGGTTGCCGGCAACAGAGCAACGGCGCTGACGAGCAGCGCGGCGCGGGCAAGGTTGGCAAACTTCATTCGCATCACGGCCTTTCGCCAAACGTTCGGGTGCAACCCTATCCTCTGCCGCGTCTTAACGCCAGATGGACTGCAACGCCTCCATTAACGGCCCAGCTGGTCCAGCGGATTGACCGGCTGGCCATCCTTGCGCAGCTCCAGCGTCACCAGCGGCTGCCCCGGACCGGTAATCCCCAGCGGCGAGCCATTGACCAGCCGGTCTCCCACCTCGACATCGAGCGTGGACAGGCCGGTAACCAGCGAGGTCCAGCCGCCGGAATGTTCGATGATCACAATCTGGCCATAGCCCCGATAGGCCCCGGCAAAGACCACGCGGCCGGCGGCGGGCGCCACCACCTGCGCCGCAGGGCGGGCCAGCAGGGTGATCCCGCGCGACCGCGGCAGCCCCTTTCGTTCGGTTCCGAACCCGGCCACCACCTGCCCGGCCAGGGGCAGACCATAGCCCGGCACGCGCGCCAACGGCGCGGCGCTGGGCGCTGCATCAGCCGCCACAGTGGCGGCACCCGGCACGGCCGGCCGGAGAATGGGCCCTGGCAGTGCCGCCAGGGCCGCACGGCGGCGGCCGGCTTCGTCAAGCTGGCGAACCAGTCCGTTCAGATCGCGCGCCTGTTCCGCGAGGGCAAGGGCGCGTTCGGCCTCGCGCGCTGCCAGACCACCGGCCAGGCGCGCTTCAAGCCGTTGCCGGCTTTCAAGCGCAGCCAGCGCCTGACGGCGGGCCGCCAGATCGCGCTGGGCCTGCCGCAGGGCATCGGAATTGGCACGGGCCTGCGCCTGCAGCGCGCGGCTGCGATTGAGTTCGGCCCGCAGATCGGCCGTGCGCCGCTCCACTTCGGGAAGCATCGCCTCCAGCGAAGCGCGAAGATAGACCGTGTCATGCAGCGAACCGGGGCGCAGCAGGGCCAGACCGGCCGGCCGGCGCGCCAGTCGCTGCAGCGCGGCGGTCAGGCGAACCAGCGGCTGCTGACGTTCTGCCAAGCGGGCCCGCAATTGGGCGCGGTCCCGCTCGATCAGGGCGGCGCGCACCGCATTGGCGGCGATCCCGGCTTCGGCCTGCTGGATCCGGGCTGCGATTCCGGCGGCTTCGCTGGCGGTCCGCTCCACCGCGGCATTCGCGGTCCGGGCCTGAACCTCCAGCTCGGCCGCACGGCGACCGGCGGCCGCTCCCGCGGCGCGGGCCTCGGCCAGGGCCTGTTGCAACTGAACCGGATCGCTGGGTGCAAGCTGCGCATCTGCGCCACCCAGCGCAACCAGCGCAAGCAGAGGCGTAAGGCGCAGCAGGACGGTGGGCGACATGGCGCGCCTTATCCCGAACGGTGATAGGGATGGCCAGCCAGAATACTGGTTGCGCGCCATAATTGTTCGGCCAGCATGGCCCGGACCATCAGATGCGGCCAGGTCATCGGCCCAAAGCCAAGCAGCAGATCGGCCCGGTTGCGCGCGGCATCGCCGTGCCCATCGGCGGCGCCAATCAGGAAGCGGGCTTCGCGCACGCCTTCATCGCGCCAACGGCCCAGCAGGGCGGCGAACTCTTCGGAGGAAAGCTGCTTGCCGCGTTCATCCAGCAGCACTTCGCGCGCCGGGGTCAGGGGTGCGGGGACATTGCCACCCACGTCCGGCAGTTCGGTCTGAACCACCGGCCAGGTGATCCGCTTCATATAGCGGGCAACCAGATCAGCCTCGGGCGAGCGGGCGATCTTGCCGCGGGCAATCACATGCAGCCGCATCGGGAAGGATCAGGCTGCGCCCGAATCTCCGAATGCCCACATCCGTTCAAGGTTGTAGAAGCTGCGCACCTCAGGACGGAACAGGTGAACCACAATGTCACCGGCATCGATCAGCACCCAGTCAGCCGCCGGCAGACCTTCGATCCGGACATGGCCGAAGCCGCCCTGCTTGATCCGTTCGGCCAGCTTTTGCGCCATGGCCGCGACCTGACGGGTCGAGCGGCCGCTGGCGATCACCATATGATCGGCAATCGAGCTTTTGCCCTCAAGCGGGATCGAGACGATTTCCTGCGCCTGGTCATCGTCAAGCGACTGGAGCACCAGCGCGTGGAGCGAACCGGGTTCGGACGGGGGAAGCGGAGTGGGCGTTCCGGCAGCGGCCGGGGCGTTCGTGGCAGGTGTCATTGAGAGGGCAAAGGCTCCTTGGGGCGGGCAGCGCAGAACGGCGCGGGATAAAGGCCCAGCCCGTTCATGGCGTTTCGGGATTGACCGGATGGTGCGTCAGCGGATCCCGGATGGGCCGACCGGCTTGCTGCCGGGCCCAGTTCGGATCGGCGCGGCGAATAGCTGTCGCCGAGCGCGGATCGGGATCGAATCGCAATTGTATCAGCGCGGGTGCGCTCCATCCTGCCCGGTGTGTCAGACTGGCCGCGGACCGCCGGTATCGGCCGAGCCAAGCTGCAGCGGGGCTCGCCGCAGCAGGGCCATCATAGCCCGGCCGCGCAATTACCGCAATCGGCATGGTGCGGGCCAGCCTGCGCCAGTCGCGCCAGCGGTGCAACTGGGCCAGATTGTCGCTGCCCATCAGCCAGACGAAATCGATATCGGGATAGCGCCGACGCAGGGCCCGCAGGGTATCGACCGTGTAGACCGTGCCCAGTTCGCGCTCGATGGCCGTGGCCAGGATCGGCGCGCGCCGGGCCTGTTTGATGGCCGAAGCAAGCCGGACGTTCAGCGGCGCCATTCCGGCTGTGGGCTTGAGCGGATTACCCGGCGAGACCAGCCACCACACCGCATCAAGCCCGAGCGCCTGCCGCGCGAACAGGCTGATCCGCCGGTGCCCGCCATGGGCCGGGTTGAAGCTGCCACCCAGCAGCCCGACGCGTTGCGGGGAGCGGCTCAGGGCCGGACCTGCCCGGTGCCGCGCACCAGCCACTTGTAAGTGGTCAGCCCCTCCAGCGCGACCGGGCCGCGCGCGTGGAGCCGCCCGGTGGCGATGCCGATTTCGGCACCCAGGCCAAATTCGCCGCCATCGGCAAATTGGCTGGAGGCATTGTGCATCACGATCGCGCTATCGACCTCGGCCAGGAACCGTTCAGCGGCGGCGTGATCCTCGGTAACGATCACGTCGGTATGGTGCGAACCGTGGCGGGCGATGTGATCCATGGCCGCATCGAGGCCATCGACCACGGCGACCGAGAGGATCGCATCGAGGTATTCGGTATCCCAGTCCGCATCGCTGGCCGCGATGATCCGCGGATCGAGCGAGCAGGCGCGGGCATCGCCGCGCAGTTCGCAACCCGCATCAAGCAGGGCCGCGACCAGCCTTGCCGCTTCAGGATAGAGCGCGTCGATCAGCAGCGTTTCCATTGCCCCGCAAACCCCGGTGCGGCGCAGCTTGGCATTGACCGCCAGCGCGCTGGCCTTGGCCGGATCGGCGGCCGCATGCACATAGGTGTGGTTGATCCCGTCGAGGTGGGCCAGCACGGGGACGCGCGCATCGGCCTGGACCCGGGCGACCAGGCTTTTCCCGCCGCGCGGCACGATCATGTCGATCAGGCCCGCTGCCGTGAGCATGGCGCCCACCACGGCGCGATCCTGGCTGGGCACCAGCTGGACGGCCGCGGCCGGGATCGCGGCGGCGACTAGCCCGCTGACCAGCGCCGCGTGGATCGCCCGGTTGGACAGCACCGCCTCGCTGCCGCCGCGCAGCAGCACGGCATTGCCCGAACGCAGGCACAGCGCGGCCGCATCGGCCGTCACATTGGGGCGGCTTTCGTAAATGATCCCGATCAGGCCGATCGGCACGCGCACCCGCGACAGGACCAGTCCGTTCGGCCGGCTCGTCCGATCAATCTCCTGTCCGACCGGGTCGGGCAGATCGGCCACCGCAGCCACGGCATCGGCAATGGCCGAGAGCCGCCCGGCATCCAGCTTCAGCCGATCGAGCATGGCGGGACCAAGCCCGCGCGCCGCACCGGCCGCCATGTCTTCGGCATTGGCGGCAAGAATGGCGGCCTGCTGATCGCGCAAGGCCTGCGCCGCCAAGCGCAACCCGGCCGCGCGCCGCTCCGGGTCCAGCCGCGCCAGCTGCGCCTGGGCCGCGCGGCCAGCCCGGGCAAGATCGGCGACGAGCGAATCAAAATCGCCGGAAGGGGGTGCGGAAGTGTCGGCCATTGTGACTGCGGCGCCTATCACTTGTGCCATGGTTCCGGCAACCCAATCGGCTCGTCGCGCCAGGCTTTCGATTCAGCGACAAGGGTTTACGCCCTATTGGTCGATACACGTATTTCCTGCTAGTGCCCGCGTCGAACTTATCAGAGACTCGGGGTCGTCTTGCAAAATCTGTCCGATGGCGGAGCGCTGGCCCGCCTGCGGCGCCTGTTCCCGGATCGCGAATTTTTCATGCGATCACAGGGCCAGGTCCGTTTCATCAAAGTTTCAACGCGGATGCAGCTGGCGGGCCTCGCCATACTGAGCGCCCTGCTGCTGGCCTGGTTGCTGTCGATGGCCGGCATGGCGGTCTCGCAATACCTTTCCACGCGTGATCGGCTTTCGCTGCTGAACCGCGAGGCGCGCGTCACCACGGCCGAAAGCCGCGTGGCTGAATATCGCGATGACCTGCAAAGCGTCGCCCAGGACCTGTCGCGGCGCCAGGATGCGCTCGAGAAGATGACCGAAGTCCTGCCCGACGACATCAGGGCGGCCGATACCGTTTCCGATTCGCGCGGCGAAGCGGCCAAGACGGTCGACAAGGTCAGCATGGCGCTGCCCGAAGCGGCCGGCCTGGCCAGGGTCGAAGCACGGCAACTGGCGCTGGTTGAACGGCTGACCCGATTCGCGGACCGCCGGTCGGCGGCCGCGGCGCGGCGCATCCGTGCGCTGGGGCTGGATCCGGATGCCATGATGGCGCGGCTGAATGACCGCACGGCCCAGGGCGGCCCGCTGATCGCGCTGTTCGGTCCGCAACAGCAGGCGCTCGACCCGCGGTTCGAGCGGCTGGGAATCAGCTTGGCGCGGATGGACGCGCTGGAGCGCGGTCTGGCCGGAATCCCGCAGCATACCCCGGCGAATCTTGACTATATCTCATCGGGCTTTGGCTATCGGGCCGATCCCTTCACCGGCAGTGGCGCCTTCCACGCCGGGCTCGATTTCAAGGGCCCGATCGGCGCACCGATCTTCGCCGCGGCGGCCGGCAGGGTCAGCTTCGTGGGGGTGGAACAGGGCTATGGCAACGTGGTTGAAATTGAGCATGGCAATGGGCTGATGACTCGCTATGCTCATATGTCGGGTTTCCGGACGCAGGTGGGTCAACCAGTTCTGGCAGGGCAGGTAATTGGATTGATCGGCAGCACCGGGCGTTCGACAGGTCCGCACCTCCATTTTGAGGTCAGGATCAACGATCGGGCGGTAAACCCACGGCCATTCCTTGAGGCATCGTCTCATGTTCAACAAGAAAATAGCGGCAGCAATGTCGCGTCCAACAGGCGGTAAAACCATGCGCGGATCGACCTTTTCGGTCCTTGGGGCCGATACGGCGATCAAGGGCAATATCCTGGCCTCGGCCGACCTTCACCTTGATGGCAGGGTTGAAGGCGATGTCTCCTGCAGCGCGCTCGTCCAGGGCGAAAGCGGCGAGATTGTCGGCGCGGTCCAGGCAGAGACTGCCCGGCTGGCCGGGGTCGTCCGCGGCTCCATCTCGGCCCGCGAACTGGTGATTCTCAAGTCCGCCCGGATCCACGGCGATGTGCATTACGATGCCCTGACCATCGAACAGGGCGCGCAGGTCGATGGCCGCTTCGCCCCGCGTATGGTCGGCCAGCCGGAAGAAGCCCCGTCCGATAGCGTTGAAAAGCTGCTGACTCTGGCGGGTTAAGCCAGGTCCAGCTCTGCCCGCAGCGCCTTGCGATCCAGCTTGCCGATCATCGTTTTCGGCAGGCTTTCGCGCACCACCACGGCATCGACCCGTTCGTGCTTACCCAGCTGGTCATTGAGCCAGCCGGCCAGGGCCGGGCCGGTTTCGCTGGCGCCATCACGCAGGGTGACATAGGCGCGCGGCGCTTCGCCGCGATAGGGATCGGGCACGCCAATCACCAGCGCCTCTTTCACCGCCGGATGGCGCAGCAGCGCCCCCTCGACCTGGCTGGGAAAGACCTTGAACCCGCCAACCGCGATCATGTCCTTGATCCGGTCGACGATCCGCAGATAGCCCCCCGCTTCGAGCACGGCGACATCGCCGGTGCGGAGCCAGCGTCCGTCGGGTCGTTCGGCAAAGGCCGCAGCGGCCGCTTCGGGCCGGCGCCAGTATCCGCGCATGACCTGCGGCCCCTGGATCGCCAATTCGCCCGGTTCACCGGCTGGCGCATCTTGCGCGGGGTCTTCCTTGTCGAGCAGACGGACGCGGGTGCCGGGGATCGGCTGACCGATCGTGCCCGGCCGCTCTTCCCCCTCATAGGGATTGGCAGTGGCCACCCCGGCGGTCTCGGTCAGGCCGTAACCCTCGATCAGACGCGCGCCGGTCGCGGCTTCGAACCGCTGCTTGAGCGGCAGGGGCAGCGGCGCGCCGCCCGATATGCAGACACGCAGCGAAGTGAAATCGGTCTTGCTGCAATCCGGATGGTCAAGCAGCGCCTGATACATCGTGGGCACCCCCGGCATTGCGGTGGCCCTGACCCGCGCCAAGGTCTTGAGCGCCTGCCCGGCATCGAACCGCGGCAACATGGCGATACAGCCGCCGTGGGCCATGGTGCGGTTGAGCACGCAGATATTGGCGAAGACATGAAACAGCGGCAACACCCCGACGATCATGTCGCGCGCCTGCTGCTGCGGGTCGATCGCCTCAACCTGGCGGGTGTTCGCGGTGATGTTCTGGTGGGTCAGCATCGCGCCTTTCGGCGTGCCGGTAGTACCGCCGGTATATTGCAGCAGGGCCAGGTCTTCCTCGGGGTCAAGGCGGACCGGGCGGGGCGGTTCGGCGGCCAGGACATCGTCCCAGCGGAGCGCTTCGCCCGGCACGGGGCTGAGCGACCCGCGCGCAAACAGGCGCATGGCCAGGCCCTTTACCCAGGGCAGCTGGTCTGCCAGCGAGCCGACCACCAGCCATTCGAGCGCCGATTGCTGCTGCACCGCCACGGCCGTTGGCAAAAGCGCCGAGGAATCGACCGTCACCAGCAGCCGCGCGCCCGAATCCGCCACCTGGGCAGCCAATTCATCGGCAGTATAAAGCGGCGAAAAGTTGACCACGACCGCCCCGGCCAGCATCGCCCCGTAATAGGCCGCGACGTAGATCGGCACGTTGGGCAGGAACAGGCCGAGCCGATCACCCTTGGCGATGCCCAATCGCTGCAAACCTGCGGCGAAGGCCACGGCCTCGCTGTGCAACTGGGCATAGCTGTAGCGCCGGCCCATGAAATCGACGAAGGGGCGATCGGCAAAGCGGGCGGCGCTGTCTGCAAACAGCTGCGGCACGGTCAGCGGGGGAAAGTCTGTATCCCAAGGTGTCGGGTGCGCATAATGCGCTTGCCACGGCTGGGACGAAGGGACGGCGACCGGGCTGACACTCATGCCAGCCTAAGTGGGGCCGCGCCCGACCCCGCGCAAGCGCGGGGCCGAAATAGTTCCGGGATCAGGCCTCGCCAGCGGCTTCGGCGGCGCGCTTGGCTTCAAGCCAGGCAGCCGCTTCGGCTTCCTGTGCGGCCTCGTTGGCAGCCTTGGCCTGGGCGTCACGCTCGGCACGCAGTTCCTCGATCAGGGCCTCACGGTCATCGCCCAGACGGGCATCGTCACCGGCTTCATCCGCCAGGCCAGCCTTCTTGGCGGCCTTGGCAACGATCGCATCGAGTTCGCGCTGGCTGCACAGGCCCAGGGTCACCGGGTCCTTCGGCTGGATGTTGGCAATGTTCCAGTGGCTGCGATCACGGATCGCGGCGATGGTGTTGCGGGTCGTGCCGATAAGCTTGCCAATCTGCGCATCCGAGATTTCCGGGTGGGCCCGCAGGATCCAGGCGATGCCATCGGGCTTGTCCTGGCGCTTCGACACCGGGGTATAGCGCGGGCCCTTGGTGCGGCTGACCGTGACCGGCGCCTTCTGCATCTTCAGGGCATAGTTGGGATCGTCCTGGCCCTTTTCGATTTCGACCATGGTCAGTTCACCGGCGCGCACCGGATCGCGGCCGGTGTACTTCGAACTGGTCAGGTCATCGGCCATGGCCTGGACTTCAAGAATGTGCAGCCCGCAGAATTCGGCGATCTGTTCGAACGACAGCGCAGTGTTGTCGACCAGCCACGAAGCAGTGGCGTGCGGCATCAACGGGGTGGGCTGGGTCACGGGAATTCTCCGCCAGAAATCGGGTTCAAAATAATAGGGCCGCCCCTTACCGGAGCGGCCGTTCGGCGGCCCATCTAGGTGATAATGGCGGATTCGGCAAGGATTGAGTCAATCCGGCTCAGATCTTCAGCACGATCTTGCCGATGTGCGCCCCCGCCTCCATCCGGGCATGGGCTGCAGCAGCGTCGGCCAACGGAAATGCCTGGTCCATGATCGGCCGCAACTGCCCACTGGTAAACAGCGGCCAGGCGTTGCTGGCAATTTCCTGGGCCAGCAGAGCCTTGAAGGCATTCGAGCGCGGCCGCAGGGTCGATCCGGTGAGGGTGTAGCGCCGGCTCATGATCACGGCCATGTTGAGTTCGGCCTGCATCCCGCCCTGCACCGCGATCGTCACATGGCGCCCGTCTTCCTTCAGGCAGCGCAGGTTGCGGGCGACATAGTCCCCGGCCACCATATCAAGCACCAGCTCCACCCCCTGCCCGCCGGTGATCCGGGCAACCTCTTCGACAAAGTCACTGGCCTTGTAGTCGATCGCATGATCGGCCCCGATCTTGAGCGCGGCCGCACACTTTTCGGCGTCACCACAGGTCACGATCACGGTCAGGCCAAAAGCCTTGGCCAGCATGATCGCCATAGTGCCGATTCCGCTGGTGCCGCCATGAACCAGAATCGTTTCGCCTTCCCTGGCCCAGCCGCGCTCGAACACATTGTGCCACACAGTGAACAGTGTTTCCGGCAGGGCTGCCGCCTGATCCAGCGGCATTTCGGCCGGAACCGGCAGACAGTGATCAGCCATGGCGAGGCAATATTCGGCATAGCCGCCGCCCGCTACCAGCGCGCAGACTTGCTGGCCCAGCATGACGTCATCGACGCCGGCACCCAGCGCGACCACTTCACCGGCCACTTCCAGTCCGGGAATGGGCGAAGCGCCCGGCGGGGGCGGATAGAGCCCGCGGCGCTGGATTACATCGGGCCGGTTAACCCCGGCAAAAGCCACCTTGATCAGGACCTGCCCCTCACCGGGATTCGGCACCGGCAGGGTCTGTGGCTGCAACACTTCTGGCCCGCCCGGTGTTTCAAAACCGATCACAGTCATGGTTGCGGGCAGCGTTTCCATAGTGTTTCCGGTCATTTGACCTTTTCCTGTTGGCATTGGACGGGCGGATACCGCCTAGCCTTAGGCCGTGTTGACAGCAAGCGCCGGAAGTTCGAATTTACCGGCAGGATGGACGAAGACGACCGCCCCCGGACGCGCAACGACGCCGCCAGCCAGCTGGCGCTGGAACCACTGGACCGCCTCTCGCAAGATGAGCTGGCGGAACGGATCGCGCTGCTCGAAACCGAGATTGCACGGATCAAGCTGCACCGTGACAAGGTTTCAGCCCATCGGGCCGCAGCCGAGGCCCTGTTCAAGCCGCGGGCGACATGATTTTCGGGATGCCCCTTCGCAGGCGCGATACGGCATCCCATATAGGTCTGGTTAAACATCCGTGTTCATACTCTTCGGTTACCGAAGGGTCACTCCATCTGTGGGAAGGCTTCTAAATGCCAAGTTTCGCCCAGAGCCTTGAAAAGACGCTGCACAGCGCGCTCGCCAATGCATCCGAGCGCAGCCATGAGTACGCGACTCTGGAACACCTGCTGCTCGCCCTGATCGACGATCCGGACGCGGCCCAGGTGATGCAGGCTTGCGGCGTGGAACTGGCCGAACTGGGCGAAGTGGTGCGCCAGTACCTCGACCAGGAATACCAGAGCCTCAAGACCGAGGAGCAAGGCGATCCGGCCCCCACCGCCGGGTTCCAGCGCGTGATCCAGCGCGCCATCCTGCACGTCCAGTCGAGCGGCAAGGACACGGTCACCGGTGCCAACGTGCTGGTCGCGCTGTTTTCCGAACGCGATTCCTATGCCGTCTATTTCCTGCAACAGCAGGACATGAGCCGGCTCGATGCGGTTAGCTTCATCAGCCATGGCATCGGCAAGGGCGGCAAGCGGATCGAGGACAAGAGCCCGCGCGGCACCGACAGCGAAAACCCGGCCCAGGAAGAAAAGGCTGCGGCCAAGGACGCCAAGAAGGAAAGCGCGCTTGACCAGTTCTGCGTCAACCTCAACGAGAAGGCGCTGGCCGGCAAGGTCGATCCGCTGATCGGGCGCGGTCCGGAAGTGGACCGCACGATCCAGATCCTGTGCCGCCGTTCGAAGAACAATCCGCTCTACGTGGGCGATCCGGGCGTCGGCAAGACCGCCATCGCCGAGGGCCTGGCCCGCAAGATCGTGGAAGGCGAAGTGCCCGAAGTGCTCAACGAGGCCGTGATCTACAGCCTCGACATGGGCGCACTGCTGGCTGGCACGCGTTACCGCGGCGATTTTGAGGAGCGGCTCAAGCAGGTGGTCTCCGAACTCGAAAAGATGCCGCATGCGGTGCTGTTCATTGACGAGATCCACACCGTGATCGGGGCCGGAGCCACCAGCGGTGGGGCGATGGACGCCTCCAACCTGCTCAAGCCGGCGCTGAGCGGGGGGACGATCCGCTGCATCGGTTCGACCACTTACAAGGAATTCCGCAACCACTTCGAAAAGGACCGCGCGCTGCTGCGCCGGTTCCAGAAAATCGACGTGAACGAGCCGACGGTTGAGGATACGATCAAGATCCTGAAGGGCCTGCGCACGGCCTTTGAAGACCACCACAAGGTCAAGTACACGCCCGACGCGATCAAGACCGCGGTCGAGCTTTCGGCGCGCTACATCAATGATCGCAAGCTGCCCGACAAGGCGATCGACGTGATCGACGAAGTGGGCGCGATGCAGATGCTGGTCCCGCCGAGCAAGCGCAAGAAGACCATCACCGCGCGCGAGATCGAGGCGGTGATCGCCACCATGGCCCGGATCCCGCCCAAGTCGGTCTCGTCCGACGACCGCACCGCGCTTGAGCATCTTGAGCGTGATCTGAAGCGCGTGGTATTCGGCCAGGACAAGGCGATCGAGGTGCTGAGCTCGGCCATGAAGCTGAGCCGCGCCGGGCTGCGCGATCCGGACAAGCCGATCGGCTCGTTCCTGTTCTCCGGCCCGACCGGTGTCGGCAAGACCGAAGTTTCCAAGCAGCTGGCCGAGATCCTGGGTATTCCGATCCAGCGCTTCGACATGTCCGAATATATGGAACGCCATTCGGTCAGCCGGTTGATCGGCGCGCCTCCGGGCTATGTCGGCTATGATCAGGGCGGTCTGCTGACCGATGCCGTGGACCAGCAACCGCACTGCGTGCTGCTGCTCGACGAAATCGAAAAGGCTCACCCGGACCTGTTCAACATCCTGCTGCAGGTGATGGATAACGGCCGCCTGACCGACCACCACGGCAAGACGGTCGACTTCCGCAACGTGATCCTGATCATGACCACCAATGCCGGTGCCAGCGATATGGCCAAGCAGGGGATCGGGTTCGGCGACGTGTCCAAGGCCGATGCCGGCGACGAAGCCGTGAAGCGGATGTTCAGCCCCGAATTCCGCAACCGGCTCGATGCGATCGTGCCGTTCGCTTACCTCGGCACCGAAGTGATCGCCCGCGTGGTCGACAAGTTCGTGCTTCAGCTGGAACTGCAGCTGGCCGATCAGAACGTCCACATCCAGTTTGACGGCGATGCGCGGGCCTGGCTGGGTGAGCGCGGCTATGACAAGCTCTATGGCGCGCGGCCGATGGCCCGGCTGATCCAGGAGAAGGTCAAACAGCCGCTGGCCGAGGAACTGCTATTCGGCAAGCTGCGCCACGGCGGCGAGGTCCACGTTTCGGTCAAGGACGCGGCGCTGGCCTTCGAGCTGACCCCGGCCCCGCCCAAGTTGCCCAAGGGCAAGGCCGCCAAACCGGCAGCCAAGCGCAAGGGCAAGACCGCGCCCGAGCCGAGCAACGATAGCACCGAGAACGATTGATCGCGGTCAATGCGCAAGGTTCGGCAGCCTGTCAGCGAGCAGGCTGCCGAATTGCATTTGCGGAGCAGAACCGATGAGCGCCGAAACCCAGATCAGTCCCTTCACCCGGGTCGGTGGTCATCCGGCGATGCGGGCCATTACCGACCGGTTCTATGACCTGATGGACCAGGACCCGGCCTATGCCGAATTGCGCGCGATCCACGCTGCGGATCTGACCGAAATGCGCGCCCAACTGCCGCTGTTCCTGGCCGGTTGGGCCGGCGGTCCACGCGACTGGTTCGAAGCCAATCCCGGCAAGTGCATGATGAGTGCGCACGGCGGCATCCCGATCACCCGCGACACTGCCGGGCAGTGGGCCGATGCTATGACCCGTGCCATCGCCGACGTGGACCTGCCCGACCGCGAGGTGGGCGATGCCATGGCCGACGTGCTCAGCCGCATGGCCAAGGGCATGGCGCGGGACTGAACCCTGCCATGAACTCGATCGACCGCGCGCGCCGCCGCCTCGCCATTGCCGCCGCGGCGCTGGCGGGGTTTGTCGATGCGGCCGGGTTCCTTTCCGCCAGCGGTTATTTCGTCTCGTTCATGTCGGGCAATACGACCCGGCTGGGCGTGGACCTGGTGATCGCGCCGCAGACGGCGATCATTCCGGCCGCACTGATTGCGGGCTTCGTGCTGGGCGTCTTCAGCGGCGCGCTGTTGGCAGCCTGGGCCGGCGCCCAACGCAAGGCCGCCGTGCTGGGACTGGTCACGGCCTTGCTGACCGCCGCCAGTGCCGCGCAGATGGCGGGAGCAACAACAACGATGCTGGCCTGCCTGGTATTGGCCATGGGCGTGCTCAACAACACCTTCCAACGCGACGGCGAGGTTTCGGTCGGACTGACCTATATGACCGGCGCGCTGGTCCGCTTCGCGCAGGGGCTGGCAGCACGGGTCACCGGGACCGGCGGCGAAGGCTGGGCGAACTGGCTGCTGCTGTGGCTGGGCCTCGCGCTGGGGGCTCTGGCCGGCGCCTATGCGCTGCTAAGCTGGCCCGCCATCGCCCTGTGGATCGCCAGTAGCTGGTCGCTGGCGCTCGTCTTGGCCGCGCAGCGGCTCGCCCGGCCGGCCGCACACTAAGGCGCGACGATCTGCACCTGCTTGTCCCGCCCCGTCGCGCCGCGCAGCAGCCGAAGGCGTGACGTCGCCAGGCCAAGCGCATCAGCCAGCAATTCCAGCACCGCGGTATTCGCCTTGCCATCTTCGGGCTTGGCGCGGACCTTGATCTGAATACGCCCGGCCTCGATCGCCACAGTCTCCACCCGCGCGCCGGGGGTGACGCGCAGTGTCAGGCGGCCCTCGCCATCCGCCAGCGCCAGGATCGCGGCGGCGGGTGGCAGGTCAGGCTTCGGTCTGGCCATCGAGCGCTGCGGCGTGATGCTTGGCATTCTCGACGTAGTGCTTCACGCCCATCTGCAACCCGGCCAGCATCCGGTCATCCAGATCGCGCATGAAGGTGGCCGGGCGGCCCGACCACAATTGCCGTGCCGGAATGCGCTTGTTGGGGGATAGCAGCCCGCCGGCCGCAAGCATCCCGTCATGCTCGATCACGCAGCCGTTCATGGTCTGGGCGGAAAAGCCGACGAAGCCGCGATCCTCGATCACCGTGCCGTGGATCATCGCCATATGGCCGATCAGCACATCCTCCCCGATCAGGGTCGGGAAGCCATTGGGGTTGCCGGGCATCGGGCCATCGCAGTGGATCACGCTGCCATCCTGAACATTGGTGCGTGCGCCGATCACCACCCGGCTGACGTCGCCGCGAATGACACAATTGTACCAGATCGAGGCGTCAGGCCCGATCTCGACATCGCCGATGATCCGGCAGCCCGGAGCCACAAAGGCGCTGTCGTGGATGCGCGGCCGCTTGCCGTGGATTTCCAGGATGGTGATATCGGATCGGGTCGAGGCGGTCATCGGTGGCTCCAGGTGCTGCGGGGCAATTCATAAGTGACATGGGCTGACAGAGGATCATCGGCCGCGAGGCGGGGGTGGGCAAAATCAAGCGCGGGGCGGTAATGCATGCCCAGCCGCTCCATCACCGCGCGGCTACGCGCATTGCCCACCGCCGTGATCGCCCAGACCGATTCATCGTCATGACGGGTGAAGAACCAGTCGATCGCGGCGCGCGCCGCTTCGGTGACATAGCCCTGTCCCCAGGCGGCACGCGCCATGCGCCAGCCGAACTCGGCCTTGCCCGCCACCGGTCCGACCGTGCCGCGGATCGCGCCGCACCAACCGATCAATTGCCCGCTATCGCGCTGCTCCAGCGCCCAGAAGCAATGGCCGTGCTCAGCCTCAATTCCCCGCATCCGGGTAATCAGTGCGGCAACCTCATCCTGCGACATGACCGGCCCCAGCGTGGCCATGACGTCAGGATCGCTGCAAATGGCATGGAACGGCGCAAGGTCTTCATCGCGCCACGAGCGCATGACCAGGCGGCCGGTTTCCAGCCGGAACTCAGCCATTCAGCAGGCGCGCCGCGTGGGCAGCATGGTAGGTGAGGACACCCGCGCAGCCGGCACGCTTGAACGCCGTCAGCGTTTCCAGCACCAGCGCATCGCGATCTCCGGCGCCAACGGCAACGGCGGCTTCGATCATCGCGTATTCGCCGCTGACCTGGTAAGCGAAGACCGGCACGCCGAAGGTCTCCTTCACCTTCACGATGATATCGAGATAGGGCAGGCCCGGCTTGACCATCACGCTGTCCGCGCCTTCGAACAGGTCCAGCTCTACCTCGCGCAGGGCTTCCTCGCTGTTGGCGGGGTCCATCTGATAGGTCTTCTTGTCACCCTTCAGCAGGCCGCGGCTGCCCACCGCATCGCGGAACGGGCCATAGAAGGCCGAGGCATATTTGGCGGCATAGGACATGATCTGGACATTGGCATGGCCCGCCCCTTCCAGCGCATCGCGGATCGCGGCGATGCGGCCATCCATCATGTCACTGGGGGCGATCACATCGGCCCCGGCGGCGGCCTGGTTGAGGCTCTGCCCGACCAGGACCTCGACCGTGGCATCATTGAGCACATAGCCGGCTTCGTCGATCAGCCCGTCCTGGCCATGGCTGGTATAGGGATCGAGCGCCACATCGGTCAGCACGCCGATCTGTTCACCGCAGGCCTGCTTGATCGCCCGGATCGCCTGGCACATCAGGTTATCGGGGTTCAGCGCCTCGCGCCCGTCTTCGCTGCGCAGTTCGGGCTGGGTATTGGGAAACAGCGCAAGGCAGGGAATGCCCAGCGAAACGGCTTCCTTCGCCCGTTCCACCACCAGATCGACCGACCAGCGCGACACGCCGGGCAGCGAGGCAATCGGCTGTTCGGTGTTGGTCCCGCTGGTGACGAACAGCGGCCAGATCAGGTCAGCCGGGGTCAGCACGGTTTCACGGTGGAGCGCGCGGCTCCAGGCACTGGCGCGGGTGCGGCGCAGGCGGGTGGCGGGATAGGAACCGGTCATGGCCGCTGCTCTAGGCCGGAGACTGGAGGGCAGCAAGCCCGGTTCTAGCGCAGCGCTGCAACCGCCGGCAGCAGCGCGGCACCGGGCACCACTGCCTTGAGCGCGGCCATCTTCGCCCGGAAGGCGGCCAGCTCCTTGGCATCGACCTGGTTCGAAACCGTGAAGCGGACCGACAGCGGATTGACCTTGGCCCCGTTGCGATAAAGCTCGTAATGGAGGTGCGGACCGGTCGAAAGCCCGGTCGAGCCGACATAGCCGATCACCTGGCCCGCGCGGACATGGCTGCCCAAGGTCACCGCGATCCGGCTCATGTGCGAATAGCCAGTGCCCCAGCCGCCGCCGTGTTCGAGCTTCACATGATTGCCGTGCCCCCCGGCCCAGCCGGCAAAGCTGACAGTGGCATCACCCACGGCATAGATCGGCGATCCCCAGGGTGCTCCGAAATCGACCCCGGCGTGCATGCGGGTATAGCCCAGGATCGGATGGCGCCGCGCGCCAAAGCCTGAGGTGATGTGCCCGACGACCGGCATGATCAGGCCAGAGCGCTGGGCGCCCATGCCGGAGGCTTCAAAGAACTGTCCATCGCTACCCCAGCGCAGCAACTGGGCCTTGGGCCGACCGTTACGCTCGACCCCCGCGAACAGGAGGTCCCCCACGCTGGTCTCTCCGGTCGCGGCGCGGCGGAACCCGACGATGATGTCAAAAGTATCGCCCGGCTCGATCGCGGTATCGAGGCTGAGATGCCGGTCCAGCACCTGCAGATATTGCTGGATCGCCTCGATCGGCGCCCCCGCCGCCCGGGCCGAACGATAGAGCCCGGCACCGATCGTGCCGCGGATCCGCAGCGGCGTGGTGCTGACCGAAATCGGCTCTGGCCGCAGGACCAGCGCGCCCTTGCTGCGCGTGACATGGAGCCTGAGGTCGAACCGGGCGCGGAACGACACGGCTTCCAGCGGGCGGGCCTGACCGGGGGCCGGGCGCCGACCGAGGGTGAGATCAACCCGGGTGCCTGCTGCAAGCCCGGCGGGATCGACCAGGCCTGCGATCAGATTGCGAACCTGCAGGACATCGGCAGGCCCCACCCCTGCGCGTGCCAGCAGGTGTTCGAAACTGTCGCCGCTGCCATAGGTGGCCGTCAGCTGCATGGTCGGCGGTTCGGGCACTTGCGCTGCCGGGGTTACCCGTTCTCCCGGCCCGACCCGCAGCCCATTGCCAGAACCCCGCGCGATCGGCTGGATTGCCTGGAGGCGGAACGTATCGCGCGCGGCTGCATCAAGCGGCATGGTGGGCGGAACGGCCAGCGACGAGAAATCCGGCCGAAAGGCCAGCGCCAGGGCAGACAGGGCCAACAGGGTGGCAAAGCCCCGGAACCAACGCGGTGATCCAATGTCCTCCGCCAGATCCGGGGTGAGATCGAGCCGGGCAAGGCGCACCTCCCAGCCGAGCTGGCGTAGCGCCAGCCGGCGCGCCCACCGGTCAAGCCGGTTGGCGGGACGCGCGGCGCTGGCCTGGGCGGCCCCGCTCAACCGAACCCCGAACGGCACCACGGCCACCCCGGTTTCCAGCGCTGGGCGCGATATGAACACCAATCTGGCCCCCGGGCAGCTGCAATCGGCAACCGCTTTGCCCGTTCAAGGTTAATCTTCAGCTAAACCGGGGGTGCCGGGGAATAAGCCTTATGGACATCTTGTCGGCATACGGTGGCAATGCCACATCTCACCCCGAAATGGCGCTCAGCACCTCTGCCAATGAAAACCGCGCCCGTGACAGTCGGGTCAAGGCCGTGCTGGGCCCGACCAATACCGGCAAGACCCACCTCGCGATCGAGCGGCTCTGCGCCCATTCATCCGGCGCGATCGGCTTCCCGCTGCGCCTGCTGGCGCGCGAGGTCTATGACCGGGTCTGCGCGATCAAGGGGGCGGACCGGGTTGCCCTGATCACCGGGGAAGAGCGGATCGAGCCCAAACACGCCCGCTGGTTGCTCTGCACGGCCGAGGCCATGCCGGTTTCGGCCGACCTGGCCTTTGTCGCGCTCGACGAAGCCCAGCTGGGGGCCGACCGCGAGCGCGGCCATGTCTTCACCGACCGGCTGCTCCATGCACGCGGCCGCGAGGAGACGATGATCCTGGGATCGGCCACGCTGGAGCCGATGGTCCGTGCGCTGATCCCGGAAGCAGAGATCGTCGGCCGTCCGCGGTTTTCGACGCTGAGCCATGCCGGCGCGCGCAAGCTGTCACGCATCCCGCCGCGCTCGGCCATCGTCGCCTTCTCTGCCGAGCAGGTTTACGCCATTGCCGAAATGCTGCGGCGGTTCCGCGGGGGTGCTGCCGTGGTGATGGGCGCGCTTTCGCCCGAAACCCGCAACCGGCAGGTGGCCTTATACCAGTCGGGTGAGGTCGACTATCTGGTGGCTACCGATGCCATCGGCATGGGGCTCAACCTCGATGTCCAGCATGTGGCCTTTGCGGGGCTCTCCAAGTTTGACGGGGTCCGCCAGCGCCGCCTGTTCCCGGCAGAGATGGCGCAGATCGCCGGGCGCGCCGGGCGCCACCAGACCGACGGCACCTTTGGCACCCTGGCCGGGACCGGCAGCCACGACGCCGAATTCACGCCGGAAGAGGTCTACGCGATCGAGGAGCATCGCTTCGCGCCCCTGACCCAGCTGTTCTGGCGCGATGCGGAGCCGGATTGCAGCTCCGTGGGGCGACTGATCGCTGACCTGGAGCGCCTGCCCGATAGGCCGGAGCTGCGGATTGCACCCGAAGCGATCGACCTAGCAGTGCTCAAGCGGCTGGCCGATGATCCCGCGATCCTGGCCGAAGCCCGGGGTGCCAAGCGAGTTGCCCGGCTATGGGATGCCTGCCGCCTGCCCGATTTCCGCCAGCACGGGGCCGATACACACGCGCGGTTCGTCGCGCGCCTCTGGGCGGACCTCAAGGATGGCCAGATTCCCGGCGATCATGTTGCCCGCGCGATTGCCGAGCTCGACCGGCCCGATGGCGATATCGACACCCTGCAGGGCCGGATCGCCGCAATCCGGTCCTGGTCCTATATTGCCCAGCGGCCCGACTGGGTGCTGGCACGCGAGGAGATGGCAGCCCGTGCCCGCGCCGCCGAAGCCCGACTTTCCGATGCCTTGCACGGCCGGCTGACCGAACGCTTCGTCAATCGCCGCACCGCGGTGCTGATGAAGAAGCTCGGCCCGGATGCCGGCCTGTTGCCGGTGACGGTCGAGGACGACCGGGTGCTGGTCGATGGCGAGCAGATCGGAGTGCTGGCGGGGTTTCGCTTCCGGGTCGATCCGGCAGCGCGGCTGGCCGATCACAAGCTGTTGCTGGCGGCGGCCGAGCGGCACCTGCCGGTGCTGCTGGCCGAGCGTGCGCAGAGCCTGACGGCGGCACTGAACTTAGGCGATACGATCAAGCTGACACTGTCGGGCACCAGTCTTGAATGGGATGGCGAAAGGATCGCCCGCCTGACGCCGGGCAAGTCGGTTCTGGCCCCGGTGCTTGCGCTGGAGCCTGCCCTGTCCGCCCTGCCACCAGCCGCGCGCCGCGATCTGGAAGCGGCGCTGACCGCTTGGGTTGACCGTGCGCTCGCGCCGCTCGCCCCGCTGCGCAAGCTGGAAGCGGCCAGCCGGGCCGAACAGGGCGGGCCAGAGCTGCGCGCCTTGCTGATCCGGCTGGTCGAGCGAGGCGGCATGCTGGTCAAGGCCGGATCAGGCGTCGAGACACTGAAGCCCGAGCAGCGCCACCAGCTGCGCCGGCTGGGCGTGCAGGTGGGGGCGCTCGATCTGTTCATGCCGGCCATGCTCAAGCCCGCGGCACTGGCCGCGTGGCGGGTGCTCCAGGCGGTGACGGGCAAGCCGCAGGCCGCGCCCCATCCGGTCATGCCGCCAGTTCTGGCTTTGGCCGGGCGGACGCCTTCGCCACCCGGCTACCGTCCGCTGGGCAAGCAGTCGCTGCGGCTCGACATGGCCGAAAAGCTGCTGCACGCGGCCCACGGTGCGCGCAGTGCTGCGGCCGGGAAACCGGTCGTGCTCGATCCTGCGCTCGCCATATCGATGGGTCTGGCAACCCCGGCCTATGCCCTGCTGCTGCGCACCGCCGGCTTCCAGCCGATCATGCCGCGGATCCTCCCAAGCGGAGCCCACGGACCCATTGCTCCGCCGCGGTGGCGCTGGCGGCCAACGCGGCGTGAAGCGCAGCAGTCCCATCAACCGGCCCGACCAGCCACCGGTGCCTTTGCCGTGCTGGCCGATCTGGTCCGATGAGAATCGACAAACTGCTCTGGTTCCTGCGGCTCGCGCCATCGCGCACCGTGGCGCATGACTGGGTCGCAGAGGGGCACTTCCGCTTGAACGGCAAGCGCGTTGAAAAGCCCAGTGCCGCGGTCAGCACCGGCGATATTCTGACGGTTCCGGCCCGGTCCGGCGTAAAGGTGATCGAGCTGGTCGCCGTTCCCGAGCGGCGCGGACCGGCACCGGAAGCGCTTGCCTGTTACCGCACGCTTGACGAGCGCGCTGCAAATCCCATAGCAGCACAGGATAACAACACGCCTCAGGGGACCTGAATACCATGACCTATGTCGTCACCGACGCCTGCATCAAGTGCAAGTACATGGACTGTGTCGAGGTCTGCCCCGTCGACTGCTTCTACGAAGGCGAGAATATGCTGGTGATCAACCCCAGCGAATGCATCGACTGCGGCGTGTGCGAACCGGAATGCCCGGCCGAAGCGATTCTGCCCGATACCGAATCAGGGCTGGAGCAGTGGCTTGAGCTGAACGCCAAGTATTCGGCCGAATGGCCCAACCTCACCACCAAGAAGGACACGCCGGCCGATGCCGACGAGCACAAGGGTGAGGATGGCAAGTTCGAAAAGTACTTCTCGGCTGAGCCCGGCGAAGGCGATTGATCCTTCGCGCTGGCCGCGCGAATCGATTGCAAACCTTGCATCTTGCCGGTTTCGGGGCTGACGGCGGAATCGCTTGTCAGGGCGCGGGATTCTGCGGTCTGGCAATTTTGTTGCCGACATGCTATATAATCCGCTGACATCCGGGGCTGCCTGTCCCGGTTGCATGGCAATCATTGGCTAGGCGGGACTGCGAACACGGACGGGGGAAGACGGTGCCAGCCCAATCGGGCGGCGCCGGGAATGGCTATCCCCTGCGTCCGGTTCAATGGCAACAAGCCCGCCGCATGAAAGGACGATACATGGCTTCCAAGGCGCACGCCTTCGATGTTGGTGACTACGTCGTTTATCCCAAGCATGGCGTTGGCCGGGTGATCGAACTGCAGGAGCAGGAAATCGCCGGCATGAAGCTTGAACTTTACGTTCTGCGTTTCGAGAAGGAGCGGATGACGCTCCGCGTGCCGACCAACAAGGTCGAAGCGATCGGCATGCGCAAGCTGTCCAGCGACAAGACCCTGCGCGAAGCGCTCGATACGCTGAAGGGCAAGCCCAAGGTCAAGCGCACCATGTGGTCGCGCCGCGCCCAGGAATATGAAGCAAAGATCAACTCGGGCGATCTGGTTTCGATCGCCGAAGTGACCCGCGACCTGTTCCGCGCTGATGACCAGCCGGAACAGTCCTATTCGGAACGCCAGATCTTCGAAGCCGCCTCATCGCGCCTGGCGCGCGAGCTGGCCGCGATGGAAAAGACCGACGAACCGGCCGCGCTCAAGAAGATCCTGGCGATCCTCAATGAGCATGCGCCGAAGTACTATGCCGAGGCTGCGACCGCCTGACGGCATCGGCAAGGTCACGAAAAAGGGCCGTTCCCCGGTGGGAGCGGCCTTTTTTGTTGCCCGCAATCGAGCCCCCTTGTCGCCAGCGCCCAGCTGTATTACATCAACAATACACATAGCGAAGGAGACTCGCCATGAAGATTGACAGGTTCTTCCGGGCGCTCGGCCCGATCATCGCCGTCGCCATGGCGGCCGGGGTTGCCGCCTGCGACGGCAATGTCTCGATCAACGGTGAGAAGGGCAAGCCGCTCGCCGAGATCGACCTGACCGGCACGCCGCCTGAAGAGCTGGTGCTGCTGGGCCCGGACGAGGTGCGGGTCACCCCGGGTGACCGGCTGGCCATCACCGTGGAAGGTGACAAGGCCGTGACCGACCGGCTGCGCTTCACGCTGAAGGACGGCACACTGGGCGTGCTGCGCGAAGGCAAGAGCCTGGACATGGGCAGCGGCAAGGCCGTGGTCAACGTGACCATGCCCGCACCAAAGACGCTGACCATGGCCGGATCGGGCAAGATCAATGCTGCCGTCCTGGCCAAGCAAGCCAAGATCACAATTGCCGGATCGGGCGATATCGAGACCCCGAACCTGGTCAGCGACAAGCTGGACCTGACCATTGCCGGTTCCGGCTCCTACCGCGGCGCAGGTAATGTCGCCGCGCTCGACGTGAGCATCGTCGGCAGCGGTTCGGCGGCCATGGATGCGCTGAAGACCGACAAGGCCGATCTGACCATCGCCGGTTCGGGCAATTCCGCCTTCGCCAGCGATGGCGAGGTCAAGGCCAAGATCATGGGATCGGGCAGCGTCACCGTGCGCGGCCGGGCGCATTGCACGGTCGAAGCCATGGGATCTGGCAAGCTGGTTTGCGAGCCTGGCAATGGCGCGGCCCCGGCTAGCGAAAAGCCCTGATAGCATCGCGGTTCATCGCCAGCTAAGCCGGTCGCGGTCAGGGTCCTTCCGATCCTGATCGCCCGGGGGAACCGATGTCTCGTCTTAAACTGCTGCTTTTGCCGGCCCTGCTGATCCTGCACGGCTGCGGCCCCGCCGCGATCCTTGGGGCGCCAGTCAGTGCCTTCAAGACGGGTGGCAAGGTGGTCGATGTCATGACCACCAGCCAGTCTGAAAAGGACGAGAAGCGCGGCCGCGAATTGCGCAAGCGTGAGGAACGGCTGCGCGAACTGGAGCATGACTATCGCAAGCAAGCGCGCAAGTGCCAGCGCGGCAACCAGAGCGCCTGCCGTAAGGCCGGGCAACTGTCTGCGGAAATGCGCCGGCTGACTTCCAGCCCGCCCTATCGGCGCAAGTGATCAGGCGGCCGCGCGGGCCAATCGGTCATTGATTGCAACGCCCATCCCCTCGGCCGGCACCGGGGCAACGGCAATCCTGGGCTGCAGCGCCGCAGCCGCGGCATGGAGCGCGGCATAGAGCCGGGCAGCGGCCTCGGCCAGATCACCATTTGGCGATAGTGAGAGGTCTCCGGCGACGGGGCCGAAGCCGATCAGGAACTCATCGGGAGCCGCCGATCCGGCATTGAGCCGAACCGGCTTGCCCGGGGCATAATGGCTGGCGAGTTGGCCCGGTGCCTCGATCGCCGCTGACGTCACGGCTTCAGGCGGAGAGCCAAGGATCGCTGCAACCTGCGCCGCATCGATCGGTCCGGGACGCAGCACCTGCCAGGAACCATCTTCGCGCAGCGCGATGATGGTCGATTCAAGCCCGGCGGCACAGGCTCCGCCATCAAGGATCAAGGGCGCAGCAGCACCCAGCGAAGCGGCGACGTGTCCGGCCTGGGTCGGGCTGACCCCGCCGCTGCGATTGGCCGACGGCGCCGCCAGCGGCAAGCCACAGGCATCGAGCACCGCGCGCATCACCGGATGGGCCGGGCAGCGCAAGGCGATGGTCGGCAGTCCGGCCGTCACCGCCGGGGCAATGACTGCCTCCGCCCGCAGCGGCAGGACCAGCGTCAGGGCCCCCGGCCAGAAGGCCGCCGCCAGCTGCTCGGCCCGGGAATCAAACCGGGCCAGCGCCTTGGCCGCCGTAAGCGAGGGGACGTGGACGATCAGCGGATTGAAATCGGGCCGCCCCTTGGCGCGATAGATCGCGGCGACCGATTCGGCGTGATCTGAGCGGGCCGCCAAACCGTAGACCGTCTCGGTCGGCAAGGCGACGATCCCGCCATCGCGCAGGGCAGCCGCCGCCGCGGCGATCCCGGCAGGATCGGCGGCAAGAATCTGTGCGGCTTCGTGCTTGTCGGCCATGGTGCTCCCGCTATAGGCGGGAGGGCGCAAAGCCAAGGGAAAGCAAGAGAGCACCATGGATTTCACTGCCCCGACCGCCGACCAGGTCCTCGCCATCCGCATCAACGCCGGGATTGACGACCTGGCCGCCAACCCCCGCTTCGCGGCCGCCAGCCCCGACATGGTTGAGGCCATTGTTGAGGGCATTGGCCAGTTTGCAGCGGGCGAATTCGCTCCGCTCAACCGCAAGGGTGATCTGGAAGGCGCCAAGCTGGCCAACGGCGTGGTCACCCTGCCCGATGGCTTTGCGGGTGCCTATCAGGCCTATGTCGAGCAGGGCTGGAATGCCGTTGCGGGTGACGAAGCGCACGGCGGACAGGGCCTGCCCTTTACCCTTGCCGCCAACGTGCTGGAAAACCTGGGCGCGGCCAACATGGCCTTTTCGCTGCTGCCGATGCTGACAGTCGGCGCGATCGAGGCGCTGGCCCACCATGGCAGCCCGGCCCAGCAGGCGCTTTACCTGCCCAAGCTGGTCAGCGGCGAATGGTCTGGCACGATGAACCTGACCGAACCGCAGGCCGGATCGGATGTCGGCGCGCTGCGCACCACCGCCACCCCGCGCGGCGATGGCACCTGGTCGATCAAGGGCACCAAGATCTACATCACCTGGGGCGAGCATGACCTGGCGGGCAATATTATCCACCTGGTCCTGGCCCGCACTCCGGGCGCACCAGCGGGCAGCCGCGGCATTTCGCTGTTCGTGGTGCCGAAGTATCTTGTGAAGTCGGATGGCTCGCTGGGTCCGCACAACGATCTGCGCTGCGTCTCGATCGAGCACAAGCTGGGGATCATGGCCAGCCCGACCTGCGTGATGAGCTTTGGCGACAACGACGAATGCATTGGCGAGCTGGTCGGGCATGAGAACGAGGGTCTCAAGGCCATGTTCACGATGATGAACTCGGCCCGGATCAATGTTGGCAACCAGGGCGTGCAGATCGCCGAACGCGCGCTGCAGCAGGCCCGCCACTATGCCCGCGAACGCGTCCAGTCGGCCCGCGCCGGCGGCCCCAGCCGCGATCCGGTGGCGATTGTCGAGCATCCTGACGTGCGCCGGATGCTGCTGCGGATGCGCGCCCTTACCGAGGGCTCGCGCGCGCTGCTCTATTACACGGCCGGGCAGGTCGATCGCGGCGCGTTGGGTGCCAACGCCGCCCAGCTGCGCGCTGATTGCCTGGTGCCGATGCTCAAGGCCTGGGGCACCGATATCGGCTGCGAAGTGGCCAGCCTTGGTGTGCAGATCCATGGCGGCATGGGCTTTGTCGAGGAAACCGGCGCCGCCCAGCACTATCGCGATGCACGGATCGCCCCGATCTACGAAGGCACCAACGGGATTCAGGCGGCCGATCTTGTCACCCGCAAGCTGGGCTATGAACAGGGCGGCGTGCTGGCATCGCTTTACACCGAGATCGCCCGCGACTGCGCGGACGCGCCGGAACTCGCCGCACTGGCTGCCGATTGCGAAGCCATTGCCAAGTGGATGACCAGCGAAGCCAGCCTTGATGATCGTCTGGCTGGCAGCGTGCCGTTCTGCACGATGAGCGCGGTCGCCGTGGCGGGTTGGCAGCTGCAACGCCAGGCCAAGGCGCTGGCGGGCGAAGACACCCCGCAGGCCAAGGCCAAGGCCGTCGTCGCGCAGTACTTCGCCCAGCACATCGCCAGCGAGGCGCGCGGGTTGAAGGCCCAGGCAACGGCCGGTGCGGGGCTGCTCTATGCCCTCGACGCGGAAGCCCTGGCGGGATGAGCGACCAGGGCGATCCGCTGGCCCGCATCGCCGATGCGCTGGAGCGATTGGCGGCCGCCCGCCCGGCTCAGCCCGATTGGACCGCCGCCCCGGCCTATGTCTGGGACCAGACCGGCGGGCGCGCGGTCGCGCGGCTCGTGGCCCCGGCGCTCGATCTACTCAAAGGGATTGATGCCCAGAAGGCGCTCGTGTCCGGCAATGTGACCCGGCTCGCCGCCGGCCACGCCGCGCATGACATGCTGCTGTGGGGCGCACGCGGGATGGGCAAGTCTGCCCTGCTCCGGGCCAGCGTGATCGCCGCCCAAGCCCAGGATCCCAGCACCCTCGCGCTGGTGCAGGTAGCGCCCGATGCCTTTGCTGCCTTGCCGCGACTGTTCGCAGCGCTAGGCGCCGAGCAACGCCGGTTCCTGGTCTTCATCGATGACCTGGGCTTTGCCGATGGCGATAGCGAAGGGCCACGTGCGCTGCGTTCGTGGCTGGAAGGCGGGGTCGACGCCCGCCCCGGCAATGTCCGGCTGGCCGTGACAGCCAACCGCCGTGCGATTGTGGCGCGGCATGCGTCCGAGCAGGATGATCCGATCAATCCGCGCGACGCGGTGGATGACAAGCTGGCCCTGGCCGACCGGTTCGGCCTGTCGATCGGCTTTCATGCCTGCAGCCAGGACGATTACCTGGCGATCGTGGGCGGCTATTGCGCCAGCCTTGGCCTGGTGTGGGACCAGGGCGAAGCGCTGGAATGGGCCAAGCGGCGCGGCGCCCGTTCGGGCCGCGTCGCCTGGCAATTCGTGACCGAACTGGCCGGACGCGCCGGCCAGTCGCTCTGATCCTTACTGGCCGCCGCCGGTCTGACGGAAGCCGGCGCGATATTGCGCCTCCAGATTGCCATCAAGCTCGCGCTGGGCCGGCATCCGCGCGGTCACCACTTGACGCACAGCAGCACCGGGCTTGGCGCCCGGCGCGCTGACGCGCCAGACGATCCCGCCGGTATCATCCGTCACCAGCAGGGCACCGGTCTTGTCGAAAGCGACCCAGGTCGGGCGGCCACGGGTTTCCTGCTTGCCGTTTAGGAAGCCGGTCAGCACCGGCACCGGCTTGCCCTGCGGATTGCCATTGGCATCGAAGGCCACGAAGACCACGTCATAGCCGGTCAGCGGTTCGCGGTTCCACGAACCGTGGCGGGCAATGAACGCACCATTGGCAAAGGCCGGACCCATCCGCTCACCACCGCGCACAAAGGCCAGGCCCAGCGGGGCCATGTGCGAACCCAGAGCGAATTCGGGCTTGCGAACATATTCATCGATGTACTCGGGCGGGTTCGATTTGACGCGGTCGTCGTCGTACTTCTTCCAGTAGATCCACGGCCAGCCATAGTGCGCGCCAACCGGCACGTTGGTCAGGTAATCCGGAACCAGATCGGGCCCGAGCATGTCGCGCTCGTTGACCACGGCCCAGAGTTCACCGGTCGAAGGGTTCCAATCCATGCCATTGGCGTTGCGGAGCCCCTGGGCAAACTGGCGGGCGCGCCCGCTCTTCAGGTCGAGCTCCCAGATTGCGGCGCGGCCCTTTTCGATATCGAGGCCCTTTTCGGCGATATTCGATGCCGATCCGACCGCGACATAGAGCTTCGAACCATCCACGTTGAGCACGAGGTTGCGCATCCAGTGATTGCCGGCAGCCGGCAGATCCATCAGCTTCTTCGGCGCGGCAGTCAGCGCGGTTTCGCCCAGCTGGTAAGCGAAGGACAGGACCGCGTTGTGATTGGCGACGTACAGCGTGCCATCGCGCCAGGCGAGGCCCGAGGGCGAGGCGAGGCCATTGCCCTGGCGCAGCACGTGGCGCGCTTCCGCCTTGCCGTCGCCATCAGCATCGCGCAGCAGCACCAGCCGGTCGGCCGAACCCTGCTGCGCACCCGCGCCGCCCATCAGGAACTTGGCGACGAGCGCTTCCAGTCCCTTGCCGAGATTGCCCTTGGGTGCGTCGGTTTCCGCCGCAATGACGTCGCCATTGGGCAGGACCAGGATCACGCGCGGATGCTGCAGGCCTTCGGCGAAACGATTGACGACCAGGCCCTTCGCCGCAGTCGGCGCCTCGTTCGCGGCCCAGCCGATCGGCTTGGCAATGCGGATCGACGGGAACTTCTCTTCCTTGGGCTCAACGATCAGCGGATCGCGGCCCGAAAGCTCATCCGGGGTGTGCTCGGACGGGGTCGGGCGGGTCAGGACATAACCGAGGCCAAAGAGGACCACGAGGACGACAAGGCTGCCAAGCAGCCACTTGCGGGTTCTGGACATGACGCGTTTGATAAGCGCAGGAACGCAAACGGACAATGGACCTTTTGACCGGAGCGGGTTTGGCCTATGGCAAGACCATGTTTGCCTTTGCCCCCGATCCGAACCAGCCCAAGCCCGAACTCTATGCCGATCTGGCCGAAGCCGCTGCGGCACTGGTTCACGGCGAGCCCGACGGCATGGCCAATATGGCCAACCTGGCCGCGCTGATCTGGCAGTTCCTGCCGCGACTGAACTGGGCCGGGTTCTATCGCACGGTCGATGGCAATTTGGTGCTCGGTCCGTTCCAGGGCAAGCCGGCCTGCATCCGGATTGCGTCCGGGCAGGGGGTCTGCGGCGCAGCACTGGCCAGCGGCGAGACGCAGCTGGTGCCCGATGTGCATGCCTTTCCCGGTCATATCGCCTGCGATGCAGACAGCCGATCGGAACTCGTGGTGCCGGTCTGGCGCGATGGCAAGGTGATCGCCGTGATCGATCTCGACAGCCCCGAACCGGCGCGGTTCGATGCCGCGGACGCCGCCGGGATCGAGGCGCTCGCCAAGGTCATTGCCACCGCAATCTGAGCACGCAGAGCTGCTCCGAAACGGGACAGGATCAAGCTAAGCCACTCACCACGCTTGGTTTTTGGTTGATACAGGTGCTAGCATCCCTCGCGAAGCCGGTTGCTTTCCGGCGTCAGCAAGGGGTCGCAGATGTCTACACGTACACACGCGCTTGGCCTGGCCTTGGTCGCCACGGCCAGCTGGCTGGCCGCACCGGCCTTGGCCCGGCAACCGGCCATGGATGCCGAGGGCCGGGTCTTTGGCGATGCCGTTATCGATCCGCTGCCGCAATGGGGCCAGCCGCAGACAACAGCAACTATGCCGCCCATGCCGCCAGTCCCGCCGGGGTACCCAGCCATGGCCATGCGCCAGCCGGATATGGACCGTAGCGCCTGGGAGGAAGCCCGGGCAGACTGGCTGGCAGAATGCCGCCAGCGCTTTGGGGGGCGCGGCAAGGTTGCGGGCGGTGTGGTCGGCGGACTGGTTGGCGGGATTGCCGGCAGCGCGATTGCCGGCCGGGGCAATCGCACGATCGGCGCCGTTGTTGGCGGGGTCACGGGCGCCGTGGCAGGCGCAGCGCTGGGCGGATCGGCTGATCGTCGCCAGGCCAGCGATTACTGTGCCAGCTATCTCGATCGCTACATGGCCCGCTACAGCCACGGGTACCTCAGCCCGGGCTATGGCTATCCGCAAGCCGGGCCGGTGTATGGTTATGCCATGCAGCCGATGGTGGTGATGGTGCCGGTGATGGTCACCACGGTCGCAGCCCCGGTCGCCCCGCCGTGTGGATGCACCGAAGTGATCGAGGAGGAGTGGGTAACGGTGAAGCGCCCCGCCATCCGCCGCTACATCCAGCATCGGCCGGTCCCGGACAAACGGGTGCGGGTCTATCCGGACAAGCGCATCCGCGTTTACTGAGCCGGTTGAGACAAAAAGGGCGGGGTGCCGACCGGCGCCCCGCCCTTTCTTGTGCCATGAAAGGCTGATCAGAGCTTGCGGCCGATCAGTTCCTTCATGATTTCGTTCGTCCCGCCGAAGATCCGGGTGACACGAGCCCCGCGCCACATCCGGGCGATCGGGTACTCGTTCATGTAGCCCGCGCCGCCGAACAGCTGCAGGCACTTGTCCATCACTTCCCATTGCAGGTCGGTGTGCCACAGCTTGGCCGCCGCACCTTCCTCAGGCGTCAGTTCCTTGCGCAGGTGCCGGGCCAGCGCCCAGTCGAGATGCGCCCAGCCGACCTGCAGCTTGGCCTTGAGATCGGCCAGGACAAAACGCGAGTTCTGGAAATCGAGGATCGGCTTGCCGAAGGCCTTGCGATCGCGGGTGTACTCAACCGTCATGTCGAAGGCGCGCTGTGAACCGGCCATGGCCGACACGGCAATCGACAGGCGTTCCTGCGGCAGCTCGCTCATCAGGTAGATGAAGCCCATGCCTTCCTGGCCCAGGCAATTGGTGATCGGCACGCGCACGTCTTCGAAGAACAGTTCCGAGGTATCCGCCTCGTCCTGCCCGATCTTGTCGAGGTTGCGGCCGCGCTTGAAGCCTTCGCGGTCGGCTTCGACCAGCACGATCGAGACGCCCTTGTAGGCCGGCTGCACTTCGGTGTCGGTCTTGCAGCAGACCAGGATCAGGTCGGCATTCTGGCCATTGGTGATATAGGTCTTCGACCCGTTGATCACGTAATGGTTGCCGTCCTTCTTGGCCGTGGTGCGCATGCCCTGAAGGTCAGACCCGGTGCCGGGTTCAGTCATGGCGATGGCGGTGATCACCTCGCCCGAAACCAGCTTGGGCAGCCAGTGGCGCTTCTGCTCTTCCGAGCCGTAGTTGACGATATAGCTAACCACGATGTCCGACTGGAGCGAGAAGCCGGTGGTGACGCCGCCGTAATAGGCGCCCTCTTCATCGACGATGGCATTGTAGCCGAAATCGAGACCCAGGCCGCCGTATTCCTCCGGCACGGTCGGGCAGAGCAGCCCCAGCTCACCAGCCTTGGGCCAAAGCGACTTGGGGACGATCCCGTTCTCGGACCACTCGGCGCCGTGCGGGGCAACCTCTTCCTGCATGAAGCGGCGCACGGTCTGGCGGAAGGCCTCATGGTCTTCGGTGTAGGCAGTGCGGGCGAGTGAATCGAGCGACATGGTGGATACCCTCTGGCTGATTTGTTTCTGCCCGATGTTTGGCGCTGACCAGGATAACGGTCAACCGGAATTTAATCGCTCGATTAAGGACTGAGCGCCACTTGCGGCGCGGGCAGCGATTGCAGCCGGAGCCGCCCGAGCCGCAATGACGGATGGCTGCGATCGATCCGCATGACCGTGCCGAGATCGGCCTGCACGCCCAGCGCAGCGGCACCCGCAGCCCCCACCCGCAAGCGGTAGTCACCATACGGCACGGCATCGAACAGGACATAGCCGTCAAAATCGCTCCGGGCCTGCTGCAGCACCCGGCCGGCGGCATCAAGCAGCTCGATGACCAGGCCTTCACGAGGCTCGCCATCAGGCGCCAGCAGCAAGGCTTCCAGTTCGCCGGTCGGGGCCAGGCCAAGGCTCATCCTGGTCGCCACCCCGGGGCGCGGCACCACGACCATACCCCGCCCCTTGGGCTGCAACAGGGGATCGGGCAAGCTGGCGGTATCGACGGAAACCAGCACCGGGACATAGGGTGTCAGTCCGTCGATCACCGCCCGGCCGCCGCGATTGGTGGGTGCCTCGCTGTGGCGGAACCCGGCCTCGATAGTCACCCCTTCAACCAGCCCTTCATCGGCCTGACGCAGTCCATCGCCGTTTTCGTCGCGATAGACTTCAACCGCCGCCTGGCCCGATTCGGCCAGCCGTTCGCGAGAGATCCGCCAGCCGCCGTCGACCGGGTCAGGCCCGAGGCTGAAGCCAAGGGTCAGGCCCAGCGCCAGCCGGCCCCGATTATCGATCCGGCCCTCAGTGCGCAGCGCGAAGCGATCGAACTGCCGTACCCAGCCAAGCATGGCTTCATGGCGGCGCGCCGCGACGTCATGCTCATAACCCAGCCGCAGGGATGAGCTGCGGCCGATCGCGGTTTCGGCAATGATCTGGCTATTCTCCAGTCCGCGCTGGGGACCATCGATGGCCAGCCGGGCCATTCCGCGCAGGCGCACGGTCCCGATCGCGGTATTGGCAATCAGGTTGAGCTTGGTGCCGGGCTCGACTCCGGGTTGGCCGATCACTGCGCCGCTCGCTGTCCGGCGGGTCACTTCGGTGGTGAGCGAGGTGCGCCTGAATTGCAGCGCCGCACGCATCGACAGTTCAGTAACCTGGGCCCCGCTGCGCGTCTGGAAATGGCGCGCACCAGCCTCAAGCGGCAGGCGCCAGGATCCCAGCCGCGCGGTCGAGCTCAGCCGCAAGCCATATTCACGCCGCTGCTGGGCATCGACCAGTTCGCTTTCGAACGCGCCTTCAACCCACAGTGCCTGGGCATCGTAGCGGATCGGGCCAAGCCGCCCGATCGCCTTGGTCTGGAAGGCCCGCCCCGCACCCAATTGCTGGGCGCCGCTGGCCTCAAGCAGCATCGGCCCCAAGGCGCGCTGGAGCGTTCCCTCGACATAATGACGGCGCTGACCGGCCAGCATCAGGCTGTGATACTCGGCACCGATCGTGGTGCGTCGGTCAATCCCGCGTTCGACACCCACGCCCCATCGCCAGCCGGTGTGGGGATCGGCGAATGTCTTGCCCAGGCCAATCAGGTCGCGGCCGGTATCAACCCCGCCGGCCCAATACCAGGTCTGGCCGGTCGGCAGGCTTTCGATGCCAACCGGCGCGCTGGAGCGTTCACGCTTGATCTGGCCTTGTGGTCCATAGAGGACGACCTCGAAATCGTTTTCACCCCACAACAGTTCGATATCGTCAAAGCGATAGCGCCCGTCCCCGCGATCGGCCTGATAGGCCCGCAGATCGCCATTGCGATAAAGCTCCGCATCCCAACCGGCCGGCAATGATCCGCTGAGAACCGTAGTCCCGAACCGCCCGGGGCGATTGAGCGGACGGTTGGAAACAAAAGCCCCACGGCCATAGGCGGCCTGGGCGCTGAGGGCGCCGCGCATGGAATCGACATCGCCCAGCGCCACTTGCGTCGCCTTGAGCGGGCCAGCCAGACCAGCGGCCGGGTCGTTGCGGAACAGTGTGACCCGCAGCGAATCGAGGCCCTTGCCGGTGCCCCCCGCCAAGCGGGCGGCATAACTGAGCCCGGCAATCTCTCCGGCGGCCAAGGCTTCAAACTGGGCGTGTGTGGCCGTGCCGCGGGTCCACTGGCCTTGCACCTGCACATCGACCGCGGGCATCCGCCAAGCCCGATAGGGCGTGCGGGCCTGCGGCAGTCCGGCCAGATCAAACTGGGCCAGCTTGGGGCTCTGCAGCCGCGCGGCGCGACTTTTCCGCTCGATCGCCTCAAGGAACGGCAGCTTGCGATCGGATTCGATGATGACGGCAAGGTTCGAGAGGTCAGAGCGGAAGCGCACGCCCATCCAGCCCGACAAGGCCTTCAGATCGACACACCAGCCTTCGGGCGTATCGGCGATGGCGGCCGCCGCCAGGGCAGCCCTGCCGTTCAAGGTCTGGATCGTTCGGGCATCACGATCGAGCGTAAAAACCTGATCCTCTGCAAACAGCCACCCGGTTGCGCGGCGCGACTTTTTGTCCAGTCGTACCGGCAGGTCGAGCGCCTGGATCAGATCCGCAAAGTCAACGCAGATCCCGGTCGGGGTCTGATAGCCGCGCAGGGGTTCGCCCAGGCGATATTGCCCGCTGCGCAGTTCAAGCAGCAGCGAATCGTCCTCATTGGCGTGCCATATGTTGGCCGGCGTATCGGCCCGCGCTGCTGCCCCCGCCCCGGCCACGCCAAAGGCCGCCCCGATCAGGACGGCCAGGTGGCGCAGCACGTCGCGAAAGCCTGTCATGGCGTCAACGCGCGGTCGACTTGCGGCGTCAGCCGGTTCAGTTCAGGGCCGCGGTCAGCTCGGCAATCAGCTGCCCACCATTCTCCGGCAGCTCGCGGTATTCGATCCGGACGGGACCTTTGAGCTTGGCCAGTTGGGCATCGGTCAAAGGTATGCGGATCGTGCGATCCTGAACTTCGGGATAGATGGCCACACCTTTCACGGCGAACACCTGCTCGCTGCCGCGTTTGCCCAGGATCTCGCCATAGACCGAGCGTTGCCCGCTGCGCCGCATATCCAGATCGAGCCATTTGTGGGTGGCATCACCGCCGAGCCGGGGGTTGGCCAGCGCTGCGGCTGCCTCGAGCCGGCCCTTGCGGACAAACACCGGGATCGTGATGCCATAGACCGGGGTAAGCCGGATCGAGAGCTGGCCGGTGGCAACTTGTTCGTCGGCAGCGTCCGGCGCCAATGCGGGCGGCACGGCCCGGAAGCTCATGTGAACGCGATATTCGCCATCAGGCAATTCGGGGGTCGGCCGCGCACTCAGACGGATCGATTGTGGCTGGCCCGGCAGCAAAGTGATGCGTTTGGGGGCATAGCGCACCATGTCGAGCGCAGCCCGTTCGGTTGCATTTGCCTCGGCCTCGCTCACATCAGCGAAATCGCCGTCGTGCTGCATCCGCCGCAGCTCGATCCCGATCCGATAGGTCGCAGGCTGATTGCCGATATTGCTGAGCACGATCTCGGCATTGCCGCTCCCGTTGATGATCACCCGGGTGGGGGCGACCAGCAGGTCACCCTGGGCCGTAGCCGGCTGCGCCGCGAGGGCCAGTGGAGCCGCAAGAAGGCTCACCACGGCCCGGCGAACGGCGGCAATAAAGGAACTTGGCAAAGACATTGGCGCGAACCCTTTGGCAGACGAAACATCCTGCAGCGGCCTGTCCTGGCACCCTGCGGCATTCCCCTAAGCCATAGGTTCTTAAGGTTAATTTCCTGATAAGCATGATGGCGACGCGCCAATATCCGCGGCCTGTCACAGCAAAGGGCCGCACCCGCGCTGGCGGATGCGGCCCCTATATTTTTCCGTCGCGCCACCCGTGGGCGGCAAACGGCGATCGGACCTTACTGGTATTCAACCGACACGGCGAAAGTGCCGTTGTAAGCACCCGAAGCCTGGCCCGAAGCAACCGTAAGGGTGCCGCCGACCGAGAAGTTGGCCGAACCGGTGCCACCCAGCTGGAACGCGGAGCCCGGATTGCTGTTGAAGCCGCCGATCGCCATCGTTTCGGTGCCGCCCGAGCGGGTCAGCGTGGCCGAGGCCGGCAGGGTCACGAGCACGCGCGCATTCGGGCTGCCGGTAACCGTGAAGGCGGCCGGAGCGCGGGTGCCGGTCGAAACCAGCGAGCCCGACGAACTCACGGTCGAATCCGCATTGACGGTGACGGTGCCGCCCGTGTTGGCCGCGATCTGGCCGAAGTTGAGCGCCGAATTGGCCGACAGGGTGAGCGTGTTGAGCACTTCGGCACTGGCTGTAGCCGTCGCCGAAGTCGCGGCCGAAGCGGCCGAAGCAAACGAAGCGGCACCCAGGGCAGCGCCGATCACGGTGATACGAAGCATATTGCGCATAACGATGATAATCCCTTCCAAGCAGTCTGTGCAGCGACGCCCGAAACGCCGCTCGAATGGATGACAAATCCCCATTCGCAAGTTTGCTTGTAAAATCACATAGTTGTGGGATTACTTTTCGGTATGGTTAACCGGATCGTGCCGGGCATTAACCTTTTTCCCGGTGCCCCAGGTCTGATCCACCCGGCCCGGGCTAGATTCCCCCGCCCGTCAGGCGCTGGCAGATCAGGTCCAGCTGATCGAGCGTGCGATAGCGGATCGTCACGGCGCCTGACCGGGGATCGGCATCGGCATTGATCCGCACTGACAGCCCCAGGAACTCCTCAAGGTGGGCCTGAACCGCCGCGATATCAGCCGAGGTTGCGCTCTCCCGTTCATTCCGCGCGCGACGCTGGGTTGTGGGCGCATCCTTGCGCCGCGCAAGCCGTTCCACTTCGCGGACCGACAGCTGGCGCGAAATCGCCTGGTTTGCCAGTTCGGCCGCATTCTCGATCCCGATCAGCGCCCGGGCGTGTCCCATCGACAATTTGCCCGCTTCAACCAGCGCAATCACGCTGTCCGGCAGGGCAAGCAGGCGCTGAAGATTGGCCACATGGCTGCGGCTCTTGTCGACCAGCTTGGCGATTTCCGCCTGGGTCAGGCCATCGTCTTCGGCCAGGCGGTGATAGGCCCGCGCCTCTTCGATCGGGTTGAGATCCTCGCGCTGCAGGTTCTCGATCAGCGCCAGCGCGGTAACTTCCCGCTCATCCAGGTCGCGCACGATGGCCGGGATTTCATGCAGCTGCGCCCGCTGCGCGGCTCGCCAGCGCCGCTCACCCGCTACCAGGCGCCATTTGCCCACCCCATGCGGGGTCACAATAACCGGCTGGATCACCCCGCGGGCAGCAATTGACGCGGCCAGTTCGGCCAGCGCTGCATCATCGAAATGACGGCGTGGCTGGCCGGGATGCGGCATGATCGCTGCGACCGGCAGCACAGCCAGACCCTCTGCCGAAGCCCTGCTGCCCACGCTTGCCGCTACGGCTGCCGCATTGACCAACGGCTCTTCCCGCCGGGTTTCGCCCAGCAAGGCGCCAAGACCCCGCCCCAGGGCCAGCGGCTTCTTCTTGGCGGGAGCTGGCGTGCCAGTGGTCTTTTCGTCGCTCATGCGGCCTTCCTCGATTCGGGCAAACGGGCAATCAATTCGCGCGCCAAAGCGATATAGGCGCGGCTCCCGGCGCAGGAATGGTCATAGACCAGCGCCGGCAAGCCATGGCTGGGTGCCTCAGACAAGCGAACATTGCGCGGGATCACGGATTCAAAGACCAGATCGCCCAGACAGGAGCGGACATCTTCTGCCACCTGATCGGTCAGCCGGTTGCGGCGGTCAAACATGGTCAGAGCCACACCGATGATGCCCAGATCCGGGTTAAAGCGTTGCTGGACCCGCTCGACGGTTTGCAGCAGCTGGCTCAAGCCTTCCAGCGCAAAGAACTCGCACTGCAAGGGGACCAGCAGAGTATCAGCGGCGCAGAGGGCGTTCAGGGTGAGCAGGCCCAACGAAGGCGGGCAATCGATCAGGCAGATGTCGTGCTGGCCGGAATCGGTGGCAAGCGCCCGGGCGAGCCGCTCGGTCCGATTCTCCACGGCAACAAGCTCAACCTCGGCACCAGACAGATCGACCGTGGCCGGCACGATATCGAGGCCCGGAATCCGGGTCGGCACAACACATTCGCTCAGCGCGACCTGATCGACCAGCAGATCATAGGTTGTCCGTTCGCGTTCATTGGCCGCAATGCCAATGCCGGTCGAAGCGTTGCCCTGGGGGTCCAGATCGACCAGGAGTACCTTCCACCCGGTCGCCGCGAGCGCCGTGGCTAGGTTGATCGCCGTGGTGGTCTTGCCCACCCCGCCCTTCTGGTTGGCGATCGCCATGCGGATCACGATTTTTTCCCCTTCTTGCCCAGCAACTGGCCAACAATAACGCCCGCTTCAGGATCGGTCAGCGATTGTTCCACGTGGAACAGATGATCCCACCCCTTGAGCTCTGACAGTTCCTGCTGCGCCGAACGCCCTTTGGGCAACAGGTATACCGTGTCCTTTGTGGAAAAGCGTGCGGATAGGTCAAGCAATCGGTCGAGTGGAGCAAAAGCCCGTGCTGAAATGACACTGACAGGACGCGATTCCACGAGTTCGAGCCGCGACCCGACAACCAGGGCCCTATCCAGCCCCAAGGCGACTCGCGCGCGCTCAAGCCAATCGATCCGGCGGCTGCGTGATTCGACCATGATCACTTCACAGTCGGGTCGCAGTGCAGCGATCACAAGCCCGGGGAAGCCGGCGCCCGTCCCCAGATCAAGCCACGGCGAAGCGGTTTCACGTGAAACACGGGTGAGCAATTGGGCCGAATCGACAATGTGTCGCTGCCAGACCGTCGACAGACTGGCCGCGGCCACCAGGTTCTGACAAGCATTCTCTTCGCGCAAAAGGGCGATCAGGCGGCTCATCCGCTCGGCCGCTACACCATCCCACTCGGGGAGGGCTTCCAGCCAGAGCCGGGCCTGCTGTTCGGTTTCAATCATGCTGCCAGATCCGAACGACGCCGGGCGTGGACAAGCAGCGCCGCCAAGGCAGCAGGCGTAATCCCGGGAATGCGTCCAGCCGCAGCCAGAGTCGCTGGCTTGGCCCGACTGAGGCGCTCAACCATCTCACGCGAGAGACCGGGAATGGCTTTGTAGGGGAAGTCATCACCGAGCGGGAGCCCCTCACCGGCGCGCAGATCAGCCAGTTCACTCTCTTGCCGGGCAAGATAGGGGGCGTAGGCGGCATCTTCGGCCAATTCTGCGGCAAGCTCGGGGTCCTCGCTGAAATCAAGTTCTAGCCACGGGGAAAGCGCGGCCATGTCGACGCCGGAAAAGCGGAGCCATTCCCGCAATGGCAGGCGCCCAACGTCGCCACGCACCGGCAGGCCTGCCGTCATCAACTCATGGCCAGTGGCGACCGTATCAAGCGCCTTCTCCATCCGCTCTCGCAATGCCTGACGACGCGAGAACCAAGCCGCGCGCGGCGCAGTGACGCAACCCGCCGCAAGCGCAAGAGGCGTGAGCCGGGTCGTGGCGTTATTGGCGCGGAGCCGCAAGCGGTATTCGGCCCGGGCGGTCAGCATACGGTAGGGCTCGCTAACACCGTGCAGGGTCAGATCGTCGATCATCACCGCCATATAGGAGTTGGCACGATCAAGCCTGATCGGCTCACGGCCCAATACCTCGGCCGCAGCCGACATACCGGCAACCAGACCCTGTGCCGCAGCCTCCTCATAGCCCGTTGTACCGTTGATCTGACCGGCGCAGTAGAGCCCCGGCATATCCCGCAGCTCAAGGCTCGGCCGAAGCGCGCGGGGATCGATGTGATCATATTCAACCGCATAGCCCGGCACGACCATATCAACCTGCTCCAACCCCTCCATCGTCCGCAGCATCGCCAGCTGGACGTCAGCCGGCAGCGAGGTGGAAATGCCATTGGGATAGACCAGATGGGTATCGAGGCCCTCGGGCTCCAGGAACACCTGGTGCCCGTCGCGATCGCCGAACCGGTGGATCTTGTCCTCGATCGACGGACAATAGCGCGGCCCCTGCGCCCCGATCGCACCCGAAAACAGTGGTGACCGGTGGAGATTGGCGCGGATGACGTCATGGCTGCGTGCATTGGTCCGGGTGATCGCACAGAACACCTGCGGCAGGGCCCGCCCCACTCCGCCCTGCTCGGGCGGCAAGGCCGACATGGTCCAATGCTCGGCGTCAGACGGCTGCTCTTCAAGCCGCGCCCAGTCAATCGTCCGGCCATCCAGCCGTGGTGGGGTGCCGGTCTTCAGCCGTGCCATCGGCAGACAGGCTTCGCGGAGCTGCGCGGCGAGTCGCTGAGCCGATGCCTCACCAATCCGGCCGCCAATGAGCCGTTCTTCCCCCCGGAACAAGACACCACCCAGGAAGGTGCCGGTACACAGCACCACAGCACCGGCGGCCAGCCTTGTACCATCACCGAGCTCGATTCCCTTGACCCGCCCGCCAACCAGCCGGAGCGCTGCAGCTTCCCCCTGAACCAGGGAGAGCGCACCCTGTTGGCCCAGCAACTGCTGGACCGCTGCCTTGAAGCGCTTGCGATCCGCCTGAACTCTCGGCCCCTGCACCGCACTGCCCTTTGAACGATTGAGCATGCGATAATGGATCGCCCCGGCATCGGCGGCCCGGGCAATGATTCCGTCACAGGCATCGACCTCCCGCACGAGATGGCCTTTGCCGAGCCCACCAATCGCCGGGTTACAACTCATCGCACCGATGGCATCGAGATCAAAGCTGACGAGCGCAGTGCGCGCACCCATCCTTGCGGCGACAGCTGCCGCCTCAACGCCGGCGTGTCCGCCGCCAACAACAATGATGTCAAACTGGTCCATGGCTTTGGCAGGCTCTAGCCGAGCGATGTTTCACGTGGAACAGGTTTTGCGCGTGGAAGCCTATTTGCCAATGCAGAAGCGCCCGAACAGCGCGTCAAGCATGTCTTCCGTGGTGGTCCGCCCCAGCAGGGCATCAAAGGAGACCCGCGCCAGACGCAAGGCTTCGCCAATCAGTAAGGGATCGACTTCATCCTCCGCCGCCTGAAGGGCACGGGCTGCATCCCGCAACAAGTCATGCTGCCGTTGGCTCAAGGCGGCCTCCCCGGGCTTGGGCATGGCCGCTCGGGCTGTCGTCACCAGATCTTCGATCAGAGCCTCAACACCCTCACCATTGACCGCTGAAACACGGTGGCGCGGATAACGTTTTGCGGCGCCTTGCGGGCGGTCGCACTGTGCGGCGATCTCCCAGGCGCCGGCGGGGCCCTCACCTTCCGGGCCAAGCCAAAGGACAAGATCGGCCCGGTCGAGCGCTTCGAGCGCGCGTTCTATCCCGATGGCTTCGACGACATCGTCGGTCACATCGTGCAGCCCGGCGGTATCGGCGAACAGGAACGGGATTCCAGCGTAACCGACCGGCCGGGTCAGGACATCGCGCGTCGTCCCGGCGATCGGCGTGGCAATGGCTGCCTCTGATTGAACCAAGACATTGAAAAATGTGCTTTTTCCGGCATTTGGCGGGCCTGCAATTACGACGCGAAAGCCTTCCCGAAGGGTCTCGGCACGCGGACGGGATAGCCAGGCTGCCAGGTCCCCGCGCAAGCCATCAACCCGTTGCAGGAAATCGCCCGGCAGGGTGGCCACATCATCCTCATCGGCAAAATCGAGCACGGCCTCAACCGCAGCGGACAGGCCCAACAGGCGCTCGCGCCACTGTTCAACCTGCTGCGAGAAGGCCCCGCCGGCCATGGCCAGCGCCGATTGACGCTGGAGCTCGGTTTCTGCGGAAAGGAGATCAGCCAAGCCCTCTGCCTCGGCCAGATCGATCCGGTCGTTGGCAAAGGCGCGGCGGGTGAACTCGCCCGGGTCCGCCATACGCAGGCCCGGGATGATCGACAGCGCTTCGCTCACCGCCGCGACAACCGCCCGGCCACCATGAAGGTGCAGTTCGGCGGTGTCTTCACCCGTCGCCGTGCCAGGGCCGGGCAACCACAGGACCAGCGCCCGATCCAGCAGGGCACCGGCTTCATCGCGCAGGGTGGCAGCCACGGCGCGACGCTCTGGCGGCAGACGACCGGCCAGTTGCTGCAAGGCTGCCCCCGCCGCAGGGCCGCTGATCCGGACCACGGCAATCGCAGCAGGCGGCGCACCGCTCGAAAGGGCAAAGATCGTGTCAGCCATGATCAATCGAACGGACCTTGAAGGGGGTCAGTCCTCGCTCTTCTTCTTGGTCCCGGCTGCGAAGGCAGCGCCGTTCTCAACGAATTGCTGGAACAGCTTGAGCCCCATCTGGCCCATCGGGGCGATATTCTTAGCGATGTCCTGGATCTGGTCGACATTGCCAGCCCCCTTCATCGCCTTGGCAATTGCCTCGACATAGAACTGGTTGGCCTTGCCGACATCGGGCAGGCCCAGGAACGAACGCGCCTCTTCGGGGGTACAGTCAATCTCGACATTGATCTTCATCGTGGTCTCCTTGCCCCTACGCCAGTCTCATCGGCCCAGTTCCGTCCCTCACGCTGGCACAGGGTCTTGGCAAAGTCCATCCGGCCGACCTATTGGAAAGGCAAGATCGCAGACCCTTCGCGGAGCTTTACCCATGGCCACCAACACCCAGTTTCCCTCGCTTGACGGCACCGCACAGGTTCCGGCTTATATCGCCCGGCCCGCCGGCACGCCCAAGGCGGCGATCATCGTCATCCCGGAAATCTTCGGGGTGAACCCCGGCATCCGCCAGAAGTGCGACAGCTGGGCCAGCGATGGCTATCTGGCCATGGCGCCAGATATCTTCTGGCGCTTTGCCCCCGGCGTGGAGCTTGATCCCGATGTCCCCGAACAGCTGCAGGAAGCCTTTGGCTATTTCGGGCAATATGATCCCGATCTCGGCATTCAGGATATCGAGGCGGCGATCCATCACATCCGCCGCAGCGAAGGAGTGAGCAAGGTTGGCCTGGTCGGCTACTGCCTGGGCGGGCGCTTGGCCTATATGGCTGCCGCGCGGACCGATATCGACGCCTCGGTCGGCTATTATGGCGTGATGATTGACCAGATGCTGGGTGAGAGCCACGCCATCGCCAATCCGCTGATGCTGCATATCCCGACGGCCGATCACTTTGTCGGCCCGGAAGCCCAGGCGGCGATCCACGCCGGGCTGGATAGCCACCCCAAGGTGACACTGCACGACTACGAAGGGCTGGATCATGGCTTTGCCGCGGAAATGGGCGACCGCCGCGACGAGGCCGGCGCCCAGCTGGCCGACGGGCGGACCCGCGCCTTCCTGGCGGCCAACCTAGCCTGAACTGTAGCTGCCGATGGCCTGGAAGATCCGCGTGATGGCCGCGCGGTCTTCCTCCGGCACTTCGGGCCGCCAGATCTCGAACAGCAGGACGACGCGGCGCTGAGGCCCGTCGTTCTTCGCCTCGTGCTCAATTGAATCGTCGAAGACTAAGGGCACGCCGGGCTCCCAGCTGCGCGTCTCGCTGCCGACGCGCAGCCAGCAGTTGGGCGCTGTCAGCACGGGAATGTGACAGATGAGGCGCGTATTGAGCATGCCGCAATGCGGTTTGATATGCGTGCCGGGCAGCAGGCTGGACCAATGGGCATTGGGCGAACGGCCGGGAACCTGCGGCAACGGGGCCAAGGCCAAGGCCGCCATGGTTGCCGGGCAGCGCAGGGCATTGTCTTCCACCACGGCACCGTCACGCCAGAAGTAGAAGGCTGACCAATCCTTGCGCTCCAGCAGGTGATTGGCCGGCGCCGGCCGGTCCGGGTTGTGGCGAACATAGGGATCAAAGCCTGCATCACCCGCAGCCATGACCGCGGCCAGTTCCTCCTGCATCGCCGGAACATGCGCCAGCATGGCCTCCAGCCAGGGGAACTGGGCCGGATCGTAAAACCGCCGCTGCGGCAGGCCGGGGTAATAGAACATGGTTGGCTGCTGCAGGTCGATCCGCCGCTTGCCGGTCAGCAGGTCGACTGCTTCGCGCATCGCCGGGCTGAGGTTATCGCCCAATTCGTCCAGCAGGTGCCCGGTGAAGTCATTGCTGGCCCGGGCCAGGAAGTCTTTGGCGTGGGCCTCCAGCTGGGCCAGCTCGGGCGGGACATGGCCATCGAACGCCATTTGCGCCTGTGCGGTGCGATAAAAACTGGTCGCGGCGCGGGCATCACCCGCCCGTTCGCGCAGCAGCCCTTTCAGCAGGAGCGCCCCGACATCGCGCTTGTCCCGGGCCAGCTGGCGGTCGATCGCCGCCTCAGCCGCGTCACCCTGTCCCAGCGCGAGCTCGGCATTGGCCAGCGCCATCCAGGGAAAATCATCGGGTGGGGAAGCCGACGCAACCTGCCGCAACAGCTCTGCCGCGCGCATCATGTCACGCGCTGCAAGGGCCTGCATACCCTGAGTGATAATCGTGCGGGTTTCGCTGTTCATGGCCAAGCATAGGTCAGGCTGGAACTTTTCCGCAAGTCACGGCACTATCACGTCTAACCTGAGTGGAGGAGGTACCTGATGTCCAAACACCCCGGCGTGGCCGCCTGGCATGCCTATATCGGCAATGAAACGGCAGAAGCGCTTGATGCGATGCTGGCTGACGATGCGGTGTTCCATTCGCCGGTGGTGCATACCCCGCAAGTGGGCAAGGCGATCGTGAGCAAATACCTGCTGTCGGCCGCCAAGGTGCTCAATGGTGATGGCTTTGCCTATGTCCGGGAATTGGTTGACGGCGATAACGCCCTGCTCGAATTCGTCAGCGAGATCGACGGGATCAAGATCAACGGAATCGACCTGATCCGGTTCGACGAGAACGGAAAAATCATTGATTTCAAGGTTATGGTCCGCCCGATCAAGGCGGTCAACAAGCTGTGGGAGATGATGGCCGCACAGCTGCAGGCGGCGGGATAACCCGCCGCCCGCGCTGGAACCTTACTGGTTCATCGTCGCGAAGAAGTCTTCGTTGGTCTTGGAATCCTTCATCTTGTCGAGGAGGAATTCCATCGCGTCGATCGTGCCCATCTGCATCAGGATGCGACGCAGGACCCACATCTTGGAGAGCTTGTCCTTGCCGACCAGCAGCTCTTCCTTGCGGGTGCCGGACTTGCCGACATCCAGCGCCGGGAAGATGCGCTTGTCCGCAACCTTGCGGTCGAGCACGATTTCCGAGTTACCGGTGCCCTTGAACTCTTCGAAGATGACTTCGTCCATGCGGCTGCCGGTATCGATCAGCGCAGTGGCGATGATCGAGAGGCTGCCGCCTTCCTCGATGTTGCGCGCCGCACCGAAGAAGCGCTTCGGCCGCTGCAGGGCATTCGCGTCGACACCGCCGGTCAGCACCTTGCCCGACGAGGGTACAACGGTGTTGTAGGCGCGGCCGAGACGGGTGATCGAATCGAGCAGGATCACCACGTCGCGCTTGTGTTCGACCAGGCGCTTGGCCTTTTCGATCACCATTTCAGCCACCTGGACGTGGCGCGTGGCGGGTTCGTCAAAGGTGGAGGAGATCACCTCACCCTTCACCGAACGCTGCATGTCGGTCACTTCTTCCGGGCGTTCATCGACCAGCAGTACCAGCAGGAACACTTCGGGGTGGTTATCGGTGATCGCCTTGGCGATGTTCTGCAGCAGCACGGTCTTGCCGGTGCGCGGCGGGGCAACGATCAGCGCGCGCTGGCCCTTGCCCTGCGGGCTGATGATGTCGATCACCCGGGCCGACTTGTCCTTGACCGTCGGGTCGAGCGTATCAAGGTTCAGGCGCTCATCCGGGTAAAGCGGCGTCAGGTTATCGAAGTTGACGCGGTGACGGACCACTTCGGGCTCGTCAAAGTTGATGCTGATCAGCTTGGTGATCGCGAAATAGCGCTCGCCATCCTTGGGCGCGCGGACTTCGCCTTCAACCGTATCGCCGGTGCGCAGGCCCCATTTGCGGACCTGGTTGGGCGAAACGTAGATATCGTCCGGACCAGCGAGATAGTTCGCTTCAGGGCTACGCAGGAAGCCGAAACCATCGGCCAGCACTTCGATCGTGCCCTGTCCGATGATTTCCTCACCATCTTCGGCCAGTTCCTTGAGGATCGCAAACATCAGGTCCTGGCGGCGCATCGTCGATGCGGCTTCAACCTCAAGCTCTTCGGCCATCTCGACCAGCTCGGCGGGGGTTTTCTTCTTGAGTTCCTTAAGGTGCATTGTCTTTGTATTTCCGGTATTTGCAGACGCACACGGGCGTCAGGCAGGCTGTGATGGCCGGTCGATCGATGGGCTTGGAGAAAGCGGATCGCGGCGCGTCATGATGATCGCGCGCCCTTGCCGGGTGGTGATCAGATAGGCCTTTGGCGGCAGTGGGTCAACGCTGCTGAGTTAGAACGGTTTGACGATTACCAGGATCGCTATGAGTACGGTGGCGATGCCCGGCACTTCGTTCAGGATCCGCAGCCGCTTGCCTTCCAATCGGCGCTGGCTGCGGGCCAGATCGGCGGCATAGCCGGCCATCCAGACGTGATAGGCGCTGAGGATCAGCACGATCCCCAACTTGGCGTGGAACCACGGCTGGGTGAAGGCACCAATCGACAGCGCCAGAGCCAGCCCCAGCACCCAGGTGACCGTCATCGCTGGCCACAGGATGATCCGCAGCAGGCGCCGTTCACGGTCAACCCAGCGGGCTTCCTCGGGCGAGCCGGGCTCGGCCTCCTGGTGGTAAACGAAGAAGCGCGGCAGCATGAACAGCCCCGCCATCCAGAAGATCACGAAAGTGACATGGCCAGCCTTGAGCCACAGATAGGTCATTGAGAGCACCCACGATAGCATTGGGACAGCATACTAGCGCTTCCAACCGCGCACCAGCGCCAGCAATTGGCCGACATGCTCGACCGGCGTGGTCTGGCCGATGCCATGGCCTAGATTGAATACGTGCGGCCGATCGGCGAAGGCATCAAGGATGCGCAGCGCCTGCTGTTCCAGCTCGTCACCGCCAGCCAGCAGCAACAGCGGATCGAGATTGCCCTGCACCGGCATGCGAGCGGGCAATTCGCGCGCGGCCCAGATGGGATCGATCGTTTCATCAATACCGATCGCGTCTACCCCGGTTTCGCGCGCATAAGCCGCCAGCTTTTCACCCGCACCTTTCGGGAAACCGATCACCGGCACGTTCGGGAACCTAGCCTTGAGCTGACGGACGATCGCCGCATTGGGGGCGATGACCCAGCGTTCGAATTCGCTCGGCGCGAGGCTGCCCGACCAGGAATCGAACAACTGCACGGCTTCGGCGCCGGCCTGGATTTGCCCGATCAAGTATTCCACCGTCACGGCAACAATCGCATCAATGATAGCCTGGAAACCCGCCCGGTCACGATAGGCCAATGCGCGGGTGTCATGCTGATCACGGCTGCCTTCGCCCGCCACCATATAGGTCGCCACGGTCCAGGGACTGCCGGCAAAGCCCAGCAGGGCCTTGTCAACAGGCAGCGCGGCTTTCACCTGGCGCACGGTCTCGTAAATCGGGCTGAGCCGCTCTGGCACAGCCGATAGGCTTTCGAGCGAGGCATCAAGCAACCGCGGCGAGAGGTGCGGGCCTTCGCCAACCAGGAACTGCAGGTCCTGGCCCATGGCATAGGGCACGATCAGGATGTCCGAAAACAGGATCGCCCCGTCAAAACCGAAGCGGCGAATTGGCTGGAGCGTGATCTCGGCGGCGGCTTCGCTGTCATAGACCAGATTGAGGAACCCGCCCTTGCTGGCCCGTAGCGCGCGGTATTCGGGCAGGTAACGCCCGGCCTGGCGCATCAGCCAGACTGGCCGCTCAGCCGTGTTCTCGCCAGACAGGGTACGAAGCAGCAAACCGGGCATTTCGGATTCCAATCCAATTCAAATTAGATTCTTATAAGGTTTTTGTAGGTTGTTGGCCCTGTGGAAAGCGGGGATTGGCGCCCCTTGCCTGAATTGTCCCGGGCTGAACAGGGGCAAGCGCAGATGCGAATCCGGCTCGGCCCGCGTCAAGCGAAGGTTGTCCCCACTGTCCCCAGCCTGTGGGAATCGTTATCCCCTTGTCCACAAGCTCTGGGTGGAGTGGCCGGAAGCGGGCAGTGAATCTGTCCCCGAACTTGTCCGGTGGCTTGTCCCGTGGTTTATGCGGCAGACTGTCCACAGGGGTCTCCTCCAAGCCCAATGCCGCGCCTGCACCTCCACCTCCTGTCCGATTCCACCGGCGAAACGCTGGAGATGATCGCCAAGGCTGCCCTGGCCCAGTTCGAAGGGGCAGAGGTCAGCCGGCACTTCTGGCCGATGGTCCGCTCGCTCCAGCATCTCGACCGGATCATGGGCGAAGTCGCCGCCAATCCGGGCCTGGTGTTCTTCACCCTTGCCAATGCCGATATTCGGGTGCGGCTGGAAGAGCGGTGCCGTGCGCTCGGCCTGCCGGTCGTCCCGGTGCTAGACCGCGCCGTGGATGCGCTTGAGGCGGCGCTCGGCCAGCATCCCCATGCCCGGCCGGGCCGCCAGCACGCGATGGACGATGCCTATTTCGCCCGGGTCGATGCGATTCACTACACGATCGCGCATGATGATGGCGTGGCCTGGGAAGACTGGGAAGAGGCTGACATCGTCCTCGCCGGGGTCTCGCGCAGTTCGAAAACGCCGACATCGATCTATCTCGCCAACCGCGGCTACAAGGTGGCGAATATCCCGATCGTGGTCGAAAGCCCGCCGCCTCCGGCGCTGTTCGGGCTGAAGCATCCGTTGGTGATCGGACTGACCACGGCGCCCGAACGGCTGGTGCAGGTGCGGCGCAATCGCCTGCTTTCGCTCAACCAGGCTCCCGAAACGGCCTATGTCGATCAGGATAATGTGACCCGCGAAGTGCAGTATGCACGGCGGATGTTTGCCGATAACGGCTGGCCGGTGATCGACGTCACCCGCCGCTCGATCGAGGAAACTGCTGCCGCCGTGATCAATATCTACAACGAAGCCAATGCCGCGGAGAAGCAGCGATGAGCGCGCTGGTGCTCGCCTCGCAAAGCCCGTCGCGCAAGGCAATGCTGACCGAAGCCGGGGTGCCCTTCGCGGCCCGCGCGGCAGATGTCGATGAACGCGCGCTGGAAGCCACCCTCTCCGGAGCTGCGCCGGGCGAAGTGGCTCTGGCTTTGGCCCGGGCCAAGGCGTTGGCCGGGGCCGCGCAGGCCTCGGACAGCTGGGTTCTGGGTAGCGATTCGCTGGTCTCGGTTGAAGGGCGGCGCTTCGACAAGCCGCGCAGCCGCGACGAAGCCGCCGAGCACCTTCGGTTCTTCTCCGGCAAGGTGATGGAATTGCACAGCGCGGCAGCGCTGGCCCGCGATGGGCAGGTCGATTGGGATCACGCCGATGTGGCGCGGCTCAAGGTCCGGGACCTATCGGACCGCTTCATCGAGAGCTATCTGGCCGCCGAATGGCCCGCGGTTAGCGGGTGCGTCGGCGTGTTCCGGATCGAAGCGCTGGGCGTGCAATTGTTTGAATCGATCGACGGCAGCCACTTCACCGTGCTCGGTATGCCGCTGCTGCCGGTTCTGGTCGCCTTGCGCGCGCGCGGAGTTGTGCCGGCATGAGCAAGCCCTATGCCGAAGTGATTGGCGATCCGATTGCCCAGTCGAAGAGCCCGGTGATTCACGGGTTCTGGCTTGGCTTGCTGGGGGTCGATGCTGACTATCGCCGCTGCCATGTGACGGCGGATGGCCTGCCGGCCTATCTGGCCGAGCGCCGCGGCGATGTTTTGTGGCGGGGTTGCAATGTCACCATGCCGCACAAGCAGGCAATCATGCCGCTGCTGGACCGGATCGATCCCGAGGCCGCACGGATTGGTGCAGTCAACACTGTCGTGCGCGAAGCCGATGGGACGCTGACCGGTTACAATACCGACGCGCCGGGCTTTCTTGAGCCGGTCCAGCCGCTGCTGGGCGACGAGCCTTACCGCTTTGCTTATGTGATCGGCACTGGCGGCGCGGCGCGGGCGATCATCGATGCGCTGTTCCACGCCGAATTCATGATCTGGTCGATCAGTCGCAACCCGGCCAAGGCCAAGGCCGAGTTCAGCCGTTATTTGGGCGATGATCCGGAATTCTATATTGATCTGGCCGAACTCAAGCCGGGTGCGCTCCGCCCTGCGGATGGGGAAGTGTTCAGCCTGATCGTCAACGCCACCCCGCTGGGCATGACCGGTCATGATCCCCTGGATCTGCCCTGGGGTGGGTTCCTGGCCAATGCCACGGTCTATGACATCGTGACTTCTCCTGCGGACACCGCCTTGCTGCAGCAGGGCCGGGCCCAAGGCCTGGCCACGAACGACGGCCTGGCCATGCTGATCGGGCAGGCGGCGGTCGCCTTTGAAAAGTTCTTCGGCCAGCCCGCCCCGCGCGATCAGGATGCCGAATTGCGCCGGTTGATGACGCAGTGAGCCGCCCGTTCATCCTGGGGCTGACCGGCTCGATCGGCATGGGCAAGTCGGCCGTGGCGGCCATGCTGCGCGGGTTGGGTGTTCCGGTGTTCGATGCCGATGCCGCGGTACACGAATTGCAGGGCCCCGGCGGTGCCTGCCTGGCCCCGATCGAGCGGGCCTTTCCCGGCACCACCGGCCCGAACGGGGTCGATCGGCAAAAGCTGGGCGCGGCAGTCTTTGGCAATCCGGATGCACTCAAGCTGCTCGAATCAATCGTTCACCCCGAAGTGGCCGAACTGCGGCGGGCATTCCTGGCGGACAACGCCGATGCCCCGTTGATCGTTTTCGACATCCCGCTGCTGTTCGAGAAGACCGGTAATCATGGGCTCGATGCCGTGGTCGTGGTCTCTGCATCCGCCGAGCAGCAGCGCGAGCGCGTGCTGGCCCGACCCGGGATGACCGAGGAAAAGTTTGCCCAGATCCTGAAGCTGCAGGTGCCTGATGCCGAAAAGCGCGCGCGCGCCGATTATGTGATCGATACCGGCACTTCGCTGGCGGAAACGCGGCATGCGGTGCAGCAGCTCGTCCACGCAATCGTTTCGGATCAGATTTAGTCGATTCGGCCCCTTGCCAGCAGCGAAAGCTGCGCCGATATCAGTTTGGTAATGCGCGAGATCATCTTCGACACCGAAACCACGGGGCTCGATCCCAGGAGCGGTGACCGGCTGGTGGAAATCGGCTGCGTCGAAATGGTCAATCGGGTCACGACCGGCGCGACCTTCCATTGCTATCTCAATCCTGACCGCGATATGCCGGCCGCCGCCGAAGCGGTCCACGGCCTGTCCGCCACCTTCCTGTCAGACAAGCCGCGCTTCCATGAAAAGGCTGCCGAATTCCTTGAATTCATCGGCGATTCGATGCTGGTGGCGCACAATGCCGGGTTCGATTTCGGCTTCATCAACATGGAGCTGGAAAAGTGCGGGCTGGATCCCTTGGGGCGTGAGCGGATGATCGATACGGTCGCCCTTGCCCGGATCCGGCACCCCGGCGCGAAGAACTCGCTCGATGCGCTCTGTACCCGCTATGGGATCGACCGCAGCCATCGCACGCTGCACGGCGCATTGCTTGACGCCGAACTGCTGGCGCAGGTCTATGTCGAGCTGACCGGCGGCCGCCAGATCGGTCTGGAACTTGCGGCCGAGGCTGTTGGCGCGGATCTGGCCGAGCCGGTTGCCCGCGTGCAGCGCGACCGCCCCTTGCGCGCCGCCCGGCCCCATGCGCCCAGCGAGGAAGAGCTTTCCGCCCACGCCCAGTTTCTCGACACGCTCAAGGAGCCACTCTGGAGAGCTTGAGCAGGTCGGGATGATACCAAGGAGAAGTCTTATGGATATCCGCGTTTCCGGCCACCAGGTTGATACCGGCGAGGCTCTTCAGGCCCATGCCCAGGAACGGCTTTCCGGGATTGTCGGCAAGTATTTCTCCCGCGCGCTTTCCTCCACCATCACGTTCAACCGCGCACCGGCCGGGGCGTTTCGCGCCGATATCGTCACCCATGTGATGCAAGGGCTGGTGCTGAAGGGCGCCGGAATCGCCCACGATGCCCATGTCGCTTTCGATCAGGCCGCGGAAAAGATCGACAAGCAGCTGCGCCGGTACAAGCGCCGGCTGAAGGATCGGCACGAGGCGGCCCAGCACGCGGTGAAGACGGAAGAAGCCGCCTATACCGTCTTCGTCGAACCCGATGCCGAGATCGAGGAAGTGACGATCGATGCCCCGGTCGTGATTGCCGAAACGCGGGTCGACGTGCCTGAGGCGACCGTATCCGATGCGGTGATGATGCTGGACCTGCGCAACACCAACGCGCTGCTGTTCAAGAACGCCGGCACCGGGCGGCATAATATGGTCTACCGCCGCGGGGACGGTTCAATCGGATGGGTTGAACCTTCCTAGCCAAGCGTATAAGGGCCGCGGCAACCTTTGGTGAGGGTGAGGGGTTGATGGTGCGGACGCGTTTCCGCCGCCCTTGCCCCTTGGTCGCGCCAAGCCCACCAGTTTCGGACATTTCCACTGCCATGACCGGACTTTTCACGCTCTCGCCCGATGCTGTCGCCACTGTGAGCGCAGACAGCAAGCAAGCGATTCTTGAGCAGCTTTCCCAGCGATTCGCCTCGGTTTACGGGCTCGACGCGGCAACGGTTCTCGAGCGGATTGAAGAGCGTGAACGGCTGGGCAGCACCGGCTTTGGCCGCGGGGTGGCGATTCCACACGCGCGCCTGCCCGGCCTGCCGCGCCCGGTGGCGGTGTTCCTGCGGCTGAATGCGCCGGTCGCTTTCGATGCCGCTGATGGCATGCCGGTCGGCCTGGTGTTCGGCCTGCTTTCGCCGGAATCGGCGGGGGCGGCACACCTCCACGCCTTGGCCGCGATCAGCCGGATGATGCGCGATGAAGCCATGCACGCGGCCCTGGCCGAAGCGCCCGGCGCCGAGGCGCTCTACGCCCTGCTAGCCAATGTCATCGATCGCGATGCCGCCTGAGGCCGCGTCCAGCGGCGCTTCGGTTCACTGGCGCGCACTGGAAAGCCTCTATGCATCGGCGCCGGTCAACCGGCTGTTCGATTCCGAATTGACTATTACCGGTGAAGGCACGGCGCAAATTGCCTTCACGGTCGATGAAAGCTGCTTCCATGCCGCGGGCGCGGCTCATGGTACTGTCTATTTCAAGATGCTGGATGATGCGGCCTTCTATGCCGCCAACACCCTCATCACCGACCGCTTCCTGCTGACCACGGCTTTCAACCTACACTTCACCAAGCCGGTGCGGGCGGGGCGGGTCGTGGCGGAAGGGCGCTGGGTTTCGGGCCGCAAGCGCGTGCTGGTGGCGGAAAGCCGTCTGGTCGATGCCGAAGGGGAAGAGATCGGGCGTGGCACCGGCACCTTCATGCGCAGCCGGATCGCGCTTTCCGGCCTGCCCGGTTATGCCGCCGCACTGCAGGCCGCAGCGCTCTGAGCAGCGAACCGCGCCTCTCTGCGCACCTGGAGGTGGGGGCGCTGATCCGCCGAGCCGGTGCAGACGGCGGTTTTGCCAGCGTGCTCCAGAAAGGCGAGCCTGATGCCGGCACTATCCTGGTGGTCCTGACAGATCGCGGGCGCGACGCCCGGGTCTACGAACGGATGCCTCGGGCCGATGGTAGCCGCGACTGGGAATTGGCGCGTCGCGAAGACCCGGAGAACAAAACCGAATTCCAGGAATGGCTTGATCGCCGGGGCAAACAGGACCCGGACCTGTGGATTGTTGAACTGGACATCGCGAACGGTGAACGGTTCATCGGAATAACCTGAACCCTTAATTGACTCTGCTGCACTGCGGAATCATGGGGCCGGACCTTTGTTTGTGCGCAGGCGGCGCGGGTGGGCGATCCAGCTCTTCGCGCTAGCACGCAGACGGGGGACAACCGGCAGGTTTTTCGGCCGGGGGCAGTTTGATTTCGGTTTTCCAGCCCCCGTCCCAGCCTGTGTCAGGTCGGTCCACCGCCCAATAAGACGGACGAATGCACCGCATTCAGAACAGTACCAAGCTTAACCGCGCCAGCCTGCTTGCTGTCGTGGCCACTGCGACGATGATTCTTGCCAGTGCCGATGGTTCTGGCGCAGCAGCCGAGGCGTTGAAGCCCGCTGCGATCCAGGCGGAACCCGCCACCCCCCCCATTTCCCAGCCGGTAATCCAGCCGCTGTCCCAGGCCCAGATGCCGGGCGATGCCGCTGTTGCCGCAGCTGATGAAGCTCCCCGCGCTGCCAGCCTGGCTGATCTTGTCGCCCAGCAGCCGGAACCTGCCGAACTCTCGCGTGAGCTGAACTGCCTCGCCAGCGCAATCTACCACGAAGCCAAGAGCGAAACGCTCAATGGCCAGCTCGCCGTGGGCCGCGTGATCGTGTCGCGCTCCAAGTCGGGCCGTTTCCCGGATTCCTATTGCGGCGTGGTTTTCCAGCCGTCGCAGTTCTCGTTCGTGCGGGGCAACAGCCTGCCGTCGGTGCCTAAGGCTTCGCGCCAGTGGAAGAATGCCGTGGCCGTGGCCCAGATCGCCCATGAAGGCAGCTGGCGCAGCCCGGTTGAAGGCGCGCTGTACTTCCACGCAGCCTTTGTCAGCCCCGGCTGGCGGCTGACCCGCATGGCGCGGGTCGATAACCACGTGTTCTATCGCTAAGCGGGTTGGGGGGCTTCGGCCCCCCTTCTTGTATCAATCGGCCGGGTGGAGCTCGATCCAGATCGGTGCGTGGTCGCTGGCCTTCTCACGCCCGCGATATTCCTTGTCGACCCCGCAGGCCTTCAGCCGGTCGGCCAGCTCTGGCGAAAGCAGGGCATGGTCGATCCGGAATCCGTGATCGCGTTGCCAGGCGCCAGCCTGGTAATCCCAGAAGGTCCAGATGCCGCCACCCGGGTTGTGCGTGGCAATCGCATCGGTCCAACCATCCGCGAGGAGCCGCATATAGGCGTCGCGCGATTCCGGCTGCATCAGCGCGTCATCCGCCATCGCCGCCGGAGCCCAGACATCGCGGTCCGTCGGGATCACGTTGTAATCGCCGAGCACGACAGCAGGCACTTCCTCGGCCTTGATCGCCTGCATCCGGGCACGCAGGCGCTCCATCCAGGCCAGCTTGTAGTCAAACTTCGGCCCCGGCTGGGGATTGCCGTTGGGCAGGTAGATGTTGACCACGCGGGTGTCGAACACCTCGACTTCCAGATAGCGCGCGTGTTCATCCGTGAGATCGCCGGGCAGACCCTGCTGGATCACCTGCGGCATGGTGCCATCGGCCAGGATCGCTACGCCGTTGAAGCCCTTCTGGCCGTGCCAGACAGCATGATAGCCGATCTTCTCAAATTCGTCGGCGGGAAAGCCTTCGTCCTGTGTCTTGATTTCCTGCAGGCAGGCAACGGACGGACGGGTTTCCTCCAGCCATTCCAGCAGGCGCGGCAGGCGCGCCTTGATCCCGTTGATGTTAAAGCTGGCGATTTTCATTTGCATGGTCCGGCAAAGCTGCCGCTTTGCCTTGCGCAACACCGGCCCGCTCCCCCGGCCCAACCACCCAACATGGTACCTTCGGGGTGGTTGGGCCGGGGGAGCGGGCCGGTGTTGGCCGAGCCGTTAGGCGAGCACATCATATGGCGAAGCTTGAGCCGCAGCCGCAACCGGCCGCCGCAAGCGGATTCTCCACCTTGAAGGCCGAGCCGCCAAGGGAGTCTACAAAATCGACAACGCTGCCGGCCACCAGATCGAGGCTGACCGGATCGACCACCAGCTTTACCCCGTCGGTTTCAACCACCAGATCATCCGCATCGATGCCTTCGGCCAGGCCGAAACGATACTGGAAGCCCGAACAGCCCCCACCTTCAACAGACAGGCGCAACGCAGCCTGCTTGCCTTGCTTTTCGGCAATCAGCGCCACGCGCGCGGCGGCAGCCGGGCTGAGGGTCATCGTCGGAGCATCCATGCGTCTGATGTAGGCCGCGTCGGGATGACCCGCAAGGCCGGGTGCGCTCAGGTGCTCTGGATATAACTGCGCATCGCTTGCGCTTCAGATTCGATCCGCTCGATCCGGTGCTTCACCAGATCGCCGATCGAGATGAAGCCAACCATGGCCCCGCCCTGCACTACCGGCAAGTGGCGGATACGGCGGCGGGTCATCAGCGCCAGCGCGCTCAGCACCTCGGTTGCGGGATCGACCGTGATGACCGGTGCAGTCATGGCGGCACCAACCGGACCGTCGAGCATGGCCGCGCCCTGCCGGGCCAGGCCATAGACCACGTCGCGTTCCGAAAAGATGCCGACGATCGAACCCTCCTGAATGACCGGCAGGGCGCCGATCCGCTTTTCGGCCAGCAGGGCGACAGCATCGCGCACGGCGGCATTGCTTTCGATGGAGATAATGGGGCTGCTGCGCCCCGCGATCAGGCGGGCAATAGTCATGACGATACTCCCCTCTAGGAAGGGGAGGATGACACGAACCGCCTCCCTTGGCGAGTCCACGGACCTTGGCCCACTTGCGCTGACCGGCGGAGCGGAGCAAAGGCAATCGCGATGACCAAATCTCCGCTCGATAACCCCGAAATCGCTGCGATCGCCTGGTCGCGCTACAAGCGCCTGCTCAAGCGCTGGAGCCTGGTGACGCTGGCCGTTTGCGTGGTGCTGATTGCTTACCTCGCGTATGAATTCGGCCTGCCTTCGATCCACCTCTACATTGCGACGGTACTGGGTATCGCCGGAGTCATCATGCTGACCGTGGCGCTGATGGCGCTATTGTTCCTGTCGAGCGGAACCGGCCACGACGAATCGGTCGACGACCGCGACTGAATCAGGCTGGCGGTTTCAGCTGGAATTCGGCGACGGGTACGCCGCCGATCAGGTGTTCCTGGATGATCCGTTCAAGTACTTCGGGCGTGCAGGAATGATACCAGGTCGGCCCGGGCCAGACCACCGCAACCGGCCCCAGCGCGCAGACCCGCAGGCAGCCCACCTTGTTGCGCAGCACGCCGGTGTGCCCGCCAAGACCGAGTTCGCCGAGCCGCTTTTTCAGGAATAGCCAGGCTTCCTGACCCTTGGCGCGATCACAGCACTTGGGCTCTTCGGGATCGGCGCAGAGGAAGATCTGCCAGCGCGTATCGAACCCGCCGAGCCGCGCCAGCGTGCGTTCGGCCAGTTCCAGTTCGGCAGGATCGATCGGATCGGACAGGGCCTTAGCCCTTCTTGCCCACGATTCGGGCAATCTCGGCCGCGACCATGCGTTCGACCAAGGTCGGCAGGTTCTTGTCGAGCCAGTCGGCCAGGGCCGGGCGGAGCAGATCGCGGGCCAGCCCTTCGAGCGAAGTTTCGCCCGAGCGGACGATCTGCGGTGGCACACCCGGTTCGGCCAGCATGGCCAGCGCCGCCAGCGATTCGCGCATCGAGCTGGCGGTCAGCTCGGGCAGCAGGGGGCCGCCCTCGGCGCCTTCGACCAATTCGGCCGAGGCATCGAGTTCGAATACGTCATCATCATCGAAGGCTTCGGCAGCGGCCGTTTTCAGGCCGCGCTCCTGGCGTTCCTTGCGCTCTTCGGCTGCACCGGCGCGATTGTCGCGCGCGATCACCTTTTTGATCGAGTCGAGGATTTCCTCAACCGACGGTTCACCTGCCTGGCGCATGCCCAGCCCCTCTTTTCGTCCCGCGCGGGGACAGAATCACTTCGGGGTTACAGAGCCGTCCTGCGGCTTTGAGTCAACGGTGCGGGTCGACTTCGGCTTGGGCGCCGCATCGGTTGCCCAGTCAAAGACATTGCCGGCCACGCGATCATAATTGGCTTCGGGATCGTAGAGTGCCCCGCCATCCAGCCCCAGATCGCGGGCTTCGGCCTTGCCCATGGCGGCCAGTAGGTTGAACCCGGCGACATAGCCATTGCGCTCTGCCGTGGCGAGCTGGACCTGCGCGCTGAGCAGTTCCTGTTCGGCGTTCAGGATGTCGAGAATCGTGCGGTTGCCGACGGTGTTTTCCGCCCGCACGCCTTCGAGGCCGAGCTGCGCCGCAGAGACGGCGGCGCGGTTGGCCGCGATGATTTCATTGGCGGCCTGGTACTGGGCAAAGGCCGATCGAACATTGGCGATGACCGCGCGTTCGACCGCAATTTCCTGTTCCAGCTGGGCGCCTTCGCGGGCCTGGGCTTGGCGCTTCTGCGCGGCGGGCAAGCCGCCCTGGAAGATTGGCACTGTTGCGCGGACGCCAACCTGCCCGGTCGTATCCGTCTGCGGCAGGGTGGCCGAGATCGGGCCGCCCAGCGTGCCATAGTAATTGGTATAGTTCCCGTTGGCGAACAGGCTGATCGAGGGCAGGCGGTTCGAACCGGCTGCCTTGGAATCGAAGCCGGCGGCCTTCGAGCGCTGGCGGGCGGCCGCAAGGTCAGGATTGTGATCCAGCGCATAGCTGACCGCATCTTCCGGGCCATTGGGCAGGCCAACCAGCGGCGGCGGGCTCTCCAACTGGCCCGGCTGCTGGCCGACTACCTGGATATACCGTTCGCGCGCGGCCAGCAGGTTCGCTTCTGCCGCGCGGGTCTGGCCGCGGGCCACGGCCAGGCGCGATTCGGACTGGGCGACGTCGGTGCGGGTCAGGTCACCGATTTCGAACCGGTCACGCGTGGCCTGCAGATTGACCGTAAGGCGCTGGACGTTCTGGCGATTGAGCCCGACCACGGCCTCGTTCAGGATCACATCCATGTAACCCGCGACGACCTGGCTGAACACGCCGCTCTCGGCAGCACGGAGGTCTTGCTGTCCGGCCTCGACACGCGTCTTGGCTGCGCGGACCGAATTCTTGATCGCGCCGCCGGCATAGACCGGCACGCCCAGGTTGCCCTGGGTCTGCAGGGCGCGCTCAGGCGCGGTAAAGCTCGATTGGCTCTGCTTGACGAATTCGATGTAGGTGGCCGTCCCGCTGAGCGAAGGCAGGCCCGGCGCGCGCGCAATCGGCACGCCGGCATCAACGGCACGCTGCTGGGCCCGGGCGGCCTGCAGCGTCGGGTTGGTGTTGTATGCCATGACCAGCGCCTCGCGCAGGTCGTCGGCCAGGGCCGGGGTTGCTGTCAGTCCGATTCCCGCCAGCAGGATTGCCCGCCCAAGCCGCTTGGCCATGCTCAGAAGCTCCACCGTTTGGGTGCGGCGAATTCAGCCAGCACCGGAATGCCCATTTCAGCCAGCGGCAGCAGTGCCACGGCCCCGGCGGCCTTGCGGCCGGTGGCGAGGCGCGTCACCCCGCGTTCGACAAGGCCCGTTACCAGTCGACCAGCGTCTTGCAGGCGGGCGGCCACGGCATCGGGCAGCACCTCGATCGCGCCGTCAATCAGGACCAGGCTGTAGCTGCCCTTGGCCTTGCCGGCGGCGGCATCGGCGGCGCTGACCGTGGTTACCTTGGTGACCAGACCCTGTAGCAGGGCGGGCAGATAGCCGCTGCCGGAAGAAACGACGAGCACGGTGTCATCGGCCTGCAGCCCGGCTTCGACCAGCATCCGGCCGTGGAACAGCGGGGCGGCCAGGGCATGGCCATCACCCAGCGAAATCGCCCGGTCGATATAGGCATGGGCGCGCGTAGCGGCGGGAACGTGGTCTTCCCGGGCGACGCGGGCAAAGGCTTCGAGCACGGCGGGATCGTTGACCCCGCTGGTGCGAAGCTGGCTGTCGATCATGGCGCGACGGGCTGCGGCAAGGTCAGTGCCCGGACGCTCGGCAGTGATAGTCATGATTTAACCCTTCTCGGCGCACTGTATTGCAGAAACAATACAGCATCGCAATCGCCTTGCTTCTAAGCGAAGCGCCGCTTCGCGCCAAGCGCTTTGACGGGACACCTGTTCCGCGCCTAAAGCGCCCGCAAACAACTCCGTGCGAGGAACCCAGTCCATGACCGAGATGGTGACGATCCGCGAAGAAGACCTGATCGAAAGCGTGGCCGATGCGCTGCAGTTCATCAGCTATTTCCACCCGATGGACTATATCCGCGCCCTGGGCGATGCCTATCAGGCCGAGCAGGGCCCGGCCGCCAAGGACGCGATCGCCCAGATCCTGACCAACAGCCGGATGTGCGCCGAAGGGCATCGCCCGATCTGCCAGGATACCGGGATCGTCAACGTCTTCGTCGAATGGGGTCAGAATTGCCGGCTGGAATCGGGCCGGTCGCTGCAGGAAGTGGTCGATGAAGGCGTCCGCCGCGCCTATAATCACCCGGAAAACAAGCTGCGCGCCTCGGTCCTGGCCGACCCGGCTTTCACGCGCCGCAACACCCGCGACAATACGCCCTCGGTTCTGCACGTCACCATGGTGCCGGGCAGCAAGGTCAGCATCGACGTGGCGGCCAAGGGCGGCGGCAGCGAGAACAAGTCCAAGTTCAAGATGATGAACCCGAGCGACAATATCGTCGACTGGGTGGTCGAGATGCTGCCGCAGATGGGCGCCGGCTGGTGCCCGCCGGGCATGCTGGGCATCGGCATCGGCGGCACGGCGGAACACTGCATGCTGCTGGCCAAGCAGGCGCTGATGGAGCCGATCGACATGGCCCAGCTGAAAGCGCGCGGCCCGCAAACCGATATCGAAGCGATGCGGATCGAGATCTTTGACAAGGTCAACGCGCTGGGCATCGGCGCGCAGGGGCTGGGCGGGCTTTCGACCATCCTTGATGTGAAGATCATGGACGCGCCGTGCCATGCCGCCTCCAAGCCGGTGGCGATGATCCCGAACTGCGCCGCCACCCGCCACGCCCACTTCACGCTCGACGGATCGGGCCCGAGCTTCCTCGAAAAGCCGAACCTCAAGGAATGGCCCGAAGTCCACTGGACCCCGGACAAGGCGGCCAAGCGCGTCAACCTCGATACCCTGACGGCCGATGAAGTGCGCAGCTGGAAGCAGGGTGACCGGCTGCTGCTCAATGGCAAGATGCTGACCGGCCGGGACGCCGCGCACAAGCGGATCAAGGATATGCTCGCCAAGGGCGAAGCCCTGCCGGTCGAGTTCAAGGGCCGTTCGATCTATTACGTCGGCCCGGTCGATCCGGTGATGGGCGAAGTCGTCGGTCCGGCCGGCCCGACCACGGCGACCCGGATGGACAGCTTCACCGACATGATGTGCGAGCTGGGCCTGTTGACCATGATCGGCAAGGCCGAGCGCGGCCAGGGCGCGACCGAGGTGATCGCCAAGCACAAGGTTGCCTATCTGATGGCGGTCGGCGGCGCGGCCTATCTGGTGGCCCGCGCGATTCGCGAAGCCAAGGTGATTGCGTTTGAAGACCTGGGCATGGAGGCGATCTACGAATTCACGGTCGAGGACATGCCGGTGACCGTCGCGGTCGATAGCGAGGGCAACAATGTTCACCAGCTCGCCCCGCTGGCCTGGAAGGAAAAGATCGCCCGGGAAGGCCTGCTGCCGGCCCAATAGCCCGGCGGCGGCGTTCGACCAATGACGCCCGGGGCTCGACCAAGCTGCTGGCGTCAGGGGCCTTCCTGGCGTTAGGCATGGTTGCAATGGAGCAGACTGTGCCTTCCACGCCGCGCGTCCCGTTCAAGCTGGTGCTGGCCTCGATCGCCGGGGTCTGGCTGGCCTATTTCGCGCTGACCACGTTGCGCGGTTGGCTGGTCGGGCTTGAGCTGTTCGACGCCCTGCTGCTGCGGCGCTGCCTGGTAACGGGCGCTTCGATGGCGGTGACCCTGGCGCTCTATCCGCTGGTCCGCCTGCTCGATCCGCGCCCGTTCTGGGTCAAGGTGGGCGCGGTGCTGCTGATGGCCCTGCCGGCTTCGGGCCTGCTGGCCGCGATCAACCAGTCGGTCTTTGCCGATATCGAGAACAAGGTCGTCGCCACGATCGGCGAACGCGAAGGCCTGCGCATCCGCAGTGACGAGAGCGGCAACCTGCTGGTCGATCCGCTCGACCGCGAGGCCGAGGCCGCCGCCAGCAATGCCCCGCCGCCCGCTGCTGTAGCAACTCCGTCCGGTGTGGCGCCGCCGGCGATTACCATCGATGCCGAAACCCGCGCCGATAACCGCCTGCGCCAGCTCGTCGATGTTGCACTGGGGCGCTATTACCTGCTGCTGGCCTGGGCGGCGCTCTATTTCTCGCTCGCCAATGCCGAACAGGCTCGCGCTGCCGAGCGCCGCGAGGGCGAATATCGCCGCGCGGCCAAGGCCTCGGAACTGCGCAGCCTGCGCTATCAGGTCAATCCGCACTTCCTGTTCAACACGCTCAATTCGCTTTCCGCGCTGGTCATGACCGGCAAGACCGCGGCGGCCGAACAGATGATCCAGACGCTGTCGACCTTCTATCGCCGCAGCCTGGCCGAAGACCCGACCGGCGATGTCGCGCTTGACCAGGAAATCGCGCTGCAGCGCTTTTATCTGGAGATCGAGGCCGTTCGCTTCCCGGACCGCCTGCGCACCCGCTTCGATATTCCCGCCGCCCTGGCCGATGCGCGAATGCCTGGCATGATCCTGCAGCCCTTGATCGAAAACTCGGTCAAATATGCTGTATCGGCCACAACCCGCCCGGTCACGCTCACGGTTCTGGCACAGGAGGAGCACGGCTGCCTGGTGCTTGAGGTGGCCGATGACGGACCGCTGAGTGCGGAGGCCAAGCCCGGCTTCGGGATAGGCCTGGCCAATGTCCGGGATCGGCTGGCTGCCCGTTATGGCGATGCCGCCCGGTTCAGTTCCGGTCCGTTGCCGGGCGGGGGCTGGCGCAGCGTGATCCGCCTGCCGCTGGAACGCCATGCCTGATACCGCCGCAAATCCTCCGCTGCGCACCCTGATCGTCGATGACGAGCCGCTGGCGATTGAGCGGATGCAGGTCATCTGCAGCAGCCTGGCCGGGATCGCGGTGGCTGGTACTGCGCAGGATGGCGCTGCCGCACTGCGGATGATCGATGCGCTGGCTCCCGATCTGGTCCTGCTCGATATGACCATGCCCGAGCTTGACGGGTTGGCCGTGGCCCGCGCGCTGACCGGCCGCACCCCGCGCCCGGCGGTGATCTTTGTTACCGCGCATGAGAACTTTGCGGTGGAAGCCTTCGACCTTGATGCGGTCGATTACGTGCTCAAGCCGGTCACGCCCGACCGGCTCGAGCGCGCCGTAACCCGGGCTATGACCCGGCGCGGCGAGCGGGCTGAACAGAGCGGCGACTGGCTGACCGAGTTCTGGGTGCCCTATCGCTCGGAACTGCTGCGCATTGCCGCTGCCGATGTCGACCGGATCGATGCCGAACGCGATTATGTGCGGCTCCATGTCGGGGATCGCAGCTATCTCTTGCTGCAGACGGTGACCGGTCTTGAGGCCCGGCTCGATCCGCAGCGCTTTATCCGCCTCCACCGCTCCACGATCCTGCGGCGTGATCGCATCACCGGGCTACGCCACGATGGACTGGGCGTCTGGTCGGCCGAACTGGCCGATGGCACGGCGGTTCGGATCGGCCGGACCTACCTGGCCAAGGCCAAGGCGATGGCCGGGCGCTGATTCCCGTGATAGGGGACGGACAATGTTCGTCGCACTTTGCTTCCTGTTGGGCATTGGCAATTTTGCCCTCCACCGTGCCGTGCTGCAAAGCGGGCACCCCATGCTGGCGCAGGTGCCTTGGCTGTTTTACCTTATGGGCGGGCGGTTCAGCCTGATCGTGGAATTTGCCATGCTGCTGGGGGCGATGCTGATGGTCGCCGATGGCTCGTCCGGCTGGGCCTGGTTCTATGCCGGCTATAGCGGGCTCAACGCCGGATCGGCCTGGTTGATCCTGAGCGGACGGATCTAGCATGGCATCGCCGCGCAAAACCGTGCTCTACCACGTCAGTGACCTGCATTTCGGTTATGAAGACCGCCAGGCGCTCGACTGGTTTGCCGCCGAGGTTGAGCGCGAGCGCCCCGCCGGCGTGATCTGCACCGGCGACCTGACCATGCGCGGCACGGCCAAGGAATTCGCCCTGGCGGCTGAATGGCTGGCGCACCTCCCGGTGCCGGTTTCGATCGAACCGGGCAATCACGATGTGCCCTATTACCACATGATGTTGCGGCGGCTGGCGCGGCCTTATGCCCATTTCCACGCGCTCAAGCACCGGTTGGGAAGCGAGATTGCCTTGCCCGACGTGGCGGTGGTCTCGCTCAAGACGATTGCCCGCGCCCAGTTGCGGCTCAACTGGTCAAAGGGGCGGGTCAGCCAGTCAGACCTCGATGCTGCGCTGCAGGGCCTGTCGCATCATTCCGCGGTGCCGTTGAAGCTGGTGGCCTGCCATCATCCGCTGGTCGAGGCTGATACTCACGCGACGGCCTCAACCCGCGGCGGCAAGCGCGCGCTGGCGGCGCTGGCGCGGCATGGGGTCGGGGCGGTGCTCTCCGGCCATGTCCATGATCCGTTCGACAAGCAGGTCGAGATCGATGGCCACCAGATCCGGATCGTCGGCGCAGGCACGCTGTCGCAGCGGCTGCGCAGTTCGCGGCCTTCGTTCAATCGGCTGGTGCTGGATGGGGCTGGCGGCTTTGCGGTCGAGGTGAAGTCGCTCTAGCAGCGCGCCGTTCGCGCACCTTGCCTTCCACTGCATGGACCACGGCCAACAGATCCTCGCGGCTGACATCCAGCACTTCGTCCCATTCGGCCAGGACCGCGTCCAGATCGCTGTCCTCGATATGGCCGATCCAGTCAGGCTGAGCGGGCTGCGATGCGGCATGGTGCGGATAGGAATGGCCGGTCAGCCGGTTCCAGACGACGCCAGCAATCAGCAGGATCACCACGTTGAGCGCCAGCGGGGTCAGCAGGAACCAGGCACCGGCGGCAGCCACTGCCGGGCTGGGCAACGCCGTGATCAGCACTGTGCCGCCCGCCGCCGGGTGGAGACAGCGCAGCAGGCTCATCCCGGCGATGGTCAGGCCCACCGCCAGGCCGGCGCCCAGCCAGGTCGCGCCGAACAGGGCGTGGATGGCCAGGCCGATACTCGCCGAAAGGAGGTGGCTCCCGGCGACCGGCCAGGGCTGGGCCAGCGGGCTGGCGGGCAGCACGAAGATCAGCACGGCCGATGCCCCCATCGAGGCGATCAGCCAGGGCAGGGCGGGATCGTTGCCCATGGCGATCCGGCTGACCAGCGCGGTCAGGGCAATGGCTAGGCCGGCACCGATGGCACCGCGCAGCCAGCCGATCCGGCCAGCGAACATCATGCGGGCCGGCGTGGCGGCCAAGGGGGCGTGCTTTTCCATCAATGGTCCATCATTTGGGTGGCGGTAATGAAAAAGGGGCCGACCTTGCGGCCGACCCCTTTTGCAAAACCCAAGCGATCCAGGATCAGCGCTTGCTGAACTGGAAGCTCTTGCGAGCCTTGGCCCGGCCGTACTTCTTGCGCTCAACCGCGCGACTATCGCGGGTGAGGAAGCCGGCAGCCTTAACGACGCCGCGCAGAACCGGTTCAAACTTGGTCAGGGCCTGGGCGATGCCATGCTTCACAGCACCGGCCTGGCCCGAAAGACCACCGCCCTTGACGGTAGCAATCACGTCGTACTGGCCGGCGCGGTCAGCAACCTGGAACGGCTGGTCGATCACGAGGCGCAGGGTCGGACGGGCGAAGTAAACTTCCTGGTCGCGACCATTGATGATCACCTTGCCCGAACCGGGCTTGATCCAGACGCGAGCCACGGCGTCCTTGCGGCGACCGGTGGCATAGGCACGGCCCTGGGCGTCGACTTCCTTTTCGCGGAGCGGCGCAGCCGGAGCGGCGGGGGTGGCAACATCGGCAGCAGCGCCGAGATCGGCCAGATCGTTGAGCGTGGTGTCAGACATCAGGCACCCACCTTGTTCTTGCGGTTCATGGCAGCGACGTCGAGCGCGACGGGCTGGGTGCCCGCATGCGGATGCTCGGCACCGGCGTAGAGGTGAAGGGCGCGCATCTGGGCGCGGCCCAGCGGACCACGGGGGATCATGCGCTCAACAGCCTTTTCAAGCACGCGCTCGGGGAAGCGGCCGTCCAGCACCTTGGCTGCGGTCACTTCCTTGATGCCGCCGGCATAACCGGTGTGCTTGTAGTAGGTCTTGTTCTTCAGCTTGTTGCCGGTCAGCTTGACCTTGCCGGCGTTGATCACGACGACATGATCGCCGCAGTCAACGTGCGGGGTGAAGCTGGGCTTGTGCTTGCCACGCAGATGATTGGCGATGATCACGGCAAGACGCCCGACCACCAGTCCTTCGGCATCGATCAGATGCCACTTCTTTTCCACCTCGGCCGGCTTGATCGACCGGGTGACCTTGGAAAGCGCCTTCATGGCCACTCCCTTTCTGAAAAAAGGTCAAATCCCTGATTTACACGCCGCGCAGAATCGCTTCTGGCACCGCGGGAAGGCGGCCCAATCGAGGATCAGGGCCGGAAAGTCAAGCATTCCGCGGTGCTACAGAGAGGTAAAATAATACCGGACTAAGGTTTGACCTGTTCGAAGGTCCAGGTTTCGCGGGATACGCGCTTGGTCCCGCTGAGGTCGGTGGTCACAGTCCGCTCGACCTGTGAGGGCAGGCCGCCGGGTGTGGTGCCTTCGCTGCGCATTGCGATGTTGATCGAGCCGCGGCTGCCATCCGGAAGGGCAATGTCGCGCGTCTCAACCGTATCGGCGTGGGCCGGACTGAAGATATCGAGTGGCCAGGCCGTGCCGCCATTGCCAGCCATGACCACCTGGGTCAGCATGGTGCTTGCCTGGTTACGGGCATTGGTTGAAACGAGCGCGCCGGCGATCATCATTTCTCCCAGCGCGACCGCGCGCGCGCGCGAAGCGTCCCCGATCGGCGGACCCAGCCGTGTCCTGATCCGGCCAGCCCGGTCCAGGAAGATCGGAAAGAAGCCAGGCTCAACCCGGTTGCGTTCCAATTCGGCGAACTGTTCAAGCAGCGGCGGTACGTCGACGGTTACGTCGCGCAACTCGCCATCGATGCGCCACCCGTCATCCTCGCGCAGAAACCACACCAGATAGCGGCGGGTGGCCCGGACTTCCTTGCCATCGATCAGGCTGCGCACCACGGTGCGGCTGATCATGACTGGCCCTTCCGGCGGCTGAAATGCCGCGGTCTCAATCTGGGTGGCGGGCTTGGCTGCAACGACGGCTGGAGCCAATGCGGCGAAGCCGGCCAGCAGGATTGCCCGCATGGTCACGCCTGCACCCGGTCAGGATTTTCTGCCACCGTCTTGTCCACCCCTTTGATTTCACGGGGTATTCACGCAGGTGTGCGGAGATTCGTCAAGCCTTGGCGGTCTGTTTCAGGCCCAGTGCGTGCGCCCCCCAGACCGTGCTGGCAACCAGCAGCGCGCCGACCAGCTGGTGCGCCACGGCGATCCACAGCGCCACACCGCTCATCACCGTGGCGATGCCGAGCAGGACCTGGATCCCGAAAGCCGAATGGACCGCGATTGAGGCGCGGCGGTCAACCGGGCGCAGCTTGCGGCCCATTATCACCAGGATCGCCACGACCACCCAAGCCCACCAGCGATGGACGAAATGGGTCAGGAATGGATCGTTGAGCAAGGCGTGGACCTTGCCAGCGGCCCAGTCGATGCCGTCCGGCACGAACCGGCCTTGCATCAGCGGCCAGGCGTCCCAGTTGAACCAGCCCGAACCTGCGACATAACCGGCGCGCATCCCGGCCACGAGTGCGCCGAGGAACAGCTGCAAGGCCAGTGCGGCCAGCGCGAGCACGGTGAAAGGAGCCAGACGAGCCCGGTCCTCGCCCCGCGCCAGCGCGCGCAGGTCCAGCGCAGTCCAGACCAGTCCGCCCAGCGTGAACAGCGCCACCAGCAGGTGCGTAGCGAGACGGAAGTGGCTGACGCGGACATCGGCACTCAGCCCCGATGACACCATCCACCAGCCGACCGCGCCTTGCAGACTGCCCAGCGCCAACAGCGCCAGCAGGCGGCCGTGATAGCCCTTGGGGATTGCGCCCCTGATCCAGAACCAGGCCAGCGGCAGGGCAAAAGCCAGGCCGATGATCCGGGCGATCAGCCGGTGGACCCATTCCCAGAAGAAGATGAACTTGAAGTCGGCCAGGGTCATCCCGGCCGGGCCGGTCACTTCGATGTATTGCGGGATCTGCTTGTAATCATCGAACGCCTTTTGCCACTGCGCCTCATCAAGCGGCGGCAGCACACCCGAAACCGGCTTCCATTCGGTGATCGAAAGCCCGGATTCGGTCAGCCGGGTGATCCCGCCAACGGCGACGATGAACACCACGAGGGTGGCAACGGCGAAGAGCCACCGGGCAAGCGCCAGGGGCCGGGGAGAGGCAGCAGTCATGAGCGTGGCCCCTGCTCCGCTGCGCGCAAAAGCGCAAGCGGGCTTTTGAGGCCGTCTTGCGAGATGTAATGTTATTACATATATAGAGCATCTGATGCGCGATGCCCTGCTCTCGATTCGCGGCCGGCTTGACCGGTTCGGCGTGCTCCTGTCGGGGCTGTGCATGCTGCACTGCCTCGCTGGGCTGCTGCTGGTTGCCGGGCTTGGTCTGGGCGGCGAAGTCCTGTTCGCGCCGGTGATCCACCGGGTCGGCCTCGCGCTGGCCATTGCCGTTGGCGCGGTGACGCTGGTGATCGGTGTGGTCCGCCATCGCGATCCCCGCCCCCTGCAGGTCGGGGCCGCCGGCCTCGCACTGATGGCAATCGCGCTGTTTATCGGTCACGGCACGGCCGAGGCCCTGCTGACCATTGCCGGGGTCTCGCTCTTGGCCTGGGCGCACTGGCGCAACTTGCGTTTGAGCCACTGAGCGCTATCTGCGCTTGGTGATGACCCAGCAGCTTTCCCTCACCGTCAATGGCGAACCGCGCCGCGCTGCGCCCGGCAGCGTGGCCGATCTGGTCCGCAGCCTTGAACTCGATCCGGCCAAGGTCGCGGTTGAACGCAATGGCGAGATTGTCCCGCGCTCGACCCTCGCGCAGGCCGCATTGGCCGATGGCGACGTGCTCGAAATCGTGCACTTTGTTGGCGGGGGAGATCACACAGCCGACGATTCGTGGACCGTTGCCGGGCGAACTTTCCGGTCACGGCTGATCGTGGGTACCGGCAAGTACAAGGACTTTGCCGAAAACGCGGCCGCGGTCGAAGCTTCGGGCGCAGAGATCGTCACGGTCGCGGTGCGGCGGGTTAACGTATCGGACCCCAAGGCGCCGATGCTGACCGATTTCATCGATCCGAAGAAGATCACCTATCTGCCCAACACCGCCGGCTGTTTCACCGCCGAGGACGCGATCCGCACGCTGCGGCTGGCGCGCGAGGCGGGCGGCTGGGATCTGGTCAAGCTGGAAGTGCTGGGCGAGGCGCGCACGCTCTATCCCAACATGGTTGAAACCATCCGTGCCTGCGAAGTGCTGGCCAAGGAAGGCTTCCTGCCGATGGTCTATTGCACCGACGATCCGATCGCAGCCAAGCAGCTGGAAGATGCCGGCGCGGTTGCGGTCATGCCGCTGGGCGCACCGATCGGTTCGGGTCTGGGCATCCAGAACCGGGTAACGATCCGGCTGATCGTGGAAGGCGCGAAGGTGCCGGTGCTGGTCGATGCCGGGGTTGGCACGGCGTCAGACGCGGCCGTGGCGATGGAGCTGGGCTGCGAAGGCGTGCTGATGAACACCGCGATTGCCGAGGCCAAGGATCCGATCCGCATGGCCCGGGCGATGAAACTGGCGGTTGAGGCTGGCCGTCACGCCTATCTTTCCGGCCGCATGGCGACCCGCAAATATGCAGATCCTTCCAGTCCGCTGGCAGGATTGATCTAGGCATCACGCTTAACGGGATCATAACCATCCTGTGATGACTTGCCCCCTGTGAAAGGGGCTGATCATGGCCAGGACCGGAACTGCATCGCTGACCATTGCCGAGCTGCGCGAATTCGCCAGCTTCACGCCCTGCGAACAGCGTTACATCAAGCGCAGCCTCGACGTCGGGCTGGGTCGGCATGATGCGATCGCGCTGTGGGCCCGCGATGCCGCTGAGGCGGCTGCAATCCGCGATCAGCAGCTGGCCTATCAGGCGCTTCAGACCCTGCGCGGCGAAATTCCGGCCGAGCATGATCTTGCCGGGCTCGAACGGTTCATGGGCAAGCTGCTGCGGATCAGCGCGTTTGATCTGGCCCAGGACCGGATCGGGGGCTTTTCAGCCTATCGCTTCCTCTATGAGCGCCTGCTTGGCGCAGCAGTCCGTCCGTTTCTGCCCAGCGCCTTTTGCGGGGCCGCTGCCTTGCCCCACATCCGTCCGGATCGGCGCAAAGACCTGCTCCAGTCGCTGAGCGAAGCGGCCGCCACTGCCCCGGCCTGGTCCTGCCGGGAGCCCAGCTTCTACCCCGAATGGGTTGAGCAAGCAGCAGCCTAGGCCGCGCGGGACCGTCCGGCAGCTGCGTCAGCCCTTGTAAAGCGCGTCGAGCCGGTCGCCGTAGCGCTCTTTCAGCTTGTGGCGGCGGATCTTCAGGCTGGGCGTCATTTCCTCGTTCTCGATCGCGAAGGCTTCGTCCGCGAAGGTGAACTGGCGGATCTTCTCGATCACGCTGAGGTCCTGGTTGACCCGGTCAATCGCGGTGCGGATGGCCGAACGGAAGGCCGGCAGATCCTGCAGGGCCTTGAAATCGAACTTCTCGCCCTGGGCCCGCGCCCATTCCAGCGCCCATTCCGCATCGGGCACGATCAGGCCGACGACATAGGGCCGCTTGTCACCCACCACCATCGCCTGGGCGATTTCGGGCTGGAGCGTCAGCATCCCCTCAACCTTCTGGGGCGAGATATTGTCGCCCTTGTCGTTGACGATCATGTCCTTCTTGCGATCGGTGATCACGATCCGGCCCTTGTCATCGATATGGCCCACATCGCCGGTGTGCAGCCAGATCCCGGCGCCGGGTTCGCCTTCCGGCTCCTTCAGCACGCGCGCGGTCTCGGCCTCGTTGCGCCAATAGCCGTGCATCACCAGTTCGCCGCGGACCAGAATCTCGCCGTCCTGCGCGATCTTGATTTCGACCCCCTCCATCGCCGGGCCGACGGTATCCATCTTGAGCCCAGCCTTGGGCCGGTTGCAGCTGATCACCGGCGCGGCCTCGGTCTGGCCATAGCCTTGCAGCATGTTGAGGCCCATCGCCTCGAAGAAGGTGCCGACCTCGGGGTTGAGCGGCGCGCCGCCGGAAACCATGGCCTTCATCCGGCCGCCAAAGCGGGCGCGGATCTTGGGGCGCAGTGACTTTTCGAGCAGCAGGTCCATCGGCTTGTCGCGCAGGCGGCCCTTGCCTTCGCGCTGGCCCTTGATCGCGCTGATCGCCAGGGCGCGGCCCATCAGGAAGTTGGCGACTCTGCCCTGCTTTTCGACCTGCTTCATGATCCGGGTGCGCAGCACTTCGAACAGGCGCGGCACCACCACCATGATCGTCGGGCGCACTTCCTCGATATTGCTGGCCAGCTTTTCCAGACCTTCGGAATAGAAGATCTGCCCGCCCATCCCGATCGGCAGCATCTGCCCGCCGGTATGCTCGTAGGCATGGCTCAGCGGCAGGAAGCTGAGGAACACCTCGTCATTCCAGCCGAAGTCTTCGGACAGGATCCGCGCCGCGCCATCAACGTTGCACAGGATCGCGCCGTGGTGTTGCATCACCCCGCGCGGGCTGCCGCCGGTGCCGCTGGTGTAGATGATGCAGGCGGTATCCTCGCGCTTGATCCCGGCCACGCGCTTGTCGACCGCGGCGCGGGCCTTGGCGGCATCGCCGGTAAGCAGACTGGCCCAGTCGCGGTATTCGAACTGCCCGGTCTGGGCGATCCGCAGCGGTTCAATCCCGATCACGAAGCCGGCCTGGCCCGAAGCGAGCACGCCCGGCAGCAGCGGCTTGGCCAGCTTGTCATCAGAGACGATCACGGCCCGCGCGCCGGAGTTCTCCAGCACGCGCAGGTGATCGCGTTCGGTGTTGGTGATATAGGCGGGCACGGTCACACAGCCCGCAGCCATGATCGCGAAATCGGCGATGCACCATTCGGGCCGGTTTTCGGAAACCAGCATCACCCGGTCACCATCTTTCAGGCCCATGGCGCGCAAGGCTTCGGCCAGCAGGCAAACCTGGCGCGCCGCTTCGGCCCAGGAAATCGCCTGCCACGATCCGCCGCGCTTGGCGGAAAGGAACGGCGCTTCGCCCTTCTCGTCAGCGCGCTTCAGAAACAGTTCGACCAAGTTCCGGGCGGCCCGGAAATCACCAATATCCATAATGCACTGCCCCTCTTTGCAGCACCCTTCCCCTAATGGCCAAACGCCCTAGGCAAGCTTTCCAAAGGCAGCAAGCCTAGCGGTTCTGCCTGTCTATTGCTGCGCAGCCTCGCCTTCGCTGCGCGGATCCGCCGCGCCCACCAGTTTGCCATCGCGCACTTCAACCGCATTGGCCTTGAAACTGCGTTCACGCAGGCGGACGTCCTGATGGCCCAGAGCGGTCAGCACCGGGATCAGCTTTTCGTGATCGGTCCCGCCTTCCACGAACACGGTGTTGCCGCCCGGCGCAAAGATCACCGGCAGGGCAAGTGCCTGGTCGACTGGCAGGTTCCAGTCGAGCACGGCGATGATTGCCTTGAGCACCTGGGCAGGGATCGTCACCCCGCCAGCCGCGCCGACGGCCAATTTCACCTTGCCATCCGGACCATAGACGATCGTCGGCGCCATCGAACTGCGCGGGCGCTTGCCGCCTTCAACCCGGTTGGCCACCGGCTTGCCGTTTACCTCGGGCACGATCGACAGATCGGTCAGTTCGTTGTTGAGGAAATAGCCGTTGACCATCAGCCCCGAACCAAAGGCGCTTTCGATGGTCGAGGTCAGGGTGGCGGCCATGCCGTTGCGGTCAATCACCGCAAAGTGCGAGGTGCCGTTCTCCACCTGCTTCGGCCCATCGGCCAGGGCCACTTTCACACCTGCCGGGTTGCCCGGCGCGACCGTGGGCATCGTCCGTTCGGTCGAAACCAGCTGGGCCCGCGCGGCGAGGTAATCGGGGGCGAGCAGACCGGCAACCGGCACGTCGACAAAGTCCGGATCGGCCAGGTAACGTTCGCGATCGGCATAGGCCAGGCGCTGCGCCTCGACGATCAGGTGCCAGGCGGTGGGCGAATCCTTGCCCATGGCGGGCAGGTCGAATTTCTCCAGTACGCCCAGCGCACCGAACACGGTGGTCGCGCCAGAGCTGGGCGGGCCCATGCCGCAGAGGCGATACTTGCGGTAATTGGCGCAGACCGGCGGCCGTGCCTTGACCTTGTAGGAGGCGATATCGGCCAGGGTCATCGCACTGCGGTTGCGCGGGGCGTTGTTGACCGCCTTGACGATCGCGGCGGCGTTCTGACCGGAATAGAACGCCTTGGTTCCTTCTCGCGACAGGCGTTCGAGGAACGCGGCCAGCCGCGGATTCTTGAGGACCGTGCCGGCGGCAACCGGCTTGCCGCCCGGATAGTAAAGCGCCCGGCCTTCCTCGCTCAGCGCGCCGGTGGTGGGAAAGCGATCGAGGAAGGCGGTAAGCCGCTCGGACACCACAAAGCCATCACGCGCCAGGCGGATCGCCGGCTGGAAAATCTGCTGCCACTTGAGCTTGCCGTGGAGCCGATGCGCTTCGGCCATCATCGAGACGTTGCCCGGCACGCCGACACTTTTCCCGCCGGGGATCGCTTCGGCGGTGGGGAGGTAACGGTCACCCACCTTGAACCAGTCCTGCGTCGCGGCCTTGGGTGCCTTCTCGCGCCCGTCGAGTGTCATGAGGTGTCCCTTGCCATCGTCCAGCACCAGGAAACCGCCGCCGCCAATGCCGGAGCTTTGCGGCTCGACCACGGTGAGTGCGAGCAGGACTGCCAGCGCCGCATCAGTGGCATTGCCGCCCTGGCGCAGAATCTCGGCCCCGGCCTCGGCTGCGCGGGGATCGGCGGCGGAAACCACGCCCTTTTCGAAGGGAGCAGGAGCGGGAACCTTGGCCGCGAGCGGTGCGACGGTGGTCAGGGCGAATGCGGCCAGCGCGGCAGTGCGAAACTTGATCATGGAGAGAGTGCTATTCGCTTCCGACCGCCTCGGCAATGCTGGTGAACCCGTCCTGCCGCATCAGCCGCTCCAGCCCGCGGGTAATCTGCCGTGCCAGACCAGGCCCTTCATAGACCATCGCGCTATAGAGCTGGACCAGGCTGGCGCCGGCGCGAATGCGCGCCCAGGCGTCTTCGGCGGAAGCGATGCCGCCCACGCCGACCAGTGGGATTGCGCCTTTGGCCACGGCATGGAAATCGCGCAGCCGGGCTTGCGCCATGTCGCGCAAGGGCGCGCCCGAGAGGCCACCACCTTCCCCGGCATGGGCGGACTGCAGCGGCGGCCGGGTAATCGTGGTGTTCGAAACGATGATCGCGGCGATGCCGTGCTTGATCGCCGCCTCGACAATCCGGCCCGGCGCGGCTTCGTCCAGATCGGGCGCAACTTTCAAGAAGACCGGCGGATCGCCGGCCTGCCGCTCGGCCGCGATGGCGCAGAGCAGGTCATTCAGCTCCTTGTCCCCCTGCAGGTCGCGCAGGCCCGGGGTGTTAGGGGACGAGATGTTGACCGTGATATAGCTGGCCAGATCGCGGAAGGCGGCAATCCCGGCCAGATAATCGGCAATCCGGTCACCCGAATCCTTGTTCGCGCCAACATTGGCGGCAACCACGCCGACCCGCTTGCGCGCCGCCAGCCGGTCGCGGGCCTGTTCCAGCCCGCCGTTGTTGAAGCCCATGCGATTGATCACCGCGCGGTCCTCCCGCAGCCGGAAGAGGCGCGGCTTCGGGTTGCCCGGTTGCGGGCGCGGGGTCACCGTGCCGATCTCGGTGAAGCCGAAGCCCAGGCCCAGCACGGCATCGGGCACTTCGGCATCCTTGTCGAAGCCCGGCGCCATGCCGAGCGGATTGGGAAAGGCGATCCCGGCCACCTCGGTCGCCAAGGCGCCCGCGCGGGCTGGCCCGCCGTGCGGCATCAGCTTCAGCGCGTCGATTGTCAGGCGGTGGGCCTTCTCGGCATCGAGCAGGAACAGCGCGGGGCGGAGCAGCGGATAGATCATGGTCACGAGCGAAAGCCTATTACAGCAGGATTCAACCAAGTCGATTCCCGCCATTGCAAAGCTTGCAAGTGAAGCCTAGGGGCAAACCGGAAAGAATCAGTCCGATTTAGCTGGAACCGCCGATGCGCCTCTCTTCCATGGCCGATTATGCCGTCGTCACGATGAGCGCCGCCGCGCGCCATTGCGGCGGCATGCGCGTCTCCGCGGCCGAGCTTGCCGCCGAAACCGGTCTGCCGGTGCCGACCGTGCAGAAGCTGGTCAGCCGCCTGACCTCGGCTGGCCTGTTGCGCTCCACCCGCGGGGTTGGCGGCGGGCTGAAGCTGGCGCGCCCGGCCGCCGCGATCACGCTGGCCGATATTATCGAGGCAGTTGAAGGTCCGATCGCGCTGACCCAGTGCGTCGACGATGCCCGTTCCGATTGCGGGCTGGATGCCTGCTGCTCGGTCAAGCCGCACTGGCCGATCGTCAACGAAGCGCTGCGCGGTGCCCTCTCGCAGGTCTCGCTGATCCGTCTGGCAGAGGTGTCAGCATGAGCGAAGAGGCCACCCTCAAGGATCAGGCCGCGCGCGAAGCTGCCGCCAAGGTTGCCGATTATGAGCACGGCTGGTCCGCGGATATCGAGACCGAGTTCGCCGAAAAGGGGCTGAACGAGGATACGGTCCGCTTCATCAGCGCCAAGAAGAACGAGCCCGAATGGATGCTCGACTGGCGGCTGAAGGCCTTCCGCCACTGGCAGACCATGCCCACGCCGGACTGGGCCAAGCTGAACATTCCGCCGATCGATTACCAGGACGCCTATTACTACGCCGCGCCCAAGGCGAAGAAGAAGCTGTCCAGCCTCGACGAGGTCGATCCCGAGATCCTCAAGGTTTACGAGAAGCTGGGCATTCCGCTCGAAGAGCAGAAGGTCCTCGCGGGCGTTGAGGGCTCGCGCAAGGTCGCGGTCGATGCCGTGTTCGATTCGGTTTCTGTCGCCACCACCTTCCGCGATGAGCTGAAGAAGGCCGGGGTGATCTTCCTCTCGATCTCCGAGGCGATCCGCGAGTATCCCGAACTGGTCAAGCAGTGGCTGGGCAAGGTCGTGCCGATGCACGATAACTTCTTTGCCGCACTCAACTGCGCGGTCTTTTCGGATGGCACCTTCGTCTACATCCCGGAAGGCGTGCGCTGCCCGATGGAGCTCAGCACCTATTTCCGGATCAATGCGGAGAACACCGGGCAGTTCGAACGCACGCTGATCGTGGCCGACAAGGGGGCTTATGTCTCCTACCTCGAAGGCTGCACTGCACCGCAACGCGATGAGAACCAGCTCCATGCCGCCGTGGTCGAACTGGTCGCGCTTGACGATGCCGAGATCAAGTATTCGACCGTCCAGAATTGGTACCCCGGCGATGCCGAGGGCAAGGGCGGGATCTACAACTTCGTCACCAAGCGGGCGCTGTGCCAAGGCAAGCGCAGCAAGGTTTCGTGGACTCAGGTCGAAACCGGCTCAGCGGTAACCTGGAAGTATCCCAGCTGCGTTCTCAATGGTGAGGATTCGGTGGGTGAGTTCTACTCGGTTGCCGTCACCAACAATTTCCAGCAGGCCGATACCGGCACCAAGATGATCCACAATGGCAAGGGCAGCCGCTCGACCATCGTGTCCAAGGGCATCTCGGCCGGCAAGAGCCAGAACACCTATCGCGGGCTGGTTCGTGTCGCCCCGCAGGCCGAGGGCGTGCGCAACTTTACCCAGTGCGATTCGCTGCTGCTGGGCAAGGACTGCGGCGCGCACACCGTGCCCTATATCGAGGTGCGCAACCCCAGCGCCCAGATCGAGCACGAGGCGACCACCAGCAAGATCTCAGATGACCAGCTGTTTTACGCGATGCAGCGCGGGCTGGATCAGGAAGCGGCCGTGGCGCTGATCGTCAACGGCTTCGCCAAGGAAGTGCTGCAGCAGCTGCCGATGGAATTTGCAGTCGAGGCGCAGAAGCTGCTCGGCATTTCGCTTGAAGGAAGCGTGGGATGAAAAAGACACTGACCCTGCGCGCGCCCGCCGAAGACGCCGCACCGGCGATCAAGAAGAAGGGCCGCGGCTGGGAAATTTCGGAAAAGCGGCTTGATGCGCTGCACCAGCGCGCGCGCGAAATGCGGCGCAATCCGACCCCGGCGCAGGAAGCGCTGGCGGCTGCGCTGGCCGAGGTTGAGACCGGCGGCTATTCGTTCAAGCGGCAGGATGTGATCGGTTCGGCGATCGTCGATTTCGCCTGCAAGCCGCTGATGCTGGTGATCGAACTGGATGGCGATGAAGACGCCGCCTTTGCGGCTGACCGCACCCGCAGCCTGACCGAGATCGGCTACCGGGTGGAGCGCTTGTCCGCCGCTGCCGTGGTGGCCGATCCGGCCGCCGCCGCTGCGCAGGTTTCCGCCGTGATGCGCGAGCGCTGGCACGAACGCCGTGCCGCCCGCGCTAGCCGCCCCCCCTCGAACCGCGCGCCGCGTCGGCGCCCGCAGGACTGACCATGCTGACCATTTCCAACCTTCACGCCACTGTGGCGGACAAGCCGATCCTCAAGGGCCTGTCGCTGTCGATCAACGCGGGCGAAGTCCATGCGATCATGGGCCCGAACGGCGCGGGCAAGTCGACCCTGGGCTACACCCTTGGTGGCCGCCCCGGGTATGAGGTGACTGGCGGCGAGGTGGACTTTGCCGGGCAGGACCTGCTCGCGCTCGAACCGTATGAACGTGCCGCCGCGGGGCTGTTCCTCGGCTTCCAGTACCCGGTCGAAATCCCGGGCGTGTCCTTCGTCCAGTTCCTGCGCGAAAGTTTGAACGCCCAGCGCAAGTCGCGCGGTGAGGAGCCGCTGTCGGGCGGGGAGTTCCTCAAGCTGGCGCGCGAACAGGCGGCGCTGCTCAAGATGGACATGGAAATGCTCAAGCGGCCGGTCAATGTCGGCTTCTCGGGCGGCGAAAAGAAGCGCGCCGAAATGGTGCAGATGGGCATTCTCGATCCCAAGCTGGCCGTGCTGGATGAAACCGATTCCGGCCTCGATATCGATGCGCTGCGGGTGGTCGGTGAAGGGATCAACGCGGTGATGCGCAAGCCCGAAAAGGCCGTGCTGTTGATCACCCACTACCAGCGCCTGCTTGATTACGTGAAGCCGGACTTCGTCCACGTCCTGGCCGGCGGCCGGATCGTCAAGACCGGCGGACCGGAACTCGCGCTCGAACTGGAAGAGCGCGGTTACGAGGCGGTGGCGGCGTGATTGGCGCCTTCATTCTTGCTTCTGCTTTGGCAGCAAGTCCGCCCGCGATGCAGGATGAGATTGTCGTCCTTGCGCAAAAGCTCAAGGCGACGCGTTTTGTCTGGAAGGCAGGCGACAAGACTGGCGTCTGGAAGCTGAAATCCTGCAAGATCAAGCAGAGCAGTGGTGACACGGAACTTGATGCCGGCGCTTGCCAGGCTGTGACCGAATGCCTGCCCACTATCCCGGTGGGCACCAAAACGGCCCCCGCATCTTTCGCGGATTGTTTGACGGAGCATCGCATCAGCTTCGTGGAGAAGCTCGCTGCCCGGCGTGCTGCGGCGAGGGAGGGTGAACGGTGATCCTGCTGCCCCTCCTATTGGCCTATGCCATGGTCGCGCCCGACGCGGCGCCACTCAGCGAGGCGGTGAGCCGCTGTGACCGCACCGCCGTTTCGGCGCAGGCTCAGGCCGAGCCCGTGCGCCGCGCGGATTTTGCCAAGGGCGTCTATGCCGAACAGCGCGCGATCGCGACCGAGCGGGCGGCACTGGATGCCTCGGCCGTCACCGACGAACTGGCCCTGACGGCCGCGCGCTCGGCGCTCGACGCGCGCCAGCGGCGGCTGGACGATGCCGTGCGGGTCGAACGCGCCTGGCGCGATCTGAATGACGAGCTGCGCGCGCAGTTCCTGGCCTCCTGCACCGGCAGAAAGGCGAACAATGGCTGAGGCAGCACTCCTTCCCACCCGCAAGGATGAGGACTTCCGCTATGCGGACCTCGCCGCGCTGGGGCAGGTCTGGCCGGTGGCGGTCGAGACAATTGCTGTTGCCGCAGGCGAAGCGGGCAACCTTGCGCTGGTGCTCGATGGCGATCAGCCGGTGGCGCGCGAACTCGCCATTGTGCTTGGCGATGGCGCTTTGTTTGATCTGCGCGTGCTGACTGCTCCTGCAGCCTATGGCCGGGTCGCGGTGAAGGTGGAACTGGGCGCTGGCGCGAGCTTCACGCTCGGCGCGGCGCAGCTGGCGGGCGGCGATCAGACTGTCGAGATCATCACCGACGTGCTCCACGCCCAGCCCGATGCGGTCAGCCGCCAGGTCGTCCGGTCGGTCGCGGGTGGCAAGGCCACGGTCAATTATCTCGGCAAGGTTCGGGTGGCCAAGGGCGCGGACGGCACCGATGGCGAACAGTCGGTCCGGGCCATGCTGCTTGATCGCACGGCCACGGCCAATGCCCGCCCCGAACTGGAAATCTTCGCTGACGATGTGAAGTGCGCGCATGGCTGCGCCGTGGGTGAGCTCGATGCCAATAGCCTGTTCTACATGGCCCAGCGTGGGCTTCCCCCGGCTGAGGCCAAGAAGCTGATGCTTCAGGCCTTCGTGGCCGAGGCCTTCACCGGCGCGGCCGATGAAGAGCGCCTGCTCGAAGCCGCGCTGGCGGCGCTGGGGCGGCTGGTATGAATGCAGTCGCCGTCTTTGCCCCGGCTGACTTCAAGGCCCAGTTCCCCGGCCTCGCGGGCGGCTGGCACTACCTTGATACCGCGGCCACGGCGCAGAAGCCGCAGGCGGTGATCGATGCTACGGTGCGGGCGATGGGCGCGGATTATGCGACGGTTCACCGCGGGGTCTATGCCCGCTCGGCCGACATGACCCTGGCCTTCGAGGCCGCGCGCGAGAAGGTAGCGGCGCTGATCGGGGCGCCCGCGCAGGAGCTGGTTTTCACCCGCGGCGCGACCGAGGCGATCAACCTGCTGGCTCACAGTTACCCGGACAAGGGCCGGGTGCTGGTCTCCCTGCTGGAGCATCATTCCAATATCGTGCCCTGGCAGCTGGCCGGCTGGCAGGTCGATGTCTGCCCGCTGACCGCCGATGGCTGCATCGATCTTGATGCCGCCGAAGCGATGCTGACGCGCGAGCACAAGCTGGTGGCCTTTGCCCATGTCTCGAACGTGCTTGGCTCGGTGCTCGATGCGCGCCGCGCGGCCGACCTGGCCCATGCGGTCGGGGCGAAGCTGCTGCTCGATGGCTGTCAGGCCGTGCCGCGCCTTGCCATCGACGTGGCCGCGTTGGGCTGCGATTTCTACGCCTTCTCCAGCCACAAGCTTTACGGCCCGACCGGGATCGGCGCGCTGTGGGGTCGGGCGGCGCTGCTCGATGCCATGCCGCCGTGGCAGGGCGGCGGTGCGATGATTGACCGTGTGTCCTTTGCCGGCACCACCTATGCCCCGCCGCCGCAGCGGTTTGAGGCCGGGACCCCGGCGATCATCGAGGCGATCGGGTTCGGCGCGGCGGCGGACTATGTTCGCGCCATCGGGCTCGATGCGATCCACGCCCACGAGGCGACGCTGGTCAGCGAACTGCGCGCTGCGCTGCGCGCCCGCAATGACGTGACGCTGTTTGGCCCGGAAGAAAGCGCGGGGATCGTATCGTTCGCGCTCGATGGGGTGCACCCGCACGACCTTGGCACCATCCTCGACGAGGAAGGCGTGGCCATCCGCGCGGGGCATCACTGTGCCCAGCCGCTGATGGAACACCTTGGCGTGCCGGCCACGGCCCGGGCCAGCTTTGGACTCTATTCGGATAGCGATGACATCGCCGCGCTGCTGCGCGGGATTGAGCGGACACGGAGGATCTTCGGATGAACGAAGAACGCAAGATCGTGGTTGAGCAGGTTGAAGCCGTGAACGCCCCGCCGCGCGCGCGGGTCGACGATGCGGAAAGCCCGGCTGAAAAGCTGGAGCGCAAGCGCGACTATCTGGAAGGTTTCCTGCAGCAGAAGCCGCAAGGCGTGGATCCCGGCGAACCCGGCGGTTCGATCTATGACGGTGTGATCGCCGCGCTGAAGGATATTTTCGATCCGGAAATCCCGGTGAACATTTATGACCTCGGGCTGATTTACGGGGTCGAGGTCGATCCCGAAGGCGCGGTGGTCGTGACCATGACGCTGACCACGCCGCATTGCCCGGTGGCGGAATCGATGCCTGGCGAGGTCGAGCTGCGGGTTGGCGCCGTACCGGGCGTGCGCGACTGTGAGGTCAACCTGGTCTGGGATCCGCCGTGGGATCCGGCCAAGATGAGCGACGAAGCCCGGCTGGAGCTTGGAATGCTATGACCACGACCGTCCGCCAACGCCCCGCCGCAGTGATCCTGACGCCTTCGGCCGAGGCCCGGATCGCCGCGCTGATGGCCAAGGCACCGGAAGGAGCCATCGGCGTGAAGCTGAGCACCCCGCGGCGCGGCTGTTCGGGGCTGGCCTATTCGGTTGATTACGTGACCGAAGCGAATGCTTTCGACGAGCGGATCGAAACCCCGGGCGGCACCTTCTTCATCGATGGCGCTTCGGTGCTCTACCTGGTCGGCAGCACGATGGACTGGGTCGAGGACGATTTCACCGCCGGGTTCGTGTTCAACAACCCGAACGCCAAGGGTTCGTGCGGCTGCGGCGAAAGCTTTACGGTCTAGCCTTTAGCGAAGGCGCAGCGCTGCGACACAGGCGGCGCGGTCAACATCCTGACCATCGCTGGCGCGGCGGGCCTCGACATAGGTGGCCTGGGCCTCGCGCCCATTCGTGCCGGGATAAAGATAGATATCGAGCACGCAGGCGGTGCCGACATACTGGAGCTTGCGGGCATCGCCTTCCTGCACGTCCAGCCGTGGGGGGCCAAACTGGCGGACCAGCTCAGTGGCGGGCGCGCCGATCACCCCTTCAAGCCCTGGCAGGACCTGGATCCGGGCGGCGGGCGGCGGCGTGCGCACCGGTGGCCGGACCGGGGTCAGCGCCGGCTTGATCACCGGGCGGGTCACGGGGGCTCTGGCCGGTGGGTTCTTGGCGCGCGGCGGGGGGCTGCCCGCGCAGGCGGCCAGCGCCGGAATCGCAGCCAGTGCGAACAAAATCTTAGGCGACATCGGTTTCAAACGCGCGTGGCATGGCGGCGGCATTGCCGCTGGCGGCGAACGAGTCAACCGCGCCCCGCCTTGCCCTGCGGCCGAATGATGGCTAGGCGCGCCGGTTGTAACGCCCCCGCGCAAGAGGATTATCCGTGTCTGCAGCAACCACCGACGTGATTGCCATTGGCAACGCCATTGTCGATGTCATGGCGCCCTGCGCCGACGAACTGATTGAACAGCTTGGGCTGGTGCGCGGCGGCATGACCCTGATCGATACCGATCGGGCCAAGGCGCTCTACACCGCGATGGGTCCGGCGCGCGAGATTTCGGGCGGTTCGGCCGCCAATACGCTGGCCGGTCTGGCCGCGTTGGGCGCGCGCTGCGCCTTTATCGGCCAGGTTGCCGATGACCAGCTGGGCGAAGTCTTTGCCCATGACATTCGCGCCGGCGGGATCGAATTCGCCACGCCGGTCCGCGCGGGCGATCCGCCAACGGCGCGTTGCCTGATTTTCGTGACGCCGGACGGCCAGCGGACGATGAACACCTTCCTTGGTGCCTCGCAGTTTCTGCCGCCCGCCGCGCTGGACGAAGCGGCGATTGCTGCCGCCAAGGTGCTCTACCTGGAAGGCTACCTGTGGGATCCGGAAGAGCCGCGCGCGGCCATGCGCCGGGCGATTGCGGCTGCCCGTGGTGCCGGGCGCCAGGTGGCCTTCACGCTATCGGACGCCTTTGTGATCGATCGCCACGGCGATGATTTCCGCCAGCTGATCGCCGAGGGCCAGATCGATATCCTGTTTGCCAACCATGTCGAACTGGCGGCGCTGACCGGCGAAGACGATTTTGATGCCGGGATTGCTGCTTTGCAGGGCAAGGTTCCGGTGCTGGTCGTGACCCGCAGCGAGCAGGGCGCGGTTGCCGTCGCCCACGGCCAGCGCGCCGAAGTCCCGGCCGAGCCGGTTGCCCGCGTGGTCGATACGACCGGCGCGGGTGACCTCTTCGCTGCCGGCTTCCTCTATGGCCATGTCAACGACCGGCCGCTGGATGAATGCCTGACGCTCGGCGCAATCTGCGCGGGCGAAATCATCTCGCACTTCGGCGCGCGGCCGGAAGCAAACCTGACCGCGCTGGTGAAAGCGCGGCTGGGTTAAACTTCCGCTTCCCGGGCCACTTCCCGCCAGCCGATATCGCGGCGGCAGAACAGGTCCGGAGCCTTGATGCAATCGACCGCCGCATAGGCGCGCTGCTGGGCTTCGGTCACGCTTGCGCCTCGGGCGGTGACGTTGAGCACGCGGCCACCGCTGGCGACCAGCTTGCCATCGGCCAGGCCGGTTCCGGCGTGGAATACCTTGGCGCCGGTTGCTTCGGCGGCATCGACGCCTTCGATCAGCCCACCCTTGTTCGGCGTTCCCGGATAGCCCTCTGCCGCCATCACGACGGTCAGGGCGGTTTCGGGCGAGAGCCTCGGCGGATTGAGCGTGGCCAGCGTGCTGGTCGCGCAGGCCAGCAGCAGCTCGACCAGATCTTCCTCCAGCCGCAACATCAGCACCTGGCATTCGGGATCGCCGAAGCGGGCATTGTATTCGATCAGCTGGACGCCATTCTTCGTCAGCATCAGCCCGGCATAGAGCACGCCGGAATAGGGCGTGCCCTCTTCGGCCATGGCCCGCACGGTCGGCACGACAATCCGTTCCAGCGCCTCGCCGGTGAGGATCGGGGTCAGCACCGGGGCCGGGCTATAGGCGCCCATCCCGCCGGTATTGGGTCCGGTATCGCCATCGCCAACGCGCTTGTGATCTTGCGCCGAACCCAGCGGGACCACGGTGTGGCCATCGGTCAGGGCAAAGAAGCTGGCCTCTTCGCCTTCAAGGAATTCCTCGATCACGGCTTCGGCCCCGGCCTCGCCGAACCGGCCCGAGAAGATCTCGCGCACGGCCTCTTCGGCTTCGGCCAGCGTCATGGCTACCGTCACGCCCTTGCCGGCAGCCAGACCATCGGCCTTGACCACTACCGGCGCGCCAAAGCGAGCGAGTGCCGCCAGACCTTCGGCTTCGCTGCGGACGCGTTCGAACCCGGCGGTCGGGATATTGTGGCGGGCGCAAAGCTCCTTGGTGAAGGCCTTGGACCCTTCCAGCTGGGCCGCCGCCTTGCTGGGGCCGAACACCGGCACGCCGGCAGCGCGCAGACTGTCGGTCAGCCCGTCAACCAGCGGCGCCTCGGGGCCAACCACCACCAGCCCGATTGCCTGCGCCGCGCAAAAGGCGATGACGGCGGCGTGGTCCGTTGCCTCCAGCCCGATTAGCTCGGCATGATGCGCAATCCCGGGATTGCCGGGCGCGGCGAACAGCTTTGTGCATTGCGGGGATTGTGCCAGCTTCCATGCCAGCGCATGTTCGCGCCCGCCCGATCCCAACAGCAGGATGTTCATGCCCGGTCCTTTTTACGAAGACGATGAAGACGCTGGGCTGGTAGCGAAGGACTCCGCCGGGGACAACGCCGCCGCCCTCTCTGTCAGCGAAATATCTGCCGCGCTCAAGCGCGTGGTCGAAGATCGCTTCGGCTTTGTCCGCATTCGCGGTGAGCTTTCGGGCGTGAAGCGGGCGGCTTCGGGCCACCTTTACCTGTCGCTCAAGGATGAGAACGCCCGGATCGACGGGGTGATGTGGCGTGGCTCGGTGCAGCGGCTGGGCTTCAACCCGGAAGACGGGGTGGAAGTGATCGTCACCGGCAAGCTGACGACCTATCCCGGCCGTTCGAATTACCAGGTGGTGATCGAGCGGATGGAGATCGCGGGCGAGGGCGCCCTGCTGGCCCTGCTGGCCAAGACCAAGGCGCGGCTTGAAGCCGAAGGACTGTTCGATCCGGCGCGCAAACGCCGCCTGCCCTTCCTGCCGCGCGTGATTGGCGTGGTTACATCGCCAACCGGGGCGGTGATCCGCGATATCCTCCACCGCCTGGCTGACCGGTTCCCGGTGCAGGTGCTGGTCTGGCCGGTGCTGGTCCAGGGGCAGGGCGCGGCTGAGCAGGTGGCGGCTGCGGTGCGCGGTTTCGGCGCGCTGGATGCGGGCGGAGCCGTGCCAAGGCCCGATCTCGTGATCGTCGCGCGCGGCGGTGGCTCGATCGAGGACCTGTGGTGCTTCAATGAGGAAGTGGTGGTCCGCGCCGTGGCCGATTGCCCGATCCCGGTTATTTCGGCCGTGGGGCACGAGACGGACACCACACTGGTCGATTTTGCCGCTGACCTGCGCGCGCCGACGCCAACTGCCGCGGCCGAGATTGCCGTGCCGGTGCGGGAAGAACTGGCCCAGCAGCTCGCGGAACTCGGCCTGCGCAAGCGCCGAGCCGTGGCGCGGCCGCTGCAATTGGGGCGCGAACGACTGCTCGCCCGGGCCGAGCGCCTGCCCAAGCCGCAGGCGTTGTTCAGTCCGCACGCCCAGCGGCTTGATCAGGCGGCCGAGCGGCTGCGGCGCGGGCTGGTCGACCGCACCCATCTGGCGCGGGGCGCGTTCCAGCGGATCGACAGCCGGCTTTCGCTGCCCTTGCTCTCCGCCCGGCTCGATCGTGCGCAGGAACGCTTGGCAGGGCTGGCGCGGCTTCATGCTTCGCTCAATCCCGATGCCGTGCTGCAGCGCGGTTACGTTCGTGTGACCGGGCCAGACGGTGCAACGCTGACCACCCGCGCCGTTGCCGCTGAACAGGCGGGTCTGGTGCTGCATTTCCGCGATGGCGCGCTGAAGGTTGCCCCCGGCGATGCCCCGCCGGCTGCGCCGAGCCGTTCAAAGCCTGCGCCCAAGGCCCCGCCGCCCGAACAGGGCAAATTGCTCTAGGCAGGGCAATAGGTTATTCTTCAAGCCATGCTGATGTCCGCTTCCGATCGACCCGCCACCCTGTTCTTCCAGGCCAACGGCTTCCGCGTGCTGACGCCGGGCAAGCACGTGACCTGTACCGCCACGGGCGAGCCGATCGCCCTCGATGCGCTGCGGTACTGGAGCGTGGAGCGGCAGGAAGCCTATGCCTCGCCCGAAATCGCCACCCGGCACCTGCTGGGCCGCGGTTGACGGCCCGCGGCGATGGATCGCCGCGCGCTGGTTCTGGGCGGATTGGGTTGCACCGCGCTGGCGGCGGGCCGCTGGCGCCCAGCCCGCGCGGATGAACCCGCCGCACCCTTTGCCCTGACCGGACAATTGACCCAAGGCGGCTGGGCCCGCGGGCTGGTGCCGCCGGGAACAGCGCACCTTGCGCTTGACGGCAAGCCCGTCCGGATCGCGGCCGATGGCCGCTTCCTGATTGCCTTTGATCGCGATGCCGGACCGGTCGCGCGATTGCTGGCGGAAACGGCGGACGGCATGGTCGATGACTATGCCGTACCGATTGCCCGGCGGGCCTGGCAGATTGAGCACATCCCGATCGGCCCGCGCCCTGGCGCGCCGCCCAGCGAAGAGTTCGCCCGCCGCCGCGCTGGCGAGCTCGGGCAGATCAACGCGGCGCGGGCGATCGAACGGGCAGCGGAGGGCTGGCGGCAGACGATGATCTGGCCGGTCAGCGGTCGCCTCTCCGGCCGGTTCGGAGCGCAGCGGATCTACAACGGCACCCCCGGCAGTTATCATTCGGGGACCGACATCGCCACCGGCGCCAGCGGCACGCCCTTTGTTGCCCCGGCTGACGGGGTGGTCATGCTTGCGGCCGAAAACCCCTTCACGCTGGAAGGGCGGCTGTTGATGATCGATCACGGCATGGGGCTGAACAGCGCCTTCCTGCATTGTTCTGACCATGCCGTCGCACTGGGCGACAGGGTCAACCAGGGTCAGGTCATCGGACGGATCGGGGCAACCGGACGGGCCACGGGCCCGCACCTGCACTGGAGCCTCAAGTGGCGCGAGGCGCGTCTGGATGCAGAACTGTTTGTCCCGCCCATGCGGGGCGACACGAACCGTTGACCGTACCGGGTGAAGCACAATTACGCCAGATTCTGGATATTTGTAATTTTATTGCAACGATGGGCTAAAGCTGTGGCTGCGCTGCAACAATTCTGCAACGAAAGCGGTTATCCGGCGGAAATGTTTTGCCCGGCACGAGCCTTTTCGCCATGAGCCGCCCATCTATCCGTAATTTCGACGGGGGCTGTGCTCTGTCGAAGAGCGGATGATCAGGAACCCTCGTGGGGCAATCCACGAGGTTTACAGAGGGACTGACCTGTGAAAATCACCAAGAAAACGCTTTCGGGCGCAACCTGCCTGCAGTCGCTGGCTCTGGCCGGCGTCGCCGTCGCCATGCTTTCGTCGACTGCCGCTTTTGCGCAGACCGCGGAAGATGATGCCGCCAGCGATCAGACGATCGTTGTTACCGGCTCGCTGATCCGTAACCCCAACCTCGAACAGGCCAACCCGGTCAACGTCACCACGTCTGACGCGATCGAGCTGAAGCAGTCGAACACGGCTGAAGAAGTCCTGCGCGAAGTTCCGGGCATCGTTCCGAACGTCGGTACGGCCGTGAACAACGGTAACGGCGGTTCCTCGTATGTCGACCTTCGCGGCCTCGGCTCGAACCGCAACATCGTTCTGCTCGACGGCAACCGCATCGTTCCGGCTGACCTTGCCGGCCGCGTCGACCTTAACAACATTCCGCTCGCCCTCGTCAGCCGCGTTGACGCGCTGACCGGCGCTGCCGTGACCACCTATGGCGCCGACGCCATCACCGGTGTTGTCAACTTCGTCACCAAGAAGGACTTCGCTGGCGTTGACCTGTCGGTTGGCGATCAGATCACCCAGAAGGGTGACGGCAACTACCTGCGTGCCGACCTGACCATCGGTGCCAACTTCGACGACGGCCGCGGCAACGCCGTGGTCAGCGTTGGCTACCAGGAATCGGATCCGGTCTACCAGGGCGACCGTGACTTCTCGGTCTTCGGGATTGACTCGTACTCGGGCACCCTCGGCGGTTCGGGCACCGGCGTTCCGGCTCGCGTCACCGGCACCCGTGGCCTGATCGCCGGCACCACCACGCCGGACACCAGCGGCGCTGTTGCCAACGGCGGCACCCGTCAGATCGACCCGGCCACCGGCCTGGCCCGTTCGACCTACGCCTTCTTCAACTTCAACCCGTACAACATCTTCCAGACGCCGTTTAAGCGCCACAACATCTTCGCCCAGGCGAACTATGAAGTGAGCGACTCGGTGGAAGTCTACACCCGCGGGCTGTTCTCGAAGAACACCATCGACACCATCATCGCACCTTCGGGTTCGTTCGGCGGTTCGGTGACGATGAACCTCAACAACCCCTACATGCCGGCGACCCTGCGCAACCAGTTCTGCGCATTCAACACGGCAACCGGTGGCGCCTACAGCCCGCTGTTCAGCCCGGCCGTCTGCGCCGCCGCTGCGACGGCAACTGGCCCGAGCGATCCGAACTACCGCACCGTGACCTTCAACCTGTCGCGTCGCGCCACGGAAGTCGGTCCGCGTATCAGCAACTACACCTCGACCGTGTTTGACTACCGTATCGGGGCCCGTGGTGCGATCACCTCGTCGATCAACTGGGACCTCTCGGCTTCCTACGGTGAATCGGACAAGGTCCAGGCCATCAAGAACTACACCCTGCAGTCGCGCTGGCGGCAGGCCCTGCTGGCCAACAACACCACGACCTGCATCACCAACACCGGTGGCTGCGTCCCGGTGAACCCGTTCGGTCCGGCCGGTTCGATCTCGGCTGCTGCAGCTGACTTCCTCTCGGATGACAGCACCACCCAGGTGAAGACCTCGCTGACCCAGGTCCGCGGCGTCGTTTCGGGTGACTTCGGCCTGACCTCGCCGGGTGCGAGCGAGCCGGTTGGCTTCGCGCTTGGTGCCGAATACCGCGGCTACAAGGCCGAGCAGGCTTCGGACGTTCTGGCCAAGACCCCGGGTGAACTCGGTGGCGCCGGCGGCGCTGCTCCGGACATTAAGGGTGCTTACAAGGTCTACGAAGGCTACGGCGAACTTATTGCTCCGCTGCTCGCCGACAAGGCCTTCTTCAAGAGCCTGACTCTTGAAGCCGGCGCTCGTTTCTCGAGCCAGAAGATCGACAACGGCGGCACCAACAACGACTGGACCTACAAGGTCGGTCTGAGCTGGGAACCGGTTGACGATGTCAAGCTGCGTGCCAACTACGCTCACGCTGTGCGCGCTCCGAACATCGGCGAACTGTTCTCGCCGGTCAGCACGGGTCTCACCAGCCTTGCGACTGACCCCTGCGCCGGTTCGGCTCCGCTGAGCAACGCCAACCTCCGTGCGGTCTGCCTTGCGCAGGGCGCTCCGGCTGGCACCATCGGCTCGATCCTGAACCCGACTGCGGCTCAGGCTAACTCGACCGGCGGCGGCAACATCAACCTCGCCCCGGAAAAGGCCACCACCTGGACCGTCGGCGCGGTGTTCCAGCCGCAGATGCTCCCGGGCTTCTCGCTGTCGATTGACTACTACAACATCAAGGTCACCGACGAAATCGGCGCTCCGACCTCGGGCGACGTTATGGCCGCCTGCTTCGGCAGCCCGGCTCCGTCGGCTATCACTGCTGCTTCGGCCGCCAACCCGCTCTGCTCCGCCATTCGCCGTAACCCGGTGACCGGTGGTCTTGACGGTGACCCGGCGACCACCCTGGGCCTCCCGCAGACCCTGAGCAACAGCGGCCGCCTGAAGACTGACGGTATCGACCTGATCGCCAACTACTCGAAGGACCTTGGCCTGGCCAAGTGGAGCTCGGGTCTGGTGGTGAACTATGCGATCTCGCAGACCTTCAACGCGAACGTGTCGAGCCCGCTGAACACCGACCGCGAATGCGTCGGCTACTACAGCGCGAACTGCGGCTTCACCGGCTCGATGCAGCCGAAGTGGCAGGTCTCCTGGCGCAACACGTTCTCCTTCGGCAAGTTCGATGCGTCGCTCCTGTGGCGTCACATTTCGGGCATGGTGCAGGAGCCGGATGATGTCAGCAGCAACGGTCCGGCCTTCAGCGGCGAAATCCCGGCTGGCTTCGGCTACCGTGAAGGTGAAACCGTCAACTTCGGCAAGATCGGTTCCTACGACTGGTTCGACCTGTCGCTGCGCTTCAACGTCAACGATAACCTGACGCTGACCGCCGCCGTGCAGAACCTGTTCGACAAGGATCCGCCGGTTGTCGGTAGCTCGATCGGTTCGACCTCGTACAACAACGGTAACACCTACCCGTCGACCTACGACGCGCTGGGTCGCCGCTTCGCGGTGTCGGCTCGCGTCAAGTTCTGATCTTTCAGAACCTGAACCGAACAAGATCGGGGGTGGGCAGCAATGCCCGCCCCCTTTCTTTTTGAACCGCTACCGCGCATCAAGCGCCCGTCATGTCCTCTGATCGTCTCCACCAGGCCTGGGTCGCGCTCGCCGCTGGTGACCAGCTGCGGGCCGAAGCGTTGTTCGCCGTGCTGCTGCGCGAACCCGCGGTTGATCCGCTGGCGCTGGTCGGCATGGCCGCCTTGCTGCGCCAGCAGGGGCGGTTGCGCGATGCAATCCTCCACTGCGACGCAGCGCTGCGCACCGATCCGCGCTGTGCGGAAGCCTGGCTTGAGCGCGCCTTCGTGTTCAATGCCGGGGGCTCTTTCGGCGCGGCGGCCGATTGCTATCGCCAAACCATCGCGCTGGACCCCGCCAATGCCCAGGCCCATGCCGGGCTGGCCAGCCTCGCCGCGCGCGATGGCGATGCCGATTTAACTCGTCGGCATGCCGCTGCCGCTCTGGCCAATGACCCGGCCAATGCGATCGCGGCCACCGCCCTGGCCACTGTGGAACTGGAAGCAGGTCAATCGCAGGCGGCCATCGCGCTGCTTGGCCCCTTGGCTGCCGAAGCGGGGGCGCCCGCGCCCGAACGTATCCAGCTACTCACAACTTATGGTGATGCCTTGGCGAGGCAAGGCGAGCCTGATGCGGCCTATGCGGCCTATGCGGAGGCGCAGGCGGCCTTCGTCGCGCTCCATGAACCAGCCGCGGGAACGCGCGAAACCCATCGCGCATTGATTGAGCGGATTACTGCGGAACTCGATCATAGTCCGCAGGCCGCATGGTCACAGCCCGCGCCGCCGGAGAACCCGGCTGCTGCCTCGCGCCATGTCTTTCTGCTTGGCTATCCGCGCTCTGGCACCACTCTGGTCGAAAATGTGCTGGCCTCGCTGCCTAGGGTCGCGGCCTTGGAAGAGCGGCCGACGCTGGTCGAGGCGGACCGCGCATTCCTTGCCGCACCGGGCGGGATTACGCGGCTGGCCGCTTGTCCGCCCGCTGATCTGGCCGGGCTGGTAGTAGCCTATTGGGACAAGGTGCGCGGTGCGGGGATCGACCCGGCCGGGCAGACCTTTGTCGACATGGATCCGCTCAAGGCCACGCGCCTGCCGCTGATCGCCCGGCTGTTCCCGCAGGCGCGGATCCTGATCATGCGGCGCGATCCGCGCGACGTGGTGCTCAGCTGTTTCCGCAACAGCTTCGCCCTGACCAGTGCCGCGCTGGAGTTCACCAGTCTGGAGCGGACGGCCCGGCATTACGATGCGATGATGCGGCTGATCGAGCTTGCTCGTGAACGGTTGCCGCTGGCCTTCCATGCGGTTGATTACCACGCGCTGGTCCATGATTTTGATGGCACGACCCGCGCCTTGTGTGAATTCCTGGACCTGCCGTGGGACGAATCGCTGCGCCGGTTCGATCGCACGGCGCGGACCCGCGGCGTGGCTACGGCCAGCGCCAGCCAGGTGCGGCGCGGGCTTTATGACGGGCGCGGGCAGTGGGAGCCGTTCGCCCGCCATTTCGAACCGGTCATGCCGATCCTGCAACCTTGGATCGAAAAGTTCGGTTACGCCTGAACCGGCAGCGGGTTTGGCCCGGCCAGCGACAGCCCGACATTGGCGGCAACCGCCCCGGCCCAGGTGACGACCATGCCGATCTCCTCACCGTGGGCGGCGCGGGCGGCATCGTAATCGGCGCTGCGCTCGGCCGGTGAATAGGCTGCGCCGCTTTTCGAATTGCGGCGGAAGGCCGGGCCGGTCGCCACGGCCGCAGCATCCAGCGCCAAGCCATAATGCCGCGCCACGGCGGCCAGGGCCGCTTCGGGTGCCGCCGTCAGCAAATCGGCATCAAGGCTGGCCATCCGCCCGCCCAGCTTGGCCGACAAGGCGGTGAAATAGCGGTGCTGCGCCAGCCAGCCGACCGCCGCGACCTGCATGTCGGTCAGCCGGAAATAGTCCTGCGGGGTGAAGCCCAGGTCGATGAAGCCATCGTGCAGGTAGCCTTCGAGCAGCTCGCGCACCCAGGCGCGGCAATGGAGGCCCTTGCGTGCGACCGAAATGAGGAAGGTTTCAAGCGGGGCATAGAGGAACAGGGCCTGAGCCTGATCCTGCAAGGCCATCAGCAGCTCGGCCATCGGGTTGAGAATGTTCGACGGCTTGACGATCACGGCTTCGCCGGGGGCAAAGGGCCGCCCCAGCAACCGCAGTGCCAGGTCGGCGGTCCGCGCCACGGCCGCCGGCGCTGCGCCGCGCCGGCGAAAGCCGACCACATCGTTGAGGATTGCCGGCTCGCTAAGCCCCATGGCTACCCCCGGCACTGACAGCGCCCGGGTGAGCAGGGTTGAACCGCAGAAGGCCGAATGGAACAGGAAATGGAGATTTCCCCGCGGCTGGCTGAGCAGGCCCGCTGCCGGCATATCGGGGGCGGTTGGCTTTGCGCCAAGCAGGGTGTCGATCAGGAAAGCCTGCCGGTCATGCTCGGCCCGCGGCAGGTGGATGAAGCGCACCGCATCATCGCTTTCGACATAGCGATGGGCGAGCCATTCGGCATCAGCGAGGGCGAAGACGGGTGCGGCAGTCATGTCACGGGTCTAGGGCTCCGCTCGGTGCATCGCAACTGTCGCTTGCCCCCTTGGTGCGCCGCTTATAAGCCTTTGTGCAATGGCTTCGTCTCCTGCCCAGATCGCCAACGCCGAAGGAATGGCCGCATTGCGCGCCGGCGATGCAGCGGCCGCAATTGCGGCCTTTCTCCGCGCGACCGCGGAAGATCCCGAAGCAGGGCCGCTGTGGCGCAACCTTGCCCATGCGCACCGCCTTGGTGGAGATGTCGCCGGGGAACGGGCTGCGCTCAATCAGGCGCTGTCACTCGATCGGCTCGATTTCGTGGCCCAGCTGCGCCTCGCGCAACTGCACCAGCGCCAGAATGAAGAGGCTCAGGCCCTGATCGCCTGGAATGCGGTTGAACAGCTTGCCGCGCAGCTGCCGGGCTTGCCGCCCGAAGTGGCGGCGGAACTGGCCGCGGGTCTCAGCTATTGTGACGGCCTGCGCGATCGCCTGGCGGGCGCGACCGAATCCGCCCTCGCCCTTGATGCCGCCCGTGACGAGACTGAAGAACGGCGCGTCCGCGCCTTTGTCGATCACGCCCTGGGGCGGCGGCGGGTCTATCACAACCAGTGCGCCGGAGTGTTTTATCCTTTCCTGCCCGAAGATGAATTTTTTGATCGGCGGCATTTCCCATGGTTTGAGCAGCTGGAGGCGGCCACCCCGGCGATCCAGGCCGAATTGCGCGGTCTGTTGGATGCCCCCGGCGATCTGATCCGTCCCTATGTGCGGTTCGAGGAAGGGACTCCCGAGAATGAGTGGAGCCCGCTGGATGGCTCGCTGGACTGGTCGGCCTGCTTCCTTTGGGAATATGGCGAACCGCACCGCGCTGTGGTGGAGCGCTGCCCGCAGACTGCGGCCCTGCTTGATGCCCTGCCCTTGGCCCGTATTCCCGGCCGGGCGCCGAATGCCTTCTTCTCCGTCCTGCGACCTCACAGCAAGATCCCGCCGCACACCGGGGTTACCAACACCCGCGCGATCATCCATCTTGCGCTGGAAGTGCCGCCGGGCTGCGGTTTCCGGGTTGGCAATGAGACCCGCGAATGGGTTGAAGGGCGGGCCTTTGCCTTTGACGATTCGATCGAACACGAAGCCTGGAACAACAGTGATCAGCGCCGTGCGGTGCTGATCATCGATGCCTGGAACCCGCACCTCAGCCCGCGCGAACAGGATGCCATCCTGCGCTATTTTGCCGCAGCCGATGCGGCTTTGGTGGGCGGGGGGCCGCGCTAGGCTTTTCGACGAACGCCGTGCCAGCCCGGCCGCCAAGGCTTGAGCCGGTGGCCGTGGTTGGATAGGCTCCAGGCCTTCAAGGCGCGCTGAGGGCGCCAAGCGATGGGGATCAGTCAGTGCTCGTTTCTGCCATTTTCTTGCTTACTGCCGCGCCGGTTAGCGTGGTTTCACTTCCCGAACCCAATCCGAGCAAGATGACCGCGGCCGAAATCCGCGAGCATAACAAGCAGCTCGACCGCAAGGATCCCTACTATATCAAGTGCGTGCGCGAAGCCGATACCGGTTCGCTGGTGGGCCGCAAGCCGGTCTGCCGGACCAACCAGCGGTGGGCCGCGCTCGAACAGGCCGCCCGCGCCGGAGCCGATCAGCTGGCGACCGACATGACCAACAATTCGCACGCCAGCGGCAACTGAGCGGGCTAAACCGCGAGAAAAGGAGCCAGGCCGATGTTTGCAACTCTTGCAGCCACACTTTTGCTGGGCACGGCCGGGCCGGCTGTCGTCACATCCGATCCCGCGACTGCGGTCGTTGATCCGAAGAAGATGAGCCAGGCCGAAATCCGGGCCCACAACGCGACCCTGCCGCGCACCCATCCGAACTATATCCGCTGCGTCCGCTCAGCGGCGATTGGCTCGCTTGTGGCGCGCAATTACAGCTGCCGCACGGTGGCACAGTGGGACGCGGCTGACCGCGCTGGTAATGATGAAATGCGCCGGGTTGCCGATGCCATGGCCAGCAAGGCGACCAACACAAACTAGCTGTCGCTGGCGCCGGGTCAGTTGGCCTGGCGGGTGACCCTGACGCCCGGTTGCCCGGCAACGCTGGCCATATAGCTACCCAGCGCCGCCTTGCGGATCCGGATTTTCTGCCCGGCCTTGGGGAAGGTGTTGCGGCCGTCGGTCTGCTTCCAGCGGGCGCCATCTTCGAGCATGAAGACCGGGAAGCCATCGCCAGCCATGCGGATGCTGGCGATCGTGCTTTCGATTTCCTTCACCTCATCGTCAGCGTCGCCTGCGTCGAGCAGCTTGATGCTGGGCAATGACAGGCCGAATAGGCCGCGCTTGGCTTCGCGCACGGCCGCACGGTCGGTTACCACCAGATCGCGCGATGACCGGGCCGCGACCATGGCGCTGACTGCCTGGTCATAACAAGCCAGTCGTGCGGCCGGGTCGGCGGTCGCCTTGCAGTCAATCACGGCCTGAAATACCGCGGGCGGCGGACCGTCGAGCGGTTGCTCCTTGTCCTTTGCCAGAGCCGGCTGGGCAGCCAGTGCCAGGCTCAATCCGGCAAGAGCGGTCGACAAGCGGAACATAGCGCACTCCTTGCTTACGGTGTGGCGAACCATGCCGCTGCGGCCGGACCAGGTCAATCGGTCCGCGCCGCGCTTGATTCGCCTCCGTAGACCGGCCATGCCCGCATCATGCTGCGGCGCGCCACGATCATTCTGCTCATGATTGGCCTCGCCCCGGTGATCTGGCTGCGCGAACCGCCCCGGCCGGAAAACACCTCGCAAGACGTAACGGCCCGGGCCCTGCCCGGAACACCGCGCCAAATCGGCTCCTTCGCCCTGACCGGCGCCTGGCACCTGACGAGCGGCAACAGCAGCTTCGAAGGATTCTCTACCCTGACCGTTCCATCGCCCGGTCGGCTGACCGCGTTCAGCGATACCGGGATCCGGCTCGATCTGCCCCAGCCCGGAGTGACCGGACCAGTCTCGATTCTCCGCTTGATGCCGCGCCGGGGGGCGCTCAAGCCTTATCGCGATGTCGAAGCGGCTGCGCTTGATCCGGCGACGGGCCAATACTGGCTGGCGCTGGAAGGGCGCAATGTCTTCATGCAAACTGGCCCCGGCAACCGGCCGCCCCGCACGATTGCCGGCCCGGAACTGGCCGGATGGAGCAACAACAGCGGCGCGGAAACCATGGCGCGCCTGGCTGACGGGCGCTTTCTGGTGATCGCCGAAGGAGGCTCTGCCGATCATGAGGGCCGGTTGTTGCCCAAGGCGCCGGATGGAACCGACCGGGCGCTGCGGTTTCATTTCCGGGCGCCCCCCGGTTACCGCCCGACCGACGCGGCGCAATTGCCCGATGGCCGGGTCCTGATCCTGCTGCGGGAACTGCGCTGGCCGATCCCGCCGCGCTTTGGAACGCGGATCATGCTGGCCGATCCGGCGACGATCCGCCGCGGCGGAACCTGGTCTGGCCCGATTCTCGCCAGTCTCGATGGAACCGGTCTTGAGGACAATTATGAGGGCCTAGCGATCGAGTCGAGGACCGATGGCAGGTTGGTTGCCTGGCTGATCAGTGATGACAACGGAGCCGTCACCCAGCGAACCTTGCTGCTGCGGCTGGAATTCCGGCTGGCTGACCTGCCGGCAAAGCAAAAGGCGCCCGGCTGACCGGACGCCCTTGCGATGTTTCAGCGCAGGCCCGCAGGCCAGCCGCGAATCAGGCGGCCTGAGCCTTGACCAGTTCGCGCTTCACCTTCAGCGCATTGGCCGAAAGCTTGCTGTCGACGGTCTTCAGCAGCCAGTTGTCCAGCCCGCCAACGTGCTCGACCGAGCGCAGGCCGTGGGTCGAGACGCGGAACTTGAAGCTGCGGTCCAGCTTTTCCGACATCAGCGTGACGTTCTGCAGGTTAGGCAGGAACACGCGCTTGGTCTTGTTGTTGGCGTGGCTGACGTTGTTGCCAACCTGGCGACCCTTGCCGGTCAGTTCGCAGATGCGGGACATGTCAAAACTCGCTTAGAAAAAAAGGCTACCCGTGTCGGGAGAAGGGGCGCCCTTACCGATTCACCCTTGTGCGGTCAAGTTATACCGGCCAATTCCGCAGAAATGAGCCGCTGGCCCCTTCCGGATTCGATGCAATTGGCGCTCGACGAGGCGCGCCTGGGCGAATCTGCCGGGGAAGTGCCGATTGGCGCGGTTATTATCAAGGACGGCACAGTGATCGCGGCGGCCCATAACCAGCCGCGCGGCCTGACGGACCCGACCGCCCATGCCGAAGTGCTGGCGATTCGCGCGGCCGCGCAGGCGCTGGGCAATGAACGACTCGACGGGTGCGAACTGTGGGTCACGTTGGAACCCTGCCCGATGTGCGCGGGTGCGATCAGCCACGCCCGAATCAGCAAGCTCTATTACGCTGCCAGTGATCCCAAAGGCGGCGCGGTGGAACACGGTGCGCGCGTGTTCGAGCAGGAACAGTGCCTGCATCGGCCTGAAGTCTATTCCGGCATGGGCGAAACCGAGGCTGCTGACTTGCTGCGCCGATTCTTTCGCGTGCGGCGCGAATCAGAGCGGGGTGAAGTCTAGCCCGATGTCCGCGGCCGGGGCGCTTTGGGTGAGTCGGCCAACCGAGACATAGCTTACCCCGGTTGCCGCGATCGCTCCGATCGTGTCGAGCCGCACCCCGCCCGAGGCTTCGCTGGGCACCCGGCCCGCAATCAGGGCGACGGCCTGGCGCAGGGTCGGTACGTCCATGTTATCGAGCAGCAGGTGGCTGGCCCCAGCGGCCAGGGCCGGTTCGATCTGGTCGAGATGGTCGACCTCGCAGATCACGTCCTGCACTCCGGCTGCCTTGGCCCGGCGCACGGCCTCGGCCACGCCGCCGGCGACGAGAACGTGGTTGTCCTTGATCATCGCCGCGTCCCACAGGCCCATGCGGTGATTCTTCGCCCCGCCCATCCGGGTGGCATACTTTTCCAGATGGCGCAGGCCGGGGATCGTCTTGCGGGTATCGAGCAGGGTCGCGTGGCCCTGCATGGCATCGACATAGGTCCGGGTCATCGTGGCGATGCCGGACAGGTGCTGGACCGTGTTGAGCGCAGACCGTTCCGCCGTCAGCATGGCACGGGCATTGCCGGTCAGTCGCATCAGGTCGGTCCCGGCGGGGACTTGCGCGCCTTCCTCGACCAGCACCTCAATTTCCATGTCCGGATCGAGCGCCCGGAAAAAGGCCTCGGCAATCGGCAGACCGGCCACGGTGATGGCATCGCGGCTGTCCATCACCCCCGAAAAGCGCGCCTCGGCGGGGATCACGCTTTCACTGGTAACGTCACGCCCGCCGCCCGGCAGGCCAAGCCCCAGGTCTTCGTCCAGCGTCATGCGGACGAATGCGGCAAGGTCAAACCCCGTCAGTTGCCAGCCCCCCACAGTCTGAGCCTTAATGGACGAAACGCGCGACCACGTCGCGGTAGGAACGGCTGACCTTCACGTCCGCCCCGCTTTCCAGCACCAGGAAGCATTCGCCGTTGGTGTGCGGCTTGACCTGGCGGACCTGGTTGAGATTGACGATCCACGAGCGGTGAACGCGCTGGAACACCCGCGGATCGAGCCGGCGCTCGAGGTCCTTCATCGTCTCGCGCAGGATCAGGCTGTTATCGGCGGTGTAGATCACCATGTAATCGCCCGCTGCCTCGATCCGTTCGATCGAATCGACATCGACGCGGAAGATCTGGCCCTTGTCCTTGATGTTGATGAGCTTCTCATAGCGCGCGGCGGCCGGTTCGCCTTCGTCCGGCATGGCCTCCATCGCGTCCGGGGCCACTTCGGCGAGGACGTGCTTGAGCTTCTCAGCCTCTTCGGCCGAACGCTTCTCGGCCAGCCGCTGGCGAACCCGCTCCAGCGTATCGGCCAGCTTGTCTTCATCGACCGGCTTCATCAGGTAATTGACGGCATTCGCCTCAAACGCGCGCACAGCGTGTTCCTGATAGGCCGTGACGAAGACGATCAGCGGCGGTTCGATTTCCATCACGCCCTTGACCACGCTGAAGCCGTCAAAGCCGGGCATCTGGATGTCCAGGAAAACCAGGTCGGGCTTTTCGGTCTTGATCTTGCGGATCGCTTCGCGGCCGTTGGAGCAGGTGTCGATAATCTCGACATCGGGGAAGGCCTGCAGGCGCAGCATCAGGCCCTGGATGGCCAGCTTTTCATCATCGACCAGGATCGTGCGAATGGTCATGGGGGCGGTCCTTGAATGGGTCAGCCGGCCAGCGCGGGACTGCGCGGCGCAGCGGGAACAGCGGCGGGCTCACGCCGCTCAAAGGGTAATTCGATCAGTACGGCGAAGCCACCTTCGGGGGGTTCCATGGTTTCGAAACGATGCATCTCACCGTAGGCCTGAGCCAGCCGGTCGCGGATATTGGCTAAGCCCACTCCGGTTGAAACTTGTTCCCCGCCGTCGAACGTCACGCCGGCAAACCTGTTGTCGTTGCCCGGGTTTTGCAATCCCGGCCCGGTGTCCGAGACGACGATGCGAAGGTTCGGTCCGACGAGTTGTGCCGTGATCGTGATCTCGGCCCCCGCCTCTTGCGGGCTGACCGCATACTTGATCGCGTTTTCGACCAGCGGCTGGAGCAGCAACGATGGCAGCAGCGCCACTTCCGCCGCCGGATCGATCACGAAACTGGTGCGCAGTCGCTCCTCGAAGCGCATCCGCTCAATCTCGAGATAGAGCTTCAGCGTTTCCACTTCCTGCGCCACGGTCACCCGGCCGGTAGGCTCATTGACAAGGGTGTAGCGCAGGAACGACGACAGCCGGCTGAGCATGGCATTGGCCGGCTCGGTCTGCTTGAGCAGCACCAGAGTGGAAATCGAATTGAGCGTGTTGAACAGGAAATGCGGGTTCAGCTGGTAGCGCAGCATCGCCAGCTGGGCCTGGGTCGCCTGGTTTTCCAGCCGGATCAGCTGGTCGTTCTGCTCTTCGATCTGGAGGAAGAAGTTGATCGCGTAATAGAGCGCTGACCAGGCCCCCAGCAGGGTCAGGCCGATATAGAACAGCCCGATAAAGCGGGATGCCACGCCGCCGTCAGCATCGGCATAATAGAGGGCGTTCACCCAGGCATCGACAAAGACATAAAAGCCCACCGCGATTGGCAGGACCAGCGCCGTTACGCCCCAGGTCACCAACGGTCGCTGGTTGATCAGCTGGCGATAGATCACCGAAAGGATCAGGGTGATCGAGAACCCCGTCACGGTCGAAATCACCACCAGGACCAGGTAACTCAGAGGCAGGCCATTGGCGATGCTGGACATGGCCCGCAGCAGCATGGCGCCGCCCCAGCCGGCAGCCTGAAGGCGCCAGAAGGCCCGGTTCTTGTTGGCGAAAAAGGGGGTCGGACGGAAGGGCAACACGGCCATGATGGGAAGCCTAGCAGAAAAGCGATCGATCTCGCGAATGTTTTGCGCGTTTCGCCAGTTTGGATTAGCCTTGCTTTAAACGGGAGAGCAAGAATGGCCGATATCGATAGCCCCATCCAGCACGGCAATCACGAGCGGGCGAAGTTCCGCGCGATGACCGAAGGTACCCAGGAAGACTGGTCGCTGATCTCCAGCGAGTACATGGCCTTTGCCAAGGATCTGCCCGACCGCGTCATGGCCCACCTGAAGCTGCTCGATGGAGATTTCGGCGGCTTTCCGGTCGACCGGTTGCAGCACTCGCTCCAGACCGCGACGCGCGCGCACCGCGACGGCCGCGATGAGGCCTATGTGGTGATGGCCCTGCTGCACGATATTGGCGATACGCTCGGCACCTATAACCATCCGGAAGTGGCCGCCTCGATCATCAAGCCGTTCGTTTCGGAAGAAATCCACTGGATTTGCCAGAACCACGGCGCCTTCCAGGGGCATTACTACTTCCACTATATCGGCATGGACCGCGACATTCGCGAACGCTTCCGCGGCAATCCCTATTTCGATGCCTGCGCCGAATTCTGCGAAAAGTATGACCAGGCCGCCTTCGATCCGGATTACCAGAGCGAACCGCTGGAATTCTTCGAGCCAATGCTGCGCCGGGTCATGGCCCGGCCGATCAACTCGATGTACGCCAAGCTGGCGGAGTAACGGTTACTTCTTCAGCGCGGCCTTGGCTGTATCGACCGCTTCCTGCAGCGCCTGCTGGCCAACCGCGCCGGCCATCAGCTGTTCGCCGATCACCCAGGTGGGCGTGCCATCGATCCGCAGCTGGCGCGCGAAATCGAGGTTCTGCCTGATCTCGGCCGCTACGTGCGGTTCGGCGATAACCTTGCGGGCGCGGCCCAGGTCGAGCCCGGCGCGGGTTGCTGCGGCTTCGATCGTGTCTGCCGCCGGGCGACCGCTGGCGAACATGGCCTTATGGAAGGCCTCAAACTTGCCTTGTTCGGCCGCGGCGAGCGACCACTGGGCGGCATCGGCGCTGGCGGGCGAGAGGATCGGCAATTCGCGGATCACCACCTTGAGATCGGGGTTGGCTGCGATCAGGGCTTCCACTTCGGGCACAGAGGCGCGGCAATAGCCACAGGCATAGTCGGTAAATTCGACGAGGGTGACCGTGCCGTTAGGATTGCCCAGGACTGCACCGGGGTAGGGCGAGGTCAGCGCATTGCCGGCCTTGGCCACCTGCTTGCCATTCTCACGCGCCTGCAGCCGTTCCATCGCCTGGGGCAGGATTTCGGGATGCTCCAGGATGTAATTGCGCACGATCTCCTCGATCGCGGCCTTGTCATCCGGTTTGCCACCCGGTTGCTGCGATGAGCCGAGCAGCCAGCCACCCAGCCCGCCGATCAGGGCGACGATGATCAGGGCAAGGATTACCCAGGGCGAGCGGGATTTCTGTTCGGTTGCGGCCATGCCGGGCGGCCTACCGGCGTTTCTGCGCCCGTTCAATCGCCGCGCGCGCCTGCATGGCAATATCTTGGGCGCGGAGCCAGTCGGAAGAGCCCTTGGGCAATTGCGCCTCGGCCGCTTCGGCGCTGCGCAGCGCCTGCGGCATCTGCCAGTTCATCACCTGCTGTTCGGCACTGGCCAGATGGGCCCGGGCCATGTCGCCATTGGCGGCATAGACCACGCCCAACTGATACCAGGCGAACGGATTTTCACGGTCGCGCGCCACGGCGTTCTTCAGCACCTGTTCCGCCTCGGCGAAGTTCCGGGGGTTCTCAGTCGCGATCAGGGCGTGGCCAAAGGTGGTGGCGATCAGGGGCTGGTTGCCCGAAAGTTCGGTGGCGCGGCGCAACGTATCAAGGGCTTCGGCCGGTTTGCCCGTCTCGAGCAGGATTTGGCCCTTGAGCTCAAGGAAATAGGGGTCGTTTGGCGCCTTGGCGAGCAGGGCATCTGCTTCGCCCAGAGCCTTGTCGGGGAAGGCCTGGCGATGGAAGGCATAGGCCCGGGCATAGCGCGCCGGCACGTCAGTCATCGTCTCGGGGTAGGTCCGCATGATCTGTGCCGGTTCGCCCAGATAGCCAAATAGCTTGGCCTTGGCGCGCTGGAAGCGGGCTTCAAGCTTGGGATCCAGCGGCGCGTTCCAGGCTGGATCGCGCTCGTAGGTATCCTGCAGGGTGGCGATCCGGTCCCCGGTCATCGGGTGAGTACGATAGAACTCGTTGTCGGGCGTGCGGGTGTAGCCATAGCGGAACTCCATGTTCTGGAGCTTCTTGAAGAACTCCACTGACCCGCGGCCGGTGATCCCGGCTTTCGAGAGGAACTGCGCGCCCGCCGCATCGGCGGTCGATTCCTGGGCGCGGCTGAAGGCCAGAAACTTGCCAAGGGCGGCCTGCTGGCCGGCCATGATGACGCCAATCGCGGCATCCCCGGCACCCGCTGCCGCCGCTGCGGCGCCCAGCAGCAAGGACAGGATGCTGATATTGCCAGCCGCCTTGCTCCCGCCATCGTTGATCACATGGCCGCCGGTTATATGGCCAAGTTCGTGGGCGATCACGCCCTGCACTTCGTTGGCCGTGCTGGCGGCATTGAGCAGGCCCGAGTGGATATAGACCGTCTGGCCGCCCGCAACGAAGGCGTTGAGCGACGAATCGTTGATCACCACCACGTCGACATTGTTGGGATTAAGTCCTGCCGCTGTGATCAGCGGGGCCGCCATATCGTGCAACAGGGCTTCGGTTTCGGCATCGCGCAGGATCGATTGCGCCGCCGCCGGCTGGGCCGCCAGCGTCACGGCGGCGATCAGGGCGATCAGGCGGGAGACGATGCGCATTGGCGGGCTTTTACTCTGCTGCCGCCTGAACCGGCGCTGAAGGCCGCTGCAGGTGCTTGAGGAAGTCCAGCACCGGGGCGATCACGCTCGTGTCGCGGGCAAAGGGCTGGGCCAGCTTGAGCACTGGCCCCGAATGGTCAACACCCGGCAGGATCACCAGCTCGGCATGGGCTCCGCGATCGGTCAGCGCCTTGGCCAGGACCTTGCTGTTGCGCGGCTTGACTGTGGTATCTGCATCGCCCGTCAGCAGCAGCATCGGCGGGGCATCGCCGCGGGCAAAGGTGATCGGCTGGGTGATCGCGGGATCCTTGACCTGTCCGAAGGCTGCCCGCGCCGAATCCGATGTGAATGGATAAAAATCATAGGGGCCGGAGAGGCCGATTACGCCCTTGATGAACCCGTCGGGCAGGCCTTGGCGGCCAAGCCACTGGCGTTCCAGCGCCAGCATGGCCACGGTATGGGCGCCGGCCGAATGCCCCATCAGCACGACCTGGCCGGGATCACCGCCGAATTGCGCAATGTTCCGCGCCGTCCAGGCCACCGCCAGCGCGCCGTCTTCCAGCATGTGCGGATAGACCCCTTCGGGCACCAGCCGGTAGCCGGGCAGGACCACCACATAGCCGGCGCGGGCAAAGGTCCGGCCGATGAAGTGATAGTCTTCCGGTCGGCCCGAATTCCAGGCCCCGCCGTGAATGAAGACCAGCACCGGATGCGGTCCCGGGGTTGCCGGCGCAATCACATCGAGGCGCTGGGCGGGAACCGGGCCATAGCGAATACCGCTGGCCATCAGCCGGGCGCCACCGGTTCCGCCGACGGTGCGGTCTGCCAGATCGAGCAAACCGACGGCGCCTGTGGCATGGGCGTACCGCCAGCCGCCGAACAGGGTGGCCGCCACGAGCAGTATGGCGGTTACGGTCCAGCCGATCCAGCCCATCCGAAATGATCTCCGCTTCAACGTCATGGCGCAACGATCTAGCGGGCAAATGCGAAGGGCGCCATGCCTTCCGGCACGGCGCCCCGCTCGCTGTCTAATGGTCGCAGGAATTAGCCGAGCAGCTTGCGCGCGGCGCGTTCCAGCAGGGGCAGGTCGTCGCCCACTTCACCCAGCAGCACAACCTCTCCGCCGGGCAGGCGGCGGGCCATCAGCAAGGTAAACTCGCGGCCTTCGCCTGGCACTGCGGCCAGCGGACAGCCGCCGAGCTTGCGCAACTTGCGGACCAAGGCATCGCGGGGGGTGTCGCGAACGGCTGTGCCACCGGGGCTTTCCGCTCGCTTGGCACGGCGCTCCTCGTTCACCACGGCTTTCAGTCCGCCCGCCACCTGCGCCAGATAGGCTTCCAGCTGGCCCTGGCCAATTCCCACGCGGTGCGCATGGTTTAGCGCGGTGGCGTACTCGGTCAGCCGCGTCTTGTCGTAGTTGGCACCGAACACCAGCTTGACCACCGGCGTCATCGGTGCGCGCTCCTGCGCAGTCAGGTGATAATGGACCAGCAGTGCGGCGAATTCATCGGGCGCAGCTTGGGCGGCGATCGAAAAGTCATAAGCCCGGCCGATGGCGGCATAGAGCGCTTGCCGCGTGCGATCTTCGCTGCCCCGCGCCGCTTCGGCCAGGGCCCGGGCCGAAGCCAAGCAATCGGCGAGCGCCATATCGGCCTGGCCGGTCTGGCCAAAGCGGGGTGCGGGAAAGGGCGCGAAGCCATCCTCTGCGGTCTGAAAGGCGCCAAGATCAAGAATGTCATCTTGGGCCGCCGGGGGCATGGCGGGGGCTTCCGCCGGACCATCAGCCCAGTTGGTCAATTCCTGCCGCCGTGTCTCGGGGATAGCCCCGGCCAGTGCCTGATCGATTTCGAGCAGCAGCTCATCGGCGGTGTGCTGATCGGCCAGCTCTTTCCAGTTGATGACCCCGTAGACGAAATCGATCGTGTCATCATCGCTTGAGAAAGGCAGCAGGATCCCGCGGTAGAGGATCGTCGCCTCACGCTGGTTGATGAACTCCGCCTCAAATCCGATCGGCGCCTGATTGGCCAGAATCTGCATGTAATGGTCGGTTATGCGCGACAGCAGCGACCGGCTCGGCACATCGGCCAGGGTTTCGATGCGGGTATCGGCGCCGCATTCGGCCGCCAGCGCAGCGCCAAGATGGCGGATCGCCGGGTTGTCGATTCCTGCCGTGAAATCCAGCAGCACGCTATTGGGGCCAAAGTCGGCCAGGTCAGCCGGCTCCAGATCCTCGATCGACGGAAAGGCGCGGTCGCCCAGCAGGCTTGTCCAGTAATTGTAGGCGCGCACCTGCATGCGCCGCTCATCCTGACCGACCGGCTGCGGCGGCGGTTCGTTGATCACTTCGTCGTCGTGATCGTCGAGGTCGGGCCAGTCGATGCCGTGCTCGGCCTGGTCGGTAAAATTGCCCCGAAACGTGTCCATGTGGCTACCCCGCCTGTGTGCCTATCTGGGGGTTTTTCGCGCAACATGGTAAATTAACGGTTAAGTCGCGCCACAGTCTCTGATGGTGGCCAAGGTCGTTTGCCGGCGTCCGCGCCACCGGGCCCAGGGATCAGAAAAGATAGCGCATCCGGGCCTTTTGCTCGATCGTCGCGCCGGCCACCTCAAAGGCGGCTCTGTCAAACTTTGGCGGCCCCATCGTTACCGGGGCATCCCGGGAAAACCCGTAACCTTCCTTGGGCATCACCAAGGCCATGTCCATCTTGCGATTGCTGTTCTCGTCGTGAATCAGCGAGATCGCATAGCGCCCCGCCGGCACCGCGCCGAAGGTGATCCGCACCGTTGTGCCAGCCGGGACAATCGCCTGCTTGGCGGTCGGATCCTTGCGGCAATCGGGGAAGCCCTTGGGCTGCGCGGTCAGGCAGGCCAGCACCTGACCCTTGGCATTGCGCAGGCCGGTCACCACCACGCTGACCTCGGTCAGCGGCGGAGCCCCGGCACCCAGCAGCGGAAGCGCCAGGCTCAGAGCGAGGAGAGGCCGCGATCCGTGCCGCATAGCCGGTCCCAAATGCGAAAATAGAGGCCGTAGTTGCATTGATAGTTCTCGTGATGCCGCTGGTGGTGGCTGGCAGTTATCAGCCATCCCCCTAAGCGCGAATGAACGAGCCGGGCCGGAAAAAGCTCCCAGCCCATGTGGTTGGTGATCCCCATCAGGGTCATGATCCCCAGCACCAGACCCAGCAGCGCGGCGTGGATCGGGATCAGGAAGACTAGCGCCGGGATCACCACGGCGCCGGTCACCGCCTCCCACGGATGAAAGCTCATCGCAGTCCAGGCTGTGGGCGGGCGGCTGGCGTGGTGGACCGCGTGGGCGCGGCGGAACAGCCAGGGCCGGTGCATCCAGCGGTGGGTCCAGTAGAACCAGGTGTCATGGGCAAGCAGGTAGAGCAGCACCGATAGCGGCGCGTACCACAGCGGATAGTCGCCGAAGCTGGTGTAGATCCGCGTCCAGCCCAACTGCTGCCAGCCCCAGGCGACCACGCCGGCGGGAATGCCATAGATCGCCGCCGAAGCCAGCGACCAGCCAATCTCCTTGCGGATCTGGTTTTCCAGTCCGCGATAGAGGCCGGGGCGAACCCGGCGCGTGGCCCAGGCGAACATGCCGCTGGTCGCCAGATAGCGCAGCGCGACGATCAGCGTCATCGCTGCTGCCGACCAAGCGGCGGCTTGCCATCCGGAACCAGTCAGACCCTGCATCGCCGCGCCTTATGCCGTGCGGCGATGCAGAGTGCCAGTCTTAGCTTGCGCCGCGATCTCGGCCGCGGAACTGGCCCGGCCCGCGCGAACCGCCCGGACCGCCACGGCCGCGCCCGCCTTCGCGGCGATCGCCACCGGGGCGACGATCACCATGCGGTGCGCCGCGGCGTTCGCCCTGCGGGCCATCACGGCGCTCGCCCTGGCGAGCGGGGCGGCGGTCTCCGTTCGGAGCCGGTCGACGCTCACCCTGAGGGGCAGGGCTGCGATCGGCAGTCTTGGCGCCAGCCTTGGGCATCACGCCGAATTCGCGCGCCTCGCGCTCTTCCGCGGCAAGCGGGTTGAATACCGGGCCGCGCTGTTCGCGCGGTGCCCATTCCTGGCGCACGCGTTCGTTACGATGATACTGGTCACGGCTTTGCCCGTCGCGGCTCTGGCCGCCCGGGCTGCGGTTGTTGTTGCGACCGCCACTGCGCTGACCGCCCCGGCCCTGACCACCACGGCCGCGGGCATCGCGCTCCTCGCGGCGGGCATCCTGCTCGGCCTCGGCCGGCTTGCGGCTGGGCAGCGGCAGGCGGGCGGCTTCCTTCTGGAAGTCATCGGGCAGCGGCATGGGCTCAAGCTTGACGCCGGTCAGCCGCTCGATGTCCTTTAGATAGGCCTTCTCGTCCGGCGCGCAGAAGCTCTGCGCAATCCCGTCTGCCCCGGCGCGCGCGGTGCGGCCGATGCGGTGGACATACTGTTCCGGCACGTTGGGCAGTTCGAAGTTGAACACGTGGCTGACGCCCGAAACGTCGATCCCGCGCGCGGCAATATCGGTCGCCACCAGTACAGGTGTCGAACCCTTGCGAAACGCCAGCAGGGCGGCGGTGCGCTGGGCCTGGCTCTTGTTGCCGTGGATCGCGGCGGCCTGGACCCCGGCGGTGGTCAGGTGACGCACCACCCGGTCAGCGCCGTGCTTGGTGCGGGTGAAGACCAGCGCCCGGTCGATCGAGCCATCGGCCAGCCCGGCGCGCAGCCGCAGCGAGAGCAGTGCCTGCTTCTCGGCCTGGTTGAGGAAGGTGATGTACTGCTCAACCCGTTCGGCCGTGGTGGCCTGCGGGGTTACTTCCACGCGCACCGGATTCTGGATGAACTGTTTACCCAGGTCGGCAATCGCCTTGGGCATGGTCGCGCTGAAGAACAGGCTCTGACGCTCCTTGGGGAGCATGTTGGCCACGCGCTTCAGCGGGACGATGAAGCCGAGGTCCATCATCTGGTCGGCCTCGTCGAGCACGAAGATCTCGACATTGCGCAGCGTCAGCGCGCGCTGGTCGATCAGGTCGAGCAGGCGGCCTGGCGTTGCCACCAGGATATCGCAGCCCGGCACCAGCGCACGGGCCTGCTTGCCTACGGGAATCCCGCCGAACACGCACTGGACCGAGAGGTTCAGGTACTTGGCATAGCCGCGCATGTTCTCGGCGATCTGTGCGGCCAATTCGCGGGTCGGGCTCAGCACCAGCATCCGGCACGAGGCATTGCTGCGCGCCTTGGGATCGGCGGCCAGGCGGTGGAGCGAAGGCAGCGAGAAAGCAGCGGTCTTGCCAGTGCCGGTCTGGGCAATACCCAGCAGGTCGCGCCCTTCCAGCAGGGCCGGAATCGACTGGCGCTGGATCGGGGTGGGATCGGCATAGCCCTTGGTTTCAAGCGCACGCAGCAGTGGCTCGGCCAGGCCAAGATCGGAAAAATAGGTCATGGTAATCTCTTCAATATGAAGCGGCGCGCGGACGGGCATCGTGACCGCCCTCGCGAAGCAAGGTGTCGTTCGATGCGACCCTGCGTGAAAAAGGAAGCTTCAGCGAATGCGGCGATCGTACGTTCGGGCAAGTCTTCCGTTGAAACGGTGACGTCACGCTGCCGGAACTGCGGCGGATCAAGGTCCGCGCGCCGATTGCAGCGCCCTATCTAGTGTCGATTGCCGCAAAAAGCAAGAAAATTACGCTGGCACGAGTGGGGTGGCTCTGGTTAGGGTGTCGGCATGCTGACCCGTCACCTGCTTGCGCCCGCTGCGCTGATCGCCGCCACGTTCCTCTCCACGCCGGCCCTCGCTGCCCCGCCCACCAAGGCTGAGCAAACGATGATCGCTACGGTCGATGCCGAGCAGGGGCGTCATCTCGACCTGCTGGAAAAGCTGGTCAACCAGAACAGCGGCACGCGTAACCTCAAGGGCGTACGCGCGGTGCACGATATGCTGGTGCCGGAATTCGAAGCATTGGGTTTCAAGGTGCGCTGGGTTGACCAGTCTGCCGCTGGCCGCGCGGGCCATTTCATAGCCGAGCACAAGGGCCAGAAAGGCACCAAGCGGCTACTGCTGATCGGGCACCTCGATACGGTGTTCGAACTCGATCACCCGTTCCAGAAGTTTGAGCGGATCAGTGCCGATACGGTCAAGGGCCCAGGCGCCGCCGATGACAAGGGCGGGGTCGTGGCCATGCTCGCCGCGCTGCGGGCGATGCACAAGGCGGGCACGCTCAAGAACGCCAATATCGAAGTCGTGCTGACCGGGGATGAGGAAGAGGCCGGGCTGCCGCTCTCGATCGCGCGGGCCGATCTGGTGGCCGCCGGCAAGCGCGCGGATGCCGCGCTGGATTTCGAAGGGCTAGCCCGCGATGGCGGCAATGACATGGGCTCGATCGCCCGCCGCTCGGCCGGGAACTGGAAGGTCACGGTCACCGCACGCAGCGGCCATTCGAGCGGGATCTTCTCTGCCGCCGCCGGCGAAGGTGCGATCTATCCTTTGGCGGCGATCCTGGCTGCTTTCCGCAAGGAGCTGCCCGAACCGAACCTGACCTTCAATGTCGGCATGGTTGCTGGCGGGGCCAGCGCGTCTATCGCCGAGAGCGGCGCCAATGCGGAAGCCACGGGCAAGACCAACATCATCCCGGCCGTGGCCGTAGCCATGGGTGACGTTCGTGCGCTGAGCCAGGATTCGATTGACCGGACCGTGGCGAAGATGCGGGAAATCGTCGCCCGCCCGTTCAATGGCGGCACGGCCGAGCTGGTCTTTGAAGACAAGTACCCGCCGATGGCGCCAACTGCCGGCAATCGTGCGCTGCTGGACAAGCTCAACGGCGTCAATGCCACGCTGGGGCTGCCGGCCATGGCGGCGCTCGATCCGCTCAAGCGTGGCGCGGGCGATGTCAGCTTCGTTGCCGCCGATGTCGATAGCCTGGTCGGGCTCGGCCCCGCCAGCGAGGGCGATCACACCGCGGCCGAGACGGTCGACGTGCCAAGCCTGTGGCGGCAGGCGAAGCGGGCCGCGCTGCTGATGACCCGGCTCTCGCGCGAGCCGGCGGTCAAGCGCTAGGCGCTTCCTTGCCCGGGCCGGATTCGCCGTGCGACGGCACCTGCCGGATCGATCCCGCAACCGGGTGGTGCCTGGGGTGCAAGCGTACCCTGGGTGAAATCGCCGATTGGCCGATGCTCAAGCCGCGGGACAAGCACGCCATCCTGCGCAAGTTACGCGAGCGGGGTTAGCTCCAGGCCGAAAGGCCGGGGTCAATAAACCCCTGCTGGCGGCGCAGCGCTGCGCGGGCAAGTCGTTCCACCTCGGCCTTGCGGCGCGCGGCATTGAGCGGGACCGTTGGGGCCGGGCGGAGAATTTCCGCATCATAGCCATCGGCCACGATCAAGCCGCAGCGGTCCGGCTGGAAGGCCTCGGTCTCCATGCAGCTGCGATCGAGGTGAGCGGCGAGGCCCCAGTAGAACCGGTCACAATGATCGAGGTAATCGGTCCACTTGGCATCGCCCAGCAGGTCCGCCCGGCTCACCTTGATCTCAACAATCACCAGGTGACCTTTGGCATCGATCCCCATCAGGTCCGCCCGCCGATTGGAACGCAGCGGCATTTCAGACAGGCACCAGATGTCATTTCGCGCAAATAGTCGGCAAATCCCGCGCGCAACAGCCTGCGCGGCTTTGAGATCAGCATCGGTCGTGGCGGGATTCGTCGCTCCGGTCATGCCCGAAGCATAAGAACAGACCAAGAACTGCGCAAGAGCTCAGGCAAAGCGACGGGGCGAGGATGCCTCGTGCGGCGGCGGAACCAGGGTGAGCAGGCCGTTGCGGGCCGACAGAAACTCTTGCCACAGCGCCTGCGCGGCAAATGCTGGGCTGACGCCACGCGCCTGGACCGAAAGCAGCGCGGCAATGCCGGGCTCCATGATTGCGGCCAGATCTTCAATGCCCTGTTCGGCCATGGTCCGGCGCCAGCCACCGGCATCGCGCATGGTGGCGGGGAAGTTGCGGATTTCCGGTTTCATCGGCTCCGCCGCGGTTCCGGCGAGCATGGCGACAACTCCGGCGGCATCATGCAGTGCGGCCCACTTCATGCTCATCGCATTGGCCGAGGCCTGGCCGAATTCGGCCCGGCCTGAACCGGGAAGCAGTCCCGGCGAAGCCGTGGTCGGCCCGGTGAAAGAGGGAGGAAGCGCGTTCATGGCCGGCAGCCATAGCCAAATGCCCTTGCCAAAACGCTAATTCTGCTGGCCGGGCTGTCCCGGCCCAAATTGCACTGGCGCAAGTGCCGCCGGGCTGCTAACCGCTCGCCCTGCTTCGGCACCCGTAGCTCAGCTGGATAGAGCGCTGCCCTCCGAAGGCAGAGGTCACAGGTTCGAATCCTGTCGGGTGCGCCAGTTTTTCAGCTGTGCAGCCTGATCCTCGACAATCAACGGATTAAGCGCGTCGTGACCGCGGCGGTGCGCCGAAGGTTTGGCTGTGCCACCGGCTGAATGCGCCGATCGAGCTATAGCCGAGCATCCCGGCAATATCGGTGATCCGCATCCTGGGATTGGCGAGGTACTGGGTGGCCAGTTGCATCCGGGCGGCGTTGAGCAGGGAAGTGAAACTGGTGCCCTCGGCGTCGAGCAGGCGCTGCAGGGTGCGCACGGTGGTGCCGATCGAGGCGGCGCAGTTCTGGATCGAGGCGCGGCCCGCTGGCATCAGTAGGCGGATCAGCTGGTCAACATCCTCCACTGTGGTTCGCTCGGCCGGGCTCATGACCGTTTCGAGGAGGTGCCGGGCATGGTGGGCGAGTTGATCGTTGGCGCGCTGGTTGGGACGATCAAGATCAGCCTGCCGCAGGACGATCCCATTGACCTCGCTGTCGAATTGTAGCGGACAGCGGAACAGGCGGGCGAAGATCGGCAGCTCGGCAGCGGGTGGAGCTTGGTGCGAGAAGCAGACCAGCCGGGGCGACCAGTCCGGCCCCAGCACGTCGGCGCACAGCCGCATCAGCACGCCCAGCGCCAGGTCCGAGGACTGCCGCGATGGCTCCGGACGGCGCAGCGCAAAATCCTCGCGCAGCACGGCCTCCCCATCGCCTTCCTCCAGGTGCAGGACCAGCGTTGAATTGATCCGCGCGCGGAATTCGCGCAGCGCGACGATCGCATGACGCAGCGTTGGCTGGTGCGCGATCAGCAGGCTGGTAGCGCCCAGGTTGGCCATGGCGCGGCCCTCGGCCATGCGCAGCCCGAAAGTCAGGCAGCCACTTTCCTGCGCGCTCCGCTCAAGCAGGCGGATCGCCGCGCGGGCCGGGATCAGCTGTTCGGGATTGACCAGCAGATTGGCTGACAAGCCCTGTTCGCGCAGCAGCGGGCGCGGGTCGAGGCCGAGGCCGGCCATGGTCTCGAAATAGCCGGTCAGGGCGGCAACGCGGACCAGTTCGGACATTGCCCGGCTCCTTTGGCATCAATTGGTAAAACAATGTCACGAATTGTGAAAACTGCAACCCATTGATGACGTAGCTTCCGGCCAAAGAGCTTGGGAGAGCGATTGGTCATGGCGAAAGCGGTACGTTTTTACGAAACCGGCGGACCAGAAGTCCTGAAGGTGGAAGAAGTTGCAGTCGGCAGCCCCGGCCCCGGCGAAGTGCTGGTGCGGCATGGGGCTGTCGGCTGCAACTTTGCCGATACCTATTTCCGTTCCGGCTACTATCCGGTCCAGCCGCCCTGCGGAATCGGCGTTGAAGGTGCCGGCACGGTCGAGGCCGTTGGCGAAGGCGTCACCCATGTCGCCGTGGGTGACCGGGTCAGCTACAATGGCGGACCGTTGGGGGCCTATGCGACTGAACGGGTCATGCCGGCCGCACCGCTGTTCAAGCTGCCGGACAATGTCTCGTTCGAAACAGCCGCCGCTTCGACCATGCGCGGCCTGTCCGCCACCTACTGGCTGATGAAGGCCGATCCGCGGCTAAAGGCCGGAGATACGATCCTGCTTCACGCCGCGGCTGGCGGCGTGGGCCTGCTGGCGGTCCAGATTGCCAAGCTGCTTGGCCTGCGGGTGATCGGCACGGTTTCGAGCGAAGAGAAGGCTGCGAAGGCCCGTTCGCTCGGCTGCGACGAGATCATCTTTTATCGGCGCGAGGATGTTGCCGCGCGGGTCAAGGAACTGACTGGCGGTGAAGGCGTCCAGACGGTGTTTGACTCGGTCGGCCAGGATACCTTCGAAGGTTCGCTCAAGTCGCTGCGGCGGCGCGGGGTGCTGGTGGGTTGCGGCACGGCTTCCGGGCCTTTCCCGCCGATCGATGCGTTCCAGCTGATGCTGCAGGGTTCGGTCTATTTCATCCGCCCGGCCTTCGCCGATTTCTTCGCCGATCCAGCCGAGCGTGCCGAGATGGCGAAGTTCTGGTTTGATCACCTTTCGGCTGGCCGGATCAAGGTGGAGATCGGGCAGCGCTATACGCTGGAACAGTGCGTGGAAGGGCACCGCGATCTCGAAGCCGGCAAGACCATCGGCTCATCGGTGTTCGTGCTGTGAAGATCGAGCGGCTCACCCAGCACATCGGGGCCGAGCTGAGCGGCGTGAACCTGGCCGAGGCGGTGCGCAACGATGACCTGTTCTGCGCGATCAAGGCCGCGCTGCTGCAGCACAAGGTGCTGTTCCTGCGCGATCAGGACATCAGCCGGGCCGATCACGTCGCCTTTGCCCAGCGCTTCGGGCCGCTGGAGGACCACCCGGTTGCCGGCAGCGATCCCGAGCATCCCGGGCTGGTGCGGATCTACAAGGACGAGAATTCCCCGCCCGATTTCTATGAGAACTCGTGGCACGCTGACACCACATGGCGCGAGGCGCCCCAGATGGGCGCGGTGCTGCGCTGCGTGGCCTGCCCGCCGGTGGGCGGAGACACGATGTGGGCCAACATGGAACGAGCCTATGAGGATCTGGCCGACCACATCAAGGACACCATTGCCCCGCTGAAGGCGCGCCATTCGATCGAGGCGAGCTTTGGCGCGCGGATGCCGGATGACAAACGCTTGGCGCTGAAGGCCCAGTTCCCCGATGTGGAGCATCCGGTGGTGCGAACCCATCCAGAGACCGGTGCGAAGAGCCTATACGTCTGCGGCTTCACCACCCACTTCACCAATTTCCACACCGCCGCGAATGTCCGCTACGGGCAGGATTACGCCCCGGGCGGGGCGAATCTGCTGCACTACCTGATCGGCCGGGCGCAGATCCCCGAATACCAGGTGCGCTGGCGCTGGCAGCCGGGATCGATGGCGATCTGGGACAACCGCTGCACCCAGCACTACGCGGTCATGGATTACCCGCCCTGCGTCCGCCAGATGGAGCGCGCGGGCATCATCGGCGACAAACCATTCTGATCTGAGGCCCTACTGATCTGAGGAGAGAGACCATGCAGTTCTTCGACGAAAGCCTGCTGCCCGAGTACCAGGATCCGCTGGTCATCCAGGTTGCGCCCTATGCCCCCAGCTTCATGCCGGAAGACAGCGATGACATCCCGGTGAGCTTCGCTGACCAGGTCCAGAAGGCGGTCGACTGCTACAACGCGGGCGCGACCGTGCTGCACCTGCACGTGCGCGAACCGGACGGCACCGGCTCAAAGGATCTCGACCGGTTCAACGAGATGCTCGATCGCCTGCGCACCGCCGTGCCTGACATGGTGCTCCAGGTTGGCGGCTCGATCAGCTTCTCCCCGAAGACCGAAAGCGCGGCGGCGGAATGGCTCGACGATGACACCCGGCACATGCTGGCCGACCTCAAGCCGGCCCCGGATCAGGTCACTCTGGCGGTCAACACCAACCAGATGAACGTGATGGAGCTCATCACCGAGGAAGACGCGGGCGGCACCACGATGTGGGACGTCTACCGCGAGGCCTATACCGAGATGTATTACGATGCCGGGCCGAAGTTCATGAAGGAGCACATGAAGCGGCTGACCGCTTCGGGCATCCAGACGCACTTCCAGGTCGGCTGTGCACGCGACCTCGAAACGGTCGAGCGGCTGGTCCGCAATGGTCACTACATGGGCCCGCTGGTCTGCAACTGGGTGGCGATTGGCGGCGGGCACGATGGCCCCAATCCGCGCAACCTGATGGAGTTCGTCAACCGCCTGCCGCAGAACGCGGTCTGCACGGTCGAAGGGCTGATGCGCTCGATGTATCCGCTGACCGTGATGGGCATCGCCATGGGCCTGCACGTTCGCGTCGGGCAGGAAGACAACCTGTGGGGACGCCGCGGCGAGCGTGCGACCTCGGTCCAGCAGATCGAGAAGATGGTGCGGATTTCCGAAGAGCTCTACCGCCCGATCGCGAGCGGCAAGGAAGCCAAGGAGATCTATCAGATCGGCACTTTCTACTCGAGCGTTGAGGAAACGCTGGAGAAGAACGGCTGGCTGCCGAACCTGCAGCCCAAGCCGCGCCGCGCCGCGGTCCGTGCCGCCGCATGAGCGTGACGGTCCTCTTCGTTCCCGGCTTGCGGGACCATGTCGAGGATCACTGGCAGACCCATGCTGCCCGTGCCTTTCCGGGATCGGTGACGGTTGAGCCGCTCACTGAAGACCGCTTGTCACGGGCAGCCCGGGTGGCCGCGCTGGATGCGGCGCTCAATGCGATCGAGGGTGAAGTCGTGATCGCTGCGCACAGCGCCGGTTGCCTGATGGTGGCCCACTGGGCGCTTTCGCCCAGCCGGCCAATCAGGGCGGCGCTGCTGGCGACCCCGGCGGATGTCGAGCATCCGCTCCCGCCGGGATACCCCACCTACGATGACCTTTCGGCCAACGGCTGGTTGCCGATTCCGCGCCAGCCCTTGCCTTTTCCGACACTGGTCGTGGCCAGTCGCAACGATCCGCTTGCCCGGTTCGAGCGGGTTGAGGCGATGGCGCGCGACTGGCAGGCAGAGCTCCATGATGCGGGCGCGGTCGGTCACCTCAATCCCCCGGCAGGCTATGGTCCCTGGCCAGAGGGACATCGCCTGATCGAACAACTGCTGGCTTAGGCGAACGATCCGGGAGAGAATAAGCGATGGCTGGACCGATACCGCGAACAGGCACCCTGGATGGTGGGGCAGACCGGGTTACGGCTTACGCCTGGCTGGTCTTTGCGCTGAGCTTTGGCCTGCTCATTTCAGACTACATGGCGCGGCAGGTCCTGAACGCCGTATTCCCGCTGCTCAAGGCCGAATGGAGCCTCAGCGATGCGCAGCTGGGGCTGCTCTCTGGGATTGTCGCGATCATGGTCGGGGTCCTGACCTTTCCGCTGTCGCTCGCGGCCGATCGCTGGGGCCGGGTGCGAAGCCTGACGCTGATGGCGGTGCTGTGGAGCCTGGCGACGCTGCTTTGCGCCGTGGCCCAAAGCTTCGATACGATGCTTGCCGGGCGGGCGCTGGTCGGCATCGGCGAGGCGGCCTACGGCAGTGTCGGGATCGCCGTGGTGATCTCGGTCTTTCCGGCGCGGCTGCGCGCCACATTATCGGCTGCCTTCATGGCTGGGGGGCTGTTCGGACAGGTGCTGGGGGTGGCGATCGGCGGTGTCGTGGCAGCCAATCATGGCTGGCGGACCGCCTTTGCGACGATCGGGATAGCGGGACTCATGCTGGGTCTGCTCTATCCGATCGTGGTCCGCGAGCGGCGGATTGCAGCACTTTCGCAAGCTGGCGAAACCGCGGCAACCGCCCCTGCACCGCCACTTCGGGATCTGGTCGGCAATCGCTCCGTCCGCCTGGCCTATATCGCCAGCGGCTTGCAACTCTTCGCCGCGGGTGCCTTGCCAGCCTGGCTGCCGAGCTACTTCAACCGGAGCTATCATCTGCCAGTCGACAAGGCTGGTTCGCTGGCCGCGGTGCTGCTCTTGCTGAGTGGTGCAGGCATGATCCTGTGCGGCATGGCCAGCGATCGGCTGGCGCGCAATCAGCCTGCACGCAAGATCGGATTGGCCATTGGCTATAGCCTCGGCACGGCATTGAGCCTGAGCCTGGCGATGCTCTTGCCGCCGGGGCCGGGCCAGCTGGTTTTGCTGGGCATCGCGATGTTCCTGGTCGCCGGGACTACTGGCCCGGTCGGCGCCATGGTGGCCAACCTTACGCCACTGGCGATCCATGGCTCGGCCTTTGCCACGCTAACCCTGGCCAACAACCTGCTCGGACTGGCGCCGGGTCCGATCCTGACGGGCCGGATCGCCGACGCCATTGGCCTGGCTGACGCTTTTCGCCTGCTGCCGCTGCCCTGCCTGCTGGCTGCTTTGGCCTTTGGCATGATGCGGCAAAGCTATCTGGCCGATTTGGCGAGTTGTGAGGCGGATCGCGCCAGGCTTTAAGCCAGCCCGTCCCAGGTCAGTTTGGCGCCCAGCAGCACCATCAGGACATAGATCAGGGTGTAGAAACGGGCCGGATCCATCCGGCGGATCAGGCGCACGGCACCCAGCGTGCTGATCACTGCCAGCGGCATCAGCAGGGCGGCGGCAGTGAGGGTGCGGGCATTGAGCGATCCCAGCGCGACATAGCTGGGCACCTTCATCCAGTTCACCGCGGCGAAGACTACCGAGCTAGTGCCGACGTAGGTTTCATGGGGCAGGCGGCGCGGGGTCACCCAGATCTGGAATGGCGGGCCGCCGGCATGGGCGACCTGACTGGTAAAACCAAGGCCGACACCAAACAGTGTGCCGACCCAGCCTGGCGAATCCGATGGCGCCACGATCCGCCCGCCGCGCTCCAGCCATAGCCGATAGAGACCGAACACCAGCGTTAGCACGCCAAGGACCAGCAAGAGCTGCTCTTCGGCGATCGAAGCGGCCAGTGCCGTGCCCAGCGCTACCCCCACCGCTGCGCCCGGCAGCATCCAGGCGACGATCCAGCCGCTCCAGCTATGCCGGAAGGACCAGACGCTGACCACGTCCTGCACGAGCAAGACCGGCAAGAGCACGGCGGCGGCCACTGCCGGGGGCAGTGCCAGAGCGAGCAGCGGCGTGCCGAGCACGCCCAGTCCAGAAAATCCCCCCTTGGCCAGCCCAAGGATGCAGACGGCGAGCACGGCAAGCGCGAGGGTCGCGGGATTGGCTAACAGTTCCATTCATTCCAGCCAGCACGGATCGCAGGGGCGCGCAAGGCGCAGCGGGTGCTTCTCCGCGATTGGGTCACTGTGCATCTCGACCTGCGCCAGCGGCTTGGCTAGGTTGGCCCCCGAACACATCCTGGGAACCTGTCATGCACCATCGTCTCCTGCTCACTTCCGCCTGCCTGTTTGCTGCTGCCCCGCTTGCGGCGCAATCGCCCGAGGCCGTGGGAGCGGCGGCGCTGAAGGCGGCGCCGGTGTGGGATGGGCATAACGATGTGCCCGAACAGCTGCGCGATCGGCGCAAGAACGTGCTGGGCGATTTCAACTTCGCTGACACCAGCAACACGGCCGATCCGGCCAAGGACGTCGCGGCGATGCAGACCGACCTTAAGCGACTGCGCGCCGGCAAGGTCGGGGCGCAGTTCTGGTCAGTCTATGTCTCGGCCAATCTTACCGACCAGCAGGCGGTCCAGGCCACGCTTGAGCAGATCGACGTGACCAAGCGGTTGGTCGCACGCAATGCCGCCGATATGCAGCTGTGCACGACGTCCGACTGCGTCACCAAGGCGATGAAGGCCGGCAAGGTCGCTTCGCTGATGGGAATGGAGGGTGGCCACTCGATCGGCGGTTCGCTGGCCGTGCTGCGGCAGATGTATGAACTCGGCGCGCGCTACATGACGCTGACCCATTTCAAGAACACCGCCTGGGCCGATGCCGCCACCGATGCCCCGGTCCATGACGGCCTGACCGACTTTGGTCGCGACGTGGTGCGCGAGATGCAGCGGCTCGGCATGCTGGTCGACCTCAGCCACGTCAGCGAAGCGACTATGATGGATGCGCTGGACGTGGCGAAAGCTCCGGTGATCTTCAGCCACTCGAATGCACAAGCAGTGAACAGCCACCCCCGCAACGTTCCCGATGCGGTGCTGGCGCGGCTCAAGGCCAATGGCGGGATCGTCATGGTCAATGCCTATCCGGCCTATGTCGTGGAAGCGACGCGGCAGTGGAACGTGCAGCGCGCCACCGAAGAGGCGCGGCTCAAGGCCTTGCATATCGGTCAGCCCAAGGCGGCCACCGATGCATTGGCGGCCTGGGTCAAGGCAAACCCGGCACCGGTCGGCTCAACGGCTGATGTGGCCAACCACCTTGATCACATCAAGCAGATCGCCGGGGCCGAGCATGTTGGCTTGGGCGGAGACTATGACGGGGTTGAGAACACCGTTGCCGGGATGGAAGATGTATCGAAGTACCCGGTGCTGTTCGTCGAGCTCGCTCGCCGCGGATGGACCCAGGCCGAGTTGGAAGGGCTGGCCAGCCGCAATATCATGCGCGTGCTGAAGGCGGCGGAGGCCTTTGCCGCCAGTCGCAAGGGCGATGCACCCATCGAAAATCCCGTTAGCTTCTAGTGCGGGTCGATCCGGCCGATCATCCGGAAGAAGAAGGCGGTTGACCAGCCCAGCAGGAAGATCCCGAGGACGGATTCGAACGCGCCCAGCAGCCGCCATTCGGGCGCCATGTGCAAGTCGTTGTAACCCACGGTCGAATAGCTGATGGTCGAGAAATAGAGCGCCGGCTCAAGCTGGGGGATCGCGTTCAGCCCGATATAGGCCAGCGCGAACAACCAGATCTCGATCCCGTGCAGCGCCAGCATGGCCATCACCACCCCCAACGTGAACAGGGTGCCGCGCGGCGATAGCGGATCGATATGCTTGAGCCGCTCGATCGCGGCCTCGGTCCGCACCGCGCGATTGAGGCCGAACAGGCCCAGCCCGTGGATCACCACGCAGACCACCACCATGACCGAGGAAACCGCAAACTGGAGCAGCAGATTGTGATCCAGTGCGGCCATCAGTTCAGTCGCGCAGCAGGTCGTTGATCGCGGTCTTGGCGCGGGTCTGGGCGTCGACCGTCTTGACGATCACCGCGCAGTACAGCGATGGACCCGGGGTGCCATCGGGCAGCGGCTTGCCGGGCATGGAACCTGGCACAACCACCGCATAGGGTGGGACGCGGCCGATGTGGACTTCGCCGGTCGCGCGATCGATGATCTTGGTCGAGGCGCCGATGAACACCCCCATCGAGAGCACCGCGCCTTCACAAATCCGGACGCCTTCGACCACTTCGCTGCGGGCGCCGATGAAGCAATTGTCTTCGATCACCACCGGACCGGCCTGCAGCGGTTCGAGCACGCCGCCGATGCCAACGCCGCCAGAAAGGTGGACGTTCTTGCCGATCTGCGCGCAGGAACCGACCGTGGCCCAGGTATCGACCATGGTGCCATCGCCGACATGGGCCCCGATGTTGACGAAGCTCGGCATCAGGATGACCCCCTTGCCGATATGCGAACCGCGGCGCACCACTGCACCGGGCACCACGCGGAAGCCGGCTTCGCGGAAGCGGTTCTCGCCCCAGCCAGCAAATTTGGATGGGACCTTGTCGAAGGCCGGAGCGCCGGCGGCGCCACCCGGCACAACCTCGTTGTCGTTGAGCCGGAAGCTCAGCAGCACGGCCTTCTTGAGCCACTGGTTGACCTGCCAGCCGCCCTCGCCATCGGGTTCGGCTACGCGGGCCTGGCCATTGTCCAGCAACTGTAGCGCCGTTTCAACCACTTCGCGGACATCGCCGCTGGCCGGCGTGACTGTATCGCGCCGTTCCCAGGCAGCTTCGATGGCATGGGCAAGGTCTGCAGTCATGACGGAACTCCAAGGCGCGAGCGCTGATGCAGGATCGCCTAGCCGCGCCCGGCCGATGCTTCAAGCATCCTATCGCCCCGTGTTGGTAGCGCTGGTCCTTGGTTTGGCTGAAATAGACCGTTAAGACTGAATATGAGAGGAGGGGGATCTGGAGTGGCAATGTCAATGCGATCTTTCAATACGACACGCGCGCCGTGGCATGTGATTGCGGCCGCATTCCTGTTCGTTGCTGTTGCCGCCTGCGGTGGCGGCGGGTCGGTGGGCAGCACGCCCGCTCCCGCTCCTGCGCCCACGCCGACCGCAACGCCTGAGCCGACCCCGACAGCAAGTTCGACCCCTTCCCCCTTGCCGACCACGACACCAGATCCGACGCCCATGCCCACGCCCACGCCCACAGCAACGGCAACACCTACACCCACTCCGACCCCTACTCCCACTCCCACTCCCACTCCCACTCCGACCCCTACCCCTACTCCGACACCTACGCCTACGCCGACCCCCACCCCTACGCCGTCACCGACGCCCACGCTGGGAATTTTCTTCCAGACCAGCGAGTACAACCGCTCGAGCGGGCCGCAACAGCATGGCGCGCTGACGCCGTGGTCAGCCGGGTACAGCGGCAAGGGCGTGACGATCGGGTTCGTGGATACCGGGATCGATAGCGACAGCCCGGAATTCGCGGGTCGGTTGTCGACCGCTTCAGCCGACGTTGTCGGCAGCCGCGGGCTTGATAATCCGGATAGTGACCACGGCACCAACGTGGCGATGGTGGCCGCTGCGGCCCGCGATGGGCTTGGCATTCTGGGCATGGCCTATAACGCAATCGTTGCCATGTTTCGCGCCGATACGGCGGGGACCTGCGCCACCAAGGATCCGAACGATCCCAAGAGCGGCTGCAGTCTGGCTGATTCCGCCATTGCCCAAGGGATCGACCGCGCGGTTACCGCCGGGGCCAAGGTAATCAACCTATCGCTGGGCGGCTCCAACCCCAATTCGGCCGTGCGGCAAGCCATTGCCCGGGCGGCGCGCGCCAATGTGGTTGTGGTTGTGGCTGCGGGCAATGATGGCGCTTCGACTGAGGCCGGGGTTGATCCGAATAATCCGGACCCCTTCGCCACCGGGTTGCGCCAGGCCGGCACGGGCAATGTGATCATCGCCGGCTCGATCGATAGTGCCAACGTGATCTCGTCGTTCTCCAACCGCGCCGGAACAGAGGCCACCTGGTATCTTTCGGCGCGCGGCGAGAAGGTCTGCTGCGTCTACGATAACGGGGTGCTCAAAATCACGACCGACGCCACCGGCGCCCGTTTCCAGTATGTCTTTTCGGGCACCAGTTTTGCTGCGCCGCAGATTTCAGGGGCGGCGGCCTTGCTGATCCAGGCCTTCCCCAACCTTACTGCGACCCAGGTGGTCGATCTGCTGCTGCGCACGGCTCGCGATGCGGGCGCTCCCGGGACCGATTCGACCTATGGCCGGGGCATTCTCGACCTGACGGCGGCCTTCGCACCGCAAGGAACGACCAGCATTGCGGGCATGGCGATCCCGGTCCCGGTTGATGATACGACCGGGGTAACCTCTACGCCAATGGGCGATGCCGGGACGCGGGCCGGTTCGATCGAGACGGTCGTGCTTGATAGCTACCAGCGCGCCTTCGGGATGGACCTGGGGGCCGGGCTACGCTCGGCGCAGGTGCCGCCGCGGCTGGGTCCGGCACTGGAGACCAACAATCGCAACCTTTCGCTCGGCGGTGGCAAGGTGGCCCTGGCCTTCTCGGTCGATGCGACGGGACGGATCGCTAAGCTGCCGTGGACCGGCCAGCTGCGGCTCAGCCGTGAGCAGGCCGAGCAGGCCCGGGTGCTGGCGGCGCGCGCCGTGCTGCAACTTTCATCGGGCCGCAAAGTGGGCTTTGCCTTTGAACAGGGCGCCGACGGGCTGGTCGCCCAGCTGCAGGGGCGCAGCCAGCCGGCCTTCCTGATCGCGCGCTCGCCGCTTGATGACCTGGGCTTTGGCGCCTCGGGCCAGGCCAGCTTTGCCGCCCGGGAGAGCTTTGGCCGCTGGGGCCTGACTATCAGCGGTGAACACGGCTCAGCCCAGGCCGCTGCGCGGGTGAATCTGGCCTCGTCAGCCTCTGGCCGCCTGCCCGGCGTTCCGGCTTCGCGGATCGGGCTGTCGCTCGATCGCCAGTTCGGCCCGCTGGACGCAGCATTGGGAGCATCTTGGCTGCTAGAGCGCGATTCGGTGCTGGGCGCACGCTTCCACCAGGCCTTTGGGGCCAGTGGAGCGGACAGTCTGTTCCTTGATGCCAGCGCCGGCTGGCAGCTGTCACCGACATGGCGACTGGGAGCCGCCTGGCGCAGCGGATTTACCCGCCCACATACCGGCGGAATCGTGACGGCCGGTTCACGGCTGACCTCTTCGGCTTGGGCGATCGACGCGCAACGGACCGGGATCTTCGCCGCAGATGATAGCCTGGCGCTGCGTCTGTCACAGCCGCTGCGGGTCGAAAGCGGCGGCCTTTCGCTCAATCTGCCGGTTGATTACTCCTACACCACGCTCAGCACGGTCTATGGCCAGCGCCTGCTTTCGCTGGCGCCCAAGGGGCGGGAGCAGGATCTGGAGCTGGTCTGGCATGGTGCGCTGTGGAAGGGCACGGCCATGGCCAGTCTCTACTATCGCAAGGACCCGAGCCACTACGCCGCGCTGCCGGATGACCGCGGTGTGGCGATCAGCTGGAACCGCCAGTTCTAGACAGCCGCTGCCAGTCCCGGCATTGCTGGGGGATGATGCAAGCTGTTTCGCAAACCCCGCGCGCGCTGGAAGGCGTCAAGGTGCTGGACCTGTCGCGGGTGCTGGCCGGGCCCTGGTGCACCCAGATCCTCGCCGACCTTGGCGCCGAGGTGCTGAAGGTCGAGCATCCGGGGCGGGGTGACGATACGCGCGCCTGGGGGCCGCCTTTCCTTAAGCTGCCGGATGGCAGCGATGATAGCCAGGAAAGCGCCTATTACCTCTGCACCAACCGCAACAAACGTTCGGTCGCGATTGACCTGGCTTCGCCTGACGGGGCGGCGCTGATCCGGCGACTGGTAGCCGAAGCAGACATTCTGGTCGAGAACTTCAAGGTGGGCGGCCTGGCCAAGTACGGGCTCGACTATGCCAGCATCGCCGCGATCAATCCGCGGATCGTCTATTGCTCCATCACCGGCTTCGGCCAGACCGGCCCCTATACCAAGCGCGGCGGCTATGACTTTGTCGCCCAGGGCATGGGCGGTTTCATGTCTGTGACCGGGGAAGAGCACGGCGGTCCCTTGCGTGCCGGGGTGGCCATGGCCGACCTGTCGACCGGCAATTTCGCGGCGATCTCGATCCTAGCCGCGCTGCGCCATGCCGAGCGAACTGGCGAGGGGCAGCAGATCGATATCTCGCTGCTCGATACGCAAATCGCGATGATGGCCAATCAGGGGTCAAGCTATCTGGTCAGCGGGGTCGCGCCGGGGCGGCTGGGAAATCGCCACCCCACTGTGGTGCCATACACCACCTTTAATGTGGCCGATGGCGTGCTGATTATCGCGATTGGCAATGACCTGCAATTCCGCGCCTTCTGCACCGAAATGGGCGTGCCCGAGCTTGGCACCGACCCCCGCTTTGCCCTGGCCCGTGATCGGCTGGTCAACCGCGAAGCGATCGAGGGAATCGTTGCTGAACTGGTCAAGGACCAGACCCGCGATGCGCTGATCGCGCGGCTGGAAGTCGCCGGGGTGCCGGTCGGCCCGGTGAATACGCTGGAAGACGTGTTCAACGATCCCTTCGTCGCAGCGCGCGGAACCTTGCACCACTTCGTGCGCGAAGACGGGGTGGAGATTCCGTCGGTGGCCTATCCGGGCAAGCTGTCGCGGACGCCCGCGCAGTTCGACCGGCGTCCGCCCCGCGTGGGGGAGCACGGGCGCGAACTGCTGGCGGAATGGCTGGGGGTTGGTGAGGCCGAATTCACCGCCCTAGCCGCAGCCGGAGCGGTGAAGGGCTAGCTACATCCCGGCGCGCTTGGCGAATTCGGTTGCCCGGTCGATCAGCGGCTGGACCCGTTCGGATTGCGCCTTGGCATGAGCCGAACTGGCCGTGCCATCGATCACGCGCTTCTTGATCCCCTGCAGAATCCCGGCAAGGCGGAAGAAGTTGTAGGCGAACAGCCAGTTCATGTCGGGCAGGCTGGTCCGGCCAGTTGCGGCGCAATAGCGCTCAACCACTTCTTCCAGCTCAGGAATGCCCAGCGCCTTGCGATCAAGGTCCTGTACGCCTGAGCGGCCGCCGTTTTCAGTGACCCAGGCCATGCAGACATAGGAGAAATCGCCCAGCGGATCGCCCAAGGTCGAAAGCTCCCAATCGAGCACGGCGAGCACTTCGGGCTTATCCTTGGCCCAGATCATGTTGTCGATCCGGTAGTCGCCGTGGACCACGCTGGTGCGGGTCTGCTCGGGCAGGGTCTGCGGCAGCCATTCGATCAGGCGCTCCATATCGGGCATGTGCTCGGTTTCGGAGAGCTTGTACTGCTTGGTCCAGCGATCGACCTGGCGGCCAAAGTAGTTACCCGGCTTGCCATAGTCACTCAGGCCAACCGCCTCGACATCGACATTGTGCAGCGCGGCCAGGGTATCGATCATCGCAAAATAGGTATCGCTGCGATAGGCGGGCGCGGCGCCGGGCATGGCGCCGTCCCAGATCGTTTTCCCGTCGACCATGTCCATGATGTAGAACCACGATCCAACCACGCTGTCGTCGGTGCACAGGCCGAACTGCCGAGCGGCCGGGAAGCCCGCCTTGTTCAGCGCGTTCTGCACCTTGTATTCGCGGTCGACTGCGTGGGCACTGGGCAGCAGCGGACCGAATGGCTTGCGTCGCAGCACATAATTGCCGCTCGCCGCCTCGATCTTGTAGGTCGGGTTGGACTGCCCGCCCTTGAACTTGGTCAGGTGCAGCGGGCCTTTGAAGCCTGCGACATTGGCCTGCATCCATTCGGTCAGCCTGGCTTCGTCGAGCCGGTCGGCACCTTCCGGCTCGACCGTGCCGACAAAGGCCTCGTCTGCGTTGATCGCTTCGGTCATGCTGCGGTCCTTACTGGTCGAAAACGATCACCGAGCGGGCCGAATGGCCGCCCTTCATCTTTTCGAAGCCCTCGTTGATCTGCGACAGCGGGATCCGTTCGGCGATAATCGTGTCGAGATCGAGCAGGCCGCGCATGTAGAAATCGACCAGGCGCGGCATGTCGACCGGGAAGTGGTTCATGCCCATGATCGCGCCCTGCAGCTTCTTGCCCGAAAGCAGGTCCATCGCGCTGAGACCAACCGAATGGTTCAGCGGCATCATGCCCAGGATCGTGGCGGTGCCGCCGCGGCGCAGCGACTTGACCGCCAGCTCGCCCGAGGCCGGACGGCCAACGGCCTCGATCGCGTGATCCACGCCGCCCTTGGTGAGCTCGACGATCTGCGCGGCGGCATCGTCGGCCATGGCATCAACCGTGTGCGTCGCGCCCAGCTTCATGGCGAGCTCGCGCTTCTCAGGGATCGGATCGGCGGCAATGATCTTGCCGGCCCCGGCGATCTTGGCCGCATTGATCGTGGCCAGGCCAACCCCGCCGCAGCCGACCACGGCCACGGTTTCACCGGGGGTGACCTTGCAGGCGTTGAAAATCGCGCCGGCGCCGGTCGTCACCGCGCAGCCGATGACCGAGGCGCGGTCGAGCGGCATTTCCGGATCGATCCGGGTGCAGGCGTGTTCGTGGATCAGCATCATTTCGGCAAAGGCCGAAAGGTTGAGCATCTGCGCCACCGGCGTGCCATCGGCCCGCGACAGGCGCGGTTCGCTTCCCGGTGCGCGGCGGGTGTCACCACCCAGACACAGCGCCATCCGGCCGGTGACGCAGAATTCGCAATGGCCGCAGAAGGCCGAAAGGCAGGTGACGACGGCGTCGCCCACCTTGACCGTTCGCACTTCGCTGCCAACCGCCTCGACGATCCCGGCCGCTTCATGGCCCGGTACGGCCGGCAAGGCGTGGGGATAGTTGCCCTCGATGAAATGGAGGTCCGAATGGCACAGGCCGCAGGCCGCGGTGCGGATCAGCACTTCATGCGGGCCGGGCTTGCTGATCGACAGCTCCTCGATCTCAAGCGGCTGGTTCGGGGCGACGAGGACGGCGGCTTTCATGTGCTTCTCCAATACCCCTTCCGCGGACGGAAGGGGTCAGGGTGGGAATGGTGCCCCTCCCGCGAACGGGAGGGGTAGGTTGCTTAGCGGGCAACTCCGAGATCGCCCGAGCTGAACGAACCGTCCGCCTTGGCATTGGCCGAGTGACGGGCGAATTCGATCCGGGCGATGGCGCGGGCGTGAACTTCGTCCGGACCGTCGGCCAGGCGCAGGGTGCGCTGGTGCGCCCAGGCCGAAGCCAGGCCGAAGTCGTCCGAAACGCCGCCGCCGCCGTGGGCCTGGATCGCATCGTCGATGATCCGCAGCGCCATGTTCGGCGCCTGGACCTTGATCATGGCGATTTCCAGCGCTGCCGCCTTGTTGCCGACCTTGTCCATCATGTCTGCCGCCTTGAGGCAGAGCAGGCGGGTCATTTCGATGTCGATCCGGGCCTGGGCAATGCGCTGTTCCCAGATCGAGTGTTCGGCCACGGTCTTGCCGAAAGCGACGCGCGACTGGAGCCGCTTGGCCATCTTGGCAATCGCTTCCTCGGCGACGCCAATGGTGCGCATGCAGTGGTGGATGCGGCCCGGCCCGAGGCGGCCCTGGGCGATTTCGAAGCCGCGGCCTTCGCCCAGCAGCATGTTGCTGGCGGGGATGCGGACATCCTTCATCACCACTTCCATGTGGCCGTGCGGGGCGTCGTCATAACCGAACACCGGCAGGTGGCGGATCACTTCGACGCCGGGGGTGTCGATTTCCATCAGCACCATCGATTGCTGGGCATGGCGCTTGGCCTCGAAATCGGTCTTGCCCATCACGATCGCGATCTTGCAGCGCGGATCACCCAGGCCCGAAGACCACCACTTGCGGCCGTTGATGACGTACTCATCACCTTCGCGGCGGATCGAGGTTTCGATGTTGGTGGCATCCGACGAGGCAACCGCCGGTTCGGTCATCAGGAAGGCCGAGCGGATTTCGCCGTTCATGATCGGCTTCAGCCACTTTTCCTTCTGCTCCAGCGTGCCGTAGCGGTGCAGCACTTCCATGTTGCCGGTGTCAGGCGCGGAGCAGTTGAACACTTCGCTCGCCCAGCCGATGCGGCCCATTTCCTCGGCGCACATGGCGTATTCAAGGTTGGTCAGGCCCGGCCCTTCGAATTCGAAGGTATCCTCGACATGGTGATGGCCCGAATTGCGCGGCGGCATGAACAGGTTCCAGATCCCTTGCGCCTTGGCGCGGGCCTTTTCCTCTTCAACCACCTGCAGGACCTTCCAGCGTTCCCCGCTCTTGTCCTCGGCCTTGTATTCGTCGTTACGCGGGCGGACGTGGTTTTCGATGAACTGGCGCACGCGATCGCGCCAATAGCGTTGCCGTTCTGTGGGTTCGAAATCCATGGGATGTCCTTTCCTGCCAATCTTCGAGTCTGATTACGGGTTATCTGTGGCAGAGCGGCGAGGCTCCGCCAAGGGGGTTTAATCGGGCGGTTAAGCGCTTTCCTAAGGGTGCATCCCTTCCGCATCCGGATTTGATCGCGCTGCGGCCAGCGCCGCGAGCCGCGCTTCATGATCGGCCCGGGTAATCGGAAAGCGTCGGAACACCAGCGCGATCGCAATCGCAAAGATCGCGACGACCGCCGCATAGGCCAGCGAGAGTGTGTCGACGGTAGCCGTCGGCACGGCACCCGGACGCGCCCGTTCCGGCAAACCGGATAGCGACAGCAGCTGCCCGGTGACGAAAATGCCCAATCCCGTCGCGCATTTCTGCATGAACATGTTGCCGGCGAAGAAGGCCCCTTCGCTGCGGCGTCCGGTCTGCTCTTCCGATGCTTCGACCACGTCCGCCACCATGGAGCTGGCAGAGATCATGGCGGCGACGCTGAACACGTTGGAGAGGAAGAAAAGAGCGAACAGCGGATAAGTGGATTGTGCGGTGCCTTCCTCGGGCCAATAGCCACCGGCGCGCAGCAGGAACGGCATGACCCAGAAGGCCGCGCCGACAACCGCGGTTATCACGGCCGTATCGCGCTTGCCCCATCGTGCGTGCAGCATCGGCAGCAGCATGAAGCATGCGACTACGCTGGCAAACAGCACCCACGGGTAGAGCATCAGGTCCTGTGGGGTGAAGCGCCAGATGAACAGGTAAAGGTAGTTGCTGATCGAAAAGGTAATCCCTTGGCTGGTATAGGCCAGCCCGCCGCCCAGCAGCAGGATCAGGAAGGCGCGGTGCGAAAAGCTTTCGCGCAGTTCGGCAAAGGCCGTGCCCAGGCTGAATTTCGACTGCACCCGCGCCGGGTAACCGCTTGCCACCTTGTGCTGGGCCAGCGCAGAGACCAGCACCGCGCCAGTGATCATGATCGCCCCGGTCAGGCCATAGGCCCGATAGCCTTCCGGCTTGAGCAGGCCGTCGGCCAGGAACACATTATAGGCCAGGAACATCACCAGCAGCCCGCCGCCCCAGCCAAACAGGAAGCGGAACCGCATCAGCCGGGTGCGCTCGTCATAATCGCGGGTCAGTTCGGGAACCAGCGCCACCGAGGGCACCTCGCAGCACGAAACCAGCGCGCGGATCGCAACGACCAGCCCGACCAGCCCCCAGAAAGTTGGCTGCTGCGTCTCGGCCCAGAGCAGATACCAGGCGACGCCCAGCGGAACCGGCGCGAGATAGAGCCAGGGCAGGCGGCGGCCCCAGCGGGTGTGGGTCCGGTCGGACAGGTAGCCGATCACCGGATCGATCAGGCCGTCGATCACCAGCGCCAGCATGAGCGCCAGACTGACCAGCGTGGCATTCATGCCCAGGACCTGGTTGTAATAGAGCAGCAGGAAGGTCGCGAGCCCGTTGTCTTTCACACCATAGGCAACCGAACCCAGCCCGTGAAAGATCGCGAGCCGCGTCGGAACGCGGCCCTCGATCGGGGTCACTGCTTGGCTTCCAGGAACTGCTGGATGGTATCGAACAGGCCGGGCGCCTCGGGATCCCAGGAATGGCGCGGACCGACCGTGATGCCGCCATCGACGATCATCGATGCCCCGGTCATGAAGCTGCCGGCTTCGCTGGCCAGGAAGGCCACCGCCTCGGCAATGTCGCGCGGCTGGCCGCCACGGGCGACCGGCTGGGCATAGCTCGACATCTGGGCGATCATCGCATTGACCTGCGCCTTGTCAGCCTCGGCCACCTCAAGGCTGGCTGAGAAAATGTTGGTGTTGATGAAGCCCGGCTGCACCGCGTTCACGCGGATGCCATATTGCGCCAGGTCGGTTGCGGCGCACTTGGTCAGGTGCAGCACGCCAGCCTTGGCGACGGCATAGGCCGTGGGCGAATAGCCCGGACCGACCGCTGCAACCGAGCTGGTGTTGACGATCGCCGCACCCGGACGCCCCTTCATGTAAGGCACGGCATAGCGGATGCCCATCGCCACCGAGCGCAGCAGCAGGTGGAAGGTGCGGTCCCAGCCATCGGCGTCGATCTCGTCGATCGGCTCACGCGCGCCGCCGGCCCCGGCGTTGTTGAACACCACGTCGATCCCGCCAGCCGCGCCGGCCTGATCCATCAGCGCCTTGATCTGGGCAACATCGCAAACGTCGCAGGCCACTGCAGTGATCCCGTCAAGCTCGGCCGCGAGCGACTGGACACCGGCCAGGTCAAGATCGGCAGCGAAGACGGTGGCGCCTTCCTTGGCGAAGAGTCGCGCCGTTTCCCGGCCGATGCCCGATGCCGCACCGGTGATCACGGCGACTTTTCCTGCGAAACGCATATCCTCTGGTCCCTCTATCTGTTTTGCCGCCAGCTTAGGGCCGAGCGACGCTCGGTCAACGCCAATCAAGTTTACGTTACGGCAAGCGGGCATCTCGACGTGGCTGGTCAAACCGGCGGAAATCCGCCCTTGCGAAAGGCCGCCGACTCGCTTTAACCTCTCGATTAAGAGAGGAGTCTGCCATCATGTCTGACCTTGATGCCTTCCGGGCCGAAATCCGCGCCTGGCTGGAGGAAAACTGCCCGGCCGAAATGCGCGAGCCCGTTCGCGGTGATGATGATCTTTGCTGGGGCGGCCGCAAATTCCAGTTCAAGAACGAGGCCCAGAAGCAGTGGCTCGAACGCTGCGCGGCCAAGGGCTACACCGTCCCCGATTGGCCCAAGGCTTATGGCGGCGCCGGGATGAGCCCGGCCGAAGCCAAGATCTGGCGTGAGGAAATGCATCGGATCAGCGCGCGTCCGCCGCTGTCCTCGTTCGGCATCTGGATGCTTGGCCCGGCGCTGCTCAAGTTCGGCACCGAAGAGCAGAAGGTCCATTACCTGGGCCAGATCGCGCGCGGTGAAATCCGCTGGTGCCAGGGCTATTCGGAACCGGGTTCGGGTTCGGACCTCGTTTCGCTCCAGACCTATGGCGAGGACAAGGGCGACCACTGGGTGGTCAACGGCCAGAAGATCTGGACCTCCTATGCCAACAAGGCAGACTGGATCTTCTGCCTGGTCCGCACCGACAAGACCAACAAGTACCAGGGCATTTCGTTCCTGCTGTTCGATATGGAAAGTCCGGGCGTTAGCACCAAGCCGATCCTGCTGATCAGCGGCAACTCCCCATTCTGCGAAACCTTCTTTGACAACGTGAAGGTGCCCAAGCACCAGATCGTGGGGGAACTGAACCGCGGTTGGGACGTGGCGAAGTATCTGCTGGGCCACGAGCGCGAGATGATCTCGGGCGCGGGCGGCAATGACCGGCTCAACACCATCGGCGCCTTTGCCAAGCGCAACGGCCTGGCAGACCCGCTGCTGCGGGCAGAGCTGGCAATGTTCGATGTCGACGCCCTCGCCTTCAGCGCGATGGGCGAAAAGTTCCTCGACGAGATCAAGGTTGGCAAGGCCCATCCGGCCCAGCCGAACATGATGAAGTACGCCGGGACCGAACTGAACAAGCGTCGTCACGAACTCCTGATGGCGGCTGGCGGCTCGGCCGCGCTGGAGTGGGATAGCGAGGTGTCGGACGGCGGCTCGAAGGCGCGCGCCTGGCTGCGGACCAAGGCCAATTCGATCGAGGGTGGGACCAGCGAGGTCATGCTCAACGTCATTTCCAAACGCATTCTCGACCTGCCGGGAGCCTGATTCATGGCGCTGTATCACACTGAAGACCAGGCCATGCTGGCCGACACCGCGCGCCAGTTCATGGCCGAGGAAGGCACGATCGCCAAGCAGTTGCGCCACTGGCGTGACAAGCAGTGCAAGGACGGGTTCGGCCATGCGCTGTGGAAGCAGTTCGCCGAACTCGGCTTCACCGGCATTCTGGTGGGCGAAGCCGATGGCGGCCTGGGCATGGGCCATGTCGAAGCCGGGATTGTGCTGGAAGAAATCGGCCGCAATCTGACGCCCTCGCCGTTCCTGACCAGCTCGGTCATGGCGGCAACGGCCATCGGCGCTGGCAATGACGAACTGCGCGGGCGCTATCTGCCCGGGCTGCTGTCGGGGGACAGCGTGTTCGCTGTCGCCGTCGATGAAGGTCCGAAGCATCGTCCGGAACGCATTGCCACCCGCGCCGAACGCGCCGGCAACGGCTTCAGGATTTCGGGAAGCAAGGCCTTTGTGGTCCACGGCGGCAGCGCCGACATGCTGGTGGTCGCCGCCCGCACCGCCGGTGCCGACGATGACCGCGACGGGATCACCCTGTTCGCCGTGCCGAAGGATGCCGCGGGCCTCAGCCAGGATGCGGTCCGGCTGGTCGATAGCTCGATGGCAACCCATGTGAAGCTCGATGGCGTCCAGGTTGATGCCGATGCCGTCATTGGCGAAGTTGATGGCGGACGCGAGCTGCTCAACCGCGTGCTCAATGCCGGGCGCGTTGGCGCGGCGGCGGAAAGCGTTGGCGTGGCTGGCGGCGCGTTTGACATGACCACCACCTATCTCAAGCAGCGCAAGCAGTTCGGCCAGTTGATCGGTGAATTCCAGGCGCTGCAGCACCGCGCCTCGCACCTCTATTCAGAGGTGGAAATTGCCCGCGCCGCGGTGATCAAGGCACAGCAACTGCTGGACGCCGGCAGCGAAAAGGCCGAGCTGATGGTTGCTGTTGCCAAGGCCAAGGCCGGCAAGGCGGCTGGCCTGGCGGTCAAGGAAGGGGTGCAGATGCACGGCGGGATCGGCATGACCGACGAGTACGACATCGGGCTCTACATGAAGCGCGACCGCGCCCTCGCCGAATTCATGGGCGACATGTATTACCACGCCGAGCGCGTTGCGCAGCTGAGCGGCTACTGAGGAGCAGGACTATGGACTTCAGCAAACTGTTCAGCCTTGAAGGCAAGGTTGCCCTGATCACCGGCGGCAGCCGCGGGATCGGCAAGATGATCCTCGAAGGCTATCTCGCCGCCGGTTGCGCACGGGTCTATATCACCGCCCGCAAGCGTGAGCAGATCGCAGAGACGATCGCCGAATTTGAAGCCGACTATCCGGGCAAGGTGATCGGCCTGCCGGGCGACCTGAGCCAGATGGACGATCTCAAGCGCGTGGTGAGCGAGATCGCTGCGCGTGAGAGCAAGCTAGACATCCTGGTGAACAATGCCGGTGCGGCCTGGGGCGCGGAATTCGACCAGTTCCTCGAAGCCGGCTGGGATAAGGTGATGGACCTCAACGTCAAGAGCCTGTTCTTCCTGACGCAGCAGCTCCACGGCCTGCTGAAGGCGGCGGGCACCTTCTCGGCTCCGGCCAAGGTGATCAACATTGCCTCGATCGATGGCCTGCGTCCGAACCCGTGGGAAACCTATTCCTACCAGGCTTCGAAGGCCGCGGTGATCCACCTGACCAAGCGCCTCGCCGCGCGGCTGATCAAGGACAACATCGTCTGCACCGGCATCGCCCCGGGCGCTTTCCCGAGCGAAATGAACAAGGCCGCTGCCCGCAATCCCGAAGGTTCGGCCAAGGGCATACCCTACAAGCGCGTGGGCGTGGCCGAAGACATGGCCGCGGGCGCGATCTACCTCGCCAGCCGGGCGGGCGATTACGTTGTCGGGACGACAATTCCGATCGATGGCGGCATCGTCAACGGCTGGGTTCCGGAAGACTATAACGATCCCTCGGGCCACTAGGCCCGCGGGATCAATCCTTCATCAGTTCGCGCACAAAGCCGATCAGCCCGGTCTGCCGGGCGCGCTTCATGCGTTCGGCGTGGAGGATTTCGAGGACCTTGTCATAGCAGGCCTCGATATCGTCGTTGACCACGACATAGTCATAGCCGTCCCAATGGCTGATTTCGGCGCGGGCGCGCTCCATCCGTGCCGAAATGACTTCCGCGCTGTCGGTCCCGCGTCCGGTCAGGCGGCGGCGCAGTTCCGCGATGCTGGGCGGAAGCAGGAAGACGCGGACCACGTCGGTTTCCAGCTTCTGGTAAAGCTGCTGGGTGCCCTGCCAATCGATATCGAACAGGAAATCCCGGCCTTCGCGCAGGCCGGCCTTCACCTGGGCTTTCGGCGTGCCATAGGAATGGCCAAAGACCGTGGCCCATTCCAGGAACAGCTCGTCTTCCACCATCTGGTCGAAAGTGGGCTGATCAACGAAGATATAGTCCTTCCCGTCAACTTCGCCCGGGCGCATCGGTCGGGTGGTGACCGAGACGGACAGGTTGATCGCGCCATCGCGCGCCAGCAGCATCTTGCTGATCGTGGTCTTCCCCGCGCCGGACGGCGATGAGAGGATGAGCATCAGCCCACGCCGCTGGAGGGTATCACTGGTGGTCGTGGTGACTTGGTCCATGCGCTCCATTCGCGCATGGTGGACAGGCAATCAAGCCTTTGGAAGGGTGTTTTGCCCTGTAGCAGCGGCCTTGCCGGGCCTGCCTGTGGCTTTGCGGGCGCGGCGCCGGTCGTAAAGTTTCTTGGCCAGCAGACCAGAGGTGACGACGATTGCTCCCGGTACGGAACGCGTAGCGATCCGCATGGCCATGGCCCCGGCGATCCCCGCAAAGAGATTGCGTTTCGTTTTTTCTTCCGAAGGTGTGTCGGGCAGCACCCGCTCGACCGCGGCGTTGAGCAGGCGGCCGCCGTTCTGTCGGGCCAGTCGCGCCAGCAGCCGATCGGGTGCGCTCATTTCTTGCGCCCGAAATCAACCGATACGACATTCGAGCCGGGCTCGGTTTCGGTGACAACGGGGGCATCAGCCTCGGCATCGGCAGAGCCGGCGGGTTCGTCTTCCGGGCCCATCGCCTGGAACTGCAGCCCGAAATCAACCGCCGGATCGACAAAGGCGGTGATCGCGCTGAACGGAATGTCCAGTTTGGCCGGGATCTGGTTGAAGGTCAGCCCCACGGTGAAACCCTGATCATCCACACCCAGGTCCCAGAACTTGTTCTGCAAAACGATGGTCATCTCGTCCGGGAAGCGCTCTTTCAGGTGCTGCGGGATCGAGACACCCGGCGCGCCGGTCTTGAAGGTGATGTAGAAGTGGTGATCGCCGGGCAGGGTTCCGCCACCCGCAACAATCTCTCCCAATACGCGGCCAACCACAGCGCGCAGCGCTTCCTGCACGATTTCGTCGTAGGGGATCAGGCTTTCAGGTGAGCTGTCGGTCATGGCGTCACAAGTGGCTACGCCGTGCGCGGCGGTCAAGGGCAAAGCGCTTGCACCCGCGCATTTCCGGCCTATAGGCCACCCCATGCGCACCGGACGGATCGCCCGCAAGACTCACGAGACCGACATCCTCGTCGAGGTCAACCTCGACGGCACGGGGGCCTATGATGTCAGCACCGGGATCGGCTTCCTTGATCACATGATCGAGCAGTTCAGCCGCCATTCGCTGATCGATATCAAGTGCCACGTGCAGGGCGATCTTCACGTCGACCAGCACCACACCACCGAAGACAGCGCCATTGCCATCGGCCAGGCGATCTCCGATGCGCTGGGCGACAAGGCCGGCATCGGCCGTTATGGCACCGCCTATAGCCCGATGGACGAGGCTTTGGCCCGCGTCGCGCTCGATATTTCGGGGCGCCCGTGGCTGGTGTGGAACGCCCAGTTCACCCAGGAACGGCTGGGCGAAATGGATACCGAACTGTTCGAGCACTGGTTCCAGTCGATCGCCCAAGCCATCGGTATCACCCTGCATATCGAGCTGCTCTACGGCACCAACAACCACCACATCTGCGAAGGCATCTACAAGGGCTTTGCCCGCGCGATGCGCCAGGCGGTGGAACTCGACCCGCGCAAGGGTGGAGCGATTCCCTCAACCAAGGGCCAGCTCGGTGGTTAAGGTTCTCGCGCTGATTGATTACGGCGCGGGCAATCTTCACTCGGTCGCAAATGCGCTCAAGGCCGCTGGAGCTGAGGGCGTCACCTTGACCGCAGATCCCGATGTGGTGCGCGCGGCTGACCGGATCGTACTTCCTGGTGTTGGCAGCTTTCGTGCCTGCGCCGAAGGGTTGCGCGCGATTCCGCACCTCGTCGAAGCGATGAGCGAGCGGGTGCTGGTTGGCGCTGCGCCGTTTCTGGGTATCTGCGTGGGCATGCAGTTGCTCGCCTCGCGCGGGGTTGAACATGGCGTGACCCCCGGTCTCGGTTGGATCGGCGGCGAAGTGCGGCTGATTGAGCGGACTGACCCGGCGATCAAGGTGCCACATATGGGCTGGAACGATGTGATGGTCCGCCCGCACGCCCCGCTGCTGGAAAGCGGCGAGGCCTATTTCCTGCATTCCTATCACTTCGTCCCCGAAGACGGGCATCATGCCCTGGCCATCACCGATCATGGCGGTGGCCTTGTCGCTGCGGTCGGGCGCGATACGATCATGGGTGTGCAGTTCCATCCGGAGAAGAGCCAAGCCTATGGCCTCGCGCTGCTCCGCGCATTCCTGGACTGGAAGCCATGATTGTTTTTCCCGCCATTGACCTCAAGGCCGGACAGGTCGTTCGCCTGTCTGAAGGGGATATGGACCGCGCGACGGTCTATGGTGACAACCCTGCAGCGCAAGCGCAGCTCTTTGCCGCAGCGGGTTCGCAGTTCCTTCATGTGGTCGATCTGGATGGCAGCTTTGCTGGCCGGGCGGAGAACCGGGCGGCGGTCGAGAGTATCCTCGAGACCTTCGAAGGCCACGTCCAGTTGGGTGGCGGAATCCGCACGCGCCAGGCGGTCGAGAATTGGTTCGATCTGGGCGTAAGCCGGGTCGTGATGGGCTCGGCCGCGCTCAAGGACCCGGAATTCGTGAAAGATATGGCGCGCGAATTTCCCGGCGGGATCGTGGTCGCGGTTGATGCCCGCGATGGCATGGTCGCGACCGAAGGCTGGGCCGAAGTTTCCGACGTGCCAGTGGTCGATCTCGCCCGCCGGTTTGAGGATGCTGGCGTGGCCAGCCTGCTGTTCACCGACATTGGCCGCGATGGCCTGCTCAAGGGCGTCAACATCGACGCCACGGTCGAGCTTGCCCGCCAGGTCGACATTCCGGTAATTGCCAGCGGCGGGGTCAAGGGGCTTGATGACATCCACATCCTGTCGCTCCACGCCGCCGACGGGATCGAGGGCGTGATCACGGGGCGTGCGCTATATGAAGGGCGGCTCGATCTGGCCGCTGCGATTGCGATCGCAAACCGAGGCTGAGCCATGACCGTCCGCGTTCGCGTCATTCCCTGTCTCGATGTGGCAAATGGCCGGGTGGTCAAGGGCGTGAACTTCGTTGATCTCAAGGATGCGGGCGATCCGGTCGAGCAGGCCCGTGCCTATGATGCGGCCGGGGCGGACGAACTGTGCTTCCTTGATATTAGCGCCAGCCATGAAGGGCGCGGCACGCTGCTGGATGTGGTGCGGCGGACGGCTGAAGTCTGCTTCATGCCGCTGACCGTTGGCGGCGGGGTCCGCACGGTTGAGGATGCGCGCGCGCTTTTGCTGGCCGGGGCAGACAAGGTGGCGGTCAATTCCGCCGCCGTCAGCCGCCCTGAGGTGGTTGCGGAGATTGCCGAACGCTTTGGCAGCCAGTGCGTCGTTGCTTCGGTCGATGCGCGGCGGCAGGGCGATCACTGGGAGATCTTCACCCACGGCGGCCGCAAGGCGACCGGGATCGACGCTGTTGCCCATGCCATTCGCCTTGCCGAACTGGGCGCGGGCGAATTGCTCGTAACGTCGATGGACGGGGATGGCACCCAAGCTGGCTATGACCTCGCTCTCACCCGCACCATTGCCGATGCCGTGTCAGTACCGGTGATCGCCAGCGGCGGGGTCGGGGCGCTTGATCATCTGGTTGCTGGCGTCACCCATGGCCACGCCAGCGCTGTGCTGGCGGCCTCGATTTTCCATTTCGGCAAGCACACCATAGCCGAAGCGCACGCTGCGCTCCGTGCTGCGGGACTTCCGGCACGCGGTTGAGCCCGGAGTCGGGTTATTTTACAAGTGCTTGCGCACCATTTGCGCGGTTAACCATATTTGCAGCCCTCCCGGCGCAATTTCCTGGGTGGTGGCACGCTATTTGCGTAACCTGTTGGGATGTCGCAATTTCTGACCCTTCAGCGGGCCTGGCCGAAGCTGCTGGTTGCCTCCCTGGCGCTGACTGCTAGTGCGCCAGCCCTGGCTGGCAACGGCGTTTCGATCCCCGATCCCAGTGCGACAACCTTGCTCGCGCTGGGGGTCCTGGGGCTAATTGTCGGTCGCCAGGGCGGCCGCCGCCCGCCGCGGGATTAGCGGCTTGACCCTCGCGCCATAGCACCGCATTCGGGTGGGCCATGAGCGCACCTGATACTCTGAGCCGCCTGGCCGCAACAATTGCTGCACGCCGTGATGCCGATCCGGCGACCAGTTGGGTGGCCAAGCTTCACGCGCGCGGCTTGCCGGTGATCGCGCGCAAGCTGGGCGAAGAAGCGGTTGAGACGATCACCGCGGCGCTGGCCGGCAGCCGGGAAGAGCTGGTGGGTGAAGCAGCCGACACGATCTTTCACCTGCTGGTCCTGCTTGATGCCAAGGGCGTGACGCTGGGCGAGGTCCTGGCCGAGCTTGACCGCCGCGAGGGCACCAGCGGGATCGCCGAAAAAGCCAGCCGGAGCGAATGATGCCAATCGACCCTACCTTGCCCTATGACGACCAGAACGTCTTCGCGAAGATTCTGCGCGGAGAGATCCCGAACCGCACGGTGTTCGAGGATGAGTGGGCGCTGGCTTTCCATGATATCAATCCGCAGGCCCCCACCCACGTGCTGGTGATCCCCAAGGGCGCCTATGTCAGCTGGGATGATTTCTCCGCCCGCGCCGCGGCAGAGGAAATCGCCGGCTTTGCGCGCGCGGTGGGCCATGTCGCCCGTTCGCTGGGGCTGGTTGAGCCGGGCTATCGCCTGCTTGCCAATATCGGCCAGCACGGCCACCAGGAGGTGCCGCACCTTCACGTCCACCTGTTTGGCGGCCAGCCGCTGGGCCCGATGCTCGCGCGGTTGGACTGAACAGGCTCTTGCCCTGCGAGTCGCGCCCCGGCTAAGGCGCATTCATGGCGACGTTTCCTCCTGCCCCCTCGGGCCTGGTCGATGGCAAGGTGCACCGCTTTGCCGTGCGCGCCTATTTTGAGGATACCGACCTGTCCGGCGTGGTTTATCACGCCAATTATCTCCGCTGGTTTGAGCGGGCCCGGTCCGATTTTGTCCGCCTGCTGGGAATTGATCAGCGCGCCGTAAACGAGGCGGGCGAGGGTGCATTCGCCGTTACCGAACTGACCATCCGCTATGCCGCGCCGGCTCGGCTGGACGATGCCGTGCAGATCGAGACCACCTGTGAGGAACTGGGTGCGGCTTCATGCCGGATGCACCAGATCGCCCGGCATGAGGATGGCCGGCTCTTGTCCGAGGCGCGGTTGCGGATCGGATTTGTTTCACCCGAAGGCCGTCCGCGCCGGATGCCCGCGGCCTGGCGCGAAGCCTTTGCCACTATTACACCCGAAGGAAGTCAATGAGCACCCTGTCCCTGCTGGCCGCCGCGCCAACCCGCCTTGATCCGGTGAAGCTGTTTTTCGATGCCGATATCGTCGTGCAGACGGTCATGGCCGGGCTGATCCTGGCGTCTGTCTGGGTCTGGGCGATCATCATTTCGTTTTCGCGGCGCATGGCGGGGATCGCCAAACGCAGCAGCGCTTACGAACGCGATTTCTGGAAGGCAGGCGATATTGAAGCGTTCCAGGCCCAGCACGGCGGTAAGGATGCGGGAGAAAATCCCTCGGCCCAGGTCGTTGCCGCTGGTCTGGCTGAATGGCGTCGTTCCACCGCGGCGAAGACGGTCGATCGCGATGGCACCCGCCAGCGTCTGGCCGGCGTGATGGATAGCGCCGTTGCGCAAGAGGCTGATAACCTGGCCGAGCGCCTCAATTTCCTTGCCACAGTGGGCTCGGTTGCCCCCTTTGTCGGGCTGTTTGGCACGGTCTGGGGGATCATGAACTCGTTCTTCCAGATCGGCTCGCAGCAGAACTCCTCGCTCGCGGTAGTCGCGCCCGGCATCTCGGAAGCGCTGTTCGCTACGGCGATCGGCCTGTTCGCGGCGATCCCGGCGGTCATCGCTTACAACCGCTTTTCGCATAGTGTGGGCCTTCTCGAAGCGCGGCTGCAGCGTTTTGCCGATCGCTTCCATGCCAGCCTCAGCCGTGAACTGGACGCCGCCTGATGGGTGCGAGCCTTTCCTCGGGTGGCGTGCGTAAGGGACGACGGGGCCGTCGGACCCGGTCGCCCGTGTCTGAAATCAACGTCACACCGCTAGTTGACGTTATGCTGGTGCTGCTGATCATTTTCATGGTCACCGCGCCGCTGCTCAATGCTGGGGTGCCGGTCAACCTGCCGGACAGCCGGGCCAAGGCGCTGGATCAGGAGCCGCAGCAGATCAACCTGACGCTGTCGCGGGATGGGCGGCTCTATCTTGACCAGACCGAGATTGATCCAGCTGCCCTGCCTGATCGCCTGGCCTCGGTGCCGCGCGGTGCTGACGGGAAGCCGCCACTAGTCACGCTGCGCGCCGACAAGGGCCTCGACTATGGCGAGGTGATCGCCGTGATGGGTGAACTCAATCGGGCCGGGTTCAATGCCATCTCTCTGGTCACTAACGGTTCAGGCACTACCGGACAGAACTAAGCCGATGGCCCTGACCGATCTTCGCCGTGATGAAAAGCTGGCGCTGCTGGCGGCACTCGCTGCCCATGTCGGGCTGGTGGTCGTGCTGACGCTGCGGCCGGCGCCGGTCCCCTTGCCGCCGCCGGAGCGCATTACAGTGACAATCAGCGATGACGTTGGCCTGACTTCGACTTCGGCCTCTGCTGCCCCCGCGGCGGCGGAAGAAGCGCCAGAGCTGGGTGAAGAGGCCACGCCCCCGCCGCCTGCGCCGCTTCCCCAACCGGAGCCGCAGCCAAAACCCTTACCGCGCGCGACCGTGGCGCCGCCGCCCAAGCCGGCCCCGTTGGCCAAAGCTCCTCCGGCCAAAGTTGCGCCGACCGTGCAGAAGACACCGGCCAGGCCCGGGGCTAGCAGGATCGGGGATGATTTCCTGAAAGGCACGCCCGGCGGCACTGCCAAGGCCCCGCCCGGTCCGCCGCCCGCTGCCACTATTGGACCGGCGGTGCGGTCCGCGCTGGCGGGAGCGATCGCGCGTCAGCTCAAGCCGCACTGGAAAATCCCCCAAGGCGCGGACGCTGAATTGCTGGTTACGGTGCTGGAATGGAGGCTCAAGCCTGATGGGACGCTCGACGGCGCGCCGCGTGTGGTGCGGCAGGAAGGGATCACCGATGCTAACCGCGCTCAAGCAGCTCGCCATGCCGAGCAGGCTATCCGCGCAGTCCGCCTGGCTGCACCCTTCAACCTGCCCGAAGAGTATTACCCTGCCTGGCGACTAATCGCCAATTCACGGTTCGATAGAAAGTTGGCTCAATGAGACTCCCGGTTAACTTGTTTGTTGCAGCAATTTGCATGGCAGCGCCAGCAGTTGCGCAGGTTTCGGAATCCGCCCAGCAAGCGCACCCCGCTCCGTCTCAAGAAGAGGGTCTTTCGTTGCAGGTTTCGGACGAAAGCGATTGGCAGGACCTCGGGATCGCCATCCCGGCCTTTGCCACCAACGCCGATGTCCCGACCGCTACAAGCGCGGGCTCGACCGGTGCATTGGGCTACAGCCTGGCGCAGGTGATCACCGCCAATCTCAAGAACAACGGCCTGTTCAAGCCGGTTGGGCCCGACAGCCTGCCGCGCCCCGGCTTTGAGCAAATCCGCGCTCCCGCTTTTGAGACCTGGTCCGGCCGCAGTGCCGAAATGCTGGTCCAGGGTTTTGTCCGCCCGGGTGATGGCAACCAGCTGCTGGTTGGCTGCTATCTCTATGACGTCGCGCTCAAGCAGCAGCTGGCGAGTGCCGCCTGGCAGGTGGCCCCAGCCGACTGGCGCCGCGCCGCGCACAAGTGCTCAGACATGGTCTATGCCCGCCTTTCGGGCGAGAACCCCTTCTTCGACAGCCGGATCGCTTATATCGCTGAAACCGGCCCCAAGGACCGGCGGATCAAGCGGCTGGCGATCATGGATTCGGACGGGGCCAACCACCGCTACCTGACGACCGGACAAGCCACTGCACTCACCCCGCGCTATTCGCCCGATTACAAGTCGATCCTTTACCTGAGCTACTTCAATGGCCAACCGCGGATCTACATCTACGATCTGGAAAGCAATACCCAGCGGCTGCTGCTGCAAAGCCCGAACCCGCTGTTCGCGCCGCGCTGGTCGCCCGATGGCAAGTGGGTGCTCTATTCGATGGCGACTGCCGGCAATACCGACATCTACAAGATGCCCGCCGCCGGCGGCGCGCCAATCCGTCTGACCGATACGCCGGGGATCGACATTGGTGGCTCGTTTTCGCCTGATGGCAGCCGGATCGTGTTTGAAAGCGACCGTTCGGGCAGCCAGCAGGTCTATGTGATGAACGCCGATGGATCGGGCCAGAAGCGGATAAGCTTCTTTGGCGGGCGATCCTCGACGCCGGAGTGGAGCCCGCGCGGCGATCAGATCGCCTTCACCCACATTGCCGGCAACCTGCGCATCGCCGTTACCGATCCGGCCGGCAGCGGGATGCGCTATCTGACCGATTCCTGGCAAGATGAAGCCCCGACCTGGGCGCCCAATGGCCGGATCATCCAGTTTTTCCGCACGGCTCCGGGCAGCGGCAAGGCCTCGCTCTGGCAAGTCGACCTGACCGGGCGCAACGAACGCCAGTTGCAGACCCCGGTTGATGGCTCTGACCCGGCCTGGGGCCCGCTGCGGCCCTGACGCTGGTACTGTCAGAGTTACATATTGACTTGCCAGACGTGGTACCCCCAAGAATTGCTGTATTAGAAGGAGAGTTTCATGGTTACTTCCCGCCTGACTGTCACCGCCGTCATCGCGGCTTCGCTCGCGCTGGGCGCCTGCGCTTCCAAGGCTCCCAAGCAGTTGCCGCCCGAGCCGGGTCCGGCTGTCACGACCGTTTCCACGCCAGCCGCTCCCTCGGGACCAACCCCGGGCAGCCAGGCCGATTTCCTGGCGCAGATGGTGGGTCAGGACACGATCTATTTCGATACCGACAAGTTCAACATTGATGCCGCCGATCAGGCCGCACTGCAGGCCCAGGCCACCTGGCTGCAGAAGTATCCTGGCAAGCGCGCTTCGATCGAAGGCCATGCTGACGAACGCGGCACCCGCGAATACAACCTTGCCCTGGGTGAACGCCGCGCCAACGCTGCGAAGAACTACCTTGTTACCCTGGGCATCGAAGCGGCCCGCCTGACCACGGTCAGCTACGGCAAGGAACGCCCGGTGGCGCTCGGCTCGGATGAGCAGAGCTGGGCCAAGAACCGCCGCGCCGTGACGGTTACGATCGATTGATGAAATGAAGCTGGCCGGCGCTGCTTATTGCAGCGTCGGCAGCAACTGGCCCAGATCGGGCAGCGCTGCGGCGTCAGCGCGAACGGACCACCGCGGGCCATTGTCGACCGGCCCGATCTTCGAGGTTTCCGGTCCGAACAGGACAAAGGCCGACATCGCCAGCACCGAGGCGGCAATCGACAGGGCGAGTTGCTTGCTCATCAAGGTGAAACTCCGGCGGTAGCGCTGATGCCCAGATGGGCACGGTCATGTTGCAATGCAATACGGCCTTTTGCCCGGCACGCCTTAACGCTTGCTGTATGGCGCTTTCACTTGCGCGGACTCGGACCGCCGGCCTATCGGCATGGCATGAGCAGAGCGCGCCGATCAGACAACTGGGGCTTCCCCCGCTGGGGCGGATATGGCGGCGCACGCGAAACCGTGCATGTCCGGCTGTGCGATCGGGCGGGCTGCAGCGAACCGGGCAACTGCCCTGCCCCCAAGTCTCCCAATAACCCTGATCGCTGGATGTTCTGTCAGGAGCATGCGGCCGAATACAACCGCGGGTGGGACTATTTCGCCGGGCTGACCGCTGAGGAAGCGGCCGAGCGTGAGGCCAAGGAACGTCAGACCCACGAAGGCTTCAAGGAATCGGCGCACTATGGCTGGGCCGGTTCGGGCGACGGCACCCGCACCCGCGATGAGCTGCGCGCGCTCGAACTGCTTCAGCTGGAGCCGGACGCCGATTTTGAGGCGATCAAGAAAAGCTATCGCACCAAGGCCAAGCAGGTTCACCCCGATCTGCGTCCGGGCGACGAGGAAGCGGCCAAGGCCTTCCAGGCGCTGCAGCTGGCTTACGAAGTCCTGCGCCAGGGTGAGGAACGGCGCGAGTAGAAGGGCTGATCAGGCTTTCTTGAAACGCTTGATCGAAGCCGAGAACGACAGGACGTTGCGCCCGGCATCGTCGATGATCCCGCGCACGAAGACCACGCTACCCCCGGCCCGAACCACCTCGCCCCGCGCGGTCAGCATCCGGCCCGGCTCAGCCGCACCGACGAAATCGCAGTTCATGTTCATCGTCACGCCATGGACCGATGTGTCCATGCCCCCGGCAATCATGAACAGGGCATAGTCGGCAAAGGTCATCAGCGCCCCGCCGTGGATATTGCCGCCGCCGTTGCGGTTCTTCGCTTCGGGGATGAAGCCGCAGACCAGGCCATCGCCATCGGGCTTGCAGTAGAATGGCCCGGCGTGCTCCTCGAAATGGTCCACCGGCTCCCAGTGGTACCAGCCAGCCCATTGGCCATCCTTGACCCGCGCCAGCCCCGGGCGAAGGGTGGGTTCATCCTGTTGTAGCTTGTCGTGGGTGTGCTCGCTCATGGCCCTAGCCTCAAGCAGATGCGGGGATCGCTATCAAGCCCCGGTGTCCTGCGGCGGTTCAGCCGTACCGCTTTCGCAATCAGGTGAACGCAGCCACCGCCCAGACCACCCCGACCATCAGCGGTACGCCCGCCAGGTCCAGCAGCAGCCCGGCTTTGAGCACGCGCGGCAGGGCGATGTGGCCGGTGGCCCAAGCCAGCGCATTCGGCCCAGTTCCGGCCGGAAGCATGAAGCCCCAGCTGGCGGCGAGCGCGGCGGGCAGCGCCAGCAGGATCGGGTCTGCCCCCAATGCAACAACCAGCGCGCCGACCACCGGCATGATGCCGCTGGCTGCAGCGATGTTGCTGGCAAATTCGGTGATCAGTACCACGAAGCCAACCAGCACCAGCGCGACGATTGGCAGCGGCACCGCCTTTAGTGGCAGCAGCATCTTGCCCATCCAGTCAGCAAGGCCGCTTTCGGTCATGCCCATGGCCAGGGCCAGCCCGCCGCCAAACATCAGGATCACGCCCCACGGGGCACGGTTGGCTTCTTCCCACTTGAGCAGCGGGCGGCCGGTGCCATCGGGAATGAAGAACAGGGTCAGCCCGGCCAGCGCGGCAATCGTGCCATCGTCCAGACCGCCCGCCGGGAACAGCGGCTTGAGCAGCGGCATCGAGACCCAGGCCAGCACGGTCAGGGCGAAAATCGGCGCAAGGCGCTTTTCCGGCGTGGTCCAGCCCGCGTCGAGGTGGATCGCGGCGCGCGCGGCAGCAGGATCGAACCGGCTTTCCCCGATCCGCTGCACCCGGGCGATGATCAGCGCGGCCAGCGGCACCGACAAGGCCACCAGCGGCAGGCCATACATCGACCATTCGACGAAGCTGATTTCCACCCCCAGGCTTTTCTGGAGCAGGGCGACGGCAATGGCGTTGGTCGGTGTGCCAACGATCGTGCCATAGCCGCCCAGTGTCGCCGCAAAGGCCACGCCCATCGGCAAGGCACCAGCCATGCCGCGCGTCTCACCTTCGGCCACACCGCCCGAGGCGAGCATGGCCAGCGCCATCGGCATCATGATCAGCGCGGTGGAGGTGTTGGAAATGAACATGCTGATCAGCGCCGTGGCGCACATCACCGCCAGCAGCAGCCGCAGCGGCGAATGGCCCGAGCGGGCCAGAATCGCCAGGGCGAGCCGCCGGTGCAGTCCGGTCCGCTCGATCGTCAGCGCCAGGAAGGCCCCGCCCAGGAACAGGAACATGACCGGCGAATAATAGGTCGATGCGGTCTTGTTGGCATCGGCGACGCCGATCAGCGGCAGCACGATAAACGGCAGCAGGGCGGTGACCGACAGCGGCAGCGCCTCGGTCATCCACCAGGCCGCCATCCACCAGACCAGTCCGGCCGTTGACCAGGCCAGCTCGGGCATGCCGGCGGGGGGCTGGGTCAGCAGGGTCAGGAGGAAGCCGAGTGGACCCAGCCAGAAGGCGATACGCCCTGCGGTCATGCTTCCTCCCCCCGTTGTTGCCCTTGGGGCAACCTTACTTCGGTGACAACACCATCAGCATCTGGCGGCCTTCCATGCGGGGATAGGCCTCGATCTTGGCTTCTTCGGCAGTGTCTTCCTGCACCCGCTTGAGCAGGTTCATGCCCAGCTGCTGGTGCGAAAGTTCGCGACCGCGGAAGCGCAGGGTGACCTTCACCTTGTCACCTTCGCCGATGAACTTGTGGATCGCGCGCATCTTCACGTCATAATCGTGATCGTCGATGTTCGGACGCATCTTGATCTCCTTGATCTCCTGCGTCTTCTGGTTCTTGCGCGCGGCATTGGCCTTTTTCTGGGCCTCATACCGGAACTTGCCGACATCAAGGAACTTCGCCACCGGCGGATCGGCGTTGGGAGAAATCTCCACCAGGTCCAGCCCTACTTCGGCAGCCTGTTCGATCGCTTCGCGGGTATACATGACGCCAAGATTCTCACCGTTTTCGTCAATGACGCGGACCTTGTCCGAGGTGATCATCTGGTTGTAGCGTGGCCCGCTCTTGACGGGGGGCGACAGCATGCGCCGGGGTGGGGGTGCTATAGTTCCTGCTCCTTAGGCAATGGCTCGATGCGCGCGTCCTTAATCTGAATCCCCGCGCTGTGGAAGCCGCGAATTTACGCCGCTTCCTGCCAGACGGGAACCCGGACCAGTTTGCCGCGTACCGGCAGCACTGCGTCGACGGTTCGGGCGGGCTGCATCGCGGCGATAATCGCCGGGTCGGCCACGTCCATTCCGCCGGTCAGCGCCCCAAAGGCTGGCAGGATCAGCTTGCGCTCACTCGCCGCCCAGCAGGGCCGCGCCACCGATCTGCCGCGCGCGGCAATGCGCAATTTCGGATGAAAATGGCCGGAAAGCTCGACCCGCTCTTCTCCGGCTCGTGCTTCGTGGCGCAATACCAGCGGGCCGATGGCCAGCTCTTCCAGCATCGTGCCGGGGGCTGATCCGGCATCGTGATTGCCGCCGATCCAGACCCAGTCCACCACGCGCGTCAGCGCCGCAAGCATACCCGATGCATGGGGCTCCAGTCGCTGCGCGCCATCGCCGTCATGGAAATTGTCCCCTAGCGTGAAGACCCGGCGCGCGCCGCTGGCGCGAATGGCCAGCGCGACTCGCTCCAGCGTTTCCCGGCTGTCATAGGGCGGCAGCATCTGTCCGAAGCGCGCAAAGAAGCTGCCCTTTTCAAGGTGCAGGTCAGCCACCAGCAGCGCCTGCTCGCGCGACCAGTACAACGCGCCGCTGTCGAGCAACGCCATGTCCTCACCGGCGAACGAAAAGGGAACCATGGCTTTTCCTTGCCGTAAGCCGTCTGGCTTGGCAAGGGCAGCGCATGACCGACTGGAGCCCCCAAACCGCCATCGCCAAGGCCTGGTTCGAAAGCCTGCGCGACCGGATCTGTGCCGAATTCGAAGCGATCGAAGCGGAAGCGGGCAGCGCTGCCCGGTTCGACTACCAGACCTGGCAGCGCGAGGAGGAGGGCAACCCCAATCCGGGCGGCGGCACCCGCGGCGTGATGAAGGGGCAGGTGTTCGAGAAGGTCGGGGTCAATGTTTCGACCGTGCATGGCCGGTTTGCGCCGCAATTTGCCGGTTCGATCAACGGCGCGAGCGAAGACAATCCGGGCTTCACCGCCACGGGCATCAGCCTGGTAGCCCATATGGCCAACCCGCATGTTCCGGCTGTTCACATGAACACCCGCTTCCTGACGACGACCAAGGCCTGGTTCGGCGGGGGTGGGGATCTTAACCCGCCGATCCCCTATGCCGAGGATACGGCCGATTTTCACGCCGCTTTCAGGGCGGCCTGCGATGCCCATGATCCTGCCTATTATCCCAAGTTCAAAGCCTGGGCCGACGATTACTTCTTCATCCCGCACCGCAATGTTCACCGCGGCGTGGGCGGGATCTTCTACGATTATCTGGAATGTGCCGACGCGGCCGGGTTTGAGGCCAACCTTGCCTTCACTCGCGATGTTGGCGAGGCTTTTCTGGCGGTATTCCCCACCCTGGTCCGCCGCCGCATGGGTATGGCCTTCACTGATGCCGAAAAGCGCCAGCAGCTGGAATGGCGCGGGCGTTATGCCGAATTCAACCTGGTCTATGACCGGGGCACGCTGTTCGGTCTCAAGACCGGCGGCAATATCGATGCTATCCTGATGAGCCTGCCGCCGGAAGCGACCTGGTCATGACCGGCGGCAAAAGCGCTTGCGGGTTTGGGGGCTGGTCCTCCACATAGATGGCAATGCTGCGCCAGTATGAACTTGTCGAGCGGGTGCTCGCCTATGACCCGGACGCCGATGAGGCGATGCTTAACCGGGCCTATGTCTATACCGTGCAGAAGCACGGCACGCAGAAGCGTGCCAGTGGTGATCCCTATTTCAGCCATCCGGTCGAAGTCGCCGGGCTGATGACCGAGCTCAAGCTCGATCAGGAAACCATCGTCACAGCCCTGCTCCACGATACGGTCGAGGATACGCTGGCCACGACTGACGAGATCGAGCGGCTGTTCGGCCCCGATGTGGCGCGGCTGGTCGATGGCGTGACCAAGCTCTCCAAGATCGAGGCGATGAGCGAGAACGAGCGCGCAGCCGAAAACCTGCGCAAGTTCCTGCTGGCGATGAGCGAGGACATCCGCGTCCTGCTGGTCAAGCTGGCCGACCGGCTCCACAACATGCGCACGCTGCATTTCATCAAGAGCGATGAAAAGCGCCGCCGGATCGCGCGTGAGACGATGGAAATCTATGCCCCCCTGGCCGAGCGGGTGGGCATGTACGAATATATGCGCGAAATGCAGCTGCTGGCGTTCGAGCAGCTGGAGCCCGAAGGCTATGCGACGATCACAGGCCGCCTCGCCCAGATTCGCGAGACCGATGGCGGACAGGTGGATGCGATTGCCCTCGCGATCAAGCAGGCGCTGGCCGAAGCCGGGCTGAAGGTGGAGGTATCGGGGCGCGAGAAGCATCCGTATTCGATCTGGAAGAAGATGGCCGAACGCCATGTCTCGTTCGAACAGATCACCGATATCATGGCCTTCCGCGTGCTGACCGACAGCACCGAAGACTGTTATCGGGCCTTGGGCGTGCTCCACACCAACTGGCAGATGATCCCGGGCCGGTTCAAGGATTACCTCTCGACCCCGAAATCGAACGGCTATCGTTCGCTTCACACCAGCCTGATTTACGAGAACTCGATGCGGATGGAGGTGCAGGTTCGCACCCACGATATGCACCGCACCAACGAGTTCGGGCTGGCCGCGCACTGGGCATATAAGCAGGGCGACCGACCCGATGGTCAGGTTGGCTGGCTGCGCGACCTGATCGAGATTGTCGACGCCAGCCACGATGCCGAGGAACTGCTCGAGCATACCCGGATGGCGATCTACCAGGACCGCATCTTCGCATTCACTCCCAAGGGCGCGCTGCATCAGTTGCCCAAGGGCTCGACCCCGGTCGACTTTGCCTATGCCGTTCATTCCGACCTTGGCAACTTCGCGGTTGGCGCCAAGATCAACGGCCGTCATATGCCGCTGCGCACCCCGCTGGGTAACGGTGACGTGGTGGAAATCATTAAGAACCGCACTGCTTCGCCCCAGCTTTCCTGGCTCGGCTTCGTCGTCACCGGCAAGGCTCGCGCCGCGATCCGCCGGGCCGTCCGCGCCAAGGAACGCGAGGAAGTCGCCGCCATTGGCCGCAAGCTGCTGGAAGGTATCGCTGACCGGCTACCCAGCAAGATCGGCAAGAAGGCCGTGCGCGAAGCGGTCAAACGGCTTGGGCTGGGCACCGAGGAGGACCTGCTGGTCGCGATCGGCACGGCCAAGCTTGATGACCGGCAGGTAATGGAGGCGCTGGTCCCCGGCAGCACTACCGGCATGGAAGACCCGGAAAACTGGCCCAAGCAGGAACGCGCGATCTCGATCCGCGGCCTGACCGCCGGGGTCGCGTTCCATCTGGCCGAATGTTGCCACCCGGTGCCGGGAGACCGGATCGTCGGCGTGCGCGTTCCCGGCAAGGGCGTGGAAGTCCACGCGATTGACTGCCTGACCCTTGCCAGCGGGACCGATACCGACTGGCTTGATCTGTCCTGGGGCGAACGGACCACGGGCGCCGTCGCGCGTATCCGCATGGTGCTGCACAACCGGCCCGGAACCATGGCCGAGGCGGCGGGAATCTTTGCCAGCAACCGCGCCAATATTACCGCGCTTGAAAACTCCAACCGCGATGAGCTGTTCAGTACCTATGATGCGGATCTGGAGGTGACCGACTTGGCCCACCTCACGCGGATCGTCTCAGCCTTGCGCGCTAGCGATGCCGTGGCCGAGGCGGAGCGGCTCTAGCGGTTGCGGAGGCTCAGCCGCAGCAGAGCAAACAATCAAACCTCAAGCACGACTTCGACCGCGTCGCCCTCGCCGATCCCCTCGGCTTTGCGGACGCTGGCCTTGACCGGCAGCAGCCAGCCCAGTTCCTTGCTGGGGAACAGCGAAGTATTGAACTGACTGTCTCCGATCGTGGCGCTGACCTTCAGGGATCCGAACCCGCCCAGAGTCTTTTCCATCCGCCGCATCAGCGCCGTGCCCGACAAGGCCTCTCCAGCTTCGCCATTGATGGTCAGGAAATGCCACGAGCCACCGGAGCTGCCTTGCCAGCGCCAAAGCGTGCCGGTGTGGTTGATGATTTCCCACTCACCCTGAGCTTGTCGAAGGGTCACTTCGCGCGCCGCACCGGCACCGGGATATTGCAGATGTCCGCCCCACCCGCCGGCCGGATGAAGAAGGCATCGCGGCGGTTGGCCCGGGCATCGGCATAGCGGGCGAAGCTCTGGCTTTCGGTTGAGAGGTATTCGTAAGCCGGCAGTCCGCTCACCTCATTGCCGATCCGCACGGAAACGATCGGCGTGCGCTCTTCCGGCGTCTCATAGAAGCCAAGCCCCCCGGTCCCGCGCGGCAGGCTGGAGAGGAGCTCAATCCCCTCGATCACCCGGCCGACCAGCGCAATGTTGCGATCGAGGTGGCGCGGTGCATGGCCGATCACGGTGTAAAGCTCGGCCCCCGTGCCGGTGTTGGGCGGCATGTCGCGACCGACGCCGACCATGCCGTAGCAATGGACCGGCCAGACCTTGTCATCGAAAGCCAGTGGCCATCCGTCGTAAAATCCTGTCCGGGTCCCGTAGGCGTCCTTCGGAAGGGTCTGGGCCAGCAGGATGTCGCGGTTGATCGCGTAGCCCATCTGAGGCACCGACACCAAATCCTCGGGCAACGTGCGCGCCTTCGCCTTATCCTCGGCATTGGGATCGCCCCATTGGGCAACGTAATTGTCCTGCACCCGGTTCACGCTGGTTCCGTCCCAGAACCGCGCCGCCGCAAGCTTGCGGATGTTGCCGACCCAGCCCTGGCTGAACGGTGCGGGCATCAGCTGGATCACCACGCGGCGCGCTTTGCCCTTCGCATCCAGGGCAAGGTCCATCACCAACAGGTCTGACGGGGCGATCGCCGTCCAGTCCGCATTGGGCGCGGCATTGACGATCTCGCTCGGCGCGAGCGGCGATGGCTGGGCGCGGCCAGCGGCAATATTGGCCGAGGCTTGCGGCAGCGCCGGCGTGGCGGCGAGCAAGGCGGTGAGCAGGATCAGGTGTTTGCGCATGGCGCAACTTTGCCAGCTACTGTCCGGATTGCAACAGGGCCCCCGCCAATGCTTGCGCCTGCTCCCGCACCCCGCTAGGGCGCAATCTTCCAGTGCGATTGTAGTGGTCGCCTGATTCACGTTTCCTGCTCCGCAGGAAACGATCAGGCTTATGCGGAGCGGTGGCCGAGTGGTCGAAGGCGCTCGCCTGGAAAGTGAGTATACGTCAAAAGCGTATCGAGGGTTCGAATCCCTCCCGCTCCGCCAGCTGCTTTTTCAAACACGCACGACACAGCGGAAGCCGATATGGCTGGTCGCGGTGTCGATCATTTCCGGGTGCCGTGCGGACGGGCGGAAGCGCTGGCAGTGGTTGACCGCGCAGAGGTGCGAACCGCCCTTCAGCACCTTACGGCCGATCTTTACTTGCGGCTGGTCGGGATCAAGGCTGTCCTTCAGCCGCGCGCCACGTGGGTTGCTGATCGTGCAGCAGGCCTGCCGCTTGTCCTTGGCGGGCACGATGGGCTGCTCGCTCCACCAGTCGCGGGTCCATTCCCAGACATTGCCGATCATGTCGTAGAGGCCATAGCCGTTGGCCGGGTAGGTGCGGACCGGTGAAGTCCGCTCCCAGCCATCTTCGCGGGTGTTGGCGAAGGGGAACAGGCCTTGCCAGTAATTGGCCAGCATCTGCCCGTTCGGGGCCAGCTCATCGCCCCAGGCGAAGTCCATGCCCTCCAGCCCACCGCGCGCCGCGAATTCGTGTTCGGCCTCGGTCGGCAGATCCTTGCCGGCCCACTTGGAATAGGCTTCGGCATCCGGATAGGCGATCTGGACTACGGGGTGGTCCCACAGGTCCAGACTGTCGAGCCCGCTGCCGGGCCCGAGCGGGTGGCGCCAGTCCGCGCCGAAGATGAAGGTCCACCACAAGTGATAGTCGGTCAGCGGAACGGGGCCGGAAGTCTTCGTAAAGACCAGCGATCCGGGTTGGGCATATTCGGGCAGCATCCCCGGATAGTCCTGCGGATCGGGTGCGGTTTCCGCCACGGTTCGATAGCCCGTCGCTTCAACAAAACGGGCGAACTCGCGATTGGTAACAGGGGTTTCGTCGATCCAGAAGCTATCGACCCTGACGCGCCGCAGCGGCCGTTCTTCAGGGTAATAGGTCTCTGATCCCATGGTAAAGGTGCCGCCCTCGATCAGGCGCATTCCGGGATGGTGGGCAGTCATCGGCAGCAGGTTCCGGGCATACCTCTTCGCGGTAGGCCCGGTGCGCCGCCGGAGCAAGCGGTCCCGCCTGATCGCCGTCCTATGCTGCCGTCGCCGTGCGGAGCGCACCGGGAGCGGGAACGGACCCTCCGGGCGCAGCGAAGCGCTTGCGGAAGGTTGCTAGCGCCTGACCGACAATCTGGTCCATGTTGTAATAGCGATAGGTTGCCAATCGGCCGACGAAGGTGACCCCCGTTTCAGCATCGGCCATCGCTTCATAACGCTTGTAGAGCTCCTGGTTCTCAGGGCGCGGTACGGGGTAATAGGGATCACCCTCGGCACAAGGATACTCGCGGGTGATGCTGGTCAGAGGGTGCTGCTGGCCAGTCAGGTGCTTGTATTCGGTGATCCGGGTAAAGGGCACCGCCTCATCCGGATAGTTCACCACTGCAACCTGCTGCAGCCACTCCTGATCCAGCGTCTCATGCTCAAAGCGCAGCGAGCGATAAGGCAGCTTGCCAAACCGGCAATCGAAAAATTCGTCGATCGGCCTGGAGTAGACCAGATGATCGTGGGAATAGGTCTGCCGCACATCGCGATAATCGGATTCGAGCAGGAGCTCGATGTTTGGATGGTCCAGCATCCGGGCGAACATGGCGGTGTAGCCCTCTGCCGGCATGGCCTGGAACCGGTCCTAGAAATAGCGATCGTCGATATCGCTGCGTGCCGGGACGCGCGCCGCAACCGCCTTGTCGAGCTGGGCCGGATCAAGGCCCCACTGCTTGCGGGTGTAGCCGCGGAAGAAGGTTTCGTAGAGTTCGCGGCCCACTGCGGCAACCACAACATCCTCGCTGGTGCGAATATCGCTTTTGCACTCGGCGCGGAGCTTCAGGAAGGCGGCAGCTTCGGCCGCGGTCGTCAGGTTCAGGCCATAAACCGCATTCAGCGTGGTGCGATTGATCGGGAAGGGGACCTGTTGATCACCAACCTGTGCGAGCACGCGATGTTCGTAGTGCCGCCACGCTGTGAACTGCGAGAGGTAGTCAAAGATTTCGGCACTGTTGGTGTGAAAGATGTGCGGGCCGTACTGGTGGACCAGTACGCCTGCTGCATCGAGCCGGTCATAGGCATTGCCGCCAATGTGCGGGCGGCGATCGACAACCAGCACGCGCTTGCCTGCTTGGGTGGCGAGCCGTTCAGCCATGACGGCACCGGCAAAACCCGCGCCCACCACCATGACGTCGTAGTGATTGCCGGGATCGCCCAAACCTGTGGGTGAGACTATGGCCGGGGTCACAGTCCCATGCGACCGACGCTGTTCGACCAGGCTCCACATCGCTGCTGCGGTGATTGACCATTCCATGCCGCGCAGCACCTGGTCCGCCTGCGCCAGCCAGCTTCCGCCTTCCCGCATCATGCGCAAGGCTTCGTCAGCGGCCGTGATGAACGCCGCCGGCGTGGCTGCAATCTGCACGGCGTCTAGCGCGCCATAATGGCGGACCACATCAGTGATGGGGGTGGAGACGACCGGCCTGCCCGCTGCGAGATATTCGGGGGTCTTGGTCGGGCTGATGAACTGCGTCGCCGCGTTGATCGCGAAGGGCAAGTGCGCTGGTTCGACCAGGCGTGGCGCATGGCCCTCCAGGCGCGTGCGGAAGGGATAGAGCTGCACGCGGTGACGGCCTGGGCGCTGTTCGGCAATTACGGCTGGAGCAACCTGCTGACCCGCCCGGAGCCATATGAGCCGGGAGCGTTTGATGTTTCCACCGGCGAGCTGCGCGAAACGGCCTTGGCCCGATCCATCCGCCAGCCGGGATGCGACAGCCACCGGCTGGCGGGCCAAGGCTGGTGGGAGCGCAGCACGCGCTTGCTCCATCGCCCCCTGCCGCGCCCGGCACCCTTGCGCGAACATGGCGAAACCCTGTCGGCACCGGCGCAACGGCGGCGGCCCCTGTTGATCCTTGGCGCGACGGGCACCCTGGGCCGTGCCCTGGCGGTCGAGTGCGCCCTCCGCGACATTCCCCATGTGCTGACCGGGCGTGATCGCCTTGACCTGAATGATGCTGCAACAATCGAGGCGGCGGTCGGTGAACTGCGTCCCTGGGGTGTGGTCAATGCCGCTGGCTGGGTGCGGGTAGACGATGCCGAGCTGGAGCCTGACGCCTGCCATGCCGTCAATCACACCGGGCCCCTGGCCTTGGCCAGAGCTTGCGCTGCACTGGGTGCGATCACGCTCAACTTTTCCAGTGACCTGGTGTTCGATGGTGTACTCGACCGGCCCTATTACGAGACTGATGAGCCCAATCCACTCGGGAGCTATGGTTTGTCAAAGGCGGGACTTGAGCGGTCGCTTTCGGCTTTGGCGGGCGAGCACCTGGTGATCCGCACCGCTGCATTCTTCGGCCCTTCAGACCGGCACAATTTCGCGGTCCAGGCCCTGCAAAGGCTGACGGCGGGACAGCATTTTTCGGCCGCAAGCGATTGCCGGGTCTCGCCAACCTACCTGCCCGATCTGTGCCGCCACGCGCTGGACCTGTTGCTCGATGGAGAAACCGGGATCTGGCACCTCACCAATGGGACGGCACTGACCTGGCACGAATTCGCGCTGCGGCTGGCGGCTGCAACGCAAACGGCCCCGGACAAGCTGATGGCCTTGCCGGGCAGCAAGATCGGTTGGCGGGCGCGGCGTCCCATGAACTCTGCCCTGATCAGTTCGCGGGCCTTGCTGATGCCGTCGCTTGAGAATGCGATCGAACGCTTCGCTGTTTCGCTGAAATTATAAGCCTGTTGTCAAATGAGGGCCCAAGAACCGGGCCAGTTTACTTATGGGAAAAACACCTGTTATTTAAAATTGCGATTGAGCAGCGCGTTATTGGGGGTTGCGTCGGGCCGATACCGCTCGTGTTGCGAGGGCTTGAGTGGGGCTATCGTCACTTTTTGCGGCTTCGCCCGCGTTTGCAGGGGCTGATGCGATGAGTAGCGACCGTTACCGGAAGGTGCCATCAGCGCGGCTCTCGCGCTTGGCTTCGTTCGGGCAACTTGCCGGGGGCATTGCCGGCGGCATGCTGGCGGAGGGCGCGCGCCGACTGGCCGCCGGCCAGCGCCCGCAACTGTCCGACCTGCTGCTGACCCCCGGCAATGCCATGCGCCTCACCGAGCAACTGTCAAAGCTGCGCGGCGCAGCGATGAAACTGGGCCAGATGATCTCGCTCGATGCCGGCGATTTGCTCCCGCCCGAACTGACTGCGATCCTCGCGCGGCTGCGCGATTCAGCGCACTATATGCCGCCATCGCAGCTCAACCAGGTGCTGATTGCCGAATGGGGCAAGGACTGGCGCAAGCGCTTCACCCGGTTTGAGGCGACGCCGATTGCGGCGGCCTCAATCGGGCAGGTTCACCGCGCCCAACTGCCCGATGGGCGGACCATTGCGATCAAGGTGCAGTATCCCGGCGTTGCCGCCAGCATCGATGCCGATGTCGATAATGTCGCCACGCTGCTGCGGCTATCCAGCCTCCTGCTCGACAGCCTGGATATTGCGCCGCTGCTGGACGAGGCGAAGCGGCAGCTGCGCGAAGAGGCTGACTATCACCGTGAGGCCGAGCAGATGCGGCGCTATGACGCCATGCTGGCCGACAATCCCGCCTTCATCGTGCCGGCGCCGATCGATGAGCTTTCCAGCGGGCGAATTCTCGCGATGGATTTCATTCCCGGCGTGCCGATCGATAGCCTTGAAACGGCAGACCAGCCGACGCGGGATGCCGCGATGGGCGCCTTGCTGGGCCTGGTGCTGCGTGAACTGTTCGAGTTCGGCTTCATGCAGACTGACCCGAACTTCGCCAATTATCGCTGGCAACCGGAAACGGGACGGATCGTGCTGCTGGATTTCGGCGCAGCCCGGATCATCCCTGATGCCACGGTGGCTGCCTATCGCCGCTTGATGTTGGCCGGCCTGGCAGAAGATAGTGTGGCCTTGAAGGCGGCGTTGCTCGAAGTGGGCTTTGTCTCGCCGGTCACCTTGGAGCGGCATGGACTGGCGCTCGACGCCATGATTGCCGTGCTGATGGAGCATCTTGGCAAGCCCGGCCTGTTCGACTTCGCCGACCGCTCGTTTGTCGAACAGGTGCGCCGCAGCGCCGAGACGATCGCCGCCGACCGGGCGGCCTGGCACGTGCCGCCTGCGGATACCCTCTTCGTCCAGCGCAAGATCAGCGGCACGGCGCTGTTGGCTGTGCGAACGGCCGCCCGCTTGCCGCTACGAGACATGGTTGAGGCGGCGGTTAACGCTAACGCCGCCTGAGGGGCGCCAATCAGTTGGCGGGCAATTCGCCACTGGGCGCCAGCGCCGCCGGGGCAGTCGGCGCGGCACCGCTCGATTCAATCCGGCGGAAGGCATATTGATACATCCCCGGATCGCTGACGATCAGTTCGGTGGCAGCGCCGCCCAGCGTGCCGCCGCGGATCACCTGCACAATCTTGAGGCCCAATTCGCTGCCACCACTGCGCGGCATGACCAGCGCATAGAACTTCAGGTCCTTGTCGGTGCTGGTGCCCTTGTCCCCGGTGGCACCGCGGCGGCCGCTGATCTGACCGGTCGCGCGGTCGATTACATCGAGCTTGTAACCGGCATCCTTGAACACGGCGACCGTACGATCAAAGGTCTCCTCGATTGGCATGGTGTAGCCATAGCGCTGGTAATTGCTGTCGAGGCTGAAGATCGAACGATCCGGCTGCAGCGCGGCGCCGCCGCCGCAGGCGCTGACCAGGATGGTTGGAACGAGGATCGCGATCAGGCGCAGGATGCGCGGCATTGCTGTTCTCCCATGCCCCCCAAGGAGCTCAACTTCTATAGACCCGTGCTCGCGCTTTTAGCAGCGCTGAATCGCCGTGCAAATGGACCCTGCACCAGTGTCCCCGGCCACGGTGCCAGCCTTGTGGCAGCAGGGGTTTCTTGATAGCGCCGCTTCAAATCGACCACTTCCAACCGGGCAGTCCCCCTATGCAGCACTATGATGTCGTGATTGTCGGCGGTGGCCATGGCGGGGCCCAGGCGGCGATTGCGCTGCGGACCCAGGGCTTTGCCGGATCGATTGCCATCGTCGGGCGGGAGGCTGAACCACCCTATGAGCGCCCCCCGCTGTCCAAGGAATATCTTGCCCAGGAAAAGCCGTTCGAGCGGCTCTATCTGCGGCCGCGCGAATATTGGGCGGACAAGCAGGTCGAGCTGCTGCTGGGACGTGAAGTCACCGCAGTTGATGCCGAAGCTTGCCGGCTGACCTGTGCCGATGGTTCGGTCTTGTCCTATGGCGATCTGATCTGGGCTGCTGGCGGCGATCCGCGTCACCTTTCCTGTCCCGGTGCCGAGTTGGCGGGCATCCATTATGTTCGCACGCGCGCTGATGTTGATGCGCTGATGGCAGAGCTGCCTCAAGTGCGCCGCGCAGCGGTGATCGGCGGCGGCTATATCGGGCTCGAAGCAGCGGCAGTGTTGTCCAAGCTGGGCAAGCAGGTGACATTGCTGGAAGCCCTGCCGCGCGTGCTGGCCCGCGTCGCGGGTGAGGATCTGTCAGCGTTCTATGAAGCCGAACACCGTGCCCACGGCGTTGACCTGCGCACTGGCACGGCGGTCGAAGGGATCGCTGGTCCAGGCCGGGTTTCCGGGGTCAAGCTGGCAGACGGCACCATAATCCCGGCAGACGTGGTGATCGTAGGGATCGGGATTATCCCGTCGATCGGCGTGCTGGTGGCCGCCGGTGCGGCCGGAGGCAACGGGGTCGATGTTGATGCCCAGTGCCGCACCAGCCTGCCACATGTTTTCGCGATCGGAGACTGCGCGGCCCATGCCAATCGCTTTGCCGATGGTGCGGTGATCCGGCTGGAGTCAGTCCAGAATGCCAATGACATGGCGACCGTGGTGGCCAAGGTCATCACCGGGCAGGAGGCGAGCTATGGTGCCACGCCGTGGTTCTGGTCCAACCAGTATGACCTCAAGCTGCAGACCGTCGGTCTCTCTGCCGGGCACGATGCCACCGTGCTGCGCGGCGATCCCGCAGCACGCAGTTTCAGCGTGATCTATCTCAAGCAGGGCAAGGTCATCGCGCTCGACTGCGTCAACTGCGCCAAGGACTATGCCCAGGGCCGCAAGCTGGTGGAGCAGCGCGTGGCAGCGGACCCGGCAGCGCTGGCGGATCCGGCAATAGCGCTGAAGGACCTTGTTCCTGCCAGTTGATTTTCCCTGTCCGGCCCCTAGGGATTAATCGAACGATTAAGGCGGAGTCGGATTGATGGGAATGCTTGAAGGCAAGGTTGTCGCAGTCACCGGCGCAGGCCGCGGCGTCGGGCGTGAAATCGCCCTGCTCTGCGCGAAGCATGGTGCGGCGGTTGTCGTCAACGATCCCGGCGTGGGCGGCGGCGGCGAAGGCGGTGATGCAGGCCCGGCACAGGAAACGGTCAACGACATCGTGGCGGCGGGTGGCAAGGCCTGGGCCAACATGGCCTTCGTGAACGACCCGGCGGGGGCCACCTCGATCATTGAGGACGCGGTCCAGCGCTTTGGCCGCATCGACGCCGTGGTCAACAATGCCGGGATCCTGCGCGATACGATCTGGCACAAGATGAGCCATGAAGACTGGCGCGCGGTGATCGACGTGCATCTCAACGGCACCTTCAACGTCAGCAAGGCGGCCACGCCCTATTTTCGCGAGCAGCAATCGGGCAGCTTCATCCACTTCACCAGCACTTCGGGCCTGATCGGCAATATCGGCCAGGCCAACTATTCGGCGGCCAAGCTGGGGATCGTTGGCCTGTCGCAGTCGATCGCGCTCGACATGGCGCGCGCGGGGGTCCGCTCCAACTGCATCGCACCTTTTGCCTGGAGCCGGATGACCGCCTCGATCCCGGCCGAAACGCCCGAGCAGAAGCAACGGGTTGAACGGCTCAAGACGATGAGCGCGGACAAGATCGCGCCGCTGGTGGTCTATCTCGCGTCGGACGCCAGCCAGGAGGTCACCAACCAGATCTTCTCGGTCCGCAAGAACGAGATCGTGCTGTACAACAAGCCGCGCCCGATCCGTTCGATGACCAAGCTGGAAGGCTGGACCCCGGAAAGCATCGCCGATGAGCTGATCCCGGCCTTCAAGCCCAGCTTCGCGCGCGCCGATGAAGTCTCGGCCCACGTCTTCCCCTACGATCCGATCTGAGGAACTTCCCCATGAACCCCGGTATGGACCCCGAAATCTTCGAACAGTTCATCGAACAGCTGCGCCGCTATGTCCGCGAACGGCTGATCCCGGCTGAGGAAGAGGTGATCGCGGCCGATGCGATCCCCGCCGATATCCTGCAGGAAATGCGCGAGATGGGCCTGTTCGGGATCACCATCCCCGAAGAGTTCGGCGGCGCCGGCATGAACATCAGCCAGTATATCGAGACGGTAAAGCAGCTGAGCTATGCCTCGCCGGCCTATCGTTCGACGATCTCGATCAACATCGGCATGACCGGCAGCGCGATCAAGAATTTCGGTACGCCGGAACAGAAGGCCGAATGGCTGCCGCGCATCGCCAGCGGCGAAATCGCCTGCTTCGGCCTGACCGAGCCGGGCTCCGGATCGGACAGCGCCGCCATGCAAACCAGCGCCGTGCGCGATGGCAATGGCTACAAGCTCAACGGCACCAAGCGCTACATCACCAACAGTCCCCACGCGAAGATCGGCCTGATCATGGCCCGCACCTCGAAAGAGGCGCTGCCCAAGAATGCCCACGTTTCGTGCTTCATCGTAGACATGACCACGCCGGGGATCACCATCGGCAAGCCCGACAAGAAGATGGGCCAGTCTGGCGCGCATATCGCTGATGTGATCATGGAGGATGTCCATATCCCCGGTTCGGCGCTGGTAGGCGGGGAAGAAGGGCGCGGCTTCCAGATCGCGATGCAGAGCCTCGACAACGGCCGCCTTTCGGTTGCCGGGATGAGCGTCGGCATGGGCCGCCGCGCGCTCGATACCGCGATCCGCTATGCGACCGAGCGCAAGGCCTTTGGCGAACCGATCGCCAACTTCCAGCTGATCCAGGCCATGCTGGCCGATAGCGAGGCTGAGCTTTACGCCGCCGAATGCATGATCGCCGATGCCTGCGCGCGGGCCGACCGGGGCGAGAACATCCAACGCAAGGCCGCGGCCGCCAAGCTGTTCGCCAGCGAAACCTGCGGCCGCGTGGTCGATCGCTGTGTCCAGGTCTATGGCGGCGCAGGCTACCTTGCCGAATATCCGGCCGAGCGGTTCTTCCGCGATGCCCGCATCCTGCGGATCTACGAAGGCACCAGCCAGATCATGCAGCTGCAGATCGCCAAGCACCTGCTGCGTGAATTCGCCAGCGAAGGGACTGTCTGGTAAGCCATGTACCAGTTGCTCTCCGGCCTTTCGATCGTCGAGGTTTCGTCCTTCGTCGCCTCGCCCACGGCGGGCCTGTATTGCGCGCAGATGGGCGCCGAGGTGATCCGCATCGACGACCGGCGCGGTGGCTTGGATTACAAGCGCTACATGATGACGGCCGAGGGTCGCTCACTCTCGTGGGAGAACCTCAATCGCGCGAAGAAGAGCGTTGCGCTCGATCTCCAGACGGCCGAGGGGCGCGAGCTGGCGGTGCAGCTGGCGCAGGCTACCGGGCAGCTGATCACCAACCTGCCGGTCGACAGCTTCATGGCCCATGACAAGATCGCCGCCGGCCGGCCTGATTTGGTTTCGGTCCGGATCATGGGCTGGCATGATGGGCGCCAGGCGATGGACTTCACGGTCAGCGCCGCGTCAGGCTATCCGCTGATGACCGGGCCGGAAGAATGGGACGCTGAGAGCGCGCCGCCGGTCAACCAGATCCTCCCGGCGTGGGACTTCATCACCGGGGCCTATTGCGCTTTCGCGCTGATGGCTGGCCTGCGTCACCGCGATGCCACGGGCGAAGGCAGCGAGTTGCGCGTGCCGCTTGGCGATGTGGCTATCGGCACGGCCTTCAACGCCGGGGCCGGACCGGAGATGCTCTATCGCGGGGCTGACCGTGAACGGATTGGCAATGCCATCTGGGGTGCCTTCGGGCGCGACTTCCGCAGCCGCGATGGCCACCGCTTCATGATCGCTGCGCTGACTCCCAAACAGTGGAAGGCGACAGTCGAGGCCTTCGGGCTGGCCGATGCCGTCTCCGCACTTGAGGCGGAGCTGGGCGTCGATTTCGCGGCCAGCGACCACTGGCGCTTCGTCCACCGTCACCGCCTGTTTGACCTGTTCCAGCAGGCCGCCGAGCAATTCGACTATGCAGACCTTGCGGCGCGCCTGACCAAGGCCGGCGCAACCTTTGAGCGCTATCGCACCATGCACGAGATGGCCCGCGATCCTGAACTGGTGACGGATAATCCGCTGTTCGGCCCCTCTCCGGCCAACCCCAGCGGCTTCGAATATCCCGCTACCCGCAGCTTCGCCAATATCCCAGGGCGAGAGGCCGGAGACCCCAAGGCCGCGCCCTATTTGGGCGAGCACAGCGAGGAAGTACTGGCCGAACGGCTCGGCCTCTCCTCGGGCCAGATTGCCACGCTGATCGACCGCGGCGTGGTTGCTACTTCAGACAAGGACAAGTCATGACCCAATTGCGCCGCGCCGCCATCGTCGCCCCGATCCGCACTGCCGTCGGCAAGTTCGGTGGCAGTCTTGCCTCGCTCACCGCCGGTCAGCTGGGCGCCACGATCCTGAAGGCGCTGATGGAGCGCACCAAGATCGACCCCACGCGGGTTGATGATGTGATCTTCGCGCAAGGGTACGGCAACGGCGAAGCGCCGTGCATCTCGCACTGGTCATGGCTGCTGGCAGGCTTGCCCGAGGAAGTGCCGGGCTATCAGCTTGACCGGCGCTGCGGTTCGGGCCTGCAGGCGATCGTCAATGCAGCGATGATGGTCCAGACCGGGGTGTCAGACGTGGTTGTCGCCGGCGGCTGCGAGTCCATGTCCAATGTCGAGCATTACAGCACCGATATCCGCAAGGGCGTGCGCGCCGGGAACCTGACGCTGCATGATCGCCTGACCCGCGGGCGGGTGATGAGCCAGCCGATCGAACGCTATGGCGTGATTTCGGGAATGATCGAGACGGCGGAGAACCTGGCCAAGGACTGGAACATCAGCCGCGAGGCCTGCGATGCCTATGCCGCACGTAGCCACCAGCGGGCGACGGCAGCCTGGGCCAATGGACTGTTTGCCGATGAGCTGGTCCCGGTCGAGATCCCGCAAAAGAAGGGCGATCCGGTGCTCTTTGTGCAAGACGAGGGCTATCGTGCCGATGCCAGCATGGAAACGCTGGGCAAGCTGCGCGCGCTGGAAGGCGGTGTGGTGACGGCCGGCAACGCCAGCCAGCAGAACGATGCGGCTGCCGCCTGTCTCGTCGTGGCGGAAGACAAGCTGGAAGAGCTGGGGCTGGAACCGATTGCTTATTTCCACTCCTGGGCTGCGGCGGGCTGCGATCCGAGCCGGATGGGTTTTGGCCCGGTCCCCGCGACCGAGCGCCTCTTTGCGAAGAACGGCTTGTCTTGGAACGACATCGGCCTGATCGAACTCAACGAAGCCTTCGCCCCGCAGGTTTTGGCCTGCCTTAAGGGGTGGGGCTGGTCGGACGATGACAGCCGCCATGACATGCTCAACGTCAACGGCTCGGGCATTTCGCTGGGCCACCCGATCGGCGCAACCGGCGGCCGCATCCTGGCCAACCTGACCCGCGAAATGCAGCGCCGCGATGTGAAATATGGTCTGGAGACCATGTGCATCGGCGGCGGTCAGGGCATCGCGGCGGTGTTCGAGAAGGCATGAGTTTAGACCTCGACAAGGCACTCGGGGCGGCGCGCGCCTATTGCGACCACGCCCGCGCCGCCGCAGCGCAGATCGATCCGGCCGACCAGCGCGCGCATCACGGCTTCGCCTGGATTGCGACCAGCGTGGCCGCGCTGGAATCTGTAGCAGGATGGCTCGCTGCCAATGGCGGCGGGACCGCGCTTGACCGGAAGGTAGCGCAGCTGGCCTTTGCGGAAACTGTCGGCCAACTGACCGGCGGCTTGCCGATGGGGCAGAACGAGTTGTTGCGTCCGGCTGATCTCGGCCTTGGGCAGGCTGCGCGCGACCTTGCTCATACCTGCTCTGATCTGACCGACGGCGATCTGGCCGCTGTCCGCATGGCTATTGCCGGGGCGCTGGCCGATGGCCAATGGCCCAGCGAAGGGCTCCACGATACAGAGCTCGATACGATCCGCGAACAGTTCCGCCGCTTCACCGAGGCGGAAGTACTGCCCCATGCGCACAAGTGGCACCTCGCCAACGATCTGATCCCTGACGCGACGGTCCAGGCCATGGCGGACCTTGGCACATTCGGCGCGACGATCCCGGCAGAGTATGGCGGGCTGGGGCTGAGCAAGCTGGTGATGTGCCTGATCACCGAAGAGCTCTCGCGCGGCTGGATCGGCGCGGGCTCGCTGGGCACGCGCAGCGAGATCGCGGGCGAACTGATCGCCATGGGCGGCACACCGGAGCAGAAGGAGCACTGGCTGCCCCGTATTGCCAGCGGTGAGGTCTTGCCCACGGCGGTCTTTACCGAACCCGATACGGGTTCCGATCTCGGTTCGCTCCAGACCCGGGCGCGGCTGGTCGAAGGCGAATGGGTGATCGATGGCGCCAAGACCTGGATCACCCATGCCAGCCGGTCTGATCTGATGACCCTGCTGGGCCGGACATTGCCCGATGCCAAGGGTTATGCCGGCCTGTCGATGCTGTTGGTGCCGAAACCGCGCGGTACGGAGAGCGATCCCTTCCCGGCAGAGGGCATGAGCGGCAGCGAGATCGAAGTGCTCGGCTATCGCGGTATGCGCGAATATGCACTGCAGTTCGATGGGATGACGGCGCCCGGGGATGCCTTGCTGGGCGGAGAGGAAGGCCAGGGCTTCAAGCAGCTGATGCGTACCTTCGAAGCGGCGCGAATCCAGACTGCTGCCCGCGCCGTCGGCGTGGCCAAGCGCGCGCTCGAGCTTGGGCTGGGCTATGCCCTGCAGCGCAAGCAGTTTGGCAAGACGCTGGTCCACTTCCCGCGCGTGGCTGACAAGCTGGCGATGAGCCTGGTCGATTTCGTGCTGTCGCGTGAGCTGACCTATGCCGCCGCGCGGGCCAAGGACACCGGCAAGCGCTGCGATATCGAGGCCGGCATGGCCAAGCTGCTCGCGGCCCGTGCCGCCTGGGCCAATGCTGATGCCAGCCTGCAGATCCACGGCGGCAATGGCTATGCTTTGGAGTACGAGATCAGCCGCGTGCTGTGTGATGCCCGCATCCTCAATATCTTCGAAGGCGCAGCCGAAATTCAGGCGCAGGTAATTGCGCGCGGCTTGCTGGAAGGACGCAACTGATGAGCGAATGGCAGGACTGGATTGGCCGGGAAGAGCAGCGCACCGACCGTGCCGACCCTGGCCTGTTTACCCGCTGGTGCGCGACACTGGATCGCGCCGCGCCGGTGGACGGCACCGTTCCACAGGGCTTCCACTGGTGCCTCTGCACGCCCGATGCGCCGACCGCCAATCTGGGTCCGGATGGTCACCCGCGCCGCGATGACAGCCCGGACAGCTTCCTGCCGCCGGTTCCCTTGCCGCGCCGGATGTGGGCTTCGAGCAAAGTCGAGTTTCTCGCGCCGCTCAAGGTTGGCGAGGCGGTCTCGCGTACTTCGCGGGTTGCCTCGGTCACCGAGAAATCGGGGGGAAGCGGCAAGTTGGTCTTCGTCGACGTGGTGCACGAGACGCAGGGCACGGCGGGGCTCGCCGTGCGCGAAGTCCAGTCACTGGTTTATCGGGAGCCCGCAGCGCCGGGCACGCCGCCTGTGCCGCCGTCCTTGGGGGATGGCCAGTTCGATCCGTCAGGCTGGGATCAGCACCGGTTGGTCAAACCTGATGCACCCCTGCTGTTCCGCTTTTCGGCACTGACGTTCAACAGCCACCGCATCCATTACGATGCGCCTTATGCCACGGGCGAAGAAGGCTATCGCGGGCTGGTGGTGCATGGGCCGCTGACGGCCTCTTTGCTGCTTGATCTGGCGCAGCGTACCGTGGGCGACAATGCGCTCAAGACCTTTGCCTTCCGCGGACTGAGCCCGGCGGTGGCGGGCGAGCCGCTGCATCTGGTGATGCGCGGAGAAGGCGATGGGATCGAACTGGGCGCCTTCGCGGCAGATGGCCGCCAGGTCATGGCGAGCAGCGCCAGCGCTTAAGCATTTGGTAAGCGCCGGGTCGGATAGTGCGGCCATGGCCAAAGCCCTTGCCTTCGCTGCCACCCATTCGCGCGATCTGCTGCGCGGCACGGTTGTCTGCGGCTGCGCTCTTGCGCTGATCCTCGCCAGTTAGGCGTGCAGCAATCGCCACAGCGCCGCGAGCGCAGTGGCGCCCAGCACGAAACCGACGAACAGCCGCCAAGCCGTATCGCTGACTTTGCCGAAGGCCTTGTTGCCCAGCGTGTTGCCCAGCAGCACCGCCGGGAACAGCAGCGCGGCCAGGCCAAGCTCGCGCCAGGTTGCCACGCGCAGGACCACCGCCGAACCGACCCCCGCGATGGATGTGGCGATAAAGATCGTCATCATCGAAGCGCGGGCCAGTTGCGGCGCGATCTGGCGGCGCAGGTAGAACGGCACCACCGGCACGCCGGGCATGCCGGCAAAACCGGTCAGCACGCCGCAGGCGATCCCGGTGCTGCCGGTCTCGATGCTGGACGGCTGATGGCCGTCAGGCCGCTTGGGCAGCAGGATCATGCCGAAGGCAGCCAGCGCGACGACGGCGATGATCAGCCGCGCGAGCGCCGGATCGGTGATCGACAACAGCCAGACCCCCAGCGGCGTTGCCAGCATGGCCAGGCCGCCGATGACCAGCGCCGATCGCTCACTGGTCCCCAACAGGGCCTTCAGTCCGACCAGGCCAATGAAAATGCCGAGCCAGTTCGAGGTGACCACGGCTTCGGATGGCGGGATCGCCAGCCCCAGCACCGGCACCAGCAGGATCGCCATGCCGAAACCGGCCAAGCCGCGCACGAAGGCTGCCGCGAGTGCGGCAACCAAGGCGATGGCGATCTGGTCCCCCCCGAGCCCGAACAAGTCAGCGCCGATCCGGAGCAGTGGCTTCTGCCGTGAGCAGCGCGATGGCTTCGCTCAGCGGCATGACCTTCTGATGTTCTGCGCCCAAGGTGCGCAGCGCGACGGTGCCTTCTTCGGCCTCGCGCTTGCCAACCACCAGCAGGTGCGGAACCTTTTGCAGCGAGTGTTCGCGGACCTTGTAGTTGATCTTCTCGTTGCGGCAGTCGGTCTCGACGCGAATGCCCGCGGCGCGCAGCTGTTCGGCCACATCGGCGGCATAGCCATCGGCGTCTGACACGATCGTTGCGACCACTGCCTGTACCGGGGCGAGCCAGACCGGCAGCTTGCCGGCGAAGTGCTCGATCAGGATGCCGATGAAACGCTCATACGAACCGAAGATCGCGCGGTGCAGCATGACCGGGCGGTGCTTCTCACCGTCCTCACCGACATAGCTGGCATCAAGCCGTTCGGGCAGCACGCGGTCGGACTGGATCGTGCCGACCTGCCAGGTCCGGCCGATCGCATCGGTGAGGTGCCATTCCAGCTTGGGGGCATAGAACGCGCCTTCTCCCGGCAGTTCCTCCCAGCCGTATTCCTCGGTGGCAAGGCCGGCTTCGATCACGGCGTTGCGCAGCTCGTTCTCGGCCTTGTCCCAATCGGCGTCGCTGCCGAAGCGCTTTTCGGGCCGCAGCGCCAGCTTGATCGAATAGGTGAAGCCGAAGTCCTTATAGACCCGGTCGGCCAGTTCGCAGAAGGCGCGCACTTCCGAAACGATCTGGTCTTCGCGGCAGAAGATGTGGGCGTCGTCCTGGGTGAACTGGCGCACCCGCATCAGCCCGTGCAGCGCGCCGTGCGGCTCGTTGCGGTGGCAGCAGCCGTTTTCGTAAATGCGTAGCGGCAGGTCGCGGTAGGACTTGATCCCCTGGCGGAAGATCAGGACGTGCGCTGGGCAGTTCATCGGCTTCAGCGCCATCCAGTCAGCCTCGCCGCTGATCACCGGGCCTTCGTCCTCGACGTTCGGCACCTCGTCCGGGATCACGAACATGTTCTCGCGGTACTTGCCCCAGTGGCCGGACTGCTCCCACTGGCGGGCGTCCATCACCTGCGGGGTTTTGACCTCGCGGTAGCCGGCGCCGTCGATCGCGCGGCGCATATAGGCTTCGAGCTCACGCCAGATCAGGTAGCCCTTGGGGTGCCAGAAGACCGAGCCGTGGGCTTCCTGCTGGAGGTGGAACAGGTCCATCTCTCCGCCCAGCTTGCGGTGGTCGCGCTTGGCGGCTTCTTCCAGCCGGGTCAGGTGGGCATCAAGCTGCTTCTTGTTGAGCCAGCCGGTGCCGTAGATGCGGCTCAGCATCGCGTTGTTCTGGTCACCGCGCCAGTATGCGCCCGAAACGCGGGTCAGCTTGAAGGCCTGGGCATCAAGCTTGCCGGTGCTCGGCAGGTGCGGGCCGCGGCACATGTCGAGCCAGTCATCGCCCGACCAGTAGACCGTCAGCGGTTCATCGCCGGGCAGTTCGGCGGCCCATTCGGCCTTGAAGCTTTCGCCCTGCTGCTTCCAGCGCGAAATCAGCTGCTCGCGGCTCCACACTTCGCGCCGCAGCGGCTTGTCGGCCTGGATGATCTTGCGCATCTCGGCTTCGATCGCCGGCAGGTCTTCATCGGTGAAGGGCCGGTCCTTCGGCGCGAAATCGTAATAGAAGCCATCGTCGGTGCTGGGGCCGAAGGTGATCTGCGTGCCCGGGAACAGCGCCTGGACCGCTTCCGCCAGAACGTGGGCAAAGTCGTGCCGGGCCAGGTCCAGTGCCTCGGCCTCATCGCGCGAGGTCACGAGGGCCAGCTGCGCATCGCCGGTGAAGGGACGCGACAGGTCAACCAGTTCGCCATCGACCTTGGCGGCAAGCGCGGCCTTGGCCAGGCCCGGGCCGATTGCGGCGGCGACATCAGCCGGGGTCGATCCCAGCGGCATCTCGCGCACGGAACCATCGGGCAGGCTGATTTTCACTAGTTCGGACATGGTTGCTCTCGTCTCGTTTGGCGGCGCTTTGGCACAGGTCTGCGCCCACCGGAAGGGGTGGCGTTATTGTCGTCAGGATCGAGAGGTAACGCCGACCGCCCGACCCCTTATCCCGGGCCCCGGCGGTGCGTGTTTCGCCTCAGGCGAACACGATCCGCCCCGGGTGGCCCGGGGTGGTGGTAGTAGTCTGGAACAGGGCGCGGCGGCCGATCATGTCTGACGCGTTAGCAGGGCCTCGATCGGTCCGCAATTCAAACAGTAAACCGCTGTTGTCCGGCCAGCACGGTCATCCGCTTGGTCCCGGCCAAAGCCGTTCCCTTCTGACGGATCGTTTGCAGGAAGCGGTACTCGCCCGTTGCCGATTTGGGGGTCAGTTCCAGCGCCAGATAGCCGCGCTGGCTGGTATCGCACCATTTTAGCGTTGGGCTGGCGGCCATCACATCCTGCGCCAGGGCATCGGGCTTCACCCAGCCCAGGTAGTGCTCATAACCCGGCGAGGTGACGCTTTGCCCGGCCATCTCCACGCCCACGCGTTCGTTCTTATGGCTGTGTTCGAAGGCCCAGGCATTGTGGCTATCCCCGGCCAGGACCAACAGGTTGGCGTTGGCATCGAGCGCTGACTGGTAAAGCCGTTCGCGCGCGGCCGGATAACCGGACCACATGTCCATCGCATAGGGAATGCCGCTCTGTTGCATCCGGACTGCGGCGAGGATGCGGGCGCGCATGGCCGGATCGACATCCTTGCTCATCCCGGCGACCAGATCCTTGCCGAAGCCGAACTGGCCGAGGATGATCTGCTGGGCCAGCACCTGCCAGGGCTTGCCCGCCTTGGCCGAGGTCTTGAGCCCGCTTGCCAGCCAGGCCTCCTGCTGCGCGCCCATCAGCGTCCGCGCCGGATCGCGCCAGGCGCCATCGCGGAAGGCCGCCAAGGCGGCCTCCAGTTCCGGCCCGCGCTTGCCCTTCATCAGATCGCCCAGATCAAAGGGCTTCTCGCGGGCGACGTGGCGGGTCTCGAGCCGGAACAGCGTCGCCAGCTTGCCGATCTCGTACTGCGCCCAATAGTCTTCCGAGACCGGCAGCCATTCGCGATAGGCCTTCTCGGAAACGGTCTTGCGGACCGCATAGGGGCCTTCGGTTGCGGGCTGGTGGTTTTCGGCGCCATCCTTCCAGGCGTCGTTGGCCACTTCGTGATCGTCCCACATCGCGATCATCGGGTAGAGCTGGTGCAGCCGCTGTAGGTCAGGGTCGTTACGATAGGTCGAGAAGCGCTCGCGATAGCCTGCCAGTGTCACCGCCTCGTCGACCGGAACCAGCCGTTCGGCCAGGCCTTCCCCGGCATCGGGATAGGTGCCGCGGGCATATTCGTAGAAATAGTCGCCCAGATGCAGGACCAGGTCGAAATCACCCGCCTCGGCTGCATGGCCATAAGCGTTGAACCAGCCGAAGCCGTAGTTGGAGCAGGAGAAGACCGCGATCCTGAACTTGTCGACCTTGCCAACCGGCAGCGTCTTGGTCCGGCCGACCGGCGACTTTTCGCCATCGGGTGCAATGAAGCGGTAGAAGTACCATTGTCCGGGCTTCAGCCCCTTGGCCCAGGCGCGGGCGCAGCAATCGTTGGCGGGTGAGGCGGTGGCCTCGCCCTGCGTCACGATGCGCGTGAACTCGGCATCATTGGCCAATTCCCACTTGAGCTGCGTTTCATCCGCGCTGGCATAGCGGGTCCAGAGCAGCACCTGGTTCGGTCCCGGCTCGCCGCTGGCGACGCAGTGCGTGAAGCCCTGGCCCGCTTGCGCCAGGACCGGTGCGCCGATCCCGGCCAGGCCCAGCAGTCCCAGCTTAAGGGCATTGCGGCGGTTGGCGGCAAGCAACGGGGCCTCTGGCGGCACTGGCAGCATCGTTCTCTCCCTCATCTCTTTCCCGGCAGACTAGCCTTGAATTGTGACGGGGCAATGGCGCAGAGGTACCGGGATGACAGAGACCCGTTTTCATGCCCTGCCCGATGGGCGCCGGATCGCCTTCCGCCACGCCGCCGGTGCGGGCCCGACGCTGGTGTTCCTGCCCGGTTACATGTCCGACATGGCGGGCGGGAAGGCGACCGCCGTGTTCGACTGGGCTGTCACGCAGGGCCGCGCGAGCCTGCTGCTTGACTATTCGGGCTGTGGGCAGAGTGACGGTGACTTTGCCGATGGCACGCTGAGCCGCTGGCGGGATGAGGTGCTGTCGCTGATCGATGCGCAGGTGGAGGGGCCGGTTGTGCTGATCGGCTCGTCGATGGGCGGCTGGCTGATGCTGCTGATCGGCCTGGCGCTGGGGGACCGGCTGGCCGGACTGGTCGGGATCGCGGCTGCACCGGACTTTACCGACTGGGGCTATGACGCGGACCAGCAAGCGCTGCTGGCCAGCGGCCAGACGGTGCTGGAGGACAATCCCTACGGCCTGGAACCGACCCCGACCCACGCCGCGTTCTGGACTGACGGGCAGGCGCAGCTGCTGCTTGATGGGCCCATCGCGCTGACCTGCCCGCTCCGCCTGCTCCACGGCCAGCGCGATCCGGATGTGCCGTGGGAACTGGCGCTGACGCTCGCCGAGCAGCTTCATTCGGATGATGTTCAGGTCACCCTGATCAAGGACGGCGATCACCGCCTCAGCCGCGATGCCGATATCGCGCTGTTGCTGCGGACGATTGCGGAGCTGCCATGATCCTGTCCATTCTCCTGCCCCTTATCGCCCAAGTCGGCCCCAGTGTCGGTGTGGGTGCCGGTGGATCGCTGCCCCAGGCCCCGCTGGAAATGCCCCGCAAGAAGAGCGAAGCTGCCACGTCAGCGGCTGAGCTTTCTCCTGCTGCGCAATGCCGCAAGCTGCTCACGGCTAATCCGGCACAGGCTCAGACCTTTGCCGAAAAGCAGTTGAAGGACCTGAAGGGTTCGGCTCGTGCTGAACCGGGCCAGTGCCTGGGGATGGCGCTCACCGCGCAAGGCAAGTGGGATGGAGCGCTGGCTGCTTTCGATGCGGCGCGGGAAGTAACCCCAGCGAGCGAACCCGCCAATCGGGCGCGCTTGGGCGGCATGGCGGGCAATGCCCTGTTGGCGGCGGGCAAGCCTGAGGCGGCCCTCGCCCAGCTTGACCAGGCCCATGGCGAGGCGCTGGGCGCCGGGGACCTGCGGCTGGCGGGGGAGATCTCGATCGACCGGGCCCGCGCGCTGGTTGCGCTGAAACGCGATGGCGATGCGGTCACCGCGCTAGCTACAGCGCGCACCAACGCAGCAGAGAACGGCCAAGGCTGGCTTTTGTCGGCCACACTTTCGCGTCGTCAGGGCAAGCTGGCGGACGCGCAGCAGCAGATCATGACCGCCGCCCAACTGATGCCGACCGACCCCGAAGTAGGATTGGAGGCCGGGGTGATCGCCATGCTGGCAGGCAACGAAAGTGCCGCCCGTCGTTCCTGGCTGTCGGTGTTGCAGACCGCGCCCGGCAGCGATGTGGCGCGGACTGCGCAATCCTATCTTGACCAGTTGGGGCCTGACCCGGCACCATCGGGCCGGTGATCCCGCTATCCGTCCTTGACCTGATCCCCGTCCGTGAAGGCGGGACCGTCTCCGAAGCCCTGGCGACTGCCGCCAGCCTGGCCTGCGCGGCCGAGGCGGCGGGATACCGGCGGTTCTGGGTGGCTGAGCATCATGGCATGGACGGGATCGCCGGCGGGGCCACCGCCGTGACCCTGGCCCATATCGGCCACGCCACTTCAACCATCCGGATCGGCGCGGGCGGGATCATGCTGCCCAACCATAATCCTTTCGTGATTGCCGAGCAGTTCGGCACGCTCGATGCGCTGTTTCCCGGCCGGATCGATCTAGGGCTGGGCCGCGCACCCGGCGCGGATAGCCGGATCGGTCAGGCCCTGCGCAAGGACCTGATGCGCGCGGCGGAGTTTTTCCCGCAGGACGTGGTTGAACTGCGCGCGCTGGTTACGGGCGAGCCGGATCTGGCCCTGCGCGCCACCCCGGGCCTGGGGGCGGCACTGGAATTCTGGATCCTGGGTTCCAGCCTGTTCGGCGCTTCGTTGGCAGCGGCGCTGGGCATGCCCTATGCCTTCGCCTCGCACTTCGCGCCCGACCATCTCGATGCCGCGATCAAACTTTATCGCGAGCGGTTCACGCCCTCGCCGGCGCTCGACAAGCCCCATGTCATGGCAGCGATGACGGTGATCACCGCCGAGACCGATGCTGAGGCGACCCTGCTGGCCTCCTCGCTCGACCAAGGTTTCATTGCCCTGCGCACTGGCAATCCCGGCCGGCTCAAGCCGCCGGTGCCCGGTTACCGCGATAGCCTGCCGCCGCAAACGCAAGCCATGCTCGAACACGTCCGCCAAGCCAGTGCTGTCGGCGCGCCCGCGACCGTGCGCGAGGCGATCGGCCGCTTCGTCGAACGCACCGGCGCGGATGAAATCATAGTTGCCGGAGCCACTTACGATCCGGCCGCGCGCGAACACTCACTGGCCCTTACAGTCGAAGCCCTGGCAAGCTGAGCATTGTCCTGCCGTCGCTTAGGCAGGTTTCCTTAGCGGCAAACTGGTTGCAGTGGTGACCAGTTGCCCCTAGGATGCATACGAATGCTGCGTTAGACGGCAATAATATTGTTTGCACGGGCAACGTTGTCAGGTGGCCCGCAGGAGTGTGATCGATGGGTGCCAAGTCCAGCAGCAACTCTGCCAATCATCTTGAAGCGGCGCTCGCCCAGCGGCTGATGGCGGCGCTCTTGCCCGGCGATGCGCCATTCGCGGCTGATGGGCTTCATGCGGCGACCACCTTCCTCTGCAGCGCCGCCAGCCTGCGCGACGTTGGCGAGGCGGCGATCACGATTGAGACCGTGTCCGGCTCTGCGGCCGAGCGCTTCATGCGGATCGCCGTGATTAACGACGACATGCCGTTCCTGGTCGATTCGATCGCCACCACCATTGCCGCACAGGGGCTGACGATTGACCGGCTGGTCCACCCCGTCCTGCCGGTGCGGCGCGACGCTGATGGCGTGTTGACCGAGATCCTCGATGGCGCGGCAGCCGGCGAAAAGCGTGAATCCATGGTCTATGTCGAGACCCGCCGTGCCGACGCGAAAGTCCGCCGCGCGCTGGAGAGCGCGCTGCGCACGACCCTGGGTGACGTGCGCGTTGCCGTGGCGGACTGGCCGAAGATGCAACAGGTAATGGCTGATGATGCCGATAGCCTGGCCGATGGCGAAGGGGCGGCCCTGCTACGCTGGTTCAAGGACGGCATGCTGACCCAGCTCGGCCATGTCGTGCGGCACCGAGATGGCAGCCAGTCCGGCGCGCTGGGCATCTGCCGGCGCGGGGCGAAGAACCTGCTGGGGCCGATTTCCTACGAACGCGCATTCGCCTGGTTTGATGGCAAGGGGAAAGCCGGTCGCGGGCCGCTGGTGGTCAAGTCCAACCATGCCAGCAATGTCCACCGCCGCACCCCACTGGATCTGTTCATCGTCCCGGTGTTCGAAAGCGGCAAGCTGGAAAGCCTCTCGGTCCATGCGGGCATCTGGACCAGCGCGGGCCTGGCCGCAGCACCCACGCAGGTGCCGCGGATGCGCACCCAGCTGGGCGAGCTGATGACGCGCTTTGGCTTCGCGCCGCAAGGCCATGCCGGCAAGGCCTTGGTCCACGCCCTGACGGCCTTGCCGCATGACTTGCTGATCGGCTTTGCCGAAGACGATCTAGAGCGGATCGCCACGACGATGATGAGCCTGGTCGATCGCCCGCGCCCCAAGCTGGCGCTGGTCCCGGCGGCCTTGATGCGCCACCTGTTTGCCTTCGTCTGGCTGCCGCGTGACATCATGTCGACCGCCACGCGCAAGCAGATCGAAGCCGTGCTGGTCGAAGCCTGCCAGGCTCCGGTGCTGGACTGGAGCCTTGAGGTTGAGGGCAGCCTGGCCGTGCTGCGCTTTGTGCTCGACCTGCCCGAAGTGGCGAAGGTGCCGGATGAGGCGGCACTTGACGCCCGGCTGCAGGCCATGCTGCGGGGGTGGAACGAGGCGGTGGAAAGCGAAATCGCGGCTAGCGAAGAGCCGAGCCGCGCGGCCGCCATTGCCGCGCGCTATGCCGAGGCCTTCCCGATCGCCTACCGCAATGCTTATGGTCCGGCCGAGGCCGCGCAAGATATCGCTCGCTTGCGAAAGCTGGCTGGTGAAGGCGAACTGGGCCCGCGCCGCGACGCCCGTCTGCATCAGATGGCTGGTGACGAAACCGGCACGCTGCGGCTCAAGCTTTACCAGCGCGGCGGGGCGATCGCCCTGTCGGATGCGGTTCCGGCCTTGGAGAACTTTGGCTTCCGGGTGGTTGAAGACCTGCCGACCGAGCTTGAGCAGGGCTGCCTTGGCACGATCCACGATTTCCAGCTGGCCTTTCCTGCGGGACTTGACGCCCAAGCTGTCATGGCCCGCGCCGGGGCGATCGAGGCGGCGTTTGCCGAGGTGCTCAATGGCAGTGCCGAGGATGATCCGTTCAACCGCCTGATCACCACGGTTGGCCTGTCGGCCCCGGCCACCAATTGGCTGCGCGCCTGGTATCGTTACCTGCGCCAGGCCGGGCTCAACTATGGCGTGCCGACTGCGGTCGATGCCCTGCACCACGCGCCGCAGGTCACGCGCGGGCTGGTTGATCTGTTCGTGGCGCGCCACGATCCCGCCTTCAAGGGTGACCGGCTGGCGGCCGAGGCTAAGGCGCAGGATGCGATCCGCGATGGCCTCGCGCTGGTCACCGCGATCAACGACGACCGGCTGCTGCGCCAGTACCGCGCCGTTGTCGAAGCGATGCTGCGGACCAATGCCTTTGCCACGGCAGGGCAAGAAGCCCTGGCCTTCAAGCTGGATTCGGCGCTGGTGCCGGGCCTGCCCAAGCCGCTGCCGTGGCGCGAGATTTTCGTCTACTCACGCCGGGTTGAGGGCATCCATCTTCGCTCGGGCCCGGTCGCGCGCGGCGGGCTGCGCTGGTCGGACCGGCGCGATGACTTCCGCACGGAAATCCTTGGCCTGATGAAGGCCCAGCGGGTCAAGAACGCGGTGATCGTGCCGAGCGGGGCCAAGGGCGGGTTCTATCCCAAGCAGCTTCCCGATCCTTCGCGCGACCGCGACGGCTGGCTGGCCGAGGGCAAGGAAAGCTATAAGCTGTTCATCCGCACGCTGCTGTCGATCACCGACAACATCGTCGGCGCCAAGGTGGTTCATCCCAGGCAGGTGGTGATCCGCGATGGCGAGGATCCCTATTTCGTGGTCGCGGCTGACAAGGGCACAGCGACCTACTCCGATACGGCCAATGCCATCGCTGAAGAGCATGACTTCTGGCTGGACGATGCCTTCGCCAGCGGCGGTTCGAAGGGCTATGACCACAAGGCCATGGGCATCACCGCCAAGGGCGCCTGGCTTTCGGTCCAGCGGCACTTCCTCGAAATGGGCGTGGACGTGCAGACCCAGCCGATCCGGGTGGCCGGTTGTGGCGACATGTCGGGGGACGTGTTCGGTAACGGCATGCTGCTCAGCCAGGCGCTCAAGGTCGTCGCGGCCTTCGATCACCGCCATATCTTCCTCGATCCCGATCCCGATCCGGCCAGGAGCTGGGCGGAGCGGGCGCGGATGTTCGCGCTGCCGCGGTCGAGCTGGGAGGATTACGATCCGAAGCTGATCTCCAAGGGCGGCGGGGTCTTTGCCCGCAGCCTGAAGGAAGTGCCGCTTTCGCCGGAAGTCCAGGCCATGCTTGGGCTGGACCAGTCGACGATCGATCCGGATGGCCTGATCACCGCGATCCTCAAGGCCGAGATCGACCTGTTGTGGTTCGGCGGGATCGGCACCTATGTGAAGGCTTCGACCGAGAACAACGTGCAGGTGGGCGATCCGGCCAACGATGCGCTGCGGGTGGATGGCGCGCAGGTTCGCGCCCGGGCTATCGGCGAAGGGGCCAATCTGGGTTGCACCCAGGCCGGCCGCATCGAGTTTGCCCTCAAGGGTGGCCGGATCAATACCGACTTCATCGACAACTCCGCCGGGGTCGATTGTTCGGACAATGAGGTCAACATCAAGATTGCCCTTGCCGGTGCCAAGCGCGCCGGGCGCTTGACCGAGCCGGAGCGGGTCAAGCTGCTCGCCGAGATGACTGACGAGGTTGCGGCGCTCGTCCTGGAGGACAACCGTCTGCAGGCCTTGGCGCTGTCGATCGCCACGGCGGGCGGGGCCGCAAGCACGGCTTCGCACCTGCGGCTGATCGAAACGCTGGAGGCCAGCGGCCAGCTGGATCGCAAGACCGAAGGCCTGGCCGAAAGCGATGTGCTGGCCCGCCGCGCGGCAGAGGGGCATGGCCTGACCCGGCCCGAGCTGGCGGTCGTGCTGTCCAGCACCAAGCTGGTCTTGCAGGATGCGCTTGAACATTCCGCCGTGCCTGACGATCCGCTGCTTGAAGGTGAATTGCTGGCTGCGTTCCCTGCGCCGATGCGCGAGACGTTCAAGATCGATATCCTTGAGCACCGGCTGCGGCGCGAAATCGTGGCGACCAAGCTGGCCAACCGCATGGTCAACCGGCTCGGCCTGATCCATCCCTTCGAACTGGTCGAAGAGGAAGGCGCAACGCTGGCGCAGGTTACCACGGCCTTTGTCGCGGCCGAGCAATTGCTGGGCATGGCCGCGATCTGGCAGGGGATCGAAACCCAGCCCATGCCTGAAGCAGCGCGGATCATGCTGTTCGATCGGGCGGCAGCGGCGATGGTCAACCATATGGCAGACCTGCTGCGTGTTTCGGGCGGAGCATTGTCCGCCGGCGAACTGGTGAGCCAGCTTGGCGAAGGCGTGAAGCTGCTTTCGGGTGCGACCGGGCGGCTCCTTTCCCGCGAAGGCCAGGCCCAGTCTGCGGCCTTGCAGGAGCGGTTCGTCGTCGCCGGCGCGCCGGCCGACCTCGCGGCAGCAGTGGCTCACCTGTTCGACATGGACGGTTCGGTGGGCCTCGCCATGCTGGCCCGGCAAACCGGGACCAAGCCTGATGCCTTGACCCGCGCCTTCGTGGCGCTGGGGCGCGAGCTTGGGCTTGACTGGGCGCAACAGGCGGCCGAGCGGCTGGCGCCGACCGATCCGTGGGAGCGCCTGCTGGTCAACAGCCTGGCCCGCGATCTTCAGCATATGCGGCTCGATTTCCTGCGCCGCCATGCTGATGGCGCTGGCGAACCAATGGCTGTGGTTGAACAGTGGGTCGAAGGTCAGGCGGCGGCGATCCGGCAGTTCCGGGCGATCGTTACGCGGGCTCAGGCCGCCCCGGCGCTTTCCCCGACGATGCTCGCACAGATCGGTAACCAGGCGCGCAACTTGCTGGCGCGTTAGGCGGAGAGCTGCGCCAGCGCCCAGAGCGCGGCCTCGGATACGGCCGGATCGGCGTCGTCGGTGAGCGCCTGGACCTGCGGCAGCAGCGCCGCATCGCCGCTGTTGCCCGCCGCGTAGAGGCAATTGCGCACGAACCGGTCGCGCCCGATCCGCTTGATCGGCGATCCGCTGAACAGTTTGCGGAAGGCTGCGTCGTCGAGTTCGAGCAGGTCAGTGAGGCGCGGCGCGGCCAGTTCTGCGCGTGGCAGGAAGGCACGCATGGTATGCGCCGTGCTGGCAAACTTGTTCCAGGGGCAAACCGCCAGGCAATCGTCGCAGCCATAGATCCGGTTGCCCAGTGCCTTGCGGAACTCCTCTGGCACCGGCCCCTTGTGCTCGATCGTCAGGTAGGAAATGCAGCGCCGCGCATCGAGCTGGTAGGGCGCGGGGAAGGCCTTGGTCGGGCAGGCATCCTGACAGGCCGAGCAGGAGCCGCAGCGGTTCCGTCCGGCTTCATCCTCCGGCAGGTCAAGCGTGGTGTAGATCGCGCCCAGGAACAGCCATGAACCATGATCGCGGCTGACCAGATTGGTGTGCTTGCCCTGCCAGCCTAACCCTGCCGCCTGACCCAGCGGCTTTTCCATCACCGGCGCCGTATCGACGAAGACCTTGACGCCGATATCACCGAAGCCCCGCTTTGCCGCTTCGGCCACCAGCCACCGGGCCAGCGCCTTGAGTGCCTTCTTGACCGTATCGTGATAGTCGGAACCCTGCGCATAGACGGAAATCCGGGCGCGCCCGTCGCGTTCCGCCAGCGGATCGCTGGCCGGGGCGTAGCTCATCCCTAGGGCGATCACGCGCTGTGCCTCGGGCCACAGGCCTTGCGGGCTGCGGCGGTGGTGGGCGCGGCTTTCCATCCAGTCCATCGTGCCATGGCGGCCTTCGCCCAGCCATTCTTCCAGCCGCCGGGCGCGCAGGGGGTCTTCCGCCGCCGCCGTCACCCCGCAGGCGGCGAAACCCAGCCGTCGCGATTCTTCGACGAGCGCGGCCTTAAGTGCTGTAATTTCAGCGGCGTTTACCAAACTTCCTGTTGCTCCTGTTCACGCCGCCTCCATAGTGGCCTGATCTGATGAAGCTAGGGGAATGGCAGATGGCGGGCAATCCGCACACCGGCTCGGGTAACGGCGCTGACCGCCCCCTGGCGATCGAGGCGCGCGGGCTGGTCAAACGCTTCGACGGTTTCACCGCCGTGGACGGGGTCGACATCGCGGTGCCCGAAGGTGCGATATACGGGATCCTTGGTCCGAATGGCGCGGGCAAGACCACGACCCTGCGGATGCTGCTGGGGATCATCGATCCCGACGCGGGCCTGCGCCGCGTGCTGGGGCACGAGCGCCCGCACGAGATCAGCCATGCGATCGGCTATCTGCCCGAAGAGCGCGGTCTCTATCCGGCGATGAAGGCCTATGAGGCGATTGCCTTTCTTGGCGCGCTGCGCGGACTGCCGCTGGCCGAGGGGCGCAGGCGCGGCAAGGCGCTGCTCGAAGAGCATGGTCTGGGCTATGCGATCGACCGTCAGATCCGCCAGCTGTCAAAGGGCATGGCGCAGCAGGTGCAACTGCTCGGGACGCTGGTGCATGAGCCCAGACTGGTCGTGTTCGATGAACCCTTCTCGGGTCTTGATGCCCTCAACCAGGGCAAGCTGGAGCGGATGATCCGCGCCCTTGCCGCCGCGGGCACCACGGTGATCTTTTCAACCCACGTGATCGCCCATGCCGAGCGTCTGTGCGATGAAGTGGCGATTATCGCCGGGGGCAAGGTGCCCTTTGCCGGCCCGGTGGACCTGGCGCGGGACCGGATCCGGCCGCAAGTGCGGCTGGAAACGCGGGAAAGCGAAGGCACCTGGCGCAAGGCCCTGCCGGCCGATGCCCGTCACGAAGGCAAGCACTGGTTCTTCTCGCTCCCAGAGAGCGGGATCGAGCCCCTGTTGCGGGCGCTGATCGAGGGCGAGGCGGGAATCCTCTCATTATCGATCGAACGCGCCGGCCTGCACGATGCCTTTGTGGCCATCGCTGGCGAGGCTGCGGCTGTGGCACTGAACCAGGACAAGGCCGAGGAGGACCGCTGAGATGAGCATTGGACGTCTCTCTACCCTGGCCGCCGCCTTCGTGGTGGCGCGGCGCGACTTCACCGCCATCCTGTTCTCGCGCGCATTTCTGTTTTTCCTGCTGGGGCCCTTGTTCCCCGTGCTGGTTGGCGGGCTGGCCGGCGGGATCGGCGCGGCCGTGCAAAGCAATGCGGCCAGACCCGAGCTGGGGCTGGTCATGGCGGCAAATGATACCGCTGCCTTGTTGGCGGCCCGGCAGCGCCTGGCGCAGCCGCTCGATTCAAGCCTCCCGGTGCTGGTGGTGGTCCGGCCGCCTCGCCCGGGTGAGCCCTTTGACGCTGCCGCTGCCATGCAGGACAAGCGTCTGAACCTGGCAGCAGTGCTCACCGGAACCTTGCAGCGGCCGGTGCTGTCCGGCCCGCAAGAGAGAATTGATGCTTGGCAAGGTCCGGTTGCGATGCTGGCGGCCGAGGCCCGGCGCGAACGGGCAACGGCCTTTCCCAAGGTCGATCTTGTGCCGCTCGAATTGGCGACAACGGCCGATGCCGCGCGGGGCCAGCGGGTTACCGCTCAACTCGGCCAGACCGTGCTGTTCATGCTGACCATGCTGCTGGCGGGCATGGTCCTGTCCAACCTGGTTGAGGAAAAGGCCAACAAGATCATCGAGGTTCTGGCCGCAGCGATCCCGATCGATGCCGTGTTCCTGGGCAAGCTGTTTGCCATGCTGGCGGTGTCGCTGGTCGGGATCGCGGTCTGGGCCATGGCGGGTGGGGCAATCGTGCTGGCATCGGGCGGTGCGGTTGATAATCTTCCGGCACCGGCGGTGGGCTGGCCGTGGTTTGTGCTGCTGGGTACGGCCTATTTTGCGATGGGCTATCTGCTGCTGGGTTCGCTGTTCCTGGCGATCGGTTCGATGGCTGCAACCGTGCGCGAAGTGCAGACGCTGTCCATGCCGGTCACGATGCTGCAACTGCTGAACTTCTTCTTCGCCTCATGGGCAGTCGCCAAGCCGGGGACGGTGATCGAGTGGGCCGCAATGATCGTGCCGTTCAGCTCTCCTTTCACCATGTTGGCCCGGGCGGCGCGTGATGAGGCGTTGTTGCCCCACTTTCTGGCGCTGGCCTGGCAAGCGCTGTGCGTGGCGCTGTTTGTGCGCCTTGGGGCCAGCCTGTTTCGTCGCTGGGTGATGAAGAGCGGGCCGGCGCAAACTGATCCTAAAGGGTTGCTGCGTAGCCTGTTCAAGCGCCAGTCCGTGCCCTGAATCGGTTCCGTACCGGTGACGCTATTGACTCTGAGGTAAGTTAGACCAACTAAGTCTCATAAGGAAACTGATTGCGACCCACGCAGCAGAGAGGATTCGCCATGGCTACCCAGATCGCTGATACCCCGTTCAAGTATCGTAGTTCGCCCAGCGCGACCGAAGCGTTTGAGGCCTGGCTGAAAGAACATGGTCAGGAGCTGCCCAAGCATACCCACCCGTGGGACGTTTCGCGTTCCGACATTTATGTCGAGGATCGCTGGCAGCCGATCTTTACCGAAATGCGCGCCAAGGCCCCGATCAACAAGGTGGAGGGCACGCCCTATGGCGATTACTGGAATGTGACCTCGGTCAAGACGATCCAGCACGTCGAATCGCTCCCGGAACTGTTTTCCTCGTCCTGGCAATATGGCGGGATCACGATCGGCGATCCGCCGGAAGACGTCACGCCCGAGCATCTCGAAGAGCGTCGCCTGCCGATGTTCATCGCCATGGACCGGCCCGAACACACCGGCCAGCGCCGCACCGTGGCCCCGGCCTTCACCCCGGGAGAGATCGACAAGATGGCGGCCGAAGTGCGGATGCGCACCGCCGCCGTGCTTGATAGCCTGCCCTGGGGCGAGGAGTTTGACTGGGTCGACAAGGTCTCGATCGAGCTGACCACCGGCATGCTGGCGATCCTATTCGGCTTCCCGTGGGAAGACCGCCGCCTGCTGACCTTCTGGTCGGACTGGGCCGGTGACGTCGAACTTGGGCTGGCGCGCGAACTGAATGATACCCGGTTCGAGATCCTGCAGGAAATGGCCCAGTACTTCGGCCGCCTGTGGATGGAGCGCACCGGCGCTCCGCCGAGCCGCGATCTGATCTCGATGATGATCAATTCGGACGCGATGAACCACATGAGCCCGCAGGAGTTCATGGGCAATCTCGTGCTGCTGATCGTGGGCGGCAATGATACCACGCGCAACACCATGTCGGGGATCGTCCACGCGCTCGACCAGTTCCAGGATCAGCGCGCGATCCTGGAAAACGATCCCTCGGTGATCCCCAACGCGGTGCAGGAATGCATCCGTTATGTCACCCCGCTGGCCCATATGCGCCGCACGGCAACTGATGACGCCGATCTGTTCGGCAACCAGATCAAGAAGGGTGACAAGCTGATCCTGTGGTACATCAGTGCCAACCGGGATGAGGCGGTGTTCGAGAACCCGGACAAGCTGATCGTCACGCGTGAGAATGCCCGTCGGCACCTGTCGTTCGGCTATGGCATCCACCGCTGCGTTGGCGCCCGGCTCGCCGAACTGCAGCTCAAGATCCTGCTTGAGGAAATGCACGAGCGCCGCATGCGCGTGAATGTGACCGGCAAGATCGAGCGTGTCCGCGCCAACTTCGTCCATGGCTTCCGCAAGCTGGGCGTCACGCTGAGCAAGTTCTGATGCAGGGGCGGCGGCAGGTGCTGGGCTGGCTGGCGGCAAGTGTTGCCGCCAGTGGCATTGCCGCCTGCTCCAGTGCAGAGGCAAGAACCTTTCCGGTCCGCTATAGCGATGCCGAATGGAAAAAGCGGCTGACCAAGGAGCAGTATTATATTCTGCGCCAGAAGGGCACGGAGTACCCTGGCACCTCGCCGCTGCTGCATGAAAAGCGCAAGGGTCTGTTTGTCTGCGCCGCAGATGGCAACCCGCTCTATTCCTCGACCAAGAAGTATGAAAGTGGCACCGGCTGGCCCAGCTTTTGGGATGTATTACCCGGCGCGATCGGGACCTCGACCGATTTCGAGACCGGCTATCCGCGGACCGAAGTGCACTGCGCAAAGTGCGGTGGGCACCTCGGCCATGTTTTCAATGATGGACCCAAGCCCACCGGCAAGCGCTATTGCATGAATGGCGATGCGCTGTTGTTCCGCCCGGCCTGATCCCTGCTCGGCCAGACTGCGGCCGATCCTGGTTTGGCTGGTGGTGCGGACGGTGGGACTCGAACCCACACGAGCAAGGCTCAGGGGATTTTAAGTCCCCGGCGTCTACCATTCCGCCACGTCCGCGCTGCCCGATCCATAGGGAAGTAACATCGGGATATCCATCCCCGTAACGGCAACGGCCCGCCTCCCTTGCGAGAAGCGGGCCGCTGGCAGGCAGGTCGGGCGTTGGCCCGACCGGTCAGGCCTTAATCGGCATTGAGCCGGGCGCGCATTTCCTTGCCGGGCTTGAAATAGGGAACCTTCTTGCCCGGTACCGAAACGCTGGCGCCGGTGCGCGGGTTGCGGCCCTGACGGGGATCGCGCTGACGCGTTGAAAACGCACCGAACCCGCGCAGTTCAACCCGTCCGCCTTGCGCCAGTCGCTGTTCGATTTCCTCGAAAAAGGTGTCGACCACCTTTTCAACTTCGTCGGCGCGAAGGCCGGGATTGTCGCGAGCAAGAGCCTGGAGCAGTTCGGATCTGATCATTTCACGCCTTCCTAGAGGTTTGCACAACCCCGTGACCTTTTGATTTGTTCAATCGTTGCGGCGCGGCGCGATCCTCGACCCGAAGCGGATCACGCTGCTGCAGGGCTAGATGCCAGAGCAAGGCTCTGTATGCAATCGCAGATTCGCGCCGATATGGCTCAGATTGCGAGTAAATCCGTCGCCGCCAGCCCAAGGCGCTCCATCCGGGCGCGGATTTCCGGCCAATCCCGCGAAAGGAAACGTTCACGCTCGGCATGCCGCAGCCGCTCTGCAGCCCCGCGCGCGACAAACATCCCCACCCCGCGCTGGACCTCTACCAGACCATCAAGCTGGAACTGCTGATAGGCCTTGGCCACGGTAAGCGGATTGGCCCCCTGCTCTGCTGCCAGGGCGCGGACTGAAGGCAGCATCGCGCCTTCGGGATAGGTGCCATCGATGATGGCCGCGGCGATCAGGTCGCGCAGCTTCAGGTAAACAGGTTGTGAGTGACCAGCCATGCTGTCTCAGTGCCATAATACAGCGCGGCGGACAAGGGGAATCGGAGCGCGGCTCTTCTCTGCAATAATCCGAAAGGCGCGATTAATTTTGCTTCACAGCCGCGTAAAGCTGGCTAGTCTCCGCCGCCATAACGGCCCGCGCCTGACGCGGGCCCGCCTGTTATTGGGGAGCATTCGATGAAAGACCTGTCCTTGTGGAACGAGGGTGACTGGATCGCGACAATCGCGGTCGTCGTCCTCGGCATTTTCCTGGCGATTGGCGGCAAGATCGCCATTCAGAAGGAGCCAGAATTCGCGGGCCATCCCAAGGGCCTGTACATGCTGTTCTTCGCCGAAATGTGGGAGCGTTTCTCCTACTACGGCATGCGCGCCCTGCTGATTTTCTACCTGACCAAGCACTGGCTGTTCAGCGATGGTAACGCCAACCTGATCTACGGCGCCTATACCAGTCTGGTCTACATCACCCCTGTGTTGGGCGGCTATCTGGCTGACCGGTACCTCGGCCAACGCAAGGCCGTGCTGTTTGGCGGCCTGCTGCTGGCGATCGGCCACTCGCTGATGGCGGTTGAAGGGGTGCACGGAGTCACTGACCCGCTGATCAAGCAGGCTGACCCGGCGATCAACGTGTTCTGGGCGGCACTGGCCTTCATCATTGTCGGCTCGGGCTTCCTCAAGGCCAATATCTCGGTGATGGTTGGCCAGCTCTACAAGCTGACCGACGTGCGCCGCGACAGCGCCTACACCGTGTTCTACATGGGCATTAATGTCGGGGCGGCGCTCGGCACGATCCTGGTCGGCTACCTCGGTGAGACGATTGGCTGGGGCTATGGCTTTGGCCTCGCCGGTATCGGCATGCTGCTCGGCCTGGTCGTTTTTGTGCTGGGCAAGGGCGTTCTCAATGGTGCTGGCGAAGCGCCCGCTCCGCTCGCCAAGTCGCGCGAGATGACGCTTTATGGCATCGGCATCGCCGCCGTGGCGGTCTGCTGGGCGCTGGTCCAGTACCAGTCGGTGATCCAGAACCTGCTGGTGGTCTCGGGCGTGGCGCTGCTGGGCTATGTGCTTTACGAAACCTTCAAGCTCGACAAGGAACCGCGCGAGCGGATGTTCGCGGTTCTGTTCCTCATTTCGCTGAACCCGCTGTTCTGGGGCCTGTTCGAACAGGCCGGTGGCTCGATGAGCCTGTTTACCGACCGCTATGTTGACCGCGGGGATACCCCGGCTTCGCTTTTCCAGTCGATCAACCCGATCTACATCATCATCATCGCGCCGCTGTTCGCGGGGCTGTGGCAGTGGCTGGGCAAGCGCGGCAAGGAACCTTCGGCTCCGGCCAAGTTCGGCCTGGCGCTGGCGCAGATGGGCCTCGCCAACCTGGTGCTGGTCTGGGGTGCGCAGGCCTATGGCGTGGCGGCGATGACCCCGGTGCTGTTCGTCTTCCTCTATTACCTGCTGGCCACCACGGGTGAGCTGTGCCTCTCCCCGGTCGGGCTTTCGGCGATGAACCGCCTGGCGCCGAGCTACCTGGCCTCGCTGATCATGGGGGCCTGGTTCTACATGACCGCGGTGGGAAACTTCGTCGCCGGCAAGATCGGCGAAGCGACCGGCGGCCATGGCGGCGAAATGAGCAAGGAAAAGCTGCTCGAGATCTATCAGCTGTTCGGCTGGATCTCGATCGGCGCAGCTGTTGTCGTCCTGCTGCTGTCGCGGATCGTGAAGGGCTGGATGCACCTCGATACCCTGGAGGATCGCAAGTAATGCGTACGACCAAACTGATCGCCGGGATCGCGGCGCTGGCTCTGCTGGCCAGCCCCGGTCTGGCCGAAAAGAAGAAGAAGGAAGACACGCTCTCCCCCGCTGCGAAGGCCGCGCGGGAGTTCAACAAGAATCCCTTCCCTTCAACCTATAAGCCCTATCCCGGCGAGCCGACCGCGCTGATCGGCGCGACGGTGTTCGATGGTGCCGGTGGCCGGATTGAGAATGGCACCGTGCTGCTGGCCGATGGCAAGATTGTGGCTATCGGCGGCGCCGACATGACCATCCCGGCGAACTTCCGCCAGGTCGATGCCAAGGGCAAGTTCGTCACCCCGGGGATCATCGATATCCACTCGCACCTGGGCGATTACCCCAGCCCGAGCGTGCAGGCCCTGTCCGATGGCAACGAGGCGACTGCGCCGACCACGCCGGAAGTCTGGGCTGAACATTCGATCTGGCCGCAGGATCCGGGCTTTAGCCGGGCTCTGGCCAATGGCGGGATCACCTCGCTGCAGATCCTGCCGGGTTCAGCGAACCTGATGGGCGGCCGCTCGGTGGTGATCAAGAATGTCTATTCGCGCACGATCCAGGGGATGAAGTTCCCGGGCGCACCCTATGGCCTGAAGATGGCCTGCGGCGAAAACCCGAAGCGCGTCTATGGCTCCAAGGGCCGGATGCCCTCGACCCGGATGGGCAATATCGCGGTCAACCGCATGACCTGGATGAAGGCGCAGGAATACCGCGCGCGTCGCGCCGCCGGCAAGCTTGAGACCCGCGACCTGGCGATGGAAACCCTGGCCGGGGTGCTCGATGGTGAAATCCTGGTCCAGAACCACTGCTACCGCGCCGATGAAATGGCGCTGGTGCTCGATATGGCCAAGGAGTTTGGCTACAAGGTCAGCGCCTTCCACCACGCCACCGAAGCCTACAAGATCGGCGACCTGCTCAAGGCCAATGGCACCTGTTCGGCGATCTGGGCTGACTGGTGGGGCTTCAAGATGGAAAGCTATGACGCGATCCCGGAAAACGCCGGGATCCTGCAAAAGGCCGGGGCCTGCGTGGTGATCCACTCGGATGACGAGAACGGCATCCAGCGGCTCAACCAGGAAGCCGCCAAGGCGCAGGGCGATGCCCGCCGCGCCGGGATCGACATTTCCGATGCCGAAGTGATCCGCTGGCTGACGCTCAATCCGGCCACCGCCATGGGGATCAGCCAGCAGACCGGCAGCCTTGAGCCCGGCAAGATGGCTGACGTGGTGCTGTGGAACGGCAACCCGCTCTCGGTCTATTCGCGGCCGGACAAGGTCTGGATCGACGGCGCCCTGCTGTTCGATGCGGCCGATCCGAAGCGCCGCCCGGTGAGTGATTTCGAACTGGGCCAGGTCGGTGAAGGAGACGTGAAATGAGCCCGCGCCAGCTGCTGCTCAGCGCCGCCGCGCTGCTCGCCCTATCGGCCCCTGCCGTGGCCGAGGATATCGCGATTACCAATGCCACCGTCGTCATCGGCGATGGCTCTGCCCCGATCCCCAATGGCACGGTCGTGCTGCGCGGGGGCAAGGTGCTGGCTGCCGGGGCCGGTGTGGCCGTGCCGGCCGGGGCCCGCACGATCGACGCTTCCGGCAAATGGGTCACGCCCGGGCTGGTCGTCGCCGTCACCGATATCGGCCTGTTCGATGTCGAAGGCGTGGATGAATCCAACGATGAACGGGCCGACAAGAGCCCGTTCAGCGCCGCGCTTGACCTGTCGCCCGCAATCAATCCGCTGGCCCAGCACATTGCCGTCAGCCGGGCTGGCGGGGTGACCCGCGCCGCGGTTGCACCGCTGCGCACGGGGACGATCTTCGGCGGGCAGGGCGCGATCATCGATCTCGCCTCGGATAGCCAGCCGATCACCCAGGCGCGCGCCTTCCAGATTGTCCAGCTGGGTGAGGATGGGGCGCGGGCTGCCGGCGGCAGCCGGGCTGCTGTCCATGCCGTGCTGCGCAACGCCTTCATGGAGGCGCGCGAGCTGGCCCGTCGGGGCGGTGGCCAAGGTGCCGATCCGCGCTTGCAGGACGCCGCGCCCGAGCGGCCCGGCGACGCCCTGCTCAACCGCTTCGATGCTGCTGCGCTGGTTCCGGTGGTCACAGGGCGCCAGCCGCTTTACGTCCGCGCCGAACGCGCCGCCGACATTCGCATGGCCTTGGCGCTCAAGACCGATTTTCCGGCGCTCAAGCTGGTGATCGTCGGCGCGACCGAAGGCTGGACCGTGGCGAAGGAGCTGGCGGCTTCGGGCGTGCCGGTGCTTGCCACCCCGCTCAATGACCTGCCTGCCAATTTCGAGCAGCTTGGTGCCACCCAGTCCAATGTCGGCCGCATGGCCGCCGCGGGCGTCAAGGTTGGCCTGGGCGCGTTCGGTGATCAGCCGCGCTATGCCCCGCAATATGCCGGCAACATGGTCGCGCTGACCAAGGTGCCGGGTGCCAGCGGGCTTGACTGGGGCCGTGCCTTTGCGGCGATCAGCTCGGTCCCGGCTTCGATCCTGGGCATGGGCGACAAGTTCGGCAGCCTCAAGCCGGGTCTCGCCGGGGATGTGGTGATCTGGGACGGCGATCCGCTCGAGAACCGTTCCGGCGTGGTCCGGGTGATGATCGACGGGGTCGAACAGTCGCTGGTCAACCACACCACCAAGCTGCGTGATCGTTACAAGGTGCCAACCGAGGGCGCGCTGCCCAAGGCCTATGAGTGGTAGGAACGGCCTGCCGGATTGACTGAACAAGGGGGAGAGTGATGGAGCAAGGACTTGCCAATCTGGTCGCCGCGGCGGTGGCCTTTGTCGGAACCCACTTCGCGCTCTCCCACCCCTTGCGGGCGCCGCTCGTCAAGGCGGTCGGGGCGGCTGGTTTCCAGATCGTCTATTCGCTGGTGGCGTTCGCAACGCTCGGCTGGATGGTCATGGCCTATCGGGCGGTCGGGCCCGAAGCGGGCTTGTGGGACGGTTCACAGGCCTTGCCCTGGGCGATTGCCAGCCTGCTAACGCTGGTGGCCGCAATCCTGTTTGTCGGCAGCCTGATGGGTAATCCTGCGCTGCCCCAGCCGGGGGCAGCAGCCTTGGCGGACAAGCCGGTCCACGGCGTGTTTCACGTCACCCGCCACCCGATGATGTGGGGCTTTGCGCTGTGGGCGCTGGCCCATGCCCTGATCAGCCCCAGCCCGCGCAGCCTGGTGCTGACGGCATCAATCGGGTTCCTCGCGCTGGTCGGTTCCCACCTGCAAGACCGCAAGAAACAGGCCCTGATGGGCGCGGCCTGGGCCGGCTGGGAAGCCAAGACTGCCTACTGGCCGAAGCTGGGCGGTTTGACCAAGGCCGGTCTGCTGTCGTGGCTGGCCGGTCTGCTGCTGTGGCTGGTCGCCACCTATCTCCATATCCCCGGCAACGGCATGGCCGCGGGGATCTGGCGCTGGATGGGCTGACTATCGGCGCGGGCGTTCAGGCCCGCGCTTCCTCTACGCCGGCGCTGTTGTGGCGCAGCGCTTTCAGGACCGTATCGACGATGTTCGGCGCATTGAGGCCGGCTTCGTCATATTGCTTGTCCGGCGCATCGTGATCCTGGAACAGGTCCGGCAGACGCAGGGTGCGGATCTTCAGGCCCGCATCGAGCAGGCCTTCGTCGCTGGCCATGGTCAGGACATGGGCACCGAGACCGCCAATCGCACCTTCCTCCACCGTCACGACCACATCGTGGCTGGCCATCAGGCGGCGGATCAGGTCGGTATCGAGCGGTTTGGCAAAGCGCAGGTCAGCCACCGTAGTCGATAGCCCCTTGGCCTCCAGCGCGTCGGCCGCCTTGAGCGCTTCGGCCAGACGCGTGCCAAGCGAAAGCAGGGCAACCTTGGTCCCTTCGCGCACCACGCGGCCCTTGCCGATCTCCAGCTGCTGCGGAACCTCGGGCAGGGGCACGCCCACACCGTTGCCACGCGGATAGCGGAAGGCGATCGGGCCGCTGTCATGCAGGGCCGCGGTATAGGTCATGTGGACCAGTTCGGCTTCGTCGGCCGCGGCCATCACCACCATGTTGGGCAGGGTGGCCAGATAGGTGATATCGAACGAACCGGCGTGGGTTGCACCATCCGCGCCGACCAGCCCGGCGCGGTCAATCGCGAAGCGCACCGGCAGGTTCTGGATCGCGACATCATGAACCACCTGGTCAAAGGCGCGCTGCAGGAAGGTTGAGTAGATCGCGGCGAAGGGCCGCATCCCCTGCGCGGCAAGGCCGGCGGCAAAGGTCACGGCGTGCTGTTCGGCAATGCCGACATCGAAGCTGCGGTCCGGATGGGCCTTGGCGAACTTGTCGACTCCGGTGCCGCTCGGCATGGCGGCGGTGATGGCGCAGATCTTCGGATCGCTCTCCGCCAGCTTGGCCAGGGTTTCGCCAAAGACGTTCTGGTAAGCCGGTGCCTTGGCCGGGGCCTTGACCTGTTCGCCGGTGATCACGTCAAACTTCTGGACGCCGTGATACTTGTCGGCGCTGGCTTCGGCCGGGGCATAGCCCTTGCCCTTTTGCGTCACGACATGGATCAGGCACGGGCCTTCAGCCGCGTCGCGGACGTTTTCCAGCACCGGGATCAGGTGATCGAGGTTGTGCCCGTCAACCGGGCCGACATAATAGAAGCCCAGCTCTTCAAACAGGGTGCCGCCCATCGCCATGCCGCGGGCAAATTCGTCAGTCTTTTTGGCGGCGCGGTGCAGCGGCTCGGGCAGCTTGCGCGACAGACGCCGGGCCACTTCGCGCAGTTCCAGGAACGGGCGCGAGGAGACGATCTTGGCCAGATAGGCCGACAGCCCGCCCACCGGCGGGGCGATCGACATGTCGTTGTCGTTCAGGATCACCACCAGCCGGTTGCCGGCGTCGGTAGCGTTGTTCATCGCCTCATAGGCCATGCCGGCGCTCATCGCGCCATCGCCGATCACGGCGATGCCCTTGCCGGGCTGGCCCTGCAGCTTGTTGGCAATGGCAAAGCCCAGCGCGGCCGAAATCGAGGTGGAGCTGTGCGCCGCGCCGAACGGATCGTATTCGCTCTCGCTACGCTTGGTGAAGCCAGAGAGGCCACCACCCTGGCGCAGGGTGCGGATCCGGTCACGCCGCCCGGTCAGGATCTTGTGCGGATAGGCCTGGTGGCCAACGTCCCAGATCAACTTGTCGTCGGGCGTGTTGAACACATAGTGGATCGCCACGGTCAGCTCGACCACGCCCAAACCCGAACCGAGGTGGCCGCCGGTGGTGCCAACCGCGCTGATCATTTCGGTGCGCAGTTCATCGGCCAGCTGGCGCAGCTGCTCGGGCGCAAGCTTGCGCAGATCGGCCGGAACATCAACCGTATCCAATAGCGGCGTGACGGGGGTCTGACTCATCTTCAGGGCCTTACACACTTGGATTAGTGGTGTCGATTGAGACTATCGGGCAGGGCTGGCCAGTTTCCGGTGCAGGACCGGTGCAGGCAGGGCTAGTTGCAGCGCTCGCACACGCCGCGCAGCTCCACCACGGGACGGATATCGGCAAAGCCCGCCGTGCGTGCAGCTTCGACCAAAGAGCCGGTCAGCCGGTCATCGTCGATATGCACAGCCCGTCCGCAAACGTCGCAGATCAGGAAGATGCAATCGTGGCGGCAGCCAGGGTGGCTGTTGGCGATATAGGCATTGGCGCTCTCAACCCGGCGGGCCAGGTTGGTCTTCACGAAGAGGTCGAGAATCCGGTAGACCGAGTTGGCAGCCACTCGCTTGCCGCGCGCTTTCGAGACCGATTCCGCAATGTCATAGGCCGAGGCGGGCCGATCCTGCGCGGCCAGTGCGTGAAACACCTCGGCGCGCATGTCCGTCCACTGTTCGCCGGCCTCCACCAGCGCCAGCCGTGCGGCTTCGACCAGGTGGGGGCCCGAATGCTCGTCGTGATTGTGATGACCTGCCATGACGGCAATATAGGGACAGGTTAGCCCCGGGTGAAGTCCGGCTTGTAGAAGCCGGGGAAGCGCTTCTTGAGCGCGGCCACCTTGGCGACATCCCAGTAGAGGATGTAGGGGTGGCGCGGGTTCTTGGCCATGAAATCCTGGTGATAGGCCTCGGCCGGGTAGAACTGGCGATAGGCCTCGATCCCGGTAACGATCGGGCGCTGCCAAATCCCCGAAGTTTTCATCTGCGCGAGGTATGCCGCAGCCACCTGCCGCTGCTCCTCGCTGGTTGGCACCAGCGCGGCGCGATATTGGGTGCCTTCATCCGGCCCCTGACGGTTCTTCAGGGTGGGATCGGCGACGACTGAAAAGAAGATCCGCACCAACTGGTCATAGCGGACGACGGCAGGGTCATAGGTAACCTTGACCGCTTCGGCATGGCCAGTGTCGCCTTCGCTGACCCGTTCGTATTCGGCGGTCTTGGCATTGCCGCCATGATACCCGGTCAGCACGCTCTTCACGCCCAATACGTGGCTGAACACCGCCTCGACACCCCAGAAACAGCCACCGGCGAACACCGCCGTCTTCAGACCTGGCGCTTCCTTGGCCTGGCGCGCGGCGGCGGGGGCGAGGACATCAACCTCGGCGGCGCTGGCTGGAGCTTGCTGGCAGGCGGCGGCCAGCGCGAGAATGGCAGTGAAGAAAGGCTTGCGCTTCACCGGGTGCGATCGGGCAGCGGAGCGGCTGCTTCGGCCTTGGGGATGACCTTGCCCGAAATGCCGTCCTCACTCTGCGCCCAGACAGAGCCGACCAGCAGCACGGCGCCCAGCAGAAAGCCGATGCCAAAAGCGCGAAACAGGTCAGACTTGAACAGGCCCATCGAGGAGGATCCGGAAGCGAAGTAACGTCGGGGCTCCCCTGCCGACTTTTTGCTTACTTCCAAGTGAATATAGCAGGCAGGCACACTGCCGCGCGGCGAACCGGCAATCAGATGCGGTGAACTGCGGAACTCAGTGGCGGAAGTGACGCATCCCGGTGAAGACCATGGCGAGGCCCGCCGCATCCGCCGCCGCGATCACTTCCTCGTCGCGAATCGAGCCGCCCGGCTGGATCACGGCCGTTGCGCCGGCTTCTGCTGCAGCCAACAGGCCGTCGGCGAAGGGGAAGAAGGCGTCGGAGGCGACAGCGCTGCCAACTGCACGGCTGCTTGCCCAGCCAAACTTCTCGGCGGCTTCCGCCGCTTTCATCGCCGCAATGCGCGAGCTGTCGCGGCGGTTCATCTGGCCCGCGCCGATCCCGGCGGTGATCCCGTCCTTGGCATAGACGATAGCGTTTGACTTGACGTGGCGGGCGACAGTCCAGGCGAAGAGGCAATCCTTCAGCTCTTGTTCGGTCGGCGCGCGCTTGGTCACCACCTTCAAGTCACCCGCGCCAATTGCGCCATTGTCGCGGCTCTGGACCAGCAGGCCGCCGGTGATCGGCTTGACCATCAAGCCGCCGCGGCGCGGATCGGGCAGATCACCCGTCAGCAGCAGGCGCAGGTTCTTCTTCTTCGCGAAGGCGGCAATCGCCGCTTCGTCAGCATCCGGCGCGACCACCACTTCGGTGAAGATCTGGCAGATTGCCTCGGCCGTGGCGCCATCGAGCGGAGTATTGACCGCGACAATCCCGCCGAAGGCCGAGACGTCATCACATTGCAGCGCGCCCGTCCAGGCTTCGAGCAGGCTGGAGCCTTGGGCGACACCGCAGGGATTGGCGTGCTTGACGATCACCACTGCCGGATCCTGTCCGCGGAATTCGGCCGCCAGCTCCAGCGCCGCGTCGGCGTCGTTGTAATTGTTGTAGGACAGTTCCTTGCCCTGGATCTGTCGCGCCTGGGCAATGCCGTGGCCGTGCGGCCCGCGCGGCACATAAAGCGCGGCGCGCTGGTGCGGGTTCTCACCATAGCGCAGCTCTTCCACGCGCTTGCCGATCACAGCCAGCGTTTCGGGGAACAGCTGCTGCTGGTCGGCAAAGGCGAACCACTGGCTGATCATGCTGTCATAGGCGGCGGTCGCTGCATAGGCGCGTGCGGCCATCAGGCGGCGGAAATCGTAGGATGTTGCGCCGTTGTTGGCTTCCAGCTCCGCCAGCAGCCCGGCATAGTCGGCCGGATCGGTCACGATCGTGACATAGGCGTGGTTCTTGGCGGCCGAGCGCACCATCGACGGCCCGCCGATGTCGATATTCTCGATGATCTCGTCGCGGTCGGCGCCCTTGGCCACAGTCGCTTCGAAGGGGTAGAGGTTGACCACAACCAGGTCGATCGCGCCGATCGCGTGCTCGGCCATCGCCGCCGCGTGTTCAGGGTTGTCGCGCACAGCCAGCAGCCCGCCGTGGACCTTGGGGTGCAGCGTCTTGACCCGGCCATCCATCATTTCGGGGAAGCCGGTCAGTTCAGAAATGTCTTTCACGCTGAGGCCCGCATCGCGCAGGGCCTTCGCGGTCCCGCCGGTGGAAACCAGCTCTACGCCGCGCGCCGCAAGCACCTGGCCCAGTTCGACCAGACCGGCCTTGTCAGACACCGAAAGCAGCGCCCGGCGGATCGTCACAGCAGTCATTTCCAATGCTATCCCATCTTTTTCAGCAGCCAGGCAAAGTTGCCGCCGCCGCGTGATACCAGGCCCTGCAGGACCAGTTGCTGGATCGGCTGGGGGCGGCCTTGCCCGTCAGCCCAGATGCTTTCCTCGACAGTCACCTGTCCCCCGGCGCGGAACTGCCAGTAGGAGCCGTCCGGCATGGCCAGACCGGCTCCCTGCCCATCCTCGCTCACCCGCGCCTTGATGCCCGGGCCGAGGTGGAAACGGATGGCGAAGGCGACCTTGCCGCTCTTGCCCTTGCTGCCGGTTGGCACCAGCAGGTCCTCACCGCGCAGTTCGGTGCCTTCGTCGCGCAGGATCAGGATCCGGCGGTGGGTCAAGCCATAGCGGCTGACATAGCCATTGTGGCTGGCTTCCAGCCGGGTCGCGCCGGAAAGCCGTTCGCCCGCAATCGTCCGCCGATCGACTTCGACTTCCGACACGCCGCTGCCGATCTTGCCGTTGATCAGGATGGCGGTGGAATTGACGTCATCGAGCACCAGCGTCGAATGGGCGGCCGAGGCGCGCAGCCCCTGTTCGAGCCGGACCGGAATGATCCCCCCGGCACAAGCTGAACCGCCGCAGTTGACCACGATGCGCTGGCCCTGGTGTGAAAGTTCAAAGGCCAGAGTGGATGCGCAGCCCGATCGTGCATGCTTCGCCAGCGGCGGCGGGGCGGCATCAAATTGCAGGATCGACTTCTGCGCGACCACCCGTTGATACCCCCACTGGCGGACATCGCGCAGCGGACGGGTGCGAACGCCGGAGGCGGCAACCAGCGCCGCCACGTCCGCTGCATCGACGGCCCAGCCACCCTGCCACGATCCCAGCGAACCATCGGTATGGGTCAGGGCCAGCAGGGGCGGGACCAGCAGGGTCAGGATTGCTTCAAGCGCGGCAGGCGGATCGCGGCGGACCGCCTGATAGCAGGCGCGCAGCCGCACCAGCAGGGAAATGACTTCGATCTGGCCAAGCGGCGCGCGCGAGAGGATCCCGCCATCATCGCCAATCAGTTCACCCAGTGCCTTGATCAGGCCGGCCTCGCCAAACAGGCGGCGCGGCTTGCCATCGGGCAGAAGCAGGCCAGCGGCGACGATCCCGCACCACCCGGCCACTTCGGCCAGCAGGTCTTCGGCCCGCCCGACATTCTTGTCGAGCCAGCGGGCCGTATCGTTCATCGCAGCCAGCACCTTGCCGCGCTGCGCCCGGTCATTGCCCGAAAGGATCAGCGGGGCGTGGACCAGCCAGTTCAGTTGACGCGTGCCTGCATTGCTCAGGGTCCAGGCCGGACCCTTGCCGGCGCGGGCAGGAGGCGAGGGATTGGCATCAAGCCAGGCGGCCAGCACGCGTTCGGCGATCGGCGCTACCTGTTCCCGCGCGGCAGCAGCTTCCAGGTCGGCAAGCCAAGAGAACGAATGGACCACCCGCTCAAGCGGGGGTGCCATGCGGGCAGCCCCGGCAAAATCGATCTGTGCGATCGGGGCCTTGACCCCATAGACAAGAAAATGCCCGGCACGAATGGCGGTCCCCGCCATCTTTTGTCCGGGAAGCGGGTTCAGGACAGTGGCCAGCAACCGCGTCTTGGCGGGCTTGCGAAAGGGTGCGGCCAGGGTCGAGGCCGGAACCCCCAGTCGATAGGCCAGACGGAGCAGCCGTTCGCTCGCGCCCAGCACGGGTGGGGTGAAATCGGCCAGAGCCAGCGCCCGGCTCGGTTCGACCAGTTCCCCGGGTTCCGCGGCGGTGTGGCTATCATCAAAGGCTGCGCCGAACACCGGATCGGCTGACGCTTCGCCCTCCGGCCCGGTCTGGTCGCGCCCTTGGCCCATTGCCTCGATCATGCGCCGCCGGCATCCTTCAGCGCCGCGATATTGGCGGCGTAGCGTTCCGGTCCGCCGCGGAAGGTGGCCGTACCGGCAACCAGCACATCGGCTCCGGCTGCAACGCAGAGCCGGGCAGTTTCGACATCCACCCCGCCATCCACTTCCAGCCGGATATCAAGCCCGCTTTTGTCGATTGCCTTGCGCACTGCTTCAATCTTGCGAAGCTGGCTGGTGATGAAGCTCTGCCCGCCGAAGCCGGGGTTAACGCTCATCACCAGGACCAGATCGATATCGTCGATCAGATAGTCGAGCATCTTGGCCGGGGTGCCGGGATTAAGCGAAACCCCCGCCAGCTTGCCCAGACCCTTGATCGCCTGGACTGTGCGGTGAATGTGCGGGCCAGCTTCGGGGTGAACGGTGATGATATCGGCCCCGGCCTCGGCAAAGGCGGCCAGATAGCTATCCACCGGGCTGATCATCAGGTGCACGTCAAGCGGCTTGGCCGTGTGCGGGCGCAGGGCCTTTACCACCATCGGACCGATTGTGATGTTGGGCACGAAATGCCCATCCATCACATCGACATGGATCCAGTCAGCACCCGCAGCGTCAACGGCGCGCACCTCTTCACCCAGCCGGGCGAAATCGGCAGAAAGGATCGAAGGTGAAATCAGTGGTTGGGGCATGGCGATGGCGGAGGCCTCCCTTTCCCGGCGCTTACCCACCACATCTGGTGGCTACAACCGGACTATGCGCGTTTTCCACACGGCATCTGGGTGCCGTGCAGAGATACTTTTCGAACCGGCACGCAGTCCGGCCTCGACAGCCTGATCTGTCAGAGGTTTGGCGGCCCGGTTGACGAAAGCGGGCCGCTGACCGCATTGTTGCCCAATTCACCGGCTATTCAGCGGGCGAATCATAACTGGGGGTATCAAGGGGCGGCGGGACACCTCAACGGGTGTGCGACAGGCCGTGCCGGTTCCTCCACAAACAGGATGACGAAGCAATGATCCAGCCTCGACGTATCCGCGCCGCGGCCCTCGCAATTGCCGCCACGGCCGCAATGGCTGCCAGCCCTGCGCCACTGGCCGCGAACGCACCCGGCGCGGCACCGGCCGGTTGCACTGGTCCGGCCAGCGGGACCTGGCTGAACATCGTTGCTGATGGCTTGCGCAATGGCAGCGGGGTGCTGGCCATCACGATCTATGCCGACAATTCGTCAAAGTTCCTGATCAAGCATGGCTCACTTTACGTGGGCCGGGTTGACGCAACCGCCGGGACCACCCGCGGCTGCATCTTCCTGCCCAAGCCGGGCGTCTATGCCGTGGCGCTGTATCATGACGAGAACGGCGATGGCCGGTTTGACCGCACCGGGCTTGGCCTTCCGGCTGAAGGCTTTGGTTTTTCGAACAACCCGGCGACCCTGGCGGGCCTGCCGCAATTCCGCTCGGTCCGGCTGAACGTGCCGAAATCCGGGCTGACGGCCCGGATCCAGATGAAGTATCCCTAAGCGGCCCGGTAGATTTCGCTAAGTTCGAGCGGAGCCTGCTCCTCGGCCAGCGCGTGGGCGCGCGGATCATCGACGTCGAGCCACCAGGCGCTGCCGATATCCATCGTTGCCGCGCGGCCCGCATCGGCGAGGCGCTGCATCCCTTCGGACAGGCTGCCCGCCTTGCCTTCAGCAATGGCGGCACGAATTGCCGCGGCCAGTTCGGGCGTTGCCAGGAAGGCGCCGCAGTCGACGGCGTCATATTCCGGGATCGTCTTGCCGATCGCCGTGATGAACCCGCGCTCATCCAGCTTGACCCAGGTCGCATCGTCCGGATCGACCAGCGGATTATCGCACCGGTAGTCCACCGCCAGCGTGACACCGCGGTCCGGACCATCCTGCTTGGCGAGTTCCGACAAGATCGCGCCAGAGAAGATATGGTCTGACATCATCAGCAGGTAATTGCCGTCGATGATGTCTGCACCGGCCATGACCGACCAGCCGTTGGGCTTTGACCAGTCCTCAACCCGCTGGGCCACCACCGGAATGCCAACCCGCGCGGCCAGTGCTGGCAGCGCCGCCTCGATCCGCTCGGCTTCGTGACCGGTCACCACCACGACCCGTTTGACGCCGGCCGCCTTGGCCTGCCGCGCGCCGAGTTCGAGCAGCGGAATGCCGGCAATCGGCGTAAGCGGCTTGGAATCTGAAACGTCGCGTAGGCGGCTGCCAAAGCCGGCAGCGATAATCAGGGCGTCCATGGGCTATCCCTCAAACAGAAACGGCGCCGGAATTAACCGGCGCCGCTCCTTGAACCAATGGGCTCAGCTTACTCTGCGGCGATCGCAGCGTCAGCGATGTATTCCTCAACCATCTGGGCGGCGAGGTCATCGTTGAACTGCTGCGGCGGGTGCTTGCAGAAGTAGGCCGACGCACCAAGCACGGCACCGCCTTCACCGCGGTCCAGCGCCAGCTTGGCGCAGCGGATCGCGTCCATGACGCAAGCAGCCGAGTTCGGGCTGTCTTCCACCGAGAGGCGGAGTTCCAGTTCCATCGGCACGTTGCCCCACTGCAGGCCTTCAAGGCGCAGGAAGCACAGCTTGTTGTCCTTCTGCCAAGGAACATAGTCCGACGGACCGACGTGGATGTTTTCGTCTTCGAGGCGCTGGGCCAGCATGGCCTGAACGGCTTCGGTCTTCGATTCCTTCTTCGAACCGAGACGCTGACGGTCCAGCATGTTCATGAAGTCGGTGTTGCCGCCAGTGTTGAGCTGGTAGGTGCGCTCAACCGTCACGCCGCGCGCCGCGAACAGGCTGGAAAGCACGCGGTGGACGATCGTGGCGCCAACCTGGGCCTTGATGTCGTCACCCACGATCGGGAGGTTCTTGGCGCGGAACTTGGCTTCCCATTCCGGGTTGCTGGCAATGAACACCGGCATGCAGTTCACCACGGCCACGCCGGCTTCCAGCGCGCAGTTCATGTAGAACTCGGTGGCGGCCTGCGAACCGACGGGCAGGAAGTTCACGAGCACTTCGGCGCCCGAATCCTTGATCGCCTGGACGATGCGGGCCTGATCAGCCTCAGCCTCGTTGGCGACGATGAAGCCCTTTTCACCGACAGTGGTCATGTGCGGCGCAACGCCGTCAGAGACCTTGCCCATGATGACCTTGGCACCGGTTGCCGGCACTTCGGCCTGGAACACGGCGGTGTTGTTCGGCTTGGCAAAAATCGCTTCGGCAATGTCCTTGCCAACCTTGCGGGCATCAACATCGACACCCAGCACGAAATCAACGTCGCCCGCGCCGAAACCACCGATCTTGTCGTGGATCAGGCCCTGCGAGGAGTTGTTCTGGCGATAATAGGTAACCCCCTGGACCAGCGAGCTGGCGCAGTTGCCAACACCAATAATGGCGACCTTGATCGGCTTCATTAGGTTTTAATCCTTCTCAAACGGCGCGGCGCGGCCCCAACAAGACCACGCCAATGTGAGGTCGCGCGCCAAAAGCAAGAAGTTTGGCGCAGGTCAAGCCGAATAGCAGGATTGGGCGGCTTGCCGTAGCCACCGTGACCTATGCTAACCCGGCCCGAATCTGGCGGTTTCCGGCTGGAAATGCACCATATTCGATGTGTGTACCTGCGCAATGCAGGCTTACTAGCATAGCACCATTCCTGCGCGTGGCAAATCTGCTGTCTGGCACTTGTGGGGCGGGCGTTGGCACCGCTAAGGGAAAGCCGGGTCAAAGGGCAGGTAGGACAAGGCGGGGATAATGGTGGAACAGGCCATTGCGGCAATCAAGCAGGGCAAGCCGGCGCGGCCGCAGCGCCCGCGCGAGTTGCAGGATCCGCTCAATCACTATCTCTATCACCCGCTGGCCTGGCAACTGGCCCGCGGACTGGCGCACACGCCGGTAACGCCCAACATGGTTTCGGTTTTTGGCGGGCTGATGGTGGTCGCGGCCGGGATCGCTTATGCCAATCTGGCCTGGCCGATCGGCGCTGCGCTGGGCATGGCTTTGCACATGGGCTGGCATGTGGTTGACGGTGCTGACGGCGATCTGGCGCGGATGACCGGCCGTTCCAGCCCGATTGGCGAGATGGTTGACGGCATCTGCGACTATGCCAGCCATGTCGTGCTCTACCTGATCATGGGCTGGCTTCTGTCCCATCAGACCGGGTTCTTTTCAGGCGGGTCCGGGTGGGCACTGATGCTGGTTGCCGGGATCAGCCATGCCGTTCAGTCCAACCACGTCGAGGTGCAGCGCCGTCAGTACCAGTGGTGGGTCTATGGGACGCCGTGGCTGCGGCACAGCCATGGCAAATCGGATTCCGCAACGACCAAGAGCCCGCTGGGTGGGCTAGTCTCCCTTTATCTCAACGCCGCCAGCGGGATGACCCCTCATGCCTTGCGGATTGACGCTGCAGTGGACGCGGCCAAGGGTGATCCGGCGCGTCTGGCGGAGATTGCGGCCGCGGTCCGCGCTGAGGCACCGCCACTGCTGTTCGTCTGCAAGGTGCTAGGGCCGAACCCACGCGCGATCGTGTTGGGTCTGTCGATGTTCGCGGGCACACCGCTTTACTACATGATCTACCAGGCGCTCGTGCTCAATCTGCTACTGGTGGTTTCGGTGCTGATGCACAATGCGGCCGCCCGGCGGATTGCGGCGAAGATCGGGGCCTAGACGCGCGCTGTGGGGCGGCTATCATCGCCCGATGCTCCACAATCACCTGCTAGAAGCCGCCCGCACGATCTCGGATGAGGTCGTTGCGCTGCGCCGCGCGATCCATGCCGAGCCCGAGCTGGGCCTGCACACCCCGCGGACCCGCGACAAGGTGCGTGCCGCCTTGGCTGACCTGCCACTGACCTGGCGCGAGGGGCCTTCCACCACCGGTATGGTTGCGACCTTGGAGGGCGGAGCCGGGCCAGGCCGCCATGTCCTGCTGCGCGGTGACATGGACGCCTTGCCCATGCCCGAAGAGACCGGGCTGCCCTTTGCCTCGCAGGTCCAGGGCGCGATGCATGCCTGCGGCCACGATGCCCATACCGCCATGCTGGCGGGTGCGGCGCGGGTGCTCGCGGCGCGGCAGGCTGAGCTCAAGGGCACCGTCTCCTTTATGTTCCAGCCCGGTGAGGAAGGCCACCACGGTGCCCGCTTCATGTTGGAGGACGGGCTGCTGGATCCCCTGCCCGATGCCGCCTTTGCGCTGCATGTGATGCCCAACGCCAAGCATGGTCTGGTCGCCGGGCGGGCCGGCCCACTGATGGCCGCGGCGGACCAGTTCGAGATCGTCGTTCAGGGCGCGGGCGGCCATGCCTCGATGCCGCACCAGACGCAGGACCCGGTGCCGGTGGCCTGCGAGATCGTGCTGGCGGTGCAGACTATGGTCACCCGCCAGTTCAATGCCCATGACCCGGTAGTGGTCACCGTTGCCCGGATCGAGGGTGGGACGGCGCACAATGTGATCGCCGATTTCGCCACGCTTAAGGGGACGATGCGCACGCTATCGCCCCGCCATCGGGCCAAGCTGCACGATGCCCTCCGACAGCTGGCCATCGGCATTGCTGCTGCCCACGGCCTCAGTGCCGAGGTGCGGATCATCGAAGGCTTCCCCGTTACCATCTGCGATCCGCGCGCCGTGGCCTTTGGTGAGCGCGTGACCGGTGGCCTGTTCGGGGCTGACGCCTGGCAGACCCTGCCCGCCCCGATCATGGGCGCGGAAGACTTCTCCTATGTTCTGGAAAAGGTGCCCGGCGCGATGTTCTTCCTGGGCGTGGCTGAGGACGGGGCGGACTGGAGCGCCTGCTGCGGCATCCATTCGCCGCGCATGATGGTGGACGAAGCCGTTCTGCCACGCGGCACCGCGCTGCTGGCGGGCCTCGCCGAAGACTATCTGGCCAGCGGGTTCTAGCCAGCCCGCTGCGTTGCCATGTCAACGCCCCGTTGCGCCGGCCCGCCCGTCCTGTCATGGCGGCCAGCGAAGGGGAATATCAAATGTCCGGTGACGACGAAGACTATGTCTATGACGAGGAAAGCGGCGAATGGCTGCCCGCCTCGGAACTCGCGGCCAAGCGTGCGGCGGAAAGCGCGATCGAAGTGCGCGATGCCGTGGGCAATGTGCTGGCCGATGGGGATTCGGTGACGCTGATCAAGGATCTGACGGTCAAGGGCGCCGGCCAGACCCTCAAGCAGGGTACGGTCATCCCCTCGATCCGGCTGACGGGTGACGCACAAGAGATTGACTGCAAATATCCCGGAATCAAGGGCTTGGTCCTGCGCGCGGAATTCGTCCGCAAGCGGTGATGCTGCCGCGCCGATGACCACGCTGACGATCCTGGTCGATGCCGATGCCTGCCCGGTGAAGGAAGAGATCTACAAGGTCGCCTTCCGCCGGCAGGTCGCGGTGAAGGTCGTCAGCAACATGCGGCTGCGCGTGCCTGACCATCCTTTGATCGAACGGATCACAGTTTCCGAAGCCTTTGATGCCGCGGATGACTGGATTGCCGAGGCGGCCGAGCCTCGCGCCGTGGTCGTGACGAATGACATCCTCTTGGCGGACCGCTGCCTCAAGGCCGGAGCCACGGTGATCGCTGCAAACGGGAAACCTTTTACCCATGCCTCGATTGGTGGCGCCATTGCCACCCGCGCCATCATGGCCGATTTGCGCGCCGGGGGTGATGCCGTTGGCGGACCACCCCCCTTTGCCAAAGCTGACCGGTCACGTTTTCTCCAAGCCTTGGACGAGGCCTTGGTGCGACTGGCGCGCAGTTAGGGCTCTGGCCTCCGCCTCAATCGTGTTCGCGGTTGCCCGCACCGATATACAGCTCACGCCCGCCTTCTTCGTAGACCTTGCTCATTTCGGCCATGCCCTTTTCGGCTTCGTCGGCGGCGACGAAGCTGTCGGGTGACTGGTTCTGGAGCTTGGCGAAGTCGCGGACTTCCTGGCTGATCTTCATCGAGCAGAACTTGGGCCCGCACATCGAGCAGAAGTGCGCGCTCTTCGCGCCTTCGGCCGGAAGCGTCTGGTCATGGTACTGCTCTGCAGTGTCCGGATCGAGCGAGAGGTTGAACTGGTCGCGCCAGCGGAATTCGAAGCGGGCTTTTGATAGGGCATCATCACGCACCTGCGCCGCCGGGTGTCCCTTGGCGAGGTCTGCCGCGTGGGCGGCCAGCTTGTAGGTGACCACGCCAACCTTGACGTCATCGCGATCCGGCAGGCCCAGGTGTTCCTTGGGCGTGACGTAGCAGAGCATCGCCGTGCCATACCAGCCGATCTGGGCGGCGCCGATGCCGCTGGTGATGTGGTCATAGCCGGGGGCAATGTCGGTGACGAGCGGCCCGAGAGTGTAGAACGGCGCTTCGCCGCAGGCCTCCAGCTGCTTGTCCATGTTCTCCTTGATCTTGTGCATCGGCACGTGGCCGGGGCCCTCGATCATCACCTGCACGTCCTCTGCCCAGGCGCGCTTGGTCAGTTCGCCCAGGGTATAGAGCTCGGCAAACTGGGCTTCATCGTTGGCGTCATAGATCGAGCCGGGGCGCAGGCCGTCACCCAGGCTGTAGGCGACGTCATAGGCCTTCATGATCTCGGTGATCTCGTCGAAGCGTTCGTAGAGGAACGACTCCTTGTGATGCGCCAGGCACCACTTGGCCATGATGCTGCCGCCGCGGCTGACGATGCCGGTCATCCGCTTGGCCGCCAGCGGGATATAGGGCAGGCGCACCCCGGCGTGGATGGTGAAGTAATCGACGCCCTGTTCGGCCTGTTCGATCAGGGTATCGCGGAAGATGTCCCAGGTCAGGTCCTCGGCCACGCCGCCGACCTTTTCCAGCGCCTGATAGATCGGCACGGTGCCGATCGGCACGGGGCTGTTGCGCAGGATCCATTCGCGGGTGTCGTGAATGTTGCGGCCCGTGGAAAGGTCCATCACGGTGTCCGCGCCCCAACGGATCGACCAGACCATCTTATCGACCTCACTGGCGACGTCGGATGCGACCGCCGAGTTGCCGATATTGGCGTTGATCTTGACCAGGAAGTTGCGGCCGATTGCCATCGGTTCGCTTTCCGGGTGGTTGATGTTGCTGGGAATGATCGCCCGACCGCGCGCGACTTCGTCGCGAACGAATTCGGGGGTCACGTAATCAGGAATGCTCGCGCCGTAATCCTGCCCGTCACGCTTGTATTCCTTCAGCATCTCACGCCCGAGGTTCTCGCGCGTGGCGACATATTCCATTTCCGGCGTGATGATGCCGCGGCGGGCATAGTGCATCTGGCTGACATTCTGGCCCGGCTTCGCGCGCAGCACCTGGCGGCGAACATTGGGGAACGGGGGGACGCCGCCCGAACGATCGGGGCCGAGCTGGCCATTGTCCTCCGGCTTGACCTCGCGCTGGGTCACTTCCGCCACATCGCCGCGGCCGCGGATCCAGTCGCGGCGCAGTTCGGGCAGGCCGGCGGCAATATCGATCACGGCATTGGGGGCGGTATAGGGGCCAGAGGTGTCATAGACGCGCACCGGGGGTTCGCCGCTGCCCGGTTCAAGATGAATCTCGCGCATGGCAACGCCCAGCGAACCGACGTGGATCTTCTTCGAGCCGCGGATCGGGCCGGTGGTAACGCCGATCTCCAGTTTCGAATTAATATCGGCCATGCGCAACGCTCCTTCAAAGGCGGAGTGCGGCGTCTTTCGAAAGGCTCAGGCCGAGCGGATCGAATGCCACTCCCTCCGCCCGTGCTAACGGGTTCAGGTTCAACGGGTCGGGCGATGCTAACCGCCCCTCTCAGCCAAGCGGCTCCCCGGGGATGGGAAGATAATAGGGGTTTGCGTGCCGAAGGTCCAGCGGTGAGCGCCGGTTCCCGCTATGGGCTTTAGCCTAGCGAGCCCAGTCTCCGGTCTTGCCGTGCAGCCAGGTCAGGAACTGGCCCACGGTCTTGCCACGCAGGATCGTGGGGTTGGCAGCGGTGGCGGCCGGGCCGGCTAGGGCTTCGGCGCTGGCGGCAGGATCGGCCCCGATCACCTTGGCGGCGGTGACTGCACCGAGGAAATGCGCGGCATAGAGCGAAGCCTTGTTGATCGGGATGGTCTTGCGGCGCAGGTAAACCGCGTTCTTGCCAGTGAAGGTTTTGGCCCGGGCCAGCTGCTCCTCCCGCGATGGGCGCAGGCCGCCGAAGGCCTTGGTCATGTCTGTTCCCCAGACGCCGCCTTCGGCCTCCCACGTTGACTTGACGAACTGGTAGAGGCCCGATGCGCTGGAGGAGCTGGCCTTGATATAAGGCTGGTTGCCGCTTTCGATCTGGGCCAGCAGCGGGAAATAGTCTGCCGGCAGTGCCTGGGTAGTTTCGGTCAGCGCCGGAGATGGGCGGGCGGGCAGGACCTGATCGAGCATCGACAGCGTATCGCGGCCCGGCCAGCCATCGGGGTTGAGGCCGGCGCGTTCCTGGAAAAGGCGTACGAATTCATCATCGCTGAGCATAAGTGCCTCCCATGGCTGCTCCACCGAAGATAGAGCCGATCTTGCGACATACAATTGAAATAAAATCGATTTTCAATTTGTCATGCACGGCACGGATGCGGGCTTGCCAGCTGCTTGGCCGGGCCCGTAACTGGCGCGGTGTCCACGCCCTATCGCCTTGCTGCCACCGCGGCCGAAATTGCCCGGCGTTTCGATGCGCGGGCGGCGCCTGGTGATCCCTGGACGGGCGGTGTCATCGCGCCGGGCAGTTTTGCCCCGGTTGTTACCGCAGGACGCGAATTCGTCGCCGGTCCGCGCCCGCCGGGTGAGCCGGAGCGCCGGCTGGTGCCGCGGCTGTGGGGCGTACCGCCGCCCCCCTCAGCGGGTGAAACCGGACGGGCCGTGCTGACGGTGCGCAACCCGGATTCGCCGTTCTGGATCGGCAATCTGCGCAACAGCGAATTCCGCTGCCTGGTCCCGGCGACGCAGGCGATGCTGTGGGGCCGGGCCGATCCGGGCACCGGTCGCCGCCGCCAGCTCTGGCTGTCCTGCGCCGACCAGCCGCTTTTTGCGATGGCCGGGGTGTGGAAGGACAGCGAAGTGGCCAGCTTTGCCCTGCTCACCTGCCCGGCCAATGCGGCGCTGCGCGAACAGGGGGTGGAGCGGATGCCGGTGATCCTGCCGCCAGACCCGGCGGCGCTGCGGCACTGGCTAGTGGGCGGATGGAACCGCGGCGAGCCGCTGCTGGCGGCCTATTCATCGCATATGAGCCTTGTGGGCGGACCGGGTGGCAGCGGCGACGGTTAAGCGGCGATCCACTTCCGAAAGGCCGTTACCCATGCGCACCGCCATCCTGCTCACTGCCGCCAGCCTTGCGCTGGTAGCCTGCAATTCGAAATCGGACACCGCCGCGGATGCGACGCTGGCCGCCTCTGACGCCGCGGTCGATACCGGCGCCATGGCATCGGGCATGCCCGGCGCCACGGATGCCGGCACCGCCATGGCCAGCAGCGATCAGATGTTCGCCGAAGCCGCCGCCGCCAGCGACATGTTCGAACTGCAAAGCTCGGAGCTGGCCAAGACCAAGGCCACCACCAAGCCGGTGAAGGATTTTGCCGCGATGATGATCGCCGATCACACCAAGTCGAGCGCCGATCTGAAGAAGGCCGCGATGGGGGCCTCGCCGGCCGTTACCGCCACCCAGCGGCTGACCGCCGTGCAGCAGGCCGATCTCGACGCTCTGCGCAACGCGACCACCGATTTCGACAAGCTCTATGCCCAGAAGCAGGTCGGTGCGCATGAGAAGGCCAAGGCCCTGCTCAGCGATTACTCGGCCACGGCGGTCGCCGGCCCCTTGCGCGATTTCGCCAGCAAGACGGTCACGGTTGTCTCGGGCCACCTCGAACACGCGCGCAAGCTGCCGCAATAGCGCCGTCTTGCCAGCGGGGCGGTGAGCGGGAATAGTCCCGGGTCATGACACTCACCGCCTCGCGCCGCGCCTTTGCTGCCGGTCTCGCCGCTCTCGCTGTCTCGCCGGCCATTGCCGAGGCGCGAAGGTCTGGCCGATATGACACCATCATCCGCGGCGGTACCGTGTTTGACGGACTGGGTGGCGCAGGCCGCGAGGCCGATCTGGGGATCATCGGCGACAAGATCGCGGCGATCGGCAACCTCTCAGCGGCGCGCGCTACGCTGGAAATCGATGCGCGCGGACAGGCTGTCGCCCCCGGTTTCATCAACATGCTGTCCTGGGCGACGGAAAGCCTGATCGAGGATGGCCGTTCGCAAAGCGATATCCGCCAGGGCGTGACGCTGGAGGTGATGGGCGAGGGGTCATCGATGGGGCCGCTCTCCGCCGAGATGAAGGCGCGCGAACGGCGCGAGCAGGGCGATATCCGGTTTGATATCGGCTGGACCACGCTGGGGCAGTATCTGGAATACCTCGAAGCCAAGGGCGTATCATGCAACGTCGCCTCGTTTGTCGGGGCCACCACGCTGCGGACCCACGAGGTCGGCTATGACGATGTCCGCGCCACGCCCGAGCAGCTGCGGCGGATGCAGGATCTGGTGCGGATGGAAATGCGCGCCGGGGCGCTCGGGATCGGCTCCTCGCTGATCTACGCGCCGGGCAACTTTGCCAATACCGATGAACTCGTTGCACTGACGCAAGCGGCGGCCGAATTCGGCGGCAGCTACATCAGCCACATGCGCAGCGAGGCCGAGCGCTACCTCGAATCGATTGACGAACTGCTGGAGATCGGCCGCCGTGCCAAGGCGCCGGTGCAGATCTATCACATCAAGCCGGCCGGCAAGGAGAACTGGTACAAGGCGGACCTCGCGCTGGCCAAGCTCGATGCGGCGCGGCAGGCCGGGATCGACGTTTCGGCCAACCTCTATACCTACACCGCCGGTTCGACCGGGCTTTACGCCACCATGCCGCTGTGGGTGCAGCAGGGCGGGCACGATGCCTGGGTCGCGCGGCTGAAGGACCCGGTGATCCGGGCGCGCGTGCTGGCCGAAATGCGCGGGGTGCCGCAGGGTTGGGAAAACCTGCTGTACAACACCGGTTCGCCCGAGGGCGTGCTGCTGATCGGGTTCAAGAACCCGGCGCTGAAGCCGCTCACCGGCAAGACGCTGGCGCAGCTTGCAACCATGCGTGGGACCAGCCCTGAGGACACGATCATCGATCTGGTGATCGAGGATGACAGCCGGGTTGATGCCGCCTTCTTCCTGATGAGCGAGGACAACATCAAGAAGAACATCCGCTGGCCCTGGACCATGCTGGGTTCCGACGCCGGATCGATGGCACCCGAGGGCAAGTTCCTGCTCAAGAACACGCACCCGCGCGCCTATGGCAATGTCGCCCGGTTCCTGGGAAAGTACGTGCGCGACGGACAGGTTATTGGCCTGGCCGAGGGGATCCGGCGCCTCACTTCGCTTCCCGCGCAGCAGGCCGGCATTCGCGGACGCGGGCGGCTGGCAACGGGCTACGCCGCGGACGTCGTGGTGTTCGACCCCGCGAAGATCGCCGATACCGCGACTTACGACAAACCGCACTCCTATGCAGTTGGCGTGTCCGACGTGCTGGTCAATGGCACGGCGGTACTGCGCGGGGGCGAGCACACCGATGCCCGACCGGGCCGGTTCGTGAAGGGGCCGGGCTGGAAAGGCTAATGAAACCGCGCGGCTGACAGCACCGCCAGCACCAGCCCGAACAGACTGGTGGTCATGGCCCAGCCGCGGTGCATGAAGGTCAGGTTCTTGAGCCAGAACTGGCTGTAGATGTCGACGAAGCCCAGAATCACCAGCGCCTCGATCATCATCAGCCCGCCCATGCCCTTCATCACGCAGGCCAGCAGGTCGGCCGGGGCCCAGGGGTTGAGCAGGTAAACCATGGTGCCGACGACCAGTTCGAGCATCCCGCAGAGGAATTGCAGCGCGGGGGAATTCTCCACCTCTTCCAGCATGGTGCGCCAGGCGCCCGGTTTGCGCAGCGCGCCAATCCCGGCGAACAGCGCGGTCAGGCCCAGGACCAGTCCGGACCAGGCAGTGGCATCGAAGGTATCGTTCATTGCGGCAGCTCTCCATCGCCGTCCCTGTACCGGGACTTCCCCAAGGCTGATCTAAACGCGCAGTCTGCCAAGTGCTTTGCGCCAGATCAATCAATTGGCTGCTGGCAATTGACCGCTGGACTTTAATCGTGCGCTTAAACATACTCTGGCCCAAGGCCCGCTAGAGGCCCCTTGAGAGAGGCAAAAATGGCTGATGCGCGCGCATTGCCCCGGGTCTGCATTATCGGCGCGGGATGTTCCGGTTTTACCACGGCCAAGCGGCTGCAGGACTATGGCATTCCGTTCGATGTCTATGAGGCGTCGGACGATATCGGCGGGACCTGGTACTACAACAACCCCAACGGGATGAGCGCCTGCTACCAGAGCCTGCATATCGATACCTCGAAGTGGCGACTGGCGTTCGAGGACTTTCCGGTGCCGGCCGACTGGCCGGACTATCCGCACCATTCGCTGCTGCTGCAGTACTTCCACGACTACGTCGATCACTTCGACCTGCGCCGCCATATCCGTTTCAACACCCGGGTCGAGAGCGCCGAGCGCATGGCCGAGGGCGGCTGGCGGATCACGCTCTCCACGGGTGAGGTGATGCATTACGACGCGCTGTGCGTGGCCAATGGCCACCACTGGGCAGCGCGCATTCCCGAATATCCCGGCACGTTTGCCGGCGCGCAGATCCATAGCCACAATTACCGCACCCCGTTCGAGCCGGTCGATTGCATCGGCAAGCGCGTGCTGGTGGTCGGCATGGGCAACAGCGCGATGGATATCGCCAGCGAACTCTCGCAGCGGCCGATGGCGCAAAAGCTCTTCGTTTCCACCCGCCGCGGGGTCTGGATCTTCCCGAAGTATTACAAGGGCCAGCCGCTCGACAAGAACCCGGCCCCGGCCTGGATGCCCAAGGGCATGCGCCAGTGGCTCGGCGGGCGGATGGTCAAGAAGCTGGTCGGGCGGATGAGTGACTATGGCCTGCCCGAGCCGGAGATTGGCCCGTTCGAGAGCCACGGGACCGTCTCGGGCGAATTCCTGCTGCGCGCCGGTTCGGGTGACCTCACGATCAAGCCCGCGGTCGAACGGCTGGATGGTGATGGCGTGGTCTTCACCGATGGCAGCCGCGAGGCGATTGACGTGATCGTCTGGGCGACCGGCTATGACATCAGCTTCCCCTTCTTCAGGGACCCGGCCTTCACTGCCGATTCCGACAACCGGCCGCCGCCGCTCTACAAGCGGATCATGAAGCCGGGCGTGCCGGACCTGTTCTACATGGGTCTCGCCCAGCCGCTGCCGACACTGGTCAATTTTGCGGAGCAACAATCCAAGCTGGTCGGTGCCTACCTGGCCGGTCAGTACCTGCCGCCAGCTCCGGGCGAGATGGAAGAGATCATCTCCGCGGACGAGGATTACTATACCGGGCAGTATTATGCCGCGCGGCGCCACACGATCCAGCTTGATTTCGATCACTATGTCCGTGCGCTGAAGAAGGAGCTGGAGCGCGGCGCCAAACGGGCATCGGCAGCCGGCCATGCCTTGCCGGTGCGCGGGCGCCAGCCGGAAACAGCCTGACGGGGGGAAGCATGACTTACAAACTCTATGGCGCGCTGGGTTCGCCCTATTCGCAAAAGATCCGGGCGATGCTGCGCTATCGCCGCCTGCCCCATCTCTGGGTCGATGAAGGTGCGCGGCGGCAGGCAGCGCTGGGGGCCGTTAAGGCGCCAGTGATCCCGGTGCTGGAATACCCGGATGGGAGCTTTGCCAACGATTCCACACCGCTGGTCTATGACCTGGAGGCGCGCCATGCCGAACGCGGCGTGGTCCCGCCTGATCCGGCTCAGGCCTTCATTGCGCACCTGCTTGAAGACTTTGCCGACGAATGGCTGACCAAGGCGATGTTCGGCTATCGCTGGCTGGAAGAAGTCGACCAAGTCCAGATGAGCCGTTGGCTGGCCTTTGACGCGGCCAAGGGTGGCGGGCTGGAGCAGAGCCAGAAATTCGCCGAAATGTTTCGCGCGCGGCAGGTCGGGCGGATGGCGCTGGTCGGCTGCACGCGGGAGAACTTCCCGCTGATCGAGGCCAGCACCCGCGCGGTGCTTGATGCGCTGGAAGGCCATGTGGTGAACCGGTTCTGCCTGTTCGGCACCCGGCCCAGCCTGGCCGAGTTCGGGATCTTCGGCCAGCTATCGCAGCTGGGCACCGATCCCACCCCCCAGGCGATGATGCGGGCCGACTATCCTTATACCTATCGCTGGCTGGCCCACATTGACGACATGAGCGGGCACGACGGCGAATGGGAACCGGGCTTTGCTCCGGTCGTGGCCGAACTGGTGCGCATTTCGGCCGCAGTTTACGCCCCGTTCCTCGCCGCCAATGCCGCCGCGGCAGAGGCAGGCGCCGAGACTTTCCGGATGGAGGCGATGGGCCTGCCTTACGAGCAGGGCGTGTTCAAGTACCAGCTCAAGTGCCTGGCGGACCTGCGCTCGCGCTACGCTGCGCTGGATGGCGCAGCGCGTACGGCGGTTGATCCGCTGCTGGGCGATGATTGGCTGGCGCTGCTGAAGGGGTAAGGCTCCGGCAGCGCCCGCCAATTGATCAGCCCGCCTTGGTCGCCTTGATCCAGGCGCGGATCTTGGCCTCAAGCACCGGCATCGGCAGGGCGCCGGTGTTCAGCACCTGGTCGTGGAAGGCGCGGATATCGAACTTCGGCCCCAGCGCGGCTTCCGCTTCGCGCCGCAGCCGCTGGATCGTTAGCGCGCCAACCTTGTAGGCCAGCGCCTGGCTGGGAATGGCGATATAGCGCTCGACTTCGGCCGTGGCGTCGGTTTTGCCCATGGCCGAGTTAGCCAACATGTACTCAATCGCCTGTTCACGGGTCCAGCCCTTGGCGTGGATCCCGGTATCGACGACCAGCCGCATCGCGCGCAGCATCTCGTCATCAAGCGTGCCCTGGCGCGAATAGGGATCCTTGTAGAAGCCCATGTCATAGCCCAGCGTCTCGGCATAAAGCGCCCAGCCCTCGGCAAAGGCGGTGTTGCCGCCAAAGCGCATGAAGGCCGGCAGCTTGTCGTTTTCCTGGGCCAGGCTGATCTGGAAGTGGTGCCCCGGCGCGCCTTCGTGCAGGTATAGCGTGATCTCGCCCGGGGTGGTGCGGCTGGGCAGATCATAGGCATTGAAATAGAAGGTGCCCGGGCGTTTCCCGTCGGGCGTGCCCTGCTGGTACGAACCACCGGCCTCGAACTTCTCGCGGAATTCTTCATAGGGGCGGATTTGCAGCGGGGTCTTGGGCAGGACCGAGAAGAACTGCCCGATCTTGCCATCGACCATCTTGCCGATGTCGTAATAGCGCTGGGTCAGTTCCTCGCGGCTCTTGCGCTTGAACTGCGGATCGGTGCGGATGAAGGTGAAGAATTCAGGCAGGGTGCCCTTGAAGCCGACCTCGGTCTTGATCTGCTCCATCCCGTCACGGATGCGCTTCACCTCGCTCAGGCCCAGCTGGTGCAGCTCTTCGGCGCTGTAGGGCAGTGTGGTCGAATTCTCGATCGCCAGGGCATAAAGCTTGGCACCACCCTTCATCTGGGACAGGCCAACGCTGTCGCGCGCCGCGGGCAGATATTCATCGCGCAGGAAATCGCGCAGGCGGGTGTTGGCGCCGTAAATGCCTTCACCCACGGCCTTGCGATATTCGGCGGTCAGGCGGGTCCGGTCGGCTTCCGGCAGCGCCGGGTCCATGCCCTTGACCGGCTCCCAATAGGGCGATTCCTCCACCGGCAGCTTGAGCTGGGTGTCGAGCTGCTCGATCATGTTGCGGACGGTCAGCTTGGTCTCCAGCACGCCATTCGCCTTGCCTTCGCGGAACTTGGCAATCGAACGATCGATCAGCTTCACGTAATCGGCGTGGCGCTTCAGGTTGTTCTCGTGATCCGCAACGGTCTTCATCGGGATCCCGGTCTTGCCGCTGGCGAGGGTCGGGTAGAAGGTGTGGAAGCCGAAGAAGTGGTTGAGCGGCCGCGTGTCGGTCAGCGCCAGGATTTCCGGGGCCAGGCCCTTGAGCGTGCTGGTCCGGTCATACTTGAAGACATCCCAGGCGATCTGGTCGGTCGGCGTAAGCTTGCTGCGATCGATCTTCAGCAGCGCAGCCAGTTCGTCTTGCGCGGCCTTGCGTTCGGCGTTGTTGTATTCCGGCGTCAGGTAATCACCCAGCCGGTCGGCATAGCGGGTATCACCGCGGAACAGGGCTGAGAGCGGGTTGCGCTTGAGGCTGTCTTCGTCCGACTTGGCGAACAGGGCGAACAGCTTGTCATGTTCTGACTGGGCCGCCGCAGCGGCCGGGGCAGCGTTCTGGGCCAGCGCCGGGGCGGCAAGTGGGGCGGCCAGCAAGGCCGTGGCAAGTAGGGCAGAACGCAGGGTTTTCATCGGCGGATCCTTTGGCGGCAGCAATTAGTGTATTGCTTGTATAATACAGTTTGCCACTTCATACAAGTGGCAGCGCAGGCAAGGGCGTAGACCCTGCCTGCGCAGCTGGCGGTCAGCCTTCGATCAACTGCCTGACGGGTTCGACAGACGGCTCAGGGCGCGACGCGGCCGCGTTCCATCACCCAGCTGACCTTTTCGAGCGTACGGATATCGGCCAGCGGGTTGGCGTCGACCGCGATCAAGTCGGCCGAGAAGCCCGGCGCGATCTGGCCGATCTCGGTTTCCATCCCCAGCGCCTTGGCCGCGATTGTGGTGGCGCTGGCCAGCGCTTCGCGGTTGGTCAGCCCGTTCTTGACCAGCAGGGCGAATTCCCCGGCGTTGCGGCCATGTTCGAACACGCCGGCATCGGTGCCGAAGGCCACCGGCACGCCCAGCTGTTTGGACCGCTGGACCTGCTTGCCGGCCGCTTCGATCGCCTGACGACCCTTCACCTCGACCGTCGGGGTGTAGATGCCCTTGCCGATACGGGCACGGACGCCTTCCAGTGCCATCAGCGTCGGCACCATATAGGTGCCCTTAACCTTCATTGCCTTGAGCGCGGGCTCATCGGCAAAGGTGCCGTGCTCGATCGTGTCGACCCCGGCCAGCACGGTGCTCTCGATCCCGCGCGCGCCGTGGGCATGGGCCATGACCTTGAGCCCCAGCGAATGAGCCGTGGTCATGATCGATTCCAGCTCAGCCTGGCTGAAGTGGCCTTCCAGCCCGCGGCCCTGCTGGCTGAGCACGCCCCCGGTCGAAGTGATCTTGATCACATCGGCCCCGGCACGGCTGGCCTTGCGGACTTTCTCAGCACATTCGACTGGCCCGGTGCAGGTATAGCCCTGATCGAGCACCGAATGGACATCTTCGCGGAAGCCGGTGGTGTCACCATGGCCGCCGACGATCGACAGGGCCGGCCCCGCCGCGACGATGCGCGGACCGGGGATCAGCCCCTCTGCCGTGCCGCGGCGCAGCGAGAAGCCGGTATACTGGGCCGAACCGGCATCCCGCACCGTGGTAAAGCCTGCACGCAGGGTCAGCAGGGCGTTCTTGGCGCCAACCACCACGCCCCATTCATCGGGTTCGACTGCTTCATTGCGGTAATCGGTGCCCGGGTCAGAGGTCAGATGCACATGCAGGTCGATCAGGCCAGGCACTACGGTCTTGGTGGAGAGGTCCACTTCGCGCGCGCCAGCCGGTGCGGCGGGTGAACCGGGAACGACACTGACGATCTTGCCATCGGTCACGGTGATTGTGGCCGGACCGGTCGGTTCGCTCGCGGCATCGCGCAGGACCGAACCGGCGCGGATCACGATCGTATCGGCCAGGGCCGGGCTGGTGCTGGCCAGCATGCCGGCAAGTGCAATCAGGACTTTCTTCATCGGGCAATTCCCCCCTCAATCTCTCGTTCAGGTGTGCCGCCTTATCCGGGCCGTGGCAAGCCGTGCTTCCCCGCAGGAAGCTGCGGATGACCTGCGCCTTGAACCTTGAAGCGCAGCGGCGAAAGGGGCAATTAGACTGTGGAAGTGATCAATACCCGCTGCGGGATGGGGCAGCGCCTGCAACGGAGCAAGACGATGGTTGGGCATGGCTGGGCAGTTTGGCGGGCGGCGCGTGGCGTCTCCGGTCTGGCGCTCGCACTCGCGGCCGGGGCGGCAGTCGCCCAGGCGGCCCGCGCACCCGAGAGCATCCTGCCGGACGCCAAGCCCACTGCGCCAGCCAGCCCGGTGCCGCCGATCCCGGCAAGCCAGCAACCGGCAACACCTGCGCCGACCAGCCAGCAGCCTGCCGCAGCCGTGCCGCCCGGCACACAGACCCCGGCCGCACCGACGATTGAACCGGAATTGCCGGTGCTTGAGCCTGTCCTGTCCTGGCAGGTGGTTGATGCGCAGGCGCTGGCCAAGGTGATCGAAGGGATCGGCGCACATGGCCTGATCCCGGCCGACTACCAGCTGGCCGATCTCCGGGCGGCTATTCTGGGCGGACCGGGGGCCGCGCTCGATGAGCAGGCCAGCCGCTCTTTCGCCTGGCTGATCGAAGATATGCGCGATGGGCGCACCCGGATGGATTCGCGGGTGCAGTGGTTCGTGGTCGATCCCGATGTTGACCAGCGGCCAACCGCAACGGTCATGGCCGAGGCGCTGGCCAGCAAGGATATTGCCGGCACGATCGCGGGTCTGGTCCCAACCCACCCAGACTATGCCAAGCTCAAGACTATCCTGGCCCGGACGCCTGCGGCCGACAAGGCTACGCGCGCCCTGGTCCAGGTCAATATGGATCGCTGGCGTTGGCTCCCGCGGGATCTTGGCAAGTTCTATCTGCTGACCAATGTGCCCGAATTCCAGCTACGGCTGACAGTCGATAACGAGATCATCCGCTCTTACCGCACCATTGTCGGCAAGCCGGGGCGCACGGCCACGCCGCAACTGGCCGAAGTGGTCGAAGGCGTGATCTTCAACCCGACCTGGACCGTGCCGCAGTCAATCGTAAAGGGTGAAAACCTGGGCGTGCAGCTCTTGGCCGATCCGGCCAAGGCCAAGCGCGAGAATTACAAGGTTACCAAGAACAAGGACGGCTCGATCACGGTTGTCCAGCAGCCTGGCCCTGGCAATGCCTTGGGTCTGATGAAGCTCGATATGCCAAACGAGCACGCGATCTTCCTGCACGATACCCCGAACCGCAACCTGTTCAAACTGGCGCAGCGCGCGCTTAGTCACGGCTGCGTGCGGACCGAGCGGGCGACCGAACTGGCGATCACCATGGCGATCCTGGGCGCGGGCATGACGCCGGATGATGCCGTGGCGATCGTCACCTCCGGCAAGTATACCCGCGTTGCCATGACCCGTACCTTCCCGGTTTACCTGACCTATTTCACCATGGCTTCGGACATCACCGGCAAGATGGGCAAGTTCAACGACCTCTACGGCCGCGATGCCCCGGTCCTCGCCAGCTTCGCCGCGCCGCGCGCGGCATGGGATGGCAAGCGCAAGTCAACCGAGACGGTGATCAAGCTGGATAATCCGCTTTAGTCTCGTGCGCCCTTCGCATCCGCGAAGGGCTTGGCAACACCGGCCCGCTCCCCCGGCCCAACCGCCCGCAGAGTACCCTTATCGGGTAGCTGGGCCGGGGGAGCGGCCCGGTGTTGCAAGAGATGCTCGAATGGACCGAGCGCACTCAAAAAGGACTCAGACCTCAATCCGGTCTGCAAACAGCAGGCGCCCGCCGGAGAGGTTCCACAGCGCTTCATTGAAGTGTGCGGGCGACATGGCGAAGCAGCCTTCGCTGCGCCCGAGCCGGCCGAAGCGGGTGATGTAATCCTCGCGCGCATAGTCGGCCGGGTGCATCACGATCGCGCGGTCCAGCGCGTTGGAATTGTCGTGGTCCAGGCCATCAAGGCGGACCGAGGTGCCATATTTGCCCTTGTACCATTCGCAGGTCAGATAAGCCCCGCGTGAGGTGGCTTCAGAGCCGGGGACATTGGAAAAGGCTTGCAGGAAGCCGCTGTGGGCCGGGTCCGAACCCCGGCCATGGCTGACCAGGAACGACTTGATCGTTCCGGCTTCCAGGTTGACGAAGTGGAACCGCGGCAGCGTGCTCGGCCGGGCAAAATCGGCGATGCCCACGATGTCATGCCGCCAGACCTTATTGCCTGCACGCTGCAGCTCACGGCGCGCAATATGCAGCAGCTTGGCGTCATAGGCCGGATTGGGAGCAACCGTGGTGGGCAGGCCCGGCGGCGGAGCCGAAGGCTGCACGCCAAATGCCTCTTCAAATGCGCGGGCCAGATTGCGTGCATGGGCCGGCGCCGGCACGGCAGCCGCTGCACCAATGGCTATCCCGCCCAGCAAGAGATCGCGTCTGTTCATGGCCCCGCTCATAGTGGGTTGTGGATAACCCAGCGCTTAACGCCGGTTCAAGCCCCTAAGCGGCGGAAGCGCGCCCAGCAGCGCCAAGTTGCTGTAATGCGGTGCCATCGACGCGCATCACGGTCCATTCGTCCATCAACCGCGCGCCCAGTTTCTGGTAAAAACCGATAGCCGGGCTGTTCCAATCCAGCACCGACCACTCGAGTCGGGCGCAGTCACGTTCCACCGCCAGCATGGCCAGGTGCGAAAGCAGCGCCTTGCCCAGCCCGCTGCCGCGCGCCTCGGGCCGCACGAACAGGTCTTCCAGGTAGACCCCCGGCTTGCCTTCAAAGGTCGAGAAGTTGTGAAAGAACAGCGCAAAGCCCTGCGGCGCGCCGTCGATCTCGCCAATCACCACTTCCGCATAGGGGCGCTGGCCGAACAGCTTTTGACCCAGCACGGCTTCATCAAAGCGGACTTCGTGAAGCAGCTTTTCATAGTCGGCCAGATCGCGGATCAATTGCGCGATCAGCGGGAGGTCGGCGGGCGTAGCGGGACGGATCGAGAGGGTCATGCCGGCGCCCCTAAGCCAAACCGCTCCTTGAATCGAGGCCACAATACGCCAATCGACAGCCCGGCCATGACCAGCACGAAGGCCTGGATCTTCCACCCTTGCAGCGGCTCACCCAGCAGCAGCGCCGAGGAACCCAGCCCGAACACCGGCACCAGCAGTGCCAGCGGGGCGACCTGGGCTGCCGGGTGCTTGCCCAGCAGCCAACCCCAGGCAGCATAGCCGAACATCGTATTGCCAACCGCCTGCCAGATCACCGCGCCCCAGGTGGTCCAGTCCGCCGCGGCGACCCCTGCGGCCATCTTCGGCCAGCCCTCGGTCAGCAGCGCCATGGCGAACAGCGGCGGCACGGCAAAGACGCTCGACCAGACGACATAGTTGAGCATCGGCACCGGCCCGGCCGCACGCGCGACCATGTTGCCCAGCGACCACGACAGCGCCGCGCCCAGCACCAGCAGCAGGCCCAGCGGCGTGGCGCTGCCATCGGTATGCCAGCCGATCGTGCCCAGCCCCGCCACGGCCAGCGCCATGGCGGCGATCTGGTAAGGCGCGATCTTCTCGCCCGTCAGCCGCATCGACAGGCCAATGGTCATGAAGACCTGCGTCTGCACGACCAGACTGGCAAGGCCGGGCGTGATATCCGCCCGCATCGCCGTGAACAGCAGCCCGAACTGCCCCGCGCCGATCAGCACGCCATAGGCCGCCAGGTTCTTCAGCGGCACTTGCGGGCGCTTGATGAACAGCGCCATCGGCAGGAACGCGAGGGAGAACCTCAGCGTCGCCAAGGTCAGCGGCGGCAGGTGCGCCAGCGCCAGCTTGATGACGACGAAATTGGTGCCCCAGACCGCCATCACCGCCAGAGCGAGCAGCAGGTGCAGCGACGGCAGGTGCGGGCGGGCGATCACGCGGCCTTGCCGTGCAGGCTGTCCATGCTTTCAACCGCGCCGCTCTCGATCTCGGCCGCCTTGGCTTCGACCAGCTTGACGATGTGGTCGATCATGCCGTCATCCTGCACGTGGTGATCGGTCACCCCGCGCAGGTAGACCATGTGTTTGCCATTGCCGCCGCCGGTCACGCCGATGTCGGTCTCGCGCGCTTCGCCGGGGCCGTTGACCACGCAGCCCAGTACCGAAAGGCTCATCGGGGTCTTGATGTGGCTCAGCGCGTCTTCCAGTTTCTGGACGGTGCGGATCACGTCAAAGCCCTGCCGCGCACAGCTGGGGCAGGAAACGACGCGGACGCCGCGGGTGCGCAAGCCAAGCGACTTCAGGATCTCATAACCGACGCGGACTTCTTCTTCCGGCTCGGCCGAAAGCGAGACGCGGATCGTGTCGCCGATTCCGGCCCACAGCAGGTTGCCGATGCCGATCGCGCTCTTGACTGTGCCGCCGATCAGGCCGCCGGCTTCGGTAATGCCCAGGTGCAGCGGACAATCGACCGCTTCGGCCAGGCCCATGTAAGCGCCAACTGCCAGGAACACGTCGCTGGCCTTCACCGCCACCTTGTATTCGTGAAAGTCATGATCCTGCAGCAGCTTGATATGGTCGAGCGCGCTTTCGACCAGCGCCTCGGGGCAGGGCTCGCCGTACTTTTCGAGCAGGTCCTTTTCCAGGCTGCCGGCGTTCACCCCGATGCGGATCGCGCAGCCATTGGCTTTGGCGGCGCGGACCACTTCGGCCACGCGCTCACTGGAACCGATATTGCCCGGGTTGATCCGCAAGCAGGCTGCACCCGCGTCAGCGGCTTCGAGCGCGCGCTTGTAGTGAAAATGGATGTCCGCCACGATCGGAATGCGCGCCGCCTTGACGATCTTCCCCAGCGCCGCGGTGCTTTCCACGTCCGGGCAGGACACACGGATGATATCGGCCCCAGCCTCTTCGCAGCGGCGGATCTGATTGATCGTGGCCACCGGATCGGAGGTGAGCGTGTTGGTCATGGTCTGGACCGTGATCGGCGCATCGCCGCCCACGGGAACCTTGCCCACCATGATCTGCCGGGACTTGCGCCGCGCGATCTCGCGCCAGGGACGGACTGAAGACATGGGCCGCATATAGGGGAGAGGACGGGCGGCGCAAAGCCCGTTCCGCGTGGCCCTGCGGCCTAGAACAATTGCGCGAAGAGAAATTCCTCGTCGAGCTGCTCACCGACGCGGAAGGTGATGTCGGCCACCTTGTCGAAGCCATAGCGGCGGTAGAAGCGGTGGCCGCCGTCGTTATAGGCATAGACTGAAATCTGGACTTCATCGGCACCGCGCGCGGCGAATTCGCCCATCGCCCAGTCCATCAGCTTGCCGCCGATGCCCAGACCGGTCGCATTGGGAGCCGTATAAAGCTGCTTGAGCTCCATCACCCGCTGGCCCCGGGCATGTTCCGGGAAGCCGCAGGTCAGGCCGATCTTGCAATAGCCCAGCAGTTCGCCATCGCGTTCGGCCAGGCGGTAGACCCGGTCCGGGTTCGCCAGCTCTGCGGCGATGGCCGGTTCTGACAGGCTCTCGGTCAGGAAGGTGTTCAAGTCCTGCTCGGAGTAGAGTGGGCCGAACTTGGCGACGAAGGCGTCGATCGCAAGGCGAGACAGGGCCGGGATATCGGCCTGGGTTGCCGGGCGGAGGATCATCGCATCGGTCTCAGCCACGGGCGCGCCCCTGCGGATAGGTGCCAAGCACCAGCAGTTCCTTGCAGTGGAACGCCAGTTCTTCCAGCGCGCGGTCAACAGCCGGATCGCCCGGTGCGCCAACGATATCGGCATAGAAGCGGGTCGCAGCAAAGCTGGCGCCCTTCTGGTAGCTTTCCAGCTTGGTCATGTTGACCCCGTTGGTCGCGAAACCGCCCAGCGCCTTGTAGAGCGCAGCCGGGATGTTCTTCACCTCGAAGACGAAGGTGGTCATCGTCACCGTGCCGGTCAGCGTGGCCGGATCGAGCGGCTGGCGCGAGAGGACCACGAAGCGGGTCATGTTATCAGCTGCGTCCTCGACGTTTTCGGCGATGATCTTCAGGCCATAGAGTTCAGCCGCGATCTTCGGCGCAATCGCTGCTGCCTCGGTATCACCCTGTTCGGCCACGAAGGCCGCAGCCCCTGCCGTATCGGCATAGGCCAGCGGCACGATGCCCCGTTCGCGCAGGAAAAAGCGCGACTGGCCCAGCGCCTGCGGGTGCGAATAGGCCGCCTTGAACGGGCCGTCACCCAAGGCCATCAGGTCATGATGGATCGCCATGAAGTGTTCACCCACGATCGCCAGGCCGGATTCCGGTAGCAGGAAGTGGATGTCCGCCACGCGGCCGTGCTGCGAATTTTCGATCGGGATGATCGCCCGCCCGGCGCGGCAATCCTTCACCGCTTCCAGCGCATCTTCAAAGCTGAAGCAGGGTAGCGGGAGGCAGTCTGGCGCATATTCGGTCGCGGCGCGATGGCCGTTGCAGCCCGGGGCCCCCTGGAATGAAACGGCGCGGGCCGGATCTGCCGCGGCGGCGCGGACCATTTCCTCAACACGGGCGAGCGCAGGGGCGGGATAGGAGTGCATAGTCCGGCCCCTAGGCGGCGCGGGCGCGCTCTGCAAGCTGGCGGCGTCCAAGCGGCGGGCGATCAGTAGCGCGTGGCGGCGGGGTGGCGGCCTCCCACAGCGCATGGGCCACGTGCCACAGCTTGCGCGCGCCAGAGGTGTGGATGCGGTGGTCCCAGGCATGCTCACCGGCGGCGTCAACCGCGCGGGCGATGTCGCCATAGATCCCGGCTGCAGCCAGCACCGCCCAGCGCTGGCGGAAGCCCAGCCGTCCCGCGCCGATCCGGGCCGAAGCTTCGTAAGACTCCGCCATTGTGCACATCCGGTGGACCAGCGCGGTCAGCGGGCGGCGGTAGTGCGGTTTCATCTGCTCGCCCGGAGGAATGTCGGCCTCGACCAGCCACTCAAGCGGCAGGTAACAGCGATCTGCCGCGTCATCCTCGTCAAGATCGCGGGCAATGTTGGCCAGCTGGAAGGCCAGGCCGAGGTCGCAGGCCCGGTCCAGCGTGTCCTCATCGTCCGGGGCAACGCCCATCACGACGGCCATCATCACGCCGACTGCTCCGGCAACGTGATAGCAATATTGCAGAAGGTCAGCCTCGCTGCGCGGACGCCAGTCGGCCGCATCCAGCGCGAAGCCGGCGATCACGTCATCGGCCATCGCCCCGGTGATCCCGCATTCGCGCGCGACCAGCCCGAAGGCATCGAACGAAGGATCGCCCGCGGGTTCGCCCGCCAGGGCCTTGGCGGTTAGCTTGCGGATCGTCGCCAGCCGCGCTTCGGCCCCGGCCTGTTCGCCCAGCGTGCCGCCATGGTCCTGGTTGTCGGCCAGATCATCGCAGCGGCGGCACCAGGCATAGAGCAGCCAGACTCGCTCGCGCGTGGGGCGATCGAACAGGCGGCTGGCCATGGCGAAGCTCTTCGAGCCGCGCATGATTGACTGGCGGGCGTGGGCGAGGAGGTCGGCGCGGACTCCGCCGGAACTCACAGATCGCTCGTTTTCATCGCAAAGATCGGCGTGTGCGGCTCATGCGCAGCCATGCGGGTCAGCAGGAGATCGAGCTCTGGCTCGGCGATGATGATCCCGGCGTGCGCCGGGCGGATGAAACCGACCGCGATCATGTGATGGTTGAAGGCCAGCAGCTGGTCATAGAACCCAAAGGCGTTGAGCAGGCCAACCGGCTTCGCGTGATAGCCGAGCTGGGCCCAGGATACGGCCTCCCACAGCTCATCCATCGTGCCGACGCCGCCGGGGATGGTCAGGAAGCCGTCCGACAGGTTGGTGAAGGCCAGCTTGCGCTCATGCATGCCGGAAACGACGTGCAGTTCGGTGCAGCCGCGGTGTGCCACTTCGGAATTGACCAGGGCTTCGGGGATCACGCCGATCACTTCGCCGCCTGCGGCCAATGCGCCGTCTGCCACGGCGCCCATCAGGCCCAGCTTGCCGCCGCCATAGACCACGCCGATGCCGCGTTCGGCCAGGGTCCGGCCGACTGCGCCGGCGAGTTCAATATAGCGCGGGTCTTCGGGGGTGGCCGATCCGCAATAGACGGCAATACGCTTCATTGCAGGTCCTCCACCATCAGCCGGGCGGTCGCCTTGGCGCTGCCCACTACGCCGGGGATGCCCGCGCCAGGGTGGGTGCCTGCGCCGACCAGGTAGAAGTTCTTCACCTTGTCATCGCGGTTATGGCCGCGGAACCAGGCGCTCTGGGTCAGGATCGGCTCAAGGCTGAAGGCGCTGCCAAGATAGGCATTGAGATCCAGCGCGAAATCGCGCGGGGCGTAATGGAACTTGGTCACGATCCGGTCATGGATGTCCGGGATCAGGCGGCGGCCGACCTCGTCGAGCACCCGCTTTTCGATCATCGGGCCCACCGTTTCCCAATCGATCGGCAGCTTGCCCTGATTGGCGACCGGGATCAGCGCATAGAAGGTGCTCTTGCCCGGCGGCGCGACCGAGGGATCGGTAACCGAGGGATGGTGCAGATAGATCGAGAAGTCCTGCGGCAGGACCCCGTGCTGGTAGATATCATCCAGCAGGCCTTTGTAGCGCGGCCCGAACAGGATCATGTGGTGCGGGATGCCCGGCCAGGTGCCTTCCAGCCCGAAGTGGACCACGAACAGGCTGGGCGAAAACCGCTTGCGTGCCAGACTGCGCGCCATCTGCGGGCCGCGCGGGCTTTCCGAAAGCAGGTCGCGGTAGGAATGCATGATATCGGCATTGCTGGCCACGGCATCGAACCGCTCGGTCCAGCCGCTGGCGCATTCCACCTCGGTCGCGCGATTGCCCAGCGTGTGGACCTGCACGACCGGATCGTGCAGCCGTAGCGTGCCGCCCAGCCGCTCGAAATGCTTGACCATCCCGGCGATCAGCTGGTTGGTGCCGCCCTTGGCCCACCACACGCCCCCATCCTTTTCCAGCTTGTGGATGAGCGCATAGATCGCGCTGGTGGTCATCGGATTGCCGCCGACCAGCAGGGTATGGAAGGTCAGCGCCTCGCGCAGTTTCTCGCTCTTGATGAAGCTGGAAACCATCGAATAGACCGATCGCCAGGCCTGATACTTGGCCAGCGCCGGGGCAGCCTTGATCATCGAGGAGAAGTCCAGGAAGGGCACGGTGCCCAGCTTGACATAGCCTTCCTCGAACACCCCGGCGGCGTATTGCAGGAATTCTTCGTAACCCGGCAAGTCGCCCGGAGCGACCCGGCCGATCTCGCGCGCGAGGCCCGCCACGTCGTTCGAATAGTCAAAGTTGGTGCCGTCGGGCCAGTTGAGCCGATAGAATGGCATGACCGGCATCAGCGTGACGTCTTCGGCCATGTCATGCCCGGTCAGCGCCCACAGTTCCTGCAGGCAGGGCGGATCGGTGACCACGGTTGGCCCGGCATCGAAAGTGAAACCGTCCTTTTCCCAGAAATAGCCGCGCCCGCCAGGCTTGTCGCGGGCTTCGACAACTACGGTATCGATCCCGGCCGATTGCAGCCGGATCGCGAGGGCGAGGCCGCCGAAGCCGGCGCCGATCACGCAGGCGCGCTTGCCGGTGGGGACGGGCAAGGTGGGGGTGGCGGGAACTACATCTGTCATCGTCATGCTCTTTCGGCCATCGGCGCGCCCGAAGCAAGCAAGGCGCGCATTGCCCCCAGCACCGGCACGGGCGGCTTGCCCACCAGCACGCGGGCCTTGTCGGCAAAGGTTGATTGCCCGGCATAGAACCGTTCGATGCGCGGCTCGGGCAGGCGGTAGAAGCGTTCAAAGATGCGATAGCGCTGGTCAGGCTCACCCGCGCCTAACAGCATTGCGCCCAGCTTGCGGTAGAAACCCATGTCCGACCAGTGCCGGGCTGCCTCATCCGCCAGCAGGGCCGCCAGCTGCTCGCCCGGCAGGTCGGCCTCGCGCGCAATGCGCTGCGCGGTGGCAACCGCCTGTGGCAGGCTATAGCTGGTGAGCGGGTGGACGAACCCGGCCCGGGCCCCGGCGCGGGCCACGCCCGGAATGGTCAGGCCACCCTGCCAGGCGCGAAAATCGCCACCGGTAATGACCGGCAGCACGCCGGTTTCATGCCCCAGCAATTCGCCATGCCAGCCATGTTCCGCGCAATAGGCATCGATCCTGCTGGACAGCGCTCGGCGGTCCAGTGCTGGGCTATCGGCGTAATAGGTGTCTTCGATGAACAGCTCATCGTGGGCCAGCGGCAAGACATAGACGAAGCGATAGGCTCCGTGCTGGGCGACCCGGGCATCCATGATGACGGGGCGGGTCAACCCGTGTGGCTGCGCCGTGCGCAGGTGGCGGCCCATGAAGACCTGCCAGCCACCACAGAGGTGGCCGCTCGGTTCGAACCCGCGGCAGTCGATCACGGTGCGCGCGGCGATCCGCTCGCCGCTGGCCAGGGTTGCGCCGGCGGCATCAAGCGCGGCGATAGGGGCGTTGCAGCGGATTGCGCCAGGGGCCAGTTCGCGGGCTAGCGCAGCGCCGAAATCCCCGGAGGCGAGCGAGCGATAGGGTGTTCGCAGGCGGCGCGAATGGGTCGGGAAGGCCACGTCATAGCCTTGGTCCCAGTGGGTGACGCGCATGGTGGCAAGGAGGCTCGCCCCAGCCTCGTCCAGATCGCTGGAAAACCATGACCAGCGGTGATTGCCGCCCGGTGCGTCACCTGCCTCAAGCAGCACGACATCAAGCTCTGGCCGCGCGCGCTGCAACGCGAGCGCGATCAGCCCACCGGCAAGCCCACATCCGGCAATGGCTATATCGTGGCGACGACCGGTCATGGCCGCGCTTGTAGCGGGCCGACCGGTCGGTGCAACCGGCCTTTAGGCGTACTTGGTGCCGACCGCGCGCGCCTGCGCCTCGACGATCAGCTGCTTGGCCTTGTCGACATCGCCCCAGCCTTTGATCTTCACCCACTTGCCGGGCTCAAGATCCTTGTAGTGCTGGAAGAAGTGCTCGATCTGCTGCGTCACGATCGGCGGCAGGTCATCATGGCCGGCCACTTCGCGGTAATAGGGGAAGGTGGAATCAACCGGCACGCAGACCAGCTTCTCGTCGCCGCCCTTGTCATCTTCCATCAGCAGCACGCCAACCGGACGGGCCTTGATCACGGCGCCCGCCATGATCGGCGAGCGGGTAACCACCAGCGCGTCTAGCGGATCGCCATCTTCGCCCAGAGTGTGGGGAATAAAGCCGTAATTGGCCGGATAGCGCATCGGCGTGTGCAGGATGCGGTCAACAAACAGCGCGCCGCTGGCCTTGTCGAACTCATACTTTACGGGTTCGCCGCCAATCGGCACTTCGATCAGGACGTTGATTTCGTGGGGCGGATTGTCGCCGGCGGGAATAAGGTCAATACGCATGGGCGCGCCCTTAGACGGGCCATTGCTGCACCGCAACAGGGGTCAGCGCCTGATTGCGTGGAAAATCAGCCGAGTGCGTTGATGGTAAAGGCGATCACGCCGATATTGAACACGAACGAGGCCAGGCTCTGCACCAGAACGAGGCGACGCACCGAGGGGGCGCTGATGGCAACGTCCGATGTCTGGAAGGTCATTCCCAGGGTAAAAGCGAAATAGGCAAAGTCGCTGTAGTCCGGGCTCTTGGTGCCGGGAAAATCAATCCCGCCGCTGTGCTCTCCGGCTTCGCCGCTGCCGAAGTAAAAGACATGGGCATAGTGCAGCGCATAGACCGAATTGGCGAAGAGCCAGGCCAGCACCAGCGTGACCAGCAGCTTGACCATGGCCATGTGATCACCGCCCCGCGCCGCCGCCAGCTCGCCCGAGATCGCGGCCATGACCACCAGCGCCAGCAAGGTCGAAATGACCACGATCAGCGTGCGGTTGGCATCGTTTTCATCGGCGTGGCGGCGCATTTCAACCACCGGCAGGCGGCGCAGCAGGGGAACAAGTGAAAGCAGAAACAGGCTGGCGGCCAGATCAAACCCCATCGCCAGGGCATCCTGCCACGGGGCCACCGGGTTGAGCCAGTGCCATAGCCCCGCCCCCAGCGGCAGCAGCAGCGCAAAGGCAACAAAGCGGGGTGGGGCCAGCCGGTTTCCGAGCGTGCGCGCTGGCCCTGCCATATTACTTGCCCTTTGCTTGCGAGCGCTTGGGCGTCAGCAACAGGTCCAGCCCGGTTGGTGCCTTGCCCGGGGCCGCACGTTCCAGCCAGGGCCAGCGCAGACCGCCCTTGTAGTCGATCGTATAGGTGATGAACCGGTCGCCACGCTTGGTCAGCAGTTCCAGCGGCGCGCCGGTCTTGGCGGCGGTGATCGCCTTCTTCAGCTCATCCTGGCTATAGCCGATTCCGTTGACCGCCAGAATTGTGGCGCCCGAGACGATCCCTGCCTTGAAAGCCGGACCATCCCATTGCGTTGCGGTAACCTTGGCGTCCTTGTCGATTACCAGCCCGATCGAATGGGTCAGGTTGAGCACCTTGGCATCGGCCATCACCGCCTTGAGATAGGGGTTGGGCTCCTCCTTCCAGACCAGCTGGTAGCCGCCCAGTTCAACCCCCTTGAGCGGCGCCGGCTGGCCCGGGGTATTGATCCGCTGATCGATCAGCTTGGCCCAGTCATAGGGATAGACCTGACCCAGCTTGGTCACGATCTCGTCAACTTCGAAGGCGATCTGGCCATAGTCACCATCGCGCATGCCGAAGAACAGCTTGGCGAAATCGTCGATCGACTTCTTGCCGCCGGTCCCGGCGCGGATGATCTGGTCGATCTCCAGCCAGATCAGCGCACCTTCGGTGTAATAGTCCTCGTTGCGCGAGAGGCTGCTGAACGGCTTGGGCTTGCGCGCGGCGAAGACGGGATCGCTGCCGGTATCCTCGACCGAGCGCCAGCGGCGGCCCGGCTGTTCGGCAAAATTGCCGGCCCAGGTGGCCAGCATGCCCAGCACCGTCTCCTTGCGCTGCAGGCCCGATCGCGCCGCCAGAACAGTGCCCCAGAACTGGTCCTGCCCTTCATAGGTCCACAGCATGTCGCCCTGCATCGGCTGGCGATAGTCCGGGGTCCAGAGCCGCGCCGGGCGGCGGAATTTGCCCGACCAGGAATGCGAGAATTCGTGGGGCAGCAGGTTGCGATCGAAATCGTACTTGTCCCACTCAGTGAAGGCGCCGGGCTCCAACTGGTTCTCGCTCGATCGGTGATGCTCCAGCCCGATGCTGCCCATCCGGTCGGTCAGCGCCAGCAGGAATTCATAGCGATCGAAATGGTTGGCGCCGAAGGCCAGCCGCGCCTGGCTGACAAGGTTGCGGTGCAGCTCGATCTGCTCGGGCTTGGCGGCCAGCTGCTCGGGCTTGTCGGCCACGACGTTGAGCGTGACGTTCTGGCCCAGGTCCCACTTGGCGAAGTTCTTGCCGGCGAACAGCGGCGAATCGATCAGGATCTCATAGCTGGTTTCGTCCCATGACCAGCGATCGCCTTCGCGCTTCACCCCATCAAGCGCGCCGGCCACGGTCCAGCCGGCGGGCACGGTCACGCTTGGCTTGACCCTGATCTGGCGGACGTAATGCCCGGCCGGATAGAGGCTCATCTTCTCCCACTGCAGGTTGAGCATTTCCTGCGTCATGGTGATCCGGCCTTCGCTGGTCTGCAGCGGGCTGGTGTGGATGAACTTGGCGACCACATCCTTGGTCCCTGCCGGAATGTCGATGTGGAAGGCGTTCACTTCCACCGGGTCGCGCTTCCAGCGCAGCAGCTGGCCATTGGCGGTGAAGGTCACGTCCACCAGCTCGGCCAGCGGGCCGCGGGGGCCGTGGTTGCCGGGAAGCCACTGCGGGAACAGCAGCGTCAGGCGCTGGGTGCCCGGGGCAACCGGGACGGTCTGTGTCACGCGATAGACGCCGCGCAGGGTGTCGGTGGCATCGATGTCGAGCGTCATCGTCCCGCCCGGATAGGGCGCGTCGACGGCATCGGGCACCTGCTGCGACAGCGGCACGGCGGTGGGCGCCGAAAGGGTGGCGGACAGAGCCGGGGCAGCCAGTGCGAGCCCCAGCGTTACGATCACGGTAGCAGTAAGACGCTTCATGAGCGGCGCTTCTGGCTGGGGTCGCGCGCGAGGGCAATCCTCAACCACGGCTTTTCGACGAAGCGCAAACAAGGTAGGGGCCAGCGCCATGAGCACTCCACAGGCAATCCGCGGCACCCAGGACATCTTTGGCGCAGAGGCTGAAGCCTTTGCGCACGTGGTTGAAACCTTCGAGCGAGTCCGCAAGCTTTACCGTTTCCGCCGGGTGGAAATGCCCGTGTTCGAGAAGACCGAGGTGTTCTCGCGCAGCATCGGCGAGACCACGGACGTTGTCTCGAAGGAAATGTATTCGTTTGAGGACCGCGGCGGGGATTCGCTGACCCTGCGCCCCGAATTTACCGCCGGGATCTGCCGCGCCTATCTCAGCAATGGCTGGCAGCAATATGCGCCGGTCAAGCTGGCGACGCATGGCCCGCTGTTCCGCTATGAGCGTCCGCAAAAGGGCCGCTACCGCCAGTTCCACCAGCTCGATGCCGAAATCATCGGGGCGGGCGAGCCGCAGGCCGATGTTGAACTGCTGGTGATGGCCGATCAGCTGCTCAAGGAACTGGGGATTGCTGATGGCGTGACGCTGCTGCTCAATACGCTGGGTGATGGCGAGAGCCGCGAAGCCTGGCGCGCGGCGCTGGTCGAATACTTCCGCGGCCACAAGGCGGACCTGTCCGAAGATTCGCAGGACCGGCTGGAGCGCAACCCGCTGCGCATCCTCGACAGCAAGGACCCGCGCGACAAGGCCTTCACCGAAGCCGCCCCGAAGATCGACGATTACCTGAGCGCCGAGGCGCAGGATTTCTTCGGCAAGGTCACCTCTGGGCTGGACGCCGCCGGTGTTGCCTGGACCCGCGCCCCGGCGCTGGTGCGCGGGCTCGACTATTATCGCCACACCGCCTTCGAATTCGTCACCGACCGGCTCGGCGCCCAAGGCACCGTGCTGGGCGGCGGGCGCTATGACGGCCTGATGGAAAGCCTGGGCGGCGCGCATACGCCCGCCGTTGGCTGGGCCGCCGGGGTTGAGCGGCTGGCGATGCTGGTGGCCGATGCGGGCCAGGTTGCGGCCGACGTGCAGGACGTGATCCTGGCGATCGAGGATGATGCTGCGATCGGCTTCGGCATTGCCGCCCTGAAAGCGCTTCGCAGTGTCGGGCTGTCGGCGGACATGATTGCCACGGGCTCGCCCCGCAAACGGTTCGACAAGGCGTCCAAGCTGCCCTCGCGGGTTCTGGTCGGCGTGTCGCTGCGCGATGGCAAGATCGCCTGCAATGCCCGTTCGGCCGACCACGCAGACCTGCTGGCGCGGGTCAATGCCGTGCTGGAAGCGCTCACCGCCTGATGGCCGTTCCCGACGCCCGCCTGCGCCAGATTGCCGCCCGCTTCGCCGAACTTGAGGCGCGGCTCGCTTCCGGCCAGCTGGAGGGCAAGGACTTCGTCGCTGCCAGCCGCGACTTTTCCGAGCTGGAACCGGTTGCACGGCAGGCTGAAGCGGTCATGGCCATGCGCGCCGAGCTGGCCAGCCTGGCCGAGCTTGACGATCCCGAGATGCGCGAACTGGCCGAGGAGGAGATCGCCCGGCTCAAGGACGCGCTGCCCGAGGCCGAGCACCAGCTCTCAATCGCGATGCTGCCGCGTGACAGCGCCGACAGCCGCTCAGCCATGCTGGAAATTCGCGCCGGGACTGGCGGCGATGAGGCGGCGCTGTTCGCTGGCGACCTGTACCGGATGTACGAACGCTTCGCCGCCGAGAATGGATGGCGGATCGAACCGGTCAGCATGAGCGCGTCCGAAGTCGGCGGGTTCAAGGAAGTGGTGGCGCAGGTCACCGGCAATGGCGTGTTCGCCAAGCTCAAGTTTGAAAGTGGCGTGCACCGCGTCCAGCGCGTGCCGGTGACGGAAAGCGGCGGGCGCATCCACACTTCCGCCGCGACAGTTGCCGTCCTGCCCGAGCCGGATGAGGTCGACGTTCAGATCGAGGACAAGGACCTCAAGATCGATGTCTATCGTGCTTCCGGCGCGGGCGGGCAGCACGTCAACACGACCGACTCGGCCGTGCGCATCACTCACTTGCCCACTGGCACAGTGGTGACCTGCCAGGATGGCCGCAGCCAGCACAAGAATAAGGAAAAGGCGATGCAGGTGCTGCGCGCCCGCCTGTTCGAGGCGCAGCGTGACGCCGTACAGGGCGAGGAAGCCGCTGCGCGCAAGGCGATGGTCGGTTCAGGTGACCGCTCCGAGCGCATCCGCACCTACAACTTCCCGCAAGGCCGGGTGACCGATCACCGCATCAACCTGACGCTGCACCGCTTGCCGGAAGTGCTCGAGGGGCCAGGGCTGATCGAACTGGTCGATGCCCTGATTGCTGAAGACCAGGCCAAGCGGCTGGCGGCGCTGGGCGAGTGACCGCAATTCGCACCGTTGGCGAAGCAATCCGCGCTGCCACCGAATTGCTCGGTGCCCGGACCGACAGCGCCCGGCTGGATGCCGAACTGCTGATGGCCGAAGCGCTGGAGGTTAGCCGGTCAGACCTGTTCCTGCGGCATATGCGCGATCCCGAACCGGCCGGCTTTGCCGCACTGGTGGCGCGCCGGGGCGAGCATGAGCCGGTTGCCTACATCCGGGGCTACCAGGAATTCTTTGGTCTGCCCTTCATGGTCTCACCCGCCGTGCTGATCCCGCGCGGCGATAGCGAGACGCTGGTCGAAGCGGCGATCGCGGCGCGGCCGGATGCGGTTCGTGTGCTGGATTGCGGCACCGGTTCCGGTGCGCTGCTGCTGGCGGTGCTGAACGAACTGCCCCAAGCTGACGGGATTGGCATTGACCGATCCGAACCTGCACTGGCGATTGCCGCCGCCAATGCCACGCGGCTGGGGCTGGGCGAACGCGCGCAAATGATTCGCGCCGACTGGCACGAGGCGGGGTGGCGGGACAGGCTTGGCGGCAAGTTTGACCTGATCCTGGCCAATCCGCCCTATGTTGAAAGCGATGCGCCGCTGGATCCGACCGTGCGCGATCACGAACCGGCCGGGGCGCTGTTTGCCGGGCCCGACGGGCTGGATGATTACCGCGTGTTGGTGCCGCAATTGCCCGGGCTGTTGGCGGAACAGGGCGTGGCCTTGGTCGAGATTGGGCATACCCAGGCTGAAGCTGTGGCCGCGATCGGCATGTCGGCGGGGCTTTCGGCGCGGTTGCATCTTGATCTGGCAGAGCGGCCGCGCGTGCTGGAATTCAAGAAAGCGCTTGGCATCGGTGCGGCGAGCGCGTAAGCCGGATCGCAGATCGAGGCTGGTACGCGTGCAGGCGTCCCCACGATCCAATCCAGCATTTGCGAAGATCCTGGCCAAGCTGCCAGTATAGCCAGCAAGTGTCGGGCCCCGGCGCGCGATGGTGCCACCGGGGGGTACGGGTCGCGCGGCCCCGCAGCCGCTAAACAGGGAATTGAAACCCTTGAACAACAATCGTGGTAACAACAATCGTCGGCGCGGCCGTGGCAATCGCCAAGGCGGCGGTGGCGGCCAGCAACTCAACCGGATTGACAGCCGTGCGCGTGGCAATGCCCCGCAGCTGCTCGAAAAGTATCGCAAGCTGGCGCAAGACGCCCACATGAATGGCGACCGCGTGCAGGCCGAATACTACCTGCAATTTGCCGACCACTATTTCCGCGTCATCGCCGACCAGCGCCAGCGCCAGGAAGAGCAGCGCCGCCCGCGTGATGAACGCTGGCAGGAAGGTGCCGAGGGCGAGCGCGAGGAAGCCGACGACGCCGGCGATTTCAGCGCCGACAGTGATTTCCCGAGCTTTGACCAGCCGGTTTACAACCGCCGTGAACGCGAAGACCGCCCCCGCCGCGAAGAGCGCGAGGACGAGGGTCAGCGCAGCGACGATACTGGGGAAGAGCGTTCGCGCGAAAATCCCTATGAGCCGGCTGAAAACCCGTTTGTTCGCGGTAACCGCGAAGAGCGCGGTGGGCGTGGTCTGCGTCCGCGCCGTGACGATCGCCGCCCGCGCCGTGACGAGCGGTCGGACGAAGGCGAGGCGGGCGGGCTTGACCCGTCGTTGCTGCCGCCGGCAATCGGCGCTCGTGACGTAGCGCCGGCCGCTGCAGCGGAAGGTGAAGCCGAGGCCAAGCCGCGCCGCAAGGTGGTTCGGCGCAAGCCTTCGGCCGATGGTGCTGACGAAGCGCTCGAATCCGCGAAGTGATGCAGGCCAGGCTCTAGCTTGCCACGCTGGCTGGACCTCGTTCTGACCCATCCCCGCAAGACCGCGCTGGTCTTGGGGGTGGTAGCCGCCACCGGGTTCCAGCCGCTGGGCCTTTGGCCCCTGACCCTGCTGGCGCTGGCCGGGCTGTTTGCACTGCTGCACCGTGCGCCGGGATGGAAGCAGGCGGCCCTGATCGGCTGGTGCTTTGGTCTCGGCCATTTCAGCCTGGGCAACAACTGGATCGCCACGGCCTTTACCTATCAGGCCAATATGCCGGCCTGGCTGGGCTGGGTCGCGGTGCTGCTGCTGTCCTTATACCTCGCAGTTTATCCCGCGCTCGCCGCCGTAATCGGCTGGCAGGCGCGGCGGTCCAGCGCCGGCCTCGTGCTGACATTCGCCGCGGGCTGGATTGTCAGCGAATGGCTGCGTGGCTGGGTCTTCACCGGCTTTGCCTGGAACCCGCTGGGCGTGGCTGCGCTGGGCGGGTTTGATCGCCCTGGCCTGGCTTTGCTCCTGCCCTGGCTGGGGACCTATGCGCTGTCCGGACTGGTAATCGTGCTGGCTGGATGCTGGTGGAAGGCCGGCATGCGGGGCCAGCGCGATCTGCGCGGTGCGGCGCTGATCCTAGTGCCGCTGGTGGCGGTGCTGGCGCCGCAAGCCGTCCAGCCGCAGCAGGAGTTGTCGGCGCGGCGCTATACCCTGGTCCAGCCCGATATTCGGCAGGACGTGTTGAACGATCCAGCCTGGTTCGAATGGCAATTCCAGCGTTATGCCTCGCTTTCCCGTCCTCGCCCCGGCGATGGCAAGCGGCTGGTGCTGTGGTCTGAATCGGGGGTGCCGGACTACCTTCGCGATGGCTATCCCGAGCGTTACTACTTCGACACGTTCGGTAATGATCCGGCCTGGGCGCGGGCTCGGCTCGCGCGGGTAATCGGCAGTGATGCCATGCTGCTGACCGGCACGGTCGATCTGGAATTCAAGCGCGGGCAGGTGGTGGGCGCGCGCAATGCGGTGACCGTGCTGGATGGCGCCGGTACGATCCGGGGCGGCTATGCCAAAGCCCACCTGGTGCCTTATGGCGAATATCTGGCCTTGCGCTGGTTGCTTGAACCGCTGGGCGTGGCCCGGCTGGTTCCGGGCGGGATCGATTTCTGGCCGGGGCCTGGTCCGCAAACGCTGGATCTCGGTGAGCTTGGCGCTGTCGGCGTTCAGATTTGCTATGAGATCATCTTCTCGGGTGAGGTGGTGGATCCGCGCCATCGCCCGGACTTCCTGTTCAACCCTTCGAACGACGGCTGGTTCGGCGCATGGGGTCCGCCACAGTTTCTGGCGCAGACCCGGTTGCGGGCGATCGAGGAAGGGCTGCCGGTTCTGCGTTCCACCACGACTGGTATTTCTGCAGTCATCGACGGACGTGGCGTGGTGCGCCAACACGTCCCGCGGCTCGTCCCGGGGCGGCTCGACGGTCAGGTGCCCGCGGCCTTGGCGCCAACGCTGTTCTCCCGCCTTGGCAATATGTTGCCGCTTGGCTGGAGCATAGTTCTTCTTGTTGCAGGAATGGTTGCCAGCCGCCGCCGAAAGGGGTAGGGACGTGATATAAAGATTTCTTTATATCGAGGACGTGATGCGCACCGACTATCTCTTCACCTCCGAAAGCGTTTCTGAAGGCCATCCGGACAAGGTGGCAGACCAGATCTCGGATTCGATCGTTGATCTGTTCCTGGCCAAGGATCCGGAAGCGCGCATCGCCTGCGAAACATTGACCACGACCCAGTTGGTCGTCCTGGCGGGCGAGATCCGCTGCAAGGGCGTGTACGAGGATGGCGAATGGGTTCCCGGCGCCAAGGAAGAGATCGAAGCGACCGTGCGCAAGACCGTGCGCGAGATCGGTTACCAGCAGGACGGCTTCCATTGGGAGAAGTTTGAATTCATCAACCGCCTGCACGGCCAGTCGGCGCATATCGCCCAAGGCGTGGATGCCAATGCCAACAAGGATGAAGGCGCGGGCGATCAGGGCATCATGTTCGGTTACGCCACCGACGAAACGCCCGACCTGATGCCGGCGACGCTCTATTACAGCCATAAGATCCTGGAACGGATGGCAGCAGACCGCCATTCGGGCGCGGCTCCGTTCCTGGAACCCGATGCCAAGAGCCAGGTCACGCTGCGCTATGAAGGCAGCCTGCCCGTTGCCGCGACGGCCGTGGTGGTCAGCACCCAGCACGCACCCGGCTATGATGAAGGTGACAAGGAGGCTGAGCTCCACGCCTATGTGAAGCGCGTCGTGGCCGAAGTGATCCCGCCGGTGCTGCTGCGCGAAACCGAATACTTCATCAATCCGACCGGCAGCTTCGAGATCGGTGGACCTGACGGTGACGCCGGCCTGACCGGGCGCAAGATCATCGTTGATACCTATGGCGGCGCTGCGCCGCACGGGGGCGGTGCCTTCTCGGGCAAGGACCCGACCAAGGTTGACCGTTCGGCCGCCTATATCACCCGCTACCTCGCCAAGAACGTCGTCGCCGCAGGCCTGGCCACGCGCTGCACGATCCAGCTGGCCTATGCGATCGGCGTTTCCAAGCCGCTCTCGCTCTATGTCGATACGCATGAGACCGGCACGGTGGGTGATGACAAGATCGAGGCCGCGATCCTGGGCCTGCCCAAGCTGGGCGGCCTGACCCCGCGCTCGATCCGCACCCACCTTGGCCTCAACAAGCCGATCTACAAGCCGACCGCCGCCTATGGCCATTTCGGCCGCAAGGCCGAGGGTGATTTCTTCCCGTGGGAACGCACCGACCTGGTCGAAGATCTGAAGGCGGCGCTCGGCTGACTCTGAAGACCGTCTATCTGCACGGCCTGCCAGGCGCGCCAGCCGAACTGTCGTTGGCGGGGCCGGGCAGCGCATGGGCCAATCCTGCGCAAGTGTTTGCCCCTGATCGCATGGCGACGCCCGGCGGGCTAACTGCCCTGACGCAACAGATCATGGACCAGTCCGGCGGGAAGGCTGTCAACCTGGTTGGCTTCTCGCTGGGTGGTGCAGCTGCGCTGCGCTTGGCTCCGCTGCTCGGGGACAGGGTCGCCCGGATTAACTTGATCGCCCCGGCAGCACCACTCTGCTTAGGCGACTTCCTGCCCGACATGGCAGGCGGCGCGCTGTTCGGTATGGCACACGATCAGCCCCGGCTGTTCTCCCTGATCTGCCGTGTTCAGGCTCTGGCCGCACGGGCCGCGCCAGCCCTGCTGACCAAGATGCTGCTTGCGGACACCCGCGGCGCAGATCGTCAGTTGGCTGACGAACCGGCGTTCCGCGCCTTGCTTGGTGCGATCTTGCGCCAGACTTTCGCGGGCGGCAGTTCTGCCTACCGGGCGGAGATCGCGGCCTATGTCGGCGATTGGCAGGGCGAACTCGATCAGGTGACGCAGCCGGTGGCGATCTGGCAAGGCGACCAGGACAACTGGGTGCCGCCCGAGATGGCCAGCGCCTTGGCTGAGCGTCTGAAAGGCGCGCAGCTTACGCTGCTCCCCGGCCTCTCCCACTATTCCGCGCTGCACTGGTATCTGAACCGGTTCAACCCCGGCGATAGTCAGCCGTGATCACGCCCGCCGCGGCCAGTTCGGCTTCGTGGCTTTCCTCACGCCAGGCCTCGGCCAGAGCTTGTTCCTCCCAGTCCAGCATCGCCGGATGGGCCAGGACCTGGTCCACCCAGGCCTGACCCTTGCCGACATCCAGCCCATAGGTGCGGATGCGGAAGGCTACTGGTGCGAAGAAGGCGTCAACCGCGCTGAATTCGCTGCCCGCCAGCCACGGCCCGCCGAAGCGCGTTAGCCCTTCCTCAAAGATCTCCCGCACGCGGGCCACATTGCGCCTTAGCCCCTCGCTCATTGGCTTGGGCGTTACGCGCACACCGACGTTCATCGTGCAATCGTTGCGCAGGTGGCCAAAGCCGCCGTGCATTTCGCACACCGCGCCCGTCGCGAAGATCCGGGCTTCGGGATCGGCGGGCCACACGCCGTCATGGCGATCGGCCAGGTAAAGCGTGATACCCAGCGAATCCGGCACCTTGCGTCCCCCATCGATCAGCAGCGGCACCTGCCCGGTGGGGGAGAACTGGCGGAAGTCCTCGTAATTGTCGGGCTTGGTGAAAGGCTCGAACCGCTCGGCAAACGGGATCTCCAGCGCCTTCATCAGCAGCCAGGGGCGCAGGCTCCAGCTCGAATAGTTCCGGTTGGCGGTGATCAGGGTGTAGGTCATTTACGAAGGCTAGCTTGACTTCACCTCCGCACACAAGCCGTCACCCTGAACTTGTTTCAGGGCCCATTCTTCGATTTGGCCGTGAGCAACGGGGATGCGAAGTCCGAACAGGCAAAAGTGCCATGCACCGCAGGGCTTGGCGGAGAAATGGGTCCTGAAACAAGTTCAGGATGACGATAAGAGTGGCGCCAGGTCCGCTTCATCCGGCCACTCCGCCATCCGCGCCCGTCTGAAATCGAGGAATAGCGCCGGCAGCTTGCCCAGCATCAGCACCTTGTGGATGCACCAGTCGGCGGCGCGTTCGTTCCAGCGGGCGGTGGCGCGGCCCTGTCGTTCCAGCCAGCGCTGGTAGGGCAGGAAGTGGCCGGGCTCATCGCGGTGGACGATCGTGAAGATCTTTTTCATCACCGGATCGGACATGATCAGCCGGTTCTGCAGGATAATCTCGACCTGCCGGTAGCCGCGCTGTTCTGTCAGCATGATGACCCGACAGAGGCGTTCGAATTCGTCGGGCCGCGTCACGATGCGGTGGGTATCAAGCTCCTCGATTGTGCAGCGGAATACCCATTGGATAAATCGGTCGATATGGCCAACGCCGCGATCCACCACCAGCGGCATCCGCCCCTGTCGTTCGAACCAGCGCTGGAACATGACGTAGTGCTTGCGCTCATCGGCGCGGTGCCGGGCAATCTCGGCCTGAAAGGCGTGGTCATCCGGGCAGCGCTCACGCACCGCCTCGAGCACCCGGTCAAGCGAGGTATAGCCGCGGTGCTCGTTGTAGAGGTAGATCGACGCCAAAACGTCGAGATAACGCTCCCGGAAGGCCTGGCGCAGGCCCATCTAGCCGAGCATGCCGTTAAGCTCGCCCACGGCCTCGACGAATTCCTCGCGGAAGTCCTGGACCACACCCTTGGCGCTGCGCACCTGGTCAACCAGACCCACACCCTGCCCGACGAAATAGCTGACCAGATCACGCGCGGCTTCGTTGCCGTTGACCACGGACTTCTCGATCCGCTGGAAGGCCGGCTCGGAAACCATGCCCATCAGCGGCATCGGCAGCGGGCCGGGGCCGTTCTGCGCGTCCCAGGCTTCATGCCACGCGGTCTTGAGCTGGCGGGCCGGCTTGCCGGTCCGGCTGCGGCTGCGCACCGTATCGCGGCTGCGGGCAGCAACCATCTTCTCGCGGAAGGCTTCGCTGGTCTCGCTTTCGGTGGTGGCCAGCCAGACCGAGCCGGTCCATGCCCCCTGCGCACCGGCGGCCATCATTCCGGCCATCTGCGCGCCGGTCATGATCCCGCCCGCCGCGAGGACCGGGATATCGTATCCAGCGCCCTTGAGCGCACGGACCACTTCGGGGATCAGCACCAGCGTTGAAACCTCCCCGCAATGGCCACCGGCTTCGGTGCCTTGCGCGACGATGATGTCCACCCCGGCCGCGGCCTGGCGCAGCGCGTGTTCCTTGGCGCCGACCAGCGCCGCCACCGGCACGCCGCGCCGCTTGCCCTCCTCGATCATCTTGGGCGGGGCGATACCCAGCGCATTGGCGATCAGCTTGATCGGATGGCGGAAGGCGACTTCCATCTGGGCATAACCATTCTCGGGCGTGATCCCGGCGCGACCCTCGTAACGGACCACCTCTTCGGGAGCGACTTCAACCCCGTATTGGCCGAGCAGTTCCGCGGCAAACTGGCGATGCTGTTGCGAAATCGCGGCGGCGCGCGCTTCGTTATCCTGAAATTCAGCAACGCGGGGATCGACGATCTCGGGCACCAGCACGTCCACGCCATAGGGTGCGCCATCGATATGGGCATCGATCCAGGCCAGCTCTTCCTCCAGCTGGTCAGGGGTGAAGCGCGTTGCGCCCAGCACGCCAAAGCCCCCTGCCTTGCTGACTGCCACGACCACGTCGCGGCAATGGCTGAAGGCAAACAGCGGGAATTCGCAACCCACCATCCGGCACACGGCATTATTCATGATTCTCTCCCGTTACGGGAGCGATCATTGCGCGGGGCGGGGCGCCCCGCAAGCCGTTTGGTCTGGTGTTCAGGCGAGGTAATGCGCCGTGGTCTTGGCCGCCACTTCGTCTGCCGTCACCCCCGGCGCGAGTTCGATCAGCCTAAAGGGGCTGGCGTGATCGGGGCGCTGGAAGACGCAGAGGTCGGTAATGACCATGTCCACCACGTTGCGCCCGGTCAGCGGCAGGGTGCATTCGGGGATGAACTTGGGGGTGCCGTCCTTGGCGCAGTGTTCCATCACCACGATGATCTTCTTGACCCCGGCGACGAGGTCCATCGCCCCGCCCATGCCCTTGATCATCTTGCCGGGCACCATCCAGTTGGCGATGTCGCCGTTCTGCGAGACTTCCATCCCGCCCAGCACGGTCAGGTCGATCTTGCCACCGCGGATCATCGCGAAGCTTTGCGCAGAGTCGAAATAGGCCGAATGCGGCAGTTCGCTGATCGTCTGCTTGCCGGCATTGATCAGGTCGGCATCGACCTGGTCCTCGGTCGGGAAGGGGCCGATCCCCAGCATCCCGTTCTCGCTCTGCAGGGTCACGGTGATCCCGGCGGGGACGTGGTTGGCCACCAGCGTCGGGATGCCGATGCCCAGGTTCACATAGAACCCGTCGCGCAGTTCCTGTGCGGCGCGGGCCGCCATCTGGTCGCGGCTCCAGCCCTTGGCGATATGATCGTGCGTGGTCATCAGCCCATGTCCGTGGTGCGAGTGGTACGGAATTCGATCTTCTTGTCGTAGGGCGCGCCGACGATCAGCCGGTGGACATAAACCCCGGGCAAGTGGATCGCATCGGGATCGAGGCTGCCGGCCGGGACCACTTCCTCCACCTCGACCACGCAGACCTTGCCGCAAGTCGCGGCCGGCTGGTTGAAATTGCGTGCAGTCTTGCGGAACACCACGTTGCCAGTCTCGTCGGCCTTCCAGGCCTTGACCAGCGCCAGGTCGGCCACGATCCCGCGTTCGAGGATATATTCCTCGCCATCAAAGACCTTGGCTTCCTTGCCCTCGGCCACCAGCGTGCCGACGCCGGTCTTGGTGTAGAAACCGGGAATGCCGGCGCCACCGGCGCGCATCCGTTCGGCCAGTGTGCCTTGCGGGCAGAATTCGACTTCCAGTTCACCCGACAGGTACTGGCGCTCGAACTCCTTGTTCTCACCCACGTAGCTCGAGACCATCTTCTTCACCTGCCGCGTGCGCAGCAGCTTGCCGATGCCCTCGTTATCGATCCCGGCATTGTTGGAATAGAAGGTCAGCCCGGTCACGCCGCTGTCACGCACCGCGTCGAGCAGGCGTTCGGGAATGCCGCACAGGCCAAAGCCGCCGCACGCGATGTGGAGGTCGTTCTTGAGCAGCCCGTCAAGCGCCGCTGCCGCATTGGGATAAAGCTTGTTCATTCCCGCTCCCCGCTGGAAAATCACCTTTTCCGCTAAGGACAATATGCAGCCTGCGCAATTGCAAGCCGCGCGATTACGGTTGCATGGAATGCACCGGTCAGCCGAGCAGGTCCAGCCCCAGCAGCGCGCCCAGGTCAGCCAGCGCCTGTTCGCCGCTGGTCACCTTGATCGCGGCCATGCCCAGCTGCGCGGCTGGCTTGCAGTTGATCCCCAGGTCATCAAGGTAGACGCAGGCGTCGGGTCCCAGCCCCAGGTGATCGCACATCATCTGGTAGATGCGCGGATCGGGCTTGCGCACCCCGGCCTTGCTGCTTTCGATCACGTGCTCGAACCGGGCGAAGACCTGCTCGTAGGCATCTTTGGCATTGCCGCTGCGGGCCATGCCGGCGCCGTGGCCGGCGGGGACGTTGTTGGTGATGCAGGCCAGGCGGTAACCGGCTTCCTTCAACCGGTCGAGCGCGGAGACCATCGCGGGGCGGATTGATCCCGAAAGCACCGCCAGTACCGAGGCGCCGTCCAGTTCATGCCCGATAGCGCGGGCTTCGGCCGCGAACAGCGCGTCAAAGGCGGCGGCATCGATTTCCGCCCGCTCGAACAGGGCCCAGGCATTGCTATCGGGGTTGGTGGCATTGATCCGGCGCACCAGATCGCGCGGCAGGCTGCGTTCTTCCTCCAGGCGGTTGAAGGCCTCGAACGGGCTGGCGGTGATCACTCCGCCGAAGTCGAAAATCACCGCCTCGAAATTGCCTGCCATCGTCCGCGATCCTCACCCTGATGCCTGTCCTTGCAGTGACCGAACCTGTCTGTTCAAGCAAGGACTGCAATTTGACAGGGATCATGGACGCGAAAATACGGGGTGCTAGGCTGCCCACGAAAGGAGAAGGGTTATGCGATCGATTCTTGTCCAGGGCGGCCGTGATGCCGGCATGGGGGCGCGGCTTGATACGGCGATGGATCTCGCCCGGGTTCACGGGGGGCACCTGACGGTGCTGATCGATACGCCGGTCGATAAATATGTCACGGTTGATCCCTATGGCGGCGCGATCCTGGCGCGCGAGGCGCTGGAGACCGCTCTCCAGGAAGACGATGCCCTCGCCGCCGCATTTGGTGAGCGGCTGGCCCGCGATGATGTGCCCTTCGATGTCGCGCAATCCGAATTGCCCCAGCTTGATGCGCTGGCGCGCTGCGGGGATCTGGCTGACCTGCTGGTCGTTTCGCGCAGCAGCGGACTGGCGGGTGACCTGGCCCTGACCGCATCCTGCCCGGTGCTGGCCCTGCCCGATCACGCCCCGCTGCGGCTGCCGCTTCGGACGGCCTGTGTGGCCTGGGATGGCAGCAGTGAAGCGGCGCGGGCGCTCAAGGCCGCCGTGCCGTTGTTGTCTGCGGCGGATCAGGTGCAGGTCTTGACGGTGCAGAGCGCCAAGCCAAGCGGTTTCCCGCCAACCGAGGCGCTGCGCTATCTGTCCCGTCATGCGGTCAAGGCTGAGCTGGTTGAATTGCCGCAGGGCCGTTCTATCGAGGAGACCTTGGCCGAGGCCGTGGCACAGGCCGGCGCGGACCTGTTCGTGATGGGTGCCTATGGCCACAGCCGCCTGCGCGAGTTCCTGTTTGGCGGGGTAACGCGGTTTTTCCTCGATGATCTGACCGCGCCGCCCTTGCTGATCGCGCACTAAGCTCTGTTGCGCTGCAGCATGAGCCGATCAAGAGGAGAGTAGTTTCCGCCTTTCGCCAGGCTGCGGCAGCGCTAGAACGGCACGAAATCAAGGCGATTGCGGCAAATAAAATTACAGTTGCAAATTGCGCAACACACTTTGCCCTTTTCGCACTTGCACAAAATGTGGCGCTGCACCAATTAGAGCCTGCCTTTCAGGCATCCTCTCCCAAAACTTCCAAAGGCCCGGTCGGCAACGACCGGGCCTCTCTTTTTTCCGATAGGCTGCCGGACTAGACCGGCGTCGCGCCGCTGCCGCGCCCCCCGCGCAGGGCGTATTCCTGCGTGCCGCGGTGGAGCACGTCGTCGACGTCGATCACGGCCGAATTGGCATAGGTGAAGCCGGGGCCGAGCGCCCGATATAGCCGGTCAAAATCGCGATCGACGGTGTCGTGGTAGAGCTCGCCAAAGTTCTCGATCACGAAGTAGGTCGGCTGCAGATCGTCGATCACATAGTCGGTGCGCATCACCCGATCGACATTGAGCATGATCCGGTTGGGGCTCTGCGCCTCGACCGAAAAGACCGTCTCGGTAGGGCCGGAGAGGATCCCGGCGCCATAGGCCCGCAGACCATCCACCTCCAGGATCAGGCCGAATTCGACCGTGTACCAGTATAGCGCGCCCAGCGCCTTGAGCCGGTTATAACGCATCGCCTTCCACCCGGCGCGGCCGTACTCCTGCATGTAATCGGCAAAGACCGAGTCGGTCAGCATCGGCACATGACCGAACACATCATGGAACACATCGGGTTCCTGGATGTAATCGAAAGTCTCGCGGCTGCGGATGAAATTGCCGGCCGGGAAGCGGCGGTTGGCCAGATGCCAGAAGAACACGTGGTCCGGGATCAGCATCGGCACCGGCACGACCGACCAGCCGGTCAGCCCGCCGAGCTCTTCCGACAGGCGGCCGAAATCCGGCACGCCCCCGCGCCCCAGATCAAGCCGCTCAAGCCCGGCCAGAAAGGCCGTGGCCGCGCGGCCGGGCAGGACCTCCATCTGGCGGGCATAGAGATCGTCCCAGATCCGGTTTTCGTCCGCGCTGTACTGGCGCTGGGCCGGTTCCAGCCAATCCTCGCCAACATGGGCTGGCCGCTGCAGGGGGGCGGTAAAGACGTCCGGTCCCGGGTCAGGCAGCCGGGCAAAGTCGGTCTGGGCTAGGGCGGTTGTGGCAGACATAGTTACAGATGCAACTTTAGCACCGCGAAAGATTACCTGCAATTGGCCGCATCAACCCGCGCGCGAGCCTTGACTCTGCGGGCCTTCTGGGCCAATGGCCCGCTCCGTGAAGGGCGGCCCGCGCGGTCGCCCGCTTGGTTTTTGCGGCTTTCGGGCCGAATCGATTAGACAGGACCTACGCCATGGCGAAGCCCGCAACCGTCAAGATCCGGCTGGTTTCCACCGCCGATACCGGCTTCTTCTACGTGACGAAGAAGAACCCGCGCAACACCACCGAAAAGATGGTGTTCAACAAGTACGACCCGGTCGTGCGCAAGCACGTCGAGTTCAAGGAAGCCAAGATCAAGTAAGGTTCACTGGCGGTTCAAGCCGGTGCTGCTAAAAGCCCGGCCATGACCTTCAAACTGACCTTCGGATCGTTCGCAGGTGCCGCCGTTTCGGCGGCGCTTGTCGTTTCTGCCCCTGCACCTGCACAGGACAACGCAGACCTTGCCGGCGCCGTCACCGCGCTGCGCGCCATCACCACCATGCGCGCCGATTTCGTCCAGGCGGACACCCGCGGGAAGCGCGTTGGCGGGGTGCTGACGCTGAAGCGCCCCGGCAAGATCCGGTTCCAGTATGAAAAAGGCGTGCCGATGCTGGTCGTTTCGGACGGCAGCGCGCTGACGTTCGTCGATTACGAAGTTCGCCAGGTTCAGCGCTGGCCGATCAAGAACAGCCCGCTCGGCGCGCTGCTCGATCCCAGCCGCGATCTGGGCAAATATGGCCGCGTCATGCCCACCGGCAGCGACCGGGTGGTCAGCATCGAGGTGCGCGACAAGGCCCGGCCCGAATATGGCGTGATCACGCTGGTCTTTACCCGCAAACCGGGTGCGCCGGGCGGACTGGAACTGTCCAGCTGGGCCGCGCTTGATTCGCAAAAGCGCCGGACGATCGTAACCCTCTCGAATCAGCAATACGGCATCGACGTTCCGGATAATGCCTTCCGCTACAACGATCCGCGCGCGCCGGTTCGTCGATGACATTCCACGGCCCGTCGCGGAATGTGCGTCTGATGCGACAAATCGCGACAGTTAGCTGACGATTGTTCATGGGCCAGCAAGCCGAATAGGCCTAGAACGGTTGTCGACGGCGCGGCTTGAGACGGGTTTCCCCCCTGTTGCCCAAGTCTCCTGTAGGCTGCACCGTTAAACGCGTGACGAACGCACCAAGGAACCCTCGGTCCAATGCCCCCGGACCGGGGGTTTTCCTTTTTCACTTTCAGATGAGCTGATGCCGGGCTGCAAATGGCAGCCAGCTGCGCTTCCGGTGCTCACGACCTTAATGGTCGCTGCGCGCCGGTTCTCGCCGGCTACCATTTTCGCTCCGGCCTGAGCCCATCTGAAAGCAAAAAAGCGCTGCGCAAGAGTCCACTCCCCTTCAGGGGAGAGGGTTGGGGGTGGGGGCAGACAAGCACAAGGGGGCGCACCACCCTTGCCGCCCCCGGTCATCGCACCTAAAGCCCGTGGCATGGTTTCGATTGCCACCTGGAACATCAATTCCGTCCGTCTGCGCGCCGATCAGGTGGTGCGGTTCCTTAGCGAGCAGGGGCCGGACGTGCTCTGCCTGCAAGAGATCAAGTGTGCCGAGCACCTCTTCCCGCATGAGGTGTTCGAGGCGGCGGGTTATACCCACCGTGTGGTCCACGGGCAGAAGGGTTATCACGGCGTGGCCACGGTCAGCCGCATTCCGCTGCGCGAGTTCAGCCGGCATGACTGGCAGGACAATGGTGAGGCGCGGCACGTCGGCGTCGAGCTGCTTGGTCCGGGGCAAGGGCTGGTGCTGGAGAATGTCTACATTCCCGCTGGCGGCGATATCCCGGACCGCGAGGCCAATGCGAAGTTCGGCCAGAAGCTCGATTTCCTCGAACGGATGACGCGCTGGGCCGATAAGCTGGACCGGCCGACGCTGATCGTCGGCGATTTCAACATCGCCCCGCTGGAATGCGATGTCTATGATCACAAGGCGCTGCTCAAGGTCGTCAGCCATACGCCGATCGAGATCGCGGCGCTCTATCGCTTCCGCGATGCCCATGGCTGGCAGGATCTGGGCCGCAAGCATATCCCCGCGCCAGAGCGGAACTGGACCTGGTGGTCCTATCGCACCTACTGGCAGGAAAAGGATCGCGGCCGCCGGCTCGATCATATGTGGGCTTCGCCCGAACTCGCGGCGCAATCGGTCAGCCACCGCTTTGTCGAGGAAACCCGGCGCTGGGACCAGCCGAGCGACCACGTGCCGCTGATCACGGAATTTGCCCTTTGAGGGCCACGCGCCGCATTGCCCTGGCGCTCGATGCGCTGCGCCATGGTTGGCCGATCGAGGTCGACGGCGTGCTGCGCCTGCTGCCGGCCGAAACCGGCTTTGGACCAGAAGCCAGCGCGCCGCGCCTGCTGATCTCGGCCGCGCGGGCGGCAACCTTGAAGCTCGCCAACCAGCGCGAGGCAGCCGTACCCGAAGCGCCGGTTCTGATTCGCGGGGCCGAACCCTTCACGCTTCCCGCCGCACGGGTGCTGGCCGACCCGGCGGAAGACCTCAACTGGCCGATGAAGGGCCCGTTCCTGGCCGAGCACCTCGATCATCCGCGCGCTGCCGAAACCGCCTTGTCGCTGGCCCGGTTGGCCGGGATCCTGCCGGCCTTCCTGGTCGATCCGGACGGCGCTGGCGAAGCCCAGGCCGTTTCCACCGGGGATCTGGCCGAATTCACCGATCCGCGTCACCTCGCCATCGCCACCCGCGCGCGGCTGCCGGTGGCCGCGGCCGAAGATGCCGAGATTGTCGCCTTCCGCTCTGCCGATGACCTGCGCGAACACGTCGCGCTGGTGATCGGCCAGCAGAATGCCGACCGGCCGCCGCTGGTCCGGCTCCATTCGGAATGCCTGACCGGCGATATCCTCGGCAGCCTGAAGTGCGATTGCGGACCGCAGCTCGATGCGGCGCTGCGGGCCATGGCCGAGGAGGCGAAGACCGGCGGCTGGGGCGTGCTGCTTTACCTGCGTCAGGAAGGGCGCGGCATTGGCCTGGTCAACAAGCTGCGCGCCTATCAGCTGCAGGATCAGGGTTTTGACACGGTCGATGCCAACAACCGCCTGGGCCTGCCGACCGAAGCGCGCGACTTCCCGGTGGCGGCGCGGATGTTGCAGCTGCTGGGCGTTGGTCCGATCCGGCTGATGACCAACAACCCGGCCAAGGTCGCGGCGCTATCAGCGGCCGGGGTGACCGTGGCCGAACGCGTGCCGCACCAATTGCCGCCCAACCCGCACAATGCGCGTTATCTGGATACCAAGCGCGATCGCACCGGGCACCTGCTCTGACTAGCGGCGCTCGGTCCGCTTGATCCCGGGGGCCAGACGGTTCGCGCCGATCTGCACCGGATCATCGGTCCAGTTGGCCACGAAGGTCGTGGTCCGGCTGACGCCCGGGGCGAAGCGCGCATCGTTCCCCTCGATCACCAGCCCGGCCGAACTGTATTGCTTGTCTTCGGGAGCGACAGTGATGAAGGCGGACCAGTTTTCCTTGTTCGCACCCTGCACGAACCAGTTGTTTGCGATCCGGCCCGAGGCTCCGCCGGGCAGGTCGATCATGTAATTGGTGGCGCGGCCACCCGAATCGTCAAAGCTGTTGCCCACGATCTCGATCGCGCGGCTGCGGCTTTTGGCATAGTGCCCGCCTCGCCCCTGTTCGAACCGGCTGCGAGTGATCGAAACCGCGCCATAGTCTCCGATATAGACCGAATGCGCACAGCCCCCAGCGCCTTCGCAGGTGCCAAGCCGGGTGAAGGTCGATTTGTCGATCGCAATGCGCGAATTGGTGTCGACCGCGCTGAGGATGCCCTGCTGGCTATCGCGGAACCAGGATTGGACGACCTGCAGGTTGCCCTTTTCGATCCGGATGCCCGCGCCGTTGAAATCGGACACCTTGATATTGGTGAAGACTAGCCCTTCCACCCGGGCGTTTTGCCCGCGCAGCACCAGCACGGCCTTGCCTTCGCAGGAAACGCCATCGAACACGGCCTGTCCCGGGCTTTCGGCCTGATAGGTGATCGAACCAGCCTCCTGCACGGCGCAATCGGCATGGCTGCCATTGGCCACGCGGATCGTGCCGGTTCCTGCACCGATCGCGGCGACGGCTTCCTGCAACCGGCCAAAGCGCTGGCCGGTTTCGGCCACGGTATAGGGCGCATTGTCCTGGGCGCTGGCGATGGAGATCGGCAGGGCCACACTGGCAAGGGCCGACAGGGCGATGATCAGGCGAGCGTTCTTGTCCATCCCGGTGGCATAGGCCAAGCCGGGTTAACACCATGCAAAGACAAGGCTAATCGCGTTTGCCCCAGCGCCATTGCCACCCGCCCTGGGTGCGGCGCTTGACCAGCACGAGAAACCCGGCGGTGGCACTGACGAACAGGGCGAAGCCGATCACCCGGACCCGCCCATCATGCTGGTGATCCAGCCAGCCGACCACCGCCAGGATGGCCAGATAGCCACCGAGCAGCGCCCAGCCCTGCCAGGCAATCGGCCAGCCGGCGCCATAGCCGTGCGACTTGGGCGCGAACCAAGGCTTGGGTTCAGGCATCGTTCTTCTCCTTCGGCGGGCGACCGCGCCGGGGTGGTTCCGCGGCTGTCACCTTGATCCCCCGCCGGTTCAGCGCTTCGCGCAGCAATACTTCAACCTGGGCGTTGACCGAGCGGAAATCGGCCGCAGCGGCCCGTTCCAGCGCCGTGAACAGCGCGGGATCGAGCCGCAGCGGGAAGGCCTTTTTGCCGGGCGGTGCCATGGGTCAGCTTATTGATATAGCGTGCCCGTGTTGACCACCGGCTGGGTATCGCGCTCACCACAGAGAACCACCATCAGGTTGGACACCATCGCCGCCTTGCGCTCGTCATCCAGGCGGACCACGCCCTTGTCGCTGAGCTGCTGCAGCGCCATTTCGACCATCGTTACCGCGCCTTCGACCAGCTTGGTGCGGGCCGCGATCACGGCTTCGGCCTGCTGGCGGCGCAGCATCGCCCCGGCGATTTCCTGCGCATAGGCCAGATGGGTAAAGCCGCATTCGTCCACCGTGATCCCAGCCATGGTCAGCCGGGCGATCAGTTCCTTGCGCAGTTCGGCGCCAACCTGGTCATGATTGCCGCGCAGGGTGACCTCGGCATGGGCGAAATCGTCATAGGGATAGCGCGAGCCGATGGTCCGGACGGCCGCTTCGATCTGGACCATGACGAAGGCCTTGTAATCGTCGACGTCATAGAGCGCCTGCGCCGTATCGACCACGCGCCAGACCACCTGAGCCGCCATCTCGATCGGGTTGCCGCGCAGGTCGTTCACCTTGATCTTTTCGGAAACCAGGTTGTTGGCGCGGACCGAGATCTTGCTCTTGCCCATCCACGGCCAGACCCAGCGCAGGCCATGGCTGCGATCGGTCCCGCGATAGGACCCGAACAGCGTGATCGCGGCGGCCTGGTTCGGCTGGATCATGTAGAACCCGCTGGCCAGGATCACCAGCATCGCCGCTGCGAAGCCGGTCGAGACGACAAAGCCGAAGACTGCGGCATCGTCAGGCTGGCTACCGGCAAAGCTGACCACCCGCCAGATGGTCAGGCTGAGCAGGGCCAGAAAGGCGATCAGGATCAGGTAACCGCTGGTGCTCCAGGCGCGGATTTCGCGGCTGGCAGTCATCGGTGCATGGGTATCGGACATGGTTTTGACCCCTTTAAATCTGATATCATATTAATATCGCGATTCTCGTGTCCGTCAAGCAATTGTAGTCGGGCGAAAAATCCCCTCTTGAAATCAGAGCGAATCAGTCTTAAAAACACTTCTGCGGGACCGGGCCCCTCTGGCGCGGCGCACTGGCACCATCCCCCCTTCCCAGCCAGGGCGCAGCGTGATGTCGGACCGCATCGGATGAAGCCGATGCCAGTGGTCCGGACACCTTGTCCCCCATCCCAAGGACCCAGGCCCTGGCTCGGCTCATCCGATCGAACTCACAACCGTTCGAATAGGGAGCAGTTACCATGTCCGATCGTGTGTTCCGATTGATGGAGCGCCACCAGAAGCTTGATGACGCCTTGCGCCTTGCGCAGCGGCGGCGGCTGACCGATCCGTTCGAGATCGTTCGGCTGAAGAAGCTCAAGCTGGCAATCAAGGATCGCATCGCGCGCCTGTTGCGGCGCCGCGAACGGCTGACCGGATAAAGGCGAGACGACCACACCTTTGCGCCGGAGCAGGGGCAATCCCTTGCTCCGGCGCTCTTTCGTTTTCTTACAGGGGCACTGACAGATGGAATTCCTTACCGCCGACTGGCTCGGCACACCGGCCTGGTTCTGGCTGGCCTTTATCGGCATCGTCATCGCGCTGACCGTTTTCGACCTAGGCATCCTGCACAAGGAAGACCGCGAGATGGGCATCGCGGAATCGCTCAAGCTTTCGGTCTTCTACATCGCGATCGCCATGGCCTTTGGCGCCTGGGTCTGGATCGAGAAGGGCGGCGATCTGGGGATGAAGTACTATACCGGCTACTTCATCGAGAAGGCGCTCTCGATCGACAATGTCTTCGTGATCAGCCTGATCTTCACCTTCTTCGCGATCCCGCCGAAGTACCAGTACCGCGCACTGCTGTGGGGTATCCTGGCGGTGATCGTGCTGCGCGGCGCCATGATCGCAGCGGGTGCAGCGCTGGTCCAGGAAGCTTACTGGGTGCTCTACATCTTCGCCGCCTTCCTGATCTTCACCGGCGTGAAGATGTTCTTCGCCGGGGACCACGATCCTGACGTGTCCAAGAACCCGGTGGTGCGGTGGATCTCAACCCACATGCGGGTCACGCCCAAGCTGCATGACCAGCACTTCTTCGTGAAGGTGCCGGATGACAAGACCGGCAAGCTGGTCACCGCCGTTACCCCGCTGTTCGTGGCGCTGGTGGTAATCAACCTGGCTGACCTGGTCTTTGCGGTGGATTCGGTGCCGGCGATTTTCGCGATCACGACCGACACCTTCATCGTCTATACCAGCAACATCATGGCGATCCTCGGCCTGCGCGCGCTGTACTTCGCGCTCTCGGCCATGGTGCACCGCTTCTACTACCTTAAGTATGCGCTTGCTGCCGTGCTGGTGTTCATCGGATCGAAGATCTTCATCTCCGATTTCGTGATGGGCGGAGCCAAGTTCCCGCCGGTGCTCAGCCTGGGCGTGACGGCTGGTCTGATCGCTGCGGGCGTGTTCTACTCGCTCTGGGCCACCCGCCACGGCGAGGATGCCGCGCCGCAGCTGCCGCACGATGAAATCCGGCCGTGATCAGTACTGCCGGATGACGTTCAGGAAAGCGTCGCCATAGGCCGCCAGCTTGCGGGCCCCGACCCCGCCGATCTCGCCCAGTTGGGCCAGGTTGGCGGGGCGGGCCAGCGCCATTTCGCGCAAGGTGGCATCGTGGAAGATCACGTAAGGCGGCACACCGGCCTCGGCCGCGAGTGAGCGGCGCAGCTCGCGCAGGGCATCGAACAGCGGATCGCCGACCGGATTGATCCCCGACGCCGCGCTTCGTCCTCCGCGCCGACCGGCGCGTTCGCGGCGCGGCGGCACCGCCAGCAGCACGGCGGCCTCGCCCTTCAGCACATCGCGCGCATTGCCGCCCAGCGCCAAACCGCCATGCTCGGTCGGCACCAGACTGCCCCGCGCCTGCAAAGCCCGGACCAGCGGCTTGAGCAGCGGTGCTTCCTCGGCATCGACAATCCCGAAGACCGAAAGCTGGTCATGCCCGCGCGCGATCACGCGCTCGTCCTCCTGCCCCAGCAGCACTTTCTCGACATGGCCAAAGCCATAAGTCTGCCCGGTGCGATAGACCGCCGAGAGCAGCTTGCGCGCCAGTTCGGTGCCGTCGACGATCCCTGGCGCATCAAGGCAGTTGTCGCAATTGCCGCAGGTCTGCGGCGGATCCTCATCGAAGTGGCGCAGGAGCACAGCGCGGCGGCAAGCCCCGGTTTCGACCAGCGCCGCCAGTGCATCGAGCCGGGTGCGTTCCCCCGCCTGACGGGCCTCTTCAACCTCCGCGAGCCGCATTCGGGCGCGGGCAAAATCTTCCGCCGCCCACAACATCAGCGCCACCGCGTCATCCCCGTCACGCCCGGCGCGGCCGGTTTCCTGGTAATAGCCCTCGATCGACTTGGGGATGCCGGCATGGGCGACAAAGCGCACGTCGGGCTTGTCGATCCCCATGCCGAAAGCCACCGTGGCGACCATCACCATATCCTCGCTCGCCACAAAGGCGGCCTGGTTCGCGCTGCGGACCTGCGGATCAAGCCCGGCGTGATAGGGCAATACGGCTCGACCAGTGGCGGCCGCCAGCTTCTCCGCCAGTTCCTCTACCTTCTTGCGGGTGGGGGCATAGACGATCCCCGGCCCCGGCTGTTCGGCCATCAGCGTCTTGAGCTGTTGCAGCAGACTGTCGCGGTGGCGAATGGCGTAGCGGATATTCGGGCGGTCAAACCCGGCCACGATCATGCCGTCTTCACCGATACCGAGCTGGGTCAGGATATCAGCGCGGGTGTGACGGTCCGCCGTGGCGGTCAGCGCCAGACGCGGCACATCCGGGAAGGCGTCCATCAGCGGGCGCAGCAGGCGATAGTCCGGGCGGAAATCGTGGCCCCATTCGGAGACGCAGTGCGCTTCGTCGATGGCGAAGAGGCTGAGCGGGGCCGAACCCAGCATCTCGCGGAAATGCGGCTGGCTGGCGCGCTCGGGCGCGACATAAAGCAGGTCGAGCGTGCCATTGCGGAAGCGCTCGATCGTCTCTGCCCGGTCCAGATCGGCGCTGGTCAGCGTGGCGGCGCGGATGCCGTTAGCGGTGGCGGCGCGGAGCTGGTCATGCATCAGCGCAATGAGCGGGGAGACGACCACGCAGGTGCCCTCCAGCATTACGGCAGGGAGCTGGTAGGTCAGCGATTTGCCCGCGCCGGTCGGCATGATCGCCAGGGTCGATTGCCGGGCCATGACCCGCTCGACCACCTGTTCCTGCACGCCGCGAAAGGCGCTGAACCCGAAAGTGGTGTGGAGCTGGTCAAGAAGGGCGTCGCGCGTCACCGATCAGCGCCTAGCCGGGTGGCACGCGCAGCGGAAGGGCTAGCGGCCTGCTCTCTCCACAACGGCCTCTTCGGCGGCAGTGAAGGCGGAGCGTCCCTTCGGTGCATCATCGGCCAGTGCGCTGGTGAAGAAGGCCACACCCCTGCCGCTCTTGGGATCGAACCACAGGCCTGAACGCAGGCCATAGGCTTCGCCCGAATGGCCCATCCGCGCCGTGCCATCGCCGAACGGGTCATCCTTGCAGCCGGGCGCCGCGCTGCCGATCCGGTGCAGCCCCAGGCCATAGGCGCAGAAGAACCCGTTGTTCTCGCCATATTCGCTGACGCCGCCCTTGCCCGGACCAGCCAGCCACTGCGCGTGGGTCATCTCGCGATAAGATCGGGCCGAGAGAAAGCCCTTGCCGCCGCGCGCCAACATCCGGCCGATCTTGGCAAGATCGGTCATCGAAATGCGCAGTCCTCCTTGCGGCCCGAACAGCGCGCCGTTCTGCCCCGGCTGGTAACGGCTCAGGTCGCACGAGCCGTCCTGCGCCGGCACCACCGGGCAGAGCGGCGGCTGGCCTTTCAGGTCATCGCGGGCCACTTCGCCGCTGGCGCGGTAAAGGATCGTCGCACGGCGGAAGGCCCCGGCGCTGCACCCCGCGCCCCAGTTGAAGCAGGCGTCCAACTGCAGCGGCTTCAGCACGAGCCGGCTCATGGCCACGTCAAACCGCTTGCCCGTCACGCGCTCGATCACGCTGGCGGCCACCGGGAAGTTGATATTGCTATAGGCAAACCACCCGGCCTGCGGGCCGTGGCCAGCATCCCACATTGCCTGTTCTGCGAGCCGTTCCTGCAAAGTCACGCCCAGCGGGATGATATAGCGTTCGCCCCCGTCGCGCAGGCTCGATTGGTGGCTCAGCAGCAGGCGCAGCGTGATCTTTTGGTCCGGGAAGGAGGGATTGCGCAGCTGCCAGCCGAGGTAGTCGGAGACATCGCGGTCAAGGCTCAGCTTGCCCTGATCGACCAGCCGCAGCACACCCAGCGTGGTCACCAGCTTGGAGATCGAGGCGATCCTGACCGGGCTGTCGGCGGTGACGGCTCGGCCAGTAACGCGGTCTGCTAGGCCTTCGGCGAGGACCGGATGGACCGTCTGCCGGTCGAACGTTACCGCAACAGTGGCAGGCACGACCTGCGCCTGCAGCGGCGCGGCAAGGATCAGGCAGGCGAGCAGGATGGGCAGGCGCATGGCCGGCAACCTACTGACCGCGCCCGGCTTGTCGAGTGTCAGTCGAGGTTCGGGCGCAGCCAGCGTTCGGTCGTGGCAAGATCGGCCCCGCGCCGCGCGGCATAGTCTTCCACCTGATCGCGCCCGATCCGCGCCACGCCGAAGTATTCGGCTTGCGGGTGGCCGAAGTAGAAGCCCGATACGGCCGCAGTTGGCAGCATGGCATAGCTTTCGGTCAGGGTGATCCCGGTGTTCGCCGGGGCATTGAGCAGGTCAAACAGGATTGGCTTGAGGCTGTGGTCTGGGCAAGCCGGATAGCCGGGGGCCGGGCGGATACCGCGATATTCCTCGCGGATCAGCGCTTCGTTGGTCAGCTGCTCACCCGGGGCATAGCCCCACAACGTGGTGCGGACATGCTGGTGCAGCCGCTCGGCAAAGGCTTCGGCAAAGCGGTCGGCCAGCGCCTTGAGCAGGATGTCGGAATAGTCATCGTGCGCCGCGCGGAAGCGTTCCAGATGCGGTTCGATCCCGTGGATGCCCACCGCGAAGCCGCCGATCCAGTCCCCATCGGGGTCGATGAAATCGGCCAGGCAATAGTTGGCGCGGTCGCGGCTCTTGCGGATTTGCTGGCGCAGGAAAGGCAGGCGGACGTGGCGCTCTTCTTCTGTCAGGTAGAGCTCGACATCATCGCCCCCAGAATCCATGGTCCGCGCACAGGGCCAAAAGCCGCAGACGCCCTTGGCGGTCAGCCACTTTTCGCTGACGATCTTCTCCAGCATGGCAATCGCGTCGTTGTAGAGCGCGGTCGCGCTCTCACCCACGACCTCATCCTTGAGGATCGCGGGGAAGTTGCCCGCCAGTTCCCAGGCGCGGAAGAACGGGGTCCAGTCGAAACAGGCGACCAGGTCAGCCAGATCCCAGTCCTCGAACACGTGGAGGCCCGGCTGCGCGGGCGGCGCCGGCTTGTCGGAGAAATCGGCCTTGAAGCCGTTGGCGCGGGCCTCTTCCAGGCTCAGCAGTGTGGTCGCTTCCTTGCCGGCGCGAACATCGCGCATATGCTGGTATTCGTCGGCCGTCGCCTGGACGAAAGCATCGCGCTGGGTGTCGGACAAGAGCTGGCTGGCCACGCCAACCGCGCGGCTGGCGTCGAGCACGTGGATCACCGGGCCGCTATAGGCCGGGTCGATCTTCAGTGCGGTGTGGAGCTTGCTGGTGGTCGCGCCGCCGATCAGCAGCGGGATCGAAAGCCCGGCCCGCTCCATTTCCTCGGCCACGGTGACCATCTCATCGAGGCTGGGGGTGATCAGGCCGGAGAGGCCGATCATGTCGACCTTTTCGGCAATCGCGGTTTCGATGATCTTGGGCCACGGCACCATCACGCCCAGGTCGATCACTTCATAGCCGTTGCACTGCAGGACCACGCCGACGATGTTCTTGCCGATATCGTGAACGTCGCCCTTGACCGTGGCCATGATGATCCGGCCCTTGGATTGGGCAGCGGTGCCAAGCGCTTCCTTTTCCGCCTCGATGAAGGGGATCAGGTGAGCCACGGCCTTCTTCATCACGCGGGCGCTTTTGACCACCTGCGGCAGGAACATCTTGCCCGAACCGAACAGGTCACCAACCGTGTTCATGCCGTCCATTAGCGGACCTTCGATCACCTCGATCGGGCGGCCACCCTTCTCAAAAATCGCGGCCCGGGCTTCTTCGGTGTCATCGACGATGTGCGCGTCGATGCCCTTGACCAGCGCATGTTCGATCCGGCGGGTCACGTCCCAGCCGCGCCATTCCTCGGCTTCCTTCTCGGCCTTGGCGTCGGTGCCCTTGAAGCTCTCGGCCAGATTGATCAGGCGTTCGGTTGCACCGGGATCGCGGTTGAGGATCACATCCTCGCAGGCTTCGCGCAGGACAGGGTCGATCGTGTCGTAGACGTCGAGCTGCCCGGCGTTGACGATCGCCATGTCGAGCCCGGCCGGGATCGCGTGGTAGAGGAAGACCGAGTGCATCGCCCGGCGCACCGGCTCGTTGCCGCGGAACGAGAACGAGAGGTTGGAGAGGCCGCCGCTGAAATGGACATGCGGGCAGCGCGCACGGATTTCCCGCACGGCCTCGATGAAATCGACGCCGTAATTGTTGTGTTCCTCGATCCCGGTCGCCACCGCGAATACGTTGGGATCGAAGATGATGTCCTCGGCCGGGAAGCCGATGCCGGTCAGCAGCTTGTAGGCGCGCTCGCAGATCTCGACCTTGCGGTCCTTGCTGTCGGCCTGGCCCTGTTCGTCAAAGGCCATCACGACCACGGCCGCGCCATAGTCCATGCACTTGCGGGCCTGCTCAAGGAACGGCGCTTCGCCCTCCTTCATCGAGATCGAATTGACGATCGGCTTGCCCGATACGCACTTCAGGCCGGCCTCGATCACCTCCCACTTCGAACTGTCGATCATCACCGGCACGCGCGCGATGTCGGGCTCGGCGGCGATCAGCTTGAGGAAGGTGGTCATGGCGTGGACTGCATCGAGCAGCCCCTCGTCCATGTTCACGTCGATCACCTGGGCGCCGTTTTCGACCTGCTGGCGCGCGACTTCAACGGCCTTGGCATAGTCGCCCGCCAGGATCAGCTTCTTGAACGCGGCCGAGCCGGTGACATTGGTGCGTTCGCCAACATTGACGAACCGGGCGGAGGTCTGGGCGTTCATCGGATCAGGCTGCCATTACGAAGGGTTCAAGACCGGCCAGCCGCGTCACCGCATCCAGCTGCGGGATCCGGCGCGGCGTCAGGCCCTGCGCCGCCTTGGCGATTGCGGCGATATGCGCCGGGCTGGAGCCGCAGCAGCCGCCCAGCACGTTGACCTGCCCGGCCTCGGCCCATTCGCGGACCAGCGCGGCGGTCTGTTCGGGCAGTTCGTCATACTGGCCCAGTTCGTTGGGCAGGCCGGCGTTGGGATAGACCATGATCGCGGTATCGGCGATTGCGCTCAAGGCGCGGACATGCGGGCGCAGCTGGGTTGCCCCGAACGAGCAGTTGAGTCCGATCGTCAGCGGGCGGGCATGGCGCACGGCATACCAGAACGCCTCGACCGTATGGCCAGATAGGTTGCGGCCCGACAGGTCGGTCAGCGTCATCGACAGCATGATCGGCACTTCGCGGCCCAGTTCGCGCTCAACTTCGCGCACGGCCATGATCCCGGCCTTGGCGTTGAGCGTATCGAACACCGTCTCGATCAGGATGAAGTCCGCCCCGCCTTCAACCAGCGCGGCAACCTGCTGGCGGTAGACGTCAACCAGCTCGTCCCAGTCGATCTCGCGAAAGCCGGGATCGTTGACATCGGGCGAGAGCGACAAGGTCTTGTTGGTCGGCCCGATGGCCCCTGCCACGAAGCGCGGGCGGCCATCCTGCGCAAATTCATCGGCCACGCGGCGGGCAAGTCGGGCGCTTTCGACGTTGATCTCGCGCACCAGATGCTCGGCGCCGTAATCGGCCTGGCTGATCCGGTTAGCAGAGAAGGTATTGGTCTCGGCAATGTCGGCCCCGGCCGCGAAATAGGCACGGTGGATCGCTTCGGGCACATCGGGGCGGGTGATCGCCAGGATGTCGTTATTGCCCTTCTGGTCCTTGGCCAGGCCCAACGAGCCGGCATAGTCCGCCTCGGTCAGCTTGCGCTGCTGGATCTCGGTCCCGAAGGCGCCGTCGATGATCAGGATGCGCTTGGCCGCTTCGGCCAGGAACTGTTCGCGCGGGGTCATGCCTTGGTCTCCGGACGCAGGCCGAGCAGGTGGCAGATCGCGTAGGACAGCTCGGCCCGGTTGAGGGTGTAGAAGTGGAAGTTGCGGACGCCGCCTGCATAGAGCCGGCGGCAGAATTCGGCGGCAACCGTGGCGGCGACCAGCTGGCGTGCGGCCGGCTTTTCATCCAGGCCTTCGAACAGCTGGCCCAGCCACCCGGGCACGGCCGTGCCGGTCATCCCGCTCATCCGCTGGATCGCGGCAAAGTTGGTTACCGGCATGATCCCCGGCACGATCTCGGCATCGATCCCGGCGGCCAGGCAGGCATCCTGGAAACGGAAGAAGGTGTCCGGCTCAAAGAAGAACTGGGTGATCGCGCGGCTGGCCCCGGCATCGAGCTTGCGCTTGAGATTGTCGAGATCGGCGGCCGGGCTGGCGGCATCGGGATGGGTTTCCGGATAGGCGCTGACCGACAGTTCGAACGGGTGAATTTCGCGCAGGCCCGCCACCAGTTCCACCGCATTGGCATAGCCCTGCGGATGCGGGGTGAACTTGGCCGCTCCTCCCGGCGGATCGCCGCGCAAGGCGACGATGTGGCGCACGCCCGCCTGCCAATAGGCGTCCGCGACTTCGGCGATCTCGTCCTTTGTGGCTTCAACGCAGGTCAGGTGGGCGGCGGCGGGAATGCCGGTTTCGCGGACGATCCGCGCGACGGTGTTATGCGTCCGCTCACGCGTCGTGCCCCCAGCGCCATAAGTAACCGAGACGAAGCGCGGGGCGAGCGGCTCCAGCGTCAGTACGGAGTCCCACAGCGTTTCTTCCATCTTCTCGGTCTTGGGCGGGAAGAATTCGAACGACACGCCGATATCGCCCGGCAAACCGGCGAACAGGGGGGCATCGTGGGCAAGCCGGGTTTCGCTGGCCTGGTTCATTGGGCAATCGCCTTTGCGAGGGACGCGGCCGTTTTGACGCGGCGCGCGGTCCAGATTTTGACGGTCAGCGGCTGGCCGGGCAGGGCAACCGGCGCGGCGGGGACGAACCCGGCATCACTCAGCAGGCCCAGCATCTGCTCGTCAGTAAAGCCAAGACGGGCATGGGCATGGGCGGTACGCAGCTCTTCCCGGTCATGCGCCGCGAAATCGACGATCGCCAGTACGCCGTCCGGACGCGTCACACGGGCCGCTTCGGCCAGCACGAGCTCGGGCGCCTGGGCATAGTGCAACACCTGATGGAACAGCACGGTGTCAAAGCTCTGGTCGGCAAAGGGCAGCCGGGCAAAGTCCCCCTGGACCAGCGCGAAGGCTTCGGTCGGCAGGTGCTGCAACCGCGCGCGGGCGATCCGGAGCATTTCGGGGCTGTTGTCGAGCCCGGTGACATGCATGGCGCGCGGGGCGAACAGTTCGGCCATGCGCCCGGTGCCGGTACCGATATCCAGCAACTTGCCCAGTGATCCATCGCCCAGCGCGCGATCAAGTGCTGCTTCAACCGGGCCATCGGGTGAATGCAGGCTGCGCAGCGTATCCCATTCGTCGGCATGGCGTGCGAAGTAGCTGGCAGCGCTGGTCTCGCGCGCGGCGCGGATCGCGGCGAGGTGGCGGCGGTCTTCCTGACAACGCGCCGCGAAGGCGGCATCGCCTTCTTCGGCCACGGCCAGCAGGCGCGCCGCAGCAGCACCCAAGGGCGGAGCGCGATCCTCACCAATCGCGCTGCGCAGGAACACCCAGGAGCCCTCCTTGCGCCGCTCGGCCAGGCCGGCATCGCAGAGAATTCGGACGTGGCGGGAAACGCGCGGCTGGCTTTGGCCCAGCACTTGTGCCAATTCGCCCACGGCCAGCTCCATATGGGCCAGCAGCCGCATGATCCGCAGCCGGGTCGGGTCCGCCAGGGCGCGCAGGGTGGGATCGATTTTCATCTCGGCCATCATATAAAGAAATCTTTATATGTTATCAACCGCGCATTCGCAGCGGTGGAACGATGCCCGCTTGCGGTTGGCACCAGGTCCGCGAAGGCGTAAAAGCGTCATGGATTCGCAATGCTTTGCCAAATGCCGCTGCAGAGAGACTATTCATGAAGAAGATCGCTTTCGCCACCCTCGTTTCCGCCAGCTTCGCGCTTGCCGCCTGCGGTAGCAGTGACAGCGCCAACGAAGCAGCTTCGCCCGACAACGTCGAAATGCCGGCGGAAGAAGCCGTTGGCGGGATCGACGCGGCAGCAACGCCCGCGGCTGATGCAGCGGCCACCGAAACCGGCATGGCCAGCGATGCGGCAAGCGACGCCGCCAGCACCGGCGCTACGCCTCCGGCGGCCCCGGCCACCGGCGTGCCGGCCGGCGATGGCGCCCCGCCCCCGACCAAGAAGTAATCAGTCAAGCGCAACCCGGCCGCGACCGGCCTTCACCGCGCCGCGGCGCTTCTTGCCCGCCAGCCGCTCCGTCTTGCCCACGCGGTTGAGCCGGCTCTTGGCGCGCTTTTCGGGCAACTTCTGCGCTTCGGTCAGCAGTTCGGCCAGGCGTTCGCGGGCATCAGCGCGGTTCGCCTCCTGGGTGCGGAACCGGCGCGCGGTCAACACCAGTTCGCCCTTGGCCGTCATCCGCGAACCGGCCAGCTGCTTGAAGCGGTGGAACACTTCCGGTGCCAGCCGCAGGGCATAGATATCCAGCCGCAATTGCACTGCGGTGGCCACCTTGTTGACATTCTGCCCGCCCGGCCCGGCGGCGGCGATGAAGCTTTCGCTCACCAGCGCCAGGGCCCGGTCGATCAGGTCAGGCATAGTCAAAGCCGAGCGCAGCGAAATCAGAAGGGAATGGGGCCTTGGCGTCAACCGGCGGCTTGCCTTCACGCGGCACGATCAGCTCGGCAGCGTGCAGCATGGTCCGCGTAGCGTTCTTTGCCGGTCCCGCGCCGTAGACCGGATCGCCCAGCAACGGCGCACCGAGCCCCGCCAGCGCGTGCACACGGATCTGGTGGGTGCGGCCGGTTTCCGGACGAAATTCGACGAGGGTCAGGCCATCGCGCTCGGCCAGCTTGCGCCAATGCGTGACTGACGGCTTGCCCTTCTTCGCCGGAATCATCCGCCAGCCCTTTTCGGCGCTGCTGATCTTGGTGAGCGACAGTTCGATCGTGCCTTCTTCGCCTTCAACCGCACCGGCCACGACACCCAGGTAGACCTTCTCCACCTGCCGCGCCTCGAAGGCGGCGTTCAGCCGCTTGAGCGCCTTGGGATTGCGCGCCAGCAGCAGGCAGCCCGAGGTATCGGTATCCAGTCGGTGGACCGGCACGGGCGACCGGGCAAAGCCCAGCCGGAATTCCGCCGCGCGGTCTTCCAGACAGGCGCCTCCAGCGCGCGGCCGCTCGATCGGGAGGCGCGCGGGCTTGTCGATCACCAGCGCTTCGCCATCTTCGAACAGGACATCAATCGGTTTCATGCCAGCGCCTTTGCAATGCGCCGCAGCGCTTCCGTCAATCGATCCTCGTCAGTGGCGAAGCTGATCCGGAAGCCGAATTCCCCCCCAAAAGCCGAAGCGGCAACCACCGCCACGCCATGTTCCAGCAGATGCAGGCACAGCGCCTGGTCATCGCCGAACCGGTCCTTAAGTGGCGCGGCATCGACCATGCAGTAGAACGCGCCATCGGGAACCGGAGTGGAAAGGCCCGCTACGCTATTGATCGCCGCAACGCAAAGGTCGCGCCGCGCGCGGAACCGTTCACGCCAGTCGGCCAGAAAGTCTTGCGGCCCGTCCAATGCCGCAACGGCTGCCGCCTGGCTGAGTGAAGCCGGGTTGCCCGAGGAGTGCGATTGGAGCCGCACCATTGCCTCGATCAGCCAGGCGGGTCCGGTGGCCAGGCCAATGCGCAGCCCGGTCATGGCATGGCTTTTGGAAACGCCCGAGACAGTCAGCACCCGCTCGGCCAGATCCGGGCAGCAGACAGCGAGCGTCGCATGCTTGCCGGGCGTGTAGCGCAGCGGGGCATAGATATCGTCGCTCATCACCAGCACCTGCGGGTGCCGGGCCAGAACCGCGCCGAGTGCCTTGAGATCCGCGTCCGAATAGACCGCGCCGGTCGGATTGCCGGGGCTGTTGAGCAGCAGCCAGCGCGTGCGCGGCGTGATTGCCGTTTCAAGTTGCTTGGCGGAGATGCGGAAGCCACCCGCTGCCGTGGTCTTGAGCGGCACGACCTCGGCCCCCGCGAACCGCGCAATTTCCGGATAGCTGACCCACCACGGTGCGGGGATCAGCACTTCATCGCCGGGGTTGAGCGTGGCCAGCAGCGCATGAAAGATCGCCTGCTTGCCTCCGGCGCTGACGACCACGCGGTCCGGGCTGGTAGACAGCCCAAGGTCGCGCGCAAAGTGGAGCGCGGCGGCAGCGCGCAGTCGCGCGGTCCCGGCAACGGGCGTATATTTTGTGTCGCCTGCGTCCAGGGCCGCCCGCACCGCATCGGCCACATGATCCGGCATGGCAAAGTCCGGCTCACCCACCGACAGCGAAATGATATTGCGGCCTTCGGCGCGCAGCGCGGCAGCGCGATCGGTCATCGCCGTGGTTTGCGACGCGGCGATCCGGGAAAGAGCTGCAGAGATCACGGCAGGAGCTGGGCCGGGACCAGTCCGCGCAGCGCGTTGCCGATCAGGAAGCCATCCTTCAGGTCATCAATCCGCAGCTCGGCCTCCACCGCGCGGCCTTCCTCGATCAGCGAACGGCGCAGCACACCGGGCAGCAGGCCCAGTCGCGCAGACGGGGTCAGCAGGCGGCCATCGCGTTCCACGAACAGGCTGGTAATGCAGCCTTCAGTCAGCAGGCCGTCGTCGCGCAGGAACAGGGCTTCATCTGCTCCGGCTGCGCGGGCAGTGCGCAGGCCGGCGTCATAGAATTCGCGGTCGCTGGTCTTGTGGCGCAGCCGCCAGTCCCCGGTATCGACCGGCAGGTGCATCACCGCGACCTGGGCGGGTGCGGCAAAGGGGGGCGGCATGGGGCCGATTTCCAGCGAATAGGCCCCGCTTCTGGCCACCATCAGGCGGACGCGCGACGGGGCATCGGCCTCAAAGCACAGCGCCTGGATGGCGTTGCGCACGGCATGGCGATCAAAGGCAAAGCCCAGCTCGATGGCGCTCGCCTTGATCCGTTCAAGGTGAAGCTCCAGCAGCGGAATGCCACCGTCGGGCGTGAAGGCCATGGTTTCGATCAGATCGAACCCGGCGGCCGATGGCCCGGAACCAGAACTGCGCACGAAACCTCCCTTCACCAGGCACTCGCGCCATTCGGCCAGTGCTTCGGAATCCGCAACAATGGCCGATCCCACCCCAAGCACGGCGGTCCCTGTGTTATTCTCCACCGGGGTCAGCCGCAGAGTGCGGATTGCCACATTGAAGGCGGCATCGGAAGTCCCATCGTCCTTGGGTGCGTCAATCCGGCCGATCGCCCCGCAATAGGGGCCGCGCGGATCGCGCTCTACCGCATTGATCAGCTCCATCGCCCGGATCTTCGGCGCGCCGGTGATCGAGCCGCAGGGGAACAGCGCCCGCACCATGTCGGCCGCGCCTTTGCCCGGCTGCAGCCGGGCGCGGACGGTGGTCACCATCTGGTGCACGGTCGGATAGCTTTCGACGGCGAAGGGCCGCTCCACCCGAACGCCGCCGGCCTCGGCCACGCGGCTCAGGTCGTTGCGCAGCAGGTCAACGATCATCAGGTTCTCGGCCCGGTCCTTGACCGATTCCGCCAGCTCCGCGGCCAGTGCGGCGTCTTCCGCCGCATCTCGGCCGCGCGGGCGGGTGCCCTTCATCGGCTTGACCATGGCTGCGCCATCGCGCTCGGCAAAGAACAGCTCGGGCGAAAAGCTCAGCAGCCAGTGCGATCCATCGAAGACCACGCCGCCATAGCCCGCCCCGGCCGCCGGACGCAGCGCGGCATAGATCGCCAGTGGCTCTCCGCGCCAGCTGCCGGCCAGCGGGAAGGTCAGATTGGCCTGATAGATGTCGCCCGCAGCGATCGCTTCCTGCAACGCGGCGAAGGCCCGGCCATAGGCACCGGCACTGATGGCCGGATCAAGCGGGCCGATCCGGGCCGGGCCGTTGCCACTATGCGCGGCCAGCCATTCGGGGACTGCGCTGGCGTCAAGTTCTTCGTAGCCGCTGAAGGCACCGAACCAGATTAGCGGTCCATTGGTACCGGTGCGCGTGGAGGCAAGGCCATGCAGCCGGTCCTCCAGCGCCAGTCCCGCCTCGTAAGCCATGTAACCGGACAGGTGGTGGCCGGCCGCGCGCAGGGCCTCGATCCGGTCGAGGGCAGGGACGACCTCTTCGGCCCGCCGCGCCACCACCAATTCCACCGGATTGCGATAGAGCCGGGCCGGGCTGGCTCCGTCGGGCCGGGCATCATCAAGCAGGACAAACGGGGTTTTCATGCAGCGGCGCTTCTAACCAGCCTCGCCCGACCATGCAAAATCCCATTCACCACCGCGCATAGGTAGTTATATCAGGCATCGAGCCGCAATTTCAGGAGCAAGAGATGAGCGAGATTTTTCTCGGCCTTGGCGCCAATGGTGAGCGCCAGGTGCTGCGGCTGGGCCGGGCCAACCGCCACGGACTGATCGCCGGGGCGACCGGAACCGGCAAGACCGTTACGCTCCAGACCATTGCCGAACAGTTTTCCGCCGCCGGGGTGCCGGTGTTCATGGCCGATGTGAAGGGGGACCTGGCCGGGATCGCGATGGCCGGCAGCCACGATTTCAAACACGCTGATGCGCTGGAAAGCCGCGCGGCAGAGCTGGGCATCACTGACTATGCCTATCAGGACAATCCGGCGGTGTTCTGGGATCTCTATGGCGAACAGGGCCACCCGATCCGCACCACCATTTCCGAAATGGGCCCGCTGCTGCTCAGCCGCCTGATGGGGCTCAATGAAACGCAGGAAGGCGTGCTGACGATTGCATTCAAATGGGCCGACGACAACGGCCTGCTGCTGCTCGACATGGATGACCTGCAGCAGACCCTGATTGCCTGCGCCGAACAGGCTAGTGAACTGGCGACCACCTATGGCAACATCTCCAAGGCTTCGGTCGGCACGATCCAGCGGCAATTGCTGGCCTTCGAAAGCCAGGGCGCGGACAAGTTCTTTGGTGAACCCGCCTTTGAGATAAACGATTTCATCCGGGTAGACGAAAACGGCAAGGGCGTGGTCAATGTCCTTGCCGCCGACAAGCTGATGCAGAGCCCCAAGCTCTACGCCACCTTCCTGCTCTATCTGCTGTCCGAACTGTTCGAGGCGCTGCCCGAAGTGGGCGATCCGGAAAAGCCTACCCTGGTGTTCTTCTTCGATGAAGCCCACCTGCTGTTCGAGGATGCGCCCCAGGCCCTGTTCGAGAAGGTCGAGCAGGTGGTTCGCCTGATCCGGTCAAAGGGCGTGGGTGTCTATTTCGTCACCCAGAACCCGATCGATATTCCGGAAAAGATCGCCGGGCAGCTGGGCAACCGGGTCCAGCACGCGCTGCGCGCCTTTACCCCGCGTGACCAGAAGGCGATCAAGGCGGCGGCCGAGACCTTCCGGATCAACCCGGAGCTCGATGTCGAAACCGCGATCACCGAGCTGAAGGTGGGCGAGGCGCTGGTCTCGACGCTGGATGACGATGGCGCGCCGACGATCGTCCAGCGCACGCTGATTGCCCCGCCGCGCTCACGGCTCGGGCCGGTCACGCCGAAGGAGCGCGCGATCATCCAGTCGATCAGCCCGTTTGACGGCAAGTATGAGACGGTGGTCGACCGCGAGAGTGCCGAGGAGGTCCTGCTCCAGAAATCTGCCGATGCCGCTGCCGCCGCGCAGGTCGTGCAAGAGCAGGGCGAGGAAGCGCAGCGCGGCCAGTCGCGCAAGACCACATCCATGTGGGAGAAGGCCGGCAAGGCGGCCTTTGGTGCCGCCGCCGCCTCAGCCGGGACCATGGTTGCGCGGCAGATGACCGGGCGCAAGTCCGCCGGATCGCCGGTCGCATCAGCAGCGAGCGCGGCGGCGGGCGCGATCGGGACAGCGCTGGGCGGGGCCATGCTCGGCCGCTTTGCCCGCGGGTTGCTGGGCGGACTGTTGCGCTAGGCTTCCGTCGATAGCAGTATCCCCCCGGTCGAACACCATGCCCGCGTCGCGCTTTGGTCGCGCAGGCGCGGGTCATCGCTCGTCTGGATGGGGATCCTGATGCACTGGAAGCTTACCGCCGCGGCCGCTCTGGCCCTTTCGATCAACACCCCGGCCTGGGGGCAGGCCGCCGCTCCGGCGACACGCCCTGAAGCTCCCCCGGTCCCGGTGGGCAAGCTGACCGGGCAGGTCCAGCCGCAAGCCTACCGGATCGACCTGACGATCGATCCCGCGCAGGAACGCTTCTCGGGCAAGACCGAGATCGACGCGGTGCTGAAGACGGCCAGCCGCACGATTGACCTGCACTGGCGTGACATGGCGATCCTCTCGGTCGAAGTTGTGGCCGGCGGCAAGGTGCTGACGCCCAGCTGGCACCAGCTCAATGAAACCGGGGTCGGCCGGCTGACCTTTGCCGAGGCCGTCCCGGCCGGGCCGGTCACCTTCCGCTTTGCCTACAACGCGCCGTTCCAGACCGCCCCGGCCGGGCTGTTCCGGGTCAAGGTGGCAGACCAGTGGTATGCCTGGACCCAGCATGAATCGATTGATGCGCGCGGCGTGTTCCCGGGCTTCGACGAGCCCGGCTTCAAGACACCGTTTACCGTCACACTGCGCACCCCGCCGGGGCAGACCGCGATCAGCAATGCCCCCGAAACCGGTGTGACACGCGAAGGCGGGTTAGACGTCCACACCTTTGCCCCCACCCTGCCGCTGCCGACCTATCTGGTCGCGGCCATGGTCGGTCCGTTTGCCGTGGCCGAAGGGACCGTGCCGCCCACGCCGCAGCGCGCCAGGCCGCTGCCGATGCGGATCGTCTCGCCCCAGCCCAATGGCCAGAAGCTGGCCTTCGCGCTGGAGGAATCGAAGACGATCGTTCGTCTGCTGGAGGCCTATTTCAACGAATCCTTCCCCTATCCCAAGCTGGACCAGATCACGTCGCCGATCATGCCCGGCGCGATGGAGAATGCCGGGGCCGATCTCTACAACGATGCCCTGCTGGTGCTCGATGAGAATGCCACCACCAGCCAGAAGCGCAGCTTCGGCATGGTGGTCAGCCACGAGCTGGCGCACCAGTGGTTTGGCGATCTCGTTACCCCGGCCTGGTGGGACGATATCTGGCTGAACGAAAGCTTCGCCAACTGGATGGGCTTCCGCATCGGCAACGAATGGCGGCCTGCGCTCAACATCCGGGCCGGGGCCGTGCAGGAAGGCTTCGATGCCATGCGCACCGATGCCCTGGTGGCCGGGCGTCCGATCCGCCAGCCGATCCAGACCAACAGCCAGATCGACGAAGCCTTCGATTCGATCACCTATGGCAAGGGCGGCCACGTGGTGGCGATGATCGCCGGCTACATGGGCGATGACAAGTTCCGCGACGGGGTGCGCCGCTACATGGCCGCGCACCGCTATGGCAATGCCACCAGCATCGAGTTTTTCACCGCCATGGCCGAGGCTTCGGGTGACCCCCGGATCGTGCCGGCGATGCAGAGCTTTACCGACCAGCAGGGCGTGCCGCTGCTGACTTTCGCCAAGGCCGGGAAGGGCTGGCAGGTCAGCCAGAGCCGTTACGCCCAGCTCGGCACCACGCCGCCGGACACCCGCTGGGGCATTCCGCTGTGCCTGCGCACCACGGCCGCCGCACCGCAGTGCCAGTTGCTGACTGAAGCCAGCGTGGCGATCAGCTACAATGGCAAGGGTGCCATGATGCCGAATGTCGGCGGGACCGGCTATTACCGGTTCGAGCTGCCGTTGCGCGAATGGAACAAGCTGATCGCCCTTGCCGATCGCCTGCCCGGCGGAGAGGCCCAGGCCCTGGCGGATTCGCTCAACGCCAGCTTCCAGGCGGGCCGTGCCACGCCCGCCCAGCTGATCACTGCCGCCCGCAAATTGGCCGCGCAGCAGGATAGCTATGCCAATGGCACCGGCATTGCCGCATTGTCGGGCTATGCCGAGGCTGATTTCCTCGATGCCGCGGGCAAGGCTGGGTTCCAGCGGCTGGTCAACAGCGTCTACGCTCCGCGGCTCAAGCAGTTGGGCTTCGATCCGCGCGCCGGGGCCTATGCGGGCCACGAACCCGAAGAAACCCAGCGCCGCCAGCAGGCGGTCAGCCAGCTGGTGCGCAAGGGTGGCGATGCCGCGCTGCGCACGCAATTGCTGGCTGCGACCCGGGCCTATCTGGCTGGCGACAAGCAGGCGCTGGATGCGGCCTGGTTTGGTGCCGGTCTGGCCGTCGTGGTGGAAGAGGGCGGGCTTGGTGCCGCCAAGGCGCTGCTCGACCAGGGCCTTGGCTCGACCGATCCGGTGTTCCGCCCGGCCGCGCTCAATGCCGTTGGCAGTTCTGGTCAGGAGGCGGTCGGGCGCTGGATCCTGAGCGACCTCAAGGACAGCCGCCTGCGCACCAGCGAGCGGCAGGGCCTGATCGGCAATGTCGTGTCGAGCGGCGGCACGCGCGAGCTGGGTTGGGACTGGCTCAAGGCCAATTACGATAGCCTGGCGAACAGCGGCGGAGGGATCTTCTTTGCTTCGCGCCTGCCGGGCCTGGTCGCGGGCTATTGCTCGGTTGCCCGGGCTGACGAGGTGGCCATGATGCTGCGCCCCAAGCTGCAGGGCAAGACCGGCGCGCTGGGGCTGGAGCGGTCGATCGAACGGATCCGTTTCTGCGGCGTGCTGAAGGATGCGCGCGCGGCAGAGCTTTCGGCAGCGCTGGCGAAGGTCAAGTAGGGCAGGTCAACCGAGCGGCAGGGTCAGGCTGGCTGACAGGCCGGTACCTCCGCTGCGGTTGGCCAGTTTCAGGCTGCCGCCATGCTGCTCGGCAATCGCGCGGGCCAGGGTCAGGCCAAGGCCCGCCCCGCCGGTGCCGCGATTGCGCGATGGCTCGCCGCGAATGAAGGGTTCAAGCATTCGCTCGATCTCGCCCTCCGCAATGCCCGGCCCGTCATCCTCCACCGTGATCGTCACGCTGGCCAGTCCGCGCGCGAGGCTGACTTGCGCGGTGCCGCTGCCATGGCGCAGCGCGTTGCTGATCAGGTTGCGCAAAGCCCGGCGCAGCCAGGTGGGCCGCAGCGGCAGGGTAACCCGTTCTGCCCCCGCGAAGCTGACCGCCTCGCCCATGTCCTCGAACTCTTCGACCACCTGCACGGTCAGCGCGGTAAGGTCGGTCAGCTCCAGCGGGTCGCCGGGGCGACCGACCCGGGCGAGCGAGAGGATGTCATCAAGGCTGCGGGCAATGTCTTCGATTGTGGCTGCCATCTTGGCGCGCTCCGCCTCATCCTCGACCGATTCGATCCGCACCCGCAGCGCTGCCAATGGCGTCTTCAGGTCATGCCCGATCGCCCCAAGCATCACATCCTTCTCATCCAGCAGCGCGGCGATCCGCCCCTCTAGCGCGGTGTGGGCGGCGATCAGTCGCCGGACATCGGCGGGGCCAGCGGGTGCCATCGGATCGCTGGCATCGCGCGTGGCGGCAAAGTGCTCGACCCGGCGCGTCAAAGCTTTCAGCGGCTTGGTCAGGCGCTGCAGGATCAGGGCGATTGCGCCAACCAGCAGGGCATAGATTACCAAAGTCTGGACCATCAGGCCCAGCAGGGGTCGCGCCGGAGGTGGCGGCACCAGCACCCGGGCGACAGCCCAGGGGCCATCGGCCTCGCGGCGGACGGCGGCAACGATAACGCTTTCGGGCAACCGGCCCACCTCGCCCCGGCGCAGCCGTCGTTCCAGCCGCCGCTGGGCGACCGGATCCACGCCAACATTTCGCCGCAGGACCTGAACCGATTTCAGCGTGATCCCCTGACTGGCCAGGGCCTCGCGCAGGTCTTCCTCCTGTTCGATCAGGCGCTCGTCGCCTGGCAGGATGCGCGGGGCGGCGCCTTCGTGGGAACCGGGCAGGCCCGGCATCATGCCTTCCGCCGGTGGGCGGCGGAACCGCCGCGGAAGTTCGGCATCGTCATCATCACGCAAGGCGCCATAGAGCCGGAAGGCGACCGTGTGCAGCAGCTGCGCCTCGCGCCGCTCGGCCTGGGCGCGATAAAGCAGCGCGCCATTGATCGTCTGGCCCAGCAGCAGCGCCAAGGCCACAGCCAGCAACAATTGCCCCTGCAGGCTGCGTGGCCACAGGCGCATGGTCAGCCCTCTGCCCGCACGCGGCGGACGTCTGCGGCCAGCATGTAGCCACCGCCCCAGACGGTCTGGATCAGGGTGGGATTGCGGCTGTCCGCCTCGATCTTGCGGCGCAGGCGGCTGACCTGGTTATCGACCGCGCGATCGAACAGATGCGCCTCGCGGCCCTGGACCAGATCGAGCAAACGGTCCCGATCCAGCACCTGACGGGGATGCTCGAGAAAAGCGACCAGCAGCCGGAACTCAAGCGAGGAAATCGAGACCATGGCGCCATCGGGGGCTGTCAGCCGCCGCTTGAGCGGATCGAGCTGCCAACCTTCGAATTCGAACAGCTCGTCCTCGGCCGGGGCGGGGCCGTGGCGGGTTGCGCGGCGCAGGACCGAGCGGATCCGCGCCACCAGTTCGCGCGGTTCGAACGGTTTCACGACATAATCGTCCGCGCCGATTTCAAGCCCGACGATCCGGTCGGTTGCCTCACCCTTGGCAGTCAGCAGGATCACCGGAAGCGACAGCGCCTCGCCAATATGGCGGCACAGCGAAAGGCCGTCCTCGCCCGGCATCATGATGTCGAGCAGGACCAGGTCGGGCGGGCCTTCGCGCAACCGGCTGCGCGCTTCGGCCGCGCTGGCGGCCTGAACAACGGCAAACCCCTGGCGCGAGAGGTACTCGGCCAGGGGTTCGCGCAGGTCCGGCTCGTCATCGACGAGCAGCAGACGGGTAGCGGTTGCCGCTTCCACGGGTGGCTCAGTGCCCTTCGTGGCCTTCGTGACCGGCCTTGTCGCTTGCGCCGCGCATGGCCTTCATATGCTCACGCATCTTGGCGCGGGCGGCCTGGCGTTCTTCGGCGGTGACGGTGCCATCCTTGTTGGCATCCATCATCGCGAAGTGCTTCGCTTGCGCAGCGAGGAACTCATCGCGCGAAATGGCGCCGTCCTTGTTGGTATCGGCCATGCGGGCCATCATGCCCATCATGCCGGCGCCGCCATGGCCACCCGGACCCTTTCGGCCCATCTTGCCGCCCATCGGCGGGGGACCATCGGGGCCGCCTTCCTTGCCTTCGCGCTTGGGGCGACCGGCGGCGAATTCGGATTGCGAAAGCTTGCCGTCCTTGTCGGTATCAAGCCGGGCGAAATGCTCGGCCTGGCGAGCGATGCGATCAGCCTGATCGAGCTTGCCATCCTTGTTGGCGTCCATCCGCGCAAACATCTCGGCGGCGCGGGCCTGGGCATCGGCCTTGGTCACGCTGGCCTGCGGACCGGGCGCGGGCTGGGCCAGCAGGGCGGCGGGAATGGCAGCAAGCGCCAGGGCGGTGAGCGCTGCAGTGCGGTTGATCTTGGTCATAGGGTCAAAAACTCCATCCACTCGGGCGACGCCGCGCCGGAGCGCGAGAAGGGGAGTTAAAGCCCGACTGCGGCGTCGTCCGCATCAGATAGAACCCCCTTGTCGCGACTTTATGCCCGATTGCGGCTCAATTGTCGCTAATTGTCGCAAGACCGGAACCCTGTTCACGCAGCGGCAAGCTGGATGGCTCAGCCCATCACGAAGGCGTTGAGCTTGTTCCCGTCCGGATCGCGGAGATACCCGGCATAGAAGCCTTCGCCGCGCGGACCCGGTGCGCCCTCATCGCTGCCGCCGTTGGCCATGGCGATGGCATAAAGCCGGTCAACCTGTTCCTTGTCGCGCGCCTCGATCGCCACCATCACGCCATTGCCCACCGTGGCGGGCTGGCCGTCATAGGGCTTGGTCACCGCGATCCCGGCTGGGCCGCCGGGCGTGCCCCAGGCGATGAAGGTTTCGAACTCCATCATCCGCGGCGTGCCCATCTCGGCCGCCAGCGCATCATAGAACTCTGCAGCCCGGGGCAGGTCATTGGTGCCCACTGTGACGTATCCGATCATCGCTCGTCTCCCTTCAACTGTCCTAGAGCGGTGCGCAGGCCGCCTTGAGCCAAGCCAGCACATCGCCATCGAGCTGCGGGGCGAGGATCGCCTCGACCTTGGCGTGATAGCTGTTCCACCAGGCCACCTCGTCAGCGGTCAGCAGGCTGCGATCCACCAGGTTGCGGTCGATCGGCGCGAAGGTCAGCGTCTCGAAGCCGAAGTATTCGCCCTCTGCCGCAGCAATCTGCCGCGCTTCGACCAGCACCAGGTTCTCGATCCGGATGCCGAAATCGCCCGCCTTGTAATAGCCCGGTTCGTTCGAAAGGATCATCCCGGCCAGCAGTTCCTGCGCGGTTCCCGCCTGCCCGCCCTGCGGCTTGGCAATCCGCTGCGGTCCTTCGTGGACCGAGAGGAAGCTGCCGACACCATGACCGGTGCCGTGGGCATAGTCGACCCCGGCCTGCCACAGGTACTGGCGCGCCAGGGTATCAAGCTGTGCACCCACCGTGCCCTTGGGGAAGACGGCGCGATCGAGCGCGATGTGGCCCTTGAGCACACGGGTGAAGCGGTCCTTGTGCTCCGCGCGCGGCTCACCGGGGCCAACCCACATCGTGCGGGTGATGTCAGTCGTGCCATCGGCATATTGCCCGCCGGAATCGACCAGAAAGACCGAGTTCGGCTCGATCGGCAGGTTCGATTCCTCATCCACCCGGTAATGCGGGATCGCGGCGTGCGGCCCGGCGGCGGAGATCGTATCGAACGAGAGGTCGCGCAGTAGCCCGGTTTCCTCGCGATAGGCGCGCAGCTGGGCGGCGGCCGAGAGTTCGGTCTGCCCGCCCCTGGGTGCCTCGACCGAGAGCCAGTGCAGGAACTTGGCAATCGCAGCCCCGTCGCGGGCCTGCGCCGCGCGCTGGCCCTGCTGCTCCACCGCATTCTTCTGCGCCTTGGGCAGGATCGTCGGGTCGAGCAGGTCAACCGTGGTCGCCCCGGCTGCGGCCAGCGCGGCATAGACTGCCTGCACCGAGCGCTCCGGATCGACCGCCACCTTCTTGCCCGCCAGCTTGCCAAGGCCAGCGGCAAAGGCATTGTAGGGAGCCACTGTCACGGCATTGCCAAGGTGGGCGCGCAGTTCCGGCGTCACCTTGTCCTCGGCAATGAACAGCTCGGCCGTGCCATCGGCATGGGCAATCACGAAGGACAGGGCCACCGGCGTGCGCTCCACGTCCACCCCGCGAATGTTGAGCAGCCAGGCGACGCTATCCAGCGCCGAGACGACCGCGGCGTCGAGGCCCTTGGCGGCCAGCCATTCAGCCACCTGGCTGCGCTTGGCCTCACTCGATTGCCCGGCCAGCTCGGTCGGGTGGACCAGCGCGGGAGCGAGCGAGGGGGCGGGACGGTCGGTCCATACAGTGTCAACGGGATTGCCGCTGACCGGCACCATGCTCGCGCCCTTGGCGGCCAGCGCGGCGGTGCAGGCATCGACCCAAGGCTTGCCGTGGAGCCAGGGGTCGAACCCGATCTTCGCGCCTGCCGGGGCATGATCAGCGAGCCAGGCCTGGATCGGTTCGGTCGGGACCGAGCGATATTCGAACAGCCGCTCGTCAACCTGATCGCGGACCTGAATGGTGTAGCGGCCATCGACGAAGATCGCCGCACGGTCGGCCAGCACCACGGCCGTCCCGGCCGAGCCGCCGAACCCGGTCAGCCAGGCCAGGCGCTGGGCATAGGCCCCGACATATTCGCTCATGTGTTCGTCGGAAATCGGAATGACAAAGCCATCCAGGCCGCGGGCCTTCAATTCCTTGCGCAGGGCTTCCAATCGGGCTTCGTGGGTGTTCATCAGCATGGGTTGCAGTCCTTCTGCCGTCACCATAGAGCCATGACATGAGTCTGACCACACCCCCCAAGGCCGCGAAGAAGCCGCACAGCGTGACCCACCACGGGATCACCGTGACCGATGACTATGCCTGGCTGCGCGATCCCGGTTATCCAGAGGTCAAGGATGCCGAAGTTCTCGCGCACCTTGCGGCCGAGAATGCCTGGTTCGAAAGCCGCATGGACGGCCAGCAGGGCCGGATCGACGCGCTGTTCAAGGAGATGCGCGCCCGGATCAAGGAGGCTGACAAGTCGGTCCCGCAGAAGGATGGCGATTTCCTCTACTGGATCGAGTTCGAGGAAGGGGCCGAATACAAGAAGTGGTGGCGCAAGCCGATCGCTGGCGGCCCGGACGAGCTGATCCTTGACGAGGTCGCCCTGGCCGAGGGCAAGAACTATTTCCGGCTCGGCGCGATTGCCGTCTCCAATGACGGGAAGCTGCTGGCCTGGTCAGTCGATGACAATGGCTCCGAACGCTTCACCGCGCGGGTCAAGGTGATCGCCACAGGCGAGGTCCTGCCCGACGAGATCCCCGGCACGCTTTCCAGCCTGATCTGGGTCGCGCAGGACAAGGGCCTGGTCTACAGCCTCGCCAACGAGCAGTGGCGGACGGACAATGCCCGGCTGCACTGGCTCGGCCAGCCGCTGTCCAGCGATGTTGAGCTTTACCACGAGGATGACGAGGGCTTCCGGGTCGGCTGCTCGCTTTCGGCCAATGAGCAGTGGCTGATCATCGGCACGTCCGATCATGAAACCAGCGAGGTCCGGCTGGTCCCGGCCGCCGATCCGCTGGCTGCGCCCTTGCTGGTCAAGCCGCGCCAACCCGGCGTCGAATACGATGCCGACCTGCACGGCGACACGCTGTTCATCCACGCCAACGACACGCATGAGAATTTCCGCCTTGCCACGGCACCGCTGTCCGATCCGGGCAACTGGACCACATTGATCGAAGGAACGGACGAATTCTACCTGACCGGGTTTGACCTGTTCCGCGATTTCTACGTCACCGAAGGCCGGGTGCGCGGGCTCGACCGGATCGAGGTGCGCTACTACGACGATCCCGCGCGGGTCGAGTCGATTGTCTTCCCGGAAGCGAGCTTCTCGGCCGGGCTGGGCGACAATCCCGAATGGGCCGTCACCACGCTGCGCCTGTCCTATGAAAGCATGGTCAGCCCCGCCTCGGTGCTAGATTATGACGTCGCGGCACAGACCCTGACGACGCTGAAGGTGCAGGAAATCCCCTCGGGCTATAACGCCGCGCTCTATGCCACCGAGCGGCTGGAGATTGCCGCGCGTGATGGGACCAGGGTTCCGGTCTCGGTGGTCTATCGCAAGGACCGCAAGCCCGGCGGCCCGCTCCACCTTTATGGCTATGGCGCCTATGGCATCTCGATCGATCCGGGCTTTTCGACCACGCGGCTGAGCCTGGTCGACCGCGGCTTTGCCTATGCCATCGCGCACATCCGCGGCGGCGACGATCTGGGCCGGGCCTGGTACAAGGCCGGCAAGCTGGAACGGCGGACCAACACCTTCAACGACTTTGTCGACGTGGCCAAGGGCCTGATCGAGCGCGGCTTCACCCAGGCTGGCAAGATCAGCATTTCCGGCGGTTCGGCTGGCGGCGAACTGATGGGGGCGGTGATCAATTCCGATCCCGGCCTGTGGGGCGCGGTGGTGGCGCACGTACCCTTCGTCGACGTGCTGGCGACCATGCTCGATCCCACCCTGCCGCTGACGCCGGGCGAATGGCCCGAATGGGGCAACCCGATCGAGGACAAGGCTGCGTTCGAACTGATCCGGTCCTACTCGCCCTATGACCAGGTCAAGGCGCAAGCCTATCCGCCGCTGCTGGTCACCGCCGGGCTCAACGATCCGCGCGTGACCTATTGGGAACCGGCCAAATGGGTCGCCCGGTTGCGCGAATTGAAGATCGACCAGAACGAATTGCTGCTCAAGACCAACATGGGCGCGGGCCACGGCGGCAAGAGCGGCCGGTTCGAAAGCCTTAAGGAAACGGCCGAAGAGTTTGCGTTTATCCTGTGGCAGCTGGGCGTGACTAAATGAGCAACCGCTTCACCCTGACCTTCACTGCGCAGCCGCAGCACATTGATGAGCTGGGCCACGTCAACAATGCGGTCTGGGTGGACTGGATCCAGCAGGTTGCGACGGCGCACTGGTCGGCGGTCGCCGCGCCCGAGCATCAGGCGGCCTACATCTGGGTCGTGACCCGGCACGAGATCGACTATCGCGGCAATATCGGCCCCGGCGAAACAGTGACGGCAGAGACGTTCATCCCCGCACCGCCCACCGGCGCGCGGTTTGATCGGCGGGTCGATTTCCGCGGGTCCGATGGCAAGGTGATCGTTTCGGCGCGGACCACCTGGGCGATGATCGATAAGGCCAGCGGGCGGCTGGCGCGGGTGCGGGACGAGATCACGGAACCGTTCCGGCCGTTTGGCGAAGCAGGATAACGCCTGCCGAGGCTTTGGTTACAGTGCCGAACCGGCCGCGTGGGCGCTGGCCCAGGCCCATTGGAAGTTGTAGCCCCCCAGCCACCCGGTTACGTCAACCGCCTCGCCGATAGCATAGAGCCCCGGCACCTTCTTCGCTTCCAAGGTCTGGCTGGAGAGCTCGGCTGTGCTGATCCCGCCCGCGGTAACCTCGGCCTTGGCGAAGCCTTCGCTGCCGTTGGGCTGGAAGTGCCAGTCATGCAGTTGCTGCTCGGCCGCGCGCAGCACCTTGTCGGACTGGTTGCCGAGCTCCCCGGTCACGCCCAGGCGGTCGGCCAGGGTCGTCGCCAGCCGTTCGGGCAGGGGCAGCACGCGGCGCAGCGCACTGCGCGGCTGATTGCGCTTGGCCTCGAGCAGCCAGCCCTGCGGCTGGTCGGGCAGGTAATCGATCCGGACGTCGTCGCCGCGCTGCCAGTAGGAACTGACCTGCAGGATTGCCGGGCCTGACAGGCCGCGGTGGGTGAACAGCGCCGCCTCGCGGAAGGCGGCCTTGCCGCATTTCGCGACGACTTCGGTTGCGACGCCAGAGAGTTCGGCAAACAGCGCATCCTCGCCGCTCAGCGTCAGGGGCACCAGTGCAGGGCGCGGCTGGACCACCTTGAGGCCGAATTGCCGCGCCAGGTCATAGGCGAAGGTGGTCGCTCCCAGCTTGGGGATCGATGGCCCGCCCGTGGCGATCACCAGCGCCGGTGCGCTCGCCCCGGCGACATGGAATCGTCCGTCACGATGCGTGATCTCGCCAGTCTCTCCTCCAAGCTGCAAGGTAACGCCGCCAAGCTCGCATTCGTCCAGCAGCATGTTCACGATCTGCTTGGCTGACTGGTCGCAAAACAGCTGCCCCAGCGTCTTTTCATGCCAGGCGATGCCATGGCTATCGACCAGCTTGATGAAGTCCGCCGGGGTATAGCGCGCCAGTGCCGACTTGGCGAAGTGCGGGTTGGCCGAAAGATAGCGATCGGGCGCGGTATGGAGGTTGGTGAAATTGCAGCGCCCCCCGCCAGAGATCAGGATTTTGCGCCCCACCTCGGCATTATGATCGAGCAGCAGCACCCGCTTGCCGCGCTGGCCGGCCGTGGCCGCGCAGAACAGTCCGGCCGCCCCGGCGCCGAGGATAATGGCATCGAATTCGCTCAAGCTGCGTTGACCAGCTTCGTCGCCAGTGCCTCGGCCACCTTGATCCCGTCGACTGCGGCTGAGAGGATGCCGCCGGCATAGCCCGCGCCTTCGCCTGCCGGGTAGAGCCCCGCAGTGTTGATCGACTGGAAGTCAGCCCCGCGCCTGATGCGGATCGGGCTGGAGGTGCGCGTCTCCACGCCCGTCATCACCGCATCGGGATGATCGTAACCCGGGACCTGCCGCCCGAACACCGGTAGCGCCTCACGCAGGGCCTCGATCACGAAGCCGGGCAACACTTCCGCCAGGTCAGTCGGCTTGACGCCCGGCTTGTAGCTGGGCTGGACCACGCCGAAACTGGTCGAGGGGCGCGCGGCGAGCAGGTCTTCCACCCGCTGCCCCGGCGCGTGATAGTTCGACCCGCCCGCGACAAAGGCTTTCTCTTCCAGCTGCCGCTGCAAGCGAACGCCAGCCAGCGGATCGCAGGGGAAATCGCGTTCAGGATTGATGTCCACCACCAACCCCGAATTGGCGTTGAATTCGGCGCGGGAATACTGGCTCATCCCGTTGGTGACGACGCGGCCTTCCTCTGATGTGGCGGCGACCACGCGCCCACCCGGGCACATGCAGAATGAATAGACCGCCCGGCCATTGCTGGCCTGGTGCGAGATCGCATAGGCCGCCGCACCCAGGATCGGGTTGCCGGCGTTGGGGCCGAAGCGGGCCTTGTCGATCCAGCTTTGCGGATGCTCGATCCGCACGCCAATCGCAAAGGGCTTGGCCTCCACATAGACGCCGCGTTCGTGCAGCTTGAAGAAGGTGTCTCGGGCTGAGTGGCCGACTGCCAAGATCACGTGCTCGGCGGGCAGGAACTCGCCCGATGAAAGCTGCAGGCCCTTCATTTGCCCGTCTTCCAGCACGAAATCCTCAACCCGCGTGCCAAACCGGTATTCGCCGCCCAAGCTCTCGATCGTTTCGCGGATCGACATCACCATGGTGACGAGGCGGAAGGTGCCGACGTGCGGATGGGCCTCGGTCAGGATGTCTTCGGGCGCCCCGGCCTTGACGAATTCGGTCAGCACCTTGCGGCCAAGGTGGCGCGGATCCTTGATCCGCGAATAGAGCTTGCCGTCGGAAAAGGTGCCCGCCCCGCCTTCGCCGAACTGGGCGTTGGATTCGGTGGTCAGCTCGGCCCGGCGCCACAGGCCCCAGGTGTCCTTGGTCCGTTCGCGCACGGCCTTGCCGCGTTCGATGATGATCGGCTTCAGCCCCATCTGCGCCAGAATCAGCGCGGCCATCAGCCCGCAGGGGCCGGCTCCGATCACCACCGGGCGGGGTCCGCTCCACCCCTCCGGTGCCATGACCGGGAACTTGTAGGACAGGTCCGGCGTGGGCTTCACATGGGGATCGCCGTGGAGCCGTTCCAGCACTTCGGCCTCGTCCTGCACCACGGCATCGATCGTGTAGATCAGCTTGATTGCGGTCTTTTTGCGGGCATCGTTGCCGCGGCGGAACACGGAGAAGCGCTCCAGCCGTTCGGGCACGATCCCCAGCTTGGCCAGCACCGCGGCTTCCAGCGCAGGCGGTTCATGGTCAAGCGGCAGGGCCAGGTCAGTCACGCGGATCATGGCGCAGCCTTTCGCCGGGTCCGGCGGCGAAGGCAAGTGCTCAGGCCACCTGTGCGCGCCGCCAGGCCTGTGGCGGCAGTCCGTGACGGGCGGCAAACCAGGCGGTGAAGGCGGCCGAGCTGGCAAAGCCCAGCAGCTCGGCAATCTCGGCGTTGCTGCGGCGGCTGCCAGTCAGCTGGCCGCGCGCGAGTTCGCTGCGCACCTGATCGAGCAGCGCGTGGAAGGTGGTGCCCTCTTCGGCTAATCGCCGCTCCAGCGTGCGGCGCGACAAGCCCAGCCGTTCCGCCGCCAAAGTGGCGGTGCAGCGCCGCCCGGCCAGCATGGCGCGCAGCAGGCGGGTGACGCGTTCGGCCATGGGGAGATCGCCCAGGCCCGGCAGGGCGGCGCGTAGCTGCGCCGCATAGGGCCGCAGCGCCGCCTCGGCGAGCTGGTTGGGCCGATCCATGTCGGTGCGGCTCAGCACGATCCCGCTGAAGTCCTGCGCAAAGTGGACCGGCGCGCCGAACACCCGGGCGAATTGGCTGGCATGGACGGGCCGCGGCCGCTCCAGATAGATCGCGATGGGGGCCCAGCTGGCGCCCAGCAACTGGCGCAGGATCCGGTGGAGCATGGCGACAGCCACGTCGGTCGCCTGCACGCGCGGCCCTTCGCCCGCCAGCGCGCAAGACATGATCGCCAGATCGTCCTGTTCGGTCAGATCGATGGTCAGCGCTTCGTTGTGCAGTGGCAGGTAAGCGGTGAAGATCGACAGCGCACTGCGGATGTCCGGTTCATCGCGCGCCAGCACGGTAACCGGGCCGAGATTGGAGAACCCGCGCAGCTCGGCCAGGCGCAGTCCGAAATCCTCGATCCCGGCCAATTCGGCAGCCCGCTCAAACGCCCGGTTGACCGCACTGGTTGGCAAGCGCCGGTCGGGTTCCTGCTCGGCCTGCGCCGTAACGCCGCAAGTGCGCAGGATCGCCGCGCCATCCAGGCCATAGCTGCGGCTCAGGGCTCCGAAGCCGGTCAGGGCCGCAGCGCGAACTGTGGGGGTTTGACGCATATCCGTAATTGAATGGCGCAAAATCTAAATTGTGTCGAGTCCGGCTGGCTAGGCTGCGAGCAACCAATGGGGAGACGTGCCGTGCCTTCAGCCACTCCGATCAGCGATGCCGCCCGCGCCGGTGGCGGCTGGAACCAGGCCTGGGATCAGGCCGCCGCTTTCGACGCCGAATGGATGGAAAAGTTCCTCGACATGGGAACCCATTCAATGCGGAAAGGGATCATCGATCCCAAGACTTACGAGCTGATTGCGATCGCGGTCGATGCCAGCTGCACCCACATGTATTCGCCGGGGGTCAAGCGGCACATCGCCGCGGCGCTCGATCTTGGGGTCACGCCCGAAGAAATCATGGCCGTGCTGCAACTGGTTGCCGTGCTGGGCATCCATTCGGTCGCGCTCGGCACCCCGCATCTGGTTGATGAAATGAAGGCGCGCGGGATGCCCGCGCCCGCTACCCAGGAGGACTGAACCATGCACTTCCTCGATGACAGCCTGCTCCCCGAAAACCAGGAAAAGCTGGTGATCCAGGTCGCCCCCTATGGCCCGCAGTGGCTGCCGGGCGATTTCCCGGAGGACATTCCCGTCACCATGGCCGATCAGGTCCAGAAGGCGGTCGATTGCTACAATGCCGGGGCCACCGTGCTCCACCTGCATTGCCGTGAAGCCGATGGCAGCGGGTCCAAGCGCCTTTCGATGTTCAATGAGATGATTGACCGTATCCGCACCGCCTGTCCGGATATGCTGATCCAGGTCGGCGGCTCGATCTCGTTCGCGCCCGAAGGTGAAGGGTCCGAAGCCAAGTGGCTGTCGGATGATACCCGTCACATGCTGGCCGAACTCAAGCCCAAGCCCGATCAGGTCACCATTGCGGTCAATACCAACCAGATGGATATCTCCGCGCTGATGAGCGAGGACGATATCGCCGGGACCTGCCTGACCAACCCGGCCATGTTCGAAGCCTATCGCAATATGTATTTCGAATGCGGCCCGGTCTTCATGGAAGAACACCTCAAGCGGCTGGTCGCCAACGGGATCCAGCCACACTTCATGGTGGGCGATCTCAGCCAGCTTGAAACGGTCGAGCGGCTGATCCGCAAGGGTCACTACAATGGCCCGCTGGTGCTGAACTATGTCGCCATCGGCAGCGGCGCGGCCGGTACCCACCCGGCTGACCTGATCGAATTCGCCCGCCGCGTCCCCGATGGCGCGGTGCTGACGATCGAAACTGTGATGCGCCATGTCGCGCCGTTCAACGCAATCGCAATTGCGCTGGGCCTGCACGTCCGCGTCGGGATCGAGGATAACCTGTGGAGCCGCAAGGGCGAACGGATGACCTCGGTCCAGCAGGTTGAGCAGATGGTGCGGATGGCCAATGAACTGCACCGCGATGTCGCGACCGGGCCCGAAGCCAAGGCGATCTACCAGATCGGCACCTTCTATCAGTCGACTGACGAAACGCTGCGCCGAGTCGGCTATCCGCCCAACCGCCAGCCCGGCCAGCGCGGTGTGCCGCGGTGGGAATACGCGTGAACGATGTCACCGGGCGGGTCTGCGTCGTTACCGGCGCAGCCCGCGGACTGGGGCAGGCGATCGCCGCGGGGCTTGGCAAGGCTGGCGGTCGGCTTGCCTTGTGCGACCTGCTTGGCGCCGAACTTGAACAGACCGCAACAGCCCTGCGCGAGCAAGGCTGCGAGGTCTTCGCCGCGACCTGTGACGTCAGCGACAGCGCAGCGGTTGACCGCTTCTTTGCCGATGTCGAACAGGCGCTCGGTCCGGTCGAGGTGCTGGTCAACAATGCCGCGCTGGTTCCTGGCAGCCCCGAGGACGAGGTTCGCCGCAGCCGCCATTATACCTATCTGACCACGGCCGAACCGCGCGATACGCTGGGCTTCACCAGCGCGATGAGCGATGCGGACTGGCTCAAGTACTGGGGCGTCAACGTCCACGGCGTGTTCTTCTGCACCCGGGCAGCGCTGCGCCAGATGGAGCCGCGCCGCTATGGCCGGATCGTCAATATCGCCTCGATCGCGGGCCTGTCTGCCTTTAGCGCGCATAGCCCGCACTATTCGGCCACCAAGGGCGCGGTCATTGCTTTCACCCGCGCCGTCGCGGCGGAGGTGGCCGGGGCCAATATTCTGGTCAACGCGATTGCCCCGGGCGGGGTCCTGACCCCCACCTTCGAAAGCTACATCGAGCGGCTCGACGAAGCAGGGCGCAACCGGCTCCACCAGATGATTCCGGCTGGACGGCTGGGAACGATGGAGGAATATGCTGGCCTGATCTGCTATCTGGCTGGCGACGGGCATTACCTGGCGGGCCAGATCATCAGTCCCAACGGGGGAATGTTCTGAATGTCTCAAGCCGCCGCGCCTGCGAAGGTCCATGCGGACGGGGCCAGCCCAGCGGGCCTGATCCTGTTCATGTTGGCGCTGCACGTGGTCAACCAGATTGATCGCCAGCTGGTTGCCGCCTTTGCGGCCGATATCATGCATGATCTGGCGCTGAGCCGCAGCCAGTTCGCGCTGATTGCCGGGCTGGCCTTCAGCGGCGTCTATGCCTTTGCTGCCCTGGCCGCCGGGGTTGCGGCCGACCGGATTGGCCGCGTGCGCGTACTCGCCAGCGGGTTGGGGGTTTGGAGCCTGTTCACGGCGCTGTCAGGCCTGGCGCAAGGCTTCTGGTCGCTACTGGGTGCGCGGCCCTTCGTTGCCGCGGGCGAGGCCACGCTGGTGCCGACCGCCAGCAACATCATCCTCGCCCGGGTAGATGAACGCCACCGCGCCGGAGCCTTGGGCTTGTTCTTCGCGGGCATCCCGATCGGAAGCGGCGGCGGCTTCCTGATTGCCGCCCTGCTGGGTCCTGCCATCGGCTGGCGCTGGGCCTTCCTTGGCATGGGGCTGGTCGGCATCGTTGCGCTGCTGGGTCTGTCGCGGGTCCGGGACAAGGCGCCCGAACTGGCCGAACAACCAACCTTGCTCGGCAATCTCGGGGCCATTTTTGCGCTGTGGCGGCAGGTGCCGCGGATCATGTGGGCTTCGCTCGCGATCATATTTGCCCACGCCCATTCGGCGACCAGCCCCTTCGTGCAGCTCTGGCTGGTGGCCGAAAAGGGCTATGACAAGAGCGCGGCGGCGGCGATCTATGGCGGAACCTTTGTCGTCGTGGGGCTGGTCGGCACCTTTGGGGCCGGACTGCTGGTTGACTGGGCGTCGCGGCGGCTGGGCTGGGATCGGGCCAAAACGGTATTCCTGATTCTGCTGGCCCTCGCGCCGTTGCTGCTCTGCTATCGGCTCGCCCCCGGTCATTCAGGCCTGTTCATGGCCGGAATGGTCGGATCGATCCTGTTCATGACCGTGCTTTACGGACCGATCTTCGCAGTGATCGAAGAACTGCTGCCCAGTCGGCTCAAGGCCACCGCGACCGGGCTCAACATGCTGCTGATCAATATCTTTGCGATCGGCCTGGTCTCTTTCGCGATCGGCCTGGCCAGCGATCGCATGGTCGCAGCGGGGCTGGCGCACAGCTGGACCTTGCCGTTGCTGGCGGCCGATGCGTTGGCTTTGCTGGCCCTGCCCTGTGCCATGCTGGCGATGCGAAGCCCAAGATCCGGCGCAGTCTGAACGCGCATTTTCCTACTCGGTGCGGGCCTGCTATTCGGGCTGCCGCTCTTTCACATCGTCGAAATCGCTGCGCGGACCGGTGGCTTTTTTTATTTTTTGCCGGGTGCAATCTGGCAGTTTTCGCCAAAAAGCGGCTGACCGCTGCGGGTTCTGGCCTGTTGGGAGAAGCGGACTGAGTGTCAACTGTGTCAACCTGCTGGCCGCAATCATAGGGATTGTTTGCTATTGTCAGAAAAGGGGCGCACTGTCCGCCCGCTACGTCGCCTGCGACGGGACTTCCGGCACGCGGTGCCCCAACTCCCCTTTCTCGCCTCTACGCTCCTCGAGCATCCGCGCGGGGGTACTCGCGTTTCGTGAAAGGATCGCATTATGCCAGTTGGCACCGTTAAATTTTTCAATCCCGACAAGGGCTTTGGCTTCATTGCGCCCGATGGCGGCGGTACGGACAGCTTTGTTCACATCACGGCCGTCCAGGCTGCCGGCATGCAAACGCTGGACAAGGATCAGCGCGTGAAGTTCGAGCTGGAGACCGACCAGCGCGGCAGGACTTCGGCCGTCAATCTCGAGTCGGCCTGATCGCATGGCCAAAGAGGAGTTGATGACCCTCGAAGGCCAGATCGATGAAATCCTCCCCGACGGCCGGTTTGGCGTGGTGCTTGAGAATGGGCACCGAATTATCGCCTATACCTCAGGCAAAATGCGCAAGTTCCGCATTCGCTCGGTCGTCGGGGATCGGGTCAAGGTCGAAATGACGGCCTACGATCTCAGCAAAGGCCGGATCGTGTTCCGTGATCGGGGAACGGGCTTCACGACAGGGGCACCGCCGCGGCGTCAGCAGCGCCGCTGAGGGGCAAAACCGAGGAGCATACCGTGTCTGTATCTACCCAGTTTTACCTCGATCAGGCCGCACAGTGCGGCCGCAATGCCCAGTCTGCGTTGCTGCAAAATCAGCGCGAAATTCAGCTTAAGGCTCAGGCGGCGTGGCAGGCCATGGCTGACCGGGCGATCAAGACCGCAGCCGAACGTGATCGGCGCGAAGCCGAGCGTCGCGACACGAACGCGGCATCTGAAGGGGATTTCCAATGAGCCAAGACGTGATCCGACCATTCCTGATTGACCGTGATGCCGAAGGCAATGTTCGCCTGTCGGTCCGCGATGTGCGTTACAATTCCCAGGGCTACCCGCTGGTCACGGCGGTGCTGCAAGATGCCCTGTTTGAAACGGTTGCCGCGGCGCGGCGCCATGCCCGCGATCATTTTCAGGCGATCGCGGGGCAATATGAGCTGAAGACCCGCTAGGGGCTGGCCTAAAGCGGGTTGCCGTCGCGGTCGCGATATATCTCGCGGCGGCCAACGTGGTTGGCCGGGCCGACAAAGCCATCAGCCTCCATCCGTTCCACCCACTTGGCGGCGGTGTTGTACCCCACGCCCAGTTGGCGCTGGAGCCAGGATGCGCTGGCCTTCTGGCTTTCGAACACGATCTGGCAGGCCTGGCGATACTTGCGCTCGTCCGGATTGTCGCTCGCCGTGGCGTCGAGATCGTCAAAGCTGAAGCCGCCTTCTTCCGGCTCCTCGGTGACCGAATCGACATATTCCGGCTTGCCCTGGGCGCGCCAGAAGTCCGCCAGCCGCTCAACCTCTTCGTCCGAAACGAACGGCCCGTGAACGCGGCGGATCGGATCGGTGTTGGGCTTGTAGAGCATGTCGCCCTTGCCCAGCAGTTGCTCGGCGCCCTGCTCGCCCAGAATGGTGCGGCTGTCGATCCGGCTGGTCACGGCAAAGCTGATGCGGGTTGGCAGGTTGGCCTTGATCACGCCGGTGATGACGTCGACCGAAGGCCGCTGCGTTGCCATGATCAGGTGGATCCCCGCGGCGCGGCTCTTCTGTGACAGCCGCTGGATCAGCACTTCGACTTCCTTGCCGACCGTCACCATCAGGTCGGCCAGCTCGTCAACGATCACCACGATCTGCGGCAGGACCGGGTAATCGAGCTGGTGCTCTTCATAGAGCTCCTCGCCGGTCTCGGGATCGAAGCCGATCTGGATGCGGCGGCCCAGCGGCTTGCCCCGGGCAATCGCGGCCTTCACCTTCTCGTTGAAGCCGGCCAGATTGCGGACCGAGATCTCGCTCATCATCCGGTAGCGGCGTTCCATCTCCTCGACCGCCCACTTGAGAGCGCGCACCGCCTTGGCCGGCTCGGTCACAACGGGGGAGAGCAGATGCGGAATGTCATCGTATGACTTGAGTTCCAGCACCTTGGGATCGACCAGGATCAGGCGGCACTGCGCCGGGGTCAGCCGGTAAAGCAGCGAGAGCAGGATCGTGTTGAGCCCGACCGACTTGCCCGAACCGGTGGTGCCGGCAACCAGCAGGTGCGGCATGGTGGCGAGGTCAGCCACGACCGGCTCACCGGCGATGTCCTTGCCCAGGATGATCGGCAGCATGCCCTTCGATCCGGCAAAGGCCTCGCTTGCCACCATCTCCTTGAAGCTGACCATCTGCCGGTCGGCATTGGGCAGTTCGATGCCCATCACGGTGCGGCCCGGGATCGGCGATACGCGGGCCGAGATCGCGCTCATGTTGCGGGCAATGTCGTCTGCCAGCCCGACCACGCGGCTGGCCTTGATGCCGGGGGCCGGTTCCAGCTCATACATGGTGACCACCGGGCCGGTGCGGACGGCGGTGATCTCACCCTTGACGTTGAAGTCATCCAGCACGGTCTCAAGCAGACGGGCGTTGCGCTCCAGCGCCAGCTTGTCGATCTTCTGCTTCGAATGCGGCGGCGGATCATTCAGCAGATCGAGCGATGGAAGTTCGAAGTTGTCGAACAGGTCGCCCTGCTTGCCTGAAGTGGTGAGCTGCGCCGCCTTGGCCGGGCGGTTGGGGTCGGTGATGACCGGCGGCTTGCGCGGCGGTTCGTCAGTGCTGATAGGTGACGGGCGCGGCTCGACCGCGGCCTTGGCCACGGGCCTCACCGCGATAACGCCATCGCTTGCACTTGCCGGCTCACGGCGCAGGAAGGCCGGCAGGGTCAGCAGGCTGCCCCAGTCCAGCGCGAAGACCCGCGCGGCCAGCATCGAACCGCCGGCCAGACAACCCAGCCCGGCGACCAGGATCGCCCAGAAGCGTCCAGTTTGCGGCAGGAGCGCGGCCAGTGCCTCGATCGCGCGGGCACCCAGCAGTCCACTTATCCCGCCCATGCCGGCCGGCAGCGAGCCGCCCGGACCGGTGAAGACCAGCGCCATGACTGTGCCCAGCAAGACCATGGCCAGCAGGAGCACGCCAATCGGCCGCCACCAGACATGGCTGGTGTGGGGCAGGTCTTCATCCTCCTCCTCGACCAGGCGCCACAGCTTGCGCGCACCGACATAGAGCAGCGGCAGGAACAGGACCGAAATCGGGCCGAACAGGAACAGGGCGCGCTCTGCTACCCAGGCACCGGGCAGGCCCATCCAGTTGGCCGGCGGGCCTCCCGCGGCGGTCGACCAGGATGGATCGGTCTGGTGATAGCTGACCATCGCCAGGGCCAGGAACACCATGCCACCCAGCAGCAGACCTGCGCCGCCGATCTCGCTCGCCCGGCGCAAGGCACGGCGCAAGGTTGCGCGCCAGTTCACCTGCGCGCCGCGGCTTCCCGCGTTGACTGCCCCTGTAGCCATTATGCTTCCCTTCGTTCAGCGCGCTTAATGCGCCTGCCGGTGACTCCGCGTCAAGAATCCTTGGGATTCGGGCGAGTCGCTTTACCGTAAAAAGGCGTCGATAGCGGCCCAGCGCGGCCACTTCAGGCGGCGGTTGGCCGCGCTGCTCATCCCGCCAAGCGCAATGACCGGCACTGGAGAGCGCCGGGCCAGCAAACGGAAGCGCAGTGGCCCCAGCACCTTGCCGCCGGGATGGGACCGGGTGGGAAAGACGGGGGAGAGCATGATCCCCGCAGCCCGCGAAGCCCGCCGCAGTTCGCACATCGAATGGGCCGTCGCCAAAGTTGCGTGCCGGTGCGCGCCGTAAGAGCCATCGGCACCCCAATGTCGTGCCTTGGCCGCGGGGCCGGAAAGGATGACGCGGATACCGCGTGCTTTGGCAATCCTCGCCAGCCCAGCAAACCGGGCACGGCGCTCTGGTTCGGGCAGGTGGTAGTGCCGGAACACGAAGCCGCTCCCGCGCGGCAATCGCTGCAGCGCCCGCTCCAGGACGGCATCGTTGCGCGCGTCGCTCAGCAGCCAGATGTTCGGGAGGGGCTTCAATCGTGGCACGGCATCGCTATAGCACCGCGCCATGACTGATCCAGCCACCGCGCTCGCCGAGATCCACGCCCAGATGGCCCGCACCGCGACGATCGCAGGTCGGAAGGCCGAAGAGGTGACGCTGGTTGCCGTCAGCAAGACCCATCCGGCCGAGCGGATCGCGCCGCTGATCACGGCAGGACAACGCGTCTTTGGTGAGAACCGCGTGCAGGAAGCCGCCGAAAAGTGGCCCGCGCTGCGCGAAGCCCATTCGGACATTGCGCTCCACCTGGTCGGCCAGCTGCAGTCGAACAAGGCCGATGATGCTGTGCGGTTGTTTGACTGCATCCATTCGGTTGACCGCTCCTCGCTGGTCAGCGCCTTGGGCAAGGCAATGGATAAGGCGGGCCGACAGGTGCCGTGCTTCCTGCAGGTCAATATCGGCGCGGAAGAGCAGAAGGGTGGCTGCGCGATTGCCGACCTGCCCGCGCTGCTGGCCGAAGCACGCGCTGCGCAGCTGCCGGTGATCGGCCTGATGTGCGTGCCGCCTGTGGGGATCGAGGCGGCGCCGTTCTTCGCCCTGCTCGATAAGCTGGCGCGCGATCACGGGCTGGCCGGCCGGTCAATGGGCATGAGTGACGACTTTGAAACGGCGATCATGCTGGGCGCCACTCATATCCGCGTCGGTTCGGCCTTGTTCGGCGCGCGCGGCTGACCTAGCCTGTCCTCCAAGGTGGCAGAGCGACCGCCACGGAGGATCATGGGCGACATCTCTAACGACAGTTTCAAGGAATGGATTCCGGCCGGCTGGCCCGCACGCAGTCTGGCTGAGTGCGAGGCAATCCTCTGCGCCCCCGGCGCGAAGTTCGAATACGAAACGATCGACATCCGCGGCGTGCCTACCCGCGTCTGGAAGAACGCGCCCGATAACCTCGCCGTGCTGGCGCGGGCCGGGCGCGCACATGGTGACGCGACCTTCCTGATCTATGAGGAGGAGCGGGTTTCCTATGAAGCCTGGTTCCGCGCCGTTGCCGCCTTCGGCCGCCACCTGCAATCGCTGGGGGTGCAGAAGGGCGACCGGGTTGCCTTGGCAATGCGCAACCTGCCCGAATGGCCGGTGGTGTTCTTTGCTGCGGTCACGATCGGCGCGATCTGTGTGCCGCTCAATGCCTGGTGGACCGGGCCAGAGCTGGCTTATGGCCTGGCCCATTCGGGCGCCAAGGTGCTGGTCTGCGATGGCGAGCGGCTGGACCGGATCGCTCCGCACCGGGGTGAACTGCCTGGCCTGGTCCATGTGATCGTTTCGCGTCGGGATGATCTTGCCACCGGGGTCGCTGCGCTTGAAAGCATTATCGGGCCTTCTTTGAACTGGGGCAACTTGCCCGATCAGGACCTGCCTGACGTCGCAATTGCCGCCGATGACGATGCGACCATCCTCTATACCTCGGGGACGACCGGCAACCCCAAGGGTGCGCTCGGCACGCATCGCAATTTCGTGACCAATATCCTCTCAAGCGGTTACGGCGCGGCGCGCCAGGTGTTGCGGCGGGGCGAGGCGCTCCCGGAACCGGCGCGCAAGGTGCTGTTGACAGTGATCCCGCTGTTCCATGCCACCGCCTGCTCGGCAACGATGATGGGCGCGATTGCCGCCGGCCATACGATGATCTTCATGTACAAGTGGGAGCCGGAAAAGGCCTTCCAGATCATCGAGCGCGAGAAGGTCAATTCAACCGGCGGCGTGCCGACCATCGCCTGGCAGCTGATCGAACACCCGGCGCGCGAGAAGTACGATCTCTCCTCAATCGAGGCGATTGCCTATGGCGGCGCGCCCTCGGCACCGGATCTGGTCCGCAAGATTCGCGAAGTGTTTGGCGCCCTGCCCGGCAATGGCTGGGGGATGACCGAAACCACCGCGACGGTCACCGGATTGTCAGCCGAGGACTATCTCAACCGGCCGACCAGCTGCGGGCCGGCCGTGCCGGTGGCGCGGCTCAAGGTGCTGGATGACGGTGGCCATGAACTGCCGCCGGGCCAGATTGGTGAGCTTTACGCCTCCGGCCCGATGATCGTGAAGGGTTACTGGAACAACCCCGAGGCGACTGCCGCCACCTTTATCGACGGTTGGGTACGCACCGGTGATCTGGCCTGGCTGGACGAGGAAGGTTTTTGCTACATCGCCGACAGGGCCAAGGATATCGTGATCCGTGGCGGCGAGAACATCTATTCGTCAGAGGTTGAGAACGTGCTCTACGATCACCCGGCGGTGATGGACGCTGCCGTGGTCGGCATCCCGCACCGCACGCTTGGCGAAGAGCCCGCAGCCGTGGTTCACCTGACCCCCGGCCAGTCGGCAAGCGAAGCCGAATTGCAGGCCTGGGTGCGCGAACGTCTGGCCGCGTTCAAGGTGCCGGTCCGGATCCTGTTCTATCCGGAAACCCTGCCGCGCAACGCCAATGGCAAGATCCTGAAGAAGGACCTGAAGGCACTGTTCGACTAACCGGCCAGCTTAGCCCTTGTGGCGATCCAGCTCGTCGCCCTGCAGGGTGACAACGTGCAGCAGGTTGGTTGAACCCGGCGTGCCGAAGGGCACCCCAGCCAGCGTGATCAGCTTGGATCCGGCCGTGCCAAAGCCGTGGCGCAAGGCCATGCGCTTGCCCTTGGCGATCATCTCTTCGAAGCTGCCGATGTCCTTGGTGGTAACAGCATGGGCGCCCCACAGCAGTGCCAGCTTGCGGGCGATCTTCTGCGACGGGGTCAGGACCAGCATCGGTGCTGCGGGGCGTTCACGCGCCACGCGGCGGGCGGTGCTGCCTGAGCCCGTGAACACGATCACGCCGGCAATCGGCAGCGATTCCGCGATCGAGGCGCAGGAGTGGGCGAGTGCGTCTGCCGTGGTCTGGTCGGGCATCACCGCAGCAAAGCTGACCTGCTGACGATAGCCGGGATCGCGTTCAACCTGTCCGGCGATGCGGTCCATGATCGTCACAGCCTCAACCGGCCAGGCACCGCTGGCGGTTTCGGCCGAAAGCATCACGGCATCGGCTCCGTCATAAACAGCGTTGGCCACGTCCGACACTTCGGCGCGGGTCGGCGCCGGACTCTCGATCATTGATTCGAGCATCTGCGTGGCAACGACCACCGGCTTGCCCGAGCGGCGGGTGGCGGCAACGATCCGCTTCTGCAGCGGCGGCACTTCTTCCGGGTTCAGTTCCACGCCAAGGTCCCCGCGGGCAACCATGATCCCGTCGGCGAGTTCGATGATTTCGTCGAGCCGGCTGATCGCGGCGGGCTTTTCGATCTTGGCCATCAGCGCGGTCTGCGTGTTGCCAATCAGCTTGCGTGCTTCGGCCACGTCATCAGGGCGCTGGACGAAGGACAGCGCGATCCAGTCGGCACCTTGTTCCAGCGCAAAGGCCAGATCGCGGCGGTCTTTCTCGGTCAGCGCGGGCACCGGCACGACCGCATCGGGCACGTTCACGCCCTTGCGGTCCATGATCACGCCGCCGACTTCGGCCGAGCAGAGGATGGCGTCCTGGCTGGCCTCGATCACCTTGAGCCGCAGCTTGCCATCGTCGATCAGCAGGCGCTGGCCCTTCTGGAGAATACCGAACAGTTCGGGATGGGGCAGGCAGACGCGGGTTTCGTCGCCCAGTTCGGGATTGCGATCGAGCGTGAAGTGGCCCGAGTGGCGGATCACCGCCTTGCCATCCTTGAACTGGCCAACGCGCAGCTTTGGCCCCTGCAGATCGCACAGCACGGCGATGGGGCGCTGGATCTCCTTTTCGACGGCGCGGATCGACGCAATGGTCTGGGCGTGGGTCTCGTGGTCACCGTGGCTCATGTTGACGCGGAAGGCGTCTGCCCCGGCGCGAACCAGCTTCTCGATCATCTCGGGGCTGCGGCTGGCCGGGCCAAGCGTTGCCAGGATCTTGATCTTGCGACCGCGCGGGTCAAACTTTGCCACGGAAAATTCCTTCTTCATATCGCTGCCTCTATGGCAAAGCGGCGCCGAAAACCCAAGGGTATGCCCATGAGCTGTTCCGAAAATACGAATGCGAACCCCGCAGATCCCCTTGAGGCGCTCGATGATGCCGTCGCCGCCGCCGCTTTCCGGCGCCTGGTGCGGCATCTGCGGCACCGCAGCGATGCCCAAAACCTTGAGCTGATGATCCTCTCCGGCTTTTGCCGGAACTGCCTGGCCGACTGGATCCGCGATGCCGGCGCACCCTACGACAAGGAAGGCGCGCGCGAAGTGATCCACGGGATGGCTTCGGCGGAATGGAAAGCGCGTTTCCACAGGGAAGCGACTTCTGAGCAGCTCGAAGCCATGGCCGAGAGCTTGAAGAAGAACGCCGCCACCCCCTAAGAGCCGGTCAACCGATTCACCCTGTTACCGGAGCTTACCTTACCATGGCCGAAACCACCGACGACCGCCTGCGCCTGCTGATCGAACGCGTGGAACGCCTGGAGGAAGAAAAGAAGGGCATCGCCGACGATATTCGTGATGTCTACGCCGAAGCCAAGGCCGTGGGCTATGATGCCAAGATCATGCGCCAGATCGTGCGCCTGCGGAAGATGAAGCCCGATGATCGGGCCGAAATGGAAGCCATTCTCGACGTTTACAAGGCCGCGCTCGGCCTGGGCTAAAGCCTTGATTGCGGGGTAAAGGCTCCTATCTCGGTTGCATCAGCACCGGGAAAGGAGCCCCGCATGATCGTTACCACTACCCCTACGGTCGAAGGCCGTCCGGTCCAACAGTATCTGGGCGTCGTTACCGGCGAAGTGATCGTCGGCGCGAACATGTTCCGCGATCTCTTCGCCAGCATCCGCGACATCGTTGGCGGCCGTTCCGGCTCCTATGAAGACGTGCTGGCCCGCGCCCGGATGCAGGCACTGGAAGAAATGAAGCAGTTCGCCGCTGGCTTGGGCGGTAACGCCGTTGTGGGTGTCGATCTCGATTATGAAGTGCTGGGCGCCAACGGCTCGATGCTGATGGTCAGCGCCACCGGCACGGCCGTGGTTGTCTGATCGCAGCCGGTCGGCTAGGGGCGGCTCAATTCCAATCCCTAGCTGACGGCATAATCCCATGGCAGGCCATTCCAAATTCAAGAACATCATGCACCGCAAGGGTGCGCAGGATAAGAAGCGCGCCGCGCAATTCTCCAAGCTGAGCCGCGAAATCACCGTCGCGGCCAAGATGGGCATGCCCGATCCGGACATGAACCCGCGCCTGCGCGCCGCGGTCAATGCGGCCAAGGCCCAGTCGATGCCGAAGGACAATATCCAGCGCGCGATCGACAAGGCCAGCCGCGGTGACGGTGAGAACTACGAAGAAATCCGTTACGAGGGCTATGGCCCCGGCGGCGTTGCCTTGATCGTTGAGGCGCTTACCGACAACCGCAACCGCACCGCCACCAACGTCCGCACCGCCTTTGCCAAGAATGGCGGCAACCTGGGCGCGAGCGGCGCGGTGAGCCACGGGTTCGAACGGCTGGGCCTGATCGAATACCCCGGCAGCGCGGGCGATGCCGACAAGGTGTTCGAAGCGGCGCTGGAAGCCGGCGCTGATGACGTGGAAAGCGATGATGACAGCCACGCCATCTGGGTGGCGGTGGAAAACCTCCACCCCGTCGCGCGTGAACTGGAAAAGGTGCTGGGCGAAGCCGAAGGCGTCAAACTGGCGTGGAAGCCTAACCTGAAGGCTGAAGTCGGTGCCGAGGATGCTGCAACGCTGCTCAAGCTGATCGACGTGCTGGATGACGACGATGATGTCCAGACCGTCTGGGGCAATTATGAAATCCCGGATGCGGTGATGGAGCAGCTGGGCTGATCATCATCGGCCTCGATCCTTCCCTCAGCTGTACCGGCTGGGGGATCGTCGCCAAGAGCGGCAACCGGCTCAGCCACATTGCCAACGGCCAGGTGAAGACCGATCCCAAGATGCCGCTGGCCGAGCGGCTGGTCGTGCTCGATCGCGAACTGGCCGCAGTGCTGCTGCGCCACCGACCGGAAACGGGTGCAGTGGAAGAGGTCTTCGTCAACAAGAACGCCCAGTCCACGCTCAAGCTGGGGCAAGCGAGGGGCGTCTGCCTGTTGGCTCTTGCCCGTGCCGGGCTGGCTGTCGCGGAATATGCGCCGACGCTGGTGAAGAAGGCCGTCGTCGGCACCGGCGGAGCGGAGAAGGCACAGGTCCAGGCCATGCTCAAGGTTCTGCTGCCGGGCGTCACCCCGGTTGGCGCCGATGCCGCCGATGCGCTGGCCGTGGCGATCACCCACGCCCATTTGAACCGAGGCTAGCCAGCCGGGGTTAAGCCGCGGGGTCGCACCGTGCTGCTTTGGCAGCAAGAGGAGCTCCCCGATGCCTCTGAATCGAACCCTTGCCGTAATCGCGCTGGCAGGTCTGGCGCTTTCAGGTTGCGTGGCCAGCCGTTACCAGATCTCGGATGCGCTTCAGCGCTATGGTCTGAGTGAAAGCCAGTCGAGCTGCGCGGCAGAATTCTTGCGCGGGCATCTCAGCACCAGCCAGGTCAGCCGCTTGACCAAGGCCGCACGCTATTACGACCGCGATGGGCCGCTGACCTTCGGCGATCTGGTCCGCGTTGCCGGGCGTGTTGATGACCGGGACGTGCTGTTGCAGGTCGGCGCGGCGGCACTGGCTTGCCGGATTGCTGCCGACATCCCCTTGCCGCGCTTCTAGCTCATAACTGTTCGCGACTTGTTCCTTTTGCTTGCCGTGCGCTCCGCGGCGGGTTAACCCGCGTGCATGATCGCCCGCCTGTCTGGCCTGCTTGACGATTTTGGTCCCGACTGGGCCGTGATTGACGTGAACGGCGTCGGCTACCTCGTGCATTGCAGCGCCCGCACGCTCGATGCGCTGGGCGTCCGGGGAGACCGGGTGACGGTCCATACCGAACTGCAGGTCTCCGAAAACGACATGCGCCTGATCGGCTTTGCCAGCGGCGGCGAGCGCGAATGGTTCCGCCTGCTGACCAGCGTTCAGGGCGTAGGCAGCAAGATGGCGCTGGCGGTGCTTTCGGCGCTGACAGTCGATGAATTGCAGCGCGCCTGCGCCGGCGGCGATGCCGCAATGGTAGCCCGCGCGCAGGGAGTCGGGCCAAAGCTGGCCAGCCGGATCGTCAACGAGCTGAAGGACAAGGCCGGCGGGCTGCCCTCGGCTGCCGGTGCAGCGATCGCTGCTGCGCCGAGGGGTTCGTCCAGCCAGGACGCCGTCTCGGCGCTACAAAATCTCGGCTTCAAGCCCAATGTCGCGACCGATGCCGTGGCGCGCGCGCTGGAAGAACTGGGCGAAGGCGCAGGTCTGAATGACCTCGTCCGCATTGCGTTGAAGCGGGTGTCGGGATGACCGATAACCCTCTCCTTTCCTCCACCCGCCAGGCAGAAGACGCTGATGCCGCGCTGCGGCCGAAGTCGCTCGACGAATTCGTCGGGCAGGCGGCGGCCAAGGATAACCTGCGCGTGTTCATCGAAAGCGCGCGGCAGCGGCGCGAGGCGATGGACCACGTGCTGTTCTTCGGCCCGCCGGGGCTGGGCAAGACCACGCTGGCGCAGATTGTGGCGAAGGAACTGGGCGTGGGCTTCCGCGCTACGTCTGGCCCGGTGATTGCCAAGGCGGGTGACCTCGCCGCGCTGCTGACCAATCTGGAAGAGGGCGATGTCCTCTTCATTGACGAGATCCACCGCCTCAACCCGCAGGTGGAGGAAGTGCTCTACCCGGCGATGGAAGACCGCGCGCTGGATCTGATCATCGGGGAGGGGCCCTCGGCCCGATCGGTGCGGATTGATCTGCCGGCCTTCACGTTGGTGGGTGCGACCACCCGGCAGGGGCTGCTAACCACGCCGCTGCGCGACCGGTTCGGCATTCCGGTGCGGCTGAACTTCTATACCGAGGGCGAGCTGGAACGCGTGGTGACGCGCGGTGCAGGGCTGCTGGGAATCGGCATCGAACCGGCCGGTGCGCGTGAGATTGCCCGGCGTTCGCGTGGCACGCCGCGCATTGCCGGGCGGCTGCTGCGCCGGGTGCGCGATTTCGCCCATGTCGAAGGCCACGCCGCGATCACCCAGAGCCAGGCGGATTCGGCACTGACCCGGCTTGAGGTTGATAACCTTGGCCTCGATGCGATGGACCGGCGTTATCTGACCATGATCGCCGAACTCTACAATGGCGGCCCGGTTGGCGTTGAAACGCTGGCAGCAGGCCTGTCTGAGCCGCGTGACACGATCGAGGACGTGATCGAGCCCTACCTGATCCAGCTGGGCCTGGTTGCCCGCACGGCGCGCGGGCGCTGCCTTAATGCGCGGGCCTGGCAGCATTTGGGTATGGCCCCACCGGCCGGGAATCAGGGTGGCCTGTTCGATTCTGCTGATTCGCCAGATAAATAGCCGCTGCCGTCGGTGACCGTTAGGAACCGGGCATGCAATCGGTTCCAGTTTGGGACAGGGCCCTGCTTCGCCGGGTGCGCAAGGGCCTAAATCACGCCAGCCAATCGAAAAACACGGTTAACGCGATTGTCCCTTAATCATTCCTCTGCGTTTCTAGACCTATAGGGCTGTTTCGGTCGCATTGTGTGGCCGCATTCCGCCCCTGCGCAAGGCAAAGAAAGCAGAGCTTATGTCGGTTCGGATGGCCCTAGTGAAACTGTCGGCGATCGCTGCGGGCGGCGCGGTGATCGGCGGCGGTGCCGTGCATATCGCTGAAGCCCCGGCGGCTCAGGTCCAGTACGTCAAGCACGCCAAGGTTCGCACGGCCGTGCAGTCCAAACCGCGCGTGCTGAAGCGGCGAATCATTCGCACGGTTTCCTGCGCCAAGTTTACAGTCAGGCAGGCGCGGCGCGTCATCAGCCGCACAGTGCCCTGCGCCACCCCGATGCAGCAGCAGTTGGCCATGGTGCCGATGGCTGTGGCCTTTCCATCCCTGCCGGATATGCCCACGCCCCAGGGCGGTGGCAGCGATGTGACCGTGATTGGTGGCTCGGGCGGCTTTGGTTTCGGTGGCGGATTTTTCGGCGGATTTTTCGGCGGCAGTAGCGGCGGCGGCGGCAGCGTGGTCATTTCCACCACGACGAGCGGATCGACCAGCGGCAGCGGATCGACCAGCACGGGCGGATCGACCACGACCACAACGGGCGGGATTGTAACCTCAACGGGTGGCTACTTCTCCTCCTATGGCGGATCCTCAAGTTCGGCCAGCGGATCGACCTCATCGGGCGGTTCGTCGAGTGCATCGTCGGGCAGCGGCTCATCGACCACGACCGGCGGCATTTCCACCACCACCACGACCGGAGGTTCTTTCAGTTCCACCGGCGGGTTCTCTACCACCACCACAAGCGGTGGGTCGTTCAGCTCAACCGGCGGGATTTCGACGTCCACTTCGGGAAGCACGACCACCGGATCGACCGGCGGGGTATTGACCTCGACAACCAGTGGCTCATCGTCGAGCGCAAGCTCCTCGTCTTCGTCTTCCTCCTCGTCGGGCGGTTCAGGATCCGGTTCAGGTTCAGGTTCGAGCTCGAGTTCAAGTTCAAGTTCGAGCTCGGGCAGTTCGTCTGGTTCCAGCTCGTCGGGCAGTTCGGCCTCGTCATCGAGCTCGTCCTCATCGTCGAGCTCTTCGACCTCGACCGGGGGCTCGACCACCTCGGGCAGTTCGACCTCCGGCTCTACCTCTAGCAGTTCATCGACATCGGGCTCGACCAGCAACTCGACGTCGGGCAGCGGCTCGGGCAGTTCGGGCAGTTCGGGCAGCTCGGGCGGGACTAGCGGTGGTCCACCAACTTCGGTTCCTGCGCCGCCGATGCTGCTGCTGTTCGGTGCGGCTGCGGCAACGCTGGTGGGGCGCCGTCGCCTGGGCAAGCAGACTGCGGCTTGAGCGCGGCGCGTTCAGACATGACAACAAAAAAGGGCGGCCTCGCGGCCGCCCTTTCTGTCTTATCCGGCCTGGCGCCTGATCAGGCAGCCAGCTTGCGCAGCACGTAGTGCAGGATCCCGCCGTTCATGAAGTATTCGACTTCGTTGGCGGTATCGATCCGGCACAGCGCAGTGAAGGTGAACTGGCTGCCATCCTTGCGGGTGACGACCACGTCCACGTCCTGGCGCGGCTTGAGATCGGCCACGCCCTTGATCGTGTAGGTGCAATCGCCGTCGAGACCCAGGGTCTCGCGGGTCTGGCCATCCTTGAACTGCAGCGGCAGCACGCCCATGCCGACCAGGTTCGAGCGGTGGATACGCTCGAAGCTTTCGACGATCACGGCGCGCACGCCGAGCAGGTTGGTGCCCTTGGCGGCCCAGTCACGCGACGAGCCGGTGCCGTATTCCTTGCCGGCAACGACCACCATCGGCGTGCCATCGGCCTTGTGCTTCATTGCCACGTCGTAGACCGGCAGCACTTCGCCGTTATAGCGGCTGAACCCGCCTTCGGTGCCCGCTACCATCTCGTTCTTGATGCGGATGTTGGCGAAGGTGCCGCGCATCATCACTTCGTGGTGACCGCGGCGCGCGCCGTAGGAGTTGAAGTCAGCCTTGGCGACCTGGTGTTCCATCAGCCACTGGCCAGCCGGGCTGTCAGCCTTGATGTTGCCGGCGGGGCTGATGTGGTCGGTGGTGATCGAATCGCCCAGGATCAGCAGCGGCTTCGCTTCGATGATGTCCTGCACCGGGGCCGGGGTCATCGACATGCCTTCGAAGTACGGCGGGTTGGCGACATAGGTCGACCCGGCGCGCCACGAGTAGGTTTCGCTGCCGGTGACGTTGATCGCCTGCCAGTGCTCGTCGCCCTTGTAGACGTCGGCATAGCGGGCCTGAAACATCTCGCGCGTGACGCAGGCGTTCATGGTTTCGGCAACTTCAAGGTTGGTCGGCCAGATGTCCTTGAGGAACACGTCCTGGCCGTCCTTGCCCTTGCCGATTGGCGTGGTGACGAAATCGTCGATCACCGTGCCCTTGAGGGCATAGGCCACCACCAGCGGCGGCGAGGCGAGGAAGTTGGCGCGCACGTCAGGGCTGACGCGGCCTTCGAAGTTGCGGTTGCCCGAGATCACGGCCGCGGCGACCAGGCCGTTTTCGTTGATCGCCTTGCTGATCGGTTCGGCGAGCGGGCCGGAGTTGCCGATGCAGGTGGTGCAGCCATAGCCGACCAGGTTGAAGCCGATATTGTCGAGGTGCGACTGGAGGCCGGCCTTCTCGAGGTAGTCGGTGACGACCTGCGACCCCGGTGCGAGCGACGTCTTGACCCACGGCTGCGGCTTGAGGCCCAGCTCGTCCGCCTTCTTGGCGACAAGGCCGGCGGCCACCAGTACGCCCGGGTTCGAGGTGTTGGTGCAGCTGGTGATCGCGGCAATCATCACGTCGCCATCGCCTACGGTGAAGTCCTTGCCTTCAACCGGAACGCGGGCGTTGGTCTTCTTGTAGGTTTCGGCCATGTCCTTGGCGAAGACATCGTCGACGTCTTCCAGGTTCACGCGGTCCTGCGGACGCTTCGGCCCGGCGAGCGACGGCACCACGGTGCCCATGTCGAGCTCAAGCGTGCTTGAGAACACGAATTCGGCGGCCGGGTCGATCCAGAAGCCCTGCTCCTTGGCATAGGCTTCAACCAGCGCGATCTGGCTTTCCTCACGCCCGGTGAGGCGCAGGTAATCGAGCGTCTTGTCGTCGATCCCGAAGAAGCCGCAGGTCGCGCCATATTCAGGGGCCATGTTGGCGAGGGTCGCACGGTCGGCCAGGCTGAGCGAGGCGAGGCCCGGGCCATAATATTCGACAAAGCGGCCCACCACGCCATGCTTGCGCAGCATGTTGGTGCAGGTCAGCACCAGGTCGGTCGCGGTCACGCCTTCGCGCAAGGCGCCGGTCAGCTTAAAGCCGACCACTTCGGGGATCAGCATCGAGACCGGCTGGCCCAGCATGGCGGCTTCGGCTTCGATCCCGCCAACGCCCCAGCCCAGCACGCCCAAGCCGTTGATCATGGTGGTGTGGCTGTCGGTGCCGACGCAAGTGTCGGGATAGGCGATGGTGGCGCCGCTGGCATCCTGGCTGGTCCACACCGCCTGGGCGATGTTTTCCAGGTTCACCTGGTGGCAGATGCCGGTGCCCGGGGGCACGGCGTAGAAGTTGTTGAGCGACTTGGAACCCCACTTCAGGAAGTCATAGCGTTCCATGTTGCGGTGGTATTCGATCTCGACGTTCTCCTGGAACGCCTTGGGATGGCCGAATTCGTCGACCATGACCGAGTGGTCGATCACCAGGTTGACCGGAACCAGCGGGTTGATCTTGCTGGTATCGCCGCCCAGCTTGGCGATCGCATCGCGCATCGCAGCGAGATCGACCACGCAGGGCACGCCGGTGAAGTCCTGCAGCAGCACGCGCGCGGGGCGGTACTGGATTTCCTCGGTCGATTCCTTGGGGTTCTTCTGCCAGTCGATCACGGCCTTGACGTGGTCGGTGGAGACTGTGAAGCCGCCGTCTTCAAAGCGGAGCAGGTTTTCCAGCAGGACCTTCATCGAGAAGGGCAGGCGGCTGACATCGCCCAGCTTGGCCGCAGCCTTCTTCAGCGAATAATAGGCATAGTCCTTGCCGCCGACGCTAAGCGTGCTGCGCGTCCCGAGCGTGTCCTGTCCGACCTGGGTCATCCCGCGTATACTCCTGTTGGTGGTGCCCGCCTGCGCGCACGCCCCTTTCGCGGGTGCAGCCGAGCCGTATCGGCGCCGCCGATGCGCGGGTTTGGCCTCAAGGTCAACCCCTAGGCCCGGGGGCGTGACCGGGAATCCCGGATGGAGCGGTTTAAAGTGTGGTCTGCTCGGTATGCGCCGGTACGGCCTTGCGCGCGGCGATCCAGCAGCCGATCACGATCAGCACGACCCCGGCCAGCGTTTCCAGCGTCACCGGCTCGGCAAAGACCAGCCAACCGAACAGCGCCGCCCAGACGAAGGCGGTGTATTCTATGGGCAGCAGCACCTGGGCTTCGGCGCGGCCATAGGCCCAGCTCAGCAGCATCAGCGAAACGGCAGCTAGCGCTGCGCCGGTTGCGATCTCGCCTAGTGCGGGCAGGCTGGGCGTTACCGCGAGCCAGGGTGCGGCGAATGACAGGAACAGCCCGGCAAAGCCCATCTGGAACAGCGCCACTTCCTGTGGGCTGGCCAGCTGGGCCTGCTTGCGCTGGAAGATCAGGTTGAAGGCATAGAGCACGGCGGAAAGCAGCACGGCGCCAATGCCCCACATGGCATCTTCGCTCAGCGCTTCGCGGCCCAGGCGGCCCGCGCCGATGACCAGCACCCCGGCAAAGCCCAGCAGCGAGGCCAGCACGGCATTGCGGCCGATAGTCTCACCCAGCATCACCGCGGCCAGGTAGAGCGCGATCAAGGGGGCGATGAAAGACAAGGCGATGGCTTCCGCCAAGGGCAGGCGAACCAGACCCCAGAAGAAGCTGGTGGCCAGACCGGCGCTGATTGCTCCGCGCAGGGCATGAAGCCTGAGGGCGGGCCCCTTCGGCCAGCGTCCGCCGCTCCAGCGCCACAGCGGCAGCATCAGCAGCACCCCGAAGCCCGATCGGAACAGCATGGCATTGTAGGCGCCAACCTGCAGGCTGGCGCTCTTCATCACCGCGTCCATCACGCTGAACAGCGCGATACCGCTGGCGGCGACCACGAACGGCATGACAGGATGGTGGCGATGCTGGCCCGGCGGCACGGATTTTTCTCCCTTGGCCCGCGGGGTAGGAGAGCTGCACCGGGGAGGCAAGCAGAGGCTGGTATTTATCGGAAATCACTGTATCTTTGCAAAACTACGTATGGAGAGGTGGGGCATGAACAGTGCGATCGAAACCCCGGCCGGTGCCGAACCGCAAGGTGGGGACCTGGTGCGCCGCCATGCGCTGGCAACGCGGCTCTGGCACTGGACCAACGCGCTCAGCATCCTGGTCATGCTGATGAGCGGGCTGATGATCCTTAACGCCCATCCCCGCCTCTACTGGGGCCACTTCGGTTCGGAGCACGATGTGGCCTGGCTGGTCCTCGCGCCGCTGGAGGACACGGCCTTCCCCGGCTGGATGACGATCCCGTCGCACTATAGTCTGGCCGATGCGCGGTTGTGGCACTTTGCTTTTGCCTGGCTGCTGGTGCTGGCCTTCACCGGCTATCTGGTCTGGGGCCTGCTGCGCGGCCACATCGCCAAGCGGCTGCACATTACCCTGGCGGAATGGAGCCCGCGCCACATCCTGCATGATATCGTTGAACACGCGAAGCTGCGCTTCCCGACGGGGGCAGAGGCGCTCAATTACAATGTCCTGCAAAAGCTGGCCTATGGCGGCGTGCTGTTCGTTCTGCTGCCAGCGATGATCGTCACCGGTCTCGCCATGTCGCCCGCGCTGGATGCGGCCTGGCCCTGGCTGATTGACTTGTTCGGTGGGCGGCAGACGGCGCGCTCGATCCATTTCATCGCCGCCATGGGGCTGGTGCTGTTCTTCGTGGTGCACATCACCATGGTCGTTCTGGCTGGCCCGGTAAACGAAGTGCGTTCGATGCTGACCGGGTGGTACCGGCTGCCCAAAGCGAAGGAGCCTGCGGAATGATTATCACCCGTCGCAAGGCTATCCAGTTTGGTGCCGTCGGAGCCGGAGGCTTGCTGCTCTCGGGCTGCGATGCCTTGAATGACAGTCCGCCGTTCAAGGGCGCCATTGCTGGCGTGGGGCGGCTGCATGAGTTGACCCAGCGCGCGATCATCGGTGACAGCCTGGCGCGGGAATTTACCGAGGCGGAGATGTCCCCGGTGTTCAAGGCCAATGGCAGCCTGATGGTCGCCGATCCGACCTATCGGGCGATGCTGGCTAATCGCTTTGCGCAGTGGGCGCTGCAGATCGATGGCCTGGTCCATCGCCCGCTGTCGCTGCCGCTCAGCGCCTTGCAGGCCATGCCGCAGCGCACCCAGATCACCCGCCACGATTGCGTGGAAGGGTGGAGCGCGATCGGCAAGTGGCAGGGCCCGCAGCTGGGCGCGATCCTGCGCGCGGCTGGGCTTATGCCGGGCGCGCACTATGTCGTGTTCCACTGCGCCGACAAGCTGGAAGGCAAGCCCTATTACGAATCGATCGACCTGATCGAAGCCTTCCATCCCCAGTCGATCCTGGCTTGGCGGATGAACGATGCGCCCTTGACCGAACAGCATGGCGCCCCGATCCGCCTGCGGGTGGAGCGCCAGCTGGGCTACAAGCAGGCCAAGTACATCATGCGCATCGAACTGCGCGAAAGCCTGGCTGGACTTTACGGCGGCAAGGGCGGTTTCTGGGAGGACAACCGCGGTTACCAGTGGTGGGCCGGGATCTGATTTACATCAGCCGGCGCACTGCTTCACCGGAATAGAGCCACAGCTCAGCCCCTTCGCGGGTCACGCCGCCCATGGCTGCATTGAAAGCCGCCATGTGCGCGCTCTGCCCGTGGGCGGCCAGCGCCTCGGCGCTTTCCCAGCGTTCGGCGATGCGGATCAGGTCGGGATCGTTGATATCGCGCGAAAAGGCATAGGCCAGACAGCCCGCTTCCTTCAGCGTCTCAGCCACCATCGTTCGGGCCGCATCGGCCACCTTGTCAAACTCGCCGCTTGCCAGCTTGAGCCAGCCCTCGATGATCAGCATTTCACTCTCCATTTTTTCTCAGTTTTCGGGAACTTTTTCCAATTTTCGGCCCGCATCAACGCGGGCACGGGCTGCCGCTTGCGCGTTGTTTCGGGCGTGTCCTGGGCATAGAAATCCGTTGCCTGATCAGAGCCCCCACCCCGTCTGAAATCAGGAGACACGTCAATGAGAAAATATGCCCTCATGGTTGGAGGGGCGCTAGCCCTTGCCTGCAGCTCGAACGCCAACGCCGCACTTGTAGTCCTAGTTGGCGGCGATGCTGCCGGTACTTTCCGTAATTTCAATGTGAAGTGTGCGCCCGCTCCCGCGCCGTGCTCCTTCACGGATACGGCAACATTCGTCACCCCGCAGGACTTCACCACGCTCAGTGCGACGATTTCCTCGATCCTAAATGGCAATAACCTTGCCACCAACATCGATTTCACCTCGGTGATGATCAATGGGGTCGAATTCGCGATCGGTGCAACGGGTTCAACGGAATTCCGCTTCCTGTCAGACCTGCTGCTCGGCCCGGGCAAGACCAACACCCTCACGGTATCGGGCACGACCGGGGGCGATGCCTCTTACAGCGGCACGCTTTCGTTCGCGGGTGGCGCTGGCGCCGTGCCGGAACCGTCGACCTGGATGATGATGATCATGGGGATCGGCTTTGCCGGGATGGCGCTACGCCGCCGTCGCCAGACGGTGCGTCTGACCTACAGTTGAGCATTCGTTCACGCGACGACGAAAGCCCCGGCCTTGGCGGTCGGGGCTTTTTTCGTTCAGCACCAGCTGGAACGCCGGCCCCGCCACGGTTCGGCCAGACCTTCGGCCACGAGCCGGGTGCCGAGGCTCTCACCATCACGCATGGCAATTGCCAGCCGCCGACCATAACGGTCACGGCTGCGCGGGCCATCGACCAGGGTCACCGGCCCGGCATTGAGTAGTTCAAGCAGGCGCTGCTTGGCGGCTTCGCCAAGTTCGCGCTCGGCCGGGCACTGCGCCTGATGCGTTTCGGGCGCGTTGATATCGGCGATCCGGACCTTTTCTCCGGCCAGCCAGAAGGTATCGCCATCGACGACGCAGGTGTGACGCGGGCCAGCGGCGCAGAGCGTGAAAAGGGCGGCGGCAGACAGGACAAGCGCGGGCATGCCCGCCTGCCTGCCCTGACTGCGAATACCGGACTATCCGCAGAATCCCGTGGTTTTATTCCAAAACCGAGCGATCAGAGGCTCAGGAACAAGCCAGCCAATGCCGCGCTCATCAGGTTCGACAGGCTGCCGGCGATCAGCGCCTTGAGCCCCAGCCGCGCGATCACTGGGCGCTGTTCAGGCGCCAAGCTGCCGGTTACCGCCATCTGGATGGCGATCGAGCTGAAATTGGCAAACCCGCAAAGCGCGAATGTAACCACTGCAACGGTCCGTTCCGACAGGCCCTGGGTTTGGCCCAGATCGATGAAGGCGACGAATTCGTTGAGCACCACTTTGGTGCCGAAAAAGCCGCCAGCGCGCAGGGCTTCGGTCCAGTCCGGCCCGGCCAGCAGCCAGAATACCGGCGCAAAGACATAGCCGAGGATCATCTGGAACGAGAGGTCCGGGCGTTGCACCAGGCCGCCGAGGCTACCCAGAATGCCATTGGCGAGTGCCACCAGGGCAACAAAGGCCAGCACCATCGCACCCACCGCTACGGCCAGCTTGACCCCGGTCTGAGCGCCCTGTGATGCCGCCATGATGATATTGGCGGGGGCTTCTTCGTCCAGCCCGGCCACCTTGACCTCATCCGGCTCGACGGTCTTTTCACCCTTCGGATCAGGCATGATGATCTTCGCCATCAGGATCCCGCCGGGCGCCGACATGAAGGCGGCGGCGACGAGGTAGTCGATCCGGATGCCCATGCTGGCATAGGCTGCCAGGATCGTTCCGGCGACCCCGGCCATGCCAACCGTCATAATGCAGAACAGCTGGCTGGGAGTGAGTGCGCCCAGATAAGGGCGGATCACCAGCGGGCTCTCGCTCTGGCCGACGAAGATGTTGCTCGCAGCGCCGAGGCTCTCGACCTTGGAAATGCCCGTGATCTTCTCCAGCCCGCCGCCGATCCACTTGATCACCAGCTGCATGATCCCGAGGTAATAGAGGATCGAGATCAGCGCGGCGAAGAAGATGATCACCGGCAGGGCGGCGATGGCAAAGCTGTTGCCGCCGATCTCGGGCTTGGCGAGCGGGCCGAACAGGAATTCCACCCCGGCATGGGCATAGCCCAGCAGCGCGCTGACCCCGTCCGAGGCGCCTTTCAGCATATGCTTGCCGAACGGCACGTAGAGCACGAGCGCCGCAAGGCCGGCTTGCAGGGCAAACGCAGCCCCGACCACGCGCAGGCGGATTGCCTTGCGGTCCGAAGACAGCAGCCAGGCGATGGCCAGGATCAGGGCGATCCCGATCAGGCTGTGAACGATCAGCATGGCAGTAGTGCTCCCCCGGGGTAAATTCGGCGCGATTGGTAACCGCGCAAGGCCGCCGCGCATAGCCGTATTTACCGGGCCTTCCACAAGCGCGGGAAGGTCGCTAAGCCTGCCGCGATGCAGAACGTTACCATACCCCGCTCGCTCTTCGCGTTTTCACTGCTTTATGGCGGGCTTTGCGTCCTGGCCGGCGTGATGGGTGTCAAGCTCGCCTCGCTCGGCACCTGGCCCGTGCTGGGCGATTTGGCGGTCGAGAGTGGGATTTTCGCCTTCCTGTTCCTGGTCATCATCTCCAGCGCCGTGGCCGAACTGTTCGGGCAGGACCGTGCGAACCAGCTGGTCCGCTTCGGCTTCGTGCCGCTGATTGTTTCGATGGTGATGCTGACCCTAGTGATCCGGGTGGTGCCGCCCGCGCCGTTCTGGACCGATCAGGAAGCCTTCGCCAAGCTGCTGGGCCAGGGCGTGCGGATGCAGTTTGCCGGGCTGATTTCCTATGGCACCTCGCAAACGCTCAACGTCTACCTGTTCAGCCGCATCGCCGGCGGACAGGGCAAGGCGCTGGTGCTGCGGGCGTGGATCGCCAGCCTGCTGTCACAGGTGGTCGATACGATCCTGTTCATCACGATCAGCTTCTATGGTCAGGACATTCCGCTGGGCCAGATCATGGAAGGCCAGATCATCTCCAAGCTGGTGCTCTCCACCATCATGGTCCCGCCGCTGATCGTGGTCTTCGTCAAGCTGGGCCGCTGGCTTGACCGGGCCTGAGCGCATCGGGTCCGATCCACAAAACGCTTCATTTCCCGGTGAAGCGGGCTAAAGGCCGCACCATCATGACCCAGTCCCACGATCCGCTGATGCTCGCCAAGGCCGAAACGCTGGTTGAGGCGCTGCCTTACCTGCAGCGCTATGCCGGGCGCACCTTTGTGGTGAAATACGGCGGCCATGCGATGGGCGATCCCGAACTCGCGCGTGATTTTGCCGAGGACGTGGTGCTGCTCAAGGCCGTGGGGATTAACCCGGTGGTGGTCCATGGCGGCGGTCCGCAGATTGGCGCCATGCTCAAGAAGCTGGGCGTCGAAAGCCAGTTCATTGATGGCCTGCGGGTGACCGACAAGGCCACGGCTGAAGTGGCCGAAATGGTCCTCTCCGGTGCGATCAACAAGGAACTGGTCGGCTGGATTTCGGGCGCCGGGGGCAAGGCCCTGGGCATTTCGGGCAAGGACGGCGGCCTGGTGACCGCGACCAAGGTTTCGCGCACCACCAAGGACCCCGAAAGCAGTATCGAACAGGCGATCGACCTGGGCTTCGTGGGTGAACCGACCATGGTCGATGTCACCCTGATCGAAACGGCCAGTGCGGCCGGGATGATCCCGGTCATCGCGCCGATCGCCCCGGGTGCCGATGGCGAAACCTACAATATCAATGCCGATACCATGGCCGGGGCGATTGCCGCAGCCTTGGGCGCGGCGCGGCTGTTCCTGCTGACCGATGTGGCGGGCGTGCTCGACAAGCAGGGCAACCTGCTGACCGACCTGACCCCCGCCGATATCGCCAAGCTGCAGGATGACGGCACGATCAGCGGTGGTATGATCCCCAAGCTGGAAACCTGCATTCACGCGGTTGAGGCCGGGTGCGAGGCGGCCGTCGTGCTCGATGGCCGGGTGCCCCATGCCATGCTGATCGAAGTCTTTACCGCGCGCGGGGCAGGCACCCTGATCCGCCGCTAAGGCCTATCCCCCCTCCCGAGGACTAACCTGATGATCAACGAAGTGCTCATCCCGATCCTGGTGCTGCTGGCCAATGTGATCACCACGGCAGTGATCGTGCAGTTCATCCTGGGGCTGCTAATCAGCTTCAACGTAGTGAATTACCATAACCAGCTGGTTTCGGCGCTGTGGACCGCGCTCAATGCGATCCTCGATCCGATCCTCGCGCCGATCAAGCGCCGTCTGCCCAATACGGGCGGGATCGATTTTTCGCCGGTCGTGCTGCTGCTGCTGATCCAGGTGGCGATCATCATCCTCTCTTATGTCGGGCGTCAGGTCGGATGAGCCAGGCTGCTGTAATCGATGGCAAGGCTTTTGCCGCTGGCCTGCGTGAGCGGGTTGGCACCGCCGCCGCCGCTTTTGAGGCCAAGGCTGGCCGCAAGGCGGGACTGGCCGTGGTGCTGGTGGGGGAAGACCCGGCCAGCCAGGTCTATGTCCGCAACAAGGGCAAGCAGACAGTCGAGGCCGGCATGGCCAGCTTCGAGCACAAGCTGCCGGCCGATACCAGTCAGGCTGACCTGATTGCGCTGGTCGAACGGCTCAATGCTGATCCGGCGGTCGACGGGATCCTGGTCCAGCTGCCGCTGCCCGGCCATCTTGATGAGCAGGCGGTGGTTGAACGGATCAACCCCAACAAGGACGTTGATGGCCTCACGCCGACCAGCACCGGCCGCCTCGCGCTGGGCCTGCCCGGGCTGGTGCCCTGCACGCCGCTGGGCTGCCTGATGCTGCTCAAGGACCGGCTGGGCAGCCTGTCTGGCAAGGATGCCGTGGTGATCGGGCGTTCGATCCTGGTCGGCAAGCCGATGGCCCAGCTGCTGCTGGCCGAAAGCTGCACCGTGACCATCGCGCATAGCCGCACCCAAAACCTGCCCGATGTGGTGCGCCGCGCCGATATCGTGGTAGCCGCGGTCGGTCGTCCGGAAATGGTCAAGGCTGAATGGATCAAGCCCGGCGCCACCGTGATCGACGTGGGCATCAACCGCGTGCCGGGTGCCGAGGAAGGCAAGACCCGGCTGATCGGCGATGTCGACTATGCCGGGGTCAGCGCCGTGGCCAGTGCGATCACGCCTGTTCCCGGCGGGGTCGGGCCGATGACGATTGCGGTCCTGCTGCGCAACACGCTGGTGGCGGCGCACCGCAATGCAGGGGTGGCGCTGGAGGATGAGGCGCTCTAGGCTGCAGGCCATGAAGCGCTTTCTGATTGCCGCAACTCTTGCCGCCTCTCTGGCCGGCTGTGCTGCCGGCCCAACCGGGCCCCGCTATGCCGGGCGCCTGAAACCGACTGCCAACCCCAGTGCGGTGATTGCCGCCGAACTCGCCTTTGCCCGGCTGGCGCAGGAAAAAGGCCAGTGGGCTGCCTTTCGTGCCACCGCGGCCAAGGACGCCGAAATGTTTGTGCCGCAGCGGGTCAAGGCCGCAGACTGGCTGAAGGGCCGCGCTGAACCGGCCGTGGCTGTGCAGTGGCAACCGCATGCGGTCTGGTCGAGCTGCGATGGTTCCTATGCGGTGACGCACGGCAACTGGCAAAGCGCCAATGCCAGCGGCACTTTCGCCACAGTCTGGCGGCGCCAGCAGAATGGCGGATATAAATGGGTTTCAGACATGAGCCTGGCTTCAAGCCCGGTTGGACCGGATCCGGAAATGGTTGCCGCCAGCGTGGCTGATTGCCCCAAGCGCGATGAACGCCCGATCCTCACGGGTGCAATCCAGTCTGCGGGCGCGGGCGACATCGGGGGAGGTGCGGCTGATGACCGGACCTTGCGCTGGAAGTCGGTTGTCAGCCCGGATGGATCGCGCCGTTTGACAGTTAGCCTTTGGAAAGACGGGAACTGGCAAGACGTGTTGACCGAATCGAACGGGCAGGGGCGCTAACCCATGCTCGAGCTGTTCCTCTCGGCCTTCATTTCGCTGTTCGTGGTAATCGATCCTCCCGGCTGCGCACCGATCTATGCTGGCCTGACCGCCGGGGCGAGCCATGCCCAGGCGCGGACCATGGCGCTGCGGGCCTGTTTCATCGCCACGCTGATCCTGCTGGTCTTTGCCGTGTTTGGCGAAGACCTGTTGGGCGCCCTGCACATAGAACTCGATTCGTTTCGCATCGCGGGCGGGATCATGCTGTTCCTGATCGCGCTCGACATGGTGTTCGAAAAGCGCACCCAGCGACGTGAGGAGCGGGCCGAAAAGGTTAAGGCCACGCCCGAGATCGAGGACGTATCGGTCTTCCCCATGGCCATGCCGATGATCGCGGGTCCGGGCTCGATCGCGACGGTGATGCTGCTGACGGCGCGGGCCAACGGAACGCATGAATCGCTGATCGTTCTCGCAGCGCTGGGCGCGGTCATGGTGCTGACACTGGCGGCGCTAATGGCGGCCGGCCCGCTGATGAAACTGCTCGGTTCACGGGTTGAGGCCGTCATCACGCGCCTGCTCGGCGTACTGCTGGCTGCGCTGGCAGCCCAATATGTGATCGATGGGCTGAAGGCGACGCTGGCCTAGTCCAGGCTATTGCAGGGTCACGCGGCCTTCGTCGTTATCGCGGCGGCCGAAGAACTGCATCAGCTGGACCAGCAATTCACAGCGCGATGCCAGAGAGGGCGCCTCAAGCAGCGCCTGCTTGGCGGCGGCATCGAACGGCGCGATCTGGCTAACGCCGTCGATCAGCGTGGTATCGTCCAGCGTGGTCACCGCGTCCCAATCGACCCGGTAGCCCTGCGCCTCTGCAAAGCGGCGCGCTTCACGTTCAAACCCGGCGCGTTCGACCGGGGACAGCGCCTGGTGCGGCAGGTCTTCCAGCAGCTCTGCCTCGATCTGGCGGAAAGGGGTGATCACTTCTAGCTCGCGCACAAGGCGAAAGCGCGATTCACCCTGGAGCACCAGGTTAAAGCCGCCATCCTCCAGCGCTTCGACATCGGCGATCTTGCCGATGCAGCCGACCGAGAACAACGGGGCCCCATCCTCTGGCCGCTGCGGCTGGATCATCCCGATCCGGCGATCGCGGGCCAGCGCATCGGTCACCATCGCCCGGTAGCGCGGCTCGAAGATGTGCAATGGCAATTGCAGCCCCGGATAAAGCAGCGCACCGGTCAGCGGGAAGATCGACAGGCGCATCAGCCTCAACCGAACAGTACGAGCGAGAGCTTGCGCCGCGTTGCCGCAACCCAGGGATCTTCCAGCCCGACGGCCTCGAAAATCTGCAGCAGCTTGGCCTTGGCGGCACCTTCATTCCATGCGCGATCGGTGGCGATCATGGCCAGTAAAGTCTCGGCTGCGGCATCGCGTTCCCCGGCGGCAAAAGCAGCCGCGGCAAAGGCCAGCTGGCCGTCCGGGTTGTCTGGCGTGGCGGCGGCGCGCAACTGGCCAAGTTCATCATCGGCCGGGCGATCCTTGGCCAGATCAAGTGCGGCGCGGACGCGGGCAATCTCGGCGTCCTTGGCCATGGCTTCAGGCAATTCAGCCAGCACGGCTTCGGCTTCGGCGATATGACCTGCCGCAATCAGCGCGCGCAGCAGCCCGCCCTGGGCGGCCACATTATCAGGTGCCAGTTCGGCAATCTGCATGAAAATGCTGGCGGCGCGTTCGGCATCGCCGCCGGCCAGGGCCTCTTCACCCATGGCGATTAGCGGGCCGACGTCCTGCGCCGGCGCCGCGCCGCCCGGCTGGACCGGCAGCTTGGCAAGCAGCTGGTCAAGAATGCCCTTCAACTGCGATTCGCTGCGGGCATTGGTCAGATCGGCCACCGGCTGGCCCTGGAACATGGCATAGACCGTCGGGATCGATCGCACCTGGAACTGGCTGGCGATGAACTGTTCCTCGTCAACATTGACCTTGGCCAGAATCACGCCCTTGTCGGCATATTCGGTCGCAACCTTTTCCAGCACCGGGGTCAGCGCTTTGCACGGCCCGCACCATTCGGCCCAGAAATCGAGGATGACGATGCTGTTCATCGAAGGTTCGACCACGTCCTTGCGGAACCGGTCGACTGCCTTCTGTTCATCAAGGCTCAGGCCCATGCTTGCCAAGGGAATATCTCCAGGTGGATTTTGCTTGGTCCCAATGTGGGCTTTCGCGGCCATTTGTGAAGTCACAAAGCGTCGGTTTCACTTTCTGCGCATTTTCTCCTTGGCAAGCCCGAAGGCCGATGCTAACCGCGCGCCTCTCCCCGGCCCCTGCCGAATGGCAAGCGGGCTTTGGACGTTCAGAGCGGGCGTAGCTCAGGGGTAGAGCACAACCTTGCCAAGGTTGGGGTCGAGGGTTCGAATCCCTTCGCCCGCTCCAGAACACCAATCTTCCAAATCGCTGATAAGCATGGCCTTCGGGCCGCGATTTGCTATGCACCGCGCATGACGGGTTTGTTCTTTGCGCTGCTTGCCACGCTGCTGGTCGGGTTCGGCGCGCGGGATCAGCTGTTGGTGGCGCAGTTGGCAGAGCGGCAGGGCGCACGGCCGGCCCTGTTGCTGGTAGCGGCTGTCAGTGCTGCTGTAACGGCTGGCCTAGCCGCCCTGGCCGGAGCAGAGGCGTCCACCCTCTTGGCTGGGACTGCCCGCTTGTTCCTGGTTACCCTTGCTGTGGCCCTGGCCGGGCTGGAACTGCTGGCGCTGTCTCCGCGACCAGCGCCAGCCGAGCCGACCCATTCACTGGGCGCCTTTGCCCTGGTGATCCTGACCACACAGCTGGCCGATGCCCCCCGCTTTATCATCTTTGCATTGGCCGCACTGACGCGGGCGCCGGTTACGACGGCGATGGGTGGAGCGGTTGGCGGGGCGCTGATCGTCGCTGCGGGATGGAGCCTCTCTGGCGCGCTGGCATCGCCGCGGATCGTCCGGCTGCGCCGCGGGCGGGGCGCGTTCCTGTTGCTCCTGGCCCTTGTTGTGGCCGTGCTGGCCATGCGCGGCGGGTGAGTGCCAATCCCGAAATAATAACTCGCCGCAGCGGAGCGGAATGCTATGCGCTGGTGGCATGACCGCCGCGCAAATCGTCCCTGCCGCCACCGACAGCCAGATTGCTGATTGGCTGTTCGATCACCTGACTGCCGCTCTGGCCACAACCGCTGGCGCGATCGCCATCACCGTTCCGGGCGGTTCAACCCCGTTTCCGATCCTGGCCGAACTGGCCGGGCGCCCGCTCGACTGGAGCCGCATCGCGGTTTGGCCGGGGGATGACCGGATCGTTCCCGAAGATCACCCGGCCAGCAATGTCGGCCGAATTCGCGCTTTGCTCGAACCGGCTGGGGCAAAAGTTATCGCCCTGACCGAAGACGCGAAGCCGCCGCACTTTGCCGTAGCCTGGCTGGGCATGGGCGGCGACGGCCACATCGCCAGCCTGTTCCCCAATACCGATCCGCAGGTGGACGATCCGCACGCGCTGCGCCGCCTGACCCCGGATCCGCTGCCGCCCGAAGCCCCGTTTGACCGGCTGAGCCTGACCATCCCGGCGCTGCTGGACAGCGATGCCGTGATCTTCGTGATCCGCGGGGCGGACAAGGTTGCGGTGTTCGAGGCTGCCATCAAGGGCGAGCACGATCTGCCCGTGGCCAGACTGCTACGGGCAGCGCATCAGCCGGTGATATGCTTCGCCTGATCCCCAAGCCGCTGCACCGGGTGCTCCTTATTCAGGCGCACCGGGTCCGGCTGGTCTGGTGGCGCATCCGTAAGCCGCTGTTGCTCGGCTGCCGTGTCCTCGCCTTTGATGGCGAGGGGCGGGTGCTGCTGGTGCGCCATTCCTATGGCAGCGGCCGTTGGCTTTTGCCTGGCGGCGGCATTGCCCGAGGCGAAACCCCGCTCGCCGCCGCCCTGCGCGAACTGGGCGAGGAAACCGCCTGTGCCCTGGAAGACCCGCGCGAGATCGCCGTGATCGAGGAGCCGCTGGCTGGCACCGTCAACCGCGTCCATGTGATCACCGGCCGCGCGCGCGGCCTGCCGCATGGCGACGGGCGCGAAATCGTCGCGGCAGAGTTCTTCGCGCTGGATGCCTTGCCGCCCGATCTGGCCGGGCAATTGCAGCGCAACCTGGCCGAGTGGGTTAGAACAGCGAAAGCTGGCTGGCCGACCTGACCAGCGGCGCGGCTTCCGGCTCATCCTCGATCAGTTGCGACAGGGTCAGGCCCATCAGCCGCACCGGTTGGGGCAGGGGCAGCAGTTCTTCCAGCAAGGCATGGCCGATCTCGGCGAACTGGTTGCGATCCTGCACCGGTTGCGACAGCGATTTGGCGCGGGTCAGCCCGGTGAAGTCCTTGAGCTTGAGCTTCAGAGTCACCGTCCGGCCTTCGGCCTTGCTGCGCTCGATCCGGTCCCAACACAGGCCGACAATCCGCTCCAACTGCTCACGCATGGCCGCACCGGATGAGATGTCATGATCAAAGGTGCGCTCTGCCCCGACCGACTTGCGCGCGCGATCTGCCTTAACCCGCCGCAGGTCGATCCCGCGCGCGGCGCGGTAGAGGTATTCGGCCTGGCTGCCGAAATGCTCGCGCAGGAAATGGATGTCCTTGGCGGTAAGATCGGCGCCGGTCTCGATCCCAAGTTGCTTCATCTTGTCCGCCCCGCGTGGGCCGATTCCGTGGAACCGGCGCACCGGCATGGCGGCCACGAAAGCCCCGCCTTCGCCCGGCCGGACCACGCAGATGCCATCGGGCTTATTCTGGTCGCTCGCCAGCTTGGCGATGAACTTGTTGTAGGACACGCCGGCGCTGGCAGTCAGCCCGGTTTCGGCCTTGATCCGCGCGCGGATCCGCTCGGCGATCCGGGTGGCTGAGCCGATGCCTTTCACGTCTGCGGTCACATCCAGATATGCCTCATCGAGCGAGAGCGGCTCCACCAGCGGGGTATAATCGCGGAAGATGTCGCGGATCTGGTGCGAGACGGCGGTGTACACCGGGAAACGCGGCCGCACGAAGATCAGCTGGGGGCACAGCCGCTTGGCCGTGACCGAGGCCATGGCCGAACGGCAACCAAACTTGCGGGCTTCATAGGAACAGGTGCTCAGCACGCCGCGCGGTCCATCGCCGCCCACGGCGACCGGCTTGCCGCGCAGCGCCGGATCGTCGCGCTGTTCGACGCTGGCATAGAAGGCATCCATGTCGATATGGATGATCTTGCGCAGCCCCTGCCCGGGTGCGTCATCAAAATCAGCCTCGTCGGCAGGATCGGCCATGCCGACTGCCTTACCCATGCGAATTCAGTCTGGCCAGCGCGGGCGGAACAGGCCAATGGCTGGCGTATGCCATCCGCGAGTCCTCCTGCTCCTGGCGCCAAGCTGGGTGAGCGCGAATTTGTCGCGTTGATGGCGATGATCATGGCCCTGCAGGCACTGTGCATCGATTCGATGCTGCCGGCACTTGGCGTGATCGCTCGCGATATGGGGGTCACCGATCCCAACGAGCGCCAGCTGGTGGTTGGCGTCTACCTGATCGCGGCGGGGGTCGGGGCGCTGTTCCCCGGAGCTTTGGCCGATCGGTTCGGGCGCCGCCCCGTGCTGTTTGGCTGCCTGCTGGCCTATGTTTCGCTGTCAGTATCCTGCGCACTGGTGACCGATTTTACCACGATGCTGGTACTGCGTGGCGCCCAGGCGATCACCAGTGCTGGCCTTTCAGTGTTGCCCAACGCGATCATCCGCGACCGTTTTTCCGGCGATCGAATGGCCCGTGCGCAATCGACCGTGGCGGTGATCTTCATGATCGTGCCGATGGCCGCGCCCAGCTTTGGCCAGGCGGTGCTGGCCGTGGCGAGTTGGCGCTGGATCTTTGGCGGCATGGCCCTGCTGGGCATCGCCGTGTGGCTGTGGGCCTGGATCCGCCTGCCTGAGACGCTCGACCCTGCGAACCGGCAGTCGGTTGCCCCGCGCGCGGTCGCCGCAAACATGCGGATTGCTGCGACCAACCGCGCGTCGATGGGCTATGTCATCGGAGCATCGCTGCTGGTGGCCGGGCTGTTCGGATATATCAATTCGGCCCAGCAGCTGGTGGCAGAGCATTTCGGTGCCGGAGCGCGCTTCCCGCTCATCTTTGCAGTGATGGCGGGCGGGATGGCTGTGGCCAACTTCTTCAATTCGCGGATTGTCGAACGGTTCGGGGCCCGGCGGGTCTCCCACACGGCGCTGCTGGCCTTCATCGCGGTCAGTTCGCTGCAGGTGTATCTTTCCCACCTGCCGCATCAGACCCTGTGGCAATTTGTGCCGGTGATGGGCCTCAACATGTGCCTGATGGGCTTCCTCGGCGCCAACTTCGGCTCAATCGCATTGCAGCCTTTTGCCCGGATTGCCGGGGCGGCCAGCTCGTTCCAAATGTTCGTGCGGATGGCCATGGCGGCCAGCCTGGGGGCGCTTATCGGCCAGGCCTATGATGGCACGGCCCGGCCGCTGGCCTGGGCGCTGCTGGCGGGCGGGATCGCGGCGCTGATACTGGTGCTCTATAGTGAACAGGGCCGTCTGTTCCGCCGCTTGAACCCGCCGGGAACAGTGCGACCGGTGGCCAATCCGGATGTGCGATAGGATGACAATGCAATTTGACCTGGCAGTGATCGGCGGCGGCGTGAACGGCGCCGGGATCGCGCGCGATGCCGCCGGGCGCGGGGCCAAGGTCCTGCTGCTGGAGGCCGGGGACCTGGCGCAAGGCACCTCGTCTGCCTCAACCAAGCTGGTCCACGGCGGGCTGCGCTATCTTGAGCACTTTGAATTCGCGCTGGTCCGCGAGGCATTGACCGAGCGCGAGGCGCTGTGGGGGATTGCCCCGCACATCATCCATCCGCTGCGCTTTGTGCTGCCGCACGTTCGCGGCCTGCGCCCGCGCTGGCTGCTGCGGCTGGGCCTGTTCCTCTATGATCACATCGGCGGCCGCAAGCACCTGCCCGCCACCCGCTCGATCGATCTCCACCGCCACCCGGCCGGGGCACCGCTCAAGGCCGAATTCGGACCTGCCTTTGAATACTCGGACGGCTGGGTCGATGATGCCCGGCTGGTGGTGCTCAATGCGCTGGATGCCGCCGCGAACGGCGCCGAAGTGCGCCCGCACACGCCGCTGACGGCGGCTCGCCGCGTCGAAGGCGGATGGGAGCTGCAAACCTCCGCAGGCAAGTTCAGCGCCAGCGCCCTGATCAATGCAGCGGGTCCGGCCGTGCTCATGGTGGATGGGCTGGTGGGCGAAACGCCTGAATATGGCATGCGGTTGGTGCGCGGCTCGCACATCGTGGTGCGCAAGCTGTTCGACCATCCCTATGCCTATTTCTTCCAGCTGGCGGACGGGCGGATCTTCTTCGCGATCCCCTATGAGCGCGATTTTACCCTGATCGGTACGACCGACCGCGACCACACCGCAGGCGAGCCGATTGTCGCCAGCGAGGAAGAGATTGCCTACCTCTGCGAAGGGGCGAGCAATTACTTCAAGACCGCGATCACACCGGCCGACGTGGTCTGGACCTATTCGGGCGTGCGGCCGCTGGTCGATGATGGCTCGGGCAAGCCGGAGGCGGCAACCCGTGGCTACCGGCTCGATCTGTCAGACAAGGATGCTGGCGCCCCGCTGCTCAGCGTCTATGGCGGCAAGATCACGACCTATCGCCATCTCGCCGAAGAGGCGGTGGACCTGATGGCCGGGCGCTTGCTGGCGCTCAGCGGCAAGCCGTGGACGCGCAGCAAGCCGCTGCCCGGCGGGGACTTCCCGCTGGACGGGCTGGAGCCGCTGAAGGCGGCATTGGCGGCGCGCTATCCGTTCCTCGATGCCGGTACAGTTGACCGAATCGGCCGCGCCTATGGCACTCGGGCCGAGCGTTGGCTCAATGGCGCTGAAGGGTGGCAGGCGCTGGGCAAGAGTTTTGGCGCTGGGCTTACTGCTGCCGAGGTCGACTTCCTGCGCAACGAGGAATGGGCAGCAAGCGCCGAGGATATCCTGTGGCGGCGCACCAAGCTGGGCCTGCGGATGAGCGCGGCCGAGCAGAAGGAACTGGCCGACTACCTGTCGCGCTGATCGGCCCCAAGCCGCCGCCAGGCCAGCTCGGCAAATTCGCACAGCAGTGGCCGGGTGTCGCGCGGATCGATGATGTCCTCAACGTTGAAGCGCTCGGCGCTGCGGAAGGGTGAGGTGACCTTGGCCAGCCGTGCGCGGATCGCCTCCAGTTCGGCGGCGGGATCAGCCGCAGCCTCGATCTCGCTCCTGTAGGCCACTTCCAGCCCGCCCGCGATCGGCAGGCTGCCCCAGTCGCCCGAAGGCCAGCAATAGCGATATTGATAGGTGTCGGCGTTCGACATCGCACTGCCGGCGATGCCGTAAGCCCGGCGCATCACGATCGAGGCGAGCGGCACAGTTGCCTTGTAGATCGCGTTCATCGCCTGCACGCCATAGCGGATCGTCCCGGCAATCTCTGCCTCGCGCCCGATCATGAAGCCGGGGTTGTCGACCAGGTGGACAATCGGCAGGCGGAACAGGTCGGCCAGCTTGACGAAGCGTTCGACCTTCTCGCTGGTCTTGGCATCCCAGGAACCACCCAGGAAGCTGGGATCGTTGGCCAGCACCATCACCGGCCAGCCATCGAGCCGGGCGAGCGCTGTGATCGCGGCGCGGCCCCACATCCGGCCGATCTCGAACACGGTGCCATGGTCAAACACCAGGTCCATCGCCCGGCGCATCGAATAGACTTCTTTCTCGCCGCGCGGGACAAGCGAGAGCAAGGCTTCCTCCCGGCGCTTGGCCGGATCGCCAGTCTCAATCCGGCGGGCGGGCTGGCCGACATATTCGGGCATGAACGACAGGAAGTGCCGCGCACGGGCAAAGGCCTCCGCCTCGCTCGCCACCTCATCATCGACTACGCCGTTGCGGGTGTGGATCGAAGAGCCGCCCAGCGCTTCCTTGGCCTGTTCGTGATCGGTTGAGCCCTCATCCTTCCAGGCGCTGCCCATCGCGTCGACCACGGCGGGACCGGCAGCGAAGATTTGTGACAAGCCGCGCACCATCACCGAATAGTGGCTGGCAGCAATGCGGGCGGCGCCGAGCCCGGCCGTCGGGCCAAGCGCAAGTGCGACCACCGGCACCGCATCGAGGTTTTTCACCACCTCGCCCCACATGTGGACTGCCGGGATATAGGTCGCCCCGATCATCTCCAGTGTCTTGACCGATCCGCCCCCGCCGGTTCCGTCGATCATGCGGATGATCGGCAGCTTCAGTTCGTGGGCCATTTTTTCGGCCTGTTCCATCTTGCGACCGATCCCCGCATCGGCGGCGCCGCCGCGGATCGTGAAATCGTCAGCCGTGGCGACCACCGGGCGGCCGCCCACCAGGGCCTTGCCGAACAGGAACGGGGCGGGGAGCACGCCGGTCAGGTTGCCAGCGGCATCGTAAGCGCCCTTGCCCGCGATCTTGCCGATTTCGCGGAAGGAGCCGGGATCGACCAGTGCGGCCAGCCGGGCGCGGGCGTCCATTTTGCCGCGGCTGTGCTGCCGGGCGACCTTGTCCGGTCCGCCCATTGCCTCGGCCAGCGCCTCGCGGGCGCGCAGTTCTTCCAGTTCCTTGGCCCAGCTCATCGCGATTCGCGCCTCTCTCCGGCCGCTGACGGGCCGTGTTGTGGCGTCATCGCTACGGCCTGTGGCTGTCCGCTGCAATGCCCCTTGCGCTTGCCCCCGCCCGACACTAGAGCGGCCCGCAAACCTTTTAGCCACATTTCCCACGGGGCACGATTGATGGACGACCGTTTCAACACCATCGCCGGCTGGACGCTTTTCTCGGGCGTTGTTGCGCTTGGTCTCGCTTCGGTGAGCAGCCACTACTTCCGCGCGACCAAGGAAAACCGCCCTGAGAAGATGGGCTACGAAATTGAAGGCGTGGTGCAGGAAGGCGAAGGCGGTGCCGCTGCCGTGCCGCTCGAAACCCTGCTGGCCAGCGCCGATGCCGCCAAGGGCGAAGCCACTTTCAAGAAGTGCGCATCGTGCCACACCATCAATGCTGGCGGTGCCAATGGCATCGGTCCGAATCTGCACGAAATCCTCGGTGATGGCGTGGCCCAGGGTCGCGGTGGCTTTGCCTTCTCCGATGCCCTCAAGTCGCATGGCGGCAAGTGGGATTGGGCTACGCTCGACAGCTGGCTGAAGAATCCCAAGGCCTTTGCGCCGGGGACCAAGATGAGCTTCGCCGGGATCGGCGACGCGGCGGAACGCGCCAACCTGCTGGTTTACCTGAACACCCAGGGTTCGAACCTGCCACTGCCAGCCGCTCCGGCTGCCCCGGCTGCCGACGCTCCGAAGGACGGCGCTGCTGCCCCGGCCGAAGGCGCGGCTGCTGCGCCGGCTGCGGAACCGGCCAAGAAGTAATTCGCCAGCCTTGCTGGTTGAAAAGAGGGCGGCGGTCTGCGGACCGGCCGCCCTTTTTCTATGTCTTGAAGCTAGCCCTTGAACCCCTGGGCGATGACGTACCATTCGGACGAATCCTTGCGGCTCGCCGGGGGCTTGGCGTGCTTGACGCTACTAAAATGGCGCTTGAGCAGGGCCAGCAAATCCGTGTCGGTCCCGCCGGCCAGGACCTTGGCCACGAAGGCCCCGCCGGGCGAGAGGTTCTCGATCGCGAAGTGGGCAGCGGTTTCAACCAGCCCCATGGTGCGCAGGTGGTCGGTTGCCTTGTGGCCCACGGTGTTGGCGGCCATGTCGGAAATCACCAGATCCGGCGCGCCGCCCAGCGCCTCGACCAGCAGGTCGGGGGCGGCATCGTCCATGAAGTCCATCTGGAACAGGGTCACCCCTTCCAGCGGCTCGGTTGGCAGCAGGTCGATCCCCACCACGGCAGCCTTGGGGGCCTGCTTGCGCACGACCTGGCTCCATCCGCCCGGTGCGACGCCAAGATCGACCACCCGCTCTGCCTTCTTGAGCAGGGCATATTTCTGGTCGAGCTCGATCAGCTTGAATGCAGCGCGGCTCCGCCAGCCAGCATCTTTCGCCGCCTTGACGTAAGGATCATTAAGCTGACGCGTGAGCCACCGGGTCGAGCTGGCGGTACGTCCCTTGCCCGTCTTAAGCCGTTCACCGGCGGGGCGGCCTGAGCGGCTCATTTTAAAAGTCCTTCACGTTTGCTGCGCAGCATACCGGCGCGGGTGCGTTCCGCCATGCCTTCGGATGCCATTAGGCTGCGCAGGATACCTTCGCGGATGCCGCGATCTGCCACGCCCAGCCGGTCGGCGGGCCAGAGATCGAGGATGGTTTCGAGAATGGCGCAGCCGGCCACGACCAGATCGGCGCGTTCGCGGCCGATGCAGGCCAGTTCGCGCCGCGCCGGGATCGGCATGGCCGACAAGCGTTCCGAGATCGCGCGCATGGCTTCGGCCGGCACAATCAACCCGTCAACCGCGCGACGATCGTACTGTGGCAGTTCAAGATGGAGGCTGGCGAGGGTGGTGACGGTGCCGCTGGTGCCAAGCAGGCGCAGCGGACGGGCGGGGTCGCGCTGGTCCAGCGTCGGCTGCAGGCGCGTCGCAAAGGGCGCCAGGCTATCGCGCACCCGCTGGCGCATATCGGCATAGCGCGCCGCACGGCCCGCGGCGTCCAGCGGCTCTGCCCCGCAGGTCTCGGTCAGGGATACGACTCCCCAAGGAACGCTCATCCAGTCGACGATCCGGGGCAGTGGTGCATCGCCCTGCTCGACCAGCACCAGTTCGGTTGAACCGCCGCCGATGTCGAAGATTACCGCCGGACCATCGCCCTGTTCCAGCAGGATATGGCAGCCCAGCACGGCCAGCCGCGCTTCTTCCTTGGCGCTGATGATGTCCAGTGCGATCCCGGTTTCGCGGCGGACCCGTTCGATGAATTCCGCTCCGTTTTCGGCGCGGCGGCAAGCTTCGGTGGCAACCGAGCGGGCCAGATGCACGCGGCGGCGTTTCAGCTTTTCGGCGCAGACCTGCAAGGCGCCAAGCGCCCGGTCCATCGCCGCGTCGCTAAGCCGGCCAGATCCGGCCAGCCCTTCCCCCAGGCGGACCACCCGGCTGAAGGCATCGACCACCACGAAGTTTTCCCCTTGCGGGCGGGCGATCAGCAACCGGCAATTGTTGGTGCCAAGGTCGATCGCAGCGAAGCTTTGCCGCTGATAGGGCGCTGGATCGCGCCCGCCGGGTTGCGGGGCGACTCGTCCGGATCGGCCGTCCGGCCGGCGGGTTGGCGTGGCGGGTGCGTTTTCGGCAGGGTTGGGCGCGGTGCGCTGGTCCTGTCCGGGTTCGAACCCCTGTCCTGCCTCCTCGCGCATGGCCGGCGGAAACTTTTCCGCCATAACAATCACACTCTTATCATTATCCCGCCCCAAGAGCGGGTACCTGAGCCCATGCTAGCCCGAGGCGGCCGTAAGGGCAAGTGCAGTGGCTTGACGCGGGCGCTTGGCCCGCCTAGAGGACCGCCCTCGTTGCCCGATCCTCTAATGGTAAGAGAGCGGACTCTGACTCCGTCAATCAAGGTTCGAATCCTTGTCGGGCATCCACTTCCCAAACTGAATACAACGGCCCGTGCTCTGCAACCGAGCGGCGGGCCGAACTGTTTTGGGGGTTGGCAAGTTATCGCAGGCAAAGGAAAAAGGCGCCATGACCGAACCGACCGACAAGCGGCTTAGCCGCCGCCGTTTCTACAAGGCCGAACAGGAAGCCTCCTTCGTCGAATCGCATCTGGCGGCCACGCCGCAGACCCGCAGCCCGGCCTACAAGCTGGCTTTCCGCGATACCGATTTTCTGCTGCGTGAAGAACTGCGCCCGGTTCGCTTCCAGCTGGAACTGCTGAAGTGCGAAATGATGCTGGACGAAGCCGGGATCGGTTCGACCCTGGTTTGCTATGGCTCCGCCCGCATTCCGGCGCCGGAAGATGCCGAGAAGGCATTGCAGACGGCAACGACGCCCGAACGCAAGGCCGTGGTCGAACGGCTGGTTGCCAAGTCAAAGTATTATGACGAGGCGCGCAAGCTGGGCCGGATCGCCAGCGAATGCGGGATCGTCGAAAAGGGCATGCGCCAGTTCGTGGTCTGCTCGGGCGGCGGCCCCTCGATCATGGAGGCAGCCAACCGCGGTGCGGTGGACGTTGGCGCGGAAACCATCGGGCTCAACATTGTCCTGCCGCATGAGCAAGCCCCTAACCAGTATGTCACGCCCGAACTGGCCTTCCAGTTCCACTACTTCGCGCTGCGCAAGATGCACTTCCTGCTTCGCGCCCGTGCGGTCGCGGTATTTCCGGGCGGGTTCGGCACCCTCGATGAGTTCATGGAACTGCTGACGCTGATCCAGACCGGCAAAATGAAGCCGATCCCGATCCTGCTGTTCGGCGCGGAATTCTGGAACCGGGTGATCAACTTCGAGGCCCTGGCCGAGGAAGGCGTGATCAATTACGAAGACCTCAACCTGTTCCACTGGGTGGAAACGGCCGAGGAAGCCTGGGCTAAGATCGCCGCCTTTTACGAGCTCGACTGAACCGCCTGATGGCCCATCGGGCCGCTGCCCGCACCGAAACCCGGCGCTGCCTGAAGTGCGGCGCGGACGAAGGTGCGGGCCTGTTCGATCGCAGATACCAGATCCAGCCCCGCGCCTAGTCCGCAGGCGATCGCGCTGGAGAGGGTGCAACCGGTGCCGTGGGTGTGGCGAGTGAAGATTCGCGGCGCTGACCAGACCCTTGGCTCTGCCCCCGGCACGACCAGAACGTCCTCAACGCTGGGCCCATCGGCGTCGCCGCCCTTGGCCAGATAGGTAACGCCGCGCGCCGCCATGGCCGTTGGACCGCCCAGCGCTTCAAGCTCCGGCACGTTGGGCGTGGTGATCGTGGCGAGCCGCATCAAGCGCTCAAACCCGGCAATTGTTGCTGCGTCGGCCAGGATCGAGCCGCTAGTGGCGATCATGACCGGATCGAACACCACTGGCACGCTCATCCGCGCGAGCTGCTCTGCCACTACGGCGGCGATTTCGGGCGAACCGAGCATCCCGATCTTGACTGCATCAACGCCGATATCGCTGGCACAGGCATCGATCTGGGCCGCCACCATTTCCGGCGAGAGCGCCTCTACCATCGTCACGCCGCAGGTGTTCTGCGCCGTAACCACGGTGATCGCAGTCATGGCATAGCCGCCCAGCATGGTGATCGTCTTGATATCGGCCTGGATTCCCGCGCCACCCGATGAATCCGAACCGGCGATGGAGAGAATGCGCGGAGGCTTCACCCCTTGAACTTCCGGACCGTGCTGGGTGGATGCTTGGCGTGGAGCGCCTTGGCCCGGGTTGGCCGGTCCATCAGTTCGCCGCCGCAATTGGGGCAACGTTCATCCAGGTCATCGGCGCATTCGGTGCAGAAGGTGCATTCGAAGCTGCAGATGAAGGCACCGGGCAGTTCGGCAGGAAGATCCGCGCCGCACTTTTCGCAATCGGGGCGCATCTCAAGCACGGGCAGCCTCCTGCACGGCAGCGCAGATTGCGTCGACCACCTGTTCAACCTCTGCCGCATCATCGCCTTCGGCCATGACGCGGATGACCGGTTCGGTGCCGGACGGGCGGATGACCAGGCGGCCGCGGCCGGAAAGCTGAGCTTCTGCTTCGGCAATCACTGCCTTGACGCGTGCATCGTCGAGCGGCTTACCGCCGGCGAAGCGCACGTTCTTGAGCAATTGCGGCACGGGATCGAACAGGTGCATCACTTCGCTGGCGCGCTGGCCGCTCTTGACCAGCGCGGCGAGCACCTGCAGCGCGGCGACTGTGCCATCGCCGGTGGTGGCGTGATCGAGCATGATCATGTGGCCGGACTGTTCGCCGCCGACATTGTAACCGCCGGCGCGCATCGCCTCGAGCACATAGCGGTCCCCCACTTTGGCGCGGACGAGGTTCAAGCCCTTGCTGTCGAGGAAGCGTTCGAGGCCGAGGTTTGACATGACCGTGGCGACAATGCCGCCGCCCCGCAGCGCGCCGCGGGCAGCCAGCTGGCTGCCGATCAGGGCCATGATCTGATCGCCATCGACCGTCTGGCCCTTTTCATCGACCACGATCAACCGGTCGGCATCGCCATCCAGCGCAATGCCGACATCGGCCCCGCTGGCGACGACGCTTTCCTTCAGCAGGTCCAGGTGGGTGGAGCCGCACTTGTCATTGATATTGGTGCCGTTGGGCGTGACCCCGACCGTGACCACTTCCGCGCCCAGTTCCCAGATAGCTGAAGGCGCGACCTGATAGGCCGCACCATTGGCGCAATCGACCACGATCTTCAGGCCATCCAACCGGATATCATCGGGCAGCGAGCCTTTGACGGCGTGGATATAGCGACCGCGGGCATCATCAATCCGGCGGGCCCGGCCAATCTGCGCCGAAGGGGCGAGCGGCAAGTCTTCGGCCAGCATCGTTTCGATTGCGGCCTCATCGGCATCGGACAGCTTGAACCCGTCCGGCCCGAACAGCTTGATGCCGTTGTCCTCATAAGGATTGTGGCTGGCCGAAATCATCACCCCCACATCGGCGCGCAGTTCACGCGTGAGCAGGGCCACCGCCGGGGTGGGCATCGGGCCCAGCAGGATCACGTCCATGCCAACACTGGTGAACCCGGCCACCAGCGCGTTCTCCAGCATGTAGCCCGAAAGGCGGGTATCCTTGCCGATTACCACGCGGTGCTTGTGGCTGCCGCGCAGGAAACGGGTCCCCGCCGCCTGGCCGACTTTCATGGCCGTTGCCGCGGTCATCACGCCGGCATTGGTGCGCCCGCGGATCCCATCCGTACCGAAATAGTTGCGTCCCATGACTTACCCTGTAGCACGCGAGGTTTTGTGAAATTGCTATGTCGCGCTGCCACGCTAATGTCACGCGCGCAAAACGGAAAGCAGGGGAACCCATGGCACAGCAACAGTCGGGATCGAGCGGATTTCCGGAAATCAGGGTGCCCGCACTCCTGACCTTTCTGGCCCTGTTGCTGGGTTTTGTGATTGGCACGATGTTCCGCGGCCATGCCGGGTTTGCGCCGATTGAGGCCCTGGCCGGAGAGCTTGGCAGTCTGTGGCTGAAGATGCTGCAACTGACCATCCTGCCGCTGGTGATCGGGCTGGTCGTGACCGGGATTTCCCAGACGCTGGCGGCCGCGGGCGGCGGGCGACTGGCGCGGCGGGCGGTGCTGATGTTCGTCGCGGTTCTGCTCGCATCGGGAACAATGGCGGCCGTGGTGGTACCGCTGCTGCTGGGGCTGTTCCCGATCCCGGCCGGAGCTGTTGCGGCGTTGAGCGGGGGCGGGGCGGCCGATCCGGGCAAGGTGCCGGGATTTGCCGAAATCCTTGAAGCCATGGTGCCCAGCAACATCTTTGCCGCGGCGGCCAATGGCGCCATGCTGCCGGTGGTGATCTTCGCCGCGCTTTTCGCGCTGGCCGCCACCCAGATTGCCGAACATCCGCGCAAGCTGCTGGTGACCTTCTTCGAAGGCTTGGCGATGACCATGATGGTGATCGTCGGCTGGGTGCTGATGCTCGCACCTGTCGGGGTGCTGGGTCTGGCCATTTCGCTCGGTGCAAAAACGGGAGCCGACGCGATCGGCGGGCTGGCCCATTACATCGTAATTGTCAGCGCTGCCGGATTGGTGGTTCTGCTCGGGTCCGTAGTGATCGCCCTCACGATTGGTGGCCGCCAGCCCGGTCCTTTCGCCAAGGCGATGCTGCCCGTCTTTGCAGTGGCGATTTCAACGCAGTCATCGCTGGCCAGCTTGCCGGCCATGCTGGGTGCATCACGCCGACTTGGCGTGCGGGAATCGACGGCCGACTTTGTCTTGCCGCTGGCCGTGGCGATCTTCCGTGGCACCAGCCCGGCGATGAACATGGGGGTGGCGATTTACGCTGCCTATCTGACCGGAACGCCGCTGACGGTCTGGGCGCTGGGTGCCGGGGTGCTGGTGGCCTTCCTGGTCTCGCTCAGTTCAGTCTCGCTGCCCGGCACGCTTAGCTTCGTGGTATCGGTCGGCCCCATTGCCATGGCGATGGGCGTGCCGATCGAGCCGCTGGCGCTGCTGGTGGCCGTGGAAATGCTGCCCGATATCATGCGCACGCTGGGCAATGTCACCGCCGACGTGGCCGTGACCGCGGCGGTCGATCAGCAGGGCGAAGCGAAGGCTTAAAGGCCCTTTTCGAAGACCAGGTATTCCTTGTTGACCTTGGCATCGATCGCTTCGGCGATCGCGTTCATGCCCTGGTTGTCATCAAGGATCCAGCCGATCTCGCCGCGCTTGCCCCGGTAGTTTTCAACCGAGGCGCGGCGGATCGTTTCGATCATCATGAAGGCCAGCTGGCTGGCCATGCGGCTTGATTGCAGGCGCTTGACCACGCCCATCAGCGGCACGCGCATATCGGCCGGCTTGGTCCGCAGCATCCACAGCCCCAGCCTGATCCAGCCGAGCAGCGACGGCTTGCCATTGCGGCCCACCGCCTTGAGCTGGATCTGGTTGGCATCGGGCAGGGTGATCATGAAGGCCACCGGCTCGCCATCATATTCGGCCATGCGCACCAGGTCAGGCTTGACCAGCGGCTTCATCTTCTTGGCGGTATAGGCGATCTCGGTGGGGGTGAAGGGCACGAAGCCCCAGTTGTCCGACCATGCATCGTTGAGGATCGCGCAGATGATCTCCACCTCACGATCGAAGTTCTTCAGGTCGACATCGCGGATGCGAATGCGCTCGTTCTTCTCACCCGACTGGACGATCCGCTGGATCAGCGGCGGGAAGGGCTTGGTGATGTCGAGGTCATAGGTCGCCAGTGTCTTGACACCGTGATAGCCTGCGCCTTCGATCCAGCCGCGGTGGTGCGGCGGGTTGTGGCCCATCATGATCGTTGGCGGATGGTCAAAGCCCTTGATCAGCAGGCCCGGCTCTTCCCAGACCGACAGCGTCATTGGTGCGAGCACGCGGGTCATGCCCTGGCCGCGCAGCCATTGTTCGGCCTGGTGGATCAGGGCGGCGGCAATATCGGCATCCTCGGCCTGAAGCGCCCCCCACAGGCCGGTGCCCGGACCCATGCCCTGTTCGGGCGGCTGAGCGAGTGCCAGTTCATCAATGTGGGCGGCAATGCGGCCGACGACCGCGCCGCCGCGCCTGGCAAGGAACAGCTGGCAGCGGGCGTGTTCGAAATAGGGATTACCGCCGGGGGTATAGCGTTCAAGCTCTTCACCGCGCAACTGGGGCACGAAATTGGGATCATCGGCATTGAGGCGATAGAGCAGATCGACGAAAGCCTCGCGCCCGGCCTTGTCATTGACTTCTGTGATCACAATTTCCGACTGGGCCACGATCTTGCCTTTGTTTTATCGCACAGGCGGCTCCTATGCCCCGCCCTGCTGGCCAAGCCAAGCATGGCGCACAACAGACAAGTGAATTACGGATCAATCATGACTGCGCACGAAGCCATTGCCGACAAGACCACAGGCACCGCTCGCGGGGCCGGCATTCCCGATGACATGGCGATGCTGCGTGCGGCGGTGGAGCAGACCCGCGATATCTCGGCGGCCAAGGGCAGCATCTACTGGCCCGACATGCTGGTTTCGGCCGCAATCGGCTATGCCGGTCTGGTTGGTGCCATCGTGCTTGATGTTACCTGGCAGCAGGTGCTGGCAGGGGTGATCTCGGCGCTGGCCTTCTACCGCGCGCTGCTGTTCATTCATGAGCTGACCCATATTCACCGCGATGCCCTGCCGGGTTTTCGGTTCGGCTGGAACCTGCTGGTCGGCATCCCGATGCTCACGCCGTCGCTGATGTATGAGAACGTCCACACGCTGCACCACGCGCGGACGCGCTATGGCACGGTAGATGATCCCGAATACCTTCCGCTGGCGCTGATGAAGCCGTGGTCGCTGCCGATGTTTATCCTGGTGGCACTGCTGCTGCCGATCGGGCTGTTGATCCGCTCCGCCGTGCTCGTGCCGCTGGGAGTGATCGTGCCGCCGCTGCGCCGCCTGGTGTGGGAGCGCGCCTCGGCCCTGTCGATCAATCCGGAGTTCCGCCGCCGCCCCGCCGAGGGTGAATTTGCCCGGCAGGTATTCTGGCAGGAACTGGGCGCTTCGGCCTGGGCTCTGTTCCTGGCGTGGTACGCGGTCAGTCATGACTGGCGCCCGCTGGCGATCGGACTGGCGATCATTTCGGCCACGGCCGTGCTCAATCAGGTCCGCACGCTGGTGGCGCACCTCTGGCAGAACGAAGGTGAGCCGATGACGGTCACCGCGCAGTACCTCGATTCAGTCAACGTGCCGCCGCCGGGCCTGCTGGCTGAGCTCTGGGCCCCGGTTGGCCTGCGTTACCACGCACTGCACCACCTGTTGCCCAGCCTGCCCTATCACTCCCTGCCTGAGGCGCACCGCCGCCTCGCCGCGCAGCTGGGCAGCGGATCGACCTATGCCAAGGCCAATTATCCGGGTCTGCTGCCGCTGGTGGGCTATCTGGCGAAGAGCACGATGAAAGCGCGCTGAGGCACTATTCCTCGGTGCGGACCAGCACGGTCTCACCAACCAGCGCGAAGAGCAGGAACGGTGCCCAAGCCGCGATCAGCGGCGGGTAACCGCCAAAATTGCCCATGGCCAAGGCGGCATTGTCAATCACGAAATAGGCAAAGCCCAGCGCCATGCCGATGATCGCACGGATCAACAGTTGGCCCGATCGCGCCAAGCCAAATGCGGCGATTGCGCCCAGCAGCGGCATCAGCAGCGCGGCCAGCGGGCCGGAGAACTTGTGCCACCACTTGCCCTCAAGCTCACCCGTGCGGCGCCCTTGTGCTTTCAGCGCCTGGATCGAGCGGTAGAGTTCGATGAAGTTCTGGCCATCGGGATCGACCTTGCTGATCGCGACCTGCGCGGGGGTGATGCCCTTGGCCAGCACCGTCGGCTGCAGCTCCACCCGGCGCGTGCCCTTCACGTCAAAGCTGACCGGCTGGTCCAGCCGCCAGCCCGGGTTGGCATAGCTGGCGTGAGGGGCGCGGATCTGTTCCAGCACCATCCCGGTCGCATCGCGGCGATACCAGGTGACATTGTCCATCCGGGTCAGCTTGCCAGAGCCGCTGACCTGACCGGCGGCCAGGATATGCGGCCCGTCGGGCAGATAGACATTGGCCCGGACTTTCGCATCGGCCGGGATCTGTTTGTATTCGACGGCCTGCCAGGCCTTGAGCGTCCCGGTCGTGCGGGTCACTACCGCTTCGTTGAAGGCAAAGCTCACCACGGAAATCGCCGCCGCCGTCAGCAAGAGCGGGGCCAGCACCTGGTGCGCGGAAAGACCGGCCGCCTTCATCGCCACAACTTCGCTGTTCTGGTTCAGCGTGGCGAGCGTGATGATCGTGGCCAGCAGCACCGAATAGGGCAGGAACCGGGCGATCAGCTGGGGAATGCGCATCGAGACATACTGCCACAACTGCGCTTCGCCATTGCCCGGAACGCCCATGATCTTGCCGCTTTCGGACAAGAGGTCGAGCGTCTGGAGCACCAGCACCAGCATGATCAGCACCGCCAGGATGCGGACGATGAACAGCTTGGCGAGGTAGCGCGTCAGCGATGGCGAGGGAAAGAATTCGAGCTGCATCAGGCCTTCGCGATCCGGTTGCGGTTAAGGCGTGCGGCAATCTTGCGGCCCCACTTGCCCATGTTCTCGGCAAAGCGTTCCAGCGCGCCAATCGGCTGGCCGCCGGGGACATAGGCAATGCGCCAGTACATCCACAGGATCAGCAAGGAGAACAGCACGAATGGTCCCCACAGCGCGAGCAGCGGCGAGACGCGGCCCAGTGCCGAAACGGCCATCCCGTATTCGTTGACCTTGTGATAGGCCACTACCATCACGATCGAGAGGAACAGGCCCAGCGCTGAAGTGGAGCGCTTGGGCGGTACCGCCAGGGCAACGGCCAGCAGCGGCAGCAACAGCATCATCGCCACTTCGACCAGGCGGAAGTTCAGGCTGGCGCTGCTTTCATTCTTCAGCTGCTGGCTGGCGCGATCGCTCCAGGTGATCCGCAGCAGTTCGGGCAGGAAGTACTCACGCTCCTTGCCGCCGCGCTTGCGGAACTCCTCCACCGCGGGAAGATCGATCGGCAGGTCATGGCGGCTGAAGCTCAGCACGCGCGGGGCCTGGCCAGGCGCATCCTGTACGATCTGGCCATCGGTCAGCCGCAGGATGATGGTGTCCGGATTGTCCTTCAGCGCCAGGAACCGGCCCTCGCGGGCCGAGATCGAGAGGACCTGGCCCTTGGGCGAGGCAACGCGGGCGAAGATGCCGATCAACTGGCGGCCTTCCTCGCGGCTCTGCTCGATCCGCAGCGCCATCTTGTCTTGCAGGGTGGTAAATTCGCCCACCTTGATCGAGGCGCCCAGCGCACCGGATTGCAATTCGAACTGGAGCTGTTCGTAATAATAGCGCGATAGCGGTTGGAGATAGCTGACGATCACCAGGTTGAGCGCCGCCAGCACCAGCGTAATCAGGTAGGGCACCCGCAGCAGGCGGGTATAGCTGAGGCCGACCGCACGCATGGTGTCCAGCTCGCTGGTGGTGGCCAGCTTGCGGAAGGCCAGCAGTATGCCCAGCATCAAGCCGAGAGGAATTGCCAGACTGGCATATTCCGGCAGCAAGTTGGCCAGCATCTGGAACACGACCGAGACCGGGCCACCTTCGGTCGCCACGAAGTCAAACAGCTTGAGCATCTTGTCGAGCACCAGCAGCGATGCGGCGATCACGAAGACGCCCAGCATTGGCATCAGCACCAGCCGGAAGATGTAACGGTCAATGGCGGGAAGGGACTTCACAAGGCGGCCAGCTGTTTTCCTGTTGGAGGCACCTGCGCATAACCGGGGCCGCCGGGTTCGCCATTCCATAGCGGCGGCATGGCAGGCGCGGAAGCGGGAATTGCTTTGCTGCGCAAACCGGGACAGGGTGTTGCGCGGCAACAACGGAGGACCACGCCATGTCGATGATCTCGCACCATCCGGAACAGCACGTGGTGGAACGGATCGGCTGGCTTCGCGCGGCGGTGCTGGGTGCGAATGACGGGATTGTCTCCACCGCCAGTCTGATCGTGGGCGTTGCTGCCAGTGCGGCGGGCAAGGGCCCGATCCTGGTGGCAGGTCTGGCCGGGCTGGTGGCCGGGGCGATGTCGATGGCGGCGGGCGAATATGTCTCGGTCTCGAGCCAGGCGGATACGGAAAGTGCGGATCTCGCCCGCGAGGCGCGCGAACTGGAGGAGAACCCGGAGTTCGAGCATGAAGAACTGGCCGCGATCTATCGCGAGCGCGGGCTTCCCGCAGAACTGGCCGATCAGGTCTCAACCGCGCTGATGGCGCACGATGCTTTGGGCGCCCATGCCCGGGATGAATTGGGTCTTGCTGAACATAGCCGCGCCCGTCCGGTTCAGGCAGCGCTGACCTCGGCCACGACCTTTGCGGTTGGCGCAGCCCTGCCGCTGGGAGCCGCCATGATCCTGCCGCTCGGCCAACTGGTGATCGGGGTTTCGGCCTCGGCGCTGCTGTTCCTGATGCTGCTTGGTGCAGTCGGGGCGCAGGCCGGTGGAGCGCCAATCATTCGGGGGGTGCTGCGGGTTACATTCTGGGGGGTGGCCGCGATGGCCGCGACCTGGGCCATCGGCCGCCTGTTCGGGACGGCGGTGGTCTAGCCGCTCAGGCCTTCTCCAGCGTGCATTGCAGCGGGTGCTGGTTCTGGCGGGCGAAGTCCATCACCTGGTTCACCTTGGTCTCGGCCACTTCATAGGTGAAGATGCCGCAGACGCCGACGCCGCGCTGGTGGACGTGGAGCATCACCCGAGTCGCCTGTTCCAGGTCCATGTTGAAGAAGCGCTTGAGGACCATAACGACGAATTCCATCGGGGTGTAATCGTCGTTCAGCATCAAGACCTTGAACTGGCTTGGCTTCTTCGGCTTTGCACGGGTTTTGGTGGCAATGCCGATCTGGCCCTGGCCGCCGGAATCGCCATCGCCCTCATCCGCGGCAGCGCGGACGGCAAGGGCGGTGAAGGGCATGGGCTGGACCATCGGACAAATATCGCATTGCGGGTGAAGCAGGACAAGTCTCTGCGCGGCGAGCGCTTACCAAAAAGCGAAGGCTTGCGCCAAAACAAAAACGGCCTGCCGCAAAGCAGACGGGCCGGACAGCACATCGGCTGTCCGGCCCGCTGATTTCGGCTCACGGTCCGGTGGGGAGAGGGATCACCGGGCCGTGAGCAGCAACCGCGCTCAGGCGGCCTGCTTGACCTTTTCGACCGCGATGCTGACGCGGTTCTGGACCGGCGCGAAAGCTTCATTGGCCAGCTTGACCAGGGCTTCCGAGCGCTTCGAACCGGTCGCCATGGCGGCGTCGAAGTTGCGGCGCAGGATTTCACCCTGGAGCTTGAAGAAATCGGCCGGCGACTTGACGGCGGCGAGTTCCTTGACGTCGGCGGTCATGGTTTCAAAACCGGTCTTGGCGTCTTCGACATAGACCTTGCTCAGGTCCTGCAGGCCAGCGGCCAGCACCTTGCCCGATTCGACCAGGGCTTCAACGTTGGCCTTGGTGAATTCGCCGGCGTCAGCGAACATGGCGTTGCTCTTGTCCATGGCGGTCTTGGCGCGCTCCTGGAGATCGGCAACGGCGTCCTTCACCTTGGCGGTGAAGTCTTCGGCGGCTTGCTGGGTCTTGGCCATGATGGTGGTGTCCTTGGACTTGAGGGGAGCAGCCTTGGCAACCTTCTTGGCGGCAGGCTTTGCAATCTTCTGTGCAGCGACCTTCTTGGCTGCGGCAGGCTTGGCGATCTTCTTGGCGGCCGGCTTCTTGGCTGCGGCGGCCTTCTTCGCGACCGGTGCATCCGCAGCGGCAGCGGCATAAGCCTTTTCGGCCAGAACTTCGGCCTTGGCTTCGTCGATCTTGTTCACGGTGGCGTCGGCCATCGGTCTATCCTTTGCACTGGCGCCGGAAACCCGATTCCGGCCTCATGTTGCAGTGCACAAAATAGATATTGCAACTGCGAAGTCAAGGACTTTTGTTGCAGTGCAGCAAAATAATGTAAATCAGCAGTTTAGCGGGATTTGACGTAGCTTCCGGGGGCGTCCTCGATCACCTTGTCACCCTTGCCACCTGGAATGCGCTTGTCCCTGGCCGGCACTTCCCTCTGGTCCTGCCGACGCAGCCATGCGATCCAATGCGGCCACCACGATCCCGGCGTTTCGGTGGCGCCAGCGACAAATTCGTCAAGCGTCTCAACGTCGTCCGGGCCGGTCCAGTACTGGTACTTCTTGGCCGCCGGCGGGTTGACCACCCCGGCGATATGGCCGGAACCGGCCAACAGGAAGGTCTTTGGCCCGCGCAGGTGGTGCATGATCTGCCAGACACTCGCCGCCGGAGCGATGTGGTCCTCGCGCCCGGCCTGAACGAAGGCCGGGGTCTCGATCCGGGTCAGGTCGATCGGGGTGCCATCCGCGTGCAACGCATCGGGCACGACCAGCTTGTTGTCGCGGTAGAGCTCGGTCAGGTACTGGCGGTGCCACTTGGCGGGCAGGTTCGTGACATCGCCGTTCCAGTGCAGCAGGTCGAAGGCCGGATAGTCGTCACCCAAGAGGTAATTCTTGACGACATAGTTCCAGATCAGGTCGTTGCCGCGCAGCAGGTTGAAGGTGGTCGCCATATAGCGCCCGTCAAGATAGCCGTGCTCCTCAGCCAGCTGCTCGATCACTTTCAGTTGCTGGTCATCGATAAAGACCTTGAGCTCTCCGGCCTGTTCGAAATCGACCTGGGCGGTGAAAAAGGTCGCGCTCCTGACCTTGTCCGCCTCGCCGCGGCGGGCCAGCACGGCCAGCGTTGCGGCCAGTGTCGTTCCCGCAACGCAATAGCCAATGGTATGCGCGGCCTTGACGCCGAGCCGGTCACGCACCGCATCGATCGCCTCGATCTGGGCGCGGATGTAATCGTCCCAGACCAGATCGGCGAGGCTTTCGTCCGCGCTCTTCCACGAGACGACGAAGACCGTGATGCCCTGCTCCACCGCCCAGCGGATGAAGCTTTTCTCGGGCGTGAGATCGAGGATGTAGAACCGGTTGATCCACGGCGGGAAGATCACCAGTGGGGTTTCCAGGACCTTGTCGGTGGTCGGGCTGTACTGGATAAGCTGGAACAGCGGGGTCTGGTAAACGACCTTGCCGGGCGTCGTCGCCAGGTTCTCACCCAACCGGAAGGCGTCAGGATCGACATGGGTCAGCTGGCCCTTTTTGAGGTCTGCCAGCAGATGCTCCATCCCCTTGGCCAGGCTCTGCCCCTTGGTGGCGATGGCTCGTTCCAGCACGAGCGGATTGGTTACCGGGAAATGGGCGGGGCTCAGGGCCTCGACCAGTGTGCGCGCAGCAAAGCGCAGTTGCTCCTGCTGGTGCGGATCGACGCCCTCCACACTGTCTGCCAGCGCCAGCACCTGTTCGGCCAGCATCAGGTAAGTCTGGTGAACCAGCGCAAAAAAGGGCTGTTCGCGCCACTTGGGATCGGCAAAGCGGCGGTCCTTGCGCGGCAGCTGGGGTTCCGCAGCGGCAGGTTTGCCATCCAGCCCATATTGATCGAGCACGGTTTGCCAAAGGGCCATGCCATCCACCCACAGCTTCTGCTGCACTTCCGGACGGGTCAGTGGCAGGGCGCGGACCCAGTTTTCATAGATGCCCAGCCAGTTGCCGGGGTCTGCGATCATGGCCGGGGCCTTGCCCGCCAGGACTGCGGCCTGATCCTGCGCGAATTCGAACCACAGCGCCTGCATCGTTTGCAAGGCGGCAGCCCATTCGCCCATTTCGCCCTGTTTGGCGCCTGCTGGCGCCAGCTGCTCCCACAGCTTGAGCGGCCCGGCGAACATCGCGTCGAAGGTGCTGGTCAGATCGTCGTCGCGCATGCTGGGTTCCCGATTCACCGGCTGGCTGCTTGCACCCTAACCGATTTGCGGGCAGTGCTTAAGCGTCTTACAGACGAATTCGCGGCACTCCCGCCGCAATTTTTGCAAAGTCGAGGTCATGGAAGAAGAGTTCTACCGCATGAAGCGCCTGCCGCCCTACGTCATCGCCGAAGTGAACGGCATGCGGGCCGCAGCACGCGCCGCCGGTAGGGACATCATCGACCTTGGCATGGGCAACCCTGATTTGCCGCCGCCCCAGCACGTGATCGACAAGCTGTGCGAAGTGGCGCAAAAACCTGATGCGCATGGCTATTCCGCCTCCAAGGGTATCCCTGGTATCCGCAAGGCCCAGGCCAATTACTACGCCAACCGCTTTGGCGTGGAACTTGATCCTGAAACCGAAGTCGTGATGACCATGGGTTCGAAGGAAGGCCTGGCCAGCCTGGCGACGGCAATCACCGCGCCGGGCGACGTGGTTCTGGCGCCGAACCCCAGCTATCCAATTCACACCTTCGGGTTCATCATTGCCGGGGCGACGATCCGTTCGGTGCCGACCACTCCGGACGAACGCTATTGGGAATCGCTCGATCGCGCGATGCGCTTCACCGTGCCGCGGCCTTCGATCCTGATCGTGAACTATCCGTCGAACCCGACTGCCGAAACAGTTGACCTGGCCTTTTACGAGCGACTGGTGGCCTGGGCGAAGGAAAACAAGGTCTGGATCCTCTCCGACCTCGCCTATTCCGAGCTTTATTACGACGGCAATCCGACCCGCTCGATCCTGGAAGTGCCGGGGGCCAAGGATGTCGCGGTGGAGTTCACCTCGATGTCGAAGACCTATTCGATGGCCGGTTGGCGCGTCGGTTTCGCCGTCGGCAACCGCAAGCTGATTGCCGCGCTGACCCGGGTGAAGTCCTACCTCGATTACGGGGCCTTCACCCCGATTCAGGCCGCTGCCTGCGCCGCGCTGAACGGCCCGCAGGACATCGTCGAGATGAACCGCAATCTCTACCAAAAGCGCCGCGATGTGATGGTGGAGGCCTTTGGCCGGGCCGGATGGGAAATCCCCAGCCCGAAGGCTTCGATGTTTGCCTGGGCGCCACTGCCGCCCGCGCTCAAGGAAATGGGCAGCCTGGAATTTTCCAAGCAGCTGCTGACCCACGCTGAAGTCGCCGTGGCACCCGGCGTGGGCTATGGCGAAGATGGCGAAGGGTTCGTGCGGATCGCCATGGTCGAGAACGAACAGCGGCTGCGGCAGGCTGCGCGCAACATCAAGCGCTACCTTGCCAGCATGGGTGTGAACGCCTCTGCCGCCTGATTGGTCGCGCAGGTCAGAGCCGAAATAGGCTTGCAGCACGGGTCGCTGTGCTGCCAGTCTAGCCCCAAGTGGTTGTTTTGGGGTCAGTTCTTGCGACAGTTCCAATGGTTTGCGACGGGACCGGTCCCGGACGGATGCGATCTGCGCCGTCTGGGCTGGACCCTTGTTGAACCGGAGCTGGAGCCGCCCCAGGCCGAGGCACCGCCGCTGATTGCCATGCCGCACCGGGCGGTGGTGAGCGATTGGGTGATGCTGGTGGGAGCCAGCGCCAAACGCCGCCGCCGGGTTCTGGCGGTTGGGGTGGAGGACCCGCATGAGCGGGCGCGGTTGCTGCGGTTGGGCTTTGGCGATGCCATCGGCGGCATTCTCGACCTTGCCGAAATCGAAAGCCGGGCGCTGCGGATTGATGAAGCGATGCGTTCGCTGCCCCGCGAGCGCAGCCTTGGGCCGCTGCGGCTCGATCTGCTGATGCGCGACGCTTTTGTTGCAGGGCGCGGGGCCGGGCTGCACCCGCGTGAATTTCTGCTGCTATGGCGCCTTTCGGAGGAGCCGGGCACGCCCGTGCCGGCTTGCGAACTGCGGAGCGATGTCTGGCGGCTGTCGTTCCGACCGGAAACCAACAGCCTGGCGGTTCATGTCAGCCGGCTGCGGGCCAAGCTGCGCACGGCCGGGCTGGATGGACTGATCGAAACTGGTGCCGATGGCGCCTATCGCCTGGCCGAGGAGATGTTGCGCCCGGCCCTCCCGCTCGCCGACGACTTGGGGCTGGACGCGCACCTGCGTTTGGGCGAGGAAGCGGCGAACACCAACCAGCAGGACGAACCGCAATGCGCGAGCTGAAGCCCAACGATCGTGTCAGCATTTCAATGGAGGCCGATGGCGTTGCCCAGGTCCGGCTGATCCGGACCGACAAGATGAATGCGCTGGATCCGGCCATGTTCGACCGGCTGCTTGAAGCGGGTGAAGTGCTTCATGCGATGCCCGGTTTGCGCGCTGTGGTGCTCGCGGGCGAAGGCCGCAGCTTCTGCGCCGGGCTTGACCTGACCTCGATGGCCAATACCGATCGTCACGATGCCGTGCCGCTGACCGAACGCACGCACGGCAATTCCAACCGGCCCCAGCAGGTGGCGATGCAGTGGCGCAAGCTGCCCGTGCCGGTGATCGCTGCGGTTCACGGGGTCTGTTTTGGCGGCGGGCTGCAGATCGCCAGCGGCGCGGACATTCGCGTGGTTGCGCCGGATGCGCGCATGGCGGTGATGGAAATGAAGTGGGGCCTGGTCCCGGACATGGCCGGCTATGCGCTGTGGAAGGGCATGATCCGCGACGATGTGCTGCGTGAACTGACCTATACCAACCGCGAATTTACCGGCGCGCAGGCTGGCGAATACGGCTTTGCCACAATCGTGGACGCCGATCCGGTCGCTCGGGCCACGGCGATCGCGGCCGAGATTGCCAATCGCAATCCCCACGCCCAACGCGCGGCCAAACGGCTGTTTAACCGCTATCTTGAAAGCACCACCGACGAGATCCTGATGGCGGAAAGCATCGAGCAGACCGGGTTGATCGGCAGCCGCAACCAGATTGAGGCGGTCCGCAGCCAGATGGAAAAGCGCAAGGGCCAGTTCGTCGATCCCTGAGCAAATTTTTCCGACCGACGGCCGATTGCAATCGATGATCCGGCCTGCGCCGGTATTGTCGAACCAGCAGCCTGATCGTATCTGCGCGGCATGGGCGGCGTCCCCCTATTTGCCGCTGACATTCACAGGGAGTGGATATCCATGAATACCGTCCGCCGCTCGTTCGGCCGCACCTTGCTGCGCTCTTCTGCCCTCGGCATTTCGCTGGCGATTGTTGCCTCTGCTGCTCCGGCCCTGGCCCAGGATGCCCCGCAGGCAGATGCCGTCGCTGATGGGGATGAAATCATCGTCACGGCGACCCGCCGCAGCGAAGCCCTTTCCGATGTTCCGATTGCCGTCTCGGCGGTCACCGGAGAAACGCTGGCCAAGACCGGCGCCACCGATGTGCGGGCGCTCAATCAGGTTGCCCCGTCATTGCTCGTTTCGGGTGCGACCAGCGAGGTGAACTTCACCGCCCGGATCCGCGGGATCGGTACGGTGGGCGAAAACGCCGGCTTGGAAAGCTCGGTCGGCCTGTTCATCGACGGCGTCTATCGCAGCCGTACGGGCGTGGGCCTGTCCGAACTGGGCGAGATTGAGCGCGTTGAAGTGCTGCGCGGGCCGCAGGGCACGCTGTTTGGCCGCAACTCGACCGCCGGCCTGATCAACATCGTGACCAAGGGACCGAGCCTGACCGATGGCTTCGCGGGCAATGCCTCGGCCACTTATGGCAATTACAATTTCTGGCGTCTCGATGGTTCAGTCAACGCGCCGCTGGCGGCCAATGCCGCTGCGCGCATCGATGCCGTCTGGCAGAAGCGCGATGGCTTCATCAAGAACGCCACGCCGGGCCAGCCCGACATTAATGACCGCGACCGCTGGCTGGTCCGTGGTCAGATCGCCTGGGAACCCACCGACGACATCAAGCTGCGCCTGATCGCCGACTATGCCAAGAAGGCCGAGAACTGCTGCGGCGGGATCCTGTTGAACCCGGTACGCAACCTCTCGCGCGGGGCTGACGGTTTCCCGGTAGCCAGTGCCAATTCGCTCTTGCCGTTGCTGCAGGCGTTCGGGGCCAACTTCCAGGTGGCGCCGGCCGGCGAAAGCTTCGTGCGCACCCAGTCGACCACCCCGGGCGTGACCTATCGCACCGACAGCAAGGACTGGGGCCTCTCGGGTGAACTGACCTGGAACCTGGGCGGCGCGACGCTGACCGCGATCACGGCCTATCGCGATTACCTGAACGAGCAGGGCCAGGACGGCGATTTCCAGGCGATGGACATCCTGAAGCGCTTCGATCTTGATCGGCACTTCAAGCTGTTCACCCAGGAAGTCCGGTTGCAGGGCGAAGCGCTTGACGGCAAGCTCGACTGGCTGGTTGGCGGCTATTACGCCAACGAAAAGCTCTTCGTCGATGACGACATCGTCTATGGCAATGACTACGAGCGCTATGCCAACTGCCTTGCGGCAACGGCAATCTCGGCGGCTAACGTGAACCCGGCTGCGGCGACCTGTTCGAACCTGCCGACCACGATCTTCCCGGGCTTCCAGGGTCTGGCTGCGGCGACCGGTTCGGCCCGGCTCAACGGCACGGGCAACAATGGTGCCAGCTTTGACCAGCGCAGCGATAACTGGGCGTTGTTCACCCACAACACCTTCGACATCGTTGAAGACAAGCTGATGCTGACTGTGGGCGCGCGCTATACGCACGAGAAGAAGACGCTGGCCGCCGATGCCCGCTTCACCAACACGCTGTGCCCGGCAATCCTCAATACGCCGCTGCAATCGCTGGCCTCGATCGCCTGCGTGATCAACGGTTCGGCCCCCTCGTTCGCGCGCGGTTCCGCCGGGACCGAATTCAGCGAAGGCCAGTGGACCGGCACGGCTGTGCTCAGCTACAAGCCGGTTGATGACCTGATGGTCTATGCCTCGGCTTCGAAGGGCTACAAGGCCGGCGGGTTCAACCTGGACTTCTCGGCGCTCGATCGCACTTGCAACACCACCTTTGATGCGGCTTGCGCCGCGCGCCTGGCGCGTCCAGCCTTCACCCAGGGCAACGGCCGGCCGGAGGCGACCGACCTGCAGTTCGCCAGTGAGAAGGTCGATGCTTTCGAGGTGGGCTTGAAGTACGATGGCAATGGCATCGATGTGAACGTCGCGGCGTTTTACCAGCGCTATTCCAACTACCAGCTCAACACCTACAACGGTGTGAACTTCGAAGTCACCAACATCCAGGCCTGCCAAGACAGCCTGGCCGGTGCGGACGTCGATGGCTCGGCGCTGACCGGAGCGTGCGCAGCAGACCGGCTGAAGCCGGGCGTGACCTCGAAGGGCTTCGAACTGGAGACCTTCCTGCGTCCGGCCCGCTACTTCACGGTCAACGCCGGCCTGACCTATGTTGAAACCCAATATGCCAAGGACCTGGTCGGCACGGGCGGTCGTCCGCTTTCGCCAGTGCTGTTCCAGCTGCCGGGCCACGCGGTGTCGAACGCGCCGCAATATGTCGTGACCGCTGGTCTCTCGTGGACCCCGCCGATTGGCAATAGCGGCCTGTCGGGGCTGTTCTACCTCGACACCCGCCTGCAGAGCGATACCAACACCGGCTCTGACCTTGACCTCGAAAAGGTCCAGGATGCGTTCTTCACCGTCAATGGCCGCATTGGCCTCTACGGGGCAGACCGCAAGTGGGGGATCGAGCTCTGGTCGCAGAACCTGCTCAACAAGAAGTACTTCATGATCGGCGCGGACATGCCGCTGCAGGGCGGCGGGACGTTCCGTTCGGTCGCGGCTCCGGCCTCAAGCGGCCTGTCGGGTACTGCCAACCAGTTGTTCGTCGGCTTCCCTGGCGAACCGCGCACCTTCGGCGTGACGCTGCGCGGCAAGTTCTAAGCCGGCGCGTCCAAGCCAGACGGCAAGGGTCCTCTCCGGGAAACCGGGGAGGCCTTTTGCTTTGCCCAGCATCGGTATAGCCTGCGCGGATGCGGATATTGCGCGATCCTGATTGCCTGCTGGCCGAAGGGCTGGCCACGCTGCGCATGCAGTTCCAGGTGCCCGCCGGATTCCCCCCGCCGGTGTTGGCTGCTGCCGAAATTGCCGCGAGACGCCCGCCAACCGAACACGCCGACTGGACGGCTCGCGCCTTCGTCACGCTCGACCCAGCCGGGGCGACGGACCTTGACCAAGCCTTTGCGATCGAACCGGCTGGCAGCGACTGGTTGCTGCACTATGCCATTGCCGATGTCGGCTGGTTTGTGGGCCACGGTGATCCGCTGGATGCCGAAGCGTGGAGCCGGGGCGTCACCACCTATCTGCCCGATGGCAAGGCCGGGCTCTATCCGCCGGTCCTGGCCGAAGGCGCGGCCAGCCTGTTGCCCGATGGCCCGCGGCCCGCAGTTATATTCACGGTGCGGGTGGGGCCGGCAGGCGAAACAGTCCTTGATGGCGTAACCCGCGCAGTGATCCGCAGCCGGGCGAAGCTGGCCTATGAAACGGTCGAGGATGCTGACCTGCCGCCCGGCTTGATCGAGATCGCCGAGCGGATCGAACTGGCCGAGGCGCAGCGCGGCGCGGCGCGGGTCGATCCGCCTGAGCAGCAGGTTGAACGTAACGGCGATGGCCGGTTTCGCCTGCAATTCCGCCCGCTGCTGCCTTCGGAAAAGCGCAACGCAGCGTTGTCGCTGGCCTGCAACCTGGCGGTGGCGCAGCTGCTGCTTGAGCACCGAACCGGCCTGTTCCGGGTCATGGCTGGGCCCGATCCGGCTGCGGAAGCGCGCTTGCGGCAAACCGCCAAGGCCTTCGGGCTGGTCTGGCCTGATCAAGCCCCACTGGCGCAATTTGAAAAGCATCTTGATCCGGCCGATCCGCGCGATGCGGCCTTCATGCTGGCGGTGCGCCGGGCAGGGCGCGGTGCCAGTTACGCCCCCTACGCGGCCGAGAGCCTGCCTTGGCATGCCGCGATGGCAGCGCCTTATGCCCATGCCACGGCTCCGCTGCGCCGGCTCGCGGATCGCTATGCCGTCGAAGCCGCGCTGGCGCTGGCCAATGGTCGTCCGGTGCCGGAGTCGATCGAGGCGGCGTTTCCCGCGCTCCCGGCGGCGATGCAGCGGGCCGAGGCGCGTGCTGGCCAGATCGAGCGCGCAGTGGTCGATCTCGCGGAAACAGCGATCCTGGCCGATCGGACGGGGGAACTGTTCGATGCCGTGGTCACCGATCTGGGTGATCAGGGCGCGCGAATCCAGCTCTGTGATCTGCCAGTGGTGGCGCGCACCATCGCGCATGGCGTGGTCCCGGGTGACCGATTACGGGTCAGGCTGACTGGTGCCGAGCCGGCCACCCGACGCCTCACATTCCAGCGGGTCGAATAAACTGACCCCGATGAATCGGTTGCACTGCTCCGCCCCCTAAGCTAGTGGCGCGGCTCCCGGAGGGTTCGCCCAAGGGGATGGATGGCCCGATGGCGGAGTGGTTACGCACCGGACTGCAAATCCGTTTACGCCGGTTCGATTCCGGCTCGGGCCTCCACACCACAAGGTGAAACGCCGCTTTAGCTCAGTTGGTAGAGCACATCATTCGTAATGTGTTGGCGGCACCCAATTTTTCCACGAAAAATCATTAAGTTCAGTCACTTGCTATTGGTTGCTGTTGTATAGATTTTGCTATACAACAATCCTATGTCGCGATTGTCATCGCCTCCTACGGAACCTCCTGTGCGCCATCGCACGATGCCGCTGGCTGGCACATTGCAGCGGATATCGGGGTTCGGCACTCTCACTATCTACAAGATGGCAGCCTCGCCGTTCTGGTATGTGCGCTACTACGAAGACGGCAAAATCATCCGTCGCAGTTTGAAGGTCGCCGACAAAAAAGAGGCGATAGCGGCTGCGAAGAAGGTCTTCGTCGATATCAAGCACCACAAAATGAACCAGCTGCCATTCACTAAGGCGAGTGGCTTCGAGGTTTGTGCAAGAGGGTTGCACCGAGAGAACGAGGCGCGGGTTCAGCGCGGCGAGCTATCTAAGCAGAAGCTCCAACTTGATGCGGCAAGGCTCGAAGCGGATTTGATGCCGCATTTTGGCAAGTATGAGATTGCCGATATCTCTTACGCCCACATCAGCGACTACCTGAACAAGCTGTCGACGCCCAAGCGTCCGCTGTCGATCAACACCCTCAAGATCCATCTCAGCCACATCAAAACGATTTTGCGCTATGCCCAGCGCGTCGGTGTGCTGAATGCGCTGCCCGCATTCCCAACCCTCAAGACGGTTGATACGCCGCGTCCGTGGTTCAACAGTGCTGAGTATACGAAGCTGCATCGAACCTGTGATGCCAACATCGGCAAGGTGTTCAAGAAAGCTGGCACGAAGGGTGAGCAGCGGCGCAACATCGCGATCACCCAAGAGCTTTACGATCTGATCTTGTTCATGACGAACTCGTTCATTCGTCCAACCGATATCAAGGTCCTGCAACACAAGCATGTTGCCGTCATTCGCGGTGACCAGACGTATTTGCGCCTGACGCACCCACCCACGAAGAGCCACGGCAGTCCCGTTGTGACGATGCCTGAGGCGGTGGAGATTTATGACAGGCTGCTAGAGAGGCAGCGCAAGGAAGGGTTCGGCAAGCCTGACGATTACCTGTTCCAGCCAGAGCATCGTGAAAACCGTGATTATGCGCTGCGGACCATCACCCGTCAGTTTGACCAGCTGCTGACCATCGCCAATCTCAAGAAAACAGCCAGCGGTGAAAGCAGGACGCTCTACAGTCTGCGCCACACCTGCATCATGTTCCGTCTTACCAAGGGCGATAACGTTGCCTTGCTGACCCTTGCCAGAAGCGCCCGAACATCAACCGAGATGATCGACCGATTCTACGCCAAGCACCTTCACGCCGAGATGAATGTCCAGCAGCTCCAGAGCATGAGAGAAGGGGCGAAAGGTCGCAAGGCACGGAAATCTCCAGACATTGCGGAAAAGCGAGAAACGTCTGCAAAGAAAGCGAAAAAGGGGGTATGAAAATCGCCTAGATGACGCTAATGGGCGCGTCATTGCCGCCTTAGCTCAGTTGGTAGAGCATCGCATTCGTAATGCGGGGGTCGTAGGTTCGAATCCTATAGGCGGCACCATTTTTCTCTTAAATTCTGTGATTTGAAAGCCCCGCGTAAGTGGGGCTTTGTTGTATATTTTACCCAGCATACATGCTGGAGATCTGTCTACCCTTAGCATCGTAGACGTAGATGTTGCTGCCGCGCCTGACGCTTACCGTCGACGACGTGAAGCCGTGCAATCCGTCTTTCGGACCACTGCCTGCATAAACAGAGCAAAGCTGCCGTTGCCCCCGCCCATAGACATAGACCTGCGACCCTCGCTGCACTGCTGTGACGATTTCACTCACAAGCCAACCTCATGAAATATTTTGAAAAACTCTCGCTTTTTGCGCTCTTTTCTGTTATAAATAAAACACATAAGGAGTGCCAGATTGTACCGAAATCACCTGAATAATTTTGATTACAAATACCGCATTGATGTTCAGCCGCAGATTGCTGTGCCGACTGACGCTATGATGCAAGGTGTTCGGTTCATTCTCTTCAATCTCAACAAGAAATTGTCCGCCGTCAGCACCAATGGCACAGATTTGAGGTTGTGAATTAAGGAGGGTTG
>CAYPTU010000003.1:2500-260038 GCA_964413885.1 uncultured Novosphingobium sp.
AGGTCGGGCTGGTCAGCCGGGCCAATTCCACGGTTCACCTGTTCCTGTACCTAGCAGGCTCGGCAATGACCTTCGGATCGCAGACCTATCTTGCCAAGGCCCACCATGCGCGTGAACCGCTGGAGCCGATCCTTTACCGGGCGATCGCTCTGGTGACGGCGATCGGCTGGCCCATGCTGGCGGTAACCGCTGTGGCAGCGGATGAAATCATTGTCGGTCTCTATGGTCCGGCATGGCTGGCAGCAGCGCCAGCAGTCTTGCCAATGGCACTGATGACCGCGATCGAACTGGTGTTCCATTATAAGGTGGCCGCCTTCAACGCGGTTGGACGCCCCTACCTTGCCTCGATCCCTTTGCTGGTGACGGCAATCGCCAGAGTGCTTCTGGCCGTGACGCTGTTCTCGGGCAGCATTGTCTCCTTTGCCTGGGCGCTGATGCTGGCCACGCTGGTTACGGCGCCGGTCTGGCTGGTGCTCCAGAACAGGTATCTCGGTTGCGGGCTGGCGGCGCTGGCCCGCCAGCTGGCCCCCAGCGCGCTGCTGGCGCTGGTTGCAGGTGTGTTGGCCTGGCTGGGACTGGCGCTGGCGAACAGACTGGGCATCGCGGCGCCGATCCCCCGGGTGATGCTGCTGGCGGTGCCGGTCGGGCTGGTCTGGCTTGGCCTGCTGCGCGCCCTGTCCCATCCGCTCTATGCGGAGCTGCAGCTTATCTTGAAGAATGTGCTGCCCGCGCGCTGGCGGGCCAAGGTCCAGCCGGCGGGGCTGGGTTAAGCCGTGGCCGGTCCGAATGTCCTGTTCTGCATGCGCTACCCGGATGATGAGGGCTTCGTCTGGAAGACCGTCGCCCGGTTGCGCGACATGGTGGCGGGAGAACTGGCAGAGCGGCGCTGCTTCATCGCCTTTCCCGAACTAACCGGCCGATCGGTCCACCGCTTTGAACATCTGACGCCGATCGAGCTTGATGCCTACCGCCTGGCCCCCGCCGACCGCGCCGCGCTGAGCAGGATGGTGACGGCAGAGCAGATCGGCACCATTGTCTATATGAGCGCCCTGCCCGCCTTGCTCGATCTGAGGTTCCTGCGCGGACTGGGGCTGGACACGATCAACACCGAAGAAGACAGCTTTGAGCATTCGCGGCGCGATCCCTGGCATCGGCGCTGGGCCAAGTTCATCGTCCGGCGAATGCTGAAGCAACAAGTGCACGATCTCCATATCGCCAATTCGCAGGCGCAGGGCGATCTGCTCAAGAACCATGCCCAGGTCCCGCCCGAGCGGCTGGTCGTGATCCCCAACGGGATTGACTGTAAGTGCTTCACGCCCGGCCCGGGGGTGCAGACGCCGGTCCTCGATCCTGCCCGCCGCTGGATTATCAGCGTCAGCCAGGCGCGCGCCGAAAAGCGGGTGGATCTGATCCTGCGCTGTGCCGCCCGGATCTTCTCCCAGCCCGAAATGGCCGACGTGTCGCTGGTCTATGTCGGCGCGGGAGAGCAGCTCGCGTCGTGGCAGCAATTGGCATGGGACCTGGGGATCGCCGATCGGGTCCACTTTGCCGGACGACAGGAAGACCTCCTGCCGTGGTATCGCGCCGCCACTCTGATGGTCCACGCGGCGCGCCGTGAAAGTTTTGGACTGGTCCTGGCCGAAGCGATGGGCTGCGCCCTGCCCGTGGTTGCCGCCGCGGCAGCCGGCCCGCGTGAGGTGATCGATGATGGCGTTACCGGCCGCCTGGTCACAATCGACGATGAGCACGCCTTCTGCACCGCGATCGGACAGTACCTGCGCGATCCGGCCCTGGCCCGGGCGCATGGCCTGGCCGGGCATGAGCGGGTCAACCGACTCTATTCGATCCACCGCCAGGCCGCGCAGATCGCTGCGGCGATCCGCCGGACCAGCCGCTCTCGCTAGACTGAAAGGTGCGCGATCGCCTGCCGCACGGCAGCGCGATAGGCGCCGCGGTGATACCGATAGGTGCCGATAAAGTGGGCCAGTCCAGCCGCTTCGCTGACCGGCTCATTCCAGAAGTTGAAGTAGCGATCATAGGGCAGCAGCAAGGGATCGGGTTCGTTGGCGATAACGAAGCTGGAGGTGACCTGTTCGCTGCCCCATTCGGCCCAGTGCCGCGGACCAAGCAGACGTTCGGCTTCGCGGGAGAAGGCTTCGGCCAATCCGCGACCCTTTCCGCCCGGTGCAAAGCCCGCAAAGCCGGAACAGCCGCGGACATAGCGCAACGCCGGATGACCCGGGATTTGCACCTGACCCATCGCCTGCTCGATCGCGCTTTGCACGTGCTGGCGGCCTGCACCCGGCTTGTACCCGCCTGACCCGCCCACTTCCGGCAAGGACAGCAGGTCAGCCCCGCGTTCCCCACGCAGGGTAAAGCTGCGGCCGGCGGCAATGGCGGACTGGACCTCCGGCACGGCGCCCAGCGTAACCGTATCGGAATCGAGCTGGATGACGTATTCGGTCTCGCGCAGGTCGAGGATCGTCAGCAGCCGCTCCCATGTCCCCCCGCGCGGGCAAGGCCCGGTCCCGACTGCGGCAATCGGCATGATAACCGGATCGTCGAGATGGTGCGCCAGCACGGCCTTGTCTGCCTCTGTCAGCGTGCCATCGTCCAGAATCGCAAAGCGACCGCGCCCCAGTTGCGCCTGGAACGACTTGGCTGCGACCAGGTAGGGTAGCAGCACTCGGGTGCCGATCATCGAGAAGATGACCACGCCATCCTTCCGCGCCCGTGCGGGCGGCGTTGCCAGCACGGCCTGGCAGCCCCGCAGAAAGCGATATTCGCGCAGCTTGCGCAGGGCCCGGTCGAACAGCTCTGTCATCGCGGGTCAGGCTAATAGCAAACCCACGTTAATCAAAGACAAACCGGCAAATCAGCCCTTAACTTGCGTTCGACAGACGACATGGCTGCCTCGCCAGCACCATGATATATCGAAGGATCAGAGGAGCCTGCCATGCCCGCTTCCAGCCTGATGCTGCCTTTGTTCGCGCTTGCCGCCGGGCTGCCACTGCTAGCCGGGCAGGATGGCCAGCAACAGGCCACGCAAACCGATATCGTAGCGATCCGCCGCGATCAGTGGAGCCGGATGACGGTGCCGGTCAGGCTGGGAGCGCAGGGTCCCTTTGCCTTCCTGATCGATACTGGATCCCAGAACACCGTCCTGTCGCGCGACCTGGCGCGGCAGCTGGCGCTGGTGCCCAACCGCAAAGCGCGGCTGGTCAGCGTTGCCGGCACGCAGATCGTCGACACGGTCGATCTGGACCAGATCGATCTCGGCCGACGCTCCTATTACGGGCTGACTGCACCGCTGCTGGAAAGCGAGCATATGGGTGCCGATGGAATCCTGGGGCTTGATAGCCTGCAAGGCCAACGCGTGCTGGTCGATTTCAAGAAGGGCCTGATGGCGATTGACGAGGCCAAGAACCTGGGTGGCAACCGCGGGTTCGAGATCGTGGTCGAGGCCCGCCGCCGGTCCGGCCAGTTAATCATGGCCGATGCCAAGCTGGAAGGGATCAAGGTCCAGGTGGTGATTGATACCGGAGCCGAAACCTCGATCGGGAACCTGCCTTTGCAGCGCGCCCTTTCAAAGAAGCGCGCCCACGAGAAGATCGAACTGCTCAGCGTGACCGGCGATCAGGTCAAGGCCGATCTGGGCTATGCGCGCTGGCTGGAGATTTCTGAAGTCCGGTTCAACAATGTTGCCATTGCCTATACCGATGCCCCCGCCTTCGGGGCGCTGAACCTCGATAAGCGACCCGCGCTATTGCTGGGTATGCGCGATCTGCGCAGCCTGGACCGCCTGGCGATAGACTTCGCCACCCGCCGTGTCCTGTTTGACATACCGTCCGGCGCCCCCTGACTGGCCTTTTCGGCGCGGCGCCCTAGATAGGAGCCATGCCACCAGAAACCCCGACCGACAAAACCGCCCGCCACGATGGCTGGGGCACGCTGCGGCGCTTCCTGCCCTATCTCTGGCCGGAACATGACTGGGCGCTACGCGGGCGAATCATGGGTGCCTTGGCCCTGATCCTGCTATCCACGGCAACGCAATTCGCCCTGCCCTATTTCCTGAAATGGGCGGTCGACGCGATGAGCGTCACCGGTAGCCGGGTGGCGACGTTCGCCATGCTGTTCGTGCTGGCCTATTCGGCGGCGCGGCTGGGCGGCGTGGTGTTCGACAACCTGCGCAACATCGTGTTCGAACGCGTTGGCCAGCAGGCGACCGCCCATCTGGCCGAGAACGTGTTCACCCGCCTTCACCGCCTGTCGCTGCGGTTCCACCTCGCCCGCCGCACAGGTGAGGTGACCAAGGTGATCGAGCGCGGGACCAAGAGCATCGATACGATGCTCTATTTCATGCTGTTCAACATCGCGCCCACCATCATCCTGCTGTTGGGCGTCGCGGTGATCTTCTACGTTAATTTCGGTTGGCCGCTGGTGATCTCCACCGCTGTGGCCGTGGTCGCCTATATCTGGATCACCCGCGCGATCACCGAATGGCGCACCAAGCTGCGCGAACAGATGAACCGCCTCGATGGCCAGGCCTTGTCGCGCGCGGTTGATTCGCTGCTCAATTACGAGACGGTGAAGTACTTCAACGCCGAATCGCGCGAGGAAGCGCGCTATGCCCAGGCGACCCAGGCCTATGCCAAGGCCGCGGTGAAGAGCGAAAACAGCCTTGGCCTGCTCAATATCGCGCAGGCGGTGATCACCAACCTGCTGATGGCCGTCGCCATGGCGCTGACCGTGCGCGGCTGGGCCCGCGGCGAATACAGCGCCGGGCAGCTGGTCTTCGTCCAGACCTATCTGGCCCAGCTGTTCCGTCCGCTCGATATGCTGGGCATGGTCTATCGCACGATCCGGCAGGGCCTGACCGACATGGCCGACATGTTCCGGCTGATCGATACTGAAGTCGAAGTGCGCGATGCGCCCGGCGCACCCGCGCTGGTGGTAAAGCGCCCGACCCTGGTCTTCGACAATGTGGTCTTTGGCTATGACCGGGATCGCACGATCCTCAATGGCCTGTCATTTGAGGTGCCGGCGGGCAGCCAGGTCGCGATCGTGGGACCATCCGGCGCCGGCAAGAGCACGATCGCCCGGCTGGTCTTCCGCTTTTACGATCCGTGGAGCGGCCGCATTCTGATCGACGGGCAGGATATTGCCAAGGTCACCCAGGCTAGCCTGCGCGCCCATATCGGGATCGTCCCGCAGGACTCGGTGCTGTTCAATGAGACCATCGGTTACAACATTGCCTATGGTCGCAATGGCGCCTCGCTGGCCGATGTCGAACAAGCCGCCGGTGATGCCGCGCTGATGGATCTGATTGGCCGCCTCCCGGCCGGCTTCGAAACCGAAGTTGGCGAACGCGGCCTCAAGCTCTCGGGCGGGGAAAAGCAGCGCGTTGCGATTGCCCGCACCCTGGTCAAGAATCCCCCGATCCTGCTGCTGGACGAGGCCACGAGTGCGCTCGACACCCGAACCGAGCAAGAGGTGCTTGCGACATTGCACCGCGTCAGCTCGGGCCGGACGTCACTTTCGATCGCACACCGGCTGTCGACCATCGCCGATGCCGATACGATCCTGGTGCTCAACGCCGGCCAGCTCGCCGAAGCGGGCACCCACAGCGAACTGCTGCGTCGCGACGGGCTCTATGCAGAAATGTGGGCGCGCCAGGCAGAAGCGGCCGAGCAGATCGACGAAGCCGCCGAATAGGCGCCTACATTACGACGTCTGCTTCCCTCCAGACCACGGCCTGGGCTGCCTTCATGCATCCGGCCTCCTGATCCCAGGCGAGAACCGGCGAGCCGTAAAGCCGCCAGCCCTGCTCCAGCGCCTCGGAGACGCGTTCGCAAAAGGCGCGGTCATCCTTGCCGGTGAGCAAGCGATAGATCGGACGGTCATCGGGGGTCTTCATGGCAAGGAACCTAGGGCGCTCGGTACGGTGCTGGCAAGCCGGTTTCGGATCGTCTTGCGGCAGGACCGGGATGCCCCACCACCGCCCACAAAACGGAACAGCATGACCGCCAAGGGCCTTCGGTCGAGTCTCTGCAATCACGAAAGGATCGCAAGATGGAACGAGCACAATATCGCGAAAGCGAAGGCCGCGGCCGCAGCTCGTCGGGCTCGCGCGGCGGTTATGGCAATGATCGCTACGAAAGCCGTGGCGGTCGCGGAAGCAGCAGTGGCGGCGGCCGTGGCCGTTACGACTAATCCCGGTGGGGTGGGCCCTGGCCCGCCCCCCTTCTTATTGACGGAGACAGATCATGCCCCGCGGCATGGGAGGCCACTCCCCATCAAACGTCAGCGCCCACCTCAAGGGCATCGAATTCCCGGCCGAGAAGGACGACCTCTGTCGGCAAGCCGAGGAGAACGGCGTCGAACCCGCTGTAATGGAAGTGCTCGAGGCCCTGGAAGAAGGGCCCTATGAGCCGATGGCCGATGTCATGTCCGCCTATGGCAACGCCGCAGCCGAAGCACGCGACGAGGCTGAAGAGGAAGACGAAGAGGACGATCGCTGAGCCAGACGATCAGAGAATGTACTTCGACAGGTCCGTATCACGGGCCAGATCACCCAGGCGATCGGTGACATAGCTCTCATCGATCGTCACGGTCTCGCCCTCGCGGTCCTCCGCTTCGAAGCTCAATTCCTCCAGCAGCTTTTCCATCACGGTCTGCAGCCGACGCGCACCGATGTTCTCGACCGCCTCGTTCACCTGCGCCGCGATCCGGGCGATTGCGCGAACGGCTTCGGGGGTGAATTCCACGGTGACCTGCTCGGTTCCCAGCAGCGCCCGGTACTGTTCGACCAGATTGGCGCGCGTTTCCGCCAGGATGCGGACGAAGTCCTCTTCTGACAGGGCTTTCAGCTCAACCCGGATCGGCAGGCGACCCTGCAGTTCGGGCAGCATATCGCTGGGCTTGGCGACATGGAACGCACCCGAACCGATGAACAGCACATGGTCCGTCTTCATCGGGCCATACTTGGTCGCCACGGTCGTACCTTCGATCAGTGGCAACAAGTCGCGCTGCACGCCTTCCCGGCTGACCGATCCACCGCGCACGTCGCTGACCGCAATCTTGTCGATCTCGTCAATGAAGACGATCCCGTTTGCCTCGGCATTGGCCAAGGCAACCCGGGCGACGTCATCCTGGTCCATGCGCTTTTCGGCTTCCTCGTCGACCAGCTTGTCCCAGGCTTGCGGGACCTTGAGCTTGCGCCGCTTGAGGTTCTGGCGGCCCATCGCCTTGGACATCATTTCGCTGAGGTTGATCATGCCGACCCCGCCGGGCATCCCCGGCATATCGAACGGCATGCCCGGGGCATCCTCGACCTCGATCTCCACCTCGATGTCGTTCATCGCATTTTCGACGATCCGCTGGCGGAAACTCTCGCGGGTGGCCTCGCTGGCGTTCTCACCCACCAGCGCCTTGAGCAGGCGGTCCATCGCCGCCTTGCTGGCCGCATCGCGCACGGCTTCGCGGCGGCGGTCCTTTTCCAGCCGGATCGCCTCTTCCACCAGATCACGCGCGATCTGCTCCACGTCGCGGCCGACATAGCCGACCTCGGTGAACTTGGTCGCCTCAACCTTCACGAACGGCGCATCAGCCAGTTTGGCCAGGCGGCGGCTGATCTCGGTCTTGCCGCAACCCGTCGGCCCGATCATCAGGATGTTCTTGGGCGTCACCTCGTCGCGCAATTCGGGCGAGAGGCGCTGGCGCCGCCAACGGTTGCGCAGGGCCACGGCCACGGCCTTCTTGGCCTCGGCCTGGCCGATAATGTGCTCATCCAGCGCGGCAACGATCGCCTTGGGGGTCAGGTTCTGGTTCATGGTGTTTCCTTCGGGCGTCAGGCGTCGATGGTTTCGACGGTCACCCGGTCATTGGTGAAGACGCAGACTTCGGCTGCGACCTGCATGGCGCGCCGGGCAATCTTTTCGGCGTCCTGTTCATAATCGACCAAGGCCTTGGCGGCCGAGAGCGCGTAGTTCCCGCCCGACCCGATCGCGGCAATGCCGTGTTCGGGTTCCAGCACATCGCCATTGCCGGTCAGGATCAGCAGCACGTCCTTGTCAGCCACGATCATCAGCGCCTCAAGGTTGCGCAGGTACTTGTCGGTGCGCCAGTCTTTGGCGAGCTCCACCGCGGCGCGCATCAACTGGCCGCGATGCTGTTCCAGCTTTTTCTCAAGCCGCTCGAACAGGGTGAAGGCATCGGCCGTTGCCCCGGCGAAACCCGCAATTACCGAGCCATCGCCAATCCGCCGCACCTTGCGGGCATTGGGCTTCATCACGGTATTGCCCATCGAGACCTGGCCATCGCCAGCGATGACGGTCTTGCCGCCCAGCTTTACGCCAATGATGGTGGTGCCGTGCCAGGGGATCAGCCCGTGGCTGCTGTTATGCCCGTTTTGATAGTGGTCCATGCGGCAGGATATATGTCCTGCCGCGGCACTTTCAATCAGCTGCCGTTCGGACCGCCCTGACCACCGCCGCCCGGACCGCCGGCACCCGTGCCGACCGTGCCGATATTGCCGAACAGATCTTCAAGGAAGGTCCGATGGCGGCCCAGAGTGGGCGTCTTGTCACCATCGGGGTTCAGGATCACGACCTTCTCGATCCCTGAGCGCTCGATCGCGGAAACGTTGCCCCGCTCATCAAAGCTGACGCGCAGCACCAGCTGTTCGTTGATCTTGGGACGGGTAAAAGCAGCCTGGCGGGTATTCGACGAGACGTAATACCAATCCTTGCGGCCGAACGCGCTTTCAAAGGTCGGGCGGCCAAGCGTGCGCTCAACCGACTGGCGGTTGTCGATGCCCGGCTGGACCGAATCGACCAGCGGCTGGTCCACGATGAAACCGCGGTGATCCTTGATCGAGCTGCAGGCCCCCAGCGTACCCGCTGCAGCCAGAACCACCATCGCCTTGATCACTGCTGCTCGCATCGTCTGCCGTTCCTGTTGTCCAGTGGCGGTGCCCGGCAGGCAAGACGATTGCCCGCAGCGTGCGCCCGCACTATCGCGCCCAAGCCTTAGGCCGCCTTGACGCGCCGCGCAATGGCGGCAAGCAGGCGCTTGGGGACAGCGGCTTTAATCCCCGCTGAACGATTGAAGGACATTACACCCATGGGCCTGTTTGCCCGCCTGTTTGGCAAGACGAATGATGAACACGCCGCAGTCCGGCCGTTGTGGCAGGCGATTGTCGGGGTGGCCCGGACCCCGCGCTGGTATTCCGAACTGGGGCTGGCCGATACCGTGCCGGGCCGGTTCGATGCCGTGGCGCTGGTCATGGCCCTGGTCCTGCTGCGCATGGAGCGCGAGCCAGAGCTTTCAGACAAGTCGATCCTGCTGACCGAACTGTTCGTGACCGATATGGACGCCCAACTGCGCGAAACCGGGCTGGGTGACATGGTGGTGGGCAAGCACGTCAGCAAGCTGATGGGCGCGCTGGGTGGCCGCATGGATGCCATGCGCAAGGCACGGAGCGGCGAGGAGCTGCTTGAAGCCGCGCTGGAACGCAACATGACGCTTAACGGCGATGCAGCTGGCCTTGCCGCGGAAGTGCGCGCCCTGGCCGATCTGCTCGACACGCTTGACGCAACCGCCCTGCTGGCCGGAAGGATCGCGCCATGAACGAATTCACCCGCACTTACGATCCGCGCCTGCTGCCCGGCAGCACCCTGAAACTCGAAGCCAGCGAAGCTGAACGGGCCGCTCTGGCCGCGCGGTTCGGGCTGGTCCGCGTGGACAGCCTGACCGCAAGCATCGATCTGGAACGCGAAGCCGAAGGCGCCAGCGCCAAGGGCCGGCTCAAGGCCAAGATCGTCCAAAGCTGTGCGGTAAGCGGCGAGGATCTGCCCGTTAGCATCGACGAGCCGGTCAACCTCCACTTCGTCCCGGCGCGCGGTCCTTCCGCACCGGACGAGGAAATCGAACTGGAAGCCGAGGAGCTCGATGAGATCGAGTTCGAAGGCAGCCTGTTCGATCTGGGCGAAGCACTGGCGCAGGGGCTGGCGCTGGCGATCGATCCCTATGCGGTTGGCCCAAATGCAGAAGAAGCCCGGCGCAAGGCCGGGCTCCTCGATCGGGACACCAGCGGTCCCTTCGCCGCGCTGGCGGCGCTGAAGAAGGCTGACTAGCTCAGAACGGGATATCGTCGTCGAGATCGTCGGCGAAGCCGCCGCGCGAACCACCGGCCGGGGCGCCGCCGCCGAAGTCATTGCCGCCCGAACGCTGGCCACCACTGGAACCACCGCCCCAGTCACCGCCACCCGAACGCTGGCCGCCGCCCATGCCGCCACCCTGGCCGCCGCCGGGTGCGCCATCAAGCATGGTCAGGACGCCATTCATGCCCACCGAAATCTCGGTGGTGTAGCGATCGTTGCCCGAGGCATCCTGCCACTTGCGGGTGCGCAGCTGCCCTTCGATGTAGACCTTGCTGCCCTTGCGGAGGTACTTTTCGGCAACGCCGACCAGACCGTCCGACTGCAGCACCACGCTGTGCCACTCGGTCCGTTCCTTGCGTTCACCGGTGGTGCGATCCTTCCAGTTTTCGCTGGTGGCGATTCGCAGGTTTGCGATCCGGCCCCCGTTCTGGAAGCTCTTGACCTCGGGATCCTGGCCCAGATTGCCGATCAGGATTACCTTGTTGACGCTACCTGCCATCGAAATTCGCTCCGCTACAACCCGAGCGCGACGGCGCTCCAATAGGTGATTCCAGCGAAGATGTAGGCCAGGCTGAACAGATAGAGCAACATGAAGACGGGCCATTTCCACCCATTCGTCTCACGCCGGGCCACGGCGATCGTGCTCATGCACTGGGGTGCGAAGACGAACCAGGCCAAGAAGGCCAGCGCAGTGGGCAGGCTCCACTTGCTGCGCAGCTGCTCGCCCAGCGCCAGGGCGGCCTGGTCCTCGTCCTCGGCGGCCACGGCATAGGACGTCGCCAGCGATGCTACCGCCACTTCGCGCGCCGCCATGGCCGGGATCAAGGACAGGGCAATATCGCGGTTGAACCCGATCGGCTCGACCACCACGGCCAGGCCATTGGCCAGTTTGCCGGCGATCGAGGCGTCGACCTGGTTCTGCCCCTCCCCGGCGCGCGGGAAGTTGAGCAGCAGCCAGAGGACCACCGTAACCGTGAAGATGATCGTGCCGGCGCGGCGCAGGAAAATCCAGGCGCGCTGCCACAGCCCCAGCAACAGGTCCTTCGCCCGCGGCAGCTGGTACTTGGGCAGCTCCATGATGAAGCCCGAAGCCGCTCCCTTGGTCACCGAGCGGCGCAGGATCAACGCGACGATCATCGCGCCGATGATCCCGGTGACATAGAGCCCGAACAGCACCAGCCCCTGCAAGCCCACGCCGGGCAGGACCGCGCGGTTGGGAATGAAAGCGGCGATGATCACGGCATAGACCGGCAGACGCGCCGAGCATGTCATCAATGGGGCAATCAGGATTGTGGTCAGCCGGTCCTTGGGATCGGCAATGCTGCGCGTCGCCATGATCCCGGGAATCGCGCAGGCAAAGCTGGAGAGCAGCGGAATGAAGCTGCGGCCAGACAGGCCGACGCGGGCCATCAGCCGGTCCATCAGAAAGGCCGCGCGGGCCATGTATCCCGATGCTTCCATCGCCAGGATGAAGAAGAACAGGATCACAATCTGCGGCAGGAACACCACGACCGAACCGACGCCCGAGAGCACCCCTTCGGTCAGGAAATCGCGCACCATGCCCTGCGGCAGTTCGGCCCGAACACGGTCCGCGATCAGGCCAATCCCGCCTTCAAGCGCATCGGCAAACGGCGTTGCCCCGGTAAACACCGCCTGGAACACCACGAACAGCAGGCCAAATAGCACCAGCGGCCCGATCCAGGGGTGCAACAGGACCTGATCGAGGCGCGCGTGCAGCCGGTGCTGCGCAGTCTCCGACAAGATCGCTGCCTCGGCAATCGCATGGGCGGAGACCCTGCGTTCGGTCAGCGTGGTGTGCGGATGGGCTGGCTCGGCCTTGCGTTCTTCCGCAACGGCGATCGCTGCGGCCAGTTCGGGCAAGCCGCGACGGCGCACCGCAACAGTCGGGATCACCGGCACACCCAGCGCCGATTCCAGCGCCGCCGGATCGAGCACCAGCCCGTCGCGCTCGGCCAGGTCAATCATGTTGAGCGCCACCACGGTCGGGCGGCCCAGCGCGATCACTTCCTGCGCAAAGACCAGATGCTGTTCGAGGTTCGAGGCATCGAGCACCACGACGAGCACCTGCGGCGCCGGTTCGCCGGGCAGTTCGCCCAGCACGACCTTGCGGGTCACTTCCTCATCCGGGCTGGTGGCATCAAGGCCATAGGAACCCGGCAGGTCAGTCAGCTCTACCGGTTCGCCATTGGGCAGGATCAGCCGCCCCGCCTTCCGTTCTACGGTGACGCCCGGATAATTGGCGATCTTCTGGCGCGCGCCGGTCAGCGCATTGAACAGCGCGCTCTTGCCCGCGTTCGGATTGCCAACCAGCGCTGCGGTGCGAAAGTTTGCCATGTCAGGCCGGGTCGACCTGCATCGCCCGGGCATGGGCGCGGCGCAACGCCACAGTCATTCGGCCGACTGTGATCGCCAGGGGATCGGCTCCGCCAAAAACACCGCGGTGCGCCACGGCCACCTTGGCCCCGGCGTCCAGCCCCAGCGCACGCAGGCGCTGTCCCTCTTCCTCCGCCAGCACAGCCCAGTCGACCGCAGCAATGCGGGCCACTTGGCCAATGGGCAGGGAATCGAGTGTCATGACAAAGGCGCTGCCAGAAGCAGCGCGCAATTGCAAGTCATTCGCAATAGTTGATCTGGATCAAATTTAGCGCGCGGGATAGCGCAAGCGCCCCAGAAACCGGGCCGGACTGAACCCGGTGAACTCGCGCCCCAACAGCCGGGCCTTGGCCTTTTCGAACTGCATCACGCCATCGATCCGCCGTTCCAGGAAGGCCTTGGTATCGGCCTGCCCTTCGCTGCGATCATGCGCCAGCACGGCCAGGGTGGCGGCATAGATGCCCGACAGGATCGTGCGCTTGGTATAGTGGTTGTAATCGGTGGCCGTATCGCCAGCCAGCCGCCACATCAGGTCAGCGCTGTGCCAACCCAGCTTTGCAGCCTGCGCGACGTTCTGCGGCATGGCCATCAGCGCTAGCGCGCGTACCAGGGCTTCCTGCTGCGGGGTGACATAGTCCAGCCGGAACTGGACCAGCGTGCGGATCCGTTCACGGATCTTGAGCTGCGCCAAACGCTCGGCCGGCCATTCCGCCGCCATCGCCGCATCGCAAGCTGCGATCCACGCCGCGATCATAGCCATTGGCCCACCAGAAAAGGCGAAAGCTGCAACCGCTGGATCGACACCATGCTGGTCGGCCGCAGCGGCCACGGCTTCATCGCTCCAGCCATCGAAGACAGCGGCATCGGCAAGCGCCGGCGCCAATTGGCGCCGCAGCGCGTCAAGCGAGGTGGCTTCGACAGTCATGGTTTCAGAACTTCGGGCCATAGGACTTGGCCTTGTCATCACCCTTGGCCTTGGCGTTGTTCTCAATCTCGGCCAACAGGCTGCCGCCGCCCAATTTGGCATAGTCCTTGGCCGACCGGCCCGAATTATCAGCCCGGTCAGGATCGGCCCCGGCCTTCAGCAACAGCCGCATCACCGCAATGTTGCGATTATGCACGGCGGTGATCAACGGCGTTTCGCCCGCGTTGTTGCTGTCGTTAAGGCGGGCACCCTTGGTCAGCAGCAGTTCCACCCCTTCAACGAAATTGGCGTTCACGGCTGAAACCAGCGGTGTCATGCCCTTGGCGTCGCGGGCGTTCACATTGGCGCCCTTGGCGATCAGGAACTGCATCCAAGTCAGATCGCGGCGATTGGTGACAATGTGCAAAGCAGACTCGCCCGAGGTGACGTCGCGGGTGTTGATCACGGTCTGGGCCGGATCGGCCAGCGCCTGGGTGACCTTTTCGCCCTCCTTCTTGCGGACGGCTTCAAGGAACTTGTAGCTTTCGGAAAATTGCGCCTGCACGGGGACAGCGGCGGAAAGAGCGGCCATGCCAGCCAGCGACAAAATCAACCTGCGCACCCGAAATCCTCCTGTTGCACCGGGAATCGACCCAAGCGCCGTCTTGCGCGGCGCGCTTTAGCAGAGCATGAACCGGCGCGCCATGATCAAGCCCATCGTCTTTGTACTATCCGCCGCCCTTGCCCTCGCCGCCTGCCAGCAAGCCGCGGCTCCGCCCGCGCCCGTGATCGGCACCGACATCAAGGGCGCGCCCTTTGGCGGCCCCTTCACCCTGACCGGTGAGGACGGCAAGCGCTATGCCTGGGACGATTTCAAGGGCAAATACCGGATGATCTATTTCGGCTATGCCTTCTGCCCGGATGCCTGCCCGACCGACGTGGCCGTGATGATGCGCGGATTCCAGAAGTTCGAGAAGGAGCACGCCAGCCTGGCCGCCAAGGTCCAGCCGCTGTTTGTCACGATTGACCCGGCGCGCGACACGGCAAAGGTGGTGGGAGAATTCACGGACAGCTTCCACCCCCGACTGCTGGGCCTGACCGGCACCCAGGCCGAAATCGATACGGCAGCCAAGGCCTTCCGCGTCTACGCCGCGCGCGGCAAGGATCTGGGCGGTGGCAATTACCTGATGGACCACAGCCGCTTTGCCTATCTGATGGATCCCGATGGCAAGCCGCTGGTGATCCTACCGGTCGATAAAGGGCCCGATGCCGTGGCCTCGGATCTTGCCGCAACCGTGCGATGAGCGGGCTGCGGAACCGGTTCTGGGAACGCCCGATCGAGACGCTGGACCGCGCCGAATGGGAGGCGCTGTGCGATGGCTGCGGCCAGTGCTGCGTCCACAAGGCTGAGGACGAGGATACCGGCGCGATCTACATGACCAACGTCGGCTGCAAGTTGCTGGACCTGCAGACCGCGCGCTGCCGCGATTATCCGGGCCGCAAGCGCCAGGTGCCGGATTGCGTCAAACTGACCCCCAAGCTGGCACTGACCCTTTCGTGGCTGCCCGAAACCTGCGCCTATCGGCTGCGCGCCGATGGTGAACCGCTGCCCGATTGGCACTACCTGATCAGCGGCGATCCCGAAGCGGTCCATGCTGCCGGTTTTTCGGTACGCGGCAAGGTGATCGGCGAGGAATTTGCCGGACCGTTGGAGCAGCACATCATCCTGCCGCCGGGCATGGAACTGGCCGATGATTGACTGGCTGCGCCGCCGCCCTGACGAAGTCCCGCAGGTCGAGGTTGATGGACGTCTGCTGCCACTCACCGTCCGCCGCAATGCCGGGGCGCGGCGCATGACCATGCGGCTTGCCCCCGATGGGAGCGAAGTGCGGATCACCTTGCCGCGCTGGGGCCGCAGTGCAGAGGCGCTCGAATTCGCCCGCTCCAAGGCTGATTGGCTAGCCGTCCAGCTGGCCAAGGTGCCCCAGGCACCGATGCTGCAAGACGGCATTGCCCTGCCCTATCGCGGCCGGCCGCTGGCGCTGCACCATGCTGAAGCCGCACCGCGCAAGGTTCGGCTGGGAGAGGACGCAATCCACGTGGGCGGTCCCGCCGATAGCCTCCAGCGCCGCCTGCAGCGCTGGCTGGAGGGCGAGGCGCTGCGGTTGCTGAGCGAAGACCTGGCCTATTACTGCCTGCGCGATGGCCGCCGCGCGCCGCCGCTGGCGCTCAGCCGGGCGCAACGCCGCTGGGGCTCATGCGCGACTGACGGCACGATCCGGATCAACTGGCGGCTGATCCTGGCGCCCGATGCCATTCGCCGTTCAGTCGTGGCGCATGAAGTGGCGCACCTTACCCACTTCGATCACTCGCCCGCCTTCCACGCCCACCTAGGCCAGCTGTTCGAAGGTGATATCGAAGCCGCGAACCGCTGGCTGAAGCGCGAAGGTCGATCACTCTATGCCCACTTCGGCTGACCGGTAACGCGCCCTTAACCATGTTTGGCGGAGAAGCCGCGGCATGGTGCGCCCGTTTTTCGCCTTTCTGATCCTCGCCCTGGCAACCCCGGCAGCGGCGCAAAGCGAATGCCGGCTGTGCTACAGTGGCAGCAGCAAGCCGGGCGAGCGCCCGCTGACGCTGGAAGTCTTTGCTGACCTGAATTTCGCCCGTCTTGCCCTGACCGGACGCGACGGCGGCAGCGCCGAAATCGATGCGGCCAGTGGGTCCAAGCGGACCGAAGGGGCAATCGCCAATCTGGGCGGCATGGCCATCACCGGGCGCGGCAAGGTGACCGGCGAGCCGCTGCGCGAAGTGCGGATCGAACTGCCGCAATCGGTGCCGATGGAGGCCCCCGATGGCGGAAATGCCGAACTGACGGACTTTTCAACCGACTTACCCGAGCATCCGGCGCTGGATGCCAATGGCGAGCTGACTTTCAGCTTTGGCGCGCGGCTGGTGATGCATCACAGCATGGGCGGAAACTATCGCGGGCAGGTCCCCATCACGGTCGATTACAACTGACGGCTGGCGCTTCCAGTCATGAAGCCCTATCTTCGGGCCATGAACTTCCTGCGCAACGTCAATCCGGCCGGAGCGATCGCCGATTTCCGCGCCGTGTTCCGCGAGGCCGGCGGCAACCGCTGGCGCTTTGCCGTGCTGGCGGCGATGGTCACGACCGGAATCTTTTCGATCATGACGCAGGAAAGCTGGAAAGGCCCGCGCGCCCGGCCAACGATCATCTATATTTCGTCATGGCGCGCAGACCGGACCGAGGCCGAGACCCAGGCCTTCATCAAGGAAAACCAGCGCCGCAAGGATGAAGAGGCCCGCCTGATCGCCGAACAGGAAAAGGTCGGCCAGGACATGTGGAAGACGCTGGGCCGCGTTTCCGGCATGGATGTCGACAAGATCGCCGCCAAGGCCGAAGCAGATCGTGCCAAGGCCGAAGCCGCCGCCCGCGCCAAGGCCGAAGCCATGGTCGAACCCGCGAAGCCGCCGGTTGAGCGCTGATCTCGATCATCGCTGGCTGGCTGCCGCTGCCGCCTTGGCAGCCCGTGGCCGGCCGTTAAGCCGACCGAACCCCTCGGTCGGGGCAATCCTGATCAAGGGTGACCGCGTTATGGCCCGGGGCTGGACCCAGGCAGGTGGCCGCCCCCATGCCGAAGCCATGGCCCTTGCCATCGCTGGCAATGCAGCGCGCGGCGCCACACTTTACGTCACGCTTGAGCCCTGCGCCCATCGCAGCGAACGCGGCCCCGCCTGCGCCGATCTGGTGGCAAGCGCCGGGCTGGCCCGCGTTGTGGTGGGCTGCCCCGATCCCGATCCGCGCACGGCAGGAGCCGGGATCGCGCGGATCAAGGCGGCAGGCGTGCAGGTTGACCTGATGGATCATTCGGCCTGCCGAGCGAGCCTGTCAGGCTTCTTGACGCGCTGTTCCCACGGTCGGCCAGAAATCACGCTCAAGCTGGCCCTCTCCGCCGATTGCCGTCTGGCGCCACCGCAAGGCCAGTGGCTGACGGGCGAAATTGCCCGCGCCCATACCCACGCCTGGCGCGCGAAAATGGACGCGATCCTGGTCGGGCGCGGTACGCTCGAAGCTGACAATCCCCGCCTCGACGTGCGCCTGCCGGGTCTGGCCGAGCGGAGCCCGGAACGCTGGTTGCTGACAAGCGGGACCGCACCCGAGGGATGGCGCAGCTTGCCATCGCCGCAGGACATCGCCCTGCTCGCCCCGGCGCAATACCTGATGGTGGAAGGCGGTGCCCAGACCGCTAGGGCGTTCCTCGCCGCCGGACTGATCGACCGGATGATGCTCTATCGCGCCCCGCAAGTTGTGGGCGGAAGCGGAGCCAGCCTGCCCGAGCTGGGCGCACAGGAACTGGCCCGTTCGCCCGACTGGGCCCTTGCCGACAGCCGCCCGCTTGGCAACGACCGTCTCGATGTCTACGAGCGCAAGTGATGTTTACCGGAATTATCACCGCCGTCGGCACGATCCGCGAAGTTCGCCAGCAGGGTGACCTGCGGATTGTCATCGCCTGTCCTTACGATCCGGCCGGAATCGCGATTGGCGCTTCGATCGCCTGCTCGGGCGTCTGCCTGACCGTGGTGGAGCGCGGCGGGGTGGCCGGCGATGCCTGGTTCGCGGTCGACGTTTCGGGCGAAACGGTCAGCCGCACCGCGCAGGACCAGTGGACCGCCGGGCGCCAGCTCAATCTGGAACAAGCACTCAAGCTGGGTGACGAGCTGGGCGGCCATATCGTCACCGGCCATGTCGATGCCGTCGGCCGCGTCGCCTCACGGGCGGATGTCGGTGGTTCGATCCAGTTCTGGATCACCACACCCAAGGAACTCGCACCTTACGTCGCGCCAAAGGGTTCGATCACGGTCGATGGCGTCTCGCTGACGGTCAATGCCGTGGAAGACGATGCCGACGGCACCTGCCGCTTCATGCTCAACATCATCCCGCACACCTGGGAAGTGACCACACTGGGCGGCCTGCAAGCCGGTGATGCGGTCAACCTGGAGATCGACGTGCTGGCGCGCTACCTCCAGCGGATGCAATCGCTCAGGGGTTAAGCGGCCCGCTCGCGAAGCTTTCGCGGGTGATTTCGAAGATGACGTGGCGCATCGGGCCGCTTGGCGTGTCGACCATGTCGAACCGCTCGGTCAGGCGTCCGCCAATCTTGGCCATCGCCCGCTGCGAACGCAGGTTGCATTCACCCACGCGGAACTCAACCCGCTCCACGAATTGCAGCGCATGGGCCAGCATCAGCCGCTTCATTTCGCGGTTAAAGCTACCGCCCCAATGGCTGGGGGCAAGGAAGGTCCAGCCGATCTCGACCGTGCCGTCCGCCTCAGGCTTGTATTGCGATGATCCAATCATAGTGCCGCTGGCCTTGTCGATCACGGCCAAGGCCCCGCCGCGCGCCAGCGCATCGGCAAAGAAGCGGCGGAATACCGGTTCCTGCCAACGATCATGCTGCGGGTGGATCGCCCAGACCTGCGGATCGCTGGCAACGGCGAACAGCGCGTCCCAGTCGTCCGCCACGAGCGGCCTTAGCAGCAGCCGCTCCCCTTCTAGGACCGGCTGCCGGTCCATCTCAGGCCGAAACCGCGGCGACGGCAGCGATGAACTTGTCGATATTGCCCATGGTCAGGCCGGCCACGTTGATCCGGCCCGAACCCGCCATATAGATTGCATGGTCTTCGCGCAGCTTGAGGATTTGCTCGCCTGACAGCGGCAGCATCGAGAACAGGCCGTTCTGCGAACCCAGCGGGGTCAGGTCGACACTGCCGGCCATGCCGGCCTCGGCCAGCCGCGCGCGGACCTGACGCATCCGGGTGCGCATGGTGTCCAGTTCATCAAGCCACAGCTTCACCAGCGCGGGATCTTCCAGGATCAGACGGACAGCAGCAGCGCCGTGGTCTGGCGGCATCGACCAGGCTGCACGAGCCAGGGCATAGCCATGCGAGAGCACCGCATTCATGTGCGCCGGATCGGAGACCATCGCATAGACCGCACCAACGCGGTCGCGATACATCCCGAAGTTCTTGTCGCACGAATAGGCGATCAGGGCTTCCGGCACGGCGACGAGCACACGGCGCAGGCCATAGGCATCGGCTTCCAAGCCCTGCCCCAGGCCCTGATAGGCCAGATCGAGCACCGGCAGCAGCTTGGCTTCAGCCACCAGCTTGGCAATCTCGTCCCACTGGGCTTCGCTGTAATCAATGCCGCTGGGATTGTGGCAGCAGCCATGCAGCAGGATCGCATCGCCGGCATCGGCAGCAGCGATCGCGGCGCGCAGACCGTCCATATCAACCACGCCCTGCTTGGTGGCATGGTTGAAGGTCTTCAGTTCCAGCCCGATGTCGGTAAAGATCTGGGCGTGGTTGGGCCAGCTGGGCGTGCCCATCCAGATCTTCGGCGCACCTGCACGCTTGGCCAGGGCCACAGCAAGGCGGACGCCGCCGGTGCCGCCCGGGGTCTGCATCCCGTCAATCCGGCCGCCCATGGTGGGATCCTGCTGGCCGAAGACATAGGGCATCATGGCATGGACGAAGCCCATATCGCCTTCCGGGCCGAGGTAGCTCTTCGAATCCTGCGCTTCGACCAGCTTCTTTTCCGCCGCCTTGATCGCTGCGAAGACCGGTGTTGCCCCCGTATCGGTGCGATAGACGCCCACGCCGAGGTCAATCTTGTCGGCACGCGGGTCCGCGGCATAGAGCTTGATCAGCGCGAGCAGCGCATCGGCGGGCTGGGGTGTCAGGGTGCTAAGCATGATGAGGCGGCCCTTAACCGCCCGTTTTGCGCGGGGCAAGCGAAAGGGGCCGCGCCGGGTGGCGCGACCCCTGCCCCTGTGAACCTTCAGCCTTAACGCAGCAGCGAAAGGACGTTCTGCTGGCTCTGGTTGGCCTGGGCGATCATCGCGGTCGAAGCCTGCGAAAGGATCTGGGCCTTGGCCATCGCGGTCGTTTCGGCCGAGTAATCGGCGTCTTCGATCCGCGAGCGGGCGTCTGACAGGTTGGTAACGTTGCTGGTCAGGTTGTTGACCACCGATTCCAGGCGGTTCTGACCGGCACCCAGACCAGCTCGGGCGCTCGAGATCGAATCGAGTTCGGAATCGAGCGTGGTCAGCACGCCATTGGCTGCGGTGGCCGACGAAACGTCGTACGAGCCGGCAGCACCGCCGCTGGCAGCCAGCGAGGTCAGGTCGGTCATGTTCAGATCAACCGTGTCCGAAGCGTTCGCACCGGTCTGGACTGTGATCGCAGCCGTGCTGCCATCAAACAGGGTAACACCGTTGAACTTGGTGTTGGTGATGACCTGGTCAATCTGGGCGGTCAGCTGATCGACTTCGTTCTGCATATAGGTGCGGTCGGTGGCATCCTGATAGGTGCCCGAAGCTGACTGGACCGACAGTTCGCGAACGCGCTGCAGCATATTGGTGACTTCGCTCAGCGCCCCGTCAGCGGTCTGGGCCAGGCTGATGCCGTCGTTGGCGTTGCGGATGCCCTGGCTCATGCCGCGGATCTGGGCGGTCATCGAGCTGGCAATGGCAAGGCCGGCGGCGTCGTCCTTGGCGCCGTTGATGCGCTTGCCGGTCGACAGGCGTTCCATCGCGCTGCCCAGCATCTTGTTGGCCGCGTTCGAAGCGTTGGCGGCCTTGATCGCGCCGATATTGGTATTGATGACACTCATTGTCGGTACTCCCGTGATCGTCTCGCAAACCGCTGCGGACCATCCGGTGCGGCTGCCACCCCCTAGAGCGACCAGAGGCGGCAGATTTTAAGCGCGCCCCGGCAAAGTCCTGCCGAAATAGGTATCCGCCCCTAAGCTATTATTTTCAGAGCCTTACAGGAGAATCGCGCATCTGTGGCCGCGAAGGAAACGGTTAACTCGGGGGTTACCGAACATGACGGCCTTGGCCATTAGTGACACGGCGCGGCGACAACATGTCGCCCTGGCCCAGCGGCTCGATGCCCTGCTGGGATCAGACAGAGCGGGCGGCACCCGCATTCTGCGAACTGCACAGGATCCGGCTCCGCTCGGGCCAGCTCCTGCGCTCACGCTTGAACGCGCCGCAGATCCAGCGCTGCGCAGGCTCGATGGGCGCGGCCGCTTTCATCTGACCTATCGCGATCCCTCGGGTGAAAGCACCCTGGCTGCGGCACTGGCAGCGCTGGCTGCGCCAGGTGCACCGATTGCCGCTGACCCTGAAAGCCTGTCAGTCCTGGCTCTGGCCGAGCGGCTTGCCGCCAGCGAAATTCCCGTGCTGATCGCGGGACCAACAGGCACCGGCAAGGAAGTGCTCAGCCGCTTCATCCATGATCGCAGCCCGCGCCGCGATGCACCGTTCATCGCGGTCAACTGCGCCGCCATGCCCGAGGCGATGCTGGAAGCCTTGCTGTTCGGTCACCAGAAGGGTGCTTTCACCGGGGCCACCCAGGCCAGCGAAGGCTTCTTCCGCGCGGCTGACGGTGGCACCCTGCTGCTTGACGAAATTGCCGAGATGCCGCTGGCCCTCCAGGCCAAGCTGCTGCGCGCCCTGCAAGAGGGTGAAGTGGTGCCGATCGGTGCGACCCGGCCCATCAAGGTGGACGTGCGCATCATCGCCGCCGCCAATCGCGACCTGCCGGCCGAAGTTGCCGCCGGACGGTTTCGCGAAGACCTGTTTTACCGCCTCAACGTCTTCCCCCTCTCGCTCCGTCCGCTGCGGGAACGCACCGAAGACATCGCGCCGCTGGCCTTTGCCATGATCCTGCGCCACAGCCCGGCGGCGCGCAGCCTGCCTTGGCTGGGCGAAGCGGCGCTGACCAAGCTCAAGCTGCACGCCTGGCCCGGCAATGTCCGCGAACTGGAAAACGTGATCCGGCGCGCCTTGTTGCTGGCAGACGGAGCGTCGGAAATCGGCCCGGCCCAGATCCTGTTTGATCAGCCCGCGCGACTCGCCTCGGCCCCGGCCCGGGTTCAGGATCAGCCCCGCAGGCTATCATCGGTGGTCCAGCAGTCCGAGGCCGAGGCGATCATGGACGTGCTCGCAGCCGTGGGCGGCAATCGCGTTGCAGCGGCGCGCGAACTGGGCATTTCAGAACGCACGCTGCGCTACCGGCTGGCTGCGTTCCGTGATGCCGGGCTAGCCCTGGCCGGAGCCCGGCGATGAGCAGCATCAGCGGCGTCGGCAATGCCGGTAGCATCCAGCAAATCCTGGCGCTGCGCCAGCAGATCGTCGACCGGTCGCAGCTGCTCCAGCAGTTGCAGCAACCGGCCGCTGCCCAGCCCGAGGCCCCGGCCGGACCAGCCAGTGGCTTTGGTACGGCGCTGCAGGGCGCGCTGCAGCAGGTCAGCGATACGCAAAACCAGTCCGCCGCGCTGAGCGAGGCCTATGAAAAGGGTGAAGTGACCGACATCGCCAAGGTGATGCTCGCCCGCCAGGAAGCCGGGGTCGCCTTCGAAGCGACCTTGCAGGTGCGCAATCGCCTGCTGACGGCTTACCAGGACATCATGCGGATGGGGGTCTGATAGATGGCTGATCTTGTCCCCGCTGCCCCGTCTCCCCTCCCCGCCGGGCTTAACCGCTTGCGCGCGATGGCCAACCAGACCGCTCTAAAGCGCGCTGTGCCGTGGTTCATCGGCGCAGGCGCGCTGGGCGCGGCGGCTCTGGCCTGGGCGGTGATTTCGGCCCCGCCCCAACGCCAGCTCTATGCCCAGTTGGGCGATGCAGAACGGGCGAGTGTGGTCTCCGCGCTAGATGGCGCAGGGATTGCCTACAACATCGACAACGCCACCGGCGCCCTCAGCGTGGCCGAGGACCAGCTCTATCGGGCACGGATGGTGGTAGCGGCAGACGGCGCACTGGCCGTGCCGGATACCGTAGCCTCGCTCGACAGCCTGCCCATGGGTGCCAGCCGCACGCTGGAAGGTGAACGCCTGCGCGCCGCGCGCGAACACGAACTGATGCTGACGATCAAGGAGATCGACGGCGTGGAGAGCGTCCGCGTTCACCTGGCCGAAGGCAACAAGTCGGTCTTCGTGCGCGACGATGCCCCGCCGAGCGCCTCGGTCATGGTGCGGATGGCACGCGGCCGACAGCTGGGTGACAGCCAGGTGGCGGCGATCGTCAACCTGGTTGCGGCTTCCGCTCCCGGCATGAGCCCCGATGCGGTCCGCGTGGTCGACCAGACCGGGCGGCTCCTCTCCGATCCCCGCACCGGCAAGGACAATGACCGGATCGAACTGCAGACCCGGCTGGAAACCAAGCTGCGCGGCCAGATCGACCAGCTGCTCACCCCGATCCTTGGGCCCGGGCAGTTTTCCAGCGAGATCCAGATCGAGCTCGACATGGACGAGGTCACCTCGGCCCGCGAAAGCTATGACAAGCAGGGTGCAGTCCGCACCGAAAGCCAGGCCCAGTCGCAAGGCGGCTCACCCAGCCCTGGCGGTGTCCCGGGCGTTCTGGCCAACACGCCGCCGCCGGCCACGGCGATCCAGCCTGGCGCGCCGCAAGGCGGGACACCCGGGGCCGCTACCGGCACAACGCCCAGCAGCGAAACCAGCGCGACCCGGACCTATGAACTGGGCCGCGAAGTGGCTGTCAGCAATGCCTCGCCGGGCAAGGTCAAACGGCTGTCGGTGGCCGTGGCGATCAGCCAGGCCGCGATGAAGAAGCAGGGCCGGCCGACCGATATTGATGCGATCAAGGCGCTGGTCAGCGCGGCAGTGGGGGCCGATCCCCAGCGCGGCGATCAGGTGGCGGTGCTGGCCCGGCCGTTTGAACCGGCAACCGAGACGGTCCCGGCCTTTTATGAGGCGCCGTGGTTCGCGCTGGCCTTGCGCAGCGTCATCGGGCTGCTGGCGGTGCTGCTCGTCCTTTTGCTCGTCGTGCGGCCCTTGCTGCGCCAGTTCACGAGCCGCGCCGGGACGGCGGATGGTGAAGCGGCGGGTGATGCGTACAGCGAACACGCTGGGCAGCCAGTGCCCCTGCACGCGGCCGATCAGGAGCCCGGTGATGATCAGGCCCTGCTCGGCAAACAGGTTGAGCTGGCCCAGCGACTGGTCGAGGAAAAGCCCGAAGAAGCCATCGTCGCCCTGCGGCGGATGCTCAAGCCTGCCGAGGCGCAATCATGAACGCCGTCTCGCTCAGCGATGCCGAACGCGCAGCTGTCATGGTCATGCTGCTTGATGAAGGCAAGGCAGCGGCAATCCTTGCCCAGCTAGCCCCGCAGGAGCTGAAAACACTGGGCGAGAAGATGTGCGCGCTTGGCGAGATCGGGCCGGACCTGATCCGGGATTCGATTTCGGGCTTTGTCACCCATGCCGACCGCCCCGGAATTGGCAGCGATGGCCGCCCAGCGCGGGTGCAAAGCCTGCTCAACGAGGCGATCGGGCCGATCAAGGCGCAGAACCTGATGCGCCGGATCCAGCCCGATGCCATGGCTGCCCCGGCTGTCGAATTGGCCCGCTGGCTCAATGCCGATGCCCTGATCCCGCTGGTTGAGCATGAACACCCCCAGGCCATCGCCGTCCTGCTGCTCCAGCTCGAGCCAGAGATCGCGGCAGAAGTGCTGGGGGCATTGCCCCCGGCGCTCCAGCCGCAAGTCTTGCACCGGGTTGCGACAATGGGTCCGGTTGCCGGCGAAGCCATCGCCCTGCTCGATGCCCTGCTCAATCAGCGGATCACGGCCAGTTATGGCCCTGCCGCCCTGACCATGGGCGGCCCGCGCGAGGCGGCGGAAATCATTAACAATGCCGGCAAAGCCGCGGAAAAGCGGATCATGCCGGAGCTCAACCGGATCGACAAGGTACTGGCCCGGGCGATCGAGAACGAGATGTTCAAGTTTGAACACCTGTTCGTGCTTGAGCCCATGGCGATGGGCTCGCTGCTGCGCGAGATCGAGAGCGAGGTGCTGATTGATGCCCTCAAGGGCATTTCCGAAGAGGAACGGGAGCCCTTCTTCCGTGCCATGTCGAGCCGTGCCGCTGATGGTGTCCGCGATGAGATTGCCGCGCGCGGCCGGCTCAAGCTGTCCGATGTCCAAGAAGCGCAGCGCAACATGGTCGCGGTCGCCCGGCGCCTCGCCGCCGATGGCGTGATTGCTTTCGGCTCCAGCGGAGAAGACGAATATGTCTAGCCTGCCCTGGGCCGAACTGGGGACGGGCTCGGGCTTTTCCTGTGATCCGCGCTTCTCGCTTGTTCCGGAACCGCCGGCTGCAGACCCTGCCGATCCGGCTGCCGATGCCTGGGCCGAAGGCCATGCCGCCGGGCTTGCCGAGGCCCAGGCCGAAGCGGCCGCCTTGCGGACCGAGGAAGAGGAAGCCCGGCGCCAGATCGAACTGACCCTGGCCCGGCTTGATGCCGCACAGCAGGAAGCGCTGCATCAGCGCCTGATCGAAACGGTTGCCGCGCTCTGCAATGCCGCGCTGGCCCCGCTGGCCATCGAACCCGCGCTATTGGCAGAACGGGCCGCACGCGCCGCGGCGATGCTGGCCCGGGCCGATGACAATGCCGTACTTCGCCTCCACCCCGATGATCTCAGGCTGGTTGCCAAGCGGCTCCCCAGCGATCTTGCCGTCGAGCCAGACCCAGCCCTTGAACGCGGCAACCTGCGCCTGGATGGCCACGCCGGGGGGGTGGAGGACGGCCCGGCACAATGGCGCCGCGCCATTGCCGAAGCCCTTGGCCAATGCTGAACCTCTCGCGCCACCTGCTTGGGGATCTGGCCGAGGCAAGGATCGACCTTGGCCCCACGCGTTACGGACTGGTCAGCGCCTGTGATGGCGGCTTGCTGGAAGTGAGCGGGCTCAATGCCCCGGTTGGCGCGCTATGCGAAGTTTCGCATGGCGTGGCTCCGCTCGCCGCCGAAGTTATCGGCTTTCGCAACGGCCGCTCCTTGCTGATGCTGCTGGGTGATACCGTGATGCTGCGCCCCGGAGCGCGGGTCCGCACCCGCGGCCAGCCGGGTATGCTCCCGGTGGGCGAAGCCTATCTGGGTCGCGCTGTCGACGGATCGGGCCAGCCAATCGACGGCGGCCCGCCCTTGCACACCCGCGCGCTCTGGCCAGCCGGCGGGAAACGCGCCGGGGCGCTCGATCGTAGCCCCGTCAGGATCGCCTTCGATACCGGCGTCCGCGCGCTCAATGCTTTGACCACCTTCGGGATCGGCCAGCGGATCGGGATCATGGCCGGGTCCGGCGTTGGCAAATCGGTCCTGCTCGACATGATCGCCACCGGCGCGGAGGCCGAGATCGTAATCGTTGGCCTGATCGGCGAGCGCGCGCGGGAAGTGTCCGACTTTGTCGAACGCCACATGCACGGCACCAAGCGCGAGCGCACCGCCTTGGTCGCCGTCCCGGCCGATCACGCGCCGAACCTGCGGCTGCGCGGGGCCATGCTGGCCACCAGTCTGGCCGAGCACTTCCGTGCCCAGGGGCGGCAGGTGCTGCTGATCATGGACAGCCTGACCCGCGTGGCCCACGCCGGGCGCGAAATCGCCCTGCTGCTGGGCGAACCGGGCGCGGCGCGCGGCTATCCGCCCTCAGCCCTCGCCACGATCACCAAGCTGGTCGAACGGGCTGGCAATTCCGCTGCCTCGGGCGGCTCGGTAACCGGGCTTTACACCGTGCTGGCCGATGGCGATGCGCAGGATGATCCGGTGGTCGACACCGCCCGCGCGATCCTGGACGGTCACATCGTGCTGAGCCGCGATCTGGCCCAGCGGGGGCAATACCCGGCGATCGATATCGCCGCCTCGCTAAGCCGCGTCATGGCCGACATAACCGCGCCGGACCACCTGGCCCTGGCGCGCGAATTTCGGGCGCTGGTTGCCGCCTATGAAGCGAACCGCGATCTGGTGCTGATGGGGGCCTATCGTCCCGGCGCCGATCCCCAGCTGGATCGCGCGATCGCCATGCACGAACAGCTGGTCAGCTTCCTGGCCCAGCCGGCCCGCAGCTCGGTGCCACTGGCGCCAAGCATCGATGCGCTTGCCCGATTGCTGAGCGATGCCGCCTGAAGCCGCCCGCCTGAAGCGGCTCCACCGGCTTGAGCGGATCCGGGCGCTCGCCAAGCAAGACGCCCTGCGCGCCGCCGCCGAAGCAGAAGGTCACCTCACCCAGCTCAACGCGCTGGCCGAACGCACGGCCCGGATCGCAGCAGATTACCGCGCCCGACGCGATTGCCAGACCGGGGCGGAGCTGGCGCGGCTGGGCGGCTTTGTCGCCGGGATTGCAGCCATCGGCACGGCCACTGTCCGCGACGCGGTGGCCGCGCGCGATCTGGCCGACCAGCGCCAGCAGGATCTAGCCCGCGCCGAACGCAGCCGCGCTGCCGCTGAAGACCGCTTCCGCACCGAGCTGCAGGCCCAGGCCCAGCGCGCCAAGGCCCCGGCACTGAGCGCCCGCAAGGCAATTGGCACGGCTCTTGAAGATTAGACTTCCGACCCCGCGAAAGGACGCTCGATCATGCTGCCCAGTGCTGCCCTGCCGCCCCTGCCAACCCTTCAGCTGCCGGTCGAACCGGGGCTCACACCCGTCCTGCCGAGCCCGGAGAACAGCCAATTCGCAGCCATTCTGGCGGGAACAGCCGAACTCAGCATCAAGCCGTTGACCTGCCTCCAGGAACTGCTGGGCGAAACCGCGCCGGACCCGGTCCCGACCGGTCAGTTGCCGGATTGCGGCAAGGAATTGCCGGAACCGGCAAGTCCGCAAATTGCCGGGCCCGATGCCGCGATAATGCTGGCCATGTTGCCCCTGCCCATGGTCCAGCCTGATCCGGCTGCCCCCTTGCCGACGCAGGTCAACACGCCGCCGCTCAAGGCAACACCGCCTTTGCCAGCCGCGCCCTTGCGCCCCTATCCGCCGCTGACCCTCGCCGCGCCCCGGCCGGACCAGCCGGTGCTGGCCGCCGCGCCGCCAACCCTTTCGATCCCCGTGCCGCCCCCGGCCCAGATGCTCGGACCGAAGCCGCGGTCGGTGACGCTGACCTCAATCGCCCCGGCCGCTGCGGCGACCGTCACCCCGGCCGCGCCGCTGCGTGATCCATCGCTGCGCGGGCCCGCAGCGGTTCTGACGGTCACTTCGCCGCTGCTGTCACCGGGCGAGGCTGATCATGCGCCGCTGGTCAAGGCTCCGCTTGAAGCCAGCCTTGGTATCGGGGCCAATCCGCCACCGCTGCAGGTCCTGACACTGGTGACGACGACCAACCCCGCACCCGACGCACCTTTTACCACGCCCGCTGTCATGCAGGGCCCGCAGGATTTCGCCCAGCTGATCGACCGGCTGGTTGCCGCCCGGGAAGCGGCGCAGCCGCAGGTGGCGGCCGTGGCCCTGTCGCACAGCGATTTCGGCCCGGTTGAACTGCGCTTTTCGCAGGACAGTAAAGGCCTCTCGGTGACCATGGCCAGTAACGACCCGGATTTTGCCCGCGCCGTACAGGCGGCCGTGCCCCCCGTCACCGCCGCCAGCGACAGTGCTTCCCTGCAATCACGCCAGCACGGGCAAGGCCATGGCGCGCAAGGGTCGGCCGGCGACCAATCGCACGGTCAATCCGGTCATCCGGGTGCGGCCCCGAGCCGCCCGCAAGAGCGTCGCGCCGCCTCCAATTCAGAAGGCCCGGCCTCCCCCGCGCCCGACGACCAGAGCGGCATCTTCGCCTGACCCAACCCCGATAAGCACAGGATTTGAACATGAGCGACAAGACCAATGCCACCGAGAAGCCCAAGAAGGGCAAGGGACTGCTGATCAAGCTGCTGGCCGGCCTGACGCTGGTCGCGGCCGGAGGTGGCGGTACCCTCGCCCTTGTCCAATCCGGCATTGTGGGCGGCCACGCGGCGGCGGAAAAGAAAGAGAGCAACGAACCCAAGCTGGTCCGCAAGGGCGATGAAGATCCCTATGCCCCCAAGGCCGAAGGCAAGGAAGGCGAAGCCGCCACCCCGATCGATGGCGAGGGCGGCAGCGAATACCGCACCAGCTATTACAACTTCACCGAAGATTTCACGTCTAACCTCAAGAACTCGACCGCCCTGGTCCAGGTCAGCCTGGCCTGCTCGACCCGCCGTGATGGCCGGGTGCTGATGTGGCTCAAGAAGCACGAGCTGGCGATCCGCAGCGAAATCCTGGTGGTGATCGCCGATACGCCGGAAGAGGAAGTCTACAATCCCGACGGCAAGCTGCGCCTGCAAAAGCGGCTGGCCGATGCGATCAACAAGGTGCTCGTGGCCAACGAAGGCTTCGGCGGGGTCGATGCCGTCTATTTCAAAACCTTCCTGGTGCAGTGATCCAGCAGATGAGCCAATCCATTCATCGCTTTGTTGCTGCTGGCCGTGCTGCGCAGCATTGTGAGGCGCTCTTTCCGCGCCAACCCGACCCGGCCGAACTGTCTCGGCGCTGGCTTGAACTGGGCGCGGAGCTGGCAAAGGCTCTGGCGCCAAAGCTGGCCGCTATGCTGGATGGGAAGGTACCGGAAATTGCGCCAAGCAGCGAACCGGCGGCCCTGGCCGGGCTCGCCGCCAGCGCCCTGATCGTGCGCGAGGGAACCGATGGCGCGCTTCAGCTCGGCATCGAGGGCGCCGCGGTTTTACAGTTGGTCGACCGGGCCTTTGGCGGATCAGGAGATGTTCCGAGCCCGCTACCCACCGACTTCGCGCCATCGGCCAGACTGCTGATCGAGCGACTTGAAGCGATGGTCTTGGAGGCCCTGGCAGAGGTCCTGACGATTCCTGCCACGGCCCTGATCGTCCGCCTGCGCAGCGCGAGCATGGCCGCGCTGCCGCTCCGCGGCGGGGCCAGCGCGGGATTGACCCTGACCGTCACCGAACCGGGCCGTCCGGTCTGGACGATCGGCCTTGCTCTGCCGCAAGCCGCGCTGGCCGGTTGGCTCAAAGCGGCGCCGGGTCGCACAGTCGCCTCGCAGCACCACGCCAATCCCGCCCGCCCCCCGTTTGATGAGCTGCCGCTGCGGCTTCACGCGACGCTGGTCGATATGGCCATCCCGCTCAGCACGATTGCCACGCTCGCGCCCGGCACGGTCCTGCCGGTGGCCGTGGCGCGGTCTGTGCCGCTGTCGGCCGGGCGCAATATCATCGCGCGCGGCACGGTTGGCCTTCAGGATGACTGCGTTGCCCTGAAACTCACCCAGATTGCCTGACAGGATTAGCCCAATATGACCATGCAAGCCCGTGGCTTTGACTTGCTCAAGGAAGTCGATGTCCGTCTCTCCGTTGAACTCGGCAAGCTCGACATGAAGCTCAAGGACGTCCTCGCGCTGGGCGAGGATTCGGTCGTGATGCTCGACCGTCTGACCGATGAACTGCTCGACGTCATGGTCAACGGCAAGCTGATCGCCCGCGGCGAGATCGTGGCCGAAGGCAACCGCTTTGGCCTGCGCATCGTCGAGATGGCCGGCAGCACCGGGGCTGGCGCGGAAGGAGCCGCCTGATGGGCTGGTACCTGTTCAAGCTGGTGTTGCTGCTGCCGCTCATCGCGGGGCTGGCCTGGGGTTCGCTCAAGCTGGCGGCCAAGGCGCAGGCGCGGTTCGCCCCGGCGCCCGATGGCGGCAAGGCGGTGCGGGTGATCGAAACCACCATGCTTTCACCAACCCTCAAGCTGGCGGTGATTGAATTCCACGGGCGGGAGATCCTCGTCTCGGCTTCGCGCGGCGGCCTTACCCGACTGGCCGAGGCTCCGGCGCGGAGCGGCGGCCAATGAAGAAGCTGCTCACGCTGCCGCTATTGCTGCTTTCGTCGGCGGCCCATGCCCAGGTAGCCGCCCAGGCTGCGGTTCCCGGCGCGCTCGACCGTGCCTTCGGGGCCATCGGCGGGGCACAAGGCTCTGGCCTGTCGCTCTCGCTCCAGTTGCTCCTGCTGATGGGGCTGCTGACGGTGCTGCCTGGCCTGCTGCTGATGATGACCAGCTTCACCCGGATCCTGGTGGTCCTGTCGATCCTGCGCCAGGCGCTGGGCCTGCAGCAGAGCCCGCCCAATCAGGTGCTGATCGGCCTAGCGCTGTTCCTCAGCCTGTTCGTGATGGCCCCTACGCTGGAGCGGACCAACCAGACTGCCATTGCCCCCTATGCCGCCGGTACGATCAATGCCGAGCAGGCGATCGCCAACGGCGGCCGCGAATTCCACGCCTTCATGCTGCGCCAGACCCGCAAGACCGACCTCGGCATGTTTGCTGATATGGCCAAGGCGCCCAAGTTCACGCGAGGAGACGATGTGCCCTTCTCGATCCTGCTCCCGGCCTTTGTCACTAGCGAGCTCAAGACGGCCTTCCAGATCGGCTTCATGCTGTTCCTGCCCTTCCTGGTGATCGATCTGGTCGTCTCATCGGTGCTGATGAGCCTGGGCATGATGATGATGAGCCCCACCATCGTCAGTCTGCCTTTCAAGCTGCTCCTGTTCGTGCTGGTCGATGGCTGGGCGCTGCTGATGGGCAGCCTCGCGGCGAGCTTCGGGTAGCAGGATGGACGATACCGCCGCCCTGCTTTCGCTAGCTGACCGGATGTTGTGGGTGACGGCCTTGGTCGCCGCCCCTGTGTTGCTTTCCGCCCTTGCTGTCGGGGTGGTGATCGGGATCGTCCAGGCCGCCACCTCCGTCAACGAACAGACCCTGACTTTCGTGCCCAAGCTGGCCGTCACCGCGCTGGTGCTGGTGGTGTTCGGGGCATCGATGCTGGGGCTGGTCGGCGATTTCACGCAGGACATCTTCGCCGCGATTGCCGGTGGGGCACGATGATCGGGCTGACTTTCGGGTTTGGCCCGCTCGAGGCCGAACTGTGGAAGCTGGTCTTCGTGATGACGCGGATCGGCGCGGCTCTGCTGGCCGCACCGTTCTTTGGCGCGGCGACCGTGCCGGTGCAATTGCGCGTGGCGATCAGCGCGGCCCTCGCCGTGCTGGTTTGCGCCTGGGTCCCGGTGCAGGTGCCGCCGGCGCTGTTCTCGGTCCATGGGCTGATGATGATCGCCGGCGAAGTGCTGGTCGGGCTGACGCTGGGCTTTGTTCTGCAACTGACCTTTGCTGCACCGATCCTGGCGGCAGAGCAAATCGGCGGGGCCATGGGCCTGAGCCTGGCCACCGCAGTCGATCCGGTCAGCGGCGCGCACTCCCCCGCGCTGGGGCAATACTTCACCGTCATGCTGACGATCATCTTCCTGGGCCTGGGCGGACACCTGCAATTCATCGCTCTGGTGATCGATAGCTATGGCGCTTTTCCCCCGGGCGCGACCTGGCTGGGCGCCGAGCGGTTCGAGATTGCCGCTGGCTTTGGCACCGCGATATTCACCGCCGCGCTGGCGATTGCCCTGCCGGTTACGCTGGTTCTGCTGCTGGTACAGGTGCTGACCGGGGTGATCAGCCGCTCTGCCCCGGCGCTCAACCTGTTCGCGCTGGGCCTGCCGCTGGGCGTGCTGGCCGGCCTCACCGCGCTGATCCTGGCCGTGCCGCTGCTGATCGAGCAGTTCGGTGATCTCTCGGCCCAGGGGCTTGAGCAAGTCGGGAGCCTGTTGGCGCGATGAGCGGCGAGAAGACCTTTGATCCAACCCCCAAGCGCAAACAGGATGCCGCCAAACAGGGCGACGTCCTGCGCAGCCGCGAACTGGCAACGGCCACCGCCGTGCTGGTTGGCGCAGCCTGGCTGAAGTTCGCCGGGCCGTGGCTGTTCGATGCGCTGGCCGGAACGCTGCGTGCTGGGTTCATCTGGGACCGCCACAGCATCGCGGATTTCACGCCGGGCAAGATCCTGCTGTCCGCCCTGCTGGCCGTGCTCCCGCCGGTGCTGACGCTGGCCGGGCTGGTCCTGGCCCTGACCCTGGCCGGCTCGCTGGCTTCGGGCGATGGCCGCTGGGTGGGTGCCAATGCCCTGCCCAAGGCCAGCCGGCTCGATCCCATGGCCGGGCTCAAGCGGATGTTCGGCGCGACCGGCTGGATCGAAGCCGGCAAGGGCCTGGTGAAGCTCGCGCTGCTCGGCTCGATTGCCTGGTACTGGGGGCAGGACTGGCTTGACCGGCTGTTCGGCCTGGGCCGCGGCGCCGCGATCGGGCCGCAGCTGGGCATGGCCTGGCAGGCGATTACCGGGCTGCTCTTCGCCCTTTCAGGCGGGCTGGTGGTGATCGCGCTGATCGACTGGCCGGTGCAATGGCTGCGCCGCAACCAGCGCCTGAAGATGAGCGCCGAGGAAATCCGGGACGAGCACAAGGAGGCCGAAGGTTCGCCCGAAAAGAAAATGGCCATCCGCAACAAGCAGCGCCAGCTGGCGATGGGCGGGGTAGCCAAGGCGATGCGCGAGGCCCAGTTCGTGCTCACCAACCCAAGCCACTTCTCGGTCGCCATGATCTATGATCCGGCCAAGGCATCAGCCCCGATCGTGCTGGCCAAGGGCCGCGGGGAAAAGGCCTTGGCGATGCGCGAACTGGCGGCCGAACTGCAGGTGCCGACGCTGGAATATCCGGCGCTCGCTCGCTCGGTCTACTTCACCACGCGCGAAAACCAGATGATCCGCGAAGAGCTTTATGCCGCCGTGGCCGGGGTGCTGGCCTTCGTCTTCTCGCTCAAGCGCGGGGAACAGGTGCCACGTCCGGCGATCGAGGTGCCGATCGCACTGCGGTTTGATGCCGAAGGGCGGCTCGATCCCGCCGCACGCGCTTAAAATCGGGCCCCGGCTGCCGTTATTCGGGACATGGTTACCACCAGCGCCACCAGCTCAATCGTCACGGCCCTGGGCGGGGGTAGCGGGATCGATATGTCTGCCCTGGCCAACAACCTGGCCGAGGCGCAATTTGCCGGGCGCCTTTCGCGCATCGACAGCCGAACCGAGCTGCTCGACCGCCAGATCACCAAGGCGTCGACACTCAAGAACCAGATCACGCAGCTCGCCGCCTCGATCGGTGACCGCGTGCGCACCGGCGATCTTTCCAGCCAGCCCAGCATTGCCAATGGTACGGTCGCCGTTGTCAGCAAGGGTGTGGCCAATGGCAGCGGCAGCTACAGCCTGGAGGTGACCACCTTGGCCGGCGCGCAGACCCTGGTGAGCCCGGCCGTGGCCAGTGCATCGACCCCGATCGGGGCAGGCACCCTGACGCTGCGCTTCGGCACTTTCTCAAGCGGAACCTTCACGGCCGATCCGGCGCGGAGTGCCCCCACGGTCACGCTGGCCGCCGGAGCCACGCTGGGCAATGCCGCCGCTGCAATCAACGCAGCCAATGCCGGGGTCGCAGCCTATGTCGCCACTGGGGCGAGCGGCGCACAACTGGTGCTTAAAGGCAGCGATGGTGCGGCCAACGCTTTTGTTCTGGAAGCCAGCGAGGATCCGGCCAACCCCGGCCTGCAAACCCTGGCCTGGGATGGAACGGCTGATCCGGCCCGGCTAATCGCCGCTTCCAGCGATGCCGCGTTCAAGCTGGACGGGGTTGGCATGAGCCGCGCCTCGAACCTGATCGAAAACATTGTCCCGGGCCTGTCACTGCGCCTGACCGGCACCAATAGTGGGGCACCCACAACGGTCCGGTTCAGCGATCCCGGCAGCGCTGTCAGCGGCTTCATGCAGGATCTGACGACTGCGCTCAACGAACTGACCGCCGGCCTGAACGAGGCGATCGATCCGGTTTCCGGCGATCTCGCGCGCGATAGCGGGGCTCGCGCCCTGCGCAGCGCCTTTTCGCAGCTGGCCAGCACCACGATCATGCCCAATGCCGCCGCAGGCCAGCCGCGCACGCTGGGCGAACTGGGGCTCGCCACCAATCGCGATGGCACCTTCCGGCTCGACGGCGCGCGGCTCAGCGCCGCGATCAAGGCCGCGCCCGATGGCGTGGCGGCGATGTTCAGCAACGGCATCTACGGGGTCTTCGCCACGATCGACAAGCTGGCCCGCAGCGCCAGCGCGGGCAACAACCCCGGATCGCTGGGTGGCTCGCTCGCCCGGTACACCGGCAAGAAAACCGACCTTGCCACCGAACGCAGCAGCCTGGCCGCAGCGCAGGAAGCCCTGCGGGCGCAGCTCGCCAAACGCTTTGCCACGGCTGACAGCCGGGTTGGCGCCTCCAGATCGACCCTGTCCTTCCTCCAGGGACAGATCGATTCCTGGAATGCGGGGCGTAACTGATGCTCACCCTGCGCAATCCGCATGATGCCTACCGCCGGGTTGAATTCGATGCCCGGGTCGCCGCCGCGCGTCCGGAACAACTGGTCGGGCTATGCTATCAGGAGCTCTCGATGGCGCTTGGCGCGGCGATCCGCGCTGATGAGCTGGGCGATAACCATCGTCGCAGTCTGGGGCTGACCCGCGCGCTGTCAGCCCTTGCCGCGCTGCAGCTGGGGATCGATCCCCAGGCCCAGGCTGCAGCCCCGCTGCGACAGTTCTATGCCGGAGTGCGTCAGACAGTCCTTGATGCCGTACCCAGTTTCAACGCGGCCCGACTGTCGGCCGCCAAAACCGATGTCGATGATATCGCCGCAGCGCTCAGTGGCGTGCGGGATCACTCCATTTTGGAGTGATTGCGATGCCCGGTTTTCCGTGACGAAGCGCATAAAAACTAAGCACTTACGCGTGATGTCAGCTCGGATTTCGGGCCAATCGGGCGCGCATCGGGGCCCGGCTCGGGGCAATATCCCTAGGCAGATACCACTAAGGGGGCACCCGATGAACAAACGCCGTACGATTGCCGTGGTCGACGACAACTCCCGCCGCCGGGCCGCGATGACCCACACCTTTGCCGGCAGCGGCATTCATATCGAACCGTTCGAAACGATCGACGAGCTGGCCCTGTCCTGGCCACGCGCCGAAGCGATCATGGTGGAAGACACAGATGAATGTGTGTCTGATCTGGTTGCACTGATGGCCGAAAACGGGCGGTGGCTGCCGATCATCGCCTTTGCCGAAGACCCGACAACCGATCAGATCGTCCGCGCGATCCTGGCGGGGGCGGTCGATTACCTGACCTGGCCCTGCGATGCGGCGCAGGTGATTGGCGCACTGATCGGCGCGGAATCGACCGGCGCCGCCCTGGGCAGTCTCAAACTTCGGGAGGCGCGGGCACGGAGCCGGGTGCAGCGCCTTACCCGCCGCGAGCGCGAGGTGCTGGCCGGGGTGGCAATCGGACTATCCAACCGCCTGATTGGCGAACAACTGGATATCAGCCCGCGCACGGTGGAGATCCATCGCGCCAACATGCTGACCAAGATTGGCGCGCAGCACACATCCGAAGCGATCCGGATCGCAATTGAAGCCTCTCTGGTAGCCTGACCATACCCCCACGCCACCGACTGGTCAGGCGGATGCGGGCCCCCTTGTCCTCCCCGGCAAGGGGGCTTTGCCGTGGCGGGGTCGGTCCTGATCAAGCCGGACCGGATAAGAAAGGGGCCCCGGACCGAAGTCCGGAGCCCCCAGCGTCCCTCCCAGGACTAGTTGCGTTTCGCGCTTAGAACTTGACGCCGGCGGTAAGGCCGAAGCGACGCGGTTCGAGCGTGAAGATGTTGGTGTAGTTACCCGACGACTGGTCGGTCACATAGAGACCCGTGATCGCATCCTTGTCGAACAGGTTCTGAACCCAGACGCGGGCAAACCACTTCTTGTCCGGACCATCGACCTGGAGCTGCGCATTGACCTGCGTGTAGCTCGGGATCTCATTGACCGTACCGTTGAAGATGTTGCCGAACGACTTGCCGGTATAGACGAAGTCGGCACGCGGGGTGACGCTGACGTTACCGACCGGAACCTCATACTGGACACCCGTCGAGAACTTGTAGTCCGGAGCACCCGGGAGCTTGTTGCCCTTGATGTTCACCGGAATACCAGCCGCGTAGACGGTGACACCGCCCAGCGTTGCCGGGTTGAGGCCGGCTGCCGCGAAGGCACCCGATGCCGCTGCCGTAAGGACCGAGCAGATGCTGAACGCACCGGTCGACTTCAGGCCACCATTTGCCGGGAAGGCAGTGGTCGGCTGAAGGCCGGCGCCGCCCTGGACACCCGGAACCACACCCGCGTTGATCAGCGAGTTGACGCCGTTCACGAAGGCATTGACGCCGGCAGCGTTGCCGCTGTTCGAGCCGACTGCGCAGTTGGCTGCGTTGGTGATATCCTTGATGATCACCGCGTCAGCCCGGCCCGCGCCGAAGTCGAGTGGGTTCGAGGTCAGCTTGTCGGTCGACACTTCGGTGTGCAGGTAGCTGGCACCCACGTTGATCGCCAGTTCGCGGGTCGGACGGAAGATGGCTTCCGCTTCCAGACCGTAGATGTTGGCGTCGACGTTATCGTTGACCGAGGTCCGGGCGACGATGCGCGACAGCTGGAGCTGCTTGTACTTGTAGTAGAAGCCGGTCAGGTTGAGCGTCAGCGAGCCGAACTGGTTCTTCGAACCGATTTCGAAGGCGTTGACGGTTTCAGGACCGAAGCTTTCCGGAACCGAGAAGATCGGCGACAGCGGCGGGTTGATACCACCCGACTTGTAGCCGCGCGAGTACGACATGTAGAGCAGGTTGTCCGGGGTGATCTGGTAATCCACCACCGCACGACCGGTCCAGGCATCGAACTTGGCGTTGCGGATCGCAAACTCCTGCGCACCGGCCTTGCCGGCATCGTAGTCTAGGTTGGCATAGCCCAGCGCCTGCGTGATCGACGAGCTGCCGGTCGGCAGCAGCACCGAAGCGCCCACCGAGTCGGTGAACAGCGAGGTACGGGCGCGAACGTCCTTCTCGTCGTTGTTGTAACGCAGACCAACGGTCAGCTTCAGCTGGTCGTTGAACTGGTAATAGGCTTCACCGAACAGGCCATAGGTCTTGACCTGCAGATCGTCCGAGTGGTTGCGGTAGATCGAGCTGGCCAGCGCATAGGAGTTGCTGGTGGCCGGGAGGCCGGCAGCAGCAGCACCGATCGCACCCAGGATACCAGCCGCATAGTCAAGCCCGAAGGCGTTCACATAGTAGCTGTTCTCGCTCAGGCTGAGCTTGCCGTAGATACCGCCCAGCAGGAAGTTGAACGGACCATCCCAATCCGACGACAGGATGGCTTCACCCGTCCAGCTGGTCTGCTCCTGGACCGAACGGTCGAAGTCGAGCGGGGTCATCGCGCAGGTGCGCTTGCCACCGAACACGCCGGTCAGGCTGGGCTCCGACAGCGAGGTGCAGAGCTGGCCGGTCGGACCGTTCGGGATCAGGGCATTGGCGATCGGACGCAGGTAGTTTGCTACCAGCGGGCCAGTGCCGGCACCAAACAGCGGCAGCTGTCCGGCCGCACCGGCGGCCAGGGTCGCCAGGCCGGTCGCCATCTGCGAACGGTTCTGGACCGAGTTGTTGTAGTCCTGCTGCGAATCGACCTTCACCGACTGCCAGTTGCCGCTGACCTTCAGCTGCATCCCACTGCCCAGATCCTGCTGGATCGAGCCCTGCACGATCCATTCTTCCGAGAAGTAGGTCGGGGTGAAGTCGGTGTTGACGACGCGCGGATCGGCCGGGTTCGTCACGCCAGCATAGGCGTCCGGACCATAAAGGCTGCCGATCGAGAGGTTCGGCGTCAGCGCCGTCTGGCCTGCGGGCAGACCGCGGATGCGGAAGAATTCCTGCGAACCGAAGATCGTGCCCAGCGTCGAGTTGGCGTTGGTCATCGCATAGTCGCGACCGCCATTCAGACAGCCCATCACGCCGGTCGGGTCGCGCTGGCACATCTGCTTCTGGATGCGCATGCGGTTGTCGTTTTCGTGGAAGTACTGCGCCATCAGGTCGATGGTCGTGCCCGAATTCGGTTCGAACCGCAGCGAAGCGCGGGCGCCCCACAGATCGCGGTTGTCGATCTTCGAATTGTCGAACAGGTTGGTCGTGTAACCATCACGGTTCAGGTAATAACCAGCCAGGCGCACGCCCACGGTATCGCCCACCGGCACGTTGACCATGCCCTTGAACTTGATGCCGTTGAAGTTGCCGTATTCGCCTTCAAAGTTGGCGGACATGCCCGAAAGGTCCGGGCGAGCGCTACGGAAGTTGATCACGCCCGAGGTCGCGTTACGGCCGAACAGGGTGCCCTGCGGACCACGCAGCACTTCGATCTGTGCGAGATCGTAGAATTCGCCTTCGAACAGGCGCGTGCCGAACAGCGGCGCGTCGTTCATGTGGATGGCGGTGGCGCTATCGCAGGCCACGCCGACGCAAAGGTCACCGATCCCGCGGATGGTGAAGCTCGAACCCGTGAAGTTGCCCTTGGTGAAGGTCACGTTCGGCAGGGTGAGCTGCAGGTCAGACGTGTTCTTGATCTGCTGCTTTTCCAGCGCTTCGGCATTGAAAGCCGAAACCGCGATCGGAACATCCTGAAGACGTTCGTTCGACCGCTGTGCAGTCACGATGATCACGTTTTCGTCGTCGTTCGCATCATTGCTCTGCGCATAGGCAGGAATTGCGATAGCGCTGGCGCAAACGCCAAGCAGCAGGGTCAGCTTACCCCTCATCAGCCCACTCTCCTTTATTGCCCACCCTTTTTGGGCGGTTGCAACAGCGAATAGATCACTGACTCGGCGTCTTGACAACCGCTTTTAATCGATTGGTTAGAACACGCCAAAACCGTAGCGGAAGTGCCACACCTCTCTGCCCATTTTGGGCCGCGAATTACGCGAAAGTTCGATCATTTCGAGCCATAAACCGGTGTTTACTGCCAGACCCGCAACAGATCGCTGCGCCAGACAAGGCGCCGGCACCAGCCCGGCCGGGCAGCCACCACCGCGACTTATCCACGAATTGCTTGGCCCAGCCGGTCCAACCGCTCCGGTGCAGGCAGGGGCCTATTCTCCGGCCAGCAGTGCCGCCAGCTCATCCATTCGCAGCTGGCCCAACGCGGTCTGGTGGCATTCCGCCCGCAACAGACCGGCCAGTTCGCGCTGGAACTGGGCAATCCGATCGAAGCGCTGCAATTGGCCGATGAACCGGGCCAGCAGCTCGGGATCGCCACACAGTTCATGGCCCAGCGCCTCGATCTCGTGCGCCAGGCTATCCAGCACGGCGGCCACTCGGCTCAGGTGGATTGGGGCAAAGGGTGCACTCATGCGGCCAGGGCCAGCTGTTCAGGCCCGCCCAACTGGTCAAGATCAAGCACCATGACCATGCGATCGCCCAGCGCTGCCAGGCCATGGAGAAAGCGGACGACATCCTCCTCGCCCGAAGCCGGCGGCTGTTGCAGGCTGTCTTTGGGCAGGGTGACGATATCGCTGACCGAATCGACGATCAGCCCCATCGTCTTGCCGCCCAGCTGCACCACGATGATCGCATGGCGCGGCGTGGCCTCGGTTGCGGCCCAGCCCAGCCGCGCGGCCAGATCGACCACGGGCAGGACCGTGCCGCGCAGGTTGACCACGCCCGCCACAAAGTCCGACACCTGGGGCAGCGGCGTGGCCGGGGTCCAGGCGCGGATTTCGCGCACGGCCATGATGTCCAGTCCGAACAGTTGCCCGGCAACCTCGCAGGTGATCAGTTCCAATTGCATAGTCATGGGCTCCTTGCCGGAATCAGTGGGCAACGCGGCGAACCGCCGCGATCAGCTTGTCTGCATCGAATGGCTTGACGATCCACCCGGTCGCCCCGGCGGCCCGGGCGCGCGACTTCTTGTCTTCCGAACTCTCGGTCGACAGCACCAGAATCGGGCGATCCCGATGCCGCTCACAGGACCGCAGCGCCTCGATCAGGCCAAAGCCGTCAAGCCGGGGCATATTGATATCGGTGATGATCACATCGATGTCGTTGATCGCCAGCCAGTCGAGTGCCTCCTGGCCATCCTCGGCCTGCACCACATTGAAACCGTTGCTGGCCAGGGCATGCTTCAGCAGCGCGCGCATGCTTACGCTATCGTCGACAGTCAGAATCCGCAGGCTATCGGTCATCGCAAGTCTACCTTCGTCAAAACAGTTCGACATCGCCCGAGACCGCCGGAGCGCGGGGGGCAGGACTGGCCGCAGGGGCCATCGAATTGGCCACGGTGCGACACCGCACCTGGCCCGAAGCAGGGCGAAACTCGACGCGCCGCGCCGAATTGCCGCCCAGGTCCTCTCGGACCAGAGCAATCCGTTCGCGCGCCAGAAACTGGCGGGCGAACTCGGCATTCATCGTGCCGATCCGGGCCATCCCGGCGTGCATGTTGGCGCCGCCATAGATATGGGCCCGCAACCGCGGCTTGGAGCCGCCATTGGCCAGCATCTCGTTGATCAGCAGCTCCATCAGATAGACCCCGTAGTGCTCGTCGAAACCGGTTGAGGGCGCGCCGGGCTGCGGTTCGGCCAGCAGGAAGTGGTTCATTCCGCCCAGCTCCACTTCGGGGTCATAGAGGCAGGTGGCGATGCACGAGCCCAGCACGGTCGAAAACTCGACCCGCGGTCCGGCGCTGACGCGCGCCTGCCCTTGCATCACCGTGATCCGCGTCAGCGGCTTGGCCTGGGGTTCGCCGGTCAGGTTCATGCCGGGACGCTCCTGACCTGTTTGAACGCGCTGGTCATGATCCGCTCCTTTTGCGGTAAATCGTCGGGCCAACCGGCTCGAGCAGGGCCGCCGCCGGACCGGTGACGCGCTCGCTGTGGCCGATGTAAAGATAGCCTCCGGGCTGCAGCTGCGCAGCGAAGCGCGCCACCAGCCGCTCCTTGGTGGGCAGATCGAAATAGATCATCACGTTGCGGCAGAAGATCACGTCGAACGGCTGCTGCATCGGCCAGTCGCCCAGCAGGTTGAGTTCGCGGAAGCGGACGATCGAACGCGCCTCGGGGCTGACCGAAACCGCGTCGCCACTATCGCGCAGCCAGTTGCGGCGCAGCACCGGCGGGACATCCTTGACCTCTACCGCGCCATAGTCCCCCGCCTCAGCCTTGCGCAGCACATGGGCCGCCAGATCGCTGGCCAGGACCCGCAAATCACGCTTGGTCATGCGGCGGCCTTCCGCCGTGTCCTCGCCCAGCAGGGTAACAATCAACGACCAGGTTTCCTCGCCGCTTGAGCAACCGGCCGACCAGATCCGCACCGGATCGCCGCGGTTCAGCTTGTCGAGCAGGGCCGGGCGGGCGGTTTCGGCCAGATGGCTGAAGTGGTGAGCCTCACGATAAAAGAAGGTATGGTTGGTGGTCAGCGCATCGATCACCCGCTTGGTTTCGACCGGACTGGCCGCGATCAGCTTGAGATATTCGCCAAACGTGCCGCAATTGCTCTGGCGAACCAGCGGCGCGATCCGCGAATAGACCAGCGTTGCCTTGCCCTTGGGCAAGACGATCCCGGCCTGCCCGTGCAGCAGCCGGGCAATGGTGCGGAAATCGACATCGGAATAGATGCCCGGGCTGACACCCGGGATCTGCCCGTCGCTAAAGGCTTCGGTCAGGCTCATGCCGCCTCCCGCAGCCCGCCGTGGCCGAGGGCCCCGGCCACCAGAGCATCGACATCAAGGATCAGCGCCACCTGCCCATCGCCCAGGATCGTGGCACCCGCGACGCCTTCAACCGGGCGGAAATTGGCTTCAAGGCTCTTGATCACAAACTGGCGCTGGTCACAGATCGTGTCGACCAGCAGCGCCGCCTGCCCGGCGACCTGCGTATCGACCACGATCAGTACGCCGCGCCGGGGGTCCATACCCGCCCCGCGCCCGCCGGTACGCTGGGCGACCGTCAGGACCGGAATGAACTTGCCGCGGACATTCAGCATCTGCCGCCCGGTGCCCATGCCCTGCACATCAGCTTCACCCGGCCGCAGGCTCTCGACCACATGGGTCAGCGGCACGACCAGTGTCTGGTCACCCACGGTCACGATCATCCCGTCGGAGATCGCCAGCGTCAGCGGCAGGGCCAGAGTGAAGGTGGTGCCCTTGCCCGGCAGGCTTTCGATCGTGATGCGTCCGCCGAGGTCCTTCACGTTCTGGCGCACGACATCCATGCCCACGCCGCGCCCGGAAACGCTGGTAACGGTGGCGGCGGTCGAAAAGCCGGGGGCAAAGATCAGCTGGTCAATATCTTCGGGCGAAAGCTGGGCTTCGGGTGCAACGATCCCCTTCTCGACGGCCTTGGCCAGCACGCGGGCGCGGTCGATCCCCTTGCCGTCATCGGTGATGTGGATCAGGATCCGGCCCGATCGCTGCTCGGCCGCCAGGGTCAATGTGCCTTCAGCTGGTTTGCCCGCGGCAAGCCGTTCCTCGGCGCTCTCGATCCCGTGGTCCACCGCATTGCGGATCAGGTGGGTCAGCGGCTCACCGAGCCGCTCGATGACGGTCTTGTCGAGCTCGGTGCCCTCGCCGATCACCTCAAGCTTGACGTGCTTGCCGGTCGATGATGCGAGCTCGCGCAGGATCCGCGGCACGCGGCTGAAGACCGAGCCGATCGGCTGGGCCCGGATCGACATGGCGCTTTCCTGGATATCGCGGGTCAGCCCTTCCAGCAGCAACAGTTCCTCGCTGGCCGTGCCATCGCCAGCCAGACGCTGTGCCAGCATGGCCTGGGCAATCACCAGTTCGCCCACCGTGTCGATCAGCCGGTCCAGTTTCGCCAGATCGATCCGGATCGATTGCCCGGCCGGAGCAGTGCCGGCTGTTTGCGCCGATGGCGCAGCAGGCGCCGGCGCAGGCATGACCGGGACGGCCGCCGGGGCCATGCTTGGCGCGGCCTGCTCGGCCTTGACTGGCGCAGGCGTGGCTGCCGGCACCGCGCGCTCCTCGATCTGCAGCGGCGGCATGGCCGCTTCGGCCCCGGCGGCAATGCCCCAGTCATCCCGGACGAAATCGAACAGGTCGAACGCCTCGGCCTCGGTCACGCTATCGGGCAGGACATAGCTGAAACCCAGCCAGCCCTGCACCGGATCAAGCCGGTCAAGCTCTGGCAGCTGCGAAAGGTCGCAGGCGGCGCAGCGCGCGCCCATCGCTGCCAGTTCGCGCAGCAGCGCCAGCGGCTCTGCCCCGTTGCGCATCGATCCGGCATGGGGTCGCAGATGCAGCTGCCAGTCGGTCGCAACTGGCGCAGCCGGACCGGCAATGTCATCGAGCAGGGAATCGAGATCGAGATCGATGTCGAAGGCCTCGGCATCCAATGCCGGCTCTGCCGCAGCCGAGGCTTCAGGGGCCGGCGCTTCCGCTACCGCTTCAGAGCCACCGCGATTGGCCGCCTGGGCGGCGGTCAGTTCGGCGAGCAGGGCGGCATCATCCGGCGCATCCCCGCCTTCACGCGCCGCCGTAACATGGTCACTCAGAGTATCGAGCGCGCGGAGCAGCAAATCGGTCAGCGGATCCTCGAGCGGAACAGTGCCTTCCCGCACGTCCGAAAGCAGCGTCTCGTAAGTATGGGTATAGGCCTGCAGCGCGACGAAGCCAAAAGCCCCGGCCCCGCCCTTGACCGAATGGACGGCCCGGAAGACGGCGTTGACCGTATCCGCATCCTGCGTTCCATCGCGGCAAGCGGCCAGCCCGGCTTCAGCAGCCGCCAGCGATTCCTCGCACTCAAGGAAAAAGATCGCCTGGATTTCTTCTGCGGTCACGCCGATGCCCCTTCAAACAGGTGGGCCGAAAGCCCGGTAAGGTCCGCCGCATCGCGCAGCGCAGGCGATGGAACGATCCGCAGCGCCTCATGGCTCTTGCGGGCGCTGGCCAAGGCTTGCAGCAGGGCCAGCGAGACCTGCCGCACCGCGCTGCCGTCGATCTCTGCAGCGCCGGTGCCGATGGCCTCGACCAGGTCGGGCAGCAGGGCTTCGGCAGCGGCGCGATCGCAGCGTTCGGGCAAAGTGAATTTGGTCATGGCGGTCCCAGACTTGGAGGAATCAGAAGGCAGTCCAGTCGGCATCCGGCTCGGTTTGCTTCAAGGCGAGGTTGCCGCTGATGACGGGCGTCGCTGCCGCGGCTCTGGTCCGCGCGGCAGGCTGGTCTGATCCGGCCGGACCAGCCACGCGGAATTGCGAAACCAGCCGCAGGAGGTTGGCCGTTTCATCGGCCAGCGCCCGCGCTGCGGCCGTTGATTCCTCAACCATCGCCGCATTCTGCTGGGTCATGCGATCCATTTCCCCGACCGAGGAATTGATCTGCTTGAAGTTGCTGGCCTGCAGCGTCGCGCCATCTGCCACCGACAGCACCAGCGCACTGATTTCGCCCACGCTGCTGACGATCTTTTCCAGCAGGGCGCCGGTTTCGCCCACCAGCCCGACCCCGCCCTCGACCTGTTCCGAGCTGGTCGTGATCAGGTTCTTGATATCGCGCGCGGCATCGGCCGAGCGCTGGGCCAGGGCGCGGACTTCATTGGCAACCACGGCAAAGCCCTTGCCGGCATCCCCGGCGCGGGCCGCTTCAACCCCGGCATTGAGTGCCAGCAAATTGGTCTGGAAGGCGATCCCGTCGATCACGCCGATGATCTGGGCGATCTGCTGGGAACTCTGCTCGATCCGGGCCATGGCCTCGATCGCCTTGCGAACCACCGCCCCGCCTTCGCTGGCCTGGTTATGCGCTTCGGTAATGGTCGAGCGGATTTCGTTCGTGCTGTTGGCGGATTCGGCAATGCTCTGGGTGGCCTGGTTCATCGCCGCAGCGGTTTCTTCCAGGCTGGCGGCCTGATGCTCGTTGCGCAGCGCGAGGTCATCCGATGCGGCACGGATTTCCGATGAGGCCGTGGCGATCGACTTGATCCCGTTCGACACCCCGCTGATCGTCGCATGGAGCCGCTCCAGCGCCGAATTGAAATGGACCTCGGCGCTCTGGAACTTGGCCGGCAGGCCAGTCATGCGCACGGTCAGATCGCCTTCGGCCAGCTTCTCCAGCGCGGTCCCGATCTGATCAAGCATGGCCTCGCGTTCGGTGCTTTCGGCGGTGAAATAGGTTGAGACGGCAATATCCATGTCAACCAGCGCCGTCCGCACCAGCAGCGAGATCCGGCGCGCTTCGCGGCGCTTCCACGGCAGCAGGGCGCGCCAGCCGGAAGCAACCATCCCGTGGATCAGGCGATCCAGCACCAGGCCATAGCCGCCGATGTACCACTGCGGCTCAAGCCCGATCTTCGCGTGGACCTGACCGATGGTCTGGGCCCGCCCAAGATAGGCCTCGGTGAAGCCGCCGCGGAACAGGGCGCGCCAGTGGTCGGCCTGGGCTCCAGCCGCCTTGTCGCGGTGGGCCTGCCCGCTGAAGAACGGGGCAATGGCCGGGTTGGCAGAGACCTTTTCGTAAAAGGTGGCAAGCGCCGGCTTGAGGTGCGGCGCAACCGCATCGCCCAACCGGGCAAGCTCTGCATCAACCCCGCCAAGTCCGTAAAATTCGATCCGCTGGTTAAGCTCGTCAACCATCACAAAACTCCCGCCTGCAGCCTTCAGAATTCGGTCCAGTCATCATCACTGGTCGCTACGGCCAGATTGCCGTGAACCACCGGCTGGGCCGCAGCACGACGGCGCTGGGCGCGCGGCGGGATCACCACAGGCTCGGCAAAGGATGGCGCCGGCGCAGCCTTGCCTTCGACATTGAACTGCGCGACCAGCTTGGACAGCTCTTGCGCCTCCGTTGCCAGGCTGCGCGCGGCAGCGGTCGATTGCTCAACCATGGCGGCATTCTGCTGGGTCATCCGGTCCATATCGCCCACCGCCGAATTGACCTGCTGCACGGTGGTGGCCTGGGTCCGGGCGCCTTCGGCAATGCCCTGCACCAGCTTGCTGATCTCGCCCACGCGGGCAACGATCGTCTGGAGCAAGGTGCCGGCCTCGCCCACCAGGGCCACGCCGCCTTCCACCTGCTTTGAGCTGGTGCCGATCAGTTCCTTGATATCGTGCGCGGCATCGGCCGAACGCTGGGCCAGGGCGCGAACCTCATTGGCGACCACGGCAAAGCCCTTGCCGGCATCCCCGGCCCGCGCCGCTTCGACCCCGGCGTTGAGCGCCAGCAGATTGGTCTGGAAGGCGATCCCGTCGATCACGCCGATGATCTGGGCGATCTCCTGCGAACTCTGCTCGATCTGCGCCATGGCATCGATCGCGCGTTCCACCACCTGGCCGCCTTCATTGGCTTCACGGTGGGCATCATCGATCGACCGGCGCACTTCTCCGGCATTGTCCGCCGTGGCGGCGATCGACTGGGTAACCGAATTCATTGCGGCCGAAGTTTCCTCGATGCTGGCCGCCTGCTGCTCGTTGCGCACGGCCAGATCGTCGGAGGCCGCCCGGATTTCCGAAGCTCCGGTGCTGACGCTGCGCGCCGTTGCCACCACGCTTTCGATGATCGCGCTAAGATGCGAGAGCGATGCATTGAAGGTCTCGCGCAGGGCTTCGTACTGCGGCGCAAGCGGGGTATTGAGGCGGAACGCCAGGTTCCCATCAGCCAGTTGGTCCAGCCCCTTGGTCAGGGTGCTGACCACCTCTTCCTGCTTGGCGGCCGATTCCCGCTGTTCGCGCGATGCGGCGCGGAACACTTCGATCGACTTGGTCATTTCGCCAATTTCATCGAGGCGGTGATCGTGGGTAATCCCGGCATCCAGATTGCCGCCGGCCATGGCCGTCATCGTCTGGGCGGTGCGGGCCAGCGGATCGATCGCCAGGCGATTGAGCGCACGCAGCCCCCACATGATCGCCGCCAGCAGCGCCAGGCCCATCACGGTCAGCATGGTAATCACGATCCAGCTGGATGTGGCGCTGCTGTCGTGCAGTTCCTTATTGTGGGCATTGGTCATCTCGACCAGCTGGTCGATATCGGCGCGATGCTGGTCATAAATTGATTCCAGCTTGTCATGCGCCACATTGATCCGGACCGGATCGCCACTGCGCCCGGCCGGGATCAGTTGCTCATTGACCTGTTTCCAGAACTGTTCGGAATCCACCGCGATCTTTGTCGCAATGAATGCCTTGAGCGCCGGGTCGAGATCCGAATTTTTCCAATACTCAAGCTTCTTGTTATATTCGGCTTCCAGCTTGTGCAGATAATCGACGTGCTCATCGGTCTCGTCGGGATCAGAAGCGATCCAGGTGCCTTGCAACATCGGTTCGACCAAAAAGAGGGTCGGCGGCAGGATATCAGCAACGAATTCGTTGGTCAGGCCGTTCTGGTAATCCAGCGCACCGCCCAGACGGATACGGTTAAGCCCCACTGCCGTGGCAATCAGGGTAACCGCCAGGGACCCGACAATCACCATGCCCCCGATCCGGGTCTTCTGCTTGATCGACTTGCTCATGCGTTGATACCTTTGCTGGTGCGACACGGGCCTCTTACGCAAGCCCCGCAAATGATTGATTTTTGTCGCCCTAGGGACTTTGCCGGAGGGCCAAGGGTTCGATTAGAGGGAGAGGCTGAGCCGCAAGGTGGCCACCACCGCGTCATGCGACCCCACGCGGTCGGCCTTGCGGATCCACTGCAAGTCCGGCTGGATCTGGACGCCGCGCAGCACCGTGTCGGCATAGGTCAGCTCGAACCCGGTCTCGACCGGTCCGGTCGGCATCCCGGCATCAGCCTGGTTGGAGCGGTGGCGGCGGCTCAGGAACGCCTGGTTGACCCCGATCGAGAACAGACCCTCCGGGCGCGCCGGAAGCGGTCCCGACCAGAGCAGCCCCGCCTGCCAGCCGCCCTTGTAGGGCGTGGTCCGCCCGTCCGACACCCCGGCGCGGGTAAACAGCGCCAGCTTGTCAGTCAGCGGCTGGTTGAGCAGCACATAGACCCCAAAGGCCGTCTGTCGCAGCGGATCGCCGGCCGCATCCGTGTCACGCAGGTCGTCCTGGCGGTGGGTATAGGCCCAGCCGCCAAGGGCCAGCTTGCGCTCTCCGGCGATACCGGCTTCGGCAATCAGCAGCGCCCCCTTGGCCAGCAGCGGACGGATCCCGGCCCGGTCACCCAGCACCCCGGCTTCGGCATTGACGACAGCAAGATTGACATAGCTTGCCCCGCCAGCGGCCAGATGGACCCGCGCCGTCAGCGCAGTCGACGGGAACAGCGAAGGCCCGTTCGGCCCGGTCGCCGAAAGCTCTGACCCGATCCCGAAGGCGGGGGCCAGCAGCAGCGCCGAACTGTCGGTGGCATAGAATTCAGAACTCAGGTCAGAGAAACCCAGCCGCAGCGAACTGCCCTGCTGGCCAAGCTGCTGCTCGGCATAAAGCTCGAACAGCTTGGCGCGGTTTTCGGCCACCTCGATATTGTTGACGCCCTGCATGGTTGCAGCCCGATCATTGGGCCGGGTGCCAAAGCTGGCGAGGGCATGGGCATGGAGGCTGGCACCGCGCCACCCGGCGAGACGATCAAGATCCAGATCGCCGATCAATCGGACAATCCCGGTCAGGTTGCCGCCCGGATCGTTGCCGTTCAGCGCGGCCGAGCCATCGATGGTCGCCAGCGCGGCCAGGTCAACCGGGCTGGCCGCCGGTTCGGGTTCCGCCCCGTAAGCCGGCACGGCCCCGGCAATCGCCAGAACCGCGGTTCCGGCCAACCGCAAAGCCACAAGAAAACGCATGATCGGGTACCCCCATTGCCTCACCCCCCGCGGCGAGATGAACAACTAAGGCCCTGACTTTGCACCCGATCCCTGAAACGACGGCCAAACCCGGGTTAGGGAAAAACCCCCAGGCCGCCCTATCCGAAAATTTGCAGGCTGGGGCGCTATCCGGCGCGGTGAAGGCAGGCCCACAGGCGCCGAGCCGATAGATGGAGCCAATCACGCATGAACGATGCACGAGTGCTGGTTGTCGACGATTCCGCTGCGATGCGCGCGCTGTTCGCCGACATCCTCGAACAGACCCGGGGTGTCACCGTCGTGGGCATGGCGGTCAATGCCGACGATGCCCGCTCGCAACTGGACGAAGTGCGACCGAACGTCATCACGCTGGATGTCGAGATGCCCGGCAAGAGCGGGATCGAATTCCTGCAGGAGATCATGGCAGAACGGCCGATGCCGGTGGTCATGCTCTCCAGCCACACCCAGAGCGGCACCGAAACCTCGCTGCGCGCGCTGGAACTGGGGGCGGTGGATTGCTTCCCCAAACCGCTGAAGGTTTCGCCCGAACAGTTCACCAAGATGGCGGGCAAGCTGGGCAAGATCGTGCTGGCGGCGGCCAATTCAAAGGTCCGCGATCGCCCGCGCACCAACACCGCCGCAATCTCGGCCAAGCCGTTCAGCTGGAATGGCACCCTTGTTGCGCTCAGCGCCTCGATGGGCGGGATCGATGCCCTGACCGAACTGTTCGCCCATTACCCCAAGGACTGCCCGCCGACGGTGGCCGTGCTCCAGGCCGAACCGGCGCTGGTCGAAAGCTTCATCCGCAAGATGGACGGGCTCCTGCCCTGCGCGGTCAGGGCGGTGGAAGATGGCGCGGCGCTGGAACCGGGCACGGTGCACATCGCCTATGACCCGGCCCGCCACGTGGTGCTGGAACCCGGCGCGCCGCCAAGGCTGCGCCTGCTCGATCGCGAATCGGTGGAAGGCGCCCGCCCTTCAGCCACGCTGCTGTTCGGCACGATCGCCCGCGCCCAGCTGCCCGCCGTCGGCGCCGTGCTGACCGGCCTCGGCAAGGACGGCGCCCGCGGCCTCAAGCTGCTGCGCGACGCGGGCAGCGCTACCTTCGCCCAGTCACCCGACAACGCGATGGTCAGCGAAGCCCCCGCCGAAGCCATCGCCCAGGGCGCCGCCGAACAGGCCCTCGACATCACCCCGCTGTCCGAAGCGATCCTCGAGAAGTGCAACAAGGGGTGAAGGTAACAATGCGCAGCAGCCGCCCGAGGCGGCTGCGCAATTTATGAAATGTAGGAAATGGTGCCCAGAAGAGGACTCGAACCTCCACGCCCTTGCGAGCGCCAGCACCTGAAGCTGGTGCGTCTACCAATTCCGCCATCTGGGCACGGGGCAGAAGGCCGAAGCGCCGCTGCCGGGTAGGAGGGCGCCACTAGCCGGGGGCATTGCGGGTGTCAACGGGCCTTTGGCGCTTTTGCAGGCGCAGGTTCAAAAAGGTTCGCTTCCAGCTTCCCCGCAGTTGCCCAACCGGGCGGCTTTGTGCCAAGGGCGGCGGCGTGAATTCCGGCGGTTTGCCGGGGCAAGGGATAGTCGAACATGGCACGCAACGGCACCGCGCTTGAAGGAAAACTGATCGTCCTGGTGGGCGGTAGCGGGTTTTTTGGGACGCATCTGGCGCAGGAACTGCTGAGCAGCGGTGCCCGGCTGCGGATTGCCAGCCGCAATCCCGAACGCGCCTTCAAGCTGAAGCCGCTGGCCAACCTGGGCCAGGTCCAGTTCGCCCGGTGCGACATGACCAAGCCGGAATCGCTGGACCGCGTGGTGGCCGGTGCCGATGCCGTGGTGAACCTCGTCGGTGCCTTTGATGGCAACCTTGATGCCGTTCAGGGCCGCGGCGTGGGAAACCTGGCCAAGGCCGCCAAGGCCGCGGGCGCTGCCGCTTTCGTCCACGTTTCGGCCATTGGCGCCGATGCCGAAGGCGCAACCGCCTATGCCCGCAGCAAGGCCGCTGGCGAAGCGGCTGTGCTGTCGGCCTTCCCCAAGGCCACGATCCTGCGCCCCTCGGTGCTGTTCGGCCCGGATGACAACTTCATCAACATGTTCGCCGGCCTGATCGCCGCAGCGCCGGTGATGCCGGTGTTCGGCCCGGATGCGCCGTTCCAGCCGCTGTTCGTCGACGATGCGGCGCTGGCCGTCGCCGCGGCGCTGGGCAATGCCCAGGAACACGGCGGCAAGACCTATGAACTGGGCGGCCCCGAAGTGCTGACCATGCTGGAGATCAACCAGCGCGTGGCCAAGGCGCAGGGCCGCAGCCCCGCCTTCCTGCCGCTACCCGATGCCGTTTCCGGTGCCATTGCCACGCTGACCGGCTGGCTGCCGCTGGCCCCGCTCAGCCGCCAGCAATGGTTGCTGCTCAAGGCTGGCAACGTGGTTGCCCCCAAGGCGAAGGGCTGCAAGGCGCTGGGCATTACACCCCGCCCGCTGGGCCTGTTCCTTGATCGCTGGATGGTCCGCTTCCGCAAGCACGGCCGCTTCGGCAGCAAGACCAGCGCGGCTTAGGCGTTCACGTCACCATAGTGGCTGGGCGGCTGGATCACTTCCATCCGCTCTGACAGCAGTGGGCGGAAGCTGGGCCGGCTCTTGAACACGGCGTACCAGGCGGCGGCCTGTTCATGGCCCGACCAGTCGAGCCCGCCCAGGTAATCGGCCACAGAGATCTGCGCCGCAGCGGCCAAATCGGCCAGGCTCATCGTCGCACCCGCCAGCCAGGGGCGGTGATCGACCAGGTGGTCGATGTAATAGAGATGCTCGTGCGCCAGCTTCATCGCCTCGCGCAGCACGCGCGAATCGGGCGACTGGCGATAGATCAGCCGCTTCTTCATCCGCTCGTGCAGCAGGGGCGCGGTGACATCGCCGAAGAAGTTCTCATCAAACAGGGCGACGAGGCGGCGAATCTCCGCGCGGTTGGTCGCCGTGCCATTGATCAGCGGCACCTTGTCGACCGTTTCTTCGAAGTATTCGCAGATCGCGCGGCTATCGCACAGCGTCACGCCCTTGGCAGGATCGTGCAACACCGGGGTGCGCCCCGCCGGGTTGAGCGCGAAGAATTCATCGCGGCCTTCCCACGGATTTTCGCGCCACAATTCGTAAGCGATCCCCTTTTCGCTCATCAGCAGCCGAACCTTGCGGCTGAACGGACAGAGGGGGAACTGGTAAAGCTGCCACATGGGCAGAAGCCATGCCCAAGCAGAAGCGCCCCGTCCACCGGAGTGCGGGGAACGGGGCGCAAAAAGCGGGGGAAAGGTCTGGTCGGGGCAAAATCCAGACCCGGCCCGGGTCGCTCGGGAAGCCTTGCCTAGGCAACCGCAGATTGACGGGGAGTGAACACAGCCGGCAGATCAACCGGTTCCTCCCGGCGTGCGATCCGCGTTTCAAGCGCCTGCCACAGCCGCTCCAGCGCGCGGTCAGGCGGCGTGTTTCCGGCAAAGCTGGCCAGCGGCTGGTGGCGAGCGGCGACCTGTTCGATCTCTGTCGCCAGCGGCACGACCGGCCAAACTGCCGCAGCGCCGTGGCGGACATCGCGATGCAGCGGGCGGCGGCAATTGTACATCGACAGCACCGGCAGGATCGGCGCATGGCGCTGATAAAGCCGCACCAGTTCGGCCCGAAGTTGGTCCAGCGCGCGCAGCGAGAGCGGCGAAGGCGGCAGCGGCACGACAATCACATCGGCCGCCAGCAGCGCCTGCTCGCTCAACGGCGAAAGCCCGGCCGGACAGTCCAGCACGATCCGGTGGTAATCACTGCGCAACAGGCTGGTCATCTGCTGCATTCGCCGGGGGCCCAGCCGTGGCAGGACCGAGGGCAATTGCCGCAGACTGGGATCGGCCGGGATCAGCGACAGATTGGCAAAGGCACTGCGCACGATCGCTTCGCGCGGGCGGCCATCGCGCTGAAAAATCGCGGCGGCGCGGTGGCGCTGCGGCTCTCCCACCCGGGTGAGGAACGATGCGCCGCCCTGTGGATCAAGGTCCCACAGCAGAGTGGGATGCGCACCACCCTGTGCCCAGCGCCAGGCCAGGTCGGTGGCGATGGTCGTCTTGCCGACCCCGCCCTTGATCGAGAAGACGGTGATCACCGCCATGCCTTGCGCCCCCAACTGCGATTGACGCGTTCATTGGGGAAAATACTAGTAAAAGCAACAGCATTTACTGCGTCTGTTAGCATTCATGCCAACAGCCCACAGGCGCCGCCGTGCAATCAGAAATTGCCCCGCAGCAGCAGGCTGAAGATCGGTCCGATCAGCCGGTCGCGGTGTTCGGTGAACACCACCGGCGAACTGTTGCGCCGCCCGGCCCAGACTGTCCGGTCAAACCGGTTGCGGCCGTTAAGCAGATTGCCCGCACTGGCCCGCATGGTCAGGCCGAACACGTTTTTGTGCTCGATAAACACACCGGCAAAGGTGGGGCCTTCGAAAGCCTGTCCCACTTCGCCCAGCCGGTAATAATCCTGGAAGTGGTAATTGTTGAAATCGAAGCCATAGGCGATCGCACTGCCGGGGATGTCATGGCGATAGCCGATCTCCAGAACGCGATCCTGGATCTCGCTCATCGGCCGGAACTGCCCAGTCAGCGGATCGCGCACTCTTGCCCGTTCCAGCAGCAGCTTCACGTCCAGCTTGGCGCCCTTGATCCCCAGCGGGGCCAGTTCGATCGTGCTGGTCCAGTCCAGGCCATAGCGCCAGCCACCGTCGAGGTTGCCAGGGCTTTCGCCACTGGTCCCCACCGGAATGTAATCGACCAGATCCTGGATATGGGTGTCATAAAGCCGCAGCGTGGTGTTGCCCCACTTGCCCAGCGACTTCTTGGTTTCCAGCTCGAACTCCCAGCTCTGCGGCGGCACCAGCTGGTCATTGCCGACATTGGCGTTGTTATCGCCCAGGAAGACCCGCGCCAGAAAATCGCCGAAGTTGAGCTGCCCCACCCGGCGGCGCGCCTTGAAGGACAGGTCCAGCCCCTTCTCCGGCGCCCAGGCCAGCGCCAGCGACCCCTTCGGTCGCCAGAATTCGCGCACCACGGGCTGCGCACGGCCGGTCTGCGACAGGCGCGAGAACTCTCCCCCCAGTGTCGCCTGCAACGAGACATTGCCAGCCAGCGGGCGGCTGTAGCTCAGGATCCCTTCATAGCGGTCTTCCTTCACCCCGCCGCTGCCGTCCGGGAAAGGCACCGGCGCGAAATCTCCGGTCGGGTCAAGCGCAGCCAGCTCTGCCGCAGTATCCAGCTTGTTGTAGGCTGCCTCGGCCGACAGTTGCCAGTCAGCCCCGCCAGCCTTCCAGCCATATTCAGCCCGCGCGATCGTTTCGTTGAAATCGGTTTGCTGGGAATAGCGATCCCCGGTCCGCGGCCGCAGGTCAGCGTAGGAGAAGATCGAATCGTTGGTGCTCGATCCATCGTTGCCGCGAGCCAGCCCGATCAGCTTGAGCTGGCCGCTGCCCAGCTTGAAAGCGAGATCGCCACCCAGTTCAAAATTGGCACCGTGCTCTTTCTCACGATAGGCGCGCGATCGATCCACGCCGCCCGGCAGGGTCCGCTCCTCGTCCTGCCTGAAGCGGAACCAGTAATAGCGATAACTGCCGTTGAGGTTGATCTGGGTGCCGTTGCCGGCGTCGATCTTGAGCGCCACCGAGCCCTTGGGCTGATCGTAATCGGCGGTGATCACATCGTCGCGATACTCGATCGGACTGCCATCCGGCCGCTGGATCACCGTGCCGCCGCCCGCCCCGCCGCGGCTGGAGAGGTTGGACAGGCCCAGGGTATATTCCACCCGCCCGGTCTTGCCGCTGAGCGATGTTTCGAAGCGGTTGAACAGAGGATCGGTAAAGTGCGGTCGCGCCTCAAGGCGATAGGCATAGTTGCCGCTGATGCCGTCCGATTTGACCACCAGATTGGCGACCTGTCCGGTCAATCCCGGCACGCTTAGCGTAGCGGCATCGACCAGTTCGATCCGGACCACGTTCCTGGCGGCGATCCGGCCGAGCTGGGTAAAGGTATCCTCGCTCTTGCTGGTCAGGCGCTGGCCATTGACCAGCACGTTGGTATTCGCCTGCCCCAGCCCGCGCTGGCCGCCATCATCGCGGATCGCGAAACCGGGCACCTGAACCAGCATCTCTAGCGCCGTGCGCGGTGAGAACCGGGCGAAGAATTGCGCCTCATAGACCTGCCCACCGCTATGGGCAGAGCCGCTCTCGGCAGCCGGCACGGCAGAGGCCTCGTCGGCCCAGGCCGGAGCGCAAGACATTAAAAAGATTGCCGATCCCGCCAGCAGCGCCGGCCGGACCATCTGCCGCAAAGGCATTGGAACTCCCCATCCCGTAAACAAGGCAACCCGGTGACCTAGGCAACTAATACGCCTCTTAGCGAGGCACCCTCGACCAGCGACATAGAACCGGCGATGAACGGCTATCGAATTCCGGCCTAGCGGCCCGCGGGAACCGGCAGATTGGCTTCGAGCATGGCGAGGCACGGCGCCTTGAGCGCCGCACGGCGGTCGTTCGTGCGCAGCCCGGCGGCCTCGGCCTGGATCAGCGCCTGCAAGGCCGGACGATCCAGCTTGCCCATGTCCATCGCCCGGGCGCTGACCCGCACGAAGAACTCGCGCCCGCGTTGCTGCAGCGGCGGCCAGTCATTCGCGCCTTGCCGGGCCTGTTCGCCTGCCACGATCGAAAACAGCGCGGCGCACCGCAGCCCGGTCTGCAATTCGGGCGGCAATGTCGGGGCACTGGCCTGAACCGATAGCGGCGCGGCCAGCAGGGCGAGCGGGATCATCCTGTGTTTCATGGGAAGCAGCCCTAGTCGCAGCAAGCTGAACGCCAGCCGATCACCCCATCCAGGCGGCAACATCGGCCGCCACGGCATTGGCGGCACGGTTGAGCGCCGGGGCGATCGCTGTCGGCTTGGCGGAAATGCCCGGGATCACGCTTTCAAAGCGGCGGGTTTCCACGGCGCCGCCGCGGGTGCTGCGCACCGCTTCAAAGCGCACGATCACCGCCTGCGCGGCCGCATCATAGCCCATATCGACCAATCGTCCGCCCAGCCGCTGCGCAGTGGGACCGGCCGTGCCATCATCTTCCAGCACCAACCGCTTGCCCTCGGCCCGCAGCGTTTCCGCCAGCAGGGTGCGGAACTGGCGCGCGGGGCGTTCAACCCAGGCCGCATCAGCAAGATAGGCAATGCTGGAACCGTTCACGCGCACCGGCACACGCAGCACGGCCAGCTTCCGGTCAACATCAGGCTCAAGCACCAGCAACGCACTGTCCTGCGTGCCGCTTGCGCCCGTGCCGGCAGCGGGCGATTGCGTCGAGGTCAGGGCAATGAGTGTGGCGGGCGGTTTGCCGCTGCTCAAGCTCAGGCACCCCCCCAGCAAAAGCGCCAAGGAAGCGGCCGCCAGGCCATGCGACAGACGAAGGGTCATTGCTTGTACTCCGGCAGCTTGTCCCCGCCCAGCAGTGCGCCAGCACCGCGATCGTCGATCTTTTCGGTCAGGTCGCGCAGCGCCTTGCTGGTCGCGCGCAGATCACGCATCGCAGCTTCGGCTTGCGGCAGGGTCTGGTCATTCAGGCGCTGGGTGGCCGGGCGGGCGCTGGCCAGCGTGGCCTCCAGTTCCTTGGCGGCGCTGTTCGCAGACTTGAGCGTTGCCCGCAGATCCCGCGCCAGCGATTCGCCATCGCCGGCCAGGAAATCATTGGCGTTGTTCGCCACCTTCTCAAATTCGGTCAACGTGGCCGATGCCTGCTTCAGCGTGCCCTGCAGTTCGGTCAGCGTCGCCTTGACCTGCGGGGTGGCATCAGCCAGCCCGCCGGTCATCCGGTCGGTGTTGGCCAGAATATTGTCAAACGCCTTGAGGTTCTTGTCCGACAGCGCGGTATTGAGCCGCTCCGATACGGTTGCCAACCGGTCCAGCAGGACCGGCGCGGAATTGAGCAGTTCACCCAGTCCGCCCCGCTTGGTCGGGATGACCGGCACACCTTCCGGCCCCGGCTCGACAATCGGCGGCGCGCCCTTCACGGCGCCTTCCAGCTGGATGTTCGAAACCCCGGTGAAGCTGCCCTGCAAGGTCGCAACCGTGCCCTGCAGGATCGGCACCTTCTGGTTCACGGCAATCCGCACCCGGACGAAGCTGGGGTCCTTGGGCCACAGTTCGATGTGCTCGATCTGGCCCACCGGCACGCCCGCAAAGGTGACCTGGCCGCCTTCGGACAGGCCATCGACCGACTGCTTGAAGAAGATGTCATAGGCGTTCTGGCTGGTTTCGTTCCAGCGGGCGATCCAGATGATGAAAGCCGCCAGCACGGCCAGCAGCCCCAGCGTGACCGCCCCGACCCAGACAAAGTTGGCTCTCGTCTCCATGGCTGCCTATTCCCCTGCCTTGGCCGGCTTGTCCATCACCTTGTCGGGTCGGATGGTCTGTTGCTGCGCCACGTGCGCCGCCCGGCCGCGCGGGCCGTTGAAGTATTCCTGGATCCACGGATGGTCGAGCGTGAGCAGGTTCGGGATCGTATCGACCGCGATCACCCGCCGGTCCGCAATCACGGCCACGCGGTCACAGATTTCGTGCAGGGTATCCAGATCGTGCGTGATCAGAAACACGGTCAGCCCCAAGGTGTCCTGCAATTCCTTGGTCAGCGCATCAAAGGCCGCCGCCCCGATCGGGTCCAGCCCGGCGGTCGGCTCGTCCAGGAACAGCAGCTCGGGATCAAGCGCCAGGGCGCGGGCCAGGCCAGCGCGTTTGCGCATCCCGCCTGACAGTTCCGCCGGATACTTGTTTGCCGCGCTTTCAGGCAGACCGGACAGGATCACCTTGAACCGCGCAATCTCGCGCCGCAGTTCATCGCTGATCTCGGGATAGAACTCGCGCAGCGGCACCTCGACATTTTCCGCCACGGTCAGCGTGGAAAACAGCGCCCCGCCCTGAAACAGCACGCCCCACCGGCTGCGGATGTCGATATCGTCATCATCGCGCGCCGCGGTGATATCCTGCCCCAGCACCTCGATCGTGCCCTCGCTGGGCACCTGCAGGCCGATGATCGATCGCATCAGCACCGATTTGCCGCTGCCCGATCCGCCGACCACGCCGATGATCTCGCCCCGCCGGACCTTAAGGCTCAGGCCGTCATGGATCACCTGCTCGCCAAAGGCATTGCGCACGCCCTCGACGATGATCGGAAACTCGCCCTGGAACGGGCCCGGCATCCGGCTGCGCGCGGCTTCGGCCACGTCCTCGCGGATGTCTTCGATATCCTCGCTCATCCCCAGCCCACCTCGGTGAAGAACACCGCGAAGAAGGCATCGAGCACGATCACCATGAAGATCGCCTGGACCACGGCCAGGGTCGTGCGCAGGCCCACTTCCTCGGCATTGGCCTTGACCTGCATGCCCTGATAGCAGCCCGACATGGCCACGATCAGGCCAAAGAACGGCGCCTTGACCAGCCCGACCCAGACATCGTGCAGCGGCACCACTTCCTGCACGCGCAGCAGGAAGGTCATGAACGGGATACCCAGCGTGAACGACGAGATGAACGCCCCGCCGACAATCGCCGCGATCGCCGCGTAAAAGCCCAGCAGTGGCATCATCACCACCGCCGCCAGGATCCGCGGGATCACCAGCGCCTCGACCGGAGAGACCCCGATCGTGCGCATCGCGTCGATTTCCTCGGTCAGCTTCATCGTCCCGATCTGCGCCGCAAAGGACGAACCCGAACGGCCCGCCACCATGATCGCAGTCATCAAAACTCCCAATTCGCGCAAGGCGATCCGTCCCGTCAGGTTGACGGTCAGCACCTCGGCCCCGAACTGCGACAGCTGGACCGCGCCCTGCTGGGCGATCACGATCCCGACCAGGAAGCTCATCAGCCCGATGATCCCCAGGGCCGAAATGCCCACCAGCTCGGCCTGCCGAACCACGGCCAGCCAGCGCATCCGCGCCGGGCTGCGGATCACGTTCCACCAGGCGACCAGCACCGCGCCGAGGAAGCTGATGACCTTGAGCGTGCCCTCACCCCAGCCGATCACCAGCAGCCCCAAGCCCTGCGCGGTCCGCTCCACCAGCGGCAGCCGGTGCGCCCCGGTTTCGCCGTGGCCCTTGGACTTGCTGACGGCGGCAATCAGCCGCTCGGCCTTGTCGCTCGCGCCGATCAGTTCGGCCTGATGATCGCGCAGCACGCGCCACACCGTCCAGGCGCCGACGGTGTCGATTTCGGGCACGGCGGAAATGTCAACCTTGGCCAGATCGCCGGTGTGCTCGCGCAGTGCACGATCGACCACGCCGATTGACGATACGGTCAGCGGGCCGGACAGCACGGCCACCGGCCGGCCGGCATCATCCTCTTGCAGGGTAAGGTCGGCCCAGACGCGCATTGCCCCTATGGTGCGGGAAAAAAGCCGCCGCGACAAGGGAAGGAAGGCCGATTCCTGCGCCCACGCGCCTTGCGCGGCGGGGCCGGCGCTGGCAAAGGCCCGGGACGATGACCGAAACGACCACCAACTCCGAACTGCCCAAGACCTTCGATCCCGCCGCGATCGAGGCGAAGTGGTACCAGCACTGGGAAAGCAAGGGCCTGTTCCGCCCGGAACGCCCGCAGGCCCAGCCCTTCACCATCGTGAACCCGCCGCCGAACGTCACCGGCAGCCTGCACATCGGCCACGCGCTGGACAACACGCTGCAGGACGTGGTGATCCGTTACGAGCGGCTGCGCGGCAAGGATGCACTGTGGGTGGTCGGCACCGACCACGCCGGGATCGCAACGCAAATGGTGGTCGAACGCCAGCTCGAAGAGCGGCAGGACAAGCGCACGAACTATTCGCGTGAAGCCTTCGTCGACAAGGTCTGGGAATGGAAGGCGGAAAGCGGCGGCACGATCACCCGCCAACTGCGCCGCCTCGGCTGCTCGATGGACTGGAGCCGCGAACAGTTCACGATGGACCCGCACTTCACCAAGGCCGTGGTGAAGGTCTTCGTCGATCTCTACAACCGCGGGCTGATCTACCGCGACAAGCGGCTGGTCAACTGGGACCCCAAGCTGAAGACCGCGATCTCTGACCTTGAGGTCGAGACCCGCGAGGTCAAGGGCGGCTTCTGGCGCTTCCGCTATCCCTTCGCCGATGGCTCGGGCCATGTCGAGGTGGCCACCACCCGCCCCGAAACCATGCTGGCCGATATGGCCGTGGCGGTGAACCCGGACGATGATCGCTACAAGGCGGTCATCGGCAAGGAAATCCTCCAGCCGATCACCGGCCGCCGCTTCAAGGTGGTGGCGGATGAACACGCCGATCCCGAACTGGGTTCGGGCGTGGTCAAGATCACCCCGGGGCATGACTTTAACGACTTTGAAGTGGGCAAGCGCGCCGGGATCAAGCCGGCCGACATGCTCAACATGTTCGATGACGAGGCCCGCGTGGTCCAGACCGCCGACGGCCTGGTTCCGGCAAAGTACCTCGGGCTGGACCGCTTCGTCGCCCGCGAAATGATCGTGGCCGACATGAAGGCGGCGGGCTGCCTGATCCTGCACGTCACCAAGGACAAGGACGGCGAACCGGTCGAAGCCGATTGCGAACCCCGCGTGATCCAGCAGCCCTATGGCGACCGCGGCGGCGTGCCGATCGAGCCGTGGCTGACCGATCAGTGGTATGTCAACGCCGCCGAACTGGCCAAGGCGCCGCTCGAAGCCGTCCGCTCCGGCGCGGTCGAAATCGTCCCCAAGACCTGGGAAAAGACCTTCTTCAACTGGATGGAAAACATCCAGCCGTGGTGCGTATCGCGCCAGCTGTGGTGGGGCCACCGCATCCCGGCCTGGTTCGATGCAGAAGGCAACGTCTTCGTGGCCGAGACCGAGGAAGAAGCCCTCACCCTTGCTGGCGGCAAGCTGCTGACCCGCGATGAGGACGTGCTCGACACCTGGTTCTCTTCCGCGCTGTGGCCCTTCGCCACGCTTGGCTGGCCGGAAGCGGATGCGCCGCTGCTGGCCAAGCACTATCCCAATGACCTGCTCATTTCGGGCTTCGACATCCTGTTCTTCTGGGATGCGCGGATGATGATGATGGGCCAGGCGATGACCGGGCAGAACCCGTGGAAGCGGCTCTACCTGCACGGACTGGTGCGCGCGCCGGATGGGCAGAAAATGTCCAAGTCCAAGGGAAACGTGGTCGATCCGCTGGGCCTGATTGACCAGTTCGGCGCCGATGCGCTGCGCTTCTTCATGGCGGCGATGGAAAGCCAGGGCCGCGACATCAAGATGGATGAAAAGCGGGTCGAAGGTTATCGCAACTTCGCGACCAAGCTGTGGAACGCCGCGCGCTTCTGCCAGTCAAATGGCATTGGCGGCAGCACTGCGGTCGCCGCACCTGCTGCCACCACGGCGGTCAACAAGTGGATCGTCGGCGAAGTCGTCGAAACCCTGGCCGAGCTCGACAAGGCCATGGCCGACCTGCGCTTCGATGCCGCGGCCAACGCTGTCTACCACTTCGCCTGGGACCAGTTCTGCGATTGGTACCTTGAACTCATCAAGGGCCAGATCGATGCCGAGACCAAGGCCGTGGCCGGCTGGGTGCTCGACCAGATCCTGGTCATGCTCCACCCGTTTATGCCCTTCGTCACCGAAGAGCTGTGGGCCAACCTGGCTGACCGGCCAGACTATCCGCTGATCACCGCCAAGTGGCCCGAACCGGGCGTGGCGGTGGACGCGGCTGCCAAGGCGGAAGTGGATTGGCTGATCGCGCTGATCGGCAACCTGCGCACCGCCAAGAACGAACTCGGCATTGCCCCGGGCGCGAAGCTGGACGCCTTCCTGCCGGGACCGAGCGCGGCAACCCGCGGGATCATCGAACGCAATCCGGCGGCAATCGAGCGGCTGGCGCGGCTCAACGGCATCCGCTTTGAAGCCGCTCCCACCGGCGCGGCGATGCAGGTGGGTGCGGGCGATGCCAATGTGATCATCCCGCTTGAAGGCGTGATCGACATTGCCGCCGAAAAGGCCCGGCTGGCCAAGGCGCTGGAGCTTTCGACCAAGGAAGCCAAGGGCCTTGAAGGCCGCCTCTCCAATCCGGCCTTTGTCGAAAAGGCCAAGCCCGAAGCGGTCGAAAAGGCCCGCGCCGACCACGCCATGCACCAGGCCGAAGCCGAACGCCTGGCAGCAGCACTGGCGCGGCTGGGTTAAGAAGCAGCGCCAAATTCCCCTCCTCTTCAGAGGAGGGGCGAGGGGTGGTGACGATAAGCAGCATCGTTCGCGTAGCGATCGCTTGATCCGTCAACACCACCCCCAACCCCCTCCTCTGAAGAGGAGGGGGCTTAAATTCCTCCCCCTGTCCTACTTTGCGGAAATCTGCCAAGGACACCGCGCCATGCCATTCGCCCGCGCCTCTCTGTCCCACACCTGCTCGGAAGCGGGTGCTGGCTTTTTTTATTTTTCCTGCACGGCAAAGACCCGGATTCCGGCATTTTCGCCGGGATTTCCGCGGGTCTTGGACTGTTGGGATAAGCGGACTCAGTGTCAACTGTGTCAACCTGAGCGTAACGCTGCCTGATGCTGACGCTTGCCACCACCACACCGGGTGAACCGGAGATTTTCGCCTCGCTGCAAGGCGAAGGTGCCAGCCTGGGGCGGCCGGTGGCCTTTGTTCGCCTCTCGCGCTGCAACCTGGCATGCACCTGGTGCGACACCGCCTATACCTGGCGGTTCGAGGGCGATAACCGTCCGCACCGTGATGGCCTGGCTTTTGAGCGCAAGGCCAATCAGGTGGTGCTGGAAGAGGCCGATGTCGCGGCCCGGATCATGGCGCTGGGGCAGGACCGGCTGGTAATCACCGGAGGCGAACCGCTGCTCCAGGGGGCGGCGCTGGCCCGGATGGTCGCGCTGCTGGAAGGTATGTCGATCGAAATCGAAACCAACGGCACAGTCGCCCCGCACCCGGCGCTCGATCCGCTGGTCAGCCAATACAATGTAAGCCCGAAATTGCGCCATTCCGGGAATCCCGTTGACTCTGCACAGATTCCCGAGCGGCTGGCCGAGTGGATTCAAAAACCTCAAGCCTGGTTTAAGTTTGTGATTGCCGCGCCCGAGGACGTTTCCGAAGTGCTCGACCTGATCGCAAAGCATGATCTGCCCCGCGAACGCATCTTCCTGATGCCGGAAGGGACCGACAGCGCGACCCTGCGCGAGCGCGAGCGCTGGCTGGCCCCGCTGGCGTTGCAACACGGCCTCCGTCTTTCCGACAGGATGCATATCCACCTCTATGGTGATACCCGCGGCACATGAGCAACAACCGACCCACCTCTGCCCCGCTACGCGGCAACCTGACCGAGGGGCCGCTAACGCGCACCCTGCTGATCTTCGCCCTGCCGCAACTGGTCGGCAACGTGCTGCAAAGCCTCAATGGCTCGATCAACGCGGTCTGGGTGGGGCAATTGCTGGGTGACGAGGCGCTGGCCGCCACCGCCAATTCGAACATCCTGATGTTCCTGCTGTTTGCGCTGGTCTTCGGATTTGGCATGGCCGCGACCGTCCGGATCGGGCAGGCCTGGGGCGCCAATGACGTCGTTTCCGCTCGGCGCGTGCTGGGCACGGCGCTGGGACTGACTGGAATGATCTCGCTGGTCATGGCCAGTCTCGGCATCATCTTCGCGGACAAGGTGCTGGACCTGCTGGCCACCCCCGGTGCGGCGCACAGGGAAGCCCTGGCCTATCTGCGCGTGGTGTTCATCGCCAACCCGATCGCCACGATCACCACCATGATCGCGATGGGCCTGCGCGGATCGGGCGACGCGGCAACGCCGCTGCGCTTCATGATCCTGGCAACCGTGCTGGACGTTGCCCTGAACCCCGTGCTGATCCTCGGCCTTGGCCCGGCCCCCGCGCTGGGGATTGCCGGATCGGCCTGGGCCACGGTGATCGCCACCTCGATCGGCTTTGTAGCCATGATCATCTGGATCTATGCCAAGGATCTGCCGCTGCGGCTGCGCGGGGCGGAACTGGCCTGGCTGCGGCCGCGCTGGGAAGAGACGCGTTATCTGCTGTCGCGCGGCCTGCCGATGGGGGCGCAGATGCTGGTCATCTCCGGCGCTGGGGTCATCATGATCGGGCTGGTCAACCGTGAGGGGCTGGTGACGGCAGCCGCCTATGGCGCGCTGCTGCAGATCTGGAACTACATCGGCATGCCGGCCATGGCGATTGGCGGCGCCGTGAGCGCGATGGTGGCCCAGCATATCGGGGCCGGCCGCGAAGACCGGGTCGATGCCATCAGCCGCACGGGCAGCCTGGCCAACCTGGCGATGACCGGGCTGCTGATTGCCGCCCTGGTCCCGTTCGACCGGCCGGTGCTCGAAATGTTCCTTGGCGCGGGAAGCCCCTCGGTGGCGACTGCGCTGCATATCCAGGACCTGGCGATCTGGACCTACCTGCCCTTTGGCGTAACGATCGTGCTGTTCGGCACGCTGCGGTCCTATGGCGTGATCTATGCGCAGCTCGCCGTGCTGCTGGTCGCAATGTATGCGGTGCGGCTGGGGGCCTATCACCTGCTCTATCCCGTCTTGGGGGCAGACGCGCTGTGGTATTCGTTCCTGCTCAGCTCGGTCACATCGCTGCTGCTGACCCTGCTGACCTATTTCCGGCTGCCCTGGCGCAAGCGGATGCTGGCGCGGATTGCGGCGATGGAGAGCCAGTCACCTGCGTGACTGGCGGCATCGTCAGCCTGCTATCGTCCCTGCGCCCGCCAGCGCTGGACCGTGCGCTGGACCATGTCCTCCTCGCCCCCGCATTCCTGCCACAGGGCACTGATCGCGGGGTCGGCCGAGGCCGGGCGCTTGGCCTCCTCCAGTTCGTCAAAGGCCACCCGCATCGGGATCGAAACGCCCTCACCGCAAATGATGCATTCACGGTTGCGCAGCGCCGGGATCGCATCAAGAAAGCCCCGGGCGCCTTCCGGCATCGCCGCCTTGACGAAAGCCTGATCGCGTTCACTGTTAAGCCGCATCACGATGATCGTGCCGCACTGCGACAGCACGGCTTCAGAGAGGTCTGACGGACGCTGCGTTATCAGGCCCAGGCTGACCCCGTACTTGCGACCTTCCTTCGCAATTCTGCCAAGAGTCCGACCAACCGAAGAGCCATCGGCGTGCTGCTCATTCGGAACATAGCGGTGGGCCTCTTCGCAAACCAGCAGGACGGGGCGGGTCTGCTCGTCACGGGCCCAGATCGCGAAGTCAAAGACGAGCCGTCCCAGCATGGCTACCACAGTGGCCGTCACATCTGCGGGCACACCGGAAACATCAATGATGGACAGCGGCTTACCCTGGGCCGGCAGGCGGAAGATCTTGGCAATGAACTCCGCCATCGTATCGCCAACCAACATGCCAGAGAACATGAACTGGAAGCGCGGATCGGCCTTCAATTCGTCAATCTTGTGCTTGATCCGCATAAAGGGGGCCGAAGACGTCGACTTATCAAGCTTGCCCATCTCCGCCTGGATCAAGCTTGTCAGGTCAGACAGCAGGTACGGGATCGGGCTGTCGACTGTTACCTTGCCGATCGCGTCAGCCAACCGGCTCTTCGATCTGGCCGCAAGCAGGCACTTGCCGAGGATGTCCATGTCCACTTGCCGATCATGGCCGCTGGAGGTCAGGAAGACTTCGCAGTGTTCTTCGAAGTTCATCAGCCAATAGGGCATGTGCAGGTTGGAGACATCGAACACCATCCCCGTCTGCTTGAACGCCTCGGCATATTCGCCGTGTGGATCGATCATCACGATATGGGCCTGCGGCGCAGCCTGGCAGATCCGGTGCAGGATCAGCGCAGTGCCGGTCGACTTGCCGGTCCCGGTCGAGCCCAGTAGGGCGAAGTGCTTGCCCAGCAGCGGATCCATATAAAGCCCGGCCCGGATATCCGCAGTGGGGAGCACGGTCCCGATCTCGACCGCGGCCCGGCCATCGCCGGCATAGATCTGCCGCAGATCCTTACTCGCCGCCGGATAGACCAGCGCCCCCGGGACCGGATAGCGCGTCACACCGCGGCGGAACGAATGGATCCGGGTCGTCAGGCGCTCTTCTTCACCTTCACCCAAAAAATCGACCTGCGCCATGATCCCGCCCGGGGCCTTGCTATCCTGGCGCTGGGACCGGACCGATGCCAAAAGCCACCCCTTGCCAACGCGGATCTTGACCTGGCTACCCACTCGCCCGGCCAAGGCGACCGACATATCCTGATCATCAGCACATTCTTGCAAGCGTTGAAGATCGAACGCGATCACCGCGCCGGCCCCGCTGATCTCCAGCACGATGCCGATCGGTTCTTCGGAAATATCCGCGGGGTCGAAATCGCTTTGCCTGCCCATTTCCATGCCCGCCGGCTCCCTTGCTCGATAGCCCTGGAACGCTAGGGAGAGGCAGTTAATTTGGCCTAAACAAGCGCGAACAACCGCCCGGCGAGGAAGCCCATCCCAACGGACACCAGCACGGCCAGCAAGCCATAGAGGAAGCCGTTATTGTCAGCGAACAGCGCCACCAGGCGTTCGAACCCGACCTTGCGCACTTCGACCCGGGCAACCGCCGAAGCGACCACCCGCCCCTTGCTGATGGCAAAGGTTTCGGCAGTATAGGTTCCGGTCTGCACCGACGAGGGCAGGCTGATCCGCGCCTGGTATAGCACCTGTTCGCTGACATTCACCCCGTGCGGATCTTCCTTATAGAGCCCCTCGCGCATGCGGCGTTCGACCAATCCGGCCGAGAACCGGCGCTGCTCGGCCGGGTCGAAGGCGCCGATGGGCGACAGCTGCAGCCAGGGCAGTCCTAGCTCATAGATCGCCGCAGTCTTCTGATCGACGATCTTGTCGATCGGCTTAGACGAGGCAACGGCGAAAAAGGCCGGCGCGGAGCGGAACTGGGCGCTGTCGGCATTCACCCAGATGCCGGCAATCCGCTGCTTTTCACGCAGGACGATGGCATTGGTAGGCCCTTTGAACACGACGACGATGTCATAGTCCTGCCCTGCCCGGCTGCCTTCAGGCGTCAGGATCGCGCCGTAGAGCAACAGTTCGGTACCGGTGAAGCCCTGACGGACCTGGATCTCATGCTGCGAAACTTCGGGCACCAGGATCGGATCGCGCGCGCCGCCAAGCAGAACCAGGCAGAGGATCGCAAGCAGGATCCTCACAGCGGAGAGTCCGTGTAAATTTCGTCCGGCTGCCAGGCGAGCCCGATCAGCATCCGCAGCGCGATCAGCAGGACGATCGCTGCCAGAACGAAGCGGAGCCGTTCAGCCGGTAGCTTCTGGGCCAGCTGCGAACCGATCTGCGCGCCCGAGACGGACCCGATCAAGAGCAAGACCGCCAGCACAATATCGACTGCCTTGGTGGTCAAGGCGTGCATCATCGTGGTGATCATGGTGACGAACAGGATCTGGAACAGCGAGGTGCCGACAACGACATTCGCGCTCATCCCCAGGATGTAGAGCATCGCCGGAACCAGCACGAAGCCGCCGCCAATCCCCATCAGCATGGTCAGGATGCCCGTGAATACGCCCAGCAGCAACGGCGCCAGCGGTGAAATGTAGAGGCCCGAGCGATAGAACCGCCAACGTAGCGGCAAGTTGGCCACCATCGGATGATGCCGCCGCTTGCGTGCGGGTAGCGGAACGCCGGATTTCTGAGCTTTCAGTGCCTGCCAGCTTTCCCGCGCCATCAGCGTGCCAATTGTGCCCAACAGGCCAACGTAGAGCAGGTTGATGACGATATCGATCTGACCCCACTGTTGCAGCACGCGGAACAGGATGGCGCCGATGCCGGTGCCCAGCACCCCGCCGGCGACCATCACCGCCCCCATGTGGTAATCGACCCCGCCGCGGCGGGCATGGGCAAAAACCCCCGAAACCGATGCCCCGGTAACTTGGCTGGCAGCCGATGCCGCCGCGACCGTAGGGGGGATGCCGTAAAAGATCATCAGCGGCGTGGTCAGAAATCCGCCGCCCACCCCGAACATACCCGACAGGATGCCGGTCAGCGCGCCAAGCGCGACAATGACCAGGCCGTTGACCGCCAGGTTGGCAATGGGAAGGTACACATCCATCTACGCGCCATGGCTAGCCCAGCAGGGCGCAGGACAAAAGCCGTAAGCGGTCAGAAACCTGCGGACAGCGTGATCGCCGGTCCCGATTGCGGCGCTGCATTGCCCGCCGCGCGCAAACGCCAGTCAGCCGAAAGCCGCCCCTGCCCGCCTGGGACGGGGAAATCGAGGGTCGCTGTCGGCCCCAGATCAAGCCGGCTCGCACCCTTTTGGGCGCCGCCCCAGCCGCCCAGACCGAGCCGCAATTCGCCGCGACCAAAGTTCGCAAGGCGCTGCTCAATCCTGATCTGCCCGGCAATGAACGGGCTTGCATCGGGCCCGCCAACATAGCCCGTCTCGCCATAGGCCTCGGCGGACAGGCCCGCCCTGAGGCTGAACCTTGGCAATTCGGTCACCGCGCTGATCGCGGGGCGCAGCCGGGTCCCCGTCAGTTGCCGGGTCGCTCGCAGTTCCGCCTGCAGGACCACCGGCAAGCCGGGGATCGGTCGGACGGCTGCACCCATCGCCACCTCTTCACCGCGCGGCCGCTGCACCGCGCTGCTGCCGCGAAGGAAGATCGTAGCATGGTACTTATCCGCACCGGCCAAATGGTAGCGGATCACCGCTCCCGCCTGACTGCTGCCATAGCTTGGCGCAGGCAAGCCGGCAGGCGTCAGCCCGGCCCCGCCGGCGCGCAGCACAAGCCAACTGTCGGCCGCCCACCCCTGCCCCTTGCCCGGGCCAGAGCGGAATGGCTGCGCGGGCGCAGGAAGCATCGGCACGTCGTGCGCACGATTGGCGGCCAGCCGCTCCATGATAAAGCGCGGCACCGGCAATTGGGCGACCCCCGCCATCCACGCCAATTGGTGAGCCGCCGCCACACGGGTGGTATCAAACGGCTCAGGCTCAGCGGCGAATTCGGGTGCGGGCGGTTGCACCGGCGGCAACGCTGCGGACGGAATCGGCGCAAGGCGCGGCGGTGCTGGGGCAATGGTCACGAACCTTGGGGCAATCGGCACAGGCCGCTCTGCCGCCGGGGCAGGCGGCACCTTGACCGCGACTGTCGGCAGCACCCGCGCCACGGCAGATGATACTGCCGGCGGCAGTGCGGGCAACTGGATCTGCTCCCACAAGGCGGCGCGCAGGCCGATCCAGCCCAGCATCACCGCACCCAGCACGGCCAGCGGCTGCCCACGGCGGTGGCCGTAGCTGCGGCGCGCCATCACGCTGCCGCTCCCCGCAAGGACGCAGTGGCCGGATGCGCATCGTGATCGGTCTTGTCCCAACCGACCGGGTGTCCTGCCAGGCTGCGCATATAGCTCACAATGGCCCGGCGCCCGGCCATGATCGCGATGACATTGGCCACCGGAATCCGCAGCACGGCCCGGATACCCTCAGCCCAGTCATATTCGTGACCGACAAACACCAGCTTGACCAAGGCCCGCCAGGCCAGGCCTGCCAAGCCGATCGCCAGCAGGAAGCGGTGCATGCCCGTCAGCGGTATGTGCGGGACCAGACCTGCAGCCTGCGCGATAGTCAGGGCGGCATCAAGCACCAGCAGGGCATAGGCGGCGGCAAGCACCAGGGTGGTCAGGGGCCCGCGCCGATCCCGCAGCGTCATCCAGAATTCCAGCGGCCGGGCGCTCCAGCCAAGCCGGTCCCACCCCTGAAAGGCTATGCCGTGGATCCAGCGGGTTTTCTGCCGCACCGCTGCCCCCAGCGCCCCGGGGAAGCAACTGCTGGTTGCGACCAGGCTGCCGTCCGCCGCGCGCAACCGCAGGAAGGCACTGCCGCGGCCGATTCGTGAGAGAATCAGGCCAAGCTCGTAATCTTCTGTCAGCGCATCGCGTGAAAACGGGCCGGTATCGGCGCCGCCGGGCTGGGTCTGGATCAACTGGTCAAGCGCCCCGCGCGACACGCCGCAGCCCACCCCTGCTGCGGGCAGGGGCAGGCCCAGCGCATTGCGGACCACCATCGCCTTGGCATGACCTTCGGCAAATTCATCGGCATAGTGGCCGGAAATCCAGCGGTTGCCGTGACTGGCCACTGGCCGCACCGGAAGCTGCACGAAGTCTACCGCGGCCAGAGCCGCGTCAATCGCGGCCAGCGCGTCAGGATGAACCATGTCTTCTGCATCGTGCAGGATGACGCCGCGAAACCGGCTGCCGCTGCGCTGCTCATCCACGCATAGCGCTGCGTGGAGCCGGTTCAGGCAATCTGCCTTGGTGGTTGGCCCGCTGGCATTAAGCAGCACCAGCCGCAGCCGCGGATCGCCTGCGGCAGCCGCAACTGCGGCGCTCAGCGTTGCAGGGTCATTGGCATAGCAACCAACATAGAGCCGCAAGTTTTCCTGCCGCCAGGTCTGCAACAGGTGGCGGATCGTTGTCCCGATCACGGCCCGTTCGGCAAAGGCGGGAATAAAAACCGCCATTGGCCCGGCCAGGGCCGTGGTACCATAGCCCGTCGAGAGGCAACGCGTTGGTGCCTGCCCGGTCAGCTTCAGCCAGAACCAAGCCAGATCGATCGCCAGCTCATCCAGCAGGCCAAGCGCCAGCCAGAAACCGGCGAAGAGCAGCAGCTCGCGCTCGGCCAGCAAGGCCGCCTCCAGCACCCAGCCGATTTCCCCTGCCGATCCTGTCATCTTCCCGCCCAAGGCATCCCGGAGGGGACGCCAAATACCGAAAGAATAACAATATTCTTGATAGCTTGCAACGCGGTCGCGGCTGGGCGATTAACCATCGCCATGAACCGTCCCCGCCACCTCTCCACCCGGATCGCCACCGTCCTGACCCGATTCTTCGGCGGAGACGCCGGCGCGGGCCTCTTGCTGATTCTGTCAGCCTTGCTGGCCTTGCTGGCGGCCAATGCGCCGCTTTCGACCCTTTACCACACTGCCCTTCACGCGCCCCTGCCCTGGACGCCGATCGCCAAGCTCGAAACCGCACACCTGTGGATCAATGATGCGGTGATGGCGGTGTTCTTTTTCGTCGTGGGACTGGAGATCAAACGCGAACTCATGATCGGTGAGCTTTCCACCCCAGCCCGGCGCCGCCTTCCGGTGCTGGCCGCCTTGGGCGGCATGGCTGTTCCGGCCGCACTCTACCTCGCTGTGGCCGGAAGCGAACCGGGCCTCGCGCGCGGCTGGGCCATCCCGGCGGCGACAGACATCGCCTTTGCGGTGGGCGTACTCGCCCTGCTGGGCAAGCGCGCCCCACCAGCACTTCGGCTGTTCCTGCTGACTGTCGCAATAGTCGATGATCTTGGTGCTGTGGCGATTATCGCGCTGTTTTACACCGCCCAGCTCAAACTGGCCTGGCTGGGTGCCGGTATCGCCGTGCTGGCCGTGATGCTGGGGCTCGCCCGGCTCAGGGTGCGGCCGGCCCTACCCTATGTGCTGCTTGCCATAGTGGCCTGGTATTGCGTCCTGCACTCGGGTGTTCATGCAACTGTCGCCGGGGTCTTGGCAGCGTTTACCATTCCCCTCCGGCTTGACCGGCATGGCGACAGCCCGCTGCTGCGGCTGGAACACGCGCTGGTGCCATGGAGCGCCTATGTCGTCGTTCCGCTATTCGGCTTTGCCAATGCCGGGGTTGCGCTGGCCGATGCGGGCGGGTTCGGTGCGCTGCCGCTGGCGGTTGCTGTGGGGCTGCTGCTGGGCAAGCCAATGGGCATTCTGGGGGCCATTGTGGTCGCCACCAAGCTGCGACTGGCCGAGCCGCTGGCAGCCAGCCGCCAGCAGCTGGCTGGCATGGCCATGCTATGCGGGATCGGCTTCACGATGAGCCTGTTCATCGGCGCACTGGCCTTTCCCGGTCAGCAGGCCTTGATCGACGAGGCCAAGATCGGGGTCCTGGCCGGATCGCTGGTATCGGCAATTTGCGGGTACCTGTTGCTGCGAACGGCACCCGCGCGCGATTGAGCCCCTACCAGCTGCCCACGTTGGGCATCGATGCCCAGGGCTCCTGCGGCGGCAGATTGCCGTCCTGCAGCAGCTCGATCGAGATACCATCGGGTGATTTCACGAAGGCCATGTGGCCGTCCCGCGGCGGGCGATGGATGGTGTGGCCAGCATCCAGCAGAGCCCGACAGGTTTCGTAGATGTTCTCCACCCGATAGGCGAGGTGGCCGAAATTGCGGCCGCCGGTGTAAGTCTCCGCTGACCCGTCCTCGGCCGGCCAGTTATAGGTCAGCTCGACCTCGGCCACGCCTTCCTGTCCGGGCGCGGCCAGGAAGATCAGGGTGAAGCGCCCCTGCTCACTGGAGAAACGGCGAACTTCCTTCACGCCGATCAGTTCGAAAAAGGCGATGGTCGCGTCGGGATCGGTGACGCGGATCATAGTATGGAGAAAGTGGGTCACGGGAACTCCGGGTGCTGACTTGCCACCCACATAAGACCGAACGGACTGGATGGGAACCGTCCGCTCCGCACAAGCGGAACGGCCCGCCCCGGTTTTACCGGAACGGGCCGCCCTGCTCACCCCGTGGGGTAATCGTCAGAAGCTGTACTTGAGCGTCGCCACCACGGCGTCGTTCGAGAAGCTGTCAATCGATTTGCCATCAACGCCGATGTACGAAACGCCAAGCGACAGGCCCTTGTAGAGCGTGGCACTGGCCGAGAGGCTGTAGTCCCAGCCGCCACCGGTGCCGGCCAGGGTCAGCCGCTTGGGCGATAGCGCGCCATCAGTGTAGCCAGCGTGGGCGGTTACTGTCACCGGCGTGCTCGGCACGGCCAGCGACCAGTCGCTATAGAGATAGACGTTATCGTCCCCGCCCAGCGAATCCTGCTTCCAGGCGTAGTTGATACCGAACTTGGCGCTGGCAGGGCCAAACGCCGCGGTGAGCGAGGCATAGGGTTCAAACAGGTTGCCATCGCCCGAGCTGCCGCCCGGGTAAACATAGTACACCATGCCGACATCGGCAGTCAGGGCGCTGCTGACCTTCCCGGTCCACCCGGCATACAGATCAACTTCGGTCGAACCGTAAACGTCGAGCGCATCCTGCTCCAAGCTGGAAGCCCAGGTTCCGGCATAGAGGCCGGACGAATGGTTGACGTTGATCGAGCCCTGGATCGCCATATCGCCGCCCGACAGCGAAAGGCCGCGGAAGCGATAATCGGTGACGAGGGCAACGTTGCCCGTGACGGTCAGATCGCTGGGCGGATCGGTCTCGTCAGCGAGGGCGGGAGTAGCTGCCAGCGCAGAGCCGGCGATAAGAGTTGCAGCCACAAGGCTGCGGACGGACGTGAGCATGGCAATCTTCCTATTCGATTGTTGGTGCTTCGTCCCACCTGCGCCCGCCCCTTGCTGCTCGTTCCGGCAGCATTCGGTTCGGACAAGGGTGGGGTGGCACAGTTTTATTGCACCGCACAAGAAAAAACCGGCCGAAAGATTACAACGACCGCACCACTCGACTGCCGACACAATCCGCGCAAAGCCGGGCGTCGAGATGATTGTCCATTCCTGACCTAGCGGTTATACCGACAGTCCTGATGCTTTCCCGCCTTCGCCAATTGTTGACGGCCGCACCGCCGCCGCCCGGCTCCGCTGTTCCGGCGGGCGAACGCGTCTATGCGATTGGCGATATTCACGGCCGCGCCGATCTGCTGGCGGCGCTGATTGATGCCATCGATGCCGATGATGCTGATCGCGGGCCGGCGCAAACCTCGGTCATCCTGCTGGGCGATCTGATCGACCGCGGCCCGGACAGCGCCGGCGTGATCCGGTTGGCCCGCGCCTGGCAATCCCGCCGCCGCGTGCGCATCCTCAAGGGCAATCATGAGGAGATGTTCCTTGATGCCCTGGACCAGGAAGAGGTGATGCGCCACTTCCTGCGGTTTGGCGGCCGCGAGATGCTGCTATCCTATCCGCTCGATCCCTTGGCCTATACCCGGGCCGAGCTGGGCGAAGTGGCCGGGCTGGCGCGGGCGGCAATCCCGGCAGAGGACATTGCCTTCATCCGCGGATTTGAAGACCAGATCCAGATCGGCGACTATCTGTTCGTCCATGCTGGCGTGCGGCCTGGCGTAGCCATTGCGGACCAGCGCGAAAGCGACCTGCGCTGGATCCGCGAAGCCTTTTTGGATCATCCTGACAGCTTTGGTCCGATCGTGGTCCATGGTCACACCATTTTCGATGCCCCGCAGATCCGGCACAACCGGATCGGCATTGACACCGGGGCCTATCGCAGTGACCGGCTCACCGCGCTGGGCCTGCAGGAAACAAATCGCTGGCTGCTGACCTCAGTGGCCGAAGCTGGCGCGGTCCGCGTCCAAACAGAGGATTAGGCAATGAAGATTGCAATGGTCGGCTCGGGCTACGTGGGCCTGGTTTCGGGTGCCTGCTTTGCCGATTTCGGACACGAAGTGGTCTGCATCGACAAGGACCCGGCCAAGATCGAGAGCCTACACGCCGGGATCATGCCGATCTACGAACCGGGTCTGGCCGAACTGGTCGCCTCGAACGTGCGCGCCGGGCGCCTGTCCTTCACGACCGATCTGGCGGAAGGGATCGCCGAGGCCGGAGCGATCTTTATCGCGGTTGGCACCCCCAGCCGCCGCGGCGATGGCCATGCTGACCTGTCTTATGTCTATGCCGTGGCTGAGGAGATCGGCCAGAACCTGAAGAACGATGCCGTCGTGGTGACCAAGTCAACCGTGCCCGTCGGCACCGGGGACGAGGTCGAACGCATCCTCAAGGAAGCGAACCTCCCCGTTCGGGTGGCAGTGGCCTCTAACCCCGAGTTTCTGCGGGAAGGCGCTGCCATCGGCGATTTCAAGCGCCCTGACCGGATAGTCGTGGGCACTGAGGATGACTGGGCCCGCCAGGTCATGACCGAGGTCTATCGTCCGCTGTTCCTCAACAAGGCGCCGCTGCTGTTCACCAGCCGACGGTCTTCTGAACTGATAAAGTACGCCGCCAATGCCTTCCTGGCGGTCAAGATCACCTTCATCAATGAGATGGCCGACCTGTGCGAAAAGGTTGGCGCCGATGTTCAGGATATCGCGCGCGGGATCGGCATGGATGGCCGGATCGGCTCGAAGTTTCTCCACGCCGGGCCTGGCTATGGCGGCTCGTGCTTCCCCAAGGATACGCTGGCCCTACTCAAGACCGCCGAGGACTATGAAGCCCCGACCCGGATCGTTGAGGCGGTGGTCAAGGTCAATGACAGCCGCAAGCGCGCGATGGGCCGCAAGGTGATCGAGGCGCTGGGCGGGATCGAGGAAGCCCGCGGCAAGAAGGTTGCCATGCTGGGCCTGACCTTCAAGCCCAACACCGATGACATGCGCGACAGCCCGGCCATCGCGATCGCCCAGGCGCTGATCGACGCCGGCGTTCACGTTGCCGCCTATGATCCCGAAGGCATGGAAGTGGCCAAGCCGCTGATGCCCGAAGTGGCGATGCAAGGCGATGCCTATGCTGCCATCAAGGATGCCGATGCGGTAGCGCTGGTCACCGAATGGGACGCCTTCCGGGCGCTGGATCTGAACAAGGTCAAGGCGCTGGCCAAGGCGCCGGTGCTGGTTGACCTGCGCAATATCTATGACCCGGCGGAAGTGCGCGCCAAGGGCTTTGCCTATTCCAGCGTGGGACGCATCTAGCCCCCTTCCCTGATTGTCCGGTGCGGCTATGGTGCGCCGGACAACGGGGAGAAGAATGACAATGCGTAAACGGACTGTGGCGCTGGGCGCACTGGTTACGGTGCTGCTGGCAGGCGGTGGCTGGTACGCCAGCCTCGACCAGGAAACCCGCGGGTTGCTGGCAGCCATGCCGACGGACCGCGACGTATTGATGTGGTCACAGGAACAGCGCGATGCCGCCTTCCGCGCAATGGACCGCCTGCCGGTGCTGGCCAAGGCGCGGGAAATTACTCCGTCGACCGACCCGCTCCCCCTGCCCCAAGGCAAGCCGCTCATCATTCCAGGCATTGACGATTACCTGGCCAAGCAACGCGCGTCAGGGATCGTAATCGTGCAGGACGGCAAGATCCGCTATGAGAAGTATCGGCTCGGCTTTGGCCCCGAAGGGCGCTGGACCAGCTTCTCCGTCGCCAAATCGTTCACCTCGACGCTGGTCGGGGCGGCGATCCAGGATGGCTATATCAAGAGCCTGGAAGACAAGGTCAGCCAGTACGTCCCGGGTCTCAAAGGCTCAGCCTATGATGACGTCTCCGTCCGGCAATTGCTGACGATGAGTTCCGGCGTTCAGTGGAACGAGGACTACGAAGATCCCAACGCCGACGTGGCCAAGTTTAACAACGCTGAACCGGAAGACGGCCTCGATGCCACCGTCAGCTATATGCGGCACCTGCCGCGCGCCCATCCGCCGGGCCAGGTCTGGCATTACAACACCGGCGAAACCAATCTGATCGGCGTACTGGTTTCCTCAGCCACGAAAAAGCCGTTGGCGCAGTACCTGCAAGAGAAGATCTGGCAGCCGGCCGGCATGGAATCGAAGGCGACCTGGCTGCTCAGCATGACCGGTCATGAGATCGCCGGCTGCTGCCTCCAGGCCTCGACGCGAGATTACGCGCGCATGGGCCTGTTTGTGCTGGCGGATGGCAAGGCCGGCGGCAAGCAGATCGTCCCGGCAGACTGGTTTGCCCAGGCCACGGTCAAGCAAAAGGACATCGGCACGCCCGGCAAGGGCTATGGCTTCCAGTGGTGGACCTATGATGACGGTTCTGTCGCGGCCCAGGGGATTTTTGGGCAGGGGATCTTCATCGATCGCAAGCGGCGGCTGGTGATTGCCTCCAATGCTGACTGGACCCGGGCGAGCAAGGGCCCCGAGCCGAAGGCCCGCGAAGCCTTCTACCGGCAGGTCCAGCAAGTGCTGGATGCCGAAGTCGCGCGCTAGGGCCTAGCCCTCTGCCACCCCAAGCGCCAACCGGAAGGCCCGATCCAGCTCATCAAGTCCATAGGGCTTGGTGACTGTCGGGACTTGCCCCATTTCCGGCGGGACGACCTGCTTGCCATAGCCGCTGGCAAAGATGAACGGAACGCCGCGATCGGCCAGCTGCCGGGCCAGATCGAAGCTGGTCTGATTATGGATGTTGATATCCAGCACGGCCAGATCGGGCGGAATTTCCGCAATCGCTTTGTCCGCCCCGGCCAGGCTGGTGACGCATTGCGCCGTTCCGCCAGCTGCCTCAATTAGCTCTTCCAGCAGCATGGCAATGATCGGCTCATCCTCCAGCACCAGCACCCGCTTGCCGCGCAGCAAGTCGCCTTTCACCGCACACCCGCCTCAAATGTGCAGACCAGGCCTTCAGGTGCAAAATCGAGCAATACCCTGGAGCGGGCATGATTGGCGAACCCGCGCCGGATCAGCCTGGTACCAAAGCCCGCGCGCCGCGGCGGACGGACTGGCGGGCCGCCGCTTTCGCGCCATTGCAGGGTCATCATACGCCCCCCGGTTGCGGCGGTAATGGCAATGGTAACATCAACCTTTCCCTCCTGAACCGAAAGCGCGCCATACTTGATGGCATTGGTTGTCAGTTCGTGGATAATCATGCTGAGCGATACCGCGGCCTGAGGATCAAGATCGGCATCATCACCACTAATATAGCAGCGCTCAGCGTCTGCACCAGCCGCAGCCCGCAGCGCCGTGCTGACAACGTGTTGCAATCCGGCGGCTTCCCATTTGGCATCGGTCAGCAGGCTGTGCGTGGCGGCCAGCGCATCAAGCCGGCGCTTGAAGCCATCATAGGCATCTGCTTCGCCCAGTTTCCCGAAGCTTTGGTAAGCCAGGCCCTGGATAATCGAGAGCGTGTTCTTCACGCGGTGATTAAGCTCGTTGATCAGCAGCAGTTGCTGCTCATCGGCGCGGACCTGTTCGGTCACGTCATAGCCCTGGGCATAGATGCCCAACACCGAGCCATCGTGGTCCGTGATCGGCTGGAAGACGCAATTGACATAACGCTCGGCCTCGTCGCCGGCTTGGGCCTTGAGCCGGTGGACCGACACCCTGCGGCCAACGAAGGCCACGCCGCGCCGGAACACATCATCAAGCATGGCGGTGATTTGCTGCTCGACGGCTTCGGGCAGGATATCCGCGACCGTATGCCCGATCAGCTGGTCCCGACCCCAGAATTGCCGGCAAGCGGCATTGGCCAGTTCGAAGCGGTGTTGCGGGCCAATCAGCACGGCCACGATCCCGGGGGCCTGCTCCACAATTGACCGGGAGCGTTCGATCTGCACCGCAGCGGCACGGCTGCGCTGCTCCACCCGGCGCGCACGATCAATCAGCCCCGCTTCGTCGCGCATGGTGCGTAATTGCTGCAACTCTGTCACATCGATCGGATTGATCAGGACATATTCGACCCGCCCCCCGGCATCCAGCAGCGGGGTGTGAACGCAGCTCCAGAAACGTTCGGCATAGCTGCCATCGGGATTGGCAATCGGATAGCGGATCAGGGCCACGGCATCGCGCTTGCCAGTCAGCCGGACGCGTTCCAGCGATTCGGTTAATAGGCGGAAGCCTTCGGCATCGGGGGGACTCGGAAAAGCATCATACCATTTGCGCCCGACGATTTGATCAGGGCTGCGCATCATCGCTTCAAGATAGGCCGCATTCGCCCAAACGATCGTGTCGTCAGGCGCGAACAGGACATAGGGATTTGAAGAAGCCGCAAGCAACGTGTCGAACGGCATCGGAGCTAGCTCTGACATGCCGCACCGATAACGCGTCTCTGCCGATTACCGCAAAGAATTACGTATAATTACTATCATAATGGCAATAATAGCCAGGGGGCCTGTAAGCCGGGTTCTGTAGCGCGGACGGTATCCCAAAAGAGACCGTATCCGCCCTGGCAGCCATTCCTCTAGGCCTTGTGTTGCCACAAGGCTCAAGCAACCAACCCGGGCGGTCGGGTCCGAAACTGACCTGCCCTGCCTTGCGGCAGGGCGCGCCGCCCCTATTCGGTCTTGCTCCGGGTGGGGTTTGCCGTGCGGTGCCTGTTACCAGGCACCCGGTGCGCTCTTACCGCACCCTTTCACCCTTACCTGACAAGTCAGGCGGTCTACTCTCTGTGGCACTTTCCCTGGACTTCCCGGCAAGCCAGTCGTCCGGCGGGCGTTACCCGCCACCCTTGTTTCGTGGAGCCCGGACTTTCCTCGCGGTTCTTGCGAACCCCGCGGCTGCCCGGCCCCCTGGCGGGTGTTGTTTAGACTTTGCGCTGCTCAGCCGCAAGCGCGGGCTATCTTGTCTTTCCAGCGTCGCGATCCAACAACAAAGCGAACAGGATCGCGGCGCACTCTCCATCCACCTGCCCATCGATAATGTGGGGGCGCCAGCGGCGCTGGAACGCGCGCATGGCGGCGGCCTGATCGGAAATATCATAGCCCCAGCGTTCAAGCGCGAGGAAGAAGGCCCCGTCATTCTCGAAAGGCGAGGGTGTCGAAACCCGCGGGGTCTTGAGCGCCAGGCGGTGGGCGGCGAGCAGGTCCCAATCGAACAGTTCGCCCGGATCCTCCTTGCGCGCCGGGGCGATATCAGAATGCGCCACCACATTGGCGCGGGGAATGTCATGGCGCTGCACGATCTCGGCCAGCAAGGGCAGCAGCGCCGCCATCTGCTCATCCGGGAAGGGGCGATAGCCGAACTCATGCCCCGGATTGACCAGTTCGATCCCGACCGAGGCCGAATTCACATCGGTGATCCCGCGCCAATAGCTCTTGCCCGCGTGCCAGGCCCGGCGATCCTCGCGGACCAGGCGATGAACCGTGCCGTCCTCTTCGATCAGGTAGTGCGCCGAAACCTGCGCCACTTCATCACACAGCCGCTCAAGCGCCGCTTCAGCACTTTGCATGCCGGTATAGTGGAGCACGACCATCGAGACGGGCAATTGCCGCTCGTTCCAGTTGGGAGAGGGCGTCTCGAAGTGGATCAGTTCGCTCAAGCCATTACCCCTCGGGCAGCACCGCGCCGAGCACCAGCGCGTCTTCGCTCAATACGAATTGCAGCCCCCCGCCCTGACGCGCCGCAATCTGGTAGAGCATGAAAGCCGGCGCATTCCGGCTGGTCAGCCCGCCCTCACCCAGATCGCCTTCCAGCACCTTACCGATTTCCTGATCAAAGGCCACCCGCGGTCCGGCCGCGCGCACCACGATCTCGCTGGCTCCGCCGCGGCTTTCGGCCCCGATATCCAGCGTTCCGCCGCGAACGAGGGCTTCCATCCCGAGCAGGGCAAAATTGAGCAGGACCTTGATCGCCGGCTTGGGCAGGCTGGCCACACCGAGCGACCAGTTGACGGTGACCCGGGCGTTGTTGGCTGCCAGCGCATTGACCAGCTGCTTGGCCTCTTCCACCGCAACGCTCTCACCGAAGCCGCCGGCCGCGCCGAAGGCAAGGCGAAAGAACTTGAGCTTGTCAGCACTGATCTTCGCGCTCTGCTCCAGCAATTCGAAGCACCGCTTGCGCATTTCCGGGTCTTTCTCGTCAGCGAGAAGTTCCAGCCCGTTGGTGAGCGCGCCGACCGGGCTCAACATGTCATGGCACAGCCGCGAGGCGAGCAGGCTGGCAAGGTCGAGCGAATAGTCGGTCATGCGGTTCAAGTCTCCTTTTCCGCTCCATAACTTGCGACGAGTCTTAGGGGAAGCGGTTCGAACCCGCCCGGCGCATCGCGCCACCAGCCGATCGCGCTACCGGCGACAATTGCCCAGATCCGCCCATCGCCGCAGGCCTCTGCCTGATCCGTTGCCGATGGGCGGGCCGGGCCGGCGGGGTGCGAGTGGTAATAGCCCAGCACTTGCGGGCCACCTTCGCGGGCAGCGCGATGGGCGGCAATCAAGGCTGCTGGATCCAATTCAAAATGACGCTGTGGATCGGGATGAACGTTCCGAACCGGCCTGGCCTGGTCGATCAAGCCGTCCCGCCCAAGCAGCAGCCCGCAGGCCTCTTGCGGGTGGGCCGCTGCTGCTTCTGCCAGTAGTGTGGCTTTCGCGCCACTTGTCACCGCCGTTTCCATCGCCATCTGGCTTAGCAATGAACGGGGAGGAAAACATCATTTCCGGCACGCTGCCGGGCGGTGAGCGGCTTGACAAGGCGTTGAGCCTCGCGAGCGGCCTGTCGCGCGAGCGGGTCAAGGCGCTGATGGGCGAAGGCCGGGTCTTGCTGGATGGCAAGCCCGCCAGCCAGGCCAGCTTCAAGCCAGAAGCCGGAACCGCCTTTGAAATCTGCGTCCCCGCCGCCGCCCCGGCCGAAGCCGTGGCCCAGGATATCCCGCTTGATATCGCCTACGAGGACGAGCACCTGATCGTGATCGACAAGCCGGCCGGTCTGGTGGTCCACCCCGCCGCCGGTAATCTTGACGGCACCCTAGTCAACGCCCTGCTGCACCATTGCAAGGGGCAGCTTTCAGGCATTGGCGGCGTCGTCCGCCCCGGGATCGTCCACCGGATCGACAAGGAAACGTCAGGCCTGCTGGTCGTCGCCAAGACCGACAAGGCCCATGAAGGGCTCGCCAAGCAGTTCGCCGATCACTCGATCCACCGTGCTTACCTTGCGGTTGTCGCCGGATTGCCAAACCCGCTGGCCGGGACCGTAAGGGGCCACATCGGCCGGTCGGATCACGATCGCAAGAAGATGGCAGTGCTCCACGAACTGAATAAGCGCGGCAAGCACGCCGTCACGCATTACCGCACGATCGAGGCCTATAACGGCGCAACGCTTGTCGAATGCCGTCTCGAAACCGGACGAACCCACCAGGTCCGCGTTCACATGGCATCAATCGGCCATCCGCTACTGGGTGATCCTGTGTATGGACGTAACCCTCAGCGCCTGCGGCCGATTCTCAACCAGCTTCACTTCGCCCGACAGGCCCTGCACGCCGCAGAGCTGGGCTTCATCCACCCCGTTACGGGGGCAGCGCAAACCTTTGTTTCTGCACTGCCTGCCGACATGGCGGGGCTGTTGGTCGAAATGGAGAACCAAAACTGAACGATTGCAGTAATTAGAAAGTCTGAGTGGCCGCCACCGAGGGATGCCTCTATAGGGTCCTTTAACGGCAAGCCGACAATGAAAGGACGGTTAGTCGAATGTCCGATAAAAAGCGCAACCTGCCCGCCACCGGCGGTGTCAACATGCCCAGCCTTGGCGCGGAGCAGGGTCTTAACCGCTATCTGGCCGAAATCCGGAAATTCCCGGTACTGACGGCTGAGCAGGAATACATGCTCGCCAAGCGCTATCAGGAGCATCAGGATCCCGATGCGGCCAAGCAACTGGTGACCAGCCACCTGCGACTCGTCGCCAAGATCGCCATGGGCTATCGCGGCTATGGCCTGCCGGTTTCCGAGCTGATCGCCGAAGGCAACATCGGCCTGATGCAGGGCGTCAAGAAATTCGAACCCGATCGCGGCTTCCGCCTGGCAACCTATGCCATGTGGTGGATCAAGGCTTCGATGCAGGAATTCATCCTGCGCTCCTGGAGCCTGGTGAAGATGGGCACCACGGCAGCGCAGAAGAAGCTGTTCTTCAACCTGCGCCGGATGAAGAAGAACCTCGATGCCTATGAGGACAGCGATCTTCATCCCGATGACGTGAAGACCATCGCCACCAAGCTCGGCGTGTCAGAGACCGAAGTGGTCAACATGAACCGCCGGATGATGATGGGCGGCGATGCATCGCTGAACGTCTCGTTTAACGATGAAGGCGAAGGCCAATGGCAGGACCTGCTGCAGGATGACCGTCCGCTGCAGGATGAAACCGTGGCCGATCTGGAAGAGGCCGGGATGCGTCATGCATTGCTGGCCGAGGCACTGGGCACGCTCAATGAGCGGGAGCGCCACATCCTTACCCAGCGCCGCCTGATCGATGAACCGCAGACGCTGGAAGAACTGAGCCAGGAATATCAGGTCAGCCGCGAACGCGTCCGCCAGATTGAGGTGCGTGCCTTCGAAAAGCTGCAGAAGGCCATGCTCCGCATCGCCAACGACCGGCGGCTGCTTCCCGCGGCGTGACCGGCCTGACCAGGATCCGCAAGATCACACCATTGTCCAAGTTGTTGATTTTTAAATTTTAAATCGTAAGCAAGCGTCACAAGGTTCACCGAGAGGTACAAGCGTGCGAAACAAGGAACTCTGACTAGCTCCACTTTGTGGGGCTTTTGGCGGGATCGAGCGGCAACGTTCGATCCCGCTGCGCTTGATAGGTAACCGCCATCTCATGCAGCCAATAGGCGTTCTCCATGAAGCGCGGGTTCGGATAGGGTTCTTCCCTGCGGCGAACATCGACATGATTCTTGAAGTTGGTCAGCGTTGGCACAATCACCTGATCATAGAGATCAAGGATATCGGGTGTCGGCAAGAGGTTCCGCTTGCACAACATCCCAACCGTTTCCATCCAGTTGACCAGGCACATCAGCTCTGAATAGCGATCGTGGGCGATCCGCTGTTTTGAATCCGCAACATCAACATCTTCATCGCGGATAGAGCGGGCAACGGACCACAACTGGTCAAGTTGGGCGGAGAATTCCTCGGCGATTTGCTTGCGCTTGCCATCGCTCGTCTTGTCCTTGTGGGCCTGCTTCTCGATCGTCGCGTGGGCCCGGTTGCGCAGGCTGCGAACCGCCTTGCGCGAATTGAGCATGGTGGCGTCTTCATAGGACTTGTCGATCGCCAGCATCAGATTGGCGCGGGCGATCTGCACCTGATCCGCCTGTGCCTTGGTGGCGAGCCTGAGCTGCCTGATTGCCAGGATAGACGCAAAAAAAGCAATCACGGCAGCCAGCCATGCAGGCACTGTTCCCCAAACCGACATTGTACCCTCCACCGCAGCCCTACGAGCCCGACAATCGCATGGAATTAAATTTTCACATTTATGTCAACGTTTTACCTCCCAAATTGACCACCTTGGCGCGGCTCGGCTAGACCATGCCGAAGATGATGCGCTTTCTCACGCCCGCCCGCCCCACCGCTGACAGCGGATTCCTTTACCGATCAGGCTGGTGGCTCAGCCGGATCATCGTGTGGTTCGTCGCGCTCAGCCTGGGGATCACGGTGCTGTACCGGTTTGTGCCAGTGCCGATCACGATCACCATGATCAGCGATCCGAACGGGTTCGAAAAGGACTGGACCCCGCTAAGCCGGATAGATCGCAACATGGTTGCCGCCGTTATTGCCGGGGAGGACGCCAAGTTCTGCACCCACAACGGGTTTGACCAGGACGCGATTGCCCAGGCGATCGAGCGCAACCAGCGTGGAGGAAAGCTGCGGGGCGGTTCGACGATCAGCCAGCAGACCGCAAAGAATGTCTTCCTGTGGCAGGGCTGGGGATGGGATCGCTATGCCCGCAAGGGGCTGGAGGTCTGGTTCACCTTCCTGATCGAGAACATCTGGGGCAAGCGCCGGATCATGGAGGTTTACCTCAACGTCGCCGAGACCGGGATCGGAACCTACGGCGTCGAGGCCGGGGCCCGGCGCTATTACAAGAAGGGTGCGGCCCGGCTCAGCCGGGTTGAGGCGGCCCGGATCGCTGCGGCCCTGCCCAGCCCCAAGAAGCGCGCCGTTACCGGCGCCAAGGGCTTCACTCGCCGCCACGGCAACGCCATTGCCGCGCGCAGCGGCGTGGTGCGCAACGCCGCGCTTGACGCCTGCGTCTACCGCTAGGGCTTTCTCGATCTGACAAAAAGAAAGGGGCGCCGCAGCGCCCCTTTCCCTTGTTCGGTTAGTCTGACCGATTGGATCAGAACTTGATCACAACCGTGCCGCTGACGGTGCGCGGCGCACCGATCTGGACGTTCGGCACCGAACCATAGGTCGACACGCCGGTGGTGGCGTTGAAGCTCTGGCTCTGGTTCAGGTTGCCGCCGAAACCGCCGACATAGAACTTGTCGAACAGGTTGTAGACGTTCAGCTGCAGGAAGGTGCCGTCGTTCAGGCCCAGGAAGCCCAGCTTGAGGCGGGCATCGAGGTTGACCAGCCAGTAGGCCGGGGCAACTTCGTTGTAGACCTGGGTGCGCGCGGTGGCAGCAGTCGGGTTAACGCAACCCGCCACGCCGCAAGCCTTGGCGCCCGAAGCATTGAAGGTGCCGGTAAAGACAGCTTCATTGGTATCGTAGATGTAACGATCACCCGTGCGCTTGGTGGTGACACCCAGGCTGACCGGGCCGAAATCGGCCGTGGCGTTGAAGCCCAAGGTGTACTTCGGCGCACCCGCTTCACGCTTGCCAGCGGTCAGCGCGTAGATCGGCGAACCGTCGGTGTTCTCACCAACCGCGATGTTGTCACGGATCTTCGACTTCAGCACGCTGCCGAAGGCGTAGAAGGTCACCTGATCGATCGGCTGGAAGGCGATCGAGCCATCGAAGCCGTACTTCTTCACGTTGCCGAGGTTACGATAGACCGTCTGGTTGATTTCCGGATCGTAGGCCGAGGCCAGACGATCGTGGAACTGGTTGTAGAAGCCAGACATCTGGGCCTGGATCTTGCCCGAACGGTAACGCACACCGGCATCGAAGTTGTCGGTGGTTTCCGGGGTCGGCTTGGCGCGAGCCGTGCCGGCCGGGAAGTAGAACGCGTTGTACAGGTTGTCGGTGCCCGGCACCGAAAGGCCCTGCGAGAAGTTGCTGAACACGCTCAGGTTGTCGGTCAGGTCGAACACGAAGCCAACGTTCGGCAGAACCTTCTTGTAGTTCAGCACGCGGTTCTGCGGCGTGGCCCAACCGGTCACCGTGATGGCGCCCGTGGCTGCGTTGGTGGTCGCAGCATAGGGGTTCAGCGTGGCTGCAGCCGTGTTCAGCGCGGTGTTGCTGCCGAAGCATTCAACAAAGCCGCCAGCCGAGCTGGTGAAGCAGTTGTTGGTCAGATCGCGCTTGAAGAACGGCATACGGATGCCTGCGGTGACAACCAGACGCTCGTCGACGAATTCGCCGCGATATTCGGCCGAAACCTGATGCAGGATCGCATAGGACAGACGATCACGCTTCTGCAGGACAGCGCCGTTCACGTCCTTCAGGCCAGCGTTGACCGGGAACACGTCGGTCGGTTCACCATTGGCCTGCAGCGGAGCCACTTCACCGGTCTGACGGTGACGGGCACGGTCAAAGGTGTAGTTCAGGCGGAAGGTGTTGTGATCGTTCAGTTCCCAGCGCAGGCCGGCGATCACGCCGATGCGGTGGGTCTGGGTCTGGCTGGGAGCCAGCACGGTCACTGCGTCGAGAACGTCGCCGTCGCCGTTCACGTCACGGCCGAAGTACGGGGTACCGCCCAGGTAACCGGCAACGTTGTTCACGCCAGCGGTCGGGTCGATATCGCGCAGGCCTTCACGGCCAGTGACAGTGCCGCCGCCGTTGGCCTTCACATACTGGTAGCTCGGGTCAACCGTCAGGACGAGGTTGTCCGACAGGGTGAAGCGCGAGTTAACGCGGATGTTGCCGGTGTTCGACGGGTTGTAGCGACGGTCAAACTCGGTGCCGCAGGTGGTGGCAGCATCGGCCACACCAGCCACCGGAGCGGCGATGAGGCACGGATAGTTGATCAGGTACTTGCGCTCATCAGCATTGGCCGGGAAGCGGTTGCTGCTGGCCGAACCGACAACGCGGTTGGCATCCAGGCGCAGCGGCAGCGAACCGAAGAAGTTGTTGCGGTTCTGGTTGTAGTGGCCCGACACCGAGATGAAGTCGTCGCCCTTCAGCGGCAGGTAGATCTTGCCGTTGTACTGCTGCTTGTTGACCTTGCCGTAGTTGTTGAACGGGTTGTCGTTCTTGGCGCGGCTGGCCGAGAACCAGGCGCGCAGACCGCTGGCGGTCAGGTCACCGGTTTCGATCTTGGCAAACATGCGGGTGAAATCGAACTGACCGGCCGAGCCCGAGAGCAGGACGTTGAAGTCACGGTCCGGACGCTTGGTGCGCAGGTTGACGGTACCACCGGCGGCCGAGGCGGTCGGGCTGTCGACGTCGGTCGTGCCGAGGTTGACGTTGACCTGCTCGATCAGTTCCGGATCGATCTGCTGGTTCGAGTAGATCGCATAGTTACCCGAATCGTTCAGCGGCACGCCGTCGAAGGTCAGGCTGACGCGGTCAGACGAGAAGCCGCGGATGTTGAGCGTGCCGCCCGACGAACCGTAGGCATCGTTGTTCTGGAAGCTGACACCCGGGATCTGGTTGATCGTGTCGAGAATGGTCTGGCCCGGGTTCTGGCGCTCAATGTTTTCCTGGGTCAGGACGGCCTTGGCCTTGGCAGTGTCGGGCGCGGAAACGCCGGCGACAGCCTGGGTGCCCGTGCGGGTCCCGGTGACGATGATTTCCTTTTCGAAGTCGATCGAGCCGGTCGACTGGGCGAAGGCCGGAGCGCTCAGCGCGGCGACGCCAATGGCGAGGCTGCTGGCGGCAAGGGTCAGGGCTGAATTGATGCGCATGACGTAGGGATTCCCTGTTGTGACAAGACTTGAGAAACACGTGTCTTCGGGCACCAGACGAATCGCCGGGGTCCCGGATGCGGACGCTCATAGCGCCGCAATGCGGGCCTCTAAACAGCCGCGTGTGACATGTCTGTGACTTGTTCCGCGGCGCCGAGCCGTCCGCAGCCGGCGCGTGGCACATTGTTACCCTGACGCGCGCCAGCTTGTAATATTCGATCCAAAACCCTTGGAAACCGCCCAAAACTGCGGGTTTTACGTTGCCAACGGACCGGCCGATTCTTGCCGCACTGCGGCAAATGTGCAACGGTTGGGCTGAAGGGAAAAACATGAGCGGTACGCACCACCACGGCCCCGGGGTTCATCACCACCGCAGCCGAGGCCACCACCATCACGATCACCACGATCACAGCCACCCGGTTTCGGGTTCAGGCCGGGCGTTTGCTTTGGCGGTTGCGCTGAATGTCGGCTTTGTCGTCATCGAAGTAGCCGCCGGTCTGTGGAGCGGATCGATGGCACTGCTGGCGGATGCGGGACACAACCTGTCCGACGTGCTCGCCCTGCTGCTAGCCTGGGCGGCCAGCATCCTGGCGGCGAGACCAGCGCGAGCGGGCTACACCTATGGCTTCAAGAGTTCCTCCATCCTCGCGGCCATTGCCAATGCCGCGCTGCTGTGGGTGGCGCTGGGCGCGATCCTGTTTGAAACGATCCACCGCTTCTTCAACCCCCAACCGATCGAAGGCGGCGTGATGATGGGCGTGGCCGCAGCCGGGATCGCAATTAACACCCTGTCCGCGGCGCTATTTGCCAGTGGGCAGAAAGAGGACCTGAACCTGCGCGCTGCCTTCGTGCATCTGCTGGCTGATGCCGCGGTTTCGGCCGGCGTTGTCATTGCCGGCGCAGCAATCTGGTTGACCGGCAAGGCCTGGATCGATCCGCTGACCAGCCTCCTGATCACCCTGGCGATTGGCTGGGGCAGCTGGGGCCTGCTCAAGAATGCGATCCGGATGGGGCTGCTGGCCGTTCCACCCGGCATTGACCCGGACGAGGTCCAGCGTTGGCTTATGGCCCGACCGGGGGTTTCCACTGTTCACGATCTCCATATCTGGCCGATGAGCACTACCGAGACCGCTCTGACCGCCCATCTTGAAATGCCCGGCGGCCACCCCGGCGATGCCGTTCTGCACAAGCTGGCTGAAGAGCTGGCGCACCACTTCCGGATCGATCATTCGACGATCCAGATCGAACTGGGCAATGGGCCATGCAGCCTTGCAGGCCATGGCGGCCATCACCATTAAGGTGACACCACCGATTTCGGGAAAGGATTGAGAATGCGCGTTTCACCCTGGTTTGGCGCTATCGTCGCCGTCGCAATCGCCGGCAGCGCCGCCGCGCAGGAAGATCCCAAGGCCCTTTTCCAGGCGCGTTACGACACCTTCCGCAGCGCCATGGCCGCGCAGGATCAGGCCGCGGTTGGTGCGATACTGGCACCTGGCTACACAATGACGGATATTCAGGGCGAAGTGCGCGATGCTGCCGCCGTGGCCCAGATGATGCAGCGGATGCCTGCCGCCCTGGGCCGCGATGCCAAGACCACCGTCCTCGAAGCGGCCGTCACCGGCAGCACTGCGGCGGTCAAGCAGCAGCTCGCCGCCAAGGCAACCCGCCCGAGCCCCGATGGCAAAGAGATGACCATGGAATTCGAGGTTACCTCGAACGACACCTGGGTGAAGAACGGCGACGCCTGGCAACTCAAGGCCAGCGTTCAGAAGGACGTCGTCGTCAAGCGCGACGGCGAGGTCTTCTTCAAGCAGTCAAACTGAGTTCCCGGTGAGAGGCGGCCTCAGGCCGCCTCTTCCTTGGCCTTGAGGACCCGCACGGGTTCCTTGCGGCCCTCCACCACATCCTTGTCGACCACGACCTCGGCGATCTCGGCCTCGCTCGGAATGTCGAACATGGTGTCCAGCAACAGCCCTTCCACAATCGAGCGCAGCCCGCGCGCGCCGGTCTTGCGCTCAATCGCCTTCTTGGCGATCGCTTCAAGTGCCTCGTCGGTGAAGGTCAGGGTCACGTCTTCCAGCTCAAACAGCTTGGAATACTGCTTGATCAGCGCGTTCTTGGGCTCGCGCAGGATCTTGACCAGCGCCTCGACATCGAGATCTTCCAGCGTGGCGATCACCGGGAGACGGCCGACAAATTCGGGGATCAGGCCGAACTTCAGCAGGTCTTCCGGCTCAGCCTTCTGGAGCAATTCGCCCACCCGGCGCTTGTCCGGGTCAGCCACGTGCGCGCCGAAGCCGATCGAACGCTTCTGCAGGCGGTCAGCAATGATCTTTTCGAGACCGGCGAAAGCCCCGCCGCAGATGAACAGGATATTGGTTGTATCGACCTGCAGGAATTCCTGCTGGGGATGCTTACGACCTCCCTGCGGCGGAACGGAGGCCGTGGTGCCTTCCATCAGCTTGAGCAGCGCCTGCTGCACGCCCTCGCCCGAAACGTCGCGGGTGATCGAGGGGTTTTCCGCCTTGCGGCTGATCTTGTCGATCTCGTCGATGTAGACGATCCCGTGCTGCGCCTTCTCGACGTTGTAGTCGCTGGCTTGGAGCAGCTTGAGGATGATGTTTTCCACGTCCTCACCCACGTAACCGGCTTCGGTCAGCGTGGTGGCATCGGCCATGGTAAAGGGCACATCGAAGGTCTTGGCCAGGGTCTGGGCCAGCAGGGTCTTGCCCGAACCGGTGGGCCCGACCAGCAGGATGTTGGACTTTGAAAGCTCGACATCGCCGCCCTTGCCGCTGTGCTTCAGGCGCTTGTAGTGGTTGTGGACGGCAACCGAGAGCACACGCTTGGCGCGATCCTGGCCGATCACGTAATCGTTCAGCGTTTCGAAGATATCCTTCGGGCTGGGAACCCCGCCATCCTTCTTCCCGGCGATTCCGGCCTTGGTTTCCTCGCGGATGATGTCGTTGCACAGTTCGACGCATTCATCACAGATGAACACGGTCGGGCCTGCGATCAGCTTGCGCACTTCGTGCTGGGACTTGCCGCAGAAGCTGCAGTAGAGGGTGCTCTTGGCGTCAGATCCGCTCAATTTCGTCATGCCTATTCCTGTTGCCCGCACAGCGGGACTCGCCCAATCCTAGCCGGGCGACTGCATTAATCAATCCTGGCGCTAGCACCGGGCAACTTGCCCCAGGCTGAAGCGGCAAGGTTAGCAAAGCCTTGGCGGCTTACTCCGGTGCACCGCCCGAACCGCTCGCGTCAGAATCGGTGTTGGGGCGGCTTTCAAAAACCTTGTCGACCAGACCGAAGGCCAGCGCTTCATCGGCTTCCAGCCACGTGTCGCGGTCTACCGCCTTCTCGATTTCTTCCACGGTCTTGCCGGTGTACTTGGCGTAATGCGCGTTCATCCGCTGGCGCAGACGCAGGATTTCGCGGGCCTGAATCTCGATGTCGCTGGCCATGCCGCGCGCACCGCCCGACGGCTGGTGGATCATCACGCGAGCATTCGGCAGGGCAACCCGCATGCCCGGCTCACCGGCAGCAAGCAGGAACGAGCCCATCGAACAGGCCTGGCCGATGCAGACCGTCGAAACGCGGGGGCGGATATATTGCATGGTATCGTGGATCGCGAGACCAGCCGTCACCACGCCGCCGGGCGAATTGATGTACATTGAGATATCCTTCGAAGGATTCTCGCTTTCCAGGAACAGCAGCTGGGCGACGATAACCGAGGCCATGTGGTCCTCAACCTCACCCGTGACGAAAATGATCCGTTCACGCAGCAGGCGCGAATAGATGTCAAAGCTGCGCTCACCGCGGCTCGACTGTTCGACAACAACGGGAATCAGCGCGCCGGTAATCGGATCGTAGTTGAATTTGCCCCGGGCGCCGGGCTGATTGAACAGGTCGAGCATGGAATTCCTCATGTAAATGGTTCCCGCCTATGTCGTCGCTGGCCGCGCGATGTTCAAGGGTGTTAACCGATTGATGTTTGCCCGACCGTGACCATAAGGTTGCCGCCGGTTAATTCTAGTCGCCCGGAGTTGATGAATGCCCAGCGTCGCATCCGTTTTTGCCCGATCCTCAAGCCTGCTGATTTTGGCCAGCGCGCTCACGGCACCAGCCGTTTGCGCCGCCACCCCCGAACAGCGCGCGGCCGAGGCCAAGGCGTACCTCGCAACTATTACCAAGCTGGATGACTCAGCCCGCGGGCCGCAGCTCAATGCCGTGATCGTGGCCAATCCTTCCGCCCCTGCCGAAGCGGCACGGCAGGCCGGGACTGGCCCGCTTGATGGCCGTACCGTGCTGATCAAGGACAATATCGAAACGCGCGAGTGGCCCACCACCGCCGGTTCGCTGGCGCTGGCAAACAACTGGACCGGCCGTGATGCCCCGCTGGTGGCGCGGCTGCGGGCGGCGGGCGGCGTAGTCCTGGGCAAGACCAACCTGTCCGAATGGGCGAACATTCGCCACTCTCCCAGCACCTCCGGGTGGAGCGGCGTAGGCGGACTGACCCGGAACCCCCATGCCATCGACCGCAATTCCTGCGGCTCCTCCTCGGGCAGCGGCGCCGCCATCGCTGCCGGCATGGCCTGGGCTGCGATCGGGACCGAGACCGATGGATCGATCACCTGCCCGGCAAGCGTCAACGGGATTGTGGGCTTCAAGCCGACTGTCGGCCTCGTCAGCCGCACCCATGTGGTGCCGATCAGTGCGAGTCAGGACACCGCCGGGCCAATGGCCCGCTCCGTTGCCGATGCGGCGCTGCTACTTAATGCCATTGCTGGCAGCGACCAGGCTGATGCCGCCACGGCCGAAGCCGATGCCCACAAGGCCGACTTCACACAAGGCCTCGACACGGCATCCCTCAAAGGCGTCCGGATTGGCGTGCTGACCCGCGCCATCGGCAACCACCCGGGCGTGCGCAAGGTGTTTGAGCAGGCCCTGGCCGATCTGAAGGCTGCAGGTGCAGAGCTTGTGGAGATCGACTTCCAGCCTGACGCAACCATGTACCGCGACGAGAGCTTCGTGCTGCGCTACGAACTCCGTCGCGATCTCAATGCTTATCTCGGGACGCTGCCGGGCACCGGCCTGCCGCGCAGCCTGGCCGAGGTGATCGCGTTCAACCAGGCCAATGCCGACAAGGAACTGCGCTGGTTTGGCCAGGATACCTTCATCGCCGCCGACAAGATCACCGATAGCGAGGCCCATGCCAGAGCGCGGGCCAATTCGCTCAAGCTGGCAGGCGAACTGGGGATCGACAAGCTGCTCGCCGACAACAAGGTCAGCTTGCTGATCGCACCGACCGGCGGCCCCGCCTGGTCAACCGATCTCGTGACCGGGGATCGCTTTTTGGGGATTGGTGCCGGTGGGCTGGCCGCGATCGCCGGCTATCCGCACCTGACCGTGCCGATGGGCGCGATCGAAGGTTTGCCGCTTGGCCTCTCGTTGATGGGCGCAAAGTGGCAGGATCATGCCGTGCTCATGGCGGGTGCTGCTTATGAACGGGCGCGCTCCGCCCCCCTGCCCCAACCACGCTTCAAGCGTTGGGGGGAGTGATACTCTAAAGCGTTGCAATGGCTAAAAAACTATAGCAGTCAGCAGTACATGAAGCAGAGCCGTTCTTCCGATACCCGCCAGCGGATCGTCAGCGCCGCGGAGAAGCTGTTCCTCGCAGACGGCTTTGACGACACCTCTGTTGCGGCAATCTGTCGGTCCGCCGGGGTTTCAAATGGGGCGTTGTTTCATCAATTCGCGTCGAAGGAAGCGCTGGGATTCGCCGTCTATTCGCTGGTACGGGCCAGGTTCTGGAACAAGATCATGGTGGCCCTGACGGCCCCGGCAGATCCGCTTGACGGGGTTGAAGATGCAGTGCGGGCTGCCTTTGCCTTCCAACAGGAAGATCCGGGCGGCGCAGCCTTCATGTTCGACGTATCCGGTTCCAAGTGGATCGAAAGCTTCGCAGCCGAATCGCAAGATGTGCGCGAGGCCGTCAGCCAGCATGGCCAGGCTTGGGCTGGGCCGCATATTGCTGCCGGGCGCCTGCCTGATGTTCCCGGCGATGTCTTTGTTGCCCTCGCCTCGGGCGCGCCACAGTGGCTCGCACGGATGAGCCGGATCGGCATGACGGTCACACCGCTTGCGGACATGGCTGAGCATTTGCCCGCTTACGTCCGCCGCGCCTTCACCCCGTAATAGCCCGCCAAAGCAAACGGGGCGACCGCCAGTGGCGCCGCCCCGCTGCGTCAGGACACAGGGTCCAGAATTACTTCTTGGCCGCAGGCTTCTTGGCAGCCGGCTTCTTCTCGGCCTTTTCAGCCTTGGGCGCAGCAGCCTTCTTGGCGGCGGGCTTTTCAGTCTTATCGGCCTTGGCTTCCTTGGCCGGCTTGTCATCAGCCTTGGCAGCCTTCTTCGGCGCAGCCTTCTTGGCCGGCTTGGCGGCCGGAGCAGCGCTTTCTTCGGCTTCGATCGCGGCCTGCAGCTCTTCGCGGCTGACCTTGCGCTCGGTCACTTCGGCCTTGTCGAACAGGAAGTCGACAACCTTGTCCTCGAACAGCGGCGCGCGCAGCTGGGCGGCGGCAAGCGGATCCTGCTGGATGTATTCAGCAAAACGCTGGCGATCTTCCGGACGGTACTGCTGAGCAGCCTGCGCGACGATCATCTGCATTTCCTGGGCGCTGACTTCGACGCCATTGGCCTGGCCGATTTCCGAAAGCAGCAGGCCCAGGCGGACGCGGCGGATCGCGATGCCGCGATAATCGTCCTTTTCAGCCTCGATCTCGGCCATGGCGGCAGCGGGATCTTCCTCGTTCTGGGCTTCCTGCTGAAGCTGGGCCCAGATCTGACCGAATTCGGCTTCAACCATGCTCGGCGGCACGTCAAAATCATGACCGGCAGCCAGCTGGTCAAGCAGCGCGCGCTTCATCTGGGTGCGGGTCAGGCCGGCCAGTTCCTGCTCGATCTGGCCGCGCAGCAGGCCCTTGAGCTGATCCAGGCTTTCCAGACCAAGGTTCTTGGCGAAATCGTCGTCGATCTTGGTTTCGCCAGCGACCTTCACCGCCTTCACGGTGATGTCGAAAGTGGCGTCCTTGCCCTTCAGGTTCTCAGCCGGATAGTCAGCCGGGAAGGTCACGGTGATGGTCTTCTCGTCGCCAACCTTGGCGCCTACCAGCTGCTCTTCGAAGCCGGGGATGAAACGGCCCGAACCGATTTCCAGCGCAGCGTCTTCGGCCTTGCCGCCTTCGAATTCGACGCCATCCAGCTTGCCAACGAAATCGATGATCAGCTGATCGCCGGTTTCGGCCTTCTTGCCCTTCTTGGCATCGGTGAAGCTCTTGGCACCCGAGGCGAGCCGGGTAACCTGCTCGTCCACTTCGGCCTCATCGGCTTCGACCACCAGCTTTTCCAGCTTGAGCCCATCGAAGGACGGGACGGTGATCGCGGGCAGAACTTCAACCGAGACCGACAGCTGGGCGTCCTTGCCCTCTTCATAGCCTTCGCCCAGCGCGACTTCCGGCTGCATGGCCGGGCGCAGCTTGTGCTCCACCAGCAGCTGATCCATCGCTTCGCGGACGGTGGTGTTCAGGGCTTCCTGATGCAGGGCCGGACCATGCATCTTGCGGACCAGATTGGCCGGAACCTTACCCGGGCGGAAACCGGGCATGCGCACCTGCGGGGCGATCTTGGCGATTTCGCCTTCGATCCGCGCGGCGATTTCCTTCGCCGGGATCGTCACCGAATAGGCGCGCTTCAAACCTTCGTTGCTGGTCTCGACAATCTGCATGACAAAAGAAGCCTTTTTAAACACCACGGCCGCGGCGGCGCCAATGCTGGGCGAAACTGGTGCGGGCGAAGGGACTCGAACCCCCACATCTTGCGATACTGGTACCTAAAACCAGCGCGTCTACCAATTCCGCCACGCCCGCATGCCGACGAAGCATAAAATTCTGGAGCGATTCAGGATTCCCCTGAATCAAGCGGTGGCCCTTAGTGGCCCCGGCGCGAAAGGGCAAGCGCGCTAGCGCGCGAAAACTGCGACCAGTCGCGCCAGCCAGCCAGTCTGGGCGCGGTTGGCGGGCTTGGCTGCCACCGGAACCGGGCAATCAAGACAAATGGCCTGAGCCCCTCGCGCTTCAAACAGGTGGCCAAGATCGCCCAACAAGTGATCAAGGCTGGCCTGCTGGCGAGCGGACACCAAACTGGCCAGATCCATGCCCGCAGCAGGGCTGTCTGCCGCGTCATCGCCCCGGAGCTGCTCGATCAGAGCGCTGTAGTTATCGGGTTCATCGCCATACCAGGCGGCGTGCCAGTCTGCACCCAAACTGGCGCGCTGCGCCGCATCGGCCAGCGCTGCATCGATTCCGCCAAACTGGTCAACCAGTCCCTTTTGCCGGGCGGTACCGCCATCCCAGACGTGACCTTCGGCAATCGCCTCGACCTGTTCGGGTGACTTCTTGCGCGCCGCGCCGACTAGGCCGACAAAGCGCCGGTAACCGCTTTCGATATTGGCCTGAAGGATTTCCTGCACTTCGGGCGTCAGGCCGGCGAGGATATCGGGCTGACCCGACAGCGGCGTGCTGCGCACCCCATCGGCCTTGACGCCAAGGTCAGCCAGGGCGCGCTCAAAGGTCGGGATGATCGCGAAGATCCCGATCGAGCCGGTGATCGTGCCGGGCTCGGCAAAGATCTTGTCTGCCGGGGTGGAGACCCAATAACCCCCGCTGGCCGCAAGATTGGCCATCGAGACCACGACCGGGCGGCGTCCAGTTTCCTTGGTACCGGCCTTGTATCGTTCCAGCGCGGTGCGGATCTCTTCGGATGCCATGACCGAACCGCCGGGCGAATCGACCCGCAGCACCAGCGCCTTGGCACCGTCGCTGTTGGCTTCGTCGATCAGCTTGGCGATGCGGGTTCCGCCGGCCGTGCCGGGCCCCGCCTTGCCATCCACAATTTCGCCCGCCACGGTAACCACGGCCACGGCAGCACCATCGCTCTTGGCCGGATGAGCCGCCAGCAGGGCTTCCATCGAGGTATGGGCAAAGCTGCCCGGTGCATCGTCTGCCGGATCTTCCCCAACCAGCGCGCGCACCCGTTGCTTGAACTCGGTGTGCGAGCCCAGCCGGTCAACCAGACCAGCCGCCAGCGCCGCTTTGCCCAGATCGCCATCGCTGGCCTTGATCCAGCCGACCGGATCGCTGGCCACCCGGGCAATATCAGCCTTGGGCCGCGCAGCCTTCACCTTGGCCTGCCAGTTCTCCCACATCGCCGCGACCAGGGCATTGCGCGCTTCCTTTGAAGCCGGCGAGGCCTGGTTCTGGGTATAGGGTTCAACAAAATCCTTGTAGGTGCCGACCTTGAAAACGTGTGCCGTCACCTTGAAGCGTGCGAGCGCCTCGCCATAGTAGAGCCGCATCCCGCCGGGCCCCATCACGAAGGCCCCGCCCATCGGGTCAACCCAGACCTCGCTGGCATGGGCTGCCAGCAGCAGGCTATCGTCAGCATAGGCATGAGCGAAAGCCACCACGGGCTTGCCGGCCTTGCGCACCTGATCCAGCGCTTCGCCCACGTTTTCGAGCGTGACCTGCCCGCCGCCGGTAAAGTTTGAGAGATCCAGCGCAACGGCCTTGATCCGGTCATCGACCGCTGCCGCCTTGACCGCGGCAATCACGTCGCGCGCACGATGTTCCTTGATCGGGCTATCGCCAGACATCAGCAATTCAAATGGATCGACCTTGGCGGGCTCTTCAACAATCGAGCCGTCGAGCTTCAGCAGCAATGCCCCTTCGCGCACCTGACCGGGCGAAGGGCGAGCGGTAAGGGCGCCATAAAGCGCAAAAAAGAACAGCAGCAGGAACAGCAGGACTAGGGCATCCTTGATGCCAACCAGCAGAGCCCAGACCTTGCGTGCGAATATCATGCTGCGATTCCCGGAAATTTGTCTGTCCCGACAATAGGCTGAGCTAGCCGCAAAGGCGAGTCCCGCGTCGATCAAGGGGCCATGGCAGGCGATGGAGGTCGCGCCGCCCTGCCCTGCGCCAACAATCCCGGTATCAGCGCGTCAAGCCACCTTGCCGGGGACGGCAAGGGGGTCTAAGGCACCGTCTTCAATGACATCGGCAAACCTTGACACTGCGGGCCGCTATCCGGCTGGCTCCGCCGCCTTTCCGCACCGCGACCTGACCGGGCTGGCGGGCCTGGCTCCGTGGGAGATCCTGTTCCTGCTCGACGAAGCGGAGCAATGGGTCGAACTGAACCGCCAGCCACACAAGCGCGCTGACCGGCTGGCCGGCCTGACCATCATCAACGCCTTCTTTGAAAACAGCACGCGCACGCTGCTCTCGTTCGAGATCGCCGGCAAGCGGCTGGGGGCCGATGTGGTCAATATGCACGCCGCGCAATCGAGCGTGAAGAAGGGCGAAACGCTGATCGATACGGCGATGACGCTCAATGCGATGCGCGCCGATGCAATCGTGATCCGCCATGCCAGTTCCGGGGCAGTCCGGTTGATTGCCGACAAGGTCGATTGCCCGGTGCTCAATGCTGGCGATGGCCAGCACGAGCACCCCACCCAGGGCCTGCTCGATGCCCTGACCATCCGCCGCGCCAAGGGTGATTTCGGCAAGCTGACGATCACGATCTGCGGCGATATCCTGCATAGCCGCGTGGCGCGATCGAACATCCACAGCCTGACCACACTGGGCGCCGACGTCCGCGTTTGCGCGCCGCCAGCCCTGATGCCGGCCGGGATTGAGGCGATGAAGGTGACCCCGTTCCACGATTTCGATGCGGCGCTGGATGGCGCGGACGTGGTGATGATGCTGCGGCTGCAGCAGGAACGGATGAGCGGGCAGTTCATCCCTTCACCGCGTGAATATCGCCATCTCTATGGGCTGACACTGGAGCGGCTGGCCAAGGCCAAGCCTGATGCCCTGGTCATGCACCCTGGCCCGATGAACCGCGGGATCGAGATCGACAGCACCGTGGCGGACCTTGCCGGCCGCTCCGCCATTACCACCCAGGTCGAAATGGGCGTGGCGATCCGTATGGCCTGCCTGGATGTCCTGACCCGGCGAAGCCGCGGCGTGGAGGGCTGGGCATGAAAAGTCTGACGCATGTAACCCTGATCAATGGCCGCCTGGTGCTTCCCCAAGGCCAGCCCCGCCCGGGCGCGCTGCGCTGCACCGGGGGAACCATTGCCGCGCTAGGGGACGTTGCCCCACAGGATGGCGATACCGTTATCGATGCCAAAGGCGCCCTGATCGCGCCGGGCCTGATCGATCTTGGCGTCTTCGCGATCGACAAGCCGGCATTTCACTTTGGCGGGATCACCCGTGCCGCGCTAATGCCGGACCAGGGGGTCGTGCTCGACAAGCCGTCAGCCGTCCGGTTCGCCGCGCAATCGGGCAAACCGGACCTTTGGGTCCATCCGCTTGCAGCGGCGACCAAGGATCTCGCCGGGGCCGAGCTGGCCGAACTGGCTCTGATGCGCGATGCCGGGGCCCGCTCAGTCAGCACCGGGCGGCGCTGGATCGCTGACAGCGGGGTGATGCACCGGCTGCTGTCCTATTGCGCCATGTTGGGGCTGGTGGTGGTGACCCACGCCGAAGATGCCGGGCTGACCGGCAGTGCCGTGGCCACCGCCGGTGAAATGGCCACCCGGCTGGGCCTGCCCTCTGCCCCGGCCGAAGCCGAAGCCTTGGCCGTGGCTCGGGACATTGCCCTGGCCGAAATGACCGGGGCACGCCTTCATCTGCGGCAGGTAACCACGGCAACAGCGCTGAGCCTGGTCCGCGCAGCCAAGGCCCGCGGCGTGGCGGTAACGGCCGGGATTACCCCGGCTCATGCCCTGCTCTCGGACGTCGCAATTGGCGATTTTCGCACCTTCACCCGGCTATCCCCGCCGCTGCGCGCCGAAAGTGATCGTCAGGCCGTGCTGGCGGCGCTGGCGGATGGGACCATCGATGTCATGTCCTCAGGCCATGATCCGCGTGGGCCGGAAGACAAGCGCCTGCCCTTTGCCGATGCCGAACCTGGCATGGCCGGGGCTGAAACCCTACTGCCACTGACCCTGGGCCTGGTCCGCGACGGCGTAATCGATACGGCCGCCGCCTTTGCCTTGCTGGCCAGCAACCCGGCCAAGCTGCTGGGGGTAAATGCCGGGGTACTTGCGACCGGCGCCGAGGCGGACATCGCCGTGATCGATCCGGACAAGCCGTGGATTGTCGATTCCGACAAGATGGCTGCGGCGGCCGGCAATACGCCGTTTGATCGGCAAGGTGTGCAGGGCCGCGCGCTGACCCTGCTCAAGGGTGGAGCCATCATCACCCCCTGAAAAACAAGGCCTCCCCCCACCGAAGCGGGAAGAGGCCTTGCCAGGGGGACAGGAAGTGGACCTAGCGCTTGCGGGCCAGGATCGGGGCAACCGAAGCCGTCTTGGGTGCGGCGGTTGGCACCTTGGCCTTGGCGAACTGGGTTGCCGCGGACGCCTTCATACCGGGCAGCGCGGCATGGGCAGCATAGGCAAAGCAGGCCATGCCACGCGCCTTGACCGCGCCGCAGAGGCTGGAGGCCCCGTGGCTGCCGATGATCCCGGCGGCGGCAACCCGGAAGTAGGTGCGGCCGCGGACGCTGGCCTGGGTGATGGTCATGCGATAATTGCGCAGTTCCGGGTTCTTGGCCGAATAGATACCCCAGGCCCGGCGGGCGCCCTGCGGCGTGAAATAGCTTCCCAGCTGGATCAGATGGGTGCCTGCCGCCTTGGTCGGAACGGGGACAGCCGCGGCGATCCGGCGTGCTGCCGTTTCGCGTGGCAGTCGGCTCGCCACGGTTTGGGATGCCCCGGCCTGCCGCACAGGCAGGGGCTGGACCACCGGCTGCGATACGAAGGTGACAGCGGCACCGTTGGCAGTGCGGGCCACGGTGGACACACTGCCGGGCGCAGCAAAGGCCGTGTCAAACCGGCTCGCAGCCGGCTGGCGGACCGGAGCCGTCACCGGGGTGTAACTGGCCATCGTTGAAACCGGCTCACTGGCAGCGACCGGCGGCAATTCGCCAGCGGGTGCTGCGGTGGCAACCTTCGGGCCAGAGGCAACAGCCGTGGATTCAACCGCCAGCTGCTCAGTTTCCGGGTTGGTGGCCAGCGCCAGCTGGGCAGGCCGGCCGGGATCGCTTCGCATCGGCACGTTCAGCAGGCTCGCCACCCGCTGTTTGCTTTCTTCCGGGCGGCTCTGGGCGGCCCACTGGCTGATCCTGGCATCAATCTGGTCAGCCGGTACATCCTGGCTCATCATGAGCCGGGCTTCCCGCCAACGGCCATCAAGCGCATAGGCATAGGCCAGGTTCTGGCGCAGTTTGGGACTGTTTTCACCGTTGCGCAGACCATCAGCGAGCACGGCGCTGCCGCGGGTCGGTTCCCCCGCCAGCGCCAGCGCCAGGCCCAAATCAGCCAGCGGAATGGCATCACGCCAATCGTCCAGGATGCCTACGGCTTCGCCATTGCGGCCCGCTGCAGCAAGCGCCAGCGAGAGACCAAGCGCGGTCTTCCCGCTAATGTCGCCCAACTTCATCGCTTCATCAAAGGTCTGTGCGGCCGAATCAAACCGGCCGGACTTCAGATAGGCGTGGGCCAGCAAGGCACGATAGGCCGGTTCGCGTGGGCTGGCCGCAACCACGGCTTCGGCCAGCTTGATCGCCTTGTCGACCTGACCGCTGGACAGGGCAGCCTGCGCCGCGGCAGCGGTCTTGTCGGGGGCGGGCCGGGCAATAACGTTCTGACTGAGGCCGGCAGCGGCCATGATGGCCAGGGCTACGGCGCCGGTCACGCCGAGCGGCATAAACTTGGTGCGGATGGTGAGGGCGGGCATCGACTATCTCCACTCTTCCAGGATCAGGTGTTTCGCCGCGCAACCTGCGCGACCAGTTCGGCAAGATCGGGCGATCCAGCAAACAGCTGGTCGAGCGCCTTGGTCACCAGCTGCTGGGCGCTGGTGTTGGACAAGGCGCAGGCCAGCCGCAGCTTGAGGTGACGTTCGGCATCGATCCGCAGGGTAAAGGCGGCCCGGCGACCTTCCGCCAGGGCCGAGCGGCGTTCACCGCTCGGACGGCCGGCTGTCCCTTCCTGCGGCCGTTCCACTTCGCGCAGCGGGGCGGCCACCGGGGCTGGTGCAACCGGAGCCAGCGGCACGACCGCGGCGGCCGGTGCAGCCGCTGGCTGACCCTCTTCCTGGCCCATGTCGTTCCAGCCCAGATCTTCGAGTTGCCGTGCCAGGGCATCACCGGTCCATGGGCCCAGCTGCGGCCGCATGGCCGGGCGGGCGCTGCCCTTGCGGGCCAGCAGACTGGGAGAGAGCGAGGCAAAAGCCTTGGGTTCTGACATTTCCGGATGCTCCGCCTATGCACCAGCCACGCGGCGGCCAAAGCCACCGGCCGGACGAGGAGCCCCTGCCAGCAGGGTGGCGGCTGCCGGGGCGGCAAAAACGGTGCGCCGAAAGTTCTTTTCCAGCCGATCCGCAACATAGTTCCACAAGGCCGCGACTTCCTGCGCAGACCGACCGTTGGGTTCAATCTCCATCACCGTGCGGCCATCGATCATCGAGGCCGCAAAGTCGGTCCGGTGGTGCAATATCACCGGCGCAACCGTGCCGTGCTGCGACAGGGCAACCGCCGCTTCCGAGGTGATTTTGGCCTTGGGCGTGGCCCCGTTAACGGCAAAGACCAGCGGCTTGCCGGCGCGATCGCACAGATCGACTGTGGCGCCGACAGCGCGCAGGTCATGCGGGCTTGGGCGGGTCGGCACCACGACCAGCTCGGCGACTGCGATCACCGACTGGATCGCCATGGTGATGGCCGGCGGCGTATCGATCACAGCCAGCTTGAAGCCCTGCTGGCGCAGGACAGCCAGATCACCGGCCAATCGGGCAACAGTCGTCTGGGCAAAGGCGGGATAGTCGTCGGCGCGCTCGTTCCACCAGTCGGCCAGCGAGCCTTGCGGATCGATATCGATCAACACAACCGGGCCGGCACCAGCACGCTGGGCCTGGACAGCCAGGTGGCCAGACAGGGTCGTCTTACCGGATCCGCCTTTCTGCGATGCCAATGCCAGTACGCGCAAAGCCTTTACCCCCTGCGAAATGCCACCTTGGTCAAGCTGGCCTCAAACGGGGATCGCAGAACGCTCCTAACATCGGGTTAACACGTATCAGCGTTTCAGGGCCGCCCGAGACCCCGATTCAGCATAAATCCTTTGCTAACCGGTAGTTTACTATGTCAGTTTAGCTGCAGGCGTCTCGGATCGCAGGAGTTTGGAGCCGAAAAATCGGTGCCGAATGCTTCAGTCCGCGGCGAAGTCGGGAAGTCAAAAAATGGGTCACACGTTTTTCATTCGCGCCCTCGGTGGCGCTGCACTTGTCATGGCCTCTGCCGCCGTGGCCGATGCCCGGGCCGGCTATGAAGCCTGGACACGCGGCGATTTTGCCACGGCCGTAGAGTTATGGCAGGCTGAAGCAGCAAAGGGGGATGCCGATGCGATGTTCAACCTCGGCCAGGCCTATAAACTGGGCAAGGGTGTGACGCAGAACCTGGCCCTGGCCGAAGCCCTGTTCGGCCGTGCCGCGGCACAGGGCCATATTCAGGCCAGCGACAATTACGGCCTGCTGCTGTTCCAGCGGGGCCAACGCACCCAGGCCCTGCCCTTCCTGCTGGCTGCGGCCAAACGAGGCGATCCCCGGGCGCAGTATCTGATCGGCATCGGCCATTTCAACGGCGATATCGTGACCAAGGACTGGGTCCGGGCCTATGCGCTGGTCAGCCTGGCGCAAGCCGCCGGCTTGCCGCAGGCCAAAACGGCGCTAGCCCAGATGGATCAGCACCTGCCAATGGCCCAGCGGCAACAGGCTGTGGCCCTCGCCGCCGAATTGCGCAGCGAGGCGGATGCGACCCGTGCGCGGCAACTCGCCTCCGCTGACCTAGGCACCGCGGATCAAGCCCCCCCTGCCCTTGTCGCCGGCGCCTCGTCGCAACCGGTTAGCACCGCCCAGGCTGGCGACGCGGCCAGCGCCGCAATGCAGGCCATGACCGATAGTCCGGCTTCGGCCGGAGCAGATTACGCTCGCCCGGCGGCAATGCACCCCGTCAAGGTCTGGCAAGGCCTGCCCCCGGCTGGTGAACGCCCCCGCGCGGACGCCGCGCCGAACGGCCCGGCCGCCAGTGCAGCACCGGTAGGAGGCGGCGTCTGGCGGGTTCAGCTGGGCGCCTTTAGCCAGCCCGGCAATGCCGATGCGCTATGGAACCGGATCAAGGCTCGCCCCGAACTGGCGGGCCGGCCACGGCTCAATATCAAGGTCGGTGCGGTGACCAAGCTGCAGGCCGGGGGGTTTGCCAACCAGGCTGCGGCGCAAGCGGCCTGCGGCAGGCTCAACGCCAGCGGGCTGACCTGCATCGCGGTGCGGAACTGACATGAACGGCAGCCCGGCGCCCGATCGGATCGCCGTGCTGGATCTGGTGCGCGGCCTGGCCGTGCTGGGCATCCTGACAATCAATATCGCCGGTTTTGCCGGCGGATCGTCAGCCGTGCTCAGTCCCGACCTGCAGGCGCCAGCCTCCTTGCTCGACAGACTGTCCTTCGCCACCGGCCTCGTGCTGTTTGAGGGCAAGATGCGCGGCCTGTTCACCCTGTTGTTTGGCGCCTCGATGCTCCTGTTCGTCGAACGCCGCGACGCAGCCGGCCTTGACGGCGGCTATTGGCAATTGCGCCGGCTCGGCTGGCTGTTTCTGATCGGCTACCTGCATCAGTTGCTGCTGTGGAGCGGTGATATCCTGATGCTTTACGCCATGCTGGCCCCCATTGCTCTGGCGCTCCGACACTGGCCCGTCCGGCGTCTAACGATCGTCGCACTGGCCGCCTTCACGCTGTGGCACGGCGCCTTTACCGCAGCAGGCTGGTCCAGTCTGACCGCGGCCGAGGCGGTGCACGATCATCACGCCGACCCGGTAACCCGCGCAGCGGTCCTCAGCCAGTATGACGCTGTAGCCGCCGAGGCACAGGATGAGGTCAACACGCTCCGCAAACCCTACCCTATCATGTTGAAAGAGCGGTTCCGCGAAACGCTCTATATGCCGCTGCTGGTCACGCTGCTTTCGATCGGCGAAACGGTTCCGCTGATGCTGCTGGGCATGGCCTTGTACCGCAGCGGATTTTTCACCGGCGGCTGGTCCAGAACGCAGCTGTTGCGTTTGGCAGCGGCTGGGCTGGCGCTCGGCCTGCCGCTGGCCCTTATCCAGGCAGGTTGGGCGTGGAGCCGCAATTTCCCCCCAGATGCCATGTTCCAGTTGCTGATTGGCGGAGCCGGCCCCCAACACCTGGCCCTAACCCTGGCCTGGGCAGCCGTCCTGGTGCTGCTGGCCCCGGGCCTGCTCCCGACCAGGCTTGGCCAGCGACTGGAAGCGGCCGGCCAGAGCGCGCTGAGCAATTACCTGCTGACCTCGCTCGTCATGGCATTCTGCTTCTTCGGCTGGGGCCTGGGGCTGGCCGGCCGGGTCGGCGCGCTGGCCCAATGGGGCTTTGTTCTGCTGGGCTGGGCAATCATGCTCGGCTGGAGCAAACCCTGGCTGCAACGTTACCACCAGGGGCCGGCTGAATGGCTGTGGCGCTGCCTGACCGAGGCCCGGCGCCTGCCCTTGGCGCGCCACCGCTAGGCCAAACGGCCGTCGTGGTCTGCCCGGTGCCTATTTCTTGGCGAAGGGGTTTTTCGGGCTGCGCAGCATCAGCCGCACCGGCACGGCATCAAAGCCCAGCTCGCGCCGCAGGCCGTTGACCAGATAGCGCTGATAGCTGGCCGGCAGCTCGTCCAGCCGCGTCCCGAACAGCACGAAGCCGGGCGGGCGGGTCTTGGCCTGGGTGATGTAACGCAGCTTGATCCGGCGCCCCCCCGGTGCTGGCGGCGGGTTTTTCGCCAAGGCATCATCAAACCAGCGATTGAGCGCCGCGGTCGGCACGCGCCGCGACCAGGCGTCGCGAATTTTAAATGCGGCGGCGATCAGGTCATCCAGCCCCTTGCCGGTGCGGGCCGACACGGCCAGCAGCGGCAAGCCCTTAACCTGACTAAGGCCATCATCTAGCGCATTGCGGATCCCGTTGAACAGGCCGGATGCGTCCTCGGCCACGTCCCACTTGTTGATCGCGATCATCAGGGCGCGGCCTTCTTCCAGCACCATGCTGGCGATCTTGAGGTCCTGATGCTCTAACCCGCGCGTCGCATCGAGCAGCAGCACGACCACTTCGGCAAAGTCGATCGCGTGGCGCGCATCGGCCACGGCCATTTTTTCCAGCTTGTCGACGACGAGCGCCTTCTTGCGCATGCCGGCCGTATCGATCAGCCGCACCGGGCGATCTTCGCCGCTGGCGGCGTCATGCCAGTTCCAGTCAATCGCGATCGAATCCCGCGTGATCCCTGCTTCCGGCCCTGTCAGCAGCCGGTCTTCCTGCAGGAAGCGGTTGATAAGGGTGGATTTGCCAGCGTTTGGGCGCCCGACAATTGCCAGTTTCAGGATCGCTTTCGGATCGTATTCTTCCTCATCATCCAGTTCGGCGGCGATGGCCGCTTCGGCATCCATTTCGAGCTGGCGCTCGTTAAGATGCGGCAGCAGCGCCTCAAACAGGTCAGCCATGCCCTGGCCATGTTCGGCCGACAATGGAACCGGATCACCCAGGCCAAGCGAGAATGCTTCATAAAGCCCGTGGTCGCCCGACTTGCCTTCGGCCTTGTTGGCCACCAGCACGATCGGCACGTCGCACTGGCGCAGGTGCCGAGCGATTTCTTCGTCGAGCGGGGTGAGGCCGGCGCGGGCGTCAATCACGAACAGTGCAACATCGGCGCCAACCAGCGCAGCCTCGGTCTGCTGGCGCATCCGGCCCGGCAAGGAGTTCTCATCCTCGTCTTCCCAGCCGGCGGTATCGACGATGGTAAAATCGAGACCCAGCAGATGTGCTTCACCAAAGCGGCGGTCGCGGGTTACCCCCGGCTGGTCATCGACCAACGCCAGCTTCTTGCCGACCAGCCGGTTCCACAGCGTGGACTTGCCGACGTTCGGGCGCCCGATGATAATGACCTGGGGGAGTTTCACGGTGCCAGCCCTGACCGCTCCGCCTGCATTTTGCAAGCTGCACTGTGGTTACTTACTACGGTTTTAACCCTTCCGACGAGCCGCGCGTTAACCGGAATGCGACAAAACGCGCGCCATGATTTGGCTCCGTTCGATCTTTCCTGCGCTTTTGCTGCTGGTCCTGGCCGCTGGCCCGGCCCAGGCGCGCGCCATCGATGTTAACGATAGCGATGCCGGCGGTGCCGCGGTCGAAGGCCTGCCGCCCTATCTGCAATGTGTCCCGTACGCCCGGCAGGTTTCCGGCATCCGGATCTATGGCGATGCCCACACCTGGTGGGATCAGGCCGAGGGCCGCTACGCCCGCGGCACCAAGCCCAAAGTCGGCGCGGTCATGGCATTCCAGCCCAATGGCAACTCGCGGCTCGGCCATGTTGCGGCGGTTAGCAAGGTAATCGATTCGCGCACGGTGCTGATCCGTCATGCAAACTGGAGCCCGATCAACGGCCGCCGCGGCCAGATCGAGGACAATGTCCAGGCCGTCGACGTCTCGCCCGAGAACGATTGGAGCGCGGTGCGCGTCTGGTATGGCCCGAGCCAGGCCTTGGGCAGCACGCAATGGCCGCTGGCCGGATTCATCTATCCGACCAAGCCAAAGGGCGAGCAGCGCCAGTTGGGCGACGTGGCAGCAGCCAAGGCGACGGCCCAGCCGGCCAAGCGCTCCAAGGGCGAGCTCGCTGCACGCGATGGCGATCCCATCGCGGCGATCATCAAGCGTGAGCTGGGGATTTAGGCCTTAGCGACCGGCGGGTTATCGCCAAGGTCCTCAAACCAGGCTTCAACCGGGCCATTGAGCTTGAGCGTCAACGGCTGGCCATGGCGATCCATCGTCTTGCCCGCCTGGACCCGCACCCAGCCTTCGGAAATCGAGTATTCCTCGACATTGGTGCGCACCACACCTTTGAAGCGGATACCAACGCCGCGCAGCAGCACATCCTGATCAAAATAGGGGCTACGCGGGCTGATCGCGAGGCGATCGGGCGGCACGTCGGCGCCAGTGCCGGGCTTGGCTGGGGTTTCTTCGCTCATGCCTGCGCCTCTATCCGGGTTTCCCCGCTTGTCAATTCGCGCGGGTGCCTTTAAGGGCCGCGTTCCGCACGGAAGTGGGCGCGTAGCTCAGCGGTAGAGCACACCCTTCACACGGGTGGGGTCACAGGTTCAATCCCTGTCGCGCCCACCACTTCCTCACTCCCTTGATACCTCGGCAAATGGCGGGCATAGGCCTGAATCATGCATGATATCCGCCTGATCCGCGACGATCCCGCCGCCTTTGACGCCGCCCTCGCCCGCCGTGGGGTTCAGCCGCTGTCGGCTTCGATCCTGGCACTGGACACCGCGCGCCGCGGGGTAGCAACGGCCATGCAAGAGGCACAGAACCGTCGCAACGAGGCATCTAAGGCGATCGGTGCGGCGATGGGACGCGGTGACGCTGCCGAGGCTGAACGGTTGAAGGCTGAAGTGGCTGAGATCAAGGTCACCCTGCCAAAGCTGGAACAGGAAGACCGCGAGCTCTCCGCCAGCCTGCAGGATGCCCTGGCCGCCCACCCCAACCTGCCCGATCCAGCCGTGCCTGATGGCGAGGACGAGACGCAGAACGTCGAGGTCAGCCGCTGGGGCACCCCGCGCACGTTCAGCTTCTCGCCCAAGGAACACGCCGATCTGGGCCCGGCACTGGGCCTCGATTTCGAGACGGGTGCGGCTATTTCCGGCGCACGCTTCACTTTCCTGCGCGGCCAGATGGCCCGGCTGCAGCGCGCGCTGGGGCAGTTCATGCTGGATCAGCAGACGCTGGTGAACGACCATGTCGAATGCGCCACCCCGCTGCTGGTGCGCGAGGAATCGCTGTTTGGCACCGGCCAGCTGCCCAAGTTCGCCGAGGACAATTTCCAGACCACCGATGGCCGCTGGCTGATCCCGACGGCCGAAGTTTCGCTGACCAATTCGGTCCGCGAACAGATCCTCGATGGCGCGACCTTGCCGCTTCGCCTCACCGCGCTGACCCCCTGCTTCCGGAGCGAAGCGGGCGCGGCCGGCAAGGACACCCGCGGCTATATCCGCCAGCACCAGTTCGAGAAGGTTGAGCTGGTCACGATCTGCGCGCCCGACCAGTCCGCGGCGGAGCATGAGCGGATGACAGCGGCGGCCGAATCGATCCTGCAGGCGCTGGAACTGCCCTATCGCAAGGTACTGCTCTGCGCCGGGGACATGGGCTTCACCGCGAAGAAGACCTTTGACCTTGAGGTTTGGCTGCCCGGCCAGGATGCCTATCGCGAGATCAGTTCCTGCTCCAACTGCGGCGATTTCCAGGCACGGCGGATGAACACCCGCTATCGCCCGGCCGGTGACAAGGCCAAGCCGGAATTCGTTCACACGCTTAATGGCTCTGGCCTGGCAGTTGGTCGCACGCTGGTGGCCGTGCTGGAGAATTACCAGCAGGAAGATGGTTCGGTAGAAATTCCGGCGGCACTGCGGTCTTACATGGGCGGGATCGACCGGCTTACCCCACTCTGACCCGAAAGGTCGCCATGCGCATCCTCCTGACCAACGACGACGGGATCTTTGCCCCGGGCCTGGCCGTGCTGGAGGCGATCGCGCGGCAGTTTTCGGATGACGTATGGATCGTTGCTCCGGCCGAGGAACAGTCAGGCGCGGGTCACTCGCTCACCCTGTCGCGCCCGGTCCGGCTGCGCCAGCATGATGAGCGCCGGTTTTCAGTCGCCGGTACGCCAACCGACTCGGTGATGATGGCCCTGCGTGAGGTTATGCCCGCCGCGCCAGACCTGATCCTCTCGGGCGTCAACCGCGGTGCCAATCTTGGCGATGACGTGACCTATTCCGGCACCGTCTCCGCTGCGATCGAGGGCGCGCTGGCCGGCATTCGCTCGATCGCGCTGAGCCAGGTCTATGCCAGCGAAGGCATGGGCGATGCCGTGCCCTTTGGCGCAGCCGAAGCCTGGGGCGCCAGGGTCATCGCCCCGCTGCTTGAGGCGCCTTTCGCCCCGCGCACGCTGGTCAACATCAATTTCCCGGCGATCCCGGCCGATCAGGTCAAGGGCATCCGGGTGGTCCGGCAGGGCTTCCATGACTATTCGCGCGGCACAGTTGTGGAAGGAATCGATCCGCGCGGTTATCGCTATTTTTGGTTTGGTCTTAATGGTATAGAGCATACCCCCGGTCATTTGACCGATCTTGAGGCAATCCAGGATGGCTTTGTGGCGGTAACACCTTTGCAACTCGATTTGACCCACGAGGGTTCGCTTTCCGAATTGGCGGGACGCTTCAGCTGATGCGCCGGGCCGGTATCGCGCTGGCCCTTCTCGGGCTGGCCGCCGCCCCGCTCTTGGCAGATGCTGATCCCAAGACGGCAACCGAACATGTCGTGAAACCCGGTGAGACACTGGGCGGCATTGCCAATCGCGCAGCCGTGCCGCGATTGCTGATCATCGAAGCCAACGGGCTGAAGGAGCCCTATGTGGTTCGCGCCGGGCAAAAGCTGGTCATCCCGCGCCGCCGCAGCCACACGGTCAAGGATGGCGAAACCACCCTGGGCATTGCGCTCGACTATGGCGTGACCTGGTCCACCATCGCCGCTGCCAATGGGCTCGATCCCAAAAAGCCTGTCAGTGCCGGGCAAAAGCTGGTGATCCCGACCCTGACCAAGGCCCCGGCGGTTGTCCCAGCCGCAACGCCCGCATCGCCCGCGGCCAAGCCAAGCGCCGCGGCAACGCCCAAGCTGGCGCCCGATCCCGGCCCGGCCCCGGGCGCACCAGAAACCAGCGCGCAACCGCCCGCCAAACTGGCCTGGCCGATCAAGGGCGCAATCGCCCGCGCCTTCGCCGCGCGCGGCGGGGACAAGCCGTTTCACGACGGGATCGACATCAAGGCCGCGCAGGGCTCTGCCGCCCGCGCCGCTGCAGCCGGAACCGTGATCTTCGCGGGCCAGGGGCCGAAGGAGTATGGCCTGACGGTGATCATCCACCACGGCGGCCGGTGGACCACGACCTATTCATTCCTCGACAAGATCACCGTCCGCGACGGAGACAAGGTCAAGGCGACCGAGCGCGTCGGTCTGGTCGGGCAGACCGGCCTTGCCAGTGAACCCCAACTCCACTTCGAACTGCGCCGCAACCGCGTCGCCCTCGATCCGGTCAAATACCTGCCGAACGCGGACTAAAGCGGCTTGAAGGAAACCTTCAGCCCGTCCTTGGGCTTGGGGATCGGCCATGCCTGCCATTCGGGTTGATAACCGGGCGCGATTTCGATCTGGTAGCGGCTGAGCAGATGGGCCATCAGCACCTTCACCTGCATATAGGCGAAGTGCAGCCCCAGGCACATGTGCGCCCCGCCGCCGAACGGCACCCAGGCGTACTTGTGCCGCTTGGCGACCTGCTCTGGCGTGAAGCGCAGCGGATCGAACTTTGCAGGTTCAGGCCAGTGCTCTTCTTCCATATGGACCGCTGCCGGGCTGATACCGACCGGGGTGCCGGCCGGCACGCGCACGCCCTTGAAGGTGAAATCCTTCAGCGCCCGGCGCGGCAACGAGGGCACGGGCGGGATCAGCCGCAGCGCTTCCTTGAAGGCCATCTCGGTCAGGTCCAGCTTGCCCAGATCGTCATAAGCCAGCGGCCGCCCTTCGCCGCCAGTCACGGCCAGGATCTCGGCGCGCAGCTTGCCTTGCCATTCTGGGTTCTTCGCCAGCAACCAGACCAGCGAGGTGGCCGAGCTGGTGATCGTATCGTGCGCCGCCATCATCAGGAAGATCATGTGATCGACCACTTCGTCGACCGGCAGCAGCGCGCCATCCTCACGCGTCGCAGTCGCAAATTGGCTGAACATGTCCTGCCCGCCACCCGCCTCGCGGCGCTTCAGCGTTTCGCGGGTGAAGTAATCGAGCAGGAACTTGCGGCCCGCCACCCCGCGGCCCATCGCCGTGAAGGGCAGCGGCTTGCGGACCACCCCGATTGAGGCCTGGACCATGTCGACAAAGGCCTTGTTGATCGCATCGGCTTCCGGCCCCAGCGGCACGCCCAGGAAGCTGTCTGCCGCCAGATCCAGCGTGAGCTGCTTGATCGCGGGGTAAAACAGGATGTCCTTGCCGCGCCATTCCTCGGCCCGCGCAGAAATTCCGGTGTTAAGCGCGCCCGAATAGTGGCGCATCGGCCCCGGCTTGAATGCGATCGACAGCGCGCGGCGATCGGCGCGGTGGTGATCGAAATCGAGCAGCATCAGTCCGCGCGGAAACAGCAGGTCCAGCACCGGACCCCAACCCTGCTCTGACGAGAAGATCTTCTCCCGGTCAAACAGCACCAGTTCGTTCGCATCGGCCCCGAACATGACCACGCCACGGCGGCCGAAGCTGTTGTTGCGGTAGATGTCGCCATACTTAGCCCGCATCCGGTTGCCGAAGCCGACGGGATCAGCCAGCAATTCCAGCGTGGTCCCCAGGATCGGCCAGCCGTCCTCGCCGGGAATGTGCGCTAGCGCATCCTTCGGCTGGTTCTGGCTCCAGTGGGTAAACTTGGGGGCTTCAGGGGCAAGCGTGGCCATGGGGGGATCCTTTTGCCGTTACTGACATCGATGTAACTTAATCGAACGATTAAATCCATCCCCCAAGCTCGCGCCGCACCAGCGCCTCGAGCATGGCCATCCCCGCTTGCGACGTATTAAGACAATCCAGCGCGGCAAATTCAAGCCCCCCCGCTTCCTCGAACACCTCGCGGCCGCGGATCGCCAGTTCCTCGCGAGTTTCAAGGCAGTCCGCCGAGAACCCGGGTGCGGCAATCGCCAACCGCTTGACCCCGGCCGTGGCCAGCCGGGTCAGCGTCTCTTCAGTGTACGGCTCAAGCCACTTGGCCCGGCCGAAGCGTGACTGGAAGCTGGTCTCGATCCGCAGGTCGGGAAAGTCGGTCCGCAGTGCCTCGCCCACCAGCCGCGCCGTCTTGCGGCACTGGCAATGGTAGGGATCCCCAAGATGCAGGGTCCGATCCGGCATCCCGTGGAACGAGAGGAGCAGCACCTCCGGCACGAACGGCAGCGCCCGCAGCTGCCGCGCCAGATCATCGCGCAGCGCCGCAATATGGAGCGGATCGTCATAATAGGGCGGCAGGGTGCGGGTGCTGGGCTGCCACCGCATTCCGGCCAGCTGGCGGCCGAGCTCGTCAATCACGGTTGCGGTCGTCGCACCGGAATACTGCGGATAGAGTGGCGCGACGAGGATGCGTTCACAACCGGCCGCCTTCATCTCGGCCATCACCGTGCCCATGGCCGGATTGCCATAGCGCATCGCCCAGCGGACCATGATTGCGCCGCCAAGCTGCACCTGCAGCGCTTCGGACTGGGCCTTGGTAATTGTGGCCAGCGGCGATCCGTCCGGTCCCCAGACCTGGGCATAGGCATGGGCTGACTTCTTTGGCCGGACATTGAGAATGATCCCGTTGAGAATCGGCCACCAGACCAGCTTGGGAATCTCAACCACGCGCGGATCGGAGAGGAATTCCTTCAGATAGCGGCGGACAGCCTTCGGCGTGGGTGCGTCGGGCGTGCCAAGATTGACAAGCAGCACGCCAATGCGCGGGGCGACAACAGGCGGGTGGCCAGCAGGCAGGGTCATCCAAGTTCCTCGGTAAGCGGAAGGGTATGCATGCGGGTCGATCCCGCGGAGAAAAGAGCATTGGCGATGGCCGGTGCAGCAACAGCCACGCCCAGCTCGCCGGGATCGAAGGGCGGTGCATCCCCTTCGATGAATTCGATCTCGATTTCCGGGCAGTCGGCCAGCAGCGGCAGCCCCATGTGGTTCAGCCGACCCGAGATCGGCAAACCATCGGCATAGGCAGTGCTTTGCCCACGGGCGAGCCCCAGACCGAACAGCAGCCCGCCCTCAACCTGCTGCCGGGCGATATCGAGGTTCACGACCCGCCCGATGTCGAGCACGGCCGTCAGCTTGTCGACCCGGATGCCGCGCTCATCGCGGCGCGCCGAGGCGACCAGGGCGATGCGCCCCTCCCGCGCGTTCAGCGCCATGCGGTGGCAGGCCAGGCCCTGGCCCGATCCGCCCCTTCCCCCGTCCCATTGCGCCAATGTCGCGGCGCGTTGCAGGCAATTGGCAAGGCGAATGTCCTGCCCCAGCATGGCCATGCGGTAAGATAGCCCCTCCCGGCCGGAACGGGCAGCCAGTTCATCGACAAAGGTCTCGATCAGAAAACAGCCCAGCGCCGCCGCATTGCCGCGGAGCCGCCCGGTCGATAGCGGGATCGCCACGGGAACGTGCTCAACCAGCAGATGCGGGATCGTGTACGGCGGCAGGCAGCCCGCCAAGGCCAGCGGATCGACGCGCGCCTGCGCGGCGCGGGCCGCAACGGGATTGGCACCGTCAAACAATCGCGCCCCGAATTCGGGCGTTGTCCCCGGCATGGCCACCCGCACCTTCAACGCCGCAAGCGACCCATCGGCCGTGGTCTGCGCTGCCAGCACCGCCCGGGCCGGTGCCCGCGGCAGATCGCGGACCGCTTCCTGCCAGCGCGACCAGGTCAATTGCACCGGCCGGCCCACGGCGCGGGCTATGATGGCGGCCTGCACGGCGTGCGGCGTATCAAGCCGCGCATCAAAGCTACCACCAGCCGGAACCGGATAGAGCACAACCCTATCCAGAGCACAGTCAAGCGCGGCAGCAACCGCCTTGCGGGTGGCCTGCGGCGCCTGGCTGGCAACCCACAATTCCACCCGATCCTGACTGACCCGCGCAGTCGCAGCGGCCGTTTCCAGCGGCGCGTGCACCGCCGGGGCAATGCTATAGAGCCGGGCGTGGGCAAAGGGCGCGTGCAGCAGATCGGTATCGCCCTGTTCGGCCACCGCAGTGCCATCACCATTACGGAGCGCCGCATCGAGCAACCGATCGATCTCGGTGCTGTCGGGCTTTTGCTGCGCAGCAAAATTGGGCGCGATAAGGGTTAAGGCACGCTCGGCCGACCACCAGTCCTGCGCGACGGCGGCCAGCCAGTCCGGACCTTCAACCAGACGCAGCATGCCCTGCACGCGTGCAGCATTTGCTGCAGCATGGCTGCCCAACTTCGCTGCACCCTGCGGGGCATGGCGAATGGCCGCAAAGACCATGCCGGGCAAACGGATGTCCCCCGCGAACGCATAGCTACCATCAACCTTCGCCGGGAGGTCCAGCCGGGGATAGGCCGGACGAGCGCCGTCGGGCTGGTCTACTGCCCGTTCTGCCGCCGGGGCCGGCCGCAGGACCGGCGGATCGGGCGGATTATAGGCAATTGCCGCGTCCACCAGTTCGGCAAAGCGGGCCTGTTGCTTGCCGTGGGTTACGAAGCCGTCTTTCGCATCGCATTCCTCCCAGGCAACGCCCCAGCGATCCGCCGCCGCCATCGCCAGCATGGCCCGCGCGGCGGCAGCGGCGATGCGGGCCGCCTCTTCATGCGCGGCCAGGCTGCTACCCGCAGCGGTGACCATGAAGGCTTCGCGTTCGCCATATCGCTTGGCCAGCACGCTGGCCTCGCCTTCAGCCAGATCAGGCGCGAGCGGCATCCACAGGCTGCGCCAATGCGCAGCCAGCGGAGCATTGGCATAGGCGCCGCTGACCGGAGCCGGCTCGACCGCGATCTGCCGCCAGTCTGCGCCGAGTTCGACAGCGATCACCTGCGGGAGCAGCGTGGTGATCCCCTGCCCCATTTCAAGGTCCGGCACGGCCACGGTTACAACGCCGTCACGTCCGATCCGGAGCCAGGCATTGAAGACCTGTTCGCCTTCCTGCGCGGCGAGTGGCGGATCGAAGCGGCGCGGGGTGAGCGCCCAGGCGACCAGCAGGCCGCCGGCTGCCCCGGCTCCGATCATTACCCCTCGCCGCGAAAGGTCCATCAGGTGTTATCCAACCAGGTCGCAACACGCCGGGCCAGCGCCAGGAAGGCTTCAGCCTGCGGGCCTTCACCGGCCGCTGGCGGCACACCGGCGTCGCTGGCCTGGCGGATCGCGAGGTCCAGCGGGATCCGGCCCAGAAATGCATGACCCAGCCGCGCCGCTTCCGCCTCTGCTCCGCCCTTGCCGAACGGGTCCGACGCTTCGCCGCAGTGCGGGCAGACATAGCCGGCCATGTTTTCGACCAGTCCGATCACCGGCACCTGGCCAACATCGAACAGCTGCATCGCGCGGGTCGCGTCGATCAGCGCCAGGTCCTGCGGGGTAGAGACGATTACCGCCCCGGCCGGCTTGTGGCGCTGGAGCATGGTCAGCTGCACATCACCCGTGCCGGGCGGCAGATCGACCACCAGAATCTCTGCTGCGCCCCAATCGGCATCAACCAGCTGGCCCAAGGCATTCCCGGCCATCGGCCCGCGCCAGGCTATAGCCTTGCCCGGTTCGATCAGGTTACCCATCGAGAGCACGCCAACGCCATATTCGCTGGGCACCGGCAGCAGTTGCTTTTCGCGTGCATCGGGGCGCTTGCCCTCAGTCCCCAGCAGCCGCGGCTGCGATGGACCGTAAATATCGGCGTCAACCAGCCCGACCTTGCGGCCAAGGCGCGCCAGCGCGACCGCGAGGTTAGCCGAAACGGTCGACTTGCCGACGCCGCCCTTGCCCGACCCGACCGCAATGATCCGGCGCTTGGGCTTGTCCGCCATCATCGCCACGCGCACTTCGCCAACGCCCGGCGCAGCGGCCAAGGCTTCCTTCACCGCTGCCTCCAGTCGATCACGCTCGATGCCATCGAACCCGCTGGCATCGAGGATCACCGTGGCGGTGCCATCGGTCAGCCGCAATGATTGCAGGCGGGCCTGGGCGAGCGGCGGCAAAAGGGGTTTCAGGGCATCAATATCGCTCAAGGGGCGGCTCCGTTTGCTGTATGCCGCCCCCTAGCAAGGAAAAAGCGCAGCGAGACCCTGTTTTTTGGTCCAGCACTACCTATAACGAAGTCCATGAGTGCAAATGGCAGTTTCAGGCCTGGTCAGTGGCTGGCCATGGCCGGGCGGAAGAGCCCCTGGGGCAACGGCAACAACGCTGGCGGCAGCGGTGGCGGCGAAGAACCGCCGGCCACGCCGCCCCAAGACGGCTCGCCAGCCGGCGACCCGCCCGGTGCGCCCGGTCCGCGCAATCCCTGGCTCAAGCCCGACGACTACGCCGGTGAGCGCCGCCAGCCCAATATCGAGGACATCTTCCGCGCCAAGCGCAAGGGCTCTGGCGGCGGTGGTGGGCGCGGCGGTTTCCCCTCGCTCCCGCCCCGCGCCAACGGAAAGAGCTGGCTGCCGCTGATCCTAGGCGGCGCCGCGCTGCTGTGGCTGTTCAGCAGCTCCACCCACCAGCTCAGCCCAAAAGAGCAGGGTATCGTCACGACCTTTGGCAAATATAGCCATACGATCGGTTCGGGCGTGAACTTCACGGCTCCGTGGCCGTTCCAGCAGGTTGAGACCCGCGATGTCACCTCGGTCACCAATGACGTGATCCCCGAGGGTGAAGGCGAAAACCTGGTCCTGACCAGCGACCAGAACCTGATCGACCTGTCCTATCAGGTGCGCTGGAACATCAAGAACCTGGAACAGTTCACCTTCGCCTCAACCGATCCGCAGAATACCGTGCGCGATGTCGCCGAAGCCGCGATGCGCCTCTCGGTTGCCGAAGTGCCGCTGAAGGCGGTGTGGGACGGCACCGGGCGCGGCCAGCTTGAGGCCAACACACGCCGCCGGATGCAGGCGATCCTTGATGCCTATCGGGCCGGGGTCAACGTGATCGGCGTCGATATCAAGAAGGCTGATCCGCCGGAAAAGGTCGCCGACGCCTTCCAGAAGGTCAACGTGGCCCAGCAGCTGGCAGAGCGGGACAAGAACAATGCCCAGGCCTGGGCTCAGCAGACCCTTGCCCGCGCCGAGGGTGAGGCTGCGGCCTTTGACAAGGTATATGCCGAATACAAACTGGCCCCAGCGGTAACCAAGCGCCGAATGTATTACGAAACCATGGAACGCGTGCTTTCATCCAACGACAAGGTGGTGGTTGAGGCCAATGGCGTGACCCCCTACCTGCCTCTGCCCGAACTGCGCCGCCGGGCGCAGGACGCTGCGCCCGCTGCAGGAGGCCAGTGATGCTGACTGACCTGTGGCAAAGCAACAAGGCGGCCGTGCTCGCCGCAGTGGCGGCAGTCGTCGTCGCCATGTCGTCCATCGTCATTGTGCCGGAAACCCAGCAGGTGGTGGTGGTGCGACTGGGTGAGCCGGTTCGCAAGATCAATGCCTTCAAACCCCAGCAGGACTTTGGCCGAACCGGCGCCGGGATCAGCTGGCGCATTCCATTCATCGAACAGCTGGTCTGGATCGACAAGCGCCTGCTGTCGTTCCCGATGGAGCGCCAGACCGTGCTTTCGACCGACCAGTTGCGGCTCGAGGTGACGGCCTATGCCCGCTTCCGGATCATTGACCCGGTCAAGATGGTCAAGACCGCCGGCACGACGGACCGGGTGGTCAGCCAGCTCCAGCCGATCATGACCTCGGTCCTGCGCCAGGAACTGGGCAAGCGCACCTTCCAGTCGCTGCTCAACGCCGAACGCGGCGCAGCGATGACGCAAATCAAGGAAAACCTCGACAAGCAGGCCCGTGAATATGGCGCCCAGGTGATCGACGTGCGGATCCAGCGCGCAGACTTGCCGGCCGGTGCGCTCGAATCCGCCTTTGCCCGGATGCAGGCGGCACGCGAACAGGAAGCAACCACGATCCAGGCCCAGGGCCAGAAGCAGGCCCAGCTGATCACGTCCGAGGCCGAAGCCCAGGCGACCCAGATCTATGCGGCAGCCTTTGGCAAAGACCCGGCCTTCTATGACTTCTATCGCGCGATGAAGAGCTATGACGCCACCTTTGCCAACCAGGCAAACAAGGGCAGTAGCACGATCATCCTGTCGCCCGACAACGAATATCTGCGGCAATTCAAAGGCCGCTGAATGACCTTGGTCGGTTCATTCAATTCTTGTTCAGGCGGGAATGGTTGAATCGAATCGCGCCCCGTCTCGGGGGTGAAGAATTTGAAGAGGAAGTTGAACACGTGCGATACGCCTATGGAGTAACGAGTGCGCTGCTGGTTGGCGGTGCTGCCGTTTCGGTGCTGACTGGTATTCCCGCCGGAGCACAGGTGGCGCAGAATGACGCGGCCCGGATGGAAGCCGTTGTCCCTCGCGCCGGCGCACCGGCCAGTTTTGCCGAACTGACCCAGCAGTTGCAGCCGGCCGTGGTCAACATCGCCACGCGCCAGCGCGTTCGCGTGGCCAATGGCAATCCATTTGCCGGCACCCCGTTTGAAGACCTGTTCGGCGGCGGGAACGGCGGAGCCACGACGCGTGAAGCGCAGTCGCTTGGGTCGGGCTTCATCATTTCGGCCGATGGCTATGTGGTCACCAACAACCACGTCATCACCGCCGATGGCCAGGGCGAAGTCCAGTCGATCACCGTGACGATGAGCGACGGGGCGGAACATACCGCTCGCCTGATTGGCCGTGATGCCCAGTCTGACCTTGCCGTGCTCAAGATCGATGCCGGCAAGACCCTGCCCTTCGTCAAGTTCGGTAACAGCGAAGCCGCGCGGGTGGGAGACTGGGTGATCGCCATCGGCAATCCGTTCGGCCTGGGCGGCACTGTCACTTCGGGCATCGTCTCAGCGGTTCACCGCTCTTCGGGCGCAAGCCGCTACATCCAGACCGATGCCTCGATCAACCGCGGCAATTCGGGCGGTCCGCTGTTCGACATGCGGGGCAACGTGATCGGCATCAACAATGCGATCTTCTCGCCCACCGGCGGCAACGTTGGGATTGGCTTTGCGATCCCCGCCGATATCGCCGCCCCGGTGGTGGACAAGCTGATGCGCGGCCAGGCCATCGAACGCGGTTATCTGGGTGTTACGATCGTCCCGGTCACTGAAGACGTTGCCGATTCGCTGGGTCTCGCCCGCAACCGTGGCGAACTGGTCCAGACCGTTCAGCCCGGGCAGGCCGCCGCAGTCGCCGGGATGCAAGCCGGCGACGTGGTGGTCAAGGTCGACAGCCAGGACGTCGCACCGGACAATACCCTGTCGTTCATCGTCGCCAACACGGCGCCCGGCAAGCGCATCCCGATTGAGGTGATCCGCAACGGCAAGCGCATGACTCTGACCGCAACGGTCGGCAAGCGCCCGAGTGAGGAAGAGCTGGCAAAGCAGACCTTCGCGCCCAGCACCCCTGACCCTGATGATCGTTACAACCGCGCGCCCGAAAAGCAGGGCGAAGGGCTGGCGGAACGCGCGCTCGGCCTCTCGGTCTTGCCGCTCACACCGCAGATTGCCGGCCAGATCGGGCTGCCCGCGGATACCCGCGGGCTGGTGATCTCGGTGGTCGACGGCACTTCCGATGCCGGTGCCAAGGGGCTGCAGCGCGGGGACGTTATCCTCTCCGCGAATTATCGCGATGTGCTGACAGTGACCGATCTGGAAGCAGTCATCCGCACCGCCAAGGCCGAGAACCGTGCCGCCGTCCTGCTGCGCGTCCAGCGCCGCGGCCAGCCGGCAGCATATCTCCCGGTCCGGATCCGCTAACCTTACAGAACCCCGCTAAGCGAAGCCCCCGGTCTAATTGGCCGGGGGCTTTTTGTTTGCGGGCGCGGCGCCTGGCCGGGTGCCGGTAGCCTCGCGCAAGAAGTCCTCATTGGCGGCGGGCGGCGGGGCCTTGGGTTCAGCCCCATCGGTGGCCGCAGGCTCCTGCCGGTCAGGCTGGACCATGTTCCCCTGATCATCGGCGTAGTAATAGTCGTCCGGATTGCCGCTGAGCTGCGCTTCATCGTCAGGCTCAAGCTGCCAGGCCGGCACGGTCACCTCGGTATCGAACTTTTCGACCGGACGACTGGCCACGGCCACGGTCATATACTGCGCAAAAGCCCGCGCCGGAGCCGTGCCGCCCTGCAGCCCGCCAACCGGCTTGGCGTCATCCCGGCCCATCCAGACGCCGGTGGTGATCCCGCTGGAGAAGCCCAGGAACCAGCCATCCTTGTTGGAATTGGTCGTGCCGGTCTTGCCCGCCACCGGGCGGCCGATCTGGGCCGCACGCCCGGTGCCGGTGCTGACCGCGCTTTGCAGCAGGTCAGTTATGCCGGCCGAGACATAGGCCGGCACCAGCATCGGGCCTTCCTTCACCTCGCGCTGGTAGAGCACCTTGCCATCAACGGTCTGGACCTTGACGATCCCATAGGGATCAACTGCCCGGCCCTTGGCTGAAACGGCAGCAAATGCCCGGGTCATGTCGATCACGCGAACGTCATTGCTGCCCAGCACCATCGAGGGAACGGTGGAGATCGGTGTGGTGATGCCAAAGCGCCGGGCGATCCCCGCGACCGCACTGAAGCCCACTTCGTTGCCCAGCTGCGCCGCCACGGTGTTCTTCGAATAGGCGAAGGCCGTGCGCACGTCGATCTCGCCGGCATAGGTGCCATTCGAATTGCGCGGGCTCCAGCCATCGATGGTAACGGGTTCGTCAACCACGCGGTCGTTCGGCGTGTAGCCCGCTTCCAGCGCAGCGAGGTAAACGAACAGCTTCCAGGCCGAACCCGGCTGGCGCACCGCATTGACCGCCCGGTTGTAATTGGACGAGACATAGTCCGCGCCGCCCACCATCGCCAGAACCGCGCCATCGCGGTCCATGCTGACCAGCGCACCCTGCGCGCCCTTGGGGGTATTGGTTTCGATCGCCTGGGTTGCCGCTGCCTGCATCTTGGGATCAAGCGTGGTCCAGACCTCGATCGCCTGGGTATTGTCCGGCAACAGCAGGTCCAGCTGGGGCAGGGCCCAGTCGGTGAAGTAGCGGACCGAGTTCTGGCCCTTTTCCGCCGCAAACTGGATCGCGTTGAAATCAACCGCAGCCGCCTGTGACGGGGTCACGTCGCCGTTATCCTTCATCACCGACAGCACGACTTTGGCCCGGTCGACCGCGGCTTGGCTGTCGGCCGTTGGCGAATAGTGCGAAGGCGCCTTGACCAGGCCGGCAATAATCGCGGCCTCGGGCAGGGTAATCTCGGTGCCCGGGTGGCCGAAGAACTTGCGGCTGGCGGCATCGACGCCATAGGCGCCGCCGCCGAAGTAAACCTTGTTGAGATAGAGTTCGAGGATCTGGTCCTTCGAGAATTTCCACTCCAGCGCAAGTGCCAGCACGGCTTCGCGCAGTTTGCGGGCATAGCTGCGGTTGTTGTTGAGGAAGACCGTGCGTGCCAGCTGCTGCGTGATCGTAGAGGTTGCGCGGACCGATTTGCCGGTTGCGATCGATACCACCCCGGCGCGGACCAGGCCGATCGGGTCGATCCCCGGGTGCGAATGGAACCGGCGGTCTTCTACTGAAACCATCGCCGTGCGCATCACCTGCGGGATCTGCTCATGGCTCAGCCAGTGGCCAAAGCTGGGCCCGATCGAGACCAGTTCGGTCCCGTCGCGTGCACGGACCAGGATCGTCTGGCCAACCTGGCTGCCCTTGAGCTCATCGAATTCCGGAAGCGATCGCGCCGTCAGGCCAACCGCGACACCCAGCGCGAGCGCACCAACCACAGCCAGCGACACGGCCCAGACAAACAGCCTGCGGACAAACCGGCGAAAGCCCGATGGTTCATCGCGTTCGGGCGCGCTGCGCCCTTTCACATCCTTGCGCGCCATTGCGGTAGCTATTCCCTTCAACGAGCCAACCAAGGCCCGAACACGTCCTGCATAGGCGAATTGTAACGCCGGGTGAATCGCAGAATTGGTGCAGACCCGGTGGCTATTCCTCCGGCTCGAAATCCAGGCTGGCGCTGTTGATGCAATAGCGCAGCCCGGTCGGCGCCGGACCATCCGGAAAGACATGGCCCAGATGGCCATCGCAGCGCGCGCAGCGCACCTCGGTGCGGATCATGCCGTGGCTGGTATCGACCAGTTCCTCGATCGGTGCGCTGGGCAGCGGCGCCGAATAGCTGGGCCAGCCGCAGCCGGAATCAAACTTCTCGTCAGAGGCGAACAGCGGCGCGCCACAGCCGCCACAGGTATAGGTTCCCTCGGCCTTGTGCCCATCGAACTTGCCGGTGAAGGGCCGCTCGGTCCCGGCCTGGCGCAGGATGTGGAACCGCTCTGGCCCCAGCTTTTCCAGCCATTCCGCGTCGGTCAGGTTCAGCTTGTCTGCCATGTCGGGTCTCCTTGTCGCGCCAATATGGGCAGCGCCTCGCCGCGCCGCAAGCGCTTGATTTCAAAGCGTACGGAACAGCGCCAACATCCGCGCCCAAGCGCGTTCAGCCTGGACCTTTTCGTAAACGGGCGCGTCGATCGTGCACCAGCCGTGATCGGCCGGATAGACCTCAACCTCCGCCGCACGCCCCGCGGCCTTGGCAGCTTCGCGCAGTGCATCCTTGTCACCGGGCGCGCGGGCATCATCATTGCGGGCGATGGCGAAGAGGTAACTGGCCTTGGTCGCCTTCAGCAACAAGTGCGGGCTGTCCGGCTTGCCCGTCACAAGCGAAGCCCCGTGGAACGAGGCCGCCGCGCGAACCCGGCCAGGAACGGCGTGGGCAGTACGCACAGTGAACGGCCCACCCATGCAATAGCCGGACGAGCCGATGCCCCGCTTGGTGTCCACGACCTTCTGGGCATCGAGCCAGGCCACAGCCGCCTTGGCGTCGCGCTCGATCGCTTCGCTGGTGAGCAGCGGGATCATCGGCCGCAGCTTGGCCTGCCCTTCTGGCGTGCGCCATTCGGCGATGGCATTGAAATGCGGCGCGCGGGCAGACCGGTAATACTGGTTCAGCACCAGCACGGCATAGCCATCCGCCGCAAGCCGACGCGCCATCACCCTGTATGCTTCACGCAGCCCGGCAATGTCGGGCCAGAGGATCACGGCGGGGTGCTTGCCCTTGGCCGGATGGACGAAGAAGGCATCCATTTTGCCGTCCGGAGTCGTCACCACAACCGGATGCTCGGCCAATCCGCCCGGCACGGCGGCGGCCAGTGGCGCAGCCATGGCGCCCAGTCCCGTCACCCCAAGGGCCGTGAAGCTGCGACGGTCAAAACCGCGCGATTCCAGTGCCTGTTCTTCCTCGATTGCGGTCAGGTCATCACACATTGCGATACTCCTTGCACCCCCAAACCTGATGATAACCCTAACCGCACAAGAGGGCTAGCTTAACCGCGCGATTAACGGCAAAGTGCGGTGACAAAGGGAGCCGGATCCGGGAAGGTCCAGGCCCACCACGAGGAAGGGGATGGATGCAATGCGTTTAAGGCTGCTTGCTGCTGCTGCCGCCGTGCTGGCTTTGACCGGCTGCGGCAAATCGGTTTCACCACCGGCGACGGAAGGCGTCACCGATGCCAAGATTCTGGCCGCCGCAGATGGCGAATGGCTGTCTTACGGCCGCGACTATGGTGAGCAGCGCTTTTCCAACCTGACCGCGATCAACGATTCCAACGTTGGCCAGCTGGGCCTCGCCTGGTCGGCCGATCTCGATACGGCGCGCGGGCAGGAAGCCACGCCGCTGATGCATGATGGCGTGCTCTACACCACCACCGCCTGGTCGATGGTCAAGGCCTATGACGCCAAGACCGGCGCGCTCAAGTGGTCCTATGATCCCGAAGTGCCGCGCGCCAAGCTGGTTGAAGTCTGCTGCGACGCAGTCAACCGCGGCGTCGCGCTCTATGGCAACAAGGTCTATGTCGGCACGCTTGATGGCTATCTGGTCGCGCTCGATGCCAAGACCGGCAAGGTCCTCTGGAAGAAGCTGACCATCCCCGAAGGATCGCACATGGCGATCACCGGCGCGCCGCGGATCGTCAAGGGCCGCGTCCTGCTCGGTTCGGCCGGTTCCGAATACTTCACCCGCGGCTACCTGGCCGCCTTCGATGCCGAAACGGGTAACGAGCTGTGGCGTTTCCACACCGTTCCCGGCGACCCATCGAAGCCGCAGGACGGCAAGCACCTTGATGCGGCGCTGAAAACCTGGAGCGGCGATTTCTACAAGCGCGGCGGCGGCGGCACGGTGTGGGATTCGATCACTTATGATCCGAAGACCGACCTCGTTTATTTCGGCACCGCCAACGCCGAGCCGTGGAACCCGGCCTATCGCAACACCAATGGCGCGGGTGACAGCCTCTACACGGCCTCGATTGTGGCGGTGAAGCCGGACACCGGCGAATATGTCTGGCACTTCCAGGAAACCCCGGAAGACCGCTGGGACTTTGATAGCAACCAGCAGATCACCGTGGCTGACCTCAACATTGGCGGCAAGGCGCGCCACGTCATAATGCACGCGCCGAAGAACGGGTTCTTCTATGTGCTTGATGCGGCCACCGGCCAGTTCATCTCGGGCAAGCCGTTCGTCGAAGGGATCAACTGGGCCAAGGGCCTCGATCCCAAGACCGGCAAGCCCGATGTGAACCCCGATGCCAAATATGAGCTGACCGGCAAGCCCTGGGTGGGCTTCCCCGGCGCGGTTGGCGCCCACTCGTGGACGCCGATGAGCTTCAGCCCGAAGACCGGGCTGGTCTATATCCCGACCAACAATACCCCGCAGGTCTATAGCCATGATCCGGACTGGAAGCCCGGCACCACCGGCTTCCAGCTGGGCATCGATGCCTCGCCCGGCAACCTGCCGGCTGACAAGGCGATCCGCCAGGCTACTGCCGCAGCGATGACCGGGGCGCTGGTCGCCTTTGATCCGGTCACCGGCACGGTGAAGTGGAAGGTTCCGCAGGAAACCCCCACCAACGGCGGCACGCTCGCCACGGCCGGCAACCTGGTGTTCCAGGGCACTGCGCTGGGTGAATTCCGTGCCTACTCGGCCGATACCGGCAAGCAGCTGTGGTCGTTCCAGGCGCAGAGCGGGATCCTGGCCGCGCCGATGACTTACATGATCGATGGTGAACAGTATGTCGCGGTCATGGTCGGCTGGGGCGGCGTCTGGGACGTTTCGGCCGGCAAGCTGGTGACCAAGCGGATCACGCCCAACATCAGCCGCCTGCTGGTCTTCAAGCTGGGCGCCAAGGGCAAGCTGCCCGCCGCGCCGACCGAGACCAAGCGGGTGCTCGATCCCCCGCCGGTCAGCGGCACGCCGCAGCAGCTGGCGGTGGGCATGAAGGCCTACACCAATTCGTGCAGCGTCTGCCACGGCTCCACCGCGGTGGCCGGGGCGCTGAACCCGGACCTGCGCCACTCGGTCGCGCTCGGCAATCCCAAGCTGTGGCAGGAAATCGTCCACGACGGCCTGCTCAAGCAGAACGGGATGGTCGCCTGGAAGGGGCAGTTCACGCCAGAGCAGATCGAAGCGATCCGCCTCTACGTGGTCCAGCGGGCCAATGAGGACAAGAAGCTCGGCGCAGACTGAGCAAGCGCCCGCAGGGCAGAATACCGAACCGGTCCGGCCAAGCGCCGGGCCGGTTTTTCTTTAGATCACGAAATCGAGGATCGCCGGCAGCTGCTTGGTGTTGCGGTTCCTGACCATGCGGTCGTGCAGCGTGCTGATCTGCGCAGAACCGGTTTTCACGAACAGGAACGGGAAGATCCCGTGGAGCAGGCAGGCAATGCCGCCCAGGATCATGCGCGTGCCAAAGCCCGTGGCCATCACGAAGTGTTCACCATAGGTCTCATCGACGCTGGCCGGATGCTCGGTGAAAAGGGTCTTGAGGGACATTGGCTGGCTCTCCCGGTTGTTGACGCAAGAATATGCCGGTCGGGATGCAAAATCATCACCATTTTTATGGACTAAAGGCATCTTTGATGCAATTTTATCCCAATGCAGCAGGATGTATTGCAATTGGATTCGATTGACTGGGCAATCCTCGGCGTTTTGCAGAGCGACGCCTCGCTGGCCGTGCAGGACGTGGGCGATCGGGTTGGCCTGTCGAGCAACGCCTGCTGGCGGCGGATCAAGCGATTGGAGGATAGCGGGATCATCGCCCGCCGGGTGGCGCTGGTCGATCCGGCCCGGCTGGGGCTGGCAACCACGGTCTTCGTGTCGATCCGGACCAATCGCCATGATCCGGCCTGGCTGGAGGCCTTCTCCCGCGGGGTGGCCGCGATAGAGGAGATCGTCGAATGCCACCGCATGGCGGGCGATGTCGATTACCTGCTCAAGCTGGTGGTGCGCGATATTGCCCATTACGACCGGATCTATCGCAAGCTGATCGCCGCGATCCCTGATCTGGCGGATGTCAGCTCCAGCTTCTCGATGGAGCGGATGAAGGCAACGACTGCCCTGCCCCGGCCGACCTGATCGCGCTATTTACGCAGCAGCCAGCCGAACAGTTCGGGCAGGCGCCGTGCCCAGGCGTTTTCCTCGTGCTCGGCGCCTTCGTAGACCTTGCTTTCCCAGTCACGCCCGCGCTGCCAGCCGCTGGCGGCCATGCGCGCGTCGATCGCCTGCTGGTATGGCGCATAGAAGGCATCAAGCGTGGCCGTGCCGTGATCCATCCAGACCCGGCGACCATCGGGCTGGCCCAGCCGCGCGGCGAACCAGCTATCCCATAGCGCGATCAGTTCGGCATTGGCCGGGCCGACGCGGGTCGGATCTGCCGCGGGCCAGTGCGACGAGACGCAACCCGCGCGGCCATAGGTTTGCGCTCGCTCAAGGAAGGCATAGCAGCTCATCAGCCCGCCCATGCTCGATCCCACGATCGCCGTATCATCGCGGCCCGGCCGGGTGCGGAAACTGCTGTCGACCCACTGCTTGAGCGGTCCGGCCAGCCAGTTGAGGTAAGCCTCGCTGATCACAGACCCGCCAGTCATCGCATCCATCGCCGTGCGTGGGGCGCCGCTCGAAGACTGGTAGAGCGATTGCGGCAGGTATTGCCGATAGCGGTCCTTGCCCGGCGCCCAGATGCCAACGATGATATGCGGCGCAACCTTGCCGCTTTTCACCGCCGCCAGCATCGCCTTGTCAGCCGCCCAGACCTTGTTGAAATTGCTCTTGGCCGGATCGAACAGGTTATGCCCGTCGTGCATGTAGAGCACCGGGTAGCGCTTCGTGCCCTTGTCATAGCCCGGCGGCAGCCAGATCGTCAGCCGCTGCTCGGGCAGGCCGGCGGCAGCGACGTGTTCGTATTCCAAGAAGCGCCCGCCATCTGGCCGGGCCAGCGCCGGGGCCGCCAGCAGCGCCGCGATCAGCGCCAGCAGGCCGCCCAGCGCCCTCACTTGGCCGGGACCAGCCGGATGGCAAAGCCGCCGCCCGGCGCGATGCGCAGGCTCAGGCTGTCAGCGCTGGTCAGTACCTTGCTTTCGATCGCGATCGAGTGGCGCTTTTCGGTGCGGTAATCAGCATCATCGCCATCGCGATAGATTTCCGCCTTGTAGCGCTTGCCCGCGGTCAGGAAGTCCAACTTGAACGAGACGGTGTGGGCGTTTTCATCGCCCACCGCGCCGATATACCAGCCCTCGCCACCGCGTTCCTTGCGGGCGATGGTGACATAATCGCCAATCTCGCCATTGAGCACGCGGGTTTCCTGCCAGTCGGTCGGCACGTCGCGGATGAACTTCAGTTCCTTCGGGAACTTGGCGTAGTTTTCGGGCGTATCGGCCAGCATCTGCACCGGCGAATAGATCACCACGTAAAGCGCCAGCTGCTTGGCCACGGTCGAGAGCAGGTCGCTGTTCTCGGCCCCCTTCAGGCTCAGCACGCCCGGGGTGAAGTCCATCGGTCCTTCGAGCATGCGGGTGAAGACCAGGTTGGCTTCGTGCTCGGGCGGGTTCTTGCCGCCCAGCCAGGCGTTGTATTCCATCCCGCGCATGCCTTCGCGCGCCACCCAGTTGGGATAGGTGCGCTGCAGGCCCGTGCCCTTGACCGGTTCGTGGCTATCGAAGGCAATCTTGTACTTGGCGGCGGCCTCGGCAACGCGGATGAAGTGATTGGTCATCCACTGGCCTTCGTGCCACTCACGATACTTCTTGCCATCGGCATCGACCCGCTCGATCTGCCCGGCGTCAGTCACATAGCCGGTCTTCACCACCATGTAGCCGTTGTCGGCAGCGAACTTGAACGCCTTGTCGAACTGGTTTTCGTAATGCGTCGCGGCCCCGCCGGTTTCGTGGTGACCGATCAGGCGGACGCCCTTCTTCTTGCCATAGGCGACCAGCGCCTTCACGTCGAAGTCCTCGGTCGGCTTGGCGAAGTCCATGTCCCAGCCATTGCCGAACCAGTCGCCATCCCAACCCACGTTCCAGCCTTCGACCAGCACATGCGGAATGCCATTGGTGGCAGCAAAATCGATGTACTTCTTGACGTTGGCCGTGGTCGCACCGTGCTTCGGCCCGCGCGCCCAGGACCATTCGCCCTTGATCATGTTCCACCACACGCCGGCAAACTTGCCCGGCTTGAACCAGCTCACGTCGCCCAGCTTGTTCGGCTCGTTGAGGTTGAGCATCAGGTGGCTCTGGTAGATGCCCGGGGCATCATCGGCGATGATCAGGGTGCGCCACGGCGTGTTCCAGGCACCGGTCTTGCGGACCTTGGCCTCACCCGCGCCGGGGGTCAGGTTAGCGCGCAGCGTGGTGCCTTCAGTGCGGGTCACCGCCATGCCCGAATAGTCGACCAGCGCAGCCTCGTGCAGCGCGACATGGGTGCCGTCGGCCAGCTTGATCGTGACCGGCGTATCGGCCGTGCTCACCGCCGAAAGCGGGGTCTTGTTGTAAAGGTATTCCTCACGGTTCCACAGGAAGGCGGGCTTCCACCAGGCGGTGCCATCCTGCGCGAAGGCGAACTCGGTCAGTTCGTCGGCGATGTTGGTCTTCGCCATGTTGGGTTGCTGCGGGAATTCATAACGGAACCCCACGCCGTCTTCATAGAGCCGGAAGGTCACAGTGAAGACGCGGGCCAGCGCGGTGGTTTCCTTCAGGTGAACCTTGAGCTCGCGGTAGTGATTGCGGATCTGGGCCCACTCGCCCCACGGCTGGTTCCAGGTCTCGTCAAAATCGCGCACTTCCTGGCCAGTGATGGTCAGGCGGCGATCGATCTTGGCTTCGTCGGTAAACAGGAAGCCCAGCCGCGAAGGCTTGATGATCTCCTTGCCCTTCCGCGTGACGGTGTAGGACGCGCGGCCATCGCCATCGAGCGACAGCGCAACGCTGACCGTGCCATCAGGCGAGCTGGCCGTAACCGGTGCCTGCTGGGCGAGAGCCGGAGCAGCGGCGAGTGCCAGGCCCAGGCCCAGCGCGAAACGGATCGGCTTCATGTCAGTTGCTCTCCCGGATGATGACAGCCCCGAAAGCGGGGAGGCGGCCGGGCTCCGCCCCGTTGACCGCATGGATTACTGCGCCGTCGGTGCTGCTGCTCTGCGGCCAGGGTGCATCGGCGGCGGAAAGGTTGAACACGGCCACCACGCTCTCGTTGCCGGAGACCCGGCGCAGCACCAGCCGCGCCTCGTCGGCCAGCACGACTTCGCAGGTGCCGTTGCGCAGGGCCGGGTTCTGGTGGCGCAGCGCCAACAGCGAACGGGTCAGGTTGAGCAGCGAGGCTGGATCATTGTCCTGCCGGTCGACCGCCTTGGCCATGTTCTCTTCGCCCAGCGGCAGCCACGGGTTCGCGCTGGTGGTGAAGCCGCCCTGCTCGCTCTGCGCCTGCCACGGCAGCGGGGTCCGCGCCCCGTCGCGTGCCAGGGTCAACGGCCAGTTGGCAATCGCTTCGGGATCCTGCAGCTGCTCGAACGGGATATCGACCTGGGTCAGCCCCAATTCCTCGCCCTGGTAGACGATGATGTTGCCGCGCAGCGAGGCGAGCAGCATGACCTTTAGGCGACCAAAAGCCTCGCGCTGATCGGGTGCACACCAGCGTGACAGGGCTCGCGGGGCATCGTGGTTTTCGAAAGCCCAGCTCGGCCAGCCGATCTCGGGCCCATCGGGCCACTGGCCCAGCGCCTGAACCACCACGGCCGGGGTCAATTGCTGGGCATAGAGAAAATCGAAGCCATAGGCGCTGTTCAGCCGCGTCTCGCCGCTGGTGAACAGCTTCATCTCGCGCTCGGCATCCTTGCCGCCCACTTCGGCAACGGTGAAGATCCCGTCATAGCTGTCGGTCAGCGCGCGGATCCGCTCGATGAAGCGCGGGATGTCGGCATGCGATTGGTTGAACAGCTGCTGCTGGAAATCGAACGGCCGGGTGCGCGGCTTGCCATCGGGCTCGGCCGGCGGATTATCGCGCAGCTGGGGATCGTGCATCGCAAAGTTCAGCGCGTCGATCCGGAAACCATCGACCCCGCGATCCAGCCAGAACTTTGCCACGCCCAGCAAGGCTTCCTGCACCGCCGGATTGTGGCAGTTGAGCTGCGGCTGGCTGGAAAGGAAATTGTGCAGGTAATACTGGCAGCGTCGCGCGTCCCAGGTCCAGGCCGGGCCGCCGAACACCGACTGCCAGTTGGTCGGCGGGGAGCCATCGGGCTTGGCATCGGCCCAGACGTACCAGTCCGCCTTGGGATTGTCGCGGCTGGCGCGGCTCTCCACGAACCAGGCGTGCTGATCCGATGTGTGCGAATAAACCTGGTCGATTGTGACGCGCACGCCCAGCTCATGCGCGCGGGCGACCAGCGCATCGAAATCGGCCAGCGTGCCGAAAATCGGATCGACCCCGCAATAGTCTGCCACGTCATAGCCGAAATCGGCCATGGGCGAGGTGAAGAAGGGCGAGATCCAGATCGCATCGACGCCCAGCTTGGCGACATAATCGAGCCGCTCGGTAATGCCGGGCAGATCGCCGATCCCGTCGCCATTGGAATCGCGGAAGCTGCGCGGATAGATCTGGTAGATCGCCGCGCCGCGCCACCATTCTTGCCCAACTTCAGCAGCAGCCGGGGCATCAATTCGGGTCAGGCGATTCATTTCGAACTCACGTTGGATTCCTGCGCGGCGCAGACGGCGTAACCGAATGCCGGCAGGATAATGGTCAGGCTGCCCGGTGCGTCAGCCGCCAGGGCGCACTGGCCGGCGAGCGGCTTGAAGGTCAGGCTGCGCGGTTCGATCGCGATCCGCTGCGAAACGGGCTGGTTTGAAGTGTTGAAAGCCAGCACCACTTCCTGCCCGGTCGTAGGATCAAAGCGGGACACGGCGAACAGGCCCGGCTTGTCAGCAAAGGCGCGGCCGACCGTCGATCCGGCGTAGAGCGCCGGGGTAGCCTTGCGCACATCGGCCAGGGTCGCGATTTGGCGATAGAGCGGGTGGTTGGTGTCGAAGTTTGATTGGGCCGTAGTCGCGTCGGTGCCGATCAGCTCATTGTCGTTGTAGACCGCCACCTTCGAAGGGAACATGTCCTCGCGCGCGAGCTGGTCACCGCCATCGGAGACAAAGCCCTGCTCGTCCCCGTAATAGATCACCGGCACGCCGCGCAGGGTTAGCAGCATGGCATTGCCCAGCATCACCCGGGCCTGCAGTTCCTCGGCGCCGATCCCCGGGTTGAACTGCTTCACGAACATCGCGAAGCGGCCGAAATCGTGGTTGCCCAGGAAGGTCGGCAGGTTGAGCGCGCCCGCCTCGCCGCCTTCATACAGCGCGTCATCCTCGAACAGGCGGGCCAGCACACTGGTGCCGATCTTGCCCGAGGTGGCCTGAACAACGGCGCTGGCGAAGGCCATGTCGAGGTTTGACGGCAGCTTGGCCACGCGGGTCCAGCGGGCCAGCAAGGCGGGATCGATATCCTGCGTCGCGATCTCGCCAAAGATATGGAAGTTCGGGATGCCCTTGTCCTTGGCCACCTTCAGGATCGCGGGCACGAAGGCCTGCCAGAACTCGGGATTGACGTGCTTCGCGGTGTCGATCCGGAAGCCGTCGATGCCGAAGCGCTCGATCCAACCGGAATAGATCTCGATCATCCCGGCCACCACGCGCGGGTGCTCGGTCGCCACATCGTCCAGGCCAACAAAGTCGCCATAGACCGCGCCTTCGCCCACCCAGTTCGAATTGCCACGGTTGTGGTAATAGATCGGGTCGTTGAGCCAGGCCGGAACCTTGACCTTGGCCTCTTCCTTCGGGACGTAGGGCGTATAAGCCCAGCTCGGGTCGGTCAGCTTGGCCCAATTTTCGGGGCGCGGGTCCTTGTCGCCATTGAAGCCTGGATTGATTGCCGCGCCCGCCGGCCCGCCCCGACGCGAGAGCGGATAATCCGCCTTGCTGCGATAGGCATAGTCGCCCGGATCACGGTACTGGATCACATCGGCCGTGTGGTTGACCAGAATATCCATGTAGACCTTCATGCCGCGCGCGTGGGCGGCATCGACAAAGGCCTTGAACTCTTCGTTGGTGCCGAAGTGCGGATCGACCTGGGTGAAATCGGTCACCCAATAGCCATGGTACCCGGCGCTTTCATCGCCCTTTGGCCCCTGCACGACCTTGTTCTTGAACACCGGTGCGAACCAGATCGCGGTCGCGCCCAGCCCCTGGATATAGTCCAGCCGGCTGGTCAGCCCCTTCAGGTCGCCGCCGTGATAAAAGCCTTTCGACGTGGGGTCATAGCCGGTCTTCAGCCGGTCCCCCTTGAGACCGCCGGTATCGTTCTTCGGATCACCATTCTCGAAGCGATCGGGCAGGACGAAGTAGACCACTTCCTGGTTGGGCGTGCGGGCGCGCACTTCCGCCAGCGACGGAGCCGGCTCAGCGAAAGCTGCAGGCGTCAGTGCGAACAAGCTGGCAGCGACAAGAAGCGGACGGATCATCGAAAGGCGCCTTTGATCGGAGCGGTTATCGAGCATGAACGGGCTTGGCCGCACTGACCTGGGAAACAAAGTCCGCATGGGTCGGCAAACGCGGCACTGGCGCGGCGATAATGGTCTTCAGGTCATTCAGGAAACCGGCCAGCTCATCGCTGGTCAGCGCATCGGCGAGAGGATGGTAGGTTTCAGGAACGACGTTCTGCCCGGTCAGCACCTGGAACCAGCCCACCTCGGTGAACAGTTCTTCCTGCTCGCGGAAGATTCGTCCCGTTGCCTTGAACAGGTCGATCTTGTCGCGCAGGCTTTGCGGGAGTTCCATCTCGCGCACGTGGCGCCAGAACGGCTCATCACGCTGGTTGGCGGTGTAGTGCAGGATGATGAAATCGCGGATCCGCTCGTAGTCATAAGCGATCCGGCGGTTGTAGGTATCGATGTTGGCCTGGGCAAAGCCGCGGTCCGGGAAGTGCGAGATAAGCCGCGCAATCCCGTTCTGGACGAGGTGGATCGAAGTCGATTCCAGCGGCTCAAGAAACCCTGACGAAAGGCCCAGCGCCACCACGTTGCGGTTCCAGGCTTGCTTGCGCATCCCGGTCCTGAACTGGATCGTGCGCGGATCGGCTAACGGCTCACCCTCGACCGTATCGAGCAGGATTTGGGTCGCCTCGTCCGCACTCATGAACTGGCTGCAGAAGACATGGCCATTGCCCGTGCGGTGCTGCAGCGGAATGCGCCATTGCCAGCCCGCCGGGTGGGCGATCGACTGGGTATAGGGCCGGATCGGCCCGACGTTGGCCGTCGGCACGGCAATCGCGCGGTCGCTGGGCAGCCAGTGGCTCCAGTCGACGTAGCCGGTTTCCAGCTCCTGCTCGATCAGCAGGCCGCGGAAGCCCGAACAATCGATGAACAGTTCGCCCGCGATCTCCTCGCCGGATTCCAGCGTGACTGCACGGATGAAGCCGTTGTCCGAATGGCGGTTGATGCCGATGATCTTGCCTTCGGTCCGCACCACGCCATTGCGTTCGGAATGACCACGCAGAAACCGCGCATAGAGCGACGCGTCAAAGTGGAAGGCATAGGAAATGCCATCGAGCTGACCGTTGGGATGCGGCGGCACCCGGCCAAATTTGCCAGCGCGCGCGGCCTGTTCGTTCAATGAGTAATCGCCGAGCGGTCCGGCCAAGCCTTCCTTGCGGCCGCGCAGCCAGTATTGCCAGAATTCGATCAGGTCGAGGCTTTGGCCGATCTGGCCAAAGACGTGCATGTAGCTTTCGCCGATCCTGCCCCAGTTCTGGAACTCGATCCCCAGCTTGAAGCTGCCTTGGGTGGCGCGGAGGAATTCGTCCTCGTCAATCCGGACCAGGCCATTGAACAGGCGGATTGCGGGAATGGTGGCTTCGCCAACACCGACGATGCCGATTTCATCGCTCTCGATCAGGCGGATGCGAAGCTGGTCGCCCATCGTGGCGGAAAGCGCGGCCGCTGCCATCCAGCCCGCTGTGCCGCCGCCCACGATGACGACGTCGCGGATGCGACTATCGTTCACAATCCAGCTCCCATCCATTCATCGGCGAACTTGTATTTCGTTTTCCCACCAAGGGGAATGACGGGTCCGACCACCGGTCGGACCCGCCGTTCTTCATCAGTACTTGTAGGTAATGCCAAGCATGATGTTGCGGCCATAGTTCTGGTAATCGCGAACCTGGCGCTTGTCGTTGTTGTAGTAAGTAACGAACGGCTCGTTCGTGAGGTTGCTGCCCTGGAGCAGGACCCCAAGGCCCTTCAGCGCGCCTTCGTTGAAGGTGTAACCGATCTGGGCGTCAAACACGACTTCCGACGCGGCCATCACCTTGTCACGAACCAGGCTGAGGCCCGAGACTTCAGCCAGGAAGTCCGAACGATAGCGGGCCGAAGCGCGCATCTGGAAGCCGTTCTTTTCGTAGTAGGCAGTGCCATTGACCACCCACTTCGACAGGCCCGGCATGTTGATCGGGGCAGCGCCACCTTCAGTCACGCGGCTGTCGGTGTACGAGGCGCTGGCAAGGAAGCCAAAGCCGTCGAGCGACGACGAGAAGGTGCTGAACGGCAGCGAGAGCGAACCTTCGAAGCCATAGACCTTGCCCGAGCTACCGTTCTGCCACTGCGAAACGATACCCTGGTTGAACGTCGGGGTGACGTTGCCCGGGGTCGGGGTGCCGGTGAAGTCGAAGGTCGAGTTCTGGCGATAGATCCAGTTCTCGAGATGCTTGTAGAAGCCGCCAACCGAGACATAGGCGCCGCGACCGAAGTACTTTTCAACCGCAAGGTCAAAAGTATCAGCCATCAGCGGGCGCAGCTTGGAATTGCCGACGCTACCCGACCACGGCGAACGGTTGATGCTGGCGCCGGGGATGTTGTTGGCAGCATTGAAGCTGTAGCCAACGCCCGGGTTCAGCTGGTCCATGCGGGCACGGGCCAGCATGCGGGCCGCGCCGAAGCGGATCAGGGTCTGCGGAGCGACTTCATAGGAGACGTTCAGGCTCGGCAGGAAGTCGGTGTACTTTGCACCATCGGTGATCGGCTTGGAGATCGTACCGGTGCCCGGGTTCGAAGCAGCGAAGCCATCGGCCTGCTGATCCGAATGGACCACCTGAACACCCGCATTACCGCGCACGGCGCCGGTGTTGAAGTTGGCCTGGACGTAACCGGTCAGGACCTTTTCACGCACGGTGAAGCTGTTGGTCAGGCGGCTCGGCGTCCACAGTGCTTCGCTGGTCAGCTTGTAGTTGCCGTCGTTGTAATAACGCCAGGCGTCAAACGAGACCATGCCCGGGATGCCGATGAAGCCAAGGCTGACCGGCTGATACAGGTAGCTGGCCGGAACCGCCGGGCTGGCCGGGTAGGACTTGTTGGTCAGCACATAGCCTTCGTCGATCAGCTGCTTGCGGCGATCCGAATAGTTCGCGCCCACAGTGATGTTTTCGACAACGCCGTCCAGTGCCTGGATCGCCTGGAAGCGGATCGACTGCAGACGATCTTTGACGGTCGGCCGGTTGACGAAGCCGTCCTGGCAGTTCGAAACGGTGCCACCACAGCTGTTCCAGCCCTGCGGATCGGTGATCGTGAACAGGGTCGGATCGGCATAGTTGATGGTCGGCTTGAAGGTGATCACGCCGCCGTTCGAGGGCATGGTGAAGCCCAGGCTGTCGGTTGCGCCAACGCCGCCACCACGGCCGGTGCCGAGGTAGATTTCAAGGTTTTCTTCGGTCTTCTTGAGCTGCGAATAGCTGAGATCCAGCTCAAGGGTCAGCGTATCGTTGGCCTTGAACGAGGTGTTGTTGCCAATCGCCCAGATCTCGGCATTGCGGTTGACGATGTCGTTGCGCATCACCGCCTCGACGCCGTTGAAGCGGCCCGAGGTGACCAGGCCACCCGACGAGGTGTAACCCGGCTGCAGCGAAGCAGCCGACCACTGCAGCGGCAGTTCGATACCACGCAGGCGCTGTTCGTCATTGAACTTCGACCAGTAGCCATCGAAGGTGCTGTGGAAGCGATCGTTCGGCTGAAGTTCAAGCACGCCCATCAGGCCGTCGCGCTTCAGTTCGTTCGACTTCACATAGGGCTTGGCCCCACCGATCACCTTGGTGGTCGAATTCAGGTCCGGATAGCCCCAGGCGTTCCAACGCTCTTCCTGCGTCGGCGACTGCATGCGGGCATAACCGAAGGCCCAGCCAACAGTGCCTTCTGCGTTCTGGTCAACGTAGAAGATGTTGGCGCGATAGCCCTTGTTCGAAATGTCCGGGTTCAGCTTGCCCAGATCGTTCAGTTCGGCGCGCGCGCCGACAACCAGCTGCTGCTTACCATAGGCGATCGGACGGATCGTCTTCATGTCGATCGTGCCGCCCAGCGCCTGGCCGATCAGCTTGGCATCGGGGGTCTTGTAGACCACGGCGCCGTTCAGCAGTTCGGTCGGATACTGGTCAAGTTCAACGCCGCGGTTGTTGCCGGCGCTGACCTGTTCGCGGCCGTTCAGCAGGGTGGTGGTGAAGTCCGGGGCAAGGCCGCGGATCGAAACGACGTTTGCGCGGCCATCAAGGCGCTGGGTGGCAAGACCCGGCAGGCGCGACAGCGATTCAGCGATCGACAGATCCGGCAGCTTGCCGAGATCTTCCGACGAAACGACTTCGACGATCGAAGTGTTCGACTTCTTCTGCGCCGCCGACGAATCGATCGATGCGCGGAAGCCGGTAACGACGATGGCGTCGTCATTCGCGTCAGCAGCAGCGGTGTCCTGTGCGAAAGCGGTGCTGGGCAGGGCCACAGCGGAAATTGCCAGTGCGATGGCCGAAACCCCAAGGCCACCAGCGTAACGGGTGCGAAGTGCCACGATGTACTCTCCCTAAACCGCGCCGGCAGGTCCAGTCCCCCCGGCGCAATGCCCCATGCGGAATTGGGCCGAGTCTACGGCTCCTCCTCCCGTGGATTGATCCAGATACGAGCCGACCGGGCCGCGCAGGAAGAAGGCATACGTATACGCATATTATGCGAAGGCTGGCCGTGACCATTCGGCAACGCCATTGCCGGTCGGACTGCAAACGGCTATTCCCGCCTTTACACCGGCATCAGACCGGCATGGCGCAGGGGCAGGAGACCAGATGGGCCGCAAGCCCTCCAGCAAGCCGACGAGCTTTGACATCGCCTATCTGGCGGGGGTTTCGCAGCCCACCGTCAGCCGGGCGCTGCGCGGTTCGAAATCGGTCAGCCTGGCCACCCGCCAGCGGATCCAGGAAATCGCGCGCGAACTGAATTACTCGGTCGACAAGAACGCCTCCTCGCTCCGCTCGCAGCGCTCGCACACCATTGCCCTGCTGTTCTTTGAAGACCCGACGCCCGACGGGGCAAACATCAATCCATTCTTCCTGGCCATGCTGGGCGCGATCACCCGCGCGACCGCCAACCGCGGGCTCGACCTGCTGATCTCGTTCCAGAAGATGGAAGACGATTGGCACACCCGCTATCAGGACAGCCACCGCGCCGATGGCCTGATCCTGCTCGGCTATGGCGATTACACGGCTTATACTGAACGGCTGGCCGAACTGGTCGAGCATGACACGCGCTTTGTCCGCTGGGGTTCGGTGGAGGTCGAGAAGATCGGATCGACCGTCGGAACGGACAACGTCGCCGCCGGACGGCTGGCGGGCGAACACCTGCTGGGCCTGGGCCGCAAGCGGATTGCCTTTATCGGCCAGGCTGACGAGCACTATCCCGAATTCGCCGATCGCTATCGCGGATTGGGTGAAGCCATGGGGGCAGCCGGTTTGGTGGCCGACCCGGCGCTGCAGGTTCCGGCCCTGTCGAGCGAAGGCGATGGCCGCGCCGCGATCAAAGCCTTGCTGGAACGCGGGGCGGAATTCGACGCGGTTTTCGCCGCCAGTGATCTGATCGCGATCGGCGCCATGCGCGCGCTGGCCGACGCCGGCATCAAGGTGCCCGATGATGTTGCCGTGATGGGCTTTGACGATATCCCCGCCGCCAGCCTGACCAACCCGCCGCTTACCACCGTGCAGCAGGACCTGATCGCTGCGGGGGAACTGCTGGTCGAGACCCTGGCCGAGCAGATCGAGAACCGCGTCAGCACCAACCGTGTGCTCGCCCCGCGCCTGATGATCCGGGCCAGCACCACCGGCTAAGACGGCGCTGCGTATTCGTATGCCTATTGCCTGCCCGCACCGGGCGTGCCAGCCCTGCCAGCCATAAAGGGGAGAGACATGGCTACCGAAAAACCGCGGCAGAACTGGGCCGGGCTGTTCAACATCAGCTTCGGCTTCTTCGGCATCCAGATTGGCTTTGCGTTGCAGAATGCCAACATGAGCCGTGTTTTCCAGTCGCTGGGCTCCTCGATCGATGATCTGCCCGCGCTGTGGGTGGCCGCGCCGCTGACCGGGCTGCTGGTCCAGCCGATCATCGGCCACCTTTCCGACAAGACCTGGCTTGGCCGCCTCGGCCGCCGCCGCCCGTTCTTCCTGCTGGGCGCGCTGCTCGCTGCCATTTCGCTGCTGGCCATGCCGGAAAGCAACGCCCTGCTGATGGCGGCGGTGCTGCTGTGGGTGCTCGACGCCAGCCTCAACATCTCGATGGAGCCGTTCCGCGCCTTTGTCGGCGATATGCTGCGCAAGGACCAGCACACTGCCGGCTATGCCGTGCAGACCGCCTTCATCGGCGTCGGCGCGGTGGTTGGCTCGATCTTCCCGTACCTGCTCGATCACTGGGGGGTCTCGAATGAGGCAGCGCTGGGCCAGATCCCCGATACGGTGCGCTATTCGTTCTGGGCTGGCGGTCTCGCCCTGTTCGCCGCCGTGCTGTGGACCGTGCTGACCACCAAGGAATATTCGCCTGAGCAACTGGCTGCCTTCGGCGAAACGGCCGCAGCCGAAGCCCCCGGTCTGACAGCATTGGCAACCCGCAGCAGCAGCAGCCCGTTCTGGTGGATCGCCGCGGGCGGACTGCTGGCACTGGCCACCGAACAGTGGGGCCTGGAAAAGGAAGTATACCTGCTCGCCATGCTGCTGGTCGGCTATGGCGTGCTGAGCCATCTCGCCATCCGCCTGGCCCGTGCGGGCAAAAGCACCAATATGCTGACCGCCATCGTCGGTGACTTTTCCGGCATGCCGGAGATCATGCAGAAGCTGGCGCTGGTCCAGTTCTTCAGCTGGTCAGCGCTGTTCATCATGTGGATCAACACCACGCCGGTGGTGGCGCAGAACTTCTTCGGCTCAAGCGACCCGGCCAGCACGGCCTATCAGGATGGCGGCAACTGGGTGGGCGTGCTGTTCTCGGTCTACAATGGCGTGGCCGCGATTGCCGCTCTAACGCTACTGCCGCTCCTCTCGCGCCGGATCGGCCAAGCCCGAACCCACGTGATCTGCCTGCTGGCAGGGGCGGCGGGCTTCGCCAGCTTCTTCTTCATCACCTCGCCCGAATATCTGATCGTCAGCGAGGTCGGCATCGGCATCGCCTGGGCCTCGATCCTGGCCATGCCCTATGCCATCCTGGCCAGCAGCCTGCCGCAGGCCAAGCTGGGCATCTATATGGGGCTGTTCAACGTCTTCGTGGTGGTGCCGCAGCTGCTGGTCGCCACCGTGATGGGCTCGATCATGAAGGCCTTCTTCCCCGATCAGCCGATCTGGACCATGGCCTTCGCCGCGGTCACGCTGGTGCTGGCTGCTGGTGCCATGCTGCGGGTGAAGGTGCCGGGGGAATAGTCTTTGTCCACTAACGTGGAAGCACCACCTGCCCGCGCCCCCGGCCCAACCACCCATTGATGGTACCCTCGGGGTGGTTGGGCCGGGGGCGCGGGCAGGAGATGCAAGCCGATGGCGGATGCCATCGGCGTACCCGACAGGTAACCCTAAAGATCGGCGACGATCTGCAGGATCACCGAGCGCTGGGGGCTATAGGTAAAGCCCCCGGACGATGAGACGTTCCAGCCGTAATCGTTGAACAGGTTGATCACCTGGGCGCGGGCCAGCCAGTTACCGCCGGCCAGCTTGAAGCGATAGCGCATGCCCAGGTTGACGTTTTCACGCGGCGGGGCCTCCAGCGTGTTCGCCGCATTGCCGACCCGCGCGGACAGGCTTTCAACGCCGAGATCGAACGACCAGTGCCCCTTCCCTTCGCCGGTACGCCAATCGAGGTTTACCGCAGTCCGGCGCCGGATCTGGCCGACCGGACGCGCGCCGATCAACTTGCTATCAACCGCCTCGCCGTGGATGCGCGGATCGAGCAGCAGGGTGCCGCCCACCACCGTCAGCCCCGGCACGATCTGGCCGGTCAGCGACAGTTCGATCCCGCGATTGGTCAGCTCGCCCAGCTGGCGATAACGCTGCGCCGGATCGAGATTGTAGTACGGCTTGGTGATCGAAAAGCCGCCCGCGATGAAGGTCAGGTGATCGCTCAGCGCCACCTTGGCACCGCCTTCGATCTGGCGGGTGCGGATGGCCGGCGGCGCTTCGGACCGGTTGGTCGCCACATCGGGTGCGATCAGGGCTTCTTCCTGCCCTTTGGAATAACCGCCATAGAGCGCGAAGCGCGGCGCCAGTTGCACCAGCCCCGCCACGTTCCACAGCAAGGGATTTTCGCGCGTGCGCGGATCCGCCACCAGCGGATCGGCAAAGTCCACCTGCTTGCGATAGCGCGTTTGTGAAAGGCTGGCATCGAAGCTGAACGCCCCGCCCTTCACCATCGACCAGGCCAGGCCGTAGGTCAGCTGGCGCACCTTATCGAGATTGTCCGGGCCCAGGACATAGGCCGGCTCGGGACGCTCATCGCGGACCAACAGGCTCGCCGGACCCAGCCGCAGCGTCTTGCTGCCACCAAAGCGCCGGTCTTTCGATCGTCCGCGCACGCTGGCTACCAGGCGCTGATCGATCCCGCCGGTCTGCCACTGCCGCACCAACCGCACTTCGCCCGAAAGCGAGGCATCGTAATTGTTGCCATCGGCCACGACCACGCGCGACGCCGCCGTGCCATCCTGCTGCACGCCCAGCAGCAGGTCAGCGAAGACCCGGTCCTGCTTGCGCGAATTGCGGAACAGGCCGGCCTCCAAGCGAACCGGCCCAAGCGGGGCCTTGACGATCCCGCCCCAGGTCCAGTTGGCCTGCTCCTTGTTGCTCCAGGTCAGCGAGATATCATTGCCGCGCTGCACCTGTGGCGGCGGCGTGGTGCCGGCCGGATAGAAGGTTGGCCGCGCCTCGTCGCTGTGGAACAGGAACACGCCGCCAAACAGCAGCACTTCGATATCGGGCTGGGGGCGATAGGCAAGCGTTGCGCCCGAAGTGCGGAACTGCGCCGTGCCGCCTTCGCTGGGATGGGCATTGCGGAAACCGACGCCGCCGGAAATGCCCAGTCGCTGACCATCAAGCGGCTGCTTGAATTCGAACGAGCCGCCCAGTCCGGGCGTGCTCGATCCGGTATCCAGCACAAAGCTGTAGCTGGTATCGCCGGTCGGCTGGGTCAGGCGGTAATCAACCAGACCGGTCGGGGCCGGAAACGGATAGCGCAGCGAAGCGACGCCCACCCGGATGGTGTTGCCATCGACCAGCCGGCTCGAAACGCGATCGACCTGATCGAAGTAGAGCCCCTCCAGTCGCACGTTGCCGGCATCGACCGGGTTGAACCCGCGCACGTCGTCGCTGCTGTAAAGCCCGGTCTTGTCGCTGCCGACTGACCGCCCGAATGCGTCGCCAGACTGGGTAGCGGCATTCTCCCCGGCGCGCTGCGCCAGGGCGGGCGTGGCAAGGGCGGCAAGGCCAAGCGGGATCAGGAATAGCGAACGCACGCGCGGGCCATTACCCGATTAGTTGCGCGATGAAACCCTACGATCGAGGGAAATCTGTCCCGTATCGGCAGCGTTCACCGGTCGCCGCGTTCGGCCGGGTCCTCGTGCAGCCAGGCAGCGTGGCGTGGGGCGCGGCGCGTTTCGCTCCATTCATAGAGCATCGCCGGAGCAACCGCCGCCAGCTCGGCATACTGGTCAGGCGTGCCGATATCGCAGGCCAGTTCCAGCCGATGGCCGTTGGGATCGAAGAAATAGATCGAGCGGAAGATCCCGTGATAGGTCGGCCCCAGCACCTCGACGCCCTCTGCCTCAAGATGGGCCTTGGCCGCCAGCAGCGCATCGAGATCGGCCACCTTGAAAGCCAGGTGCTGGACCCAGGCCGGGGTATTCGGATCCTTGCCCATCTCGGGCTGGTTCGGCAGCTCGAAGAAGGCCAGCACATTGCCGCCCCCGCAATCGAGGAAGACGTGCATGTAGGGATCGAATTCGCCGGTCGAGGGCACGTGGTCCTCGGCAAAGGCGGTGGTGTAACGCATGCCCAGCACGCGACTGTACCACTCCACCGTCTCCTTCGCATCGCGGCAGCGATAGGCGACGTGGTGGATGCGTTCGAGCTGGATCGGATTGGTCATTGTTCGGCGCCTTCAACCTGCAACGCGCCGCGGCGGATCTGGTCGGCTTCGATCGACTTGAACAGCGCGGTGAAGTTGCCTTCGCCAAAGCCTTCGTCCTTCTTGCGCTGGATGAATTCGAAGAACACCGGGCCAATCATGGTCTGGCTGAAGATCTGCAGCAGCAGGCGCGGATCATTATTCTGGGTCGATCCATCCAGCAGGATGCCGCGCTTCTGAAGCTCGCCAACTGGCTCGCCATGGCCGGGCAGGCGCTCATCCAGCATCTCGTAATAGGTCGCGAGTGGTGCCGGTGCAAAGGGCGTACCCAGCGCGGCCAGCCTGTCCCACACGGCGTAGAGATCGTCGCAGGCAAAGGCGATGTGCTGGATCCCCTCGCCATTATAGGCGCGCAGGTATTCCTCGATCTGACCGCCGCCACCGGCGCCTTCCTCGTTCAACGGAATGCGGATCTTGCCATCGGGCGCGGTCATCGCCTTGCTGGTGAGGCCGGTATATTCGCCCTTGATGTCGAAATAGCGGATCTCGCGGAAACCGGCGATCCGTTCATAGAACGCCGCCCAGTGGGCCATGCGCCCGCCATAGACGTTGTGGGTCAGGTGATCGATCAGGTGCAGCCCGGTACCCACCGGATGGCGATCGACGCCCGGATGGTAGACGAAGTCGATGTCATAGATCGACAGATCGGTGCCATAGCGATCGATCAGGTAGATCATCGAACCGCCGATCCCGCGGAAGGCCGGCAGGCGCAGTTCCATCACGCCGGTGCGGCTCTCGACCGGCTCGGCCCCGCGATTGATCGCTTCGGCATAGGCCTTGGCCGCATCGCGCACGCGCCAGCCCATCCCGCAGGCCGAGGGCCCGTGTTCCTGGGCGAAGTACCAGGCCGGGCTCTTGGGTTCGTAATTGGCGATCAGGTTGATATCGCCCTGCCGCCACAGCTGGACGTCCTTGGAGCGGTGCCGGGCAATCTCGGTAAAGCCCATGGCGGCAAAGACCGGCTCCAGCACGCCCTTCTCCGGCGCGCAGAATTCGACGAATTCGAACCCGTCCAGACCCAGCGGGTTTTCGAAAAGGTCGGCCATGTGAACTTGCTCCTGATGCGCTTTCAGTTTCAGTTGAAACTAAATGGCAGAGGAGCAGGAGTCAAGGATTCGTCAGGCTTCGCCCTTGCCTAGAACCGTGGCATCTGCTGGCTGGCACAGTGGAAAGAGCCGCCGCCCGCCAGCACCGCATCGGCCAACACGCCCACCACCTGCCGGTCAGGGAACAGGTCCTGGATCGCTGCCACGCCATCCTCGTCATGCTTCGTGCCATAGGTCGGGACGACCACGACCTGGCTGGTCACGGCGAAGTTCATGTAGCTCGCCGGTTCGATCCGTCCGCCTTCGCTCTCCACCCGGCCGGGCGATGGCACTTCGGCCACCTTCAGCCCGAAGGCTTCGGCGCGACGCTTGGCATCGGCATAGATTTCCGCATTCGGATCGTCCGCCCCGGTGGCGCGCGGCAGGGCCAGCACGCCGGACGCCACGAACCGCGCCAGATTGTCGACATGACCGTCAGTATGATCGTTGATCAGACCATCCCCCAGCCACAGCACCTTGTCGAAGCCCAGATCACGCGCAAGCCGCGCTTCCAGATCGGCGCGCGACAAGGCCGGGTTGCGATTGGGATTGAGCAGGCACTGCTCGGTCGTCGCAACCAGCCCGGTGCCATCGCAATCGAGCGCGCCGCCCTCCAGGATCCAGTCCGCCGCAGCCACCGGCAGCCCGGCGCTTTCTGCTAGCTCGGCGCCGATCTCCTGATCACCGTCCATCAGGTATTTGCCGCCCCAGCCGTTGAAGCCGAAGCGCTGGCCCAGCGCCTTGCCGCCGCGCTGCACCACCAGCGGGCCGGTATCGCGCAGCCAGACATCGCCATAGCGGCGCACCTCCAGCTTCACCGCCGCGCTGCATAGCGCGCTGGCGCGGGTCCAGTTGGCCTCGTCGCGCACGATCAGGCGCACTTCCTGCCCGCTTTCGGCCACGGCATTGGCAAAAGCGGCGATCTGTTCCTGCGCCCGTTCAAGGAAGCCTGGCCATTCCACCGGATCGTGCGGAAAGCCGATCCAAATCCAGTCCTGCGGATGCCATTCGGGCGGCATCCACACGGTCGGTTCGCTCATTATTTGCCGCCCTTCAGGCTCTTGTCGCGGATCGCGCGGAATTCATCGGTGGGGTGCCAGTTGGGCCAGTCGGTCGTCATCGCCAGGCTGCGGCCCAGGCGGTAGAACAGCTCACCATCCTGCAGCATGCCCGACCAGTCCCAGTTGGGATCGAACTCGTCGCTCGGCTGGTGGTAATCGCGATCTGTGTAAAGCTTGGCCGCCGCCTCACCGGCCGCCTTGCCACCCTTCACCCAATCGCTGCCGCGCCCCAGGTTGAACATCGGCACGCCGCGCTTGGCCATGCTGAAATGGTCTGAACGGTAGTAATAGCCGCGTTCGATATCGCTTTCCGCCGCCTGGGTCAGGCCCATCGCTTTGGTTACGGCGCCCACGTAGCGCGTCAGGTCGCTCTTGTCGCCGCCAACCACTTCGAAATCGCGCGAGGGCGAACCCGGCGAAATCGCATCCATGTTGACCCCGCCCACCGTCTTGGCCAGCGGATAGACCGGGTTGGCGCCATAGTATTCGCTGCCCAGCAGGCCCGATTCCTCCAGCGTCACGGCCAGGAAGACCTGGCTGCGGTCAGCCGGGCCAGCCTTCACATTGGCTTCGGCCAGCGCCGCCAGCATGGCCGTGCCGGTGGCATTGTCGACCGCGCCGTTGCAGATGTCATCGTCCTTGGCGTTGGCCTTGCAGCGGCCCAGGTGATCCCAGTGCCCGGTGTAGAGCACATATTCATCCGGCCGCTTCCTGCCCGGCTGGATGCCGATCACGTTCTTCGACATGGCGGTGCGCAGCTGGTTGTCGAAGTTCAGGCTGGCCTTGAGCCCCAGCGGCACGGCCTTGAACCCGCGCTGTTTGGCGGCGGCAGTCAGCTTGGTCAGGTCCTGTCCGGCTGCCTTGAAGATCGCTTCGGCCACCGGCTTCTGGATCCAGCCATTGGCCTCGGTCTGGTCCATCCCCTTGTTGGGCTTCTGGACAAAGTATTGCGCCCCGGTCCACGAGCTTTCGACAACGTTCCAGCCATAGGCGGCCGGGAAGGTATCGTGGATGATCAGCGCAGCCTTCGCGCCCTGCCGTGCTGCTTCCTCGAACTTGTAGGTCCAGCGGCCGTAATAGGTCATCCGGCGGCCCTTGAAGGGCCCGTCTTCGGTCGCCGTTTCATAGTCGGCATCGTTGACCAGGATCACCGCGACCTTCCCCTTCATGTCGAGCCCGGCATAGTCGTTCCAGCCGAGTTCCGGCGCATTGATCCCGAAACCGACGAAGACCAGTTCAGCATCGGCAATCGCGGTGCGATCGACCGCGCGGTAGGATCCGGCCACGAAATCCTTGCCCGGCGCAAACAGCATGGTCTGCGGCCCGCCGGTGATCGCCAGCCCGGCCATGTTGTCGGCCGTGATCTCCACGATCGGCACGTCCTGCGTCCACGAGCCCTTGTTGCCCGGCTGCAGGCCCGCCGCCTTGAAGCGGTCAATCAGGTAGGCGACGGTCTTCTGCTCACCCACGGTGCCGGGGGCGCGGCCTTCAAATTCGTCCGAGGACAGCACCTTGACCATTTCGGCCAGCGCCGGCTGGTTGAGCGCCACCGGCTGAACCACGGGTACCGGCGGAGCCTTCGCCTGGGCGGCAGCGGGAATGATCAGGCTGGCAAGCAGCAGGGCGCGAAGCTTCATCGGCGGGGTAACCTTTCAGAGCGACTATTTGGTCCGCCGATTGACAGAGCCGCCGCCCCTTCGCAAGCACCGGCATGATGAACGGCGATTGGACCCATGCCTTGGCCCGCGCGCAGGCGCACGCCCCTTACCTCGAACGGGGGCTGGCGCGCCTGCCCGAGCTGGCGGCACTGCTGGCTGCCGGTCACGGCGAAGGCGCGCTGGCCTGGGCCAAGGCGGCTGGTGCGGATGCACCGTCGGTCGGATCGGCCTTGCGGCGGGAAAAGCTGGCCCTGGCCGTGGCGCTGGCGGTGGGCGATCTGGCCGAGGCCTTTCCCCTGCTGCGGGTGACTGGCGAACTTTCCGCCTTTGCTGACCGCGCGCTCGATGCCGCGATTGCCGAAGCGATCCAGCGGCGCGTGCCTGATGCGGAGCCGGCCGGGTTCCTGGCGCTCGCTCTGGGCAAGCATGGCGCGCAGGAACTGAACTACAGCTCGGACATCGATCCGATCCTGCTTTACGATCCCGCCCTATTGCCCCGGCGCGAGCGCGACGAACCGGGCGAGGCCGCGCAGCGCGTCGCGCGCAGCCTGATGGAGCTGATGAGCCACGTCGATCATGAAGGCTATGTTTTCCGTGTCGACCTGCGGCTGCGTCCCGCCAGCGAGGTTAGCCCCTTGGCGATCCCGATTGGCGCCGCGCTCACCCATTATGAAAGCTCTGCCCTGGCCTGGGAGCGCGCCGCCTTCATCCGCGCCCGCGCCTGCGCTGGTGATATTGCTGCGGGGGAGAATTTCCTCGCCGCGATCCGGCCTTTTGTGTGGCGCAAGAGCCTGGACTTCGGCGCGATTGCCGAAGTGGGCCGACTGACCGGGCGGATCCGCGCCAACCACCACGGCCCGACTGCCCCCGGTCCCGGCTTTGACCTGAAGAAAGGCCGCGGCGGGATCCGCGAGGTCGAATTCTTCGCCCAGATCCACCAGTTGATCCACGGCGGCCGCAACCCGGCGCTGCGGCTGCGCGGCACCCGCGCCAGTCTGGACGCTTTGGCCGAAGCCGGGATTATTGAAGGCGCCGACGCATTAATGCTGGGCGATAGCTATGACCGGCTGCGGGTGATCGAACACCGGCTGCAGATGGTGGCGGACCAGCAGACCCACAGTCTGCCGATGGACGCGGCCGCGCTGGATAATGTCGCCCAGCTTGATGGCCTGGCCGATGGCGCGGCGCTGGTGGCGGAACTGGCCGAAGTGACCGAGGTCGTAGGCCAGCGCTATGACCGGCTGGTGGCCGAGCACGCGGGCGAGCAGACCAGCGTCGCCGTCTCCGCCCCGCGCAGCGGCGCCGCGCTGGCGGCGGAAATCGAGCGGCTCGGGTTCCCCGATCCGGACGTTCTGGCCGACCGGATCGAAGGCTGGCGCAGCGGCAAATTGCGGGTGCTGCGCAGCGAGGCCGCTCGCGCCGCCTTCGATGCCGTCCAGCCGCGCCTGCTGGCCGCTTTTGCCGCCGCGCCCGAGCCGCTGCACGCCCTGCTCCGCTGGGAGCAATTGCTCACCAATCTGCCCAGCGCGGTCAACCTGTTCCGCCTGCTCGAGGCCCGCCCCGGCCTCGCCGATCTGGTCGCGCGGGTGCTGTGCCTGGCCCCGCCGCTGGCCGATGCGCTCGCCCGCCGGGCTGACCTGCTCGATCCGCTGATCGATGCCAGCGCCTTTGATCTGCCGGGGTCGGTGGAGGAACTGGCCGCGATGATGGCCCGCGGCGAGGTGGATGACGATTACGAGGCCCTGCTGGGCCGGGTGCGGCGCAAGGTGGGCGAAATCCGCTTCGCGCTGGGCGTCCAGCTGATCGAGGGCACGCGCGATCCGATGGAGATCGGCCAGGCGCTCAGCCGCGTGGCCCAGGCCGCGATCCAGGTTCTGACCCGCGCGGCGACCGCCGAATTCGCGCGCGTCCACGGCAAGGTACCCGGCGGAGAACTGCTGATTGTTGGTTATGGCCGGCTTGGCGGCGGCGTGCTGACCCATGCCTCTGACCTCGACGTGGTCTTCCTGTTTACCGGCGATCATGCCGCCGAAAGCGATGGTGCACGGCCGCTGGGGGCGACGCTCTATTTCAACCGGCTGGCCCAGCGCGTCATCGCCGCGCTTTCGGTGCCGACCGCCGAGGGCGCGCTCTATGAAGTCGATACCCGGCTCCGCCCCTCCGGCGCGCAGGGGCCGATTTCGGTCAGCCTCGAAGCGTTCGAACGCTACCAGCGCGAGTCCGCCTGGACTTGGGAACACATGGCACTGGCCCGCGCCCGGCCGCTTTATGGTTCGGATCAAGCCCGCGCCGAGCTGGACCGCATCATTCGCGGCGTACTGGAAATAGAGCGCGATCCTGTGAAACTGCGCGCCGATGTGCTGGAAATGCGGGCAACCATGGCCCAGCACAAGCCCGCCAAGGGCCCGCTCGACGTCAAGCTGGCCCGCGGCGGGCTGGTCGATGCAGAGTTTATCGTCCACTACCTGCAACTGCGCGATCACGTGGCGCTGGAACCGTCGATCCCGGTCGCGCTGGCGGCGCTGGTCAAGGCCGGGAAGCTCGATCCGGCGATCCTTGCGGCGCACCGCACCCTTGCCCGCTTCCTGATTGCCTCTCGTCTCCTCGCGCCCGACGGGACCGAGCCTGACCCCGGCGCAAAGGCCGTACTTGCCAGCACTTGCGAATCTGGCGATTGGCGCGGCCTGACCGAAACACTGACCGAATCGCGCCGGACCCTGGCCAAAGCCTGGGCGGCGACATTTGGTGAAACACTGGAGATTGCGTGATGACCATTGCCGCCGGTGACACCCTGCCCGACGTGACCATGATCCGCCCCGATGGCAGTGCCGTGCGCCCCGCCGACTATGCCGGGCAGAAGCTGGTGCTGTTCTTCTATCCCAAGGATGACACCCCAGGCTGCACCACCGAGAACCTCGATTTCTCGGCCCTGTCGGCTGATTTTGCCAAGGCCGGCACCGCGCTGCTGGGGATCAGCAAGGATCCGCCGAAGAAGCACGAGAAGTTCATCGCCAAGCATGGCCTGACTGCGCCGCTGGCAAGCGATCCGGAAGAAGGCGGGCTGTCCGATGCGCTGGGCTTCTGGACCGAGAAGTCGATGTATGGCCGCTCTTACATGGGCATGGTCCGCTCGACCGTGCTGGTTGGCGCCGATGGCAAGGTGGCGCAGGTGTGGAGCCCGGTGAAGGTCAAGGGCCACGCCGCTGAAGTTCTGGAAGCCGCCCGCAGCCTGTGATTTCCGTTTCCGCCGCCATCCGCGCTGCGCTGCTGACAGCGGGGCCGACTGACAAGGCCTTTGCCGCCCGCGAGGTTGCCCGCAACTGGGCGGCGGGCAGGCTCGCCTTCGTGTTCGATTGCGCCATGCCGGACCGCCCGGCCCGCCCCGCGCAACCGGAACTGCTGCCGCCAAACCAGATGCCCAAGCGCAACAAGGCTGGCTCCGACCGGGGCCGCATCGCATTGTGGCATTCGCTGGCCCATATCGAATTCGTCGCAATTGACCTCGCGCTCGACATGGCCGGCCGGTTCGGCGCCCAGATGGGGCCGCAGTTCGTGTCAGACTTCCTGTCGGTCGCCGCCGACGAGGCCATGCATTTCGCGCTGCTCGCGCGGCGGCTGCGTAGCCTCGGGTCGCATTACGGCGCGCTGCCCGCCCACGATGGGCTGTGGGACGCCGCCTACGAAACCCGCCACGATGTTGCCGCCCGGCTGGCAGTGGTGCCGATGGTGCTCGAGGCGCGCGGGCTGGATGTGACACCGCACACGCTGGAACGCATCCAGCGGTTTGGCGATGAGACCGGGGCGCGGGTGCTGCAACGAATCCTTGACGATGAAATCGCCCATGTCCGTTTCGGCACAACGCATTTCGTCGCAGTCGCCGAATCGCGCGGCGAATCACCAGAGATCCTATGGAAATCATTGGTGGCGACCCATTTCAGGGGGTCAATTAAGCCGCCATTTAACGACTCAGCGCGTCTCACTGCCGGTTTATCGCGCTCTTACTACGCAGGGGTTGCGACATCCGAGTGACCTCTCTTTAACCACGCCCAACGAGACGGCGGGGGGTCCGACCATCTCAAATTTCGGTTTGCAGGCCTCTGTGGCAAGCAAGGCATACAGGGGTCCGGGTGGACTGATCGGCAACGGTTGGAACGCCTAGCTTTAAGGTTTTTAAGTGGTCGGTTTCGCGATTTTTACCAAGGTTCGCAGCATGCTCGGCGGTCTCGCCGTGCTTGCAGCCCTTGGGCTTGCCGCTCCGGCCCTGGCCAATGCCAGCGCCACGGCAGCCGATATCGTTGCCCCCCTGCGTGAAGCCCAGGCTGCCAAGTCGGGCGTTCATGGCGGTGATGAAGAATTCCGCCGCCTGTTCGCTTCGTGGAACGGCACTTCGACCGCTTCGGTTCCCGCCCGTCCGCGCTCGGTCTCCATTCCCTCGCGCATGCCGCTTGAAGGCGCCGGTCTGACCAGCAGCTTCGGGATGCGTACCCACCCGGTTCTGGGTGGTCGCCGCCAGCACAAGGGCATCGACCTTTCGAGCCCGATCGGCACCCCGATCTATGCCACCGCCGATGGCGTGGTAACCCGGGCTGACTGGTTCTCGAGCTACGGTCTCTATATCTCGCTCGATCACGGGGCTTCGCTGGAAACCCGCTATGGCCACCTCTCGCGCCTCAACGTCGCCGAAGGCCAGGCCGTCCGCAAGGGTGATCTGATCGGCTACGTCGGCACGACCGGCCGCTCGACCGGCCCGCACCTGCACTATGAAGTGCGGATCGACGGGATGGCCGTGAACCCGGTACCCTACATGCAGGGCGATAGCTGGGCCGGCACCCTTGCCGCCAAGGACACCGCCGGCAGCACGGCCAAGGGCGGCAGCAAGTAAGCAGCCAGCAGACACCGCAAGAAAGCAGGGCGACGGGCAACCGCCGCCCTTTTTCTTTGCCTGATTGAAGCGCGCATTCCTTTTGCGCTTGCCGGGTTTAATCGACCGGTTAAAGTCACCACCGGATGGTAACTGCCACCACTGGAGAGTGATTCCCGATGCACCCGTCGATCCATGCCAAGAACAATCCCGACCGCGCCGCGATCATCATGGCCGGCAGCGGTCAGACAATCAGCTTTGCGGAGCTTGACCGCCGCTCCAACCAGGTTGCCCAGCTGCTGCGCGCCCGCGGGATCAAGGTGGGCGATACGGTGGCCCTGTGCATGGAAAATCACCCCTGGTTCTTCTGCCTGACCTGGGGGTTCCAGCGCTCGGGCGTGCACTATGTCGGCATCTCCAGCCGCCTGACCCCGCCCGAAATCGCCTATATTCTGGAAGACAGCGGCGCGAAGCTGCTGTTCGGTTCGGCTTACCTGGCCCCGACGCTGGATGAAGTGGCCAAGCTGGCCCCGCAGGTTGAGCAGCTCCGCTTCGATACGCCGGGCGCCTTGTCGGCCGAGGACGCGCTGGCCACCATGCCCGACACCCCGATCGCCGATGAACGCGCCGGGGTGGACATGCTCTATTCCTCTGGCACGACCGGCCGCCCCAAGGGCGTGAAGATCCCGCTCCCCGAAGACCCGGCGATCGATCAGGCCAATGCCCTGGTCGGGCTGACCATGATGGCCTTCGGGATCAAGCCGGATTCGGTCTACCTTTCCCCCGCCCCGCTTTATCACGCCGCGCCGCTGCGCTGGTCGATGACGATCCAGAAGCTGGGCGGCACAGTCGTCGTCATGGAAAAGTTCGATCCCGAAGCCGCGCTGGCCGCGATCGAGAAATACAGGATCACCGACAGCCAGTTCGTGCCGACGCATTTCGTCCGCATGCTCAAGCTGCCGGAAGATGTCCGCAGGAAGTACGATACCTCCACCCTGAAGTGCGCGATCCACGCCGCCGCTCCCTGCCCGGTGCCGGTCAAGCAGGCGATGATCGAATGGTGGGGTCCGGTGATCTATGAATATTACGCCGGGACCGAGGGCAACGGTTTCACCTTTGTGACCAGCCCCGAATGGCTGCAAAAGCCCGGCACGGTCGGCAAGGCGCTGACCGGGATCATCCGCGTCTGCGATGAGAACGGCGATGAAGTGCCGCGCGGCACCGAAGGCCAGATCTTCTTCGAGCCGACCGAAGGCATGGTCCCGTTCGAGTATCACAACGATCCCGACAAGACCCGCGACGCCCGCAACAAGCATGGTTGGACCAGCCTGGGAGACGTCGGTTACCAGGACGAGGACGGCTACCTGTTCCTGACCGACCGCAAGAGCTTCATGATCATCTCCGGCGGGGTCAACATCTACCCGCAAGAGATCGAGAACCTGCTGGTCACCCACCCCAAGGTGGCAGACGCCGCCGTGATCGGGGCGCCGGACGCAGAAATGGGCGAAAAGGTCGTGGCCGTGATCCAGCCGCTGAACATGGCCGAAGCAGGCGAGGCCCTGGCCGACGAAATCCGCGAATACCTCTCGGGCCAGCTGAGCCGCGTGAAGATGCCGCGCCAGATCGACTTCCGCGAGGCGCTGCCCCGCGAACTGACCGGCAAGCTCTACAAGCGGCTGCTGCGCGATGAATACAAGGCGGCCTACGAAGCCGCGCAAGCACAAGGGTAAGACCTTATGACCGGACCCGTCGCCACGCCCGCCGATGCCCTCGCGGTCATCGACCCCAAGTCCTATGCCGATTGGAACGCCGCGCTGGACCTGTTTGACCGGCTGCGAGCCGAGAGCCCGGTGGTGCGGATCGAGAGCCCGACCGACGATCACGAGCCGTTCTGGTTGGTCACCAAATATGACGATGTCATGCGCATCTCGAAGGACAATGCCACCTTCCTGAATGCCCCGCGTTCGGTGGTCTTCACCAACCGCGGGGGTGAGGCGCTGGCCCGCGAAGTGACCGCCAAGCAGGGCGATGAAAGCCCCAACCTGGTCTCCTCGCTGGTCGCGCTTGATGCGCCGAAGCATCCCAAGCTGCGCCGCCTGACGCAGGACTGGTTCATGCCCAAGAACCTGCGCAACCTGGAAGGCCGGGTGCGCGAACTGGCCAAGGCCACCGTCGAACGGTTCATTGCCGCCGGGCCGGAAGCGGATTTCGTCACCCACGTGGCCGCGCCCTATCCGCTGCACGTCGTGATGCAGATCCTGGGCGTGCCCGAGGAAGACGAGCCGAAGATGCTGTTCCTGACCCAGCAGATGTTCGGCGGGCAGGACGAAGACCTGTCCAAGAGCGGCATGGCCGACATGACGCCCGAAATGATCAGCCAGATCGTGTTCGGCGCCGTGGCCGAGTTCGAAACCTATTTCGAAGGCCTGGCCGCCCAGCGCCGCGCCAACCCGACCGACGATGTTGCCACCATTCTCGCCAATGCCGAGATTGATGGTGAGCCGATCTCGGCCCGTGACCGCGCCGGCTATTACATCATCACCGCCAGCGCCGGGCACGATACCACCAGCGCCAGCACCGCCGGAGCCATGCTCGCCCTGGCCAAGGATCCGGAGCAGTTCGCCAAGGTCAAGGCGGACCGCAGCCTGCTGGCCAATATCGTTGAGGAAGCGATCCGCTGGACCACGCCGGTTCAGCACTTCATGCGCGTGGCCAATGAAGATGTTGAGCTGTCCGGCGTGAAGATCGCCAAGGGCGACTGGATCATGATCAACTACGTGGCCGCGAACCACGATCCGGCGCAGTTTGAGAGCCCGCGCAAGTTCGACGTGACCCGCGACCAGACCCGCCACGTTGCCTTCGGCGCCGGTGCGCACCAGTGCCTGGGCCTGCATCTGGCGCGGCTGGAAATGAAGCTGCTGTTCGAAGCGCTGCTTGACCGGATCGACAGCATCGAACTGGCCGGAGAACCGCGCCGCGCAAAGAGCACCTTCGTTGGCGGGCTCAAAACCCTGCCGCTGCGCTTTACGGCGAGCTAGACCAGCCGCCACTCCCCCGGCGCCAGGCCGTCCAGCGACCAGTCGCCGATCGACCAGCGCACCAGCCGCAAGGTGGGATGGCCAACGGCCGCGGTCATCCGCCGGACCTGCCGGTTGCGCCCTTCGCTGATCGTCAGGCGCAGCCAGCTGTCGGGCACGGTCTTGCGGAAGCGGACCGGCGGATCGCGCGGCCAGAGCTGCGGCGGATCGATCCGCTCGGCCCGGGCCGGACGGGTCAGGCCATCGTTCAGTTGCACGCCGGACCGCAAGGCGGCGAGTGCATCATCGCCCAGCTCGCCCTCAACCTGGACCAGATAGGTCTTGGGCAATTTGAACTTCGGATCGGCGATCCGCGCCTGCAGCTTGCCATCGTCGGTCAGCAGCAGCAGGCCTTCGCTATCCCGATCAAGCCTTCCGGCCGGATAGACGCCGGGTAGGTCGATATAGTCCGACAAGGTTGCGCGCGGGCCGCCCGCGGTTCCCGCATCGGTGAACTGCGACAGCACGTTCATCGGCTTGTTGAAGGCAATCAGCGTCATCGCCGCCGGGCTTAGAGTGCCATTGGTCGAAGCGGAAGGGCGATTGGCAGGATTGCGAATGGCCCTTAACGCTTATCCCGGCTTCACTGAAAGCGAGCAGCGCTCCATACAGCGCCGATCGCACAAGAGGGACTGAACCGACATGATGAAATTCTCCACCGGCCTGGCGGCCGCCACGATCGCCTTGTTTGCATCAACCGGCTTGTCGGCCCAGACCGCCGCACCGCAGCCGCCGCTCTCGGCCGCTGCCAATGTAGATGCGCGCCTGACCCGGTTCCTTGACGCCGAATTCGCGGCCTATGTGAAGACCCAGCCGCAGCTCGCCACCCGCCGTGGCATCAAGGACGGCGGCGACAAGTGGAACGACATTAGCGACAAGGCCGCAGCGGCTGACGTTGCCTGGCGTCAGGCCAGCGTGGCCCGGATGAAGGCGCAGTTCGATCGCGCCAAGCTCTCGCCCGAAGGCCAGGTCAATTATGACATCTGGGCGCTTGAGGCCGATCGCGCCGCGCTTTCCAACCAGAACCGCATCTATCGCCCGCCGTTCTATTCGCGGCTCTATTCGCTGCACAGCCAGATGCCGGACTTCCTGATCAATACCCACACGGTCAACGATGCCACGGATCTCAACAACTATATCGCCCGGCTGCGCGGCATGCCGGCCGTGCTCGATCTGGGGATCGAACGCAGCAAGGCCAGCGACAAGGCCGGGATCCATGCGCCGAAGTTCCAGATCGAAACGATCATTTCCAGCAGCCAGCAGTTGACCAGCGGCGCACCGTTTGGCCCCGGCCCGGACGCCGCGCTGTGGGCCGACGTAAAGGCCAAGACCGCCGCGCTGGTCAGCAAGGGCAAGCTGAGCCAGGCCGATGCCGATGTCGCGCTGGGTCAGGCCAGGGAGGCGATCCTTGCGCTCAAGCCGGCCTATGACCGCGTGATCGCCTGGGCCCAGGGCAATCTCGCCACGGCCCCCAGCGGCAAGGTTGGCGCGGTTACCCTGCCGGGCGGGCTGAATTACTACGCAAACGAACTGAAGCTCGTCACCACGACCGACCTGACGGCTGACCAGATCCACCAGATCGGCCTGAAGGAAGTGGCGCGGATCGAGGCGGAGCAGGATGCCCTTGCCCGCCAGGCCGGGTTCAAGGACCGCGAGGCCTTCTATCAGGAACGCGCGCGGCTCTATCCGCCGCAGCCCTTCACCGATGAAACCCGCGCCGAATACCTGAAGACGGCCAACGAATTCGTCCAGCACACCCGCACCCTGCTGCCGGGCTACTTCGGGGTGCTGCCGGCCTATGGGATCGAGGTGGTGCGCGAACCGGCCTTCTCCGAAGTGCCCGGCGGCGCAGCCCATGCCAGCCAGCCCAGCCCCGATGGCACGCGCCCGGCGCGCACCTATGTCCACCTGGTCGGCATGCGCCCCGATCCGGCCGCGCTCTATACGCTGATGTGCCACGAAGCCGTCCCCGGCCATAACACCCAGGGCGATATCCAGGTGCGCCAGCAGGGCGGGCCCAAGTTCCGCTCGGCCACTGGCTATGTGGCCTTTGGCGAAGGCTGGGGCCTTTATGCCGAGGCCGTCTGCAAGGAAATGGGCGCCTTCCCCGATATTGCAGCAGACTTCATGCGGCTGGATGCCGAACTGTTCCGCGCCGCGCGCCTGGTCGTCGATACCGGCCTGCACGCCAAGGGCTGGACCGAGGATCAGGCCGTTACCTACATGAACACCACCGGCCGCCAGCCGATCGAGCGTTCGCGCTCGGAAATCCGCCGCTACATCACCCTTCCGGGCCAGGCGACGGGCTACAAGATCGGCATGCTCAAGATCATGGAACTGCGCCAGCGGGCAGAGCAGAAGCTGGGCGCGAAGTTCGATCTGAAGGCCTTCCACGACCTGCTGATCGCCTCGGGCTCGCAGCCACTCTCGATCCTTGAGCGCCGCGTCGATGAATGGATCGCCGCCCGGGCAAATTAAGCGGCCTTGAAAACCAGCGCGGCGCGGTGACCGGACCGCCGGTCACCGCGCCGTCGCGTTTAGAGGTCGACGATCAACAGGTGTGCGGTGGGATTAGCGGCGATGGCAGCCGGATCGTGGCTGTCCGAAGCGCAGATCACCAGCTTCTCGCCCTTCGCCCCGGCGACTGCCACGGCGTAGGCATGGGTTTCCAACTCGACCGTAGCGGTCACCTCGCCGCCCTCCCGCACACGCAGGACCTTCGACCCAGCCTCGCCCGGATTGGCCACCCAGACAGCACCTTCGGGATCAAGGCAGATCCCATCCGGCTGAACACCCTCCGGCAAGTCGGCCCAGACCCGCTGGTTTGACAGGCTGCCATCGGCGCCAATGTCATAGGCCGTCAGGCAGAAGCCATTGGTTTCCGCAATAATCAGCGTGCTGCCATCGGGCGTAATCACCACGCCGTTCGGAAAGCGCAGGTTGCCCGCAACCTTGGTGACGCGACCATCGGGATCGATCCGCGCGATCACGCAGGTCTCGGCCGGGGCGGCATCGGGGTTCCAGAAATTGTAGCCGATATCGCTGACCCAGGTGCGCCCCTGCGCGTCGGCGATCGCATCGCTGAGGCAGAACACGCAGGTCGCCGAAAGGTCGGCATGGTCGTGCGACACGCCATCCTGCCAGCGCTTCATGCTGAGGTTCAGGGCATCGCTGAACACCACTGAGCCATCGGGCAGGAAGCCCAGGCCATTGGGCTTGAAGGGCAGTTCGATCTCGGTGCGCAGGTCACCGCCGAGACCGACGGATTTGATCGCGTTGCCATGGATATCAATGAACCACAGCCGATCACCGCGCCAGCGCGGGCTTTCGGTGAAGCGCAGACCCTGGCCGGGTCCGACCAGTTCTCTCGGCGTGTATGCTGTCATGATCCCGCTTCCCCTCACTTGCTTAAGATGTGGACGGCCACCGCCGCCTCCTCGACGCCGATATTGCCGCCGCCGTTTTCCTGGATCGCATGCCGCGCCCCTTCGACCTGCCGCGCCCCGGCTTCACCGCGAAGCTGGGTGACCAGTTCGAACAGCTGGCCGATCCCGGTTGCGCCCAAGGGATGCCCCTTGGATTCCAGCCCGCCGGACGGGTTGACCGGAAGCCGCCCGCCGATGCTGAAATCGCCGCGCTCGGCTGAGGGGCCGCCCTCGCCCATAGCGACGAAACCCAAGTTCTCGACCTGGATGATCTCGCCCATCGCAGCGGCATCGTGGACTTCGGCCACATGGATGTCCTCAGGACCAAGCCCGGCGATCTCGTAGGCCTGGTTGGCGGCAAGCCGGGCAAGGTTCAGCTCGTGCTGGTCGATGCTGCGGCTGGTGGCAGAGCGGACCACGCTGGCCGCGACGCGGATGCAGCGGTTGCGATCCGCGCCGATCCGTTTGAGGCCTTCCTCGGTGCAGATAATCGCTGCCGCGGCGCCATCGGTAACCGGTGCGCACATCGGCAGGGTCAGCGGATAGGTAATCGGCGGGGCAGCCAGCACCTCATCAATGGTGAAGCCCTTGCGGAACTGCGACCATGGGTTGTGGACCGAATGCTGGTGGTTCTTGGCCGATACGGCCGCGATCTGGCGCTGGGTCGTGCCCCATTGCGCCATGTGGTTGCGGCACAGCGCGGCATAGATCGACATGAACTTGGAATAGGGCTTTTCGGATTCCGAGCCTGCGGGGGGTACGATCCCCTCACCCAGCTTTACCAGCCGCGCATAGTTCTCTTCCACCCGGCTGACGTCCCAGCCGCCTTCCATCAGCTTCAGGACCGAGAGCTTGTCCGGCACGTTCATCTTTTCCGCGCCCAGCACCAGCGCCACATCGGTCACGCCCGCCTTCAGGCTCTGGACCGCAAGGGCAAAGGCAGAAGACCCGGCGGCGCAACCATTGTCGATATTGAAGACCGAGATTCCCTCGATCCCGAGCTTACCCAGCACCACCTGACCGGGGATGGCGAACTGGCCCTGCAAGGGGCCGTTGGTGATCCCGGCATAAAACGCCGTGCCGATCTGATCGCGGCTGGCCCCGGCATCCCTGAGCGCGCCCGTCACGGCCTCCCCGGCCATGTCTTCAAGGCTGCGCTCGAAATGCCTTCCGAAAACGGTCATGGCGATCCCGGCGATGTAGATATCGGTCATCGTGCCGCCCCCATCAGATCTTGCTGGTCCGGCCCTGCCAGTAGCTGGCGCGCAGGTCCTTCTTGAGCACCTTCCCGGCGGGGCTGCGTGGCAGCTGGGCAATGAAATCGACGGTCTTGGGAGCAATCACGCTGCCCAGCTTGTCCTTGCACAGCGCGATCAGGTCATCCGCGCTCACCGACTGGCCGGGATTGAGTTCGACCACGGCCTTGACCGCTTCGCCCCATTTGTCGTCGGGGATGCCAATCACGGCACAGTCCTGAACGGCGGGGTGCGCCCAGAGCACCTGCTCGACCATGGCCGGATAGACGTTGAACCCCCCGGTGATGATCATGTCTTTCTTGCGGTCAGTCAGGTGCAGGAAGCCCCGCGCATCGATGTGACCGACATCGCCGGTGTGCAGCCAGCCATCCACAATGGTCTCGGCGGTCTTGTCCGGATCCTTGTAATAGCCGGTCATCACCAGATCGCCGCGCACGCAGATTTCGCCGGTCTCTCCCCGGGGGAGTCTCCGCCCGGCATCGTCCATGATCTCCACCCGGACCAGCGGATTGGGCCGCCCGACCGAAGCCAGCTGCTCGTCGCTGGCAAGCTGGCCGCCAACCATGTGTTCGTCCGCCCGCAGCGTGGCGATAGATCCCATGGCTTCGCTCTGGCCATAGGATTCGGTCATGATCGGGCCCCACAGCGCAATCGCTTTCTTCAGCTTTTCAAGCGACATGGGGGCCGCGCCGTAGAGCAGGTAGCGCAGGCTGGAAAAGTCGACCTGCTCGATCCCCGGCGCTTCCAGCAGGGCATAGATCACCGTTGGCGGCAGGAAGAATTCGGTCACCCGGTGCCGAACCACGGCCTGGACCAGCAATGCCGGATCGGGCTTGGACAGCACCACCACAGTACCGCCTTGGGCAGTGCAGGGGATGGAAAGCAGGCCGGCCGAATGGGTCAAAGGTGCAGCCGCCAGGTTCACCGGCCGCGTCCCGTCGCGATAGGTGCAGGCCAGCATGAACTGGATGAAAGTGGTCTGCGCAGCGCGGTGGCTGTTCATCACCCCCTTGGGCAGCCCGGTGGTACCGCCGGTGGAAGTGATGATGAAGATATCATCGGGCGCCACGTCGACCTCGGGCCGGCTGTCGGGCGCTGCGCCGCACCACGCCTCCAGCGAAGGCGCATCGGGCAGGTCGGCATCAATGCAGATCCACTGACGGATCGCCGGAAGATCAGGACGCAAGGCCGCCACAGTCTCGGCGAATGCCTGCTGATAGAACAGCACTTCGCAATCAAACTGGCGCAGGATATAGCGGTTGTCCTCCGCCACGTTGCGCGCATTGACCGGGATCCAGGTCAATCCGGCGCGCCAGATGCCCAGCGTGCAGATCCAGGCCGTGACGTCATTGCCGGCCCAGACCGCCGCCTTGGTGCCCTTGGCACAGCCCAGTTCCAGCAGGCGGTTGGCGATGCGGCATGAAAGCTGGCCCGCTTCGTCAAACGTGACGCTGCGATCGTCCTGAATATAGGCAATCGCCTGCCCGTCCATCGCCCAGCCGCGGTCGAAGAAATCGATGATGGCCATGCCTGCCTCCCGCGTGACTCAAACTGATTGATCACTCAGTTAAGTGCTTGCTCAGATTCGGTCAAGCTGCGATAGGAACGGGCTATGAAGCCTGCCAGAACCCCGGCTGAACCCGCTGCCTCGGCCCCGCGCCGGGCCAAGGGCGTATCGAAGAACCCCGCCGAAGCGCGGCGCAAGCTGATTGCGGCGGCCATCGCGCTCTTTGCGGAAAAGGGTTTCGCCGCGACCTCTACCGAAGAGGTGGCCGAGCGAGCTGGCTATGGCCAGGCCACCGTCTTCTTCCATTTCAAGACCAAGGCTGGCCTGTTGGAAGCCTGCTTTGCCGCCACGCTCGAGCGTGCGCGGGCCGCCTTGCTGCCAGCGTGCCAGTCAGGAACACTGGCTCTCGTTCGGCGGCTTGACCAGTCCTATGACGACGGCCCGCAAGCGGACTTCTTTGCCCGGATGATGAGCGAGCTGGCCGGTAATGCAAAGTTCGGCCCGATCTATGCCGCCTTCCATGGCCAGCTGCGCGACCTGATCGAGGCCGAACTGATGCGCGAAACGGGCGCACCGCAACCGCGCTGCGCCGAAGCGGCGGCCGCAATCATGAGCATGATGGTGGGCATCCACGCCGAACACCGCATCGCCCCGGGCCGGTTCAACCGGACGCAGTACAGCGCGATGCTGTACCAGATGGTTGAGCTGCTGTTGGCAGACTTCAACCAGTCGGGCCGCTAAGACGCTCTACTTCAGCGCCAGCAGGTAGGCGACCAGCGCCTTGCGCGTTGCCGGATCCTGCACGCCGCCAAACGGCATCCGCGTGCCAGGCACGGTCTTTTGCGGTGAGGCCAGCCAACGGTCGAGCGTGGCGGCGTTCCAGGTGATCCGGGCCTGCTTCAGTGCCGGACTGTAATCATAGCCCGGCAGGCTGCCCGCCTTGCGTCCACCCACGCCATGCAGGCTGGGACCAAACACCGTCTTGCCCGGCTCGGTCGAATGGCACGCGGCACACTGGGCAAAAGCCGGGGGGCGCGACTGCGCCTGCGCCGGAACGGCGGCCAGCAGAGGAAGGATCACGGCGAACAGACGCACGGACATTCTCTATTCAAGGCGCAAGGGGCGATGCCCGGGATCACCGGCCATCGCCCCCTTTACTTTCAGAGGCGGATCAGAAGCGGTCCGCGTTCATCACCTTGGTCCAGGCCTTCACGAAGTCGGCCACGAACTTGTCCTTGGCGTCGTTCGAGGCATAGACTTCGGCCACGGCGCGCAGTTCGGAATTGGAACCGAACACCAGGTCAACCGGGGTGGCAGTCCACTTGGCTGCGCCGGTCGCGCGGTCCTTGCCTTCATAAAGGCCCGGCGTGGCCGCCGACTTGCTCCACACCGTGTCCATCGACAGCAGGTTGACGAAGAAGTCGTTGGTCAGGCTGCCCGGACGGCTGGTGAAGACCCCGGCAGTCGAACCACCGGCATTGGCGCCCAAGGCGCGCATGCCGCCAACCAGCACGGTCATTTCTGGCACGGTCAGGTTCAGCATGTCAGCCTTGTCGATCAGCGACTCGGTCGGGCCGAAATGGGCATCCGCGCCGTAATAGTTACGGAAGCCGTCAGCGGTCGGGCGCAGGTCGTTCAGGGCCTTGATATCAGCCTGTGTGGGCAGGGCATCAACCCGGCCAGCGGTGAACGGCACAGTCACATCATGTCCGGCAGCCTTGGCCGCCTGCTCGATCCCGACCGTGCCGCCCAGCACAATCAGGTCAGCCAGCGAAACCTGCTTGCCGCCGGTCGCGCCCTTGTTGAACGTGGTGCGCACCGTTTCCAGCGCCGCGAGCACCTTGGTCAGCTCGGCCGGATCGTTGGCAGCCCAGCTCTTCATCGGTTCAAACCGGATCCGGGCGCCATTCGCACCGCCGCGCATGTCGGTGGCGCGGAAGGTCGAGGCCGAGGCCCAGGCCGTGCGAACCAGCTCGGCAGCAGTCAGGCCGGTGCCGGCAATCTGGCCCTTCAGCGTGGCGACATCACCAGCATCGATCGGGGCGTAGCTCGCCTTGGGGAGCGGCTCCTGCCAGGCGAAGGTCACCTTTGGCGCGTCGGGGCCAAGGTAACGGGCCTGCGGACCCATGTCGCGGTGGGTCAGCTTGAACCAGGCGCGCGCGAAGGCATCGGCAAATTCCTGCGGCTTCTTGTGCCAGCGCTGGGTGATCTTGCGGAAACCCGGATCCTCCTTGAGCGCAAGGTCCGTGGTGAACATGATCGGCGCGTGACGCACATCGGCGCGGTGCGCATCGGGCACCATGTTCGCGGCGGCCGCATCCTTGGGCACCCACTGGGTGGCACCGGCCGGGCTCTTGGTCTTGACCCATTCGAAGCCATAGAGGTTATCGAGATACTGGGTGGTCCAGGCGATCGGGTTCGCGGTCCAGGCGCCTTCGAGGCCGCTGGTGATCGTGTCTTCGGAATGGCCCTTGCCGCACTTGTTGGCCCAGCCCTTGCCCTGCTGCTCGATCGCAGCCGTGCCTGGATCATTACCCACGCACTCTTCCGGCTTGCGGGCGCCGTGGGCCTTGCCGAAGGTGTGACCGCCCGCGATCAGGGCGGCGGTTTCCTCGTCATTCATCGCCATCGCGCCAAAGGCGCGGCGGATGTCAGCCGCAGCGGCAAGCGGATCAGGATTGCCGTTCGGGCCTTCCGGGTTGACGTAGATCAGGCCCATCTGCACCGCGGCGAGCGGGCCCTTGAGGTTGCCCTTGGCATCGCGGCGCTCATCGGCCAGCAGCTTCTTTTCCGGGCCCCAGAACACCACGTCCGGCTGCCAGGCATCAATGCGGCCACCGGCAAAGCCCAGCGTCTTGAAGCCCATGTCTTCCATCGCGACATTGCCGGTCAGGATCATCAGATCGCCCCACGAAAGCGCGCGGCCGTACTTCTGCTTGATCGGCCAGACCAGGCGGCGGGCCTTGTCCAGGTTGACGTTGTCGGGCCAGGAATTGAGCGGTTCAAACCGCAGCTCGCCACCATCCGAACCACCGCGGCCATCGCCCGAGCGATAGGTCCCGGCGCTGTGCCAGGCCATGCGGATGAAGAACGGACCATAGTGGCCATAGTCGGCCGGCCACCACGGCTGCGAGGTGGTCAGCACCTTGCGGATGTCAGCCTTGACCGCCGCCAGGTCGAGCTTGGCGAATTCGGCGGCATAGTTGAAATCGGGGCCATAAGGGTTCGCCTGGGCCTCGTTCTGGCGCAGCGCGGTCAGGTCCAGGGTCTTGGGATACCATTCCTTACTATCGCTGGCGGTCGGCGTGGCGGTTTCGGCCTTGGCCGGGTCGGTCAGTGCCAGCGGCGAAGCGGCGACCAGCAGTGCGGTCAGCGCGATCTTGCGGATCTGCATGGGTTAGCTCTCCTCCTGTTTCGCTGGTGATCACCAGCATGGAGGTGCGGCTATCTTCTCAAGGCGTGGCTGCCCAATAGGATTTCCGGAAGACAGTAATCGATCTATCCGCTCAATTTCACCCGATGGCGATGTTTTGCCGATCAGGCCGCGTTGCGCGGCTGCGCGCCCGGCACCTTGCGCGCCATGTCCTTGTTCTCCGGGAACAGCGGCCACAGCAATTGCTGGCCCAGGGTCGCGTCGGGCAGGTCTTCCACCCCGTAGGTCTGCGGATAGGTCCGGGTGATCCGCGCCGTGCCGAACAGCACGTCCCACAGGAACAGCAGATTGCCGTAATTGCCCTTGTAGTGGACTGCCGGATCGCTGGCATGGCGGCCGTGGTGGGCATGATGGGTGGCGGGGGTAGAGATCGTCCGTTCCACCACCCACATCACCGGGGCCAGCCACTTGATCCGGTAAAGCGGCTTGTCCCAGGCCACATCGCTGTGGGCGCCGATAATCACCAGCATCTTGATGATCAGGTAGCCGGCATAGAACCAGCCGAGCCCAAGATAGAGCAGCACGCCAGCAAACCACAGGCTGGGCATCATCGCATAGTAGATGATGTTGTTCCGGTAGACGAGCCGCACGCTCATGTAGCGGGCGTTATGGTGCGCGCGGTGAAGGTTGTAGAGCCACGAAAAACTGTGCGAGGCGCGATGCCACCAGTATTGCATCATGTCCTCGAAGACTAGGAACAGCGGGATCGCCGCCCAGATGCTGATCCCGGCCAGCGCATTCTGGTATTGCGGGAAATAGCGCTGCCCCAGCCAGCCGACCGTCACCAGAATCAGCGGCTGGGTAACCGTCAGCAGCAGCACGGTCGAGATCGTCTCGATGATCCCGTCGTCGCGGCTCTGCTCGCGCTTGCTGAACAGGTCTGAGCGGACGAGTTCAAGCAGCCCGAACCCCAGATAGATCCCGATCACGACCCAGTTCTCGATTGGCATGCCCTGTCTCCCGCGGTGCGATGCGATCCTGCCCGCTTCCGTCTTGCATCGCGGTCTCTAACGCGTCATCACCGGAAAGAATGCAAAGAACTTATCAATTGTCCGAAGTGCCGCCGACGCGCGCCGAAGGTTCCATCGCGGAGCTGCTGAAGGCCGAAGGGCGCCACCAGCGCTTTGCTGCTGGCACGCTCATCCAGCAGCGCGGAGATAGTGGGAACGGGTTCTGGCTGATCGAAGGGGGCACCGTATCGGCATGCCGGTTTGGCGCGGAGGGGGAGATGACGGTTTTCGCCGTCCTTGGCGCGGGCGACCTGTTTGGCGAGCTGGCCTATTTCACCGGCCTGCCGCGCCAGGTCGATGCCGTTGCCGATACCGATGCCGTGCTGGTGCGGATCGAGGCCGCCCTGATAGAGCGACTGCTGGGGGAGAACCCAGACTTTTCCCGCTGGCTGCTGAAGTCGCTGGGCAACCAGCTGCGCACGGCGCTGGACCGGATCGAGCGAGACCGCAACCTGCCCGCCCGCGCCCGCGTCGCCCGGCTGCTGCTGGATATCGCCCGCCGCGAAGGGCCGACGCTTGCGCTGACCCAACAGGCGCTTGGCGATCTCCTGGGCTTGTCGCGCGTGACGATCGGCCAGGCCATGGGCGAACTTGCAACGCTGGGGCTGGTCAACTCGGGCTATCGGCAGATCAAGGTAATGGACATGATCGGCCTGCGCGCCATGACGGTCCAGACGCGTTAGCCCGGCAGGCCGCCAGTCTGGCGCAGCGCCTCACCCAGTGCGAGCGCAGCCGAAGTGGCCAGGTTGAGCGAGCGCACCTCCGCGCGCATCGGCAGGCGTACGCGCTCGTCCGCCGCATCGACAACTTCGGGCGGCACCCCGGCGCTCTCCTTACCGAACAGCAGCACATCATCGCTGCGGTAGGCGAACTCATATGCATCCTGCGTGGTCTTGGTGCTGAACAGCACCAGCCGGCTCTGCCCCCGGGTCTGCTGGAAGGCGGCGAAGCTGGCGTGGCGGACCACTTCGACGTGATCGATGTAGTCCATTGCCGTGCGGCGCACGCGGCGATCATCCCAGGCAAAGCCGAGTGGCTCGATCAGGTCCAACCGCGCACCCAGGCAGGCACACAGGCGCATCACTGCGCCAACATTTCCGGCAATCTCGGGCTCGAACAGGGCAATCCGCATTGCGACCCCTTGGCGCAAAATTCAGCCTTGCGCCAGCAGCCGCTGCGCGATCGCCCGCACCTCGTCCGCCATGTCCTCACGCTCAAGCGCCAGGGCCAGGGTCGCCTCGACGAAGCCGGTCTTGCTGCCGCAGTCGAACCGGCGGCCGGCGAAGGTCACGGCGTGGAACGGCTGCTGGCCGATCATCTGGGCCATGGCATCGGTCAGCTGGATTTCGCCGCCGGCCCCGGCAGCCTGGCCTTCCAGGACGCGCATCACTTCGGGCTGGAGGATATAGCGTCCCGAGATGATCAGGTTGCTCGGGGCTTCCTCGCGCTTGGGCTTTTCAACCAGCCCCGTCACCTCAGTGACCTGATCGCTGATCCGGGCGCCCGGCGCGATCACGCCATAGGACGACACTTCCGCTTCCGGCACTTCCAGCACCGAAATCAGGTTACCGCCGTGTTCGTTATAGGCCTCGACCATCTGCTTCATGCAGCCGGTCGAGCCCTTGTTAGCGATCATCAGTTCATCGGGCAGGAAGATAGCGAAGGGCTCATCCCCCACGATCGCCCGGGCGCACCAGATGGCGTGGCCCAGCCCCATCGGCACCTGCTGGCGCACGGCGACAAGGTTGCCCGGCTGGATCCGCGTCGGTTCCAGCACTTCAAGCGACTTGTGGCGATCGGCCATGGTCGTCTCAAGCTCAAACGCCATGTCGAAATGCTCGACCAGCGCGCTCTTACCCCGCCCGGTCACGAAGATCAGCTGCTCGATCCCGGCCTCGCGCGCCTCGTCCACGGCATACTGGATCAGCGGGCGATCGATGATCGGCAGCATCTCTTTCGGGATTGCCTTGGTGGCGGGCAGAAACCGGGTACCAAGCCCGGCAACAGGGAATACGGCTTTCCTGATCGGCTTGCGCGATGCGGCATCAGTCATGGCGGCGGCGTTATCCTGTCGTTGTTGCAACCGGGTTACGGCGAGCGCGGGCTGCTTGGCAACCCGCTTGTGGCAGATAGCGTCCACGGTTGTGCATAGCATTGCACAGCGCTTGCCGGTTCCCGCAATCCCGCTAAATCAGGCCTCCATGGACAAAATCATCATTCAGGGCGGCAAGCGCCTGTCTGGCACCATCCCGATTTCGGGCGCCAAGAACTCTGCGCTGACGCTGCTGCCTTGCGCGCTGCTGACCGATGAGCCGCTGACGCTGCGCAACCTGCCGCGGCTGGCGGATATCGACGGGTTCCAGCACCTGCTCAACCAGTTCGGCATTTCGACCACGATCGCCGGCTCCCGTCCCGAGGACTTTGGCCGGGTGATGACGCTCGCCGCCACCCGGATGACCTCCACCGTCGCGCCCTATGAACTGGTCCGCAAGATGCGCGCCTCGATCCTGGTGCTCGGCCCGATGCTGGCCCGCATGGGTGAAGCGACCGTTTCGCTGCCCGGCGGCTGCGCGATTGGCAACCGCCCGATCGACCTGCATCTCAAGGTGCTGGAAGCGCTGGGGGCTACGATCGAACTGGCCGCCGGCTATGTCCGCGCGATTGCGCCCGATGGCGGGCTGCCCGGCGGGCGCTATGCCTTCCCGGTGGTCTCGGTCGGCGCGACCGAGAACGCGCTGATGGCCGCCGTGCTCTGCACCGGCAAGACCGTGCTGCACAACGCCGCGCGCGAGCCTGAGATTGTTGACCTGTGCAAGCTGCTGGTCGCCATGGGCGCGCAGATCGAAGGGATCGGCACCAGCGATCTGACCATTCACGGCGTGCCCCGCCTGCACGGCGCAACCTATCGCGTGATGAGCGACCGGATCGAGGCTGGCTCCTACGCCTGTGCTGCCGCGATCACCGGAGGCGAAGTCTTCCTGAAGCACGCCGTGGCCGATGAAATGGACGCCACGCTGCAAGCCCTGCGCGATGCCGGCGTGCACGTTGAGCCGGGCGACGACGGGATCAAGGTCTGGCGCGATGGCCCGATGAAGGCCGTCACGCTCTCCACCGCGCCCTACCCCGGTTTTGCCACCGATATGCAGGCCCAGCTGATGGCCATGCTGTGCCTGGCCGAAGGCAGCTCGGTGCTGACCGAGACGATCTTCGAAAACCGCTATATGCACGTGCCCGAACTGAACCGCATGGGCGCACACATTGAAACCAAGGGCCGCACCGCGGTGGTCCACGGGGTCAAGAAGCTGACCGGCGCCGAAGTGATGGCGACCGACCTGCGCGCCTCGATGAGCCTGGTGATCGCCGGTCTTGCTGCCGAAGGGGAAACCCAGGTCCACCGGCTCTACCACCTTGATCGCGGTTACGAGCGGCTGGAAGAAAAGCTGGCGCTGGTGGGCGCACAGATCGAACGGGTCGGCGGGGACTGACTTGATCGCCGGAACCCGGCGGCGCCATATCCCTTAGGCAAGGGGCAGACTTGCAGAAGGAGCCCATGCCATGCTGCTAAAACTCGCCTTTGCCGGTGCCCTTGGCTACGGCCTCTATCGCTATGCCACCCGCAATGCCGAACCGGCCACGCCGGCAGCCTTTGCCAGTGGCGAAGCGACCGAGGGCTTTGCCCCGGTCCGCAACGCCGGCCCGGAAGCCATGAAAAGCGATCCCAAGCATTGGGACGAGGTGGACGAAGCCAGCGACGAAAGTTTCCCGGCCAGCGATCCGCCCGCCGCCGGCAAGTTTACCTGAGCACGTCTGGACTAGGCGGACTGGTCCTCGGACAAGTTTGAAGCCAGCCAGCCCACCAGCCAGACCCGCACCGCCCCGGCCAGCCCGGGCGGTGTCGGGGCAACGATCCGCTCGCTATCGATCCGCGCCACCAGCGCGCTGATCGGCAGCCCCTCCGCCGCTGCGGCCTGCTTGAGCAATTCCCAGAACAGCGGCTCGAGGCTGATCGAGGTCTTGTGCCCGGCAATCTCGACTGAGCGCTTCACAGGGGGATGGAACGGCGTGGTCATGCCGCGATCTAGCCGCAGGCAGCCGTCTGCACCTACGAAAAATTTGGGGTGGTTGCCCTGCCGCCGCCATCCTACATCTCCGGCATGAGCGCGCGCCACCAGTCCCTGACCGAAAAGGAGAAGGAAACGCTGCGCCTGCTGCTGCAGGGCTATGATGCCAAATCGATGGCGCAGCACCTGGGCCTCTCGGTCCACACGATCAACGAACGGCTGCGCGATGCGCGGCGCAAGATGGCAACATCGTCCAGCCGCGAGGCCGCCCGGCTGCTGCGTGAAGCCGAAGCGGCTGCCCCCGAATTGCTGGGGGACAAGCATTTGGGGGATGCAAGGGAGGCCGCACCGGCTGCACCAGACCCCCAGCCAGTTCAAGGTCGCGCCCGATCGCGCCGCACCGGCTGGATTGTTGGAGGTACCGTCATGTCACTCAGCCTTGCCCTGCTCGCCCTGTCCGCGCTGTCCGGGACGGGCCTGGCCCCCGCCGCGCCGCTGACCACCGCAGCGGCCGTTTCGCCCACCCCCGCCAGCGAAGCCGCAGCCGTCGATGCTGCGCGGCAGTTCATGGCCATGCTCGACCGCGATGACTGGGCGGACAGCTGGCAGGCGACGCACAAGTCGTTCCAGCTGCTCAACACCGTTGAATGGTGGACCCAGGCATCGCAGCAGGTCCGCGGCCGGATCGGCACCAACCTCTCGCGCGAACTCGCCACGGTCGATTTCACCGCTGCTCCGCCGCAGGGCCAGTGGCAGGTGACCTTCAAGGCCAGCTACAGCAAGCAGGCCAAGGCCACCGAAACCGTCTCGCTCGCCTTTGAAAACGGCGCGTGGAAGGTGGTGTCGATCATGGTCGAGTGAGCATCGACCAGACGATTTTCCTACTTCGCCAATCGCTGCGATAAGGCGCAGTTCTTTGAAATTGTCGAACGCCGGAAATTTTTTTCTTGCCGGTTCACTTTGATCGATACCGGCCTGAAATCTGGCTGATTTCGGCCAATAATCAGGCCGAAATAGCTGTTGGGAGAAGCGGACTCGGTGTCAACTGTGTCAACTTTTCCCAACAGGTCAGTACATGTGCTGGCCGCCGTTGATGCTCATGGTCGAACCGGTCATGAAGCCGCCGTTGTCGCTGGTCAGGAAAGCCACGCCGCGGGCGATCTCCTCAGCCATGCCCAGCCGCCCGACCGGGATCTTGGCCACGATCTTCTCCAGCACCGGGGCCGGGACGGCCGCCACCATGTCGGTATCGATGTAGCCCGGGGCGATCGCATTGACCGTCACCCCGAACTTGGCCCCTTCCTGGGCCAGCGCCTTGGTAAAACCATGAATGCCGGACTTGGCCGCCGCATAGTTCACCTGGCCATATTGCCCGGCCTGGCCATTAATCGAGCCGACGTTGACGATCCGGCCCCAGCCGCGCTCCCGCATGCCGGGGAAGGTGGCCTTGGCCATGTTGAAGCAGCCGCCCAGGTTGACGCGCAGCACTTCGTTCCAATCGTCAAAGCTCATCCGGTGGAGCGTGCCATCGCGGGTGATCCCGGCATTGTTGACCACGATGTCGATCGGGCCATGCTCCGCCTCAATCCGGGCGCAGCCTGCCAGTGTTGCCTCATGGTCACCCACGTCCCAGCGATAGGCCGGGATGCCCGTTGCCGCGGTGAAGGCCCGGGCCTTCTCCTCGTTACCGGCATAGTTGGCGATCACCGTGTGCCCCTGGCGCTTCAGCCGCTGGCAGATCGCCTCGCCAATCCCGCGTGTGCCGCCCGTCACCACTGCTACCCGTGCCATCAGACCTTCTCCCATCCGCCCAAACCGTAGCGTCAGCCTATGCAAGGCCATGCCACCCGGCAAGAGCGCCGAATAGCTATTCTTCGTGATTGTACGAGGCGATCAGAACTTGAACTGGGTGCCGACGTAAACCGCCTGGTTATCCTTGCGGCCATCGCTGAGCGGAGCGAGCCGGTCACGCTCGGAGGTGCTGCGCACCCCGGCGGTCACGTTCAGATTGCGGGTCAGGCGATAGGAGCCGCCCAGATCGACCATCTCGTCGACCTGACCTTGCAAGGTGCGCGGTGAACGGCCGGCCGGTTCGCGGCCATCCAGCGCGATCCGCGGGGTGAAGCGCGAAGGATCTTCCTTGGCCCCCGGCGAAGGCTTGAAACTGGCCAGATCGGGCAGCTCCATCCGCCGCAGTTCGCCGCCGGATGCGCCGTTCTGGGCAAAGCCGCGGTAACCGCGGGAAACGCCCAGACTGTAAGCCGTCGGCGCGATGCGGAAGCCGCCGTCGCTCGATGCCAGCGCACTCCGTCCGGTGCGCGACATCCGCCCGTCAAGCCGCACGGCAACGGTCACCGAACGATCGAGCCGGTTGGGCGCGGCCCCCGGCGTGAAGCGGAAGGTCTGCCCGGCCCCGAGCGCGCGAACCGAGATCGAGCGGGCCAGTCGCGGATCGACGCGGGCCGGTTCAAAGCCATCGTCTGTCACCTCTGACGGGGCCGACAGCTTGGGGCCGATCCCGATCGACAGCGCCAGAACCGCGCTGGGCAGGGCCAGGACGGTAACCGTAGCCGCCAGCAAGAACGCCGAGGCAGCGCTGCGCCCCTTCGTCTGATTGCCGGCAATGGTCCTGGTCACGGTCATGATGCTCGCTGGTTACCCCAAAACGGGACTCGCCGATTTTCGCGCGATCAGCCCCGGAATCCAAGCACTATCTCGCCCATGCGCCATGAATTGTGCGTTAACCGGGGCCTAGGTGGCTGCATTCATGGCGGGTTCACCACGCTGACGGCCAATGCACTCTTGCCGCCCTTGCCGCCTTGGCTATAGAGGCTGCGCAGGTTTCGCGCGGAGCCGCTGCTCTCGCCACAACAGGATCGTATCGTGACCATGATGACCGTCATTTCCGGCCAGAGCACCTTTTCCCGCATCGGCCGCGCCGGCCTGGTTGCCATGGCGGCGCTGGCCCTGGCCAGCTGCGGCGGCAAGGATCGCCCCAAGGCGGATGTCGCGGCCTCGAAGATCACCACGATCGGGGTCAACAGCTACCTGTGGCGCGCCAGCCTTGAAGCGCTCAGCTTCATGCCGATGCTCCAGACTGACAGCAATGGCGGCGTGATCGTGACCGACTGGTATGCCAACCCGAACAACGCGGGTGAGCGGATGAAGGTTACCGTGACCATCCTCGATCAGGACCTGCGCGCCGATGCCCTGCGCGTTGCCGCCAGTCGCCAGGTCGCCCAGAACGGCGTCTGGGTCGATGCCCCGGTGCAGGCCGCAACGGTGCAGAAGCTGGAAGACATCATCCTGACCAAGGCGCGTGACCTGCGCCGGGGTGCTGTTGCCGACTGATCGACCCCCCTCGACAAGCCGCGCATAGCGGCTAGAGGGCAGGCCATGACGAGCCAAAATCCAGAGTCCGGACGCTTTGATCCGTCCAGTGCCGATTCGCGCTGGCAGCAGGCGTGGGACGAACGCCAGACCTTCCGCGCCGATGACGCGAGCAACAAGCCGCGCTCCTTCGTGCTGGAGATGTTCCCTTACCCTTCGGGCCGCATCCACATCGGCCACGTCCGCAATTACACCATGGGTGACGTGCTGGCGCGGACCAAGCGGATGCAGGGCTTTGAAGTGCTCCATCCGATGGGTTGGGACGCCTTCGGCATGCCCGCCGAAAACGCCGCGATGGAAAAGGGCGTCCACCCCGGCGGCTGGACCCGTGACAACATCGCCAACATGAAGGCCCAGCTCAAGCGGCTGGGCTTCGCGCTCGACTGGAGCCGCGAACTGGCGACCTGCGAGCCCGACTATTACGGCCAGGAACAGGCGCTGTTCCTCGATCTCTATGCGGCAGGCCTAGTCTACCGCAAGGAATCGGCAGTCAATTGGGACCCGGTCGACATGACCGTGCTGGCCAACGAACAGGTGATCGACGGGCGCGGCTGGCGTTCGGGCGCACTGGTTGAAAAGCGCAAGCTCAACCAGTGGTTCCTCAAGATCACCCAGTTCGCCGACGACCTGCTGAGCGGCCTGGGCGAGCTCAAGGACTGGCCGGAGAAGGTCCGGCTGATGCAGGAGAACTGGATCGGCAAGTCGCAAGGTCTGCGCTGCAAGTTCCACTTCGTCGATAGTCCGGACGGGATCGAGGTCTATACCACCCGGCCTGATACGATGTTCGGCGCCAGCTTCGTCGCGATTGCGGCGGACCATCCCTTTGCCCAGCAGCTCGCCGCGGATTCGCCCGAGCTGGAAGCCTTCATCGCCGAATGCAAGCAGGGCGGCACCACTGCGGCCGAACTGGAAACCGCGGAGAAGAAGGGCTTCTTCACCGGCTATTCGGTGGAGCACCCGCTCAAGAAATCATGGCACCTGCCGGTCTATGTCGCGAACTTCGTGCTGATGGATTACGGCACCGGCGCGGTCTTCGGCTGCCCGGCGCACGACCAGCGCGACCTCGACTTTGCGCGCAAGTATGAGCTGCCCGTCACCCGCGTGGTCAGCGAAGGCGATGTCACCGCTGCCGAGTTCACGGGCGATGAGGCCTATACCGGCCCGGGCCGGATCGTGAACTCCGAATGGCTCGATGGCATGACCATCGACGAAGCCAAGGCCGCCGTGATCGCCAAGGCCACCCATGACGGCTGGGGTCAGGGTGAAACGCAATATCGCCTGCGCGACTGGGGCGTCTCGCGCCAGCGCTATTGGGGCACGCCGATCCCGTTCATCCATTGCGGTGACTGCGGCGTGGTGCCGGTGCCGAAAAGCCAGCTGCCGGTGACCCTGCCCGAAGACGTCAGCTTTGACGTGCCGGGCAACCCGCTGCTGCGCCACCCGACCTGGAAGCACGTCGATTGCCCGAAGTGCGGCAAGCCGGCCGAGCGCGAGACCGACACGCTCGACACCTTCGTCGACTCCTCGTGGTACTTCCTGCGCTTTGCCAGCCAGCCGGGGGATCGCCCGTTCGATCCGGATGTGATCAAGCAGTGGCTGCCGGTCGAGCAGTACATCGGCGGGATCGAGCACGCGATCCTTCACCTGCTCTACGCCCGCTTCTGGACCCGCGCGCTCAACCACATCGGCCTGATCGACGTGAAGGAGCCCTTCGCCAGTCTGTTCACGCAAGGCATGGTGACGCACGAGACCTATTCGCGCGTTGACCCGGCCAATGGCCAGCCGATCTACTTCAGCCCCGGCGAAATTGATCGCGGCGGCGATAGTGCGAAGCTCAAGGCCGATGGCCAGCCGGTGGAAATCGGCCGGGTCATCAAGATGTCGAAGAGCAAGAAGAATGTCGTCGATCCGGACGACATCATTGCCCAGTACGGGGCTGATGCGGTGCGCTGGTTCATGCTTTCCGACAGCCCGCCGGAACGCGACCTGCCCTGGTCGGAAGCCGGGATCGAAGGCTGCGCCCGCTTCGTCCAGCGCCTGTGGCGCCTGTTCGGCCAATACGATGCCGCCGCGACCGGCGAAGACAAGGCGCTCGATCGCAAGAGCCACCAGACCGTCCACGCCGTGACCCAGGACATTGCCGCGCTGGGCTTCAACAAGGCCGTGGCCCGGATCTATGAGCTGACCGGGGCGACCGAAAAGGCCGCGCCCAGCGCCAGCCGCTCGGCCGCGATCCGCACGCTGCTGCTGCTGGTCGCGCCGATGATGCCGCACCTGGCTGAAGAAGCCTGGTCGGTCATCAGCGGTGAAGGCCTGGTCGCAGACGCCGGTTGGCCGGCCGTCGATCCGGCGCTGCTGGTTGAGGACGAGGTGACCATCGCAATCCAGGTCCTGGGCAAGCTGCGGGACACCATCACCGTCGCCAAGGGCCTGCCGCGCGAGGAGCTGGAGGCGCTTGCGCTGGCCAGCGACAAGGTGCAGCGTGCGCTGGAAGGCAAGGCAGTGAAGAAAGTGATCGTGGTGCCCGACCGGTTGGTCAATCTCGTCGCATGAGGCGCGCCGTTATCCTCGCCGCGGCATTGCTGCTGTCAGCCTGCGGGCTGAAGCCGATGTATGCCGGCGGGGCGGGCGGACAGGTTGCCCGGGGCCTTGCCGCGGTTGAGGTTCCGGCGATTGAGGGCAAGGCCGGCTGGCTGGTCCGCAATGCCCTGGTCGATCGGCTGGGCGCGGCCGGGCCGGCAGTGCCGCGTTATCGGCTTGATGTCCGGCTGGACGAAAAGCTCGAGGGCCTGGGCTTGCTCTCCAATGACGCGATCGGGCGTGAGCGGCGCACGCTGCGCGCCCGCTATCAGCTGGTCGATACGGTTTCGGGCACCATCGTGCTTGATGCAACGGCCGGATCGGATGCCGGGATTGACGTGGTCAGTTCCGAATATGCCACGATCGCCGCCGAACAGACCGCGCTGGAAAACCTGGCCAAGGTCGTTGCAGACAAGATCGTTGCCCGGCTGGCTCTGCAGCTGCGCGAAGGCCAAGCAGGCGGGCAGTGAAGGCCACCCAAAAGGATTTCAAATCGATTGCCCCGCGTGCCGTGCGCGAGGCGCGGGTGTTTTTCCTGTGCGGACAGGATGACGCCGGCATCCAGGACGCGGCGCAACTGCTGGTCGAGCTTTTGCCCGATGCGGGCGAACGGATCGAGCTGGCGGGTGCCGATCTGCGCAAGGATCCGGCCCGGCTGGGCGATGAGGCGCGGTCTACCTCGCTGTTTGGTGGCAACCGCCATATCCTCGTCCGCGCCAGTGGTGATGAAGCCCACGATGCGATCGAGGCCATGCTCCAGGGTGAGAGCGAGCCCTGCCCGGTCATCATCATGGCCAGCAGCGCGACCGACAAGTCGCGCACGGCCAAGCTGCTGGCCGGCCGGCCCGATGCGCTGATGGCGATGTTCTATCCGCCTGATCTGCGCAGCGTCAGTGGCGCCGTGCGCGACATGGCCGGGGCGGCCGGGGTCAAGCTGGGCGGCGATCTGGCGGAACGCATCGCCCGCGCCGCCGCGCTCGATACCCGGATTGCCGCGAGCGAAGTGGCCAAGCTGGCGCTCTACCTTGATGCCACGCCGCAGGCACCGCGCACCGCCGATGCCGAAACCTTCGAGGCGATCGGCGCGCGGACCGAAGATGATGGGCTGATGCCGCTGGTCAACGCGGTCCTGTCAGGCGATGTGCAGCGCCTGCCCGGCGAATTGCGGCGGATGCGCGAACTTGGGCTGAACCCGGTGGGCCTGCTGCTGGCGGTTGAACGGCGCGCGGCGCAGTTGGCGCAACTGGCCGCGAAGATCGGCCGCAGTGGCGATATTGAACGCTTCGTCGAAGCCGAAACCGCCGCCCGCCGGATCTTCTTCAAGGACAAGGGCGATATCATGCGGCAGCTGCAAAAGTGGCGCGGGCCGCGGCTGTCACGGCTGGTCGAAAAGCTCGTCGGGCTGCATCGCGCCCTGCTGTCGAACAGCCAGCAGGCCGAACTGCTGCTGGCCCAGGGCCTGACCGAAATCGCGCGGGTCGCAGCGCCGCGCAAGTAGCCGCCACCTGACTCCGCCGGGCCAAGCCGGGCCAATAACGCTCGGTATCGCAACGTTTTTTCGCTTTACTATGAGATTACACCTATGTTAGGGCGCAGCGATCGGATTTGCTCGGGAGTCGGCAGGTGGGTGGTTTCTTCGCTGGTGTTCTGGCCGCAGCCGGAATGGTGACAACCGGCGTAGCGGCAACGGCCGCAATACGCTCAGCTGATGCTCTCCCGGTTGTGGCCATGGCGGCCGGCCCGGCTGCGGCCGGCAAATGCATGGTCCGGGTGCTGCGCACCGGCGCTCCGGGAACAGCAGATATTGTCCGGGAACAACTGGCGGGCGGAGGGTGTGTCTGCGTCGTCACCAGCGGCCCGGCCAGCACGAACGGGCCGGCTGAAAATGTCATTTCGGGGCTGTTCCGCAACCGCGATTGCTCAAACGCACCTACGGTCAACAACAATGCCGCCGCGCCCGCTAACAACGTCGCTCCGGCCGCCCAGGCGGCCAGCGCCTCGGCGGGCAGCAGCATTTTACCGGTTGTAGCCGGCGCGGCTGCGGCCGGCGGCCTTGCGACAGCCTTGGGAAGCATCAGCAACGGCTGATCGCGGTTGCTGCGCACAGTGGCCCGTCGCGCCAGCCTGTCCTGCCGGATGTCAATCTTGCTCCTGCGCCGCTGACAGTCATGGGCAAATCCGCCTTTTCGATGGGTCCGATCGCCTGGCTGGCATGTGGCTACGTCCTGCTCCTGCTGATTGGCGGCGGCGGGGGTAGCCCGGCGCCTTTGGCAGAGCTGTTCTGCAAGGGTCTTGCCGCGGTTGCCTGCTGCCTGTGGCTCTGGCTGGATGGCCCCGCAGCAATCCGCGGCGCGCCGGCACTGCCATGGGTTGCAGGCCTGATCCTGCTGGTGCCCCTGATCCAACTGGTTCCCCTGCCGCCGTCGCTCTGGCACGAGTTGCCGGGGCGCGACCTGCTGCGCGATAATCTGGCGCTGGTCGGCGCTGACCGCGCCTGGCGCCCGCTTTCAATCGCAACCCAGCGGACGCTCGACGGGGTGCTCGCGCTGTTCCCGCCGCTGCTGGCCATGCTGACGGCGCTGGACCGGGTGCTGCCCCGCCACGGCCTGCAACTGACCGCGCAGTGGCCCTATCCCGAGGGCGGCAGCATCACGTCCCGCCTTTCAACCCGGCTGCTGGCCAAGGTGGCGCGGCTGTTCGTGCCGGATCCCCATCCGGGCGACATCCTCTGCCTGGCGATCCGGAAGGGGCCGGTCGTTTAGCGCGTGGGGACGGGCGCTTCGCCCGAATAGTCATAGAACCCGCGGCCGGTCTTGCGGCCAAGCCAGCCGGCCTCGACATATTTCACCAGCAAGGGCGCCGGGCGATACTTGCTGTCGCCGGTGGTGTTGTAGAGCACCTTGACGATATCCAGGCAGGTATCGAGACCCACGAAATCGGCCAGTTCCAGCGGGCCCATCGGGTGGTTGAGCCCCAGCCGGCAGCCCTTGTCGATATCCGGAATGCTGGCCGTGCCCTGCCCCAGCACGAAGACCGCTTCGTTGATCATCGGCAGGAGGATCCGGTTGACGACGAAGCCCGGCTCGTCCTCGGCCAGCACCACCTGTTTTGACAGGCCTTCGGCAAAGGCGCGGGTCCGGGCCACGGTCTCCTTGGACGTCGCAAGACCGGGAATAACCTCGATCAGGCCCATGACCGGCACCGGATTGAAGAAGTGCAGGCCGATGAATCGCGCCGGATCGGGCGAGCTGACCGCCATGCGGGTGATCGGGATCGAGCTGGTGTTCGAGGCCATGATCGCATCGGCGCCCAGCACCTTGCCGGCTTCGGCGAAGATGCGGTGCTTGATCTCTTCCTTTTCGGTCGCCGCCTCGATGATCAGTTCGGCATCGGCCATCGGGCTGTAATCGGGGATCGGGGTGATCCGCGCCAGGGCGGCGGTGGCTTCATCCGGGGTCAGCTTGCCGCGGCCAACCAGCTTGCCCAGGGCCTGGTCAATCTTGGCCTTGCCGGCTTCGGCACGGGCCAGGTCAACGTCGGAAATCAGCACGTTCATGCCGAATTGCGCGATGGTCTGGGCAATGCCCGAACCCATCTGGCCGGCACCGATCACAGCCATTGTCCGCATCGAAAATTCCCCTTCGCATCTGCAGCAAGTGGCGCTGCCTAGCGGGGGGGAGGAGGCTTGGCTAGCGCCAATTTAGCGCGATTGGCCCGGCACCCACAGCACATCGCCAGCGCCGCCATCATTGAGCGCGCGGGCCAGGACGAAGAGATAGTCCGAGAGGCGGTTGAGATAGGCCAAGGCCGCAGGATTGACCGGTTCTTCCACAGCCAACGCAACCGCAGCGCGTTCTGCCCGGCGCACGGTGGCGCGGGCCAGATGCACCCGCACCGCGGCTTCGGTCCCGCCTGGCAGGATGAAACTGGTAAGCGGGGTCAAGGCGTCGTTAAGGGCGTCTATCTGACGCTCCAGCCAGTCTACCTGGGGTTGAACGACGCGCAGCACCATCTCGGACGGGGCGAAATCATCCCCCGGCGTGGCCAGATCGGCACCAAGATCGAACAGGTCATTCTGGATCCGGATCAGGGCCGCTTCATGCGGCTCGACACCGCCGGGCGCAGCGACTGCAAAACCGATCAGGCTATTGGCTTCGTCAACCGCGCCGATCGCTTCCATCCGGGCATCGTGCTTGGCCCGGCGTGAGCCGTCGACGAGGCCGGTGGTCCCGTCATCACCGGTCCGGGTGTAGATCTTGTTGAGCTTGACCAAGGGGCCGACGCGCCGCTTAGCGGCTGGCGAACAGCAGGATCGCGACGATCACGATCGCGATGCCCTGATACATGATCCGGGCATACATCATCTTGTTCTGCTTGAGCTGCATCTGGCTGGGGCCCGCGCCCTCGCCCCGCTCAAGATCTTCGCGGGTGCTTTGCATGAAGGCGGCGATGCCTTTGACCAGGCTGATCACGACCAGCACCATCATGATCACGAGAACGGGAATCAGGACATAGCTCATGCCTGCGATCCTAGGCCCGGACCCAGCCAAAGGCCAGTAGGGAATTGGTCCATGCGCAGCGCGGCGGCCACGGCCTGCCCGTCTTCGCCCGCCCGGCGCAGGTCGGCAAGCGCGGGAGAGCCCCGTCGCTTGGCCAGTTTGCGTCCGTCCGCTTCGCACAGCAGCAGGTGGTGGTGCCAGCCGGGCACCGGCAGACCGAGCAGCGCCTGCAACAGACAGTGGACATGGCTGGCAGCAAACAGGTCCTGCCCGCGGGTGACCAGGGTAATCCCGTCCGCTGCGTCATCCAGCGTCGCGGCCAGATGATAGCTGGCCGGTGCTTCCTTGCGCAGCACGACAATGTCCCCGAACTGCTCGGGCCGCGCCACTTGCGGACCGGCCAGGGCATCAACCCATTCCAGCGGCCCAGCCAGCGCCACCGCCTTCGCCATATCAAGCCGCCACGCCGCGCCGACCGGATCGACCGCCTTGCCGCGGCACGTGCCGGGATAGACCGGGCCATCCGGTCCGGTCTCTTGCGCCGCTGCAAGCACTTCGGCGCGGGTGCACTGGCAGGGATAGAGCAGCCCCATGGCCTTGAGCCGCTCTGCCGCGGCGCCATAGCTGTCCAGCCGGGCCGACTGGAACACCACCGACCCATCCCAGCGCAGCCCCAGCCATTCAAGATCGGCCAGGATTTCTGGGACCAGCTCGGCCCGGCTGCGGGTGCCATCAATGTCCTCGATCCGCAGCAGGAATTGCCCGCCGCGCGCCCGCGCCAGATCATGCGCGACAATCGCGGCATAGGCATGGCCCAGATGAAGCGGCCCATTCGGGCTGGGGGCGAAACGGGTGCGGATCACCGGCATCTCTTGCCTGTGGATTGTCGCCCAAGGCAAGGCTTGACGCCGCAAAGCCCCCCATGTTCTCTTGCCCCCATGGGTTGTAGCCAAACCGTCATGCCCGGTTGTTACCGGAGGCCATGCTCAAGGCGGAGCTGATCGAGCGCGCGGCCCAGTTCCGCAGCGCGGCGGAGGATCCCTCCCGCAATCTGGCCGATTGCCCTGCGCTGGTCCTCAACGCCGATTACACCCCGCTATCCTATTACCCGCTCAGCCTGTGGCCCTGGCAAACCGCGATCAAGGCGGTCTGTCTGGAGCGTGTCGATATCGTCGCCAGCTATGCCCGCGAAGTCCATTCGCCCAACTGGACCATGCCGATCCCTTCGGTCATCGCGCTGCGGCAATATGTGAAGCCCAACGAATTTCCGGCCTTCACCCGGTTCAACCTGTTCCTGCGCGATCGCTTTACCTGCCAATATTGCGGCAGCCCGCACAACCTGACCTTTGATCATGTCGTCCCGCGGCGGCTGGGTGGCCGGACCAGCTGGGAAAACGTTGCCACGGCGTGCGCGCCCTGCAACCTGCGCAAGGGCGGGCGAACGCCCAAACAGGCCGGAATGCCGCTGCTGATCGAGCCGATCCGCCCGACTTCCTGGCACCTGCAGGAGCGGGGCCGCGCCTTTCCGCCCAATTACCTGCACGAAACCTGGCGGGACTGGCTCTATTGGGACATCGAGCTCGAAGCCTGAGCGGTTAACCCGGCACCCCTGACCCGTGCCAAATCTGGACTGCCCGCCTTTCCGGCTATTGAGCCGCGCCTATTTACACTAGTGTAATCACTAGTATTAGTGCCACTTGATGGTCTTATCCGGGCAAAAAGGTGCAGATTCGAGATGAAATGGCGGCGAATGACAGGCGGGCTGGTGGCGGCCGGAATGCTCGCCAGCCTGCTGCCGGGCGGCTCTGGCGGGCTGCTTGCGGCCCAGGGCGGAGCATACTTGCAGGGTCTGCTACGCGATCCGCTGGAAATTCTGGCTGACCGATCACCGGGCGCGCGGGCAGCGGGTGCGCTGGTCCAGTCAAAGCCGCGCCCGGGCTGGCAACCAAGCGAGCGCGTGCTTTCACCCGTGCGCGATCGCAATCCGGGCGCAATCCCGGTCGATCTGGGCCGGCTGGCCGACCGCGCCGCCGAAGTGATCGCACCCGCCGGGCCGCTAGCCGCCGGAACACTGGGGAGCGGCGCGCCCGTGCCGGCTGTACCGCCCACCGCCTGGGCAGGCTTGCCCGGGGGAGCCATACCGCCTGCCCCCGGTGGCGGTGGCGTTGGCGGCGCGGTCCTGCCGCCCGTCCCGCCGCCCCCGCCGGTGGCAGCGCCGGTGCCGGAACCGGCAACCTGGATCCTGATGATGGCAGGCATCGGCCTGATCGGCCTGCAGCTTCGCCGCCGCCATGCTGCGGGGCCGTGATCCTTTATGGCACGCCGGACAAGCCGACACCGCGTGGCACCTTCCGCATCCTGGCGAAAGCCGTGGATCACTATTCGCGCAGCTATGATGCGCCGATGCCCTTCATGCTGCGATTGACCGCGGATGGCGTGGCCATTCACGCCAGCCGGGTCCGGGTGAACGGCGCCACACACGGCTGCCTGGGCGTGCCGACCAGCTTTGCCGCCCGGCTCTATCAGGTGGCGGCGCTTGGCACCCCGGTTTACATCATGCCCGATATGCCGAGCGCATCTGCCAAACCGGCCTTGCTCTGACGTTAACCCTTTTACGCACCTGCCGCGTTAACCAGAGCGGCCGCACCAGCCGGTTTTTGGCAGGATGGGCGCGGCGCGATGCGGCAATCACGAACAGGGCGAAGGTTGCTGGGTGCCGCGCTTGCGGTCGCCACCCCCCTGCTGGTCAGCACGACAGACCTGACCAACAATTTCGAACAGCGCGTGCTGGCGGCGCAAAACCGCGAACGGTCCAGCCTAGGTCTGGAGCCGATGACATGGGATCCGGCCCTGGCCATGTCAGCGCGGCGCTGGGCAGATAGCCTGGCCCGGAGTGGCCGGTTCGAACACGCCCCGTTTGACGAGCGCGATCCGCAGGGTGAGAACCTGTGGGCCGGAACCCGCGGCTATTTTTCGCTTGAGGCCCGCGTTGGCGCCTGGCTGCGCGAGAAACAGCACTTCGTTCCCGGTCCCTTCCCCAACAACAGCAAGACCGGGCGCGTCGAGGATGTGGGCCATTACACCCAGATCGTCTGGCGCAGCACCGGCAAGGTTGGCTGCGCGGTTGCAACGAGCCGGGTCGAAGACGTACTGGTCTGCCGCTATTCCGAACCCGGCAACTGGCGCGGCGAACGCCCCTTTTAACCGACCGCCAGTTGCAACAGCGCGGCGGCCAGCGCGAGTACCAGCCCCACCCAAACCCGCGGCCCCATATAGACCGACAGCTCGCGCTGGGTCGGGAAGCTGAAGGTAACCGGGATGCCCAGCAGCTTGTAGGGATGGATTTCAGCAAATTGCGGATCGGCCGCCAGTTCCAGCAGATCGCGGCGGCTGCGATAGCGCATCAGGCCAAAGATCGACCAGCCCGGATCGCCTTCAACCTGCCAGGCATCGACATAGGGACCGACCTTGCGGCCGACCATGCCGGGGTGCCCGCCCCGCGCGATCAGCGCCTGGACGAAGGGATCGGAGTAGCGGCGCATCGCCTCGCGCCCCGACAGTTCCTTGCCGGTCTGCGGATCGACCACCATGCCCGGCTCGATCTTGACGAGGTTGAGCATGACGAATTCCTTGCCGTCATCCGCCTCAAGGAAGGATCGCAGCGCGGCCGGATCGTTGTGTCCGCCATACTTGCCTTCAACCCCGGCAAAGAACGCGTCGATCTCTGCCTTGGTCAAGGGACCACGCCAGTTATCGTACCACCACCGGAACAGCCCATAAAGCAGCGCCGCTCCGCCCCATATCCACAAGTTCATCTTTGCCCCCTGCCTGTCACTTGCTGCCATGCTGCAACGGGCCGCGGCGAAGTTCCAGCCCCAATCAGCGACGTTTCACAGCTACCTGCACGCGAACCGCATCGCGGCCATAGGCATCGGGGCGGAAGCGGATCGTTGATCCGTCTGGCGCCGCGGTCAGATAGGTGATGAAAATCGGCACCGGCACCGGCAGCTCCACCCGCCGTTATGGCGCACGCGAACGCGGCAGCGGCTTGGCCAGCAGCCAGCGGCCAAACCAGCTGGCCGCCTCCAGCCGCACGCAGCCATTGCTGAAATAGCGCTCGTCCCGGGCCAGCAGCTCGCGCTCGGGCGTATCGTGCAGGTAGATGCCCTGAGCGTTGGGGAACATGAACTTGACCGCACCCATGAAATTGCCGGGGCCGGGCAATTGCCGGGCCCGCAAGGGCTGCTGGCCGGCGGCCACGGCCTGCCAATCCACCTTGGCGGGATCGAGCACCGGGGCGTCATCATCCCAGCTGCCTAGCACCTGATAGCCACTGGCCGTGACATAGCCCGGGCCGTTGGCCAGCACCTTTTCAGTAATCCGGCTGGGCATCAGGTCATCGGGCAAGTTCCAGTAAGGATTGACGATGGCATAGCGCAGGAAGCCCGCCATCGCCGGGGTCTGGCTTTCCGGCTTGCCGACGACAACCTTCATGGTTCCGGCAACCGTTCTGCCGTCATACATCCACAGCCGGGCACTGGCGGCGTCGACCAGCACCCAGCGCCCCGCAATCGCCGGCGGCAGGGCGCGCACGCGATCGAGGTTAACCAGCAGGATGCGCCGTTGCTCCGCACTGTATGCCGGATTGCCCAGCGCGGCCCGCAGCGGCGCATAGAACGGGTGCATCCAGCCCATGTCCTGCAGGTAGCTGACCAGCGACTTTGCCGCGGCGGCGCGTTGCAGGGCGGCCATCGGGCTCGGCACCACCGGCGCCAGCGCCTCGGTCTCGTAGATCATCGGCGCATGGGGCGCCTTGCGCAGCGCCCGGACGAAGCGGACATAGGCCTGTGAGGCGTTGAGTTCGGCCTTGGCCAAGCTCTCTGGATCGCCGGGCCTGGCATCGGCCAGGGCATCGCGCAGGCTGCCCGGCTTCAGGCCCTTGGACTTGAGCCCATCCAGATCAGCGGTCTCGATCTGGCGCAGCAGAATGCCCGCAGCAGGCAGCACACTACCATCGGGGCCGATCCACAGCGGGCGATTTCCGCGCGCGGCGTAGAAGGCGCGCAAGTCCTTGCCGGCGCGCCTGCCAATCTCGATCCGCACGGCCGGATCGCTGGCCGGGATGGTGGCGGCCGTCGGAGCCTTTGCTTCACCCGGACACGAGGCTGCTGCCCCCAACGCCAAAGCAAGGGGCAGCAGCCAAACAATCGATCTGGTCAGACGAAGCCGGTCGTCCAAGGTGCCTTACCCGCGTTCTCCGCTGCGATAGGGCGTGCTCGGCTGGGCCGTTGGCGCGCCGGGATAGTACTGACCTTCGCGGTAGTAGCCATCGACGCAGCCGTCGTTGTTGGAATCGGCCCAGATCGCACCGGCCAGGCCGCCTACGGCCGCCCCGACCACCGCACCTTCAAGGATGCTCAGGCCGCTGGCCGCAGCGCCAACGCCCGCACCGGCGGCCCCGCCGATCGCGGCACCCGTCGCGGCTGAGCCCAGCGTGGAGGGGCAGCGACGGGTCTGGGTGGCCGTGCTCGACTGGTACGAATTGCTCGACGGCGCACCGGCGTAATACTGGCCGTTCTGGACATAGCCATCGGCGCGGCCGTCTCCGTCGCGGTCCGCCCAGATCGCGCCAGCCAGGCCACCCACCGCGCCGCCAATCAGCGTGCCGGTCAGCAGGTCACCGCCAGCAATCGCTGCCACGCCCGCACCGCCAGCCGCGCCGACAGCGGCTCCGGTTGCCGCGGTTGAGAGCGTGCGGTCATTTTCCATGGTGGAACAGGCGCCGAGCGGCAGGGCTGCGGCGCCAAGCAGGATCAGAAACTTGGATGTCATGATGCGTCTCCTAAGATGGGCCGCCCCGCATCATGCGGGCAGCCTGCCCCGCGGATGGCTCAACACTTCAGCGGCGCGGCTGTTCCGCTGCCCACCACCCGCTGCCGTGTCGAAGGTACGCTTCAGCGCAAAAGGGGCGACATCCGCCTGGATGCCGCCCCTTCGCGAAGTCTTGGAAAAGCCGCTTACTTCTGCGGCGCAGTCACCTTGACCGGGGTGCTGAACGGTTTGATCCCCAGCTTGACATAGACCTCATCCGGGAAGTAGACCGTGCCCCCGCGCGAGACCATGCGGATGGTCTTGATCGCCTTGAGGTCCTTGGTCGGATCGCCCGGGACCAGGAAGAAATCGGCCAGCTTGCCGCGCTCGATGCTGCCCAGCGACTGGTCCTGATGGAGGTACTGCGCCATTTCCAGCGTCGCGCGGCTCAGCACGTCGGCCGGGCTCATCCCCAGCTGGCCGAACAGCTCCAGCTCGCGGTGATAGGTGAAGGCGCCGCCCAGATCGGTGCCGGGGATCAGCAGGATGCCCCGCCGGTGCATCTCGGCCAGGGTCTCCTTGATCTTGGCGAAGGCCGCGATGTAGTCGGCGCGCTGCTTGGGCGTATCGGCCCCGAACAGCGCCTGCTTCAGCTGGCGCTGCTCGGCCGGGGGCATGTGATCGATGTAATCGACCGCACCTGGGTTCGGCACGCCGTCCAGCGCGGTCAGCCCCAGTTCGTGAATCGCGATGGTTGGTTCATGCGCCACGTGTTTGGCAACCATCGCATCCAGCGTCTTGCTGACCTTGTCTGACTTGAGGTCAAGCGCCGGGAAGCGCGCCTGGGCGGTGAAGCGGAACAGGGTGCGGGTATCCTCGCCCGGATTAAGCACCCAGCCCAGCATCAACTGGTTGACGTGGGTGATCTCGTCAAACCCGGCGGCGATCATTTCGTCCGCGCTCGAGAAAGCGGGTACGTGGCCGGCCACGCGCATCCCCAGCCGGTGCGCCTCGGCCACGACATTCGGTGCCCACTTGGGATCCATCGAATTGTAGAGCTTGGCCTGGTTATAGCCGCGCGCGGCATACCAGCGGACGGCATCGATCGCTTCGGCCTCGCTCGAAACCAGCTTGCCCGTGGCCGAGCTGAACGGGCTCTTGCCTTCGATAAAGCCTGAGCGGGTGATGCGAGGCCCAGCCACTTCGCCCTTACCGATCCGGTCAATCAGGGTGTCGAGCACCTCATTACGATTGCCCATGTCACGCACCGAAGTGATCCCGGCCAGCACGTTCATCAGGGCATCTTCCTGACCCATATGCCCGTGCATTTCGAACATGCCGGGGACCAGCGTGCCGCCCTCGCCATCAACAATCGTCTCACCCGGCGTCGCGATGCTGCCAGCCGGAACCACGCCCGAAATGCGGCTGCCGGCCATGACCACATCGCTTAGTGCCGAAAGCGCCTTGGCCTTGGGGTCAAACACCCGGACATTGCGGATGCGGACCGGCCCGGCAAATTTCCGGGCGCTTTCGCCCTGCAATTGCGCAAACCGATCCGATGCCAGCTTTTCCGCCAGATCCCGCAGCGGCTTGTCTGCTGCCTGCTCATAGCCCTTGCGCGCCAGGATCGAGCCAGCGCTGGCGACGGCAAAGAGGTCACCCTTGGCATCGAGGGTGATATAGGTCGGGTTCAGCGACAGGCCCGACAGTTCATAGGTCACAACATCAAGCTTGCCATCTGGCCCATCAAAGCTGCGGCGGTCACGCTCGGTCAGGCGGGCGGTGCCACCGGGGGCCACCGGCATGCTGTGATCGGCATCGGCCAGCAGCGCCTTGGCGAGCATGGCGACATCCAGCGGCGAACCGTTCTGGGTGGCATAATAGCGCGGGGCATCCTTGCCCTTGATCCGGCCCGGCCCGGCCAGATCGTGCCATTCGGCCCCCGCCGCGCTGCGCTTGAAACTTTCGTTGACGGCATTGCCGAAGGTGGTCCGACCGGTAATCGACCAGGTGACCGGCGCACCATCTTTGTCGAGCGTCAGCACTTCCGTAATCGTCGGCCCGCGACCGTTCTGCTTGATATTGTAATCAACCGCGATCTTCTGGTCCTGCCGGTCCAGCTTGAGGTGGCCGACATCGCGTTCCTGGATCAGCGCGCGGTATTCAAGCTGATCGGCCAGCGCCGGCGCGGCCAGAACGGTGGCCAGCGCAGCGGCGGCCAGCAAGTGCAGTTTCATTTGGAATCTCTCCCCTGTGAGGTTGGGGACAACCTAGCGCCTCAGCGCATTCCTGCCAGCGCCTTTTGTCGCCGTCGCTGCACCGATGAGCCAAGGCCAATGGCTTCCCGGTACTTCGCGACTGTGCGCCGCGCGAGATCAAAGCCCTTGACCTTGAGCAGGTCGACCAGCGTATCGTCGGAGAGGATTGCCTTGGGATCCTCGGCGTCGATCAGGGCCTTGATCGCAGCCTTGACCGCTTCGGCCGAGGCACCACCTTCGCCCTCGGTCGAACCCACGCCCGAGGTGAAGAAATACTTCAACTCGAAGGTTCCACGCGGACAATGGAGATACTTGTTCGAGGTGACGCGGCTGATGGTGGATTCGTGCATCCCGATCGCCTCGGCCACCGTGCGCAGCGTCAGCGGCCGCAGCTGCGACACACCGTGGCGGAAAAAGCCATCCTGCTGCGCCACGATCTCGCTCGCCACTTTCAGGATCGTTTTTTGCCGCTGGTCGAGCGCCTTGATCAGCCAGTTGGCATCGGCCAGCTTGTCCGACAGCCAGGCCCGCCCATCCTTGTCACCACAAGCGCCACGCATCTCGACATAATAGCTGCGGTTGACGATCAGCCGCGGCAGGGTCGCCTGGTTCAGGCTGAGGTCCCAGCCGCCATCGCTGCGCGGCGCCAGCAGGATATCCGGCACCACCGGATCGCCGCCGCCACGATTGAACCGCAGCCCGGGCTTGGGATCATAGCCGCGGAGTTCGGCCAGCATGCCGGTGAAATCTTCATCGTCGACCCCGCACATCCGCTTTAGCCGGGCCAGTTCACCGCGGGCCAACAGGTCCAGATTTTCCAGCAGCCGCGCCATGCAGGGGTCGTGGCGATCCGCCTCGACCGCTTGCAAGGCCAGGCATTCGCCCAGTGAGCGCGCACCGACCCCGGTCGGATCGAGCGACTGGACCAACCGCAGTGCAGCCTCGGCTTCTGCCAGGGCAACGCCCAGTTCACCCGCCACCTCGCGCAAGGTCGCCGGCAGATAGCCGGCCTCATCAAGTTGATCGATCAGGTAGCGGGCAATGAATGCCAGCCGGGGATCACGGGCCTGTGCGCCGATCTGGTCGTGAAGGTGGGTGGCAAGATCCTTGGCGTCTTCGCCCCGCTCATCAATGTCGGGCCCCTCGTCGCCGGCTGGACCGATCCGCATATCGGCGCCCCATTCGGCATCGCCGGTGTCACGATCGCGGTCGAGCGCGGTCTGGTCAATGTCGAGCGGACGATCGTCGGCTGCGCGACCTTCGGAAACGAGCTGGTCGACCGGCGATGTTTCCAGCGTGGTGCGCCGAACATCAGGTGCGTCCTCGGCCGCAGGCACCTCGGGTTCAGCCGCACTGATCTCCAGCAGCGGATTGCTCTCCAGCGCCTCGCCGATGAAGGTCTCAATCTCAAGGTTCGACAGCGCCAGCAGCTTGATCGCCTGCTGCAGCTGCGGTGTCATCACCAGCGATTGTGATTGCCGAAGGTCAAGGCGGGGCCCGATCGCCATGAATTGGTCGCGCTAGAGCGTGAACCCTTCGCCCAGATAGAGCCGCCGTACGTTCTCATCCGCAACCAGCGCCTCGGGACTGCCTGAAAACAGCACCTGGCCGCCGTAAATGATGCAGCCCTTGTCACAGATATCCAGCGTTTCACGCACGTTGTGATCGGTAATCAGTACGCCAATCCCGCGCTGCTTCAGGTCCTTCACCAGATCGCGAATATCGCTGATCGACAGCGGATCGATCCCGGCAAAGGGTTCATCAAGCAGCATGATCGAAGGCTTGGCTGCCAGCGCTCGGGCAATTTCGGCGCGGCGGCGTTCCCCGCCGGACAGCGCCATGGCCGGGCTGGCGCGCAGCCGGGTGAGGCCGAATTCATCGAGCAGCCGTTCCAGTTCCTGCGCGCGGACATCCTGATCGGGTTCGACCAGTTCCAGCACGCAGTTGATATTCTGTTCAACCGTCATACCGCGAAAGATGCTGGTTTCCTGCGGCAGATAGCCAAGCCCGAGGATCGCCCGCCGATACATTGGCAGGTTGGTGACATCGACCCCGTCCATCAGGATCCGGCCAGAATCCGGACGGACCAGACCCATGATCGAGTAGAAACAGGTGGTCTTGCCCGCGCCATTGGGTCCGAGCAGTCCCAGCACTTCGCCCTTGCCAACCGACAACGAGATATCGGTCAGGACCGCGCGCTTGTCATAGGACTTGGCGATCGAGATGACTTCCAACCCGCCCTGCGGCAGCGAGGAATTGGCACTGGGCCGAGCGGTTTGGGTGACAGCTGTATCGGTCATTGCGTAGATCCGTTTAAGGGGCCCGGCGCCACTCGGCAAGCGGCGGAAAGTCCATTTGGCAGGTTTCGTGCATGGGCATCGACCAACGACATAGACCACGATTGGTAAACGAGGCTTGATCACCGCCCCCTTCGGTGATTTACTCATGCCGGTTGATCATCGGCGCAGACCGAAGACGACATGGGAATGTTTAGGGGAGCGCCGATGGCAAAGGCATGGCACCGTACCGACGTTTCGGCTCAGGCCGCGAACAAGCCGCTCGATTGGCGCAAGCGGATGAGCGATCATATCGCCTATGCCCTGCTGGCCTATACCGGGCTCCAGATTTTCGTGACCATGGGTGCACTCAACGCCAAGAGCGGATCGCTGCTGCCCTATTTTGCCCTGATCGTGCTGGTCGCCGCGATCATTCCGGCCTGCCGCCGGTTCGAACGCCGCTGGAACCGCCTGTCCAATGAACAGGCCGCCGATCCGGAGCTGGCACCCTATTATCGCAACGATCGCAACTGGGTCTGGGCCCTGGCCATCGGCCTGCCCTTTATCGTGACTGCGATATTCAAGCTGCTGGCTTTCGCCTTCACCTGATTGCCCTTCGGCCTCTGAATACCTAGATCGGCCGCTCCGCTTTCGGAGTGACCGTTACATGCTGACCCCTTCCGCCGCCCAGGAACGCGCCGCCGCGCTGATCGACCTTGCCCGCAAGGCCGGGGCCGATACCGCAGACGCGATCTATTCCGGCAGTTCGTCAGAGGGGGTGCAGGTCCGGCTCGGGAAGCTGGAAGACATCGAACGCAGCGAGAGCGAGCACCTGGACCTTCGGGTCTTCGTGGGCAGCCGCTCCGCCTCGATCGGATCAAGCGACCTGTCTGACGCCGCGCTGCAGGAACTGGCAGGCCGCGCCGTCGACATGGCCCGCGCCGCACCGGAAGACCTTTATGCCGGGCTGGCGCCGGAAGAGCTGCTGTTCAAGGGGAGCCTGCCGCCGCTCGACCTGGAGGACAGCGCCGAGCCCAGCCCGCAGGATCTGCTGGCCCGCGCCCTAGCCGCAGAGGATGCCGCACGCGCTGTTTCCGGCGTGACCAACAGCGAAGGAGGTTCGGCCAGCATGGCCCGCCGGGTCATGGCGCTAGTTACCAGCCATGGCTTTGCCGGGGCCTATGGCGGGACCAGCCACGGGATCAGCGCGGTGGTGATTGCCGGGGAAGGCGACACGATGCAGCGTGATTATGGCTGGCGCACCGCCCGCCACCTGGCTGACTTGCTCGCGCCCGAAGAGATTGGGCAGATGGCGGGGGACCGCGCGGTCGCCCGACTGAAGCCCGGCCGCCTCAAGTCTGGCCCGCTGCCAGTGGTGTTCGATCCGCGCGTTGGCGGTTCACTCATTGGCCACCTGACGGGCGCGATGTCAGGCAATGCGATTGCCCGCCGCGCCAGCTTCCTGCTCGACCGTGATGGCGCCCAGCTGTTCAAGCCCGGCATCACCATCGTTGATGATCCGCTGCGCCAGCGCGGCCTGTCCTCGCGCCCATTTGATGGCGAGGGCCTGCCGGTTGCGCGGCGCGAACTGGTATCGGATGGCAAGCTCACCGGCTGGCTGATGGATAGCGCCGCGGCGCGCCAGCTGGGCGGCACGCCCACCGGCCACGCCGTGCGCGGCGCGGGCGGATCGCCTGGAGTGGGCACCAGCAACCTGCACCTCGCAGCTGGCAGCCTCTCGCCTGAGGAGCTGATGGCCGACATCGCCGACGGCGTTTACGTCAACGAGCTCATCGGCCACGGCGTCAACGGCGTGACCGGCGATTACAGCCGCGGCGCATCGGGCTTCCGGATCGTCAATGGCAAGATTGATGGCCCCGTGGCCGAATTCACCGTAGCCGGCAACCTGATCGACATGTTCGCCGCGCTGACCCCGGCCAATGATCTGGAATGGCACCGCGGCATCAACGTCCCCACGATCCGCATTGATGGCTTGACTATAGCGGGGGATTGACGGCGCGGCTGGCGCGGCCAATCTGCCGTGATGCAGATCCGCCCGGCCCGCCCCGATGATTGTCCGGCCATTGCCGAAATCTATGCCCACCACGTGCTGCATGGCACAGCGAGCTATGAGACGGTACCGCCCGATGCGGCCGAGATGGCGCGGCGGATGGAGCGGGTGCTGGCCTCCGGCTGGCCCTGGCTGGTAGCCGAAGCAGCCGATGGCGCCTTGCTGGGCTATGCCTATGCCACCCAGTTCCGCGATCGCGCCGCCTATCGCTTTGTCTGCGAAGACAGCATCTACATCCGCCACGATGCGCGCGGGCAGGGGCTGGGCAAGGCGTTGCTGACGGCCTTGATCGAAGCCTGCACGGCGGGCGGCTTTCGCCAGATGATCGCCGTGATCGGCGGAGCCGAGCCGGCGTCCGAAGCGCTCCATGCCAGTCTTGGCTTCACACTCGCGGGCCGGCTCTCCGGCATTGGCCGCAAGCATGGGCGGTGGCTCGATACGCTCTACATGCAACGCCGGCTTGGCGCTGGCAGCGCGCAAGAGCCTGAATTCGAACCGAGTTGACGGCGATCAATTCGGGGCTTGGCAAGCGGCGCTAATGGGAGCTTAATCGGACGATTAAAAGAACCAGAGGAGAGTCGCCTGTGACCGGACAAGCCGCGGCCAAGCAAGCCAGCCAGGACAGCAACCATGTCGACGTGCTGATCGTCGGCGCCGGGATTTCCGGGATCGGTTCGGCCTATCACCTGCAGGAGCAAAGCTCCGGCAAGTCCTATGTCATCCTGGAGATGAAGGAGAGCTTCGGCGGCACCTGGGAAACGCACAAATATCCCGGCGTCCGCTCTGACAGCGATCTCTACACCTTCGGCTATCGCTTCAAGCCGTGGGTCGGCGCACCGATCGCCAGCGCTTCCGAAATCCTGAAATACATGGGCGATGTGATCGAGGAAAACGGGATCGCCCCGCATATCCGCTATGGCCATCGCATTACCCGCGCTGCCTGGGACAGCAAGGCCAACCTCTGGACCATTGATGCCGTGCGCTCCAGCGATGGCGCCGAAGTCAGCTTCACCGCCAACTTCCTGTGGATGTGCCAGGGCTATTACGATCACGAAAAGCCCTACATGCCCGATTGGCCGGGCATGGATCGCTACAAGGGCCAGTTGATCCACGCCCAGCTATGGGATCCGAAAACGGACTACACCGGCAAGAAGGTGCTGGTGATCGGCTCTGGCGCGACTGCCGCCACGGTGATCCCGGCCTTCGCTGAAAAGGCCGCGCATGTTTCGATGCTGCAGCGTTCGCCGACCTATTTCTTCTGCTCCGAAAACAAGAACGAGCTGGCCGACAAGCTGCGCGCCGCCAAGATTGACGAGCCGACCATTCACCGCGTGGTCCGCGCCCAGATCATGCACGATCAGAACGCGATGACCCAGCGCTGCATCGAAGAGCCAGACGTGGTGTTCGAGGAGCTGAAAATGCTGGTCCGCGCCTTCACCGGCAAGGAAGACTTCGAATTCGAACCGCACTTCACGCCGAAGTATCGCCCGTGGCAGCAGCGGCTGGCTTTCTGCCCCGAAGGCGACATCTTCCGCGCCGCCGTTTCGGGCAAGCTGAGCGTCTATACCGACGAGATCGAGACCTTCACCGAAACGGGCGTGCGCACCAAGGGCGGTGACGAGATCGAGGCGGACATCATCGTTGCCGCCACCGGCTTCAACCTGCTGATGATGGGCGGCATCCCGTTCTTCGTCGATGGCCAGCCGGTCGACTGGCATGAGACGGTCAATTACCGCGGCATGATGTTCACCGGCGTGCCCAACATGGTCTGGGTGATGGGCTATTTCCGCGCCAGCTGGACCCTGCGGGTCGACATGCTGGGCGATTTCGTCTGCCGCCTGCTCAATCACATGGACGCCAAGGGCGTAAAGCGGGTCGAAGTGGCCTTGCGCGGCGAAGATCACAACATGCAGCTCGACGACTGGATTGAGGGAGATAACTTCAACCCCGGCTACCTGATGCGCGGCCTGAAACTGATGCCCCGGCGCGGCGACAAGCCGGAATGGCGCCACAACCAGGATTACTGGCGCGAGAAGGACGAGATTCCGTTCATCAATCTCGACAGCAGCGAATTCGTCTACGACGGCGTCCGCGCCGAAGCGAAGGTGACCGAGGCCGCCTGAGGCCGGTTTACAGCTTGCCCGCTTTCCGTCAGACCCGTTGCCATGAGCAACGCATCGATCTGGTGGGGCGGGCAGCGGCCACCTCTGGAACCCATGACCGCACTGGGCGACAACGCCCTGCCCAGCCACATCGGCATCGAATTCGTCGCCTGTGGCGATGATTGGATCCGCGCGCGGATGCCGGTGGACGAGCGCACCCGGCAGCCCTTCAAGCGGCTGCACGGCGGGGCCTCGGTCGCGCTCGCCGAAACGATCGGCTCGGTCGCAGCAAGCTATTGCGTCGATCGCGAGAAGTTCGTGGCCGTGGGCATGGAGATCAACGCCAACCACATCCGCCCGGCCTATGCGGGCTGGGTCTATGCCACGGCCCGGCCTGAAGCACTGGGCCGGACCACGCAGGTCTGGACGATCCGGATCGAGGATGAGGCCGGCAAGCTGGTCTGCATCTCGCGCTTCACCGTCGCCGTGATCCCGGTGGAGCGCAAGTGAACAAGTCAGTCGCCATTATCGGCGCAGGCGACCATATCGGCAGCGCCATTGCCCGGCGCTTTGCCAGCGAAGGTTTTCGGGTCCACGTCGGCCGCCGCAATGGTGACAAGCTCAGCGGTCTGCTCGGCGGCAACATTTCCGGTCGCAGCCTTGATGCGCGTGAGAGCGAGGATGTAACGGCCTTCCTGGCCGAGGCCGAAGCACTCGCCCCGCTCGATCTGGTGGTGTTCAACGTTGGTGCCAACGTGAACTTCCCGCTGACTGACACGACCGACCGCGTCTTCCGCAAGGTCTGGGAAATGGCCTGCTACGCCGGGTTCGTCTCGGTGCGGGAAGCAGCCAGGCTGATGCTGCCGCGCGGCGCGGGCAAGATCTTCGTCACGGGCGCGACCGCCGGCCTGCGCGGCAATCCGGGCTATGCTGCTTTCGCCGCAGCCAAGGCAGGGCTGCGCGCCATGGCGCAATCCGCCGCCCGCGAATTGTGGCCGCAGGGCATCCATGTCGCGCACCTGTTGATCGATGCCGGGGTCGATACCGAATGGGTCCGCGCCCGCGTGATCGAGCGGATCGGGGCCGAAGCGCTGGCCGTCCAGCCCGATCTGCTGATGCCGCCCGAAGCCGTGGCAGAGGCCTATTGGGCGCTCTACAACCAGCCAAAATCGGCCTGGACCTTCGAACAGGAAATCAGGCCTTACGGGGAGAAATGGTGATGCCGCGCGAGATCGAGTTCCTGTTTGACTTTGGCGGACCCAATTCGTGGTTCGTGCATCGCGCGATCCCGGCGATCGAGGCCAAGGGCAAGGTCAAGTTCCGCTATGTCCCGGTCCTGCTGGGCGGGATCTTCAAGGCGACCGGCAACAAGCCGCCGCTGATGACCTATGGCCATGTCGCCCAAAAGGTTGCCTATGACCGGCTGGAAATGCAGCGCTTCATGGCCTTGCACAACATTACCGGCTTCCAGTTCAACCCGCATTTCCCGGTCAACACCCTGCTGGCGATGCGCGGCGCGATCGCGGCCGAGCAGCTCGGCTGCGGCGCGGCCTATCGCGAGGCAATGTATACCGCGCTGTGGCAGGACGGACAGAAGCTGGATGAACCCGATGTCTGGGCGCGTGTGGTGGATCAGGCCGGACTGGATAGTTCCGCCCTCGCGGCGCGGACCACCGACGAAGCAGTCAAGGCCGAGCTGGTCAGCAACACTGAAGGTGCCGTCGCGCGCGGTGCCTTTGGCGTGCCGACCTTCTTCCTGGGTGACGAAATGTGGTTCGGCAAGGACCGCCTGCGCGATGTGGTGGAGGCAGCGGGCGGCTGAACCTTGCCAAGCCCTTCGCCCGGATGCATGCTGCTTTAATCGACCGATTAAAGCCCGGCACCGCGCGGAGAGCCTGAGATGAGCGAATATCCCCTGCCCTATAATTCCACTGACCTGACCGGCCGCGTTGCCTTGGTAACCGGGGCATCATCTGGCTTGGGCGCGCGCTTTGCTGAAGTGCTCGCCAGTCAGGGTGCCGCCGTTGTCCTCGCGGCACGCCGTAAGGACCGGCTGGAGGCCCTCGCCGACAAGATCCGGGCCGGCGGCGGCAAGGCCATGGCCGTGCAGATGGACGCGACCGATGCCGATTCCATGATTGCCGCCGTTGCCACCGCCGAAGAGGCCTTCGGCACGGTCGACATCCTGATCAACAACGCCGGGATGCCTGATGCGCAGCGCGCCCACAAGATGAGCCTGGAGCTGGTCGATAATGTGCTGGGCGTAAACCTGCGCGGGCCGTGGATCCTCTCCTGCGAGGTAGCGCGGCGGTTGATCGCAGCGGGCAAGCCGGGGCGGATCGTCAATATCAGCTCGGTCGCGCACTTCCGCTACGATGGCAGCGGCGCCGCGCTCTATGCAGTGACCAAGACCGCGATCGCCCGGATGACCGAGGCACTGAGCGCCGAATGGGCACCCTATGGCATCAACGTCAACGCGATTGCTCCGGGCATGTTCGTTTCGGAAATGACCGACGGCATGTTTGAGCGGATGGGCGGCAACCCCGCCCCGCACCTTGCCCGCCAGCGCGTGCCCGTGCCGGAACAGATGGATTCCACCCTGCTCTATCTCGTTGCCCCGGCCAGCGAATGCGTGACCGGCGCGATCATCCGGATCGACGACGGCCAAAGCTCGGCCGTGCGCCTGCGCAAGTAAGGAGAACGCGGCAATGCTGGTTACTGTCGAACGCGATGGCGCCGTGGCCGTTGTCACGCTGAACCGCCCCGAAGCCATGAACGCCCTGTCGCGCGGGCTGCGCGCGCAGCTGGCGCAGGTGATGACCGAGCTGGATGCCGAAGATCGCATCCGCGCCGTGGTCTTGACCGGCGCCGGCACCCGCGCCTTCACCGCCGGGCTGGACCTTAAGGAGCTGGGTGTCGAAGGCCTGGGCGCGGCTAATGCCAGCGAGGCCGTGGCCAATCCGGTGAAAGCAATCGAACTATGCCGCAAGCCGGTGATCGGCGCGATCAATGGCGTTGCCATCACCGGCGGTTTCGAAGTGGCCATCGCCTGCGACATCCTGATCGCCAGCGAGAATGCCCGCTTTGCCGATACCCACGCGCGGGTGGGCATCATGCCCGGCTGGGGCCTGTCGCAAAAACTGTCACGCCTGATCGGGATCAGCCGGGCGAAGGAACTGTCGCTGACCGGCAACTTCCTTGACGCGCAGACTGCCTGCACCTGGGGGCTGGTCAACCGGGTGGTTGCAGCGGAAGATCTGCTCCCCGCAGCCAAGCAGCTCGCCCAAGATATCGCCAGCGCCGATCCGGCGATGATCCAGGCCTACAAGAAGCTGATCGACGACGGCTATGCCCTGCCCTTCGGCGAGGCGATGGCGCTGGAGCACAGCACATCGTCCGCCCGCAACGCGCAGGTCAGCGGGGATGAGGTTGAGGCCCGGCGCCTCTCGGTGATGGATCGTGGGCGCGCCCAAACGACCTAACGATCGCTCCAGTTCGGCGCACGCTTTTCGAAGAAGGCCTGCTTCGCCTCGGCAAAGTCCCCCGCCTGGCCCAGCATCACCTGCTGGCGGTCTTCCAGCGCAAAAGCATGCTCCATGCTGGCCGCATCGATGTTGAGGTTCAGCGCATCCTTGGTCAGCCGCAGGCCCATCGGGCTGGTCAGCAGCATTTCCCCCGCCAGAGCCAGCGCCTTGTCGAGCAGCTGCTCTGGCGGAACGATCTCGCTGAACAGTCCGCAGGCGACGGCCTTTTCCGCGCTCATGAACTTGCCGGTCAGCAGGTATTCGCTGGCGACCGAACTACCGACCAGCCGCGGCAGGAAATAGCTCGCGCCCATATCGCAGCCGCCCAGGCCGATCTTGATATAGGCGGCGTTCATCCGCAGGTCCGGCGCAGCGTAGCGCACGTCGGACGAGAGCAGCAGCGAGAAGCCGCCGCCACAAGCCGGGCCCTGCGCGCAAGCAATGATCGGCTGCGGGCACTTGCGCATCGCCTGCATCACCGCCGCGATCATCCGCTGGGTCCGCCACGACTGGTGGATCGGCCCGGCATCGGGATCGGGCGTCCACCCGCCTAGATCGAGCCCGGCGCAGAACGCCCGGCCTTCAGCCCGCAGGATAACCACGCGAACTGCGGTGCGCTGGGCCAGTCCGACAAAATAATCGAGCAGCGCCTGGATCAGCGCCTCGTTCATGGTGTTGAGCTTGTCCGGCCGGTTGAGGCTGACCACCTCCACCGCGCCGCGATTTTCGATCGTGATCACCTGCTCAGCCATATCATCGCCCCTCAATCCGGTTTGAGTCCAGTTGACCGACACCAGCCACCGTGGCAAGGCCCGCCTCGCCCGAGCGGGTGTAGCTCAATGGTAGAGCAGCAGCTTCCCAAGCTGAATACGAGGGTTCGATTCCCTTCACCCGCTCCATTTTCCTCATTGGCGCGATGCGCTGATTGATGCACCCGATGAACCTGCTGCGCCCCTTGATCCGATCACACCGCAAACTGGCACTCTGCCTGCTCGCCGTGACGCTGCTGGTGAAGGCGCTGATCCCGGCGGGTTACATGGTCGGCGGCAATTTCAAGATGCTGACCGTTTCGATCTGCGCGGACAGCACGGGCGGCGTGATCACCAAGCAGATGGCCGTCCCGATCAAGCACGGTCCGGGCGACGCATCCGGCGAAAGCACCAAGGATGCAGGGACCTGCGCCTTTACCGCGCTCAGTTCCGGCTCGCTGGCCGGGGCTGACGTCGGACTGCTTGCGGCGGCGCTGGCTTTTATCCTTGCTCTGGGTTTCGCCGCGCAGACTGCGCCACACCGCGCAGCGATCTCTTGGCTACGGCCACCCCTTCGCGGACCGCCTTCGCTGATCTGACAGACTAACTGCCTCGCCCTTAGTGGGGGGTGCCTGACAGATTGCCTCGACGATGATGCCGTGCCGGGGCCCGTGATGGAATTGCACAAATGAGAACGTCTCTGATTGCGCTCAGCACTGCGCTGAGCTTGGCTGCGCCTGCTTTCGCCGAAGATGCCGATATGGCTAAAGGCTCCACGGACAGCACTATTCTGGTGGTCGGCCAGCACAATGCCCCAATAACCGTTGTCCCGCGCGGACTTTCCGTCTCGCTGGGACAGGAGGAATTCGACGCAGTAAACGCGCTGAATGTCGAAGACCTGATGAAGTACGCGCCCAACTTCTTCGTCCGCAAGCGCTTTGCCGGTGATGACAACGCAGTGGTGGCGCTGCGCGGGGCCAATACGATCCAGAGCGCACGCACGATCGTCATGGTCGACGGTTTTGTCGTATCCAACTTCCTCGGTAACCGCTGGGACTTTCCGCCGAAATGGAACGTCGTCGGCCCGGCCGAAGTGCGCCAGTTTGACATCGTCTATGGCCCCTATTCGGCGCGCTATGGCGGCAATTCGATGGGCGGTGTCATCTCGGTGACCACCCAGGAGCCCAGGGAAACCGGCGCTTATGCAACGGCCCAAACCATGATCATGCCGTTCAAGGAATATGGCTTTGACGAGACCTTCAAGGGCTACAGCCTAGAAGGCGGCGTCAACTGGAAGCAGATAGATGGTCCTTGGTCGGTGCGGATTTCAGGCCGCCATTTCGAGAATACCGGCCAGTCGATGACCTATAACCTTCTGACGACAACGACGGGTACCGGCACAGCCGTCACTGGAGCCTATGAAGACCCACGTCTCGCTACGCCGGTGTTTGGCGCGGCCTCACCCGTTGATGTAACGCAAGATCAGGCTCGACTGCGCATTGGCTATGCGACTGCGGGCGGTTGGCAAATCGACGCGCTGGGCATGGTCTGGATGACCAAGCAGGACCTGACTGACCCGCGTAGCTGGCTGGTGAACGCCAGTACGGGTGCTCCGGTCTATCAGGGTAAGGTCAGCTTCGGCGGCAGGGTTTGGAACGCGACGGGTCTCACCATGTCGAAGACCAGCCGAACCGAATATCTGGCCGGCCTCAAGCTGGCGGGCCCTGCTGCCGGCTGGGATGTGTCTCTAAATCTCTCGCGATATTGGATCCCCAAATGGGACACCCGCACTTCGAAGGATTATGCCACAGGCGTTGCGCTGGGACAGGGCACGCAGTCTCTCGTCAACGCACCCGGCTGGTACACCGGGGATCTTACGATCGAGCGCGCATTAGGCCAGCACAAGATCGCCATGGGTGCGAACGCCAACCTCTACCAGACCTCGACAGATAGCTTCGCAACGACAAATTGGGATGCCGCAACCGCCCCGAGCTATTCGACCACAACCTATGGCAAGACCAGCCTCTGGGGGCTGTGGCTTGAAGACGCGATTGACCTTGGCAATAGCTGGTTCCTGACCGGAGGCCTAAGGTATGACGGCTGGCGCGCTTATGATGGCGGCATTGCGAAAGTCTATTCGGGCGCCCGCAAGGACGATGGTTATCCCACGCGAACGGATAACAGCTTCAGTCCGAAGCTGAGCCTGCAAGGTGAACTAAGCGATGCACTGGCGGTCCAGATCAGCCTTGGAACGGCCAAGCGCTTTCCAACGGTTGGCGAACTCTACCAGGGCCGCTTTGATGACATATCGCAAGCCATCGATCCGCAAAGCTTCGACCCTAATCTGAAGGCTGAACGCTCGGAGGATGCAAACCTCATCCTGCGTTACCGTGCCGGCAAGGTTCAGACGACGCTCAGCCTGTTTTACCAGAACATCAAGGACGCCATCTTCAGCTTCAGCGGCCTCAATCAGTTCGGCACGGTCATCACCAGCTACAAAAATGTCGATCAGGTCCGCCAATACGGTGCCGAGCTGATGGTCGAAGCCAAGGACATTCTTGTCGATGGCCTTGATGTTGACGCGAACCTGGCCTGGATCGATGCCAAGACGGTTAAGAACGCTGCCAATCCAGCCGCCGAAGGGGTTCAGTTCCCCCGCATCCCTGAATGGCGTTCCAACGGTAACATCCGGTATCGCATCGCTCAGCCGGTCAAAGCGTCGATTGGCTGGCGCTATGCATCGCGTCCCAACTCCGATCTGTTCGGACTGGTCCGCGGGGACGCATATGGTTTCCAGACCGAGTACTTCACGGTCGACACCCGTCTGACCTGGCAGCTAAACAAGCAGCTCGAACTGGGGGCGGGGATCGATAACCTGTTCAACGATCAGGCCTATGTGTCGCATCCGCTGCCGCAGCGGACGTTCGTTCTTGATCTGAAAGCGAAGTGGTAAAGTCATGAACGAGCAGACCAGCAGAGCCTCACTCTATCGGACGATCTGGCGCTGGCATTTTTATGCTGGACTGTTCGTCGTGCCCATGGTGCTGATCCTGTCCCTGACCGGCGCCGCCTATCTGTTCAAGCCGCAAGTCGAACGCTGGGAAGAGCGTGCCTGGCGCAACCTGCCGACAGAACAGGCAGCGTCGCCCGATGATCAGGTCAAGGCTGCGCTGGCGGCCTTTCCCGGATCGCGGTTGCATTCCTATCGCTTGCCGCAGAGCGAGAGCGATGCCGTCTTGATCCATGTGGCACTTGCCAGCGAAGGCGCAGCGCGGCCTGAAATGCGCGACGTCTTTGTTTCGCCGCAGGGCAAGGTGGTCGGCGTGCTCGACCCCGAGCAGCGGATCATGCAGGTGGCTCATGACATTCATGGGCAACTTTTGCTGGGCAAGCGCGGCAGCTGGATAGTGGAGCTCGCGGCCAGTTGGGCGATCGTCATGATCCTGACCGGGCTCTACCTCTGGTGGCCGCGCGGGCGCGGTCTGGCCGGGGTGGTCTGGCCGCGCCTGGCTGGCGGCCGGAAGGTAATCTGGCGCGACCTGCACGCCGTAACGGGCTTCTGGGTCTCCGGCCTGGCCATGGTGCTCTTGCTAACCGGGCTGCCCTGGGCCGACGTGTGGGGCAGCGCCTTCAAGGCGGTTCGAACTGAGATGGGCTGGGTTAAGGGCCGGCAGGATTGGACTATTGGCGGTCAACCTGCCGGTGACTCAGCTCATGCCGAGCACGATCACGGAGCGATGGCTGCAAGCAATCCAGCCATGCCAACGATGTCACACGTGATGCCGGATGGGTCCGTTATGACCATGGCTATGACACCCGTTTCGCTCAGCCAGATCGTTGCCGAGGCGAAGAGCCAACGCTTGCCGTTTCCGGTGATCGTCACGCCGCCGGGTGGGCCACAGCGCTTTGGCCGAAAGGCCACCACAGACTGGTCAGTGCAATCTGACACCCAGAACCGGCCGCTACGCGTAACGCTGACTTATGATCCAATGACCGGCAAGCAGACCTCTCGCGAGACGTTTGCCGACAAACACGTCATCGACCAGGTGGTTGGCTATGGTGTCGCTTGGCATGAAGGTCAGCTGTTCGGCTGGGTTAATCAACTGATCGGCGTGGTGACCGCCCTGATGCTTGTGACGTTGTCTATCACGGGTTTCGTTATGTGGCGGCGGCGGAAGCCCGACGGGCAGCTTGGCGCTCCGCCGATTGCAGTGGCTCAGGCAAGGCTGAAAGGCGTTGCGGCGTTAATCCTGGCGCTGGCCGCCTTCCTGCCGTTGCTGGCCGCCTCGCTGCTAGCGATGTGGCTCATCGAATTACTGGTCATTCGCCGCTCGGCCCGGCTCGCCGCATGGCTGGGCCTGCCAGCGGTCAGGCAAGCCCGGCCATGATCGCGGCCCGATCACTGTCCGCAGGCTGCCAGCCATGGCGCAACAAGCCGCTGGCGCCGAACAAGGCGGAGACCGGATCTGCCGCTTCCGCTGCCCGGCCCAGGGCTTCAGCCAGGGGATCATCGACTGGCCCGTTGGCCCCGCGCAGGTGGCGGATCCAGACAGCGATCCCGCGCCGGATCGCCGGGCAGCCCTGCGCCCTGGCCTGATTGGCGGCCAAGGTATCAAGCCAGCGCTGCGGCAGCTTCTGGCTGCCATCCATCGCGATCTGGATCAGGCGGTGGTTCAGCGCCGGGTTGGCAAAGCGTTCCAGCAGCGCCCCGGCATAGGCTGACAGGTCCTGCCCCTTCCCCGCAGTGATTGTGGGCGCGGCTTCCTCGCGCATCAGGGCTTCAACCTGCGGCCGCAGAACCGGGTCGGCCACAGCCTGATGGACATAGGTGTGGCCATGCGCCAGCCCGACATAGGCCAGGAACGAATGCGCCCCGTTCAGCATCCTGAGCTTGGCGGTTTCATAGGGGCTAACATCGCCCACCAGCTCTGCCCCGACCTGTTCCCAACGCGGACGCGGACCGGCAAACCGGTCCTCGATCACCCACTGACTGAAGGGTTCGGTCAGCACGGCGGCCTGATCCGTCAGCCCGAAACGTGCAGCCAATTCCGCCCGGTCAGCGTCGGTCGTGGCCGGGACAATTCGGTCAACCATGGTGGACGGACAGGCACAGGCGCGATCAAACCACGGCGCCAGCGCGCGGTCATGCCGCTCCAGGTATTCGCCCATCAGCCGGGCCAGCTGCTGACCATTGTCGGCCAGGTTATCACACGACAGCAGCGTCAGCCCCGGCCGCCCGGCATCGTGGCGGCGGCGCAGCGCCTCGGTGATCAGCGCGTAAAGCGAGCCGGCATCTGCCAGTGCGAAATCAAGGCTGCCATCGGCGGCACGGCAATAGCCCTTCTCGGTCACGGTCAGGCTGACGATATGGCACGCGGGATCGGCCATCCGCTCGATCACGGCGGCCCGCTGGTCCTGGGCCACCAGCACTTGGCGCACGGCGCCAACCAGTCGGCTGCTCCAGCCGGCCTCAGACCGCTCGGTAACAGTATAGAGCCCATCCTGCGGGTTCATCTGCTCCGCCACCCCCGGCGAGCGCAGCGAGACACCGGTAATCGCCCAGTCGCGATCCCCAGCGGCCATGGCCACATCAGTATACCAGGCCTGATGCGCGCGATGGAACGCGCCGATGCCGAGGTGGACGATACCGCAGCCTTGCGCAGCGCGGTCATAGCCGGGCCGGATCACCGCGCCGTCCAGCGCAGCGAGGTTGGCAAGCGACAGCCTCACAGCTTGTAGGCCGCCTTGGCAAGATTGTAGCTCAGGTCCTGCGCCAGTTCGGCCGCCTCCCAGTCTTCCAGCCGATGTTCCATCACCAGTTTGGCCAGGAAGCCGCAATCGATCCGCCGGGCCACATCGTGCCGCGCCGGGATCGAGAGGAAGGCCCGGGTATCGTCGTTGAAGCCAACCGTGTTGTAGAAGCCGGCGGTTTCCGTGCACATCCGGCGGAACCGGCGCATCCCTTCAGGGCTGTCATGGAACCACCACGCCGGTCCCAGCTTGAGGCAGGGATAGTGCCCGGCCAGCGGCGCGAGTTCGCGGGCATAGGCGCTTTCATCCAGCGTGAAGAGGATCAGCGACAAGCGATTGTCATTGCCGAAGCGATCAAGCAGCGGCTTGAGCGCGTGGACATAGTCGGTGCGGGTCGGGATATCGGCACCCTTGTCACGGCCTAGCGCAGCAAAGACCTGCGCATTGTGGTTGCGGAAGGCACCGGGGTGCAACTGCATGACCAGGCCATCGTCGATGCTCATGGCGGCCATCTCGGTCAGCATCTGGGCGCGGAACAGCTCGGCTTCGGCCGGGGTGAAGCTGCCGCTGGTGACCTTGGCAAACAGCAGCTCGGCTTCGGCAGCGGAGAGGTTGGCGGTCTGGGCAGTGGGGTGGCCATGGTCGGTGCTGGTCGCGCCCATCGCGGCGAAAAAGGCCCGGCGCTGGCGGTGCGCGGCCAGATAGCCGGTCCAGCTGAAAGCGTCCTCGCCGGTCAAGTCGGAAAAGGTACGCAGGTTCTCGCGGAAGCCTTCGAAATCGGGATCGATCACCGGATCCGGGCGATAGGCCGTAATGACCTTGCCCTGCCAGCCCGACTTCCGGATCGCGGCGTGGTGTTCCAGGCTATCGATCGGGCTTTCGGTCGTGGCGATAACTTCGATGTTATAGCGCTCAAACAGCGCCCGCGGCCGGAAGGCGCTGCTCGCCAGCATTTCGGTGATCGTATCAAAATAGAGGTCTGACGTTTCCGCGCAAAGTTGCACGCCCATGCCGAACACCTCGGCAAAGACCCAGTCCAGCCACATTCGTGATGGCGTGCCGCGGAACAGGAAATAACGCTGGGCGAACAGCCGCCAGCTTTCGCGCGGGTCAGCGGCGGGGTTGCCAATGCCCAGATCGGCCAGCGGCACACCCTGCGAATAGAGCATCCGGAACACGTAATGATCCGGGTGCAGCAAGAGTTCGGCGGCATTGCCGAAATTGGCATTGCTGGCGAACCATTCCGGATCGGTGTGGCCGTGCGGGCTGATGATCGGCAGATCCTTCACAGCACCATAAAGCGCCCGGGCAAGATCGCGTGTTGCCGGATCGACCGGCAGCAGTCGGTCGGGGTGGAGATCAAGGGCTCGTTTCATCGCGCAAATCCAGTGCGGGCAAAGGGAAGATTAGACAGTTACCGGCCAAGGGCCAGATAGCGGAAGTTGCGAAAGCGGCAGCTGCCGGGGCCGGCTGCATAGAGGCCTGGCCGCAGGGCCAGAAAGCCGCCGCGAACGTTATGGTGATAGCCGGATACTTCCATCCCGCGGTCAAACCGCTGCCAGGTCTGGCCGTCATCGCCGCTGGTGTGGAAGGCAACGATATGCTCGCGGTTGGTCACCCGCAGCTTCATCCGCCTGCCCAGCGGATTGGCAGGCCGGCCGCGCTCGATCCCATATTGGTGGGTAACGAAGCGATGTTCATCGAAGCCCAGCCCGCAATAGAGCTTGTCATCGTAGAACAGCACCAGGCCGGCAGTCGCGCCGGGATCCAGTTCAATGTCGCATTCGAACTGGTACGAACGATCGCCAACCGTCAGCAGCAGCGGCGATCCGGTGGAAGGTGCAAGACCTTTGCCGGTCAGATGAAGCGCCCCGCCGGCCACGCGGATGCGGGCTGCCTCATCGGGTGCCGGGCGGAAGAATGTCCATTTCGATCCGAGCGCCAGCGGCGCGGTAAAGTCGTCGGACAGCGCCATGCCATGCGGCAGCGCCTGCCCACCGCGCGGTTTGCGGATCGGGCGGGACAGGTCGCCGCCGGTCATGTGGAACCAGCCGTCGCGGGTCCATTCCACCGGATCGAGCAGGCACTGGCGGCCCAGCGTCCAGAATCCCGCTTCATAGCCGTGGTACAGCGACCACCACGAACCGTCGGGCGCTTCGATCAGGCTGGCATGGCCGCGTGACCACCAGGCCTCTCCCACCGATTGCGTGCGAACCAGCGGGTTGCCGGGATGCTGCTCCCACGGGCCGTGGAGCGAGCGCGAGCGGGCGGCGATGACCATGTGGCCGGTGGGCGGGCCAGCCGTGCCGCCCACGGCCGTGATCATGTAGAACCAGTCGCCACGGCGATGGATCTTGGGTCCTTCGGGCGAGAAGCCTTCGACATCCCAGCTATCGGGATAGCGCCAGGGATCGTAGACGTGCTCGGGCTGGCCGATGATGCTCAGGCCATCATCGCTCAGCCGCACCCGGTCTCCGCCCGACAGGAACAGCCAGCGCGATCCGTCTTCGGCGACGGCGTGGCACGGGTCGATATGCTGGTGCAGGCCCAGCGGAACGGGATCGCTCCACGGGCCATCGATATGATCGGCCCAGATCACGTAGATCTCGTTCTGCGGCTGGGCCTTGACCGGGATGTAGATGAAATATCGCCCGTCGTGCTTGTCCAGGCTGACCGCCCAGACCGAACCGATGTTGCGGCGCAGCGCCGGCTGGCGCGGCTGCCAGTTCACCAGATCGCGGCTGTGCCAGATCGTCAGGCCGGGATAGGCATCAAAGCTGGAGAAGGTCAGGTAATAGTCATCACCGTCCTTCAGCACGGCCGGATCGGGATGATCGCCCGCAATCACCGGATTGAGGAAGCGGCCATTGCCCAGATCGGGTTGGCGCTGGCCTTCAATCCCGGGGCGGACAACCGGTGCGGCCGCCAGCGACAGGGCCGAAACCAACGGGGCAAGCGCCCCGGCTTTCAACAGGTCACGCCGATCCATCAGCCGAGGCCGACTGTCCGGGACCAATTGCGCCACAGTTCGGGCCATGCCTCCACCGGCTTGCCGATGGCCTTGCGCAGGCCAAAGCCGTGGCCGCCATTGGCGAAGAGGTGCATTTCGAGCGGGATCCTGCGGGCCTTGAGCCCTGCACGCAGCAGCAAGGTGTTATCGACCGGGACCACGTCGTCATCTTCTGCGTGCAGCAGGAAATGCGGCGGGGCATCGGCGGGGACCTGCCGGTCCGGCGAATAGAGCGCTTCCTGCTCTGCCGTCGGCGCCTTGCCGAGCAGCAGCTCGCGCGATCCGGGGTGAGCGATGGCGGGGTCCATGCTGACCACCGGATAAATTGGCGCGGCGCTGTGCGGCTTGGCGGACAGCCGATCCACAGCGTCGACCGGCTGGTAGACCTTGGCCGCAAACCGCGTGGAGAGGCTGGCGCAGACATGGCCGCCGGCCGAAAAACCCATCGCGGCGACGCGCTCGGGGTCGATTGCGAAATCGCGCGCGCGATGGCGGATCAGGCGCATGGCACGCTGGGCATCGGCCAGAGGCACGTCGGGGCCAGCAGCCCAGCCTTCACCGGGAAGGCGATAGAACAGGACGAAGGCGGTGAAGCCGCGGGCAGTCAGCCAGCGCGCCATTTCATAGCCTTCCTTGTCGACCACGACCCAGCGGTAGCCGCCGCCAGGCGTAATCAGCACGGCCGCACCATTGGGACGGTCGGGCCGGAACACGGCCATACGGGGCCGGGTGATGCCGAAGACCGCCCGGTCGGTGACCAAGGCGTCGGTCGAGCGTTCGTTGACCATTTCGGTCAAGGGTTTGGCCGGCAAGCCCGGTGCAACGGCCGGCCACAGGTCAATTGTCTCGTTTGGCTGCGGCAGGCCGGGTGGCAGGGCCCCAACGGCAACGGGCGGAGGCGTTTGCGCCCCCGCCCGTGCTGTCAGGCCAGTGGCCAGCCCCGCGACAATCAGCGACCTGCGGTCAATCGTCATATCGGGTACTGGCCCCTTGCCGGTCTGGTTACATCTTCACCCGGGCGCCGACCAGGATCGTGCGGCCAAAGTGATTGTTCTCGTAATTACGGTCCGCATCCCAATCGGTGAAGCGGTAGCGATAAGTGTCGAGCAGGTTGTTGCCTTCGACCGACAGCTCAAGCCATTCCGAAACCTTGTAGCGCACCGAGGCGTCAAGGTTGGTGGTGGCGCCATACCCTTCCAACAGGTTGCCGGTGCCCGACGAACCTTCGTGGTAACGGCCACGATAGGACAGCATCACGCGGCCGCTGAACTTGCCGTCATCATAGTAAAGCGTGCCGTTGTAGGCCTGCTTCGATACGTTCGACAGCGTGTTGGTCAGGGTCACGTTCTGCAGGGCGCCGCCCGGCGCGATCGCCGGACCCTGGAGGTTGAAGGTGGCGTTCGAGCTGATGAAGGTAGCGTTGGCGATCACGCCGAAGTGCTTCATGAAGCCTTCGGTGAAGGCGCTGAACGGCACCTGGGCCGCCAGTTCCCAACCGCTGAGCTTCGCACCCGTGCCGTTGACCGTGGTCGACAGCGTCCAGATCGGCTGCGACAGCTGCGACGGGTTAAGCGCGGCCGGCGAGCTGGGGCTCAGCACCGAAACCGGCAGGCCGGTCTGGGTGAAGGTGGCACCGGTGATCGAGGCCGACTGGGTGAAGCTGCTCACGTCCTTCTTGAACCAGGCAACCGAAAGCACCGCCTGCGGGGCGAAGTACCATTCGGCGGCAAGGTCATAGTTGCGGGCGCGATAGGGCTCCAGGAACGGGTTGCCGCTGGTGACCTTGTAGTTGAAGCCGTCAGCTGAACCGCCCGGAGTGAGCGAGCCCAGGCTCGGGCGGGTCATCACATCGGCAATCGCGCCGCGCAGGATCACGTTCTGCGTCGGGAACAGCGCCAGGTTGGCCGAAGGCAGCCAGTCGTCATAGCTGCGGGTAACCGTGGCATTGGTGCCGCTAACCAGGCCGTAAGAGCTCTGGTCGGTCTTCACGTAACGGACGCCGGCGTTCAGGGCATATTCCATGCCGCCCAGGCTGCCCTTCAGGTCGGCCTGGAAGTAGGCGCCCTTCGAGGTTTCCTGCACGCCGCGGATGTTGCCAGCGTCATTGACCAGCGCGCGGTTGTAAAGCCCGGTGAAGGCCGCCGCGGTATCAAGGTTCGGCACCAGCCACGAATTGGTGTTGCCAGCCGGCTGGCCGGCATTGCCCAGCGTGAACAGCTGCGACAGCGCCGGGGTGGCCTGGAAACCATAGATCGCGGTCGGGCCGAACAGGCTGCTCGCCGAGCAGGTGATCGAACCGGCGCTGCTGGTCACCAGGCTGGTGCCGCCATTGCCGCAGACCGCGGTATCGCGGGTGTAAGAGACCAGATCGAAGTTGTAGCGGCGCCACACGGCACCGGCCTTCAGGGTGATCTTGTCGGTCAGGTCAAATTCGGTGCGCAGCTGCACCGTCTTGAAGCGGTTGGTGTTGTTCGACGGACGATCGCGGATTTCGGCCAGCTGGAAGTTGGCCGGATCGGTCACGCTGGTGCCGAAGGTCAGCTTCGGTGCCGCCATGTCGGTATAGTCGAAGGTATAACCCTGCGCGTCGCGGTCATCGAACACGATCGTGGTTTCAACCGGGATGTCCGCGTTCGACTTCGAAGCGCCGCCCATCAGGGTGAAGCGCAGGTTGTCGGTGACGTCCTGATCCAGCGTGGCGCCGATCTGGTAGAATTCGGTGCTGCTGTCGCGCTTGTAATGCTCGGTGCGCACCCAGGCATCGTTCAGCGTGGCCGAAACCATGTTCTTGTTGGCGTCATAGACCGGGTTCACGACATTGATCGAACGCTCGTTCGAACGCAGCAGGACTTCGCCCCACTGTTCTTCGCGGGTCGCGTCAAACTTCGAATAGAGCCCGTCGATCGACAGCTTGGTAGCCTCGGTCGGCGAGAACTGGATCGAACCGGTCAGGCCCAGACGCTCACGCTCGTGCGCCACTTCGCCGTAGCGCGGAATGCGCGGGTGGAAGGCAAGCGAAGCCTGATCGCAGGCCGCGCTGGCCACATAGCTGCCGCCCGAATTCGGGGTGGTGAAGCAGTTGGTGGTGCCCACGCCGTCAAACCGGGCCTGGGCCCAGCGGACGGTGTTGTTGCCCAACTCAAGCGTGTTGGTCTTGGAATAGGCGGCCGAGATCGAGGCGCCGAAGGTGCCGGCGTCGTTCCGCCAGGACAGCAGGCCAGCCAGGCGCGGGCCAACCTTCTTCGACAGGTCGTTGAACGAGGCGACGGCCGAAGCGGCGGCGGTCAGACCCGCCTTACCAGCCAGGGGGTTGCCGGTGTTCAGATCGACCACGGCGCCCAGCGAACCTTCGTCAAGGCTGGCTTCAGCGGTCTTGTGAACGACCAGGCTGGAGAACAGCTCAGAAGCGAAGACGTTGAAGTCAAACGCGCGGTCGCGGTTGGCGCTGGCGCCGTCGACCGAGGTCGCGATCGTTTCCATGCCGTTGACGCGAACGCGGGTGAACTGGCTGGACAGACCGCGCACGGTGATGGCGCGGCCTTCACCGGCATCGCGCGAGATCGAGATGCCCGGGATACGCTGCAGCGATTCCGCCAGGTTCTGGTCCGGGAACTTGGCGATATCTTCGGCGACGATCGCATCAACCGCGGCCACCGAATTCTTCTTGAGGTTGATCGCGGCCTGCAGCGACTGGCGGAAGCCGGTGACGACGATTTCGTCAGCCAGAGCATCGGCGGCAGGCTGGGCACCGGCGTCCTGGGCCCAGGCGCTGGCGGGCGCAACGATGGCGCTACCGGCAATCAGGGCCAGCTTGAACAGCGTCTTGCTGGTATGGATCTTGCGCATTTCTACTCCCTCGACGCCGCTGGGGCGCTTCCTCATGATACCGGTGTCAAAGGATGATGTACGGAATGGCCGCACAAGTCTCCCGGCACCTCTGCTCCCGGCGCGGTCTTTCGGCCGCTGCATTCTGACCGGTATGGTAACCGGTGTCATTTTGTATTGCTCCCGTTCCGGGCCTCTGTCAAGAAGGCGCGAAAGGGAGATGGACGATGCGTAACTGGTGGTTGAGACTCGCACTAATGCTGGCGGCATTGCAGGCGCTCGCCCTGCCGACAAATGCCTACGCTGGGCCGGTTGAGCCCACCACAGGTGGTGCGGGCGGGCGAATCATTCGCGTCTCGACCTTGGCCAAGGACGGTCCGGGATCGTTCAAGGAAGCCGTTGAAAGCAAAGGCCCGCGCATTGTTGTGTTCGAGGTCGGCGGGGTGATCGACCTGGGGCTGGATTCGCTGCTGATCTCGGAACCCTACCTGACCATCGCCGGGCAAACGGCCCCATCACCGGGCATCACGCTGATCCGCGGCGGCATCGATCTCAAGGCGCATGATGTGATCATCAGCCACCTGCGGGTGATGACCGGTCGCGATGGCCAGGCGAACCTCTCTGGCTGGGAGGCCGACGCGTTTTCCACCGTTGGTGCCTATAATGTCATTATCGAACACAACAGTTTCATGTGGGCGATCGACGAAAACATGTCGGCCTCGGGTCCGCGGTTCACCGGCACTACCGTGGAAGAATGGCGCAAGGGCACCAGCCACCACATCCTGTTTCGCGAGAATCTCGCCGCCGAAGGCTTGGCTAATGCCAGCCACCCTAAGGGGGAACATTCCAAGGGATCCCTGGTGCACGACAATGCCACCGGCATCGTCTTCTACCGCAATCTCTGGGCGCACAATGTGGAACGCTCGCCGCTGCTGAAGGGCGGGGTCCAGGCGCTGATGGTCAACAACTTGATCTACAACCCGGGGCACCGCGCGGTGCATTACAACCTGATGAACCTTGAGTGGACCGGGCATGACTATGTCATGGGTGAGCTGACCGCGGTCGGCAATGTCATGCGCGGGGGCAACGATACCGATCCGGGCCTGCCGTTCCTGATGCTGGGCGGCGATGGCGACCTGAAGTTTTATGGCCGGGACAATCGCGCGGTGGACCGCCACGGCAATCCCCTGCCAGAATTCGGGCGCTATGGCGAAACCAAGGCCAAGCTGATCCGCTCGGCTAAGCCGCTGGCCGATTTGGCCGGCCTGCCGCTGCTACCCTCGGGCACGGTTGAGACCAGCGTGCTGCAGACGGTTGGCGCGCGCCCGTGGGATCGCACCCCCGACGATATCCGCGTGCTGTTCTTCGTGGCCGAGGGCCGCGGCGACATCATCGATGATGAAAAGCAGGTTGGCCCTGGCTATCCGCGCCCCGCTGCCACCTATGCACCGTTCAAGGAAAGCGATTGGGATCTGACCACAATGCAACCCAAGTCGGGCCGCTATCCTGGTCAGAAGGGAGAGGCTCAGGAAAAGCTGAGCGATCGCGACAAGGCAATGCGGGCCACCAAGTGAGTCTGGCGGCGCTGCTCCTGCTCGCCGCCGCCCCGCCGATGGCGGTGGTGGACGAGCGCGACACCCGGCGCGAGGAAGCTCCGCCCCACGGCGCGATCGGGATGAGCACGGCCTACCGCATCAGCGATGCCGTGCCCCAGCCGCGCGCGATGGAGTTCCGCCGCCGGGTGCTGCATCGCGGCGCAGCGATCGGCGAACACCCGATTGACCATGATGAGGTCTACTACGTCCTCGCCGGAACGGGTGAGGTCGTTTCGGATGGCCAGCGCGCCCGGCTGACGCGGGGCATGACTGCTTATCTCTACAAAGGCGCGGTGGTCGGGATCAGGCAGACGGGCAAGCGGCCGCTCTCCTTGATCATCAGTTACCCGAACAACCAGCGCTAGGCTTCAGCTGCCGGGCTGGATGTAGGGGACGCGCGCGAAGAGCTCGCGCTCCCACTTGCGCGGGTCCTTGATCATGCGGCTGACGGTATCGAACACCATCGTCTCGCGTCCGGGCACGGTATAGTTGGCCCAGCCGGGATTGCCCGTACGCGCGAAGCGAACAACGGCGTCCATCACCGTGTCGCTCATCGCCTGCCGGGCAGGGGTGGGGTTTTCAAAAGTGCCGAACGAGAGGCCAATGTCATCGGTGTGCTTGGCCTGCTCGAAATTGAGTTGATAGACCCAGGTTTGCTTCACCCCGGCGCGGGCGCGGGCGTCAGCCTCTTCAACCTGCCCCCGCCATGATCGGCCCGCGGTGACCATCCGGTGGAAGATCTGTTCAGCGCTGTCCGCCGGGTAGCGTCCGCGGAACTGCGTGACGACCCAAGCGGGATCGATATCGACCTTCAATTCGGGGCCGGCGCGCTGCGCCAGGTTGCTCCAGTCGAGCCCTTGCAGTTTCGGATGATCGGGCGGGAAGAAGGCCCGCGTTTCGGCCACCATATTCCCCAGCAGCATCGGGATCGCATTACCCTGCGGCGCGGGATCCGGCCAGAACGGGTGGCGGGTGAGGTGCTTCATGTCGAGCACCGGCCCCATATAGACCCCGCCGCTCATCACCGGATCGGTCGCGGACAGCGCTCTTACGAGATCTTCCGTCGAAGCCGCAACGGGATCGCCGCCCAGCTTGTCGATGATGGCCTGCGCACGCTTGCGGGCGTTGAGCGGGCCGGATGCTGTCACCTGCTGGCCGCTCATGGTGATGGCCTTGTGGAACAGGCCCTTGGCCTCGGGCATGGCCATTAGTGTCGCGATCTTGGCCCCGCCGCCGGACTGGCCGAACACCGTGACATTCCCCGGATCGCCGCCGAACTTGGCCACGTTCGCCTGAACCCACTTGAGCGCCAGGATCAGGTCCAGCTGACCAGCGTTGCCGCTGTCGGGGAAGCGGTCCGGCAGGTAGAGATAGCCGAATACGTTGAGCCGGTGATTGACCGTTACTACCACCACATCGCCCCGCGCGGCGAGCTTGGCGCCGTCATTGAGCGGGTCGGCGACTGAACCGGTCGAATAGGCGCCGCCGTGGATATAGACCATCACCGGCTTGGGCTTGGCCGGCTGCGCGTCTGGCGTCCAGACGTTGAGGAACTGGCAGTCTTCACTCTGCGGCTGATACCGCTGGCCCTGCTGCGGGCACGACGGTCCAAGCGCCGAAGGTGTAACGAAGTCCGGCTGGCCGAACGACACGGGTTCGGGCCGCTGGAACCGGGCGGCACGGGCATAACGAATGCCGAGCTGGGCCTGCGCCTTTGCTGCCTGAGCTACCGCAAATCGCGGCACTGCGGCCAGCGCGGCAGCCCCGGCCAGCACCGTCCGGCGGTTCCAGCCGTCAGCGCCGGACATCGCCGCCGCTGGCCGAGAAATCTTTGAGGGTGGCCCGATTGATCAGGCACATGTCGCCGGGAACCGTGTGCTTGAGCGCGGTGAGCGCCAGGCCGGTTTCCGCCATGGCTGCCTCGTCTCCGCCGCCGAGCCAGGCATGGAGCACGCCGGCGGCAAAAGCATCACCAGTGCCGATCCGCTCGACAATGCCGGTAACGTCGATCTCCGCGGTCTGGTGGGCGCTGCTGCGGCTATCGACCCGCGCCGCGATGCGGTGATGGTCCGAGGTAACCAGATGCCGTGCGGTCGAGGCGATCAGCTGCAATCTGGGGAAAGCGGCAAATGCGGCTTCTGCGGCTTCACGGCGGCGGTCTTCGCCATCACCCGAAAACGCCTTGCCCAGCAGCAGAGAGATGTCGCGGTGGTTGCCGATCAGGATCGTGGCATCTGCCACCAGGTCACGCAGGATCGCGCCGGGATCGCAGTCCCAGCTGGACCACAGCGCGCCGCGGTAATTGCCATCGAAGCAGATCGGGACACTGGCAGCAATTGCCGCTGCATTGGCGGCCTTGGCCAGCGCCACACCCTTCGGCCCCAGCGCCGGGGTGATCCCGCCGGTATGGAACAGCCTTGCCCCTGCCAGCGCCCCGGCAAAATCGATCGCGCTCGGATTGGCTTCGGCAAAGGCGCTGCCAGCGCGGTCATAGGTGATGGCGGAAGGGCGCGGACCGGCGCCGTCTTCCATGAAATAGAGTCCCATCCGGCCCGGCGCGCGGGTGAGAAACCGTGTGTCGACACCGGCACTACGCAGCGCGCCAATGGCGCGGTCTCCCAGGGCGTTATCGCTGACAAGCCCGGCGAAGCGCACCGCATGACCCAGACTGGCGAGCGCTGCGGCCACATTGCCCTCGGCCCCGCCCGGATGCAGCTCCAGGCTATCCGCCTGGACCATCAATTGCGATCCTGGCGGGGTCAGCCGAAGCAGCAGTTCGCCAAAGCAGGTGACTGTCATGCGGACAGCCTACCGCGCCAACCAGCCGCCGTCGACAGCCAGTACCTGCCCGGTGACATAGTCGGACGCTTCCGAGGCGAGGAACACGGCCGCACCGGCAATGTCCTCTGGCCGGCCCCAGCGGCCGGTTGGGATACGCTCCAGGATCTGGCGATTGCGCGTCTCGTCAGCCTGCAAAGCGGCGGTGTTGTTCGTGGCGATATAGCCGGGGGCAATGGCGTTGACCTGCACACCCTTGGGCGCCAGCTCGTTGGCCATGGCCTTGGTCACCCCGCCCACGCCCGACTTTGCCGCGGCATAGCTCGGCACGCGAATGCCGCCCTGGAAGGTGAGCAGGCTGGCGATGTTCACGATCTTGCCCGATCCCCGCTCGGCCATATGCCGGGCGGCGGCCTGGCTCAGGAAGAACAGGGTCTTGAGGTTGGTATCCATCACCGCATCCCAGTCCTCTTCCGAGAACTGGAGCAGGTCATCGCGGCGGATGATCCCGGCGTTGTTGACCAGCACGTCCAATCGGCCCAGCCCGGCCAGCGCTTCATCGATGACGCGCTGGACCGGCTCGGTCGATGACAGGTCAGCCTTGATGTTGACCGCCTTGCGGCCCGTGGCGGCGATCAGCGCCAGCGTTTCGGTCGGTTCGCTGCGTCCCGCCAGCGCCACGTCGGCCCCGGCCTCGGCCAGTGCGACGGCAATAGCCTGACCAATCCCGGTGTTAGCGCCGGTGACCAGCGCAGCCTTGCCTGCCAGCGAGAACGAGATCGCCATCAGAGCGCCTTTAGGTAGTCGGCGATCGCCTGATCCTGGCAGTTCGGATAGAACAACTCGGCAAATTTCTCACCCGCAATCGCGGCCTTGAGCAGGTCCTGATCGACCCCCTTGAGCACGGTCAGCATGTCGCGGCACGAGGCGGCCTTCATGTCCTTCAGCTTGCTGCGGTTGGCAGCCATGAAGTGGGCGCGCTCCTTCGGATAGCCCGCACCGCCTTCGTTTTCGAAGATCTTGCGATAGCAATCCTGCAGGTTGAGTTCGGCGGCCCAGCCGAAGCCCTTGGAATAGGGCATCGAGATCGCGTTGCCATCGTTGATCTGGCTGAACAGGAAGGCGTCGGTCGGGTCGATCACCAACCCGCAGAACACGCCGGGCATCGAGTTGGCGGCGAGCATCGAGCCCATGCCGGTGCCGCAACCGGTGACGACGAAGTCCGCTGCGCCAGAATTCAGCAGGATGCCGGTCAGCAGGCCGTTCATCACATAGGTCAGCGAGGCGGCGTCTTCTGGGGTGTACATGCCATAGTTGAACACCTGGTGGCCCAGCGGTTCGGCCACCGAGGTCAGCGCTTCATGGACAACGGCGTTCTTGGCGGCCTGGCTGTTCTCGATGATCAGGGCGATCTTCATGGGTTGTGGTCTTTCCTGCTGGATGCTTGCTTGTCGCTATGGGTAACCGGTGTCATTGGCCAGATCAAGGATTCTTCTGGTGGTGACGCCAGTTCAGCCCTTTGGAGCCGAAACCGAGGCGCGCGGGACGAATTCGGTCGGGAACAGGGACTGCTCCTTGCCCGCGGTTTCGGGGTGGATCAGCTTGAGTGCGGCCGAGCGGGCCATGGTCCGGATCGGCCAACGCACCGTGGTGAGTGGCGGCCAAATGGTGGCAGCTATTGCCGTATCGTCAAACCCGACCACGGACAGATCGCCCGGTACTTCCAGCCCGCGTTGACGTGCGACGTGGACGACGCCGGCGGCCATCACGTCGTTGCTGGCGAAGATCGCCGTGGGCGGATGGGGCAGGTCGAGCAGCGCGGCGCCCGCTTCCTTGCCGGTCTCAAACGTATAGTTGCCGCGCGCCGTCATGCTGATGTCAGCAGGCAGGCCATGCGCACTGACAGCCTCACGCCAGCCTTCGCGGCGTTCATGGGCAGAGCGGAATCCGTCAGGCCCTTCAACCAACCCGATCCGCTCGTGTCCCTGTTCGATCAGATATTCGACCGCACTGCGTACGGCCTGCCGGTCATTCGACTGGACGAGGTGCGCAGGGTCATCGAGTTCGGCCGAACCCATGCGGACATAGTTGCAACCCAGCTCATCCAGCAGGGCAAAGAAGGCGTCGTTTTCTGACAGCGGCGGCAGCACCATCACGCCATAGAAACGCTGCTGCTCAATGAACTGGCGCACTTGTTCAAACAGGCCGGGATCGTGGCGATCGACCGGGTGGATCACCAGCGCAAACTCGGTCCCCCGGATCGCGTCGAGCACGCCTTCCTGGAAATTAAGCACCATCTGCGCATTAGGGTTATCGTAGATCAGCCCAAGCGAGAAGTTGCGGCGCAGCGCCAATTGGCGGGCCTGCGGATTGGGAACATAGCCCAGCTCGGCGATCACCGCCTCAACCTTCTCGCGCGTGGCCTGGTTGAGCAGCGGCGAGTGGTTGATCACCCGGCTGACGGTCTTCTTGGATACGCCCGACAGGCGCGCGACGTCGTTAATCGTCGGCTTGCCCTCGCGGCCGGATTTGCCCGCCATGCCATCCCCTTGCGCTTCCGGCCGGCGGCCGGATCGTCAACCCCCTTGCCTTCCCGCGAACGCAAAGGCAATGTTGACACCGGTTACCTTAATTGAAGGCCCTCCCTTGCACAAGTTGCCCGCCGCCTTGCAAATTCATCCGGATGACACCGTGGCAGTGGCCCTACGACCGCTCGCGGCGGACGAAGAAGCGGCGGGGGTACGGGTTGCGGAGACTATTCCGCAGGGCCACAAGCTGGCGCTGGTCGACCTGCCCGCCGGAGCTGTCGTAAAGAAATATGGGCAGCCGATCGGACGGACCAGTGCTCCGATAGCCGCAGGAGACCATGTTCACAGTCACAACCTGGTGACCGACCTTGCCGGGGAACTGACGTACCGGCCAAGTCCCGCCGCCCACATAACCGCAAGCGCCAACCATCTGCCGACCTGGCACGGCTACCTGCGCGCCGATGGCCGCGCCGCAACCCGCAACGAGATCTGGATCCTGCCGAGCGTCGGCTGCGTGGGTATCACCGCTGAGGAAGTAGCCCGCGCTGCGCGGGAGCGGCACGCCGGGCGGATCGATGGCGTCCATGCCTTCGCCCATCCGCATGGCTGTTCGCAACTAGGCGACGATCTGGATGGCACCCGCGCGCTGCTGGCCGGGCTGGCGACCAACCCCAACGCGGCAGGCGTGCTGCTGCTTGGGCTGGGTTGCGAATCCAACCAGCTGGATGCCTTGATTAAGGCCATCCCAGAGGTGGCCCGGGGCAAGGTGCGGCTGTTGTCCAGCCAGAGCGCAGGTGATGAACTGGCAGCCGCAGCGACACTGATCGACGAACTGGTTGAGCAGGCACAGGCAAAGCGGGTTACCCTGCCATTTTCGGCACTGACAATCGGCCTGAAATGCGGTGGATCAGATGGCTTTTCGGGCCTGACCGCCAACCCCCTGCTAGGACGGCTGGCAGATAGCCTCTGCGCGGCGGGCGGGCGGGCAATCCTGACCGAGATCCCGGAAATCTTTGGGGCTGAACAGGCCTTGCTGGATCGGGCCGTGACCGCAGAAGTGTTCGATTCCGCCGCCGGTCTGATCAACCTGTTCAAGCGCTATTACCTCGATCAGGGCTTGCCGGTGTCCGAGAACCCGTCACCGGGCAATCTGGCGGGCGGGATCACCACACTCGAGGAGAAATCGCTGGGCGCAGTGCAGAAGGGCGGCAATGCGCCTTTGGTCGACGTCATCGACTATGGGGCGCAGGTGCAGCGGGCAGGACTGACCCTGCTCGAAGCACCCGGCAATGATGCAGTCTCCTCTTCGGCGCTGGCAGCAGCGGGCGCGACACTGGTGCTGTTCACGACCGGGCGCGGAACGCCGCTGGGTTTCCCCGTGCCGACGGTCAAGGTTGCCTCGAACCAGCAACTGGCCGAGGCCAAGCCGCACTGGATCGATTTCGACGCATCAGTAGTCCTGCGCGAATGTCAGGCGGCTGCAGACCAGGCTTTCGCAGCGCAGCTGGCGGCCATCGCCAGCGGCGAAGCGACGGCTGCCGAACGTGCCGGGCAGCGGGCCATCGCGATCTGGAAGCGCGGTGTGACGCTGTGATCGGATCAAGTCGCAGCGGCGCTGACTTGCTAATGACACCGGTTTCCTTTAGCCACTGCCGCAAGCGCCGGACCAAACAGGGCATCAAGATCGAGACGAGAGGTAGAGTTTGACCGAGCAGGCCCAATCCGTAGCCACGGCCTTTGTCACCGCACGCCGCGCGGCCCAGTCGCTTGCCGAATATCCGGGCGCCGCGCCGCAAGACCTCGCCACTGCCTATCGCATTCAGGACGCCGCGATCCGGCTTGATGGCCGGGCCGTGACCGGCTGGAAGGTCGGGCGGATTTTCCCGCCGCTGGACAGCCAGCTTGGGGCCAATCGCCTGTCCGGGCCGGTCTTTGTCGATGAAGTGGTCTCGGCCGCCCATGGTGAAGTGCCGGTCATGCCGATCTTTGCGGGCGGGTTTGGCGCCGGTGAGGCTGAATTGCTGCTTCACGTCGCGCCCGGCTGGAATGGCGTTGTGCCGACCAACGACGCCGAAACCCGCGCCGTGCTGGACGAGGTGCGGCTGGGGATCGAAGTCGCCAGCTCTCCCTACGCCCGGATCAATGCCGATGGCCCGCTGGTGACCGTTTCCGATTTTGGCAACAACCACGGCGTGGTGATGGGACCGCTGCTGCAAGGCTGGCGCGACCTGGACCTCTGCGCGATTGTCGTGCGGACCGAGATTGACGGGGAAACGGTGGGCGAAGCCACGGCCGCGACCATGCTGGACGGTCCCTATGGCGCGGTCCGCTTCCTGCTTGGCAACCTCAGTGCGCGCGGGTTCGACCTTTCGCAGGGGCTGTGGGTTTCGACCGGAGCGATTACGGGCGTTCACCCGGTGGAGCCCGGGCAGAAGGTCACCGCGACCTTCGGGGAGCATGGCTCGCTATCCTGCACGATCAACGAAGCGCAGCCGCGCTGACAACCAGATAACCTGACAGACCGGTCAGACCCGGCTGCATCATGGAGAGGCCGATGACCGAAAGCACCGCTGCCACCGCCGCAGGCATCGCCAAGCCCGACGGGGGGCGCCGCTGGCTGATCATTGCGCTGTTGTTCGTGGCCACCACGGTCAACTATGTCGACCGCACCATGCTTGGCCTGCTGGCCCCGTCGCTGGGCAAGGAAATGGGCTGGAGCGAGAACGACTACGGTACCATCGTCACCGCGTTCCAGGCTGCCTATGCGATGGGCTTCCTGATCATGGGCTGGCTGATTGACCGGTTCGGCCCGAAGATCGGCTATGCCATCGCGATCACGATCTGGACCATCGGCCATGTGGCGCATGGCTTTGCCTCGACCGTTGGCGGTTTCATGGCCGCGCGCGTCGTGCTGGGCGTGGGCGAGGCCGGGCATTTTCCCGCCGTCGCTCGCAGCAGCAGCGAATGGTTCCCGCAAAAGGAGCGGGCGCTGGCGATCGGCTGGGTCAATTCGGGCACAACCATCGGGGTAATCCTGACCGCACCGGTCCTGGCGCTGTTCCTCAATCACTTTGGCCTGGGCTGGCGCGAGACCTTCATCTGGTCTGGCCTGTTTGGTGTCGCCCTGCTCACCCTGTGGTGGAAGCTCTATTCCAACCCGCGCGAAAGCGGGAAAGTGAGCGATGCCGAACTCGCCTGGATCGAACATGATCCGCCCGAAAAGGTTGCGCAGGTGCCATGGCGCCGGCTGATCACCATGCGCGAGGCCTGGGCCTTTGCCGCGGCCAAGTTCCTGACCGACCCGGTCTGGTTCCTGATGCTGTTCTGGCTGCCGAAGTATTTCAGCACCACCTACAACGTCGATCTGAAGGTCGTCTTGCTGCCGATGATCATCATGTATCTGCTGTCCGACGTCGGATCGGTCGCGGGTGGCTGGATCTCGTCAAAGCTGATCCAGCGCGGGCGCACGCCCAACTTCGCGCGCAAGGCCACGCTGCTGCTCTCGGGCTGCATGGTCCTGCCGCTGCTGTTCGTCTCGGGCTTGTCCAACATGTGGCTGGCGGTGTTGCTGATCGGGATTGCCCTGGCCGGCCACCAGTCGTTCAGTTCCAACCTGCTGTCGCTGCCGCCCGATATGTTCCCCAAGCGGGCGGTCGGTTCGGCGATTGGCCTGGGCGGATTTGCCGGCGGCATTGGCGGGATGATCATGGCCAAATCGACCGGGCTGGTGCTTGAAGCGACGCATGGCAACTACACGCTGATCTTCATGGCCTGCACCATCACCTATTTCCTGGCCGTAGCCGCAATCCACCTGCTTTCCCCGGGGCTGAAGCGGGTCGAACTTGCCTAGGTGCAGCGCGGGGATTGCACCGCCACCCACAGCGCAATCCGATCAGGCTGATTAATTCGCTTACGTAGCCATGCGTATGATTTCACTTGGGTCTTGCGCATGGGCCGGGTGCAGTGGCACCGTCCCTCGATCAGGCTGACAGCGGGCAGCCCGAACGATTGGGGGGTGTTCAATGCGGGGTCCAATTGCGCGGTTTGCGCATGCGCAGCTGATAGCCGCAGCCGCGCTTTTGACACTGAGCCTGACCAGCTGCGGCAGCGGCGACGGATCGGCCAGCCAGGTCCCGCCCGGCAGCCTTGGTCCCGTCAGCCCGACGGCAACGCCCACCGCTGTGCCCACACCCTTTGCCGCGCTGCGCGCCGCTACGACCATCGACCCGGCCAACCTGGCCAATTACGCTGCGCCGTCGCTGCCGCCCTATTATGATGGGCAGGTCGCGCAACTCGACAATGAACCTGCTGCCAACCCCGTCAACGACCGACTAGCCACCCTGGGGCGGGTACTGTTTTATGACCGCCAGTTGAGCTTCAACCGGACCGTGGCCTGCGCGTCATGTCATCAGCAGGCCACAGGTTTTGATGATCCCAGCCGGTTCAGCCTGGGCTTCACCGGTTCGGCCTTCACCAGTGCCCATGCCATGCGCCTGGGCAATATCCGCTACTGGCGCCCTGGCACGATGTTCTGGGATCGCCGGGCCGCTACGGTTGAATTGCAGGCCAGCCACCCGATCACCAATCCGGTTGAAATGGGGTTCGATGCCACCAACGGCGGAGTAACGGCCCTGATCACACGGCTGCAGGCTATCACCTATTATCAGGAGCTGTTCACGCTGGCCTTCGGCGACGCGACGGTGTCTGAAGACCGCATTCAGCGTAGCCTGGCCAGCTTTGAGCGGGCCATGATTTCCGCAGCCAGCCGCTGGGACACAGCCTATGCGCAGGTCTTTTCCGTCACGGCCCCTAATCGCGGCCTGGACAGCCCCCTACCGGGCTTTTCGGCGCTGGAGGAACGCGGCCACCAGTTGTTCATGGCACCGCGCCAGAACGGCGGGGCGGGCTGCGCCGCTTGTCATGTTCCGCCCACCTTCGCGCTGGCGGCCAATTCGCAGAGCAACGGGCTGGACGCGGGCGAGACACGGATCTTCAAATCACCTTCGCTCAAGAATGTCGGGCTATCGAAATTCTATATGCACGATGGCCGGTTCTCATCGCTGGCCGAGGTCATCCAGTTTTACGATAGCGGGATCCAGGCCGGACCGGCGCTCGACAATCGGCTGATTGCTGCCAATGGCGCCCCGCGCCGGCTTAACCTGAGCGCGACTGACAAGGCGGCGCTAGAGGCCTTCCTCCTGACGCTGACTGACAGCCAGCTTACAACCGATGCGAAATTCTCAAACCCGTTCCGCTAAGGCGGGATCGCAGCCACATCAGACAAAGCCGAGGTTGGTGCCCAGCGTCGATCCGGCAAAGTTCTTGAGATTGGGGAACACCGTCGGCAGATCGCTGGCCGCAACCCCGAACCAGCTAGCCAGGGTAGCGCCATACTGATCGACCGACATGGTCGGGATCAGGCGCCCCTGGCCGATATCATCGGGTCCGTTGTTCGCCAGCGTCGGGTTGATGCCGTAAAACCGGCCACCATTGACCGCCCCGCCCAGGGCGAAATGCATCGAACCCCAACCGTGATCCGTGCCATCATTGTTCGCGGTCAGCGCGCGGCCAAAGTCCGAAGCGGTGAAGGTCGTCACCTTGTTGGCCACGCCCAGTTCGACCGTGGTGTCATAGAACGCGCGCAGGGCATTAGCGGCATTCTGCATCAGCAGCGGGTGCAGGGTCCCAAGCTCATCATGGGTATCAAACCGGCCGGTCGAAACGAAGAAGACCTGCCGCTTGGCCCCAAGTTCCTGCCCCACGGAGATCAGCTTTGCCACAAGCTGCAATTGCGCGCCCAACGAGCTGGAGGGATCGGCAGCGGCGGGGAATGGCGTTTTGGTAACCGGCGCAATGCTGAGTGCATTGGCCACCAGCGCCTGCAGTTCCAGCGCGCGCTTGCCAATGTCGCTGACTGCGACCTGGAAATCGTGCTTGCCGCCCGGATTGGCAATCAGCTGGCGTAGCATGGTGGCAGCCGCTGCCGAGCCATTAAGGCTGGTCCGCGCATTGAGGGCGATCGGGCCGGCGGTTGATACGGCATATTGCACGGCAGCGCGGCCGGTGAGGAACACGGCGTTGCCGGATGGGTTGATGCAGGTCAGCGAGGCATTGCCATTGCCCGATTGCAGGAAATCACCGATCCGCCCGCCCCAGCCGGTGGCCGCCCCTTCGGGCGAGGAGGCCTGCCAATAGCTCTGCTGGTCATTGTGGCTCAGCAGCTTGGGCGGCAGCTGGACTGAGCGGGCCTGATACTGCGCCTTGGTAGTCGGCTGGACCAGCGTACCGACGTTCAGCATCACCGCCATTTTCCCGGCATTGAAAATCGGCAGCAGCGGGGCCAGCCCTGGCGCGAGGGCATACTGCGCCCCGCCTGGCAGCGGCGTGGTTGGATTGAGCAGCGTCGCCTGCAAGGCGGCCTGGCTATGCGCAAAGCTGGGCCGCTGCGATGCGTAGAAGGCGTGCCGCGCGCTGTCATAGGGCGGCAGGGTGTTGGCGTAATCATTGCCCCCATAGAAGAAGACGCAGACCAGCGCCTTATAGTCACTCGCAGTGGCCGCTGCCGCCTCGCCCGAGGCGGCCAGGTTCAGCACGAACGAGGATGCCTGTCCGGCGATCGACAAAGCCGAAGCCCGCTTCAGGAAGGCGCGGCGTGATTGGTCCATGGTCATGTCCGTCCGTCCTCCTCAGCGCTGCACAAGATATTCGGGTGAAGCCATGACCAGCACGATCGCCGCCTGGATCCGGTTGGTAATCCCGGTACTGGTGGCAACCGAGATAGTGTCGAGCGCGGCCTTCATCAGGGCAATCGTTGCTGCGCTGATCTGGCCGGCCGCCAGGATCAGGTTAAGCTCGTTCAGCAGGGCCAGACTGTCCGGAGCAAGCGGCGTCAGCGCATCGTAGTTGGGCTTGGCATCGCCCGCACCGTTCACGATCAGGGCTTGCATATAGTTGATATAGGCGATCACCGACGGCTCGTTGGCGATCTGGAACTCGGGTGCGACCAGCCCCTTGCTGGCAATCGTGGTGCCCGGCGGGGTATAGCCCGGGCGGAACCAATTAAACACGCTGGGGGCATGACCCGGGCTTTCGGCCAGCCGGGTTGCCGATGACGAGGTATTGCCGAAGGACCAGGCATTGGTGGGCGAATTAACACCAAACGCGCGCGCCCATTGCACCATCCGCACCACCGGCTCGCGCAGCTTCCCGAAGCTGGCGCTATCGACCTGACTGTCATCGCGGGCTTCGGCATCGGTCAGGATCGCCTGGATCACGGCCTTCATATCGCCGCGTACGCCACTGCCATTATTGACGAAGACATTGGCAACCCGGTTGACGTAAGCCGGTGAAGGATTGCTGGTCACCATGCGCTGGATCAGCTGCTTCGATACAAATGGCGGCAGGCTGGCATGGGCAAACAGTCCGTCCAGCGCCATGCGCCGGGCGGTAGCCCCGTCATGGCCGGCTGGGATCGCAATCCCGAGGAAGTTGATTGCCCCAGTTTCGTGCAGGCCCGGGTTGACCACCATCGGCAACCGCATCCGCGCCGGGGTGGAATTGTCGCTGTTGGCAAACAGGTATCCGGTCCACACCCGTGCGTGCTGGCTGACATCGTCCTGGGTATAGGTCGGCACCGGATTTCCGCCCGATGTCACTGGAGTGCCATCCATGTTGAGCTGGTTAAGCCCGATTGTGAACAGCTGCATCAGTTCCCGGGCATAGTTCTCATCCGGGATCGAGCCAGTAGCCGGATTGGCTTTCGTGTTGCCCAGGAAGGTCAGGTAATAGCCCATCGCCACGCTGGTCGATACGCCCTCCATAATGTCGCGGTAATTGCCAAAGGCATTGTCCCACAACACGTCAAGGTAGGCGGCCATGATGAATGGTTCCCACTGCGCTCCGAAGCCATCGATCGAGGTCACCCACATATTGAGCAGTGACAGGCCGACGCGCTGGCGCAGCACATCGGCGCTGCTTATCAGCTGTGACCAGATCATCGGATCGAAGCCATTGTTGGTGTTGATATTGGCCGCGGCGTCGTAACCGCCGGCAATCAGGAAGTCCCAGAACTTCTGGGGCCGCGGCATAGCGAACTGTGCGTTGAGCCAGGCGTTGATCGACGATCCCGCCAGAGCTGTAATCTCGGCCTTGCCATAGCCGATCGCTGCCTGGGACAGAAACCGCGAGGCCTGGGCCTGAGACAACGGCGCAACTGTTGGCGTGGGTGTAGGTGTTGGCAGGGGGGGGCCGCCTCCCGCGCTGCTACCACCCGAACCACAAGCGGCCAGCGTGGCCGCTGCCGCTGCAGCCGCACCCGCCCTTAACCCCAGTGACAGGCCCTGATCCTGAGCCGCGTCCGGATTGCCAGACAACGGATTTGACGCAGGATCGGATCTTGCAGCCGGATCAGCCTCTGTCAGTGCGTCAGTCATTGCCCCCCCTCGGCAAGAAGGATCCAGCGTCAGCTTCCCGACTGAAACCGGCACTTGCCATTTGCGCGGCGGCTATTTGCCAACCGACCCCAACCCGGCCCGAAGGCTAAGTGGCCACAGATAGAAATGGAATAAGTCGCTGGCCACTTTTCCGCAGCCGGCATGGCGCGGGCCATCAGCTCCGCGTCACCATGATCTGCGCTATCCGCCGACGGCCGTCGTGGCGCTCGAGCTGGACGATCGCATCGATCGTGTTGGTCACATAGGCGATGATATCCTGCCGGGTCAGCCGCGTGCCGGCTTGGAGCGCAATCAGCGCCAGCTGCTCAATCGCACCGGCCGGGCTGTCAGCATGGATCGTGGAAAGCGAGCCCGGATGCCCGGTATTGATCGCCCGCAGGAAGGTCAGCGCCTCGCTACCGCGAACCTCGCCCAGGATGATCCGGTCAGGACGCATCCGCAGCGCCGCCTGCAACAGATCGTCAGCCGTGACCCGGGCCTCACCCAGGGCGCCCTTGACGGCCAGCAGGGACACCGAATTGGCCGCCGGCATGACCACTTCCGCCGTATCCTCGATCAGCAGCAGGCGCTCGTCTGCCGGGATCTCCTTGATCAGGGCATTGAGGAAGGTGGTCTTGCCGGTGGACGTCCCGCCCGAGATCAGCACGTTGCGCCGCCCCCGCACCAGATCGCCCAGGTAGGCCGCCAGGGCTGCCGGGCTATGGTCGGTCGGATTGGCCAGCGGCGGCCGATCAGGCTGGCCGCGTGCGAAGGCAACATCGTCGAAGGCCCCATCGCCCAGGTAATCGCCAAGCGTCAGATCCGGGACAACGTGCTTGCGGATGGCAACGGCAAAGCCGCTCCGCGTCGCCGGCGGCGCAACGATCTGCACCCGGGCGCCATCGGGCAGGGTCGCGGCCAGCAAGGGATATTCGCGATTGATCCCCTGATGGGCCAGGCCGGCAACCTGCCGGGCCAATCGCCACAGGTTGTCTTCATCAAGGTCTGGCAGGGCGTGCCGTTCCAGGCCGCCGCCAATCGTTTCGATCCAGACCTCGCCGGGCTGATTGATAAACAGGTCGGTTACCTCACCCCGGGCCAGAAAGGGCCGCAAGGGAGCGAGATAGGCATCCAGATAGCGCAGGGGGGCCTTGGCCATCATCGGACCGGGGGCGTTCCACCGAAATCGAGATCGCGCGCGACTAGAACCGCAACCTGGGCGCCTTCGCGTACTTTCACCGTGGCCGCGCGTTGGGTGCCAGGGGCAAGTGAACGACCGACCTCGGCCGCGGTTGCCGGCAAGCCGACATAGACCCCGGCGCTATCGCGCGGCAACGAGGCCAGGTTCACCCCGACAGTCAGCGCCGATTGCAGCACGGCATTGCCGAACCGCTCAAGGAAATGGGTGTTGACCCGCCCTGGGACCCCGGCCCCGCCCATGGCATCACTGACCGGCGAACCAATGCGGATAGCCACCCCATCAGGCCGGATCAGGCGATTCCAGGTGACCAGAACCCGGCGCAGGCCGGCCCCGATTTCGGCCTTGAATTCACCGATCAGTCGGCTGCCACGGGGAATGAGCACCCGGCTTCCGTCAAAGCTGCGCACATCCTGCGAAACGATGGCCCGGGCCAGCCCCGGACGATCGGAATCAAGCGGGGTTTCCAGGGTCGCGGCAATGATCGCCCCTTGCGGAACGATCGAACCGCGGTTGCGAATGATGGTGGCCCGGACGGCATCATCACCGCTGTCGGCCGGTGCGGCTGCACCATTGACAGCGGCGCCGGTGCCAGAGGTCATATCCACCACCAGGGCCGGTTCATTGCCGCGGGGGCGCCGGGTCATGATGGCCACAGCCGCCGCCGCTGGCCGGCCTGCACCCGATGCCAGAGGCGCGCGCGGGATCACCGGCGGCTGGTTGGCCACCGGCGGGATGGCGCCACCGCGGCCAGGATCAGCTAGTGCCGAAGCGGCCGGGGCCGGTTCGGCCGGGGGAATGACAAGTTCGGGCGCAGGCGCCGGCGGACCAGTGACCTGATCGCGCGACTTGGCGCCCTGGATATCGTCCAGCATCGCCCGGCGATTGGCATCAAGATACAGGAACAGCCCCAGCCCCAGCAACAGGGCCAAAGCGATCAGCAAGGGCAGCGGCACGGCCTCCCGCGGGAGTTCAACCTGCGGCGCAAGGTCATCCGGCGCGTCAGTCATTTCCCGCACCGTTCTTGCGCAGTGCCGTGGCCCGCGCCTTGCCCTGAATGAACACCAAGCGGCGCGGCACGCCTTCCAGCACGAATACGCCATCGCGCATCAAGCCGTTGACCAGGGCCAGATGGCCTGGCGCATCTTCGCGGTAAACCGCCGGCAAGGCGGCATCATCGGGCCAGCGAAGCGAGGTGGACTGACCGTCATCGGAAATGCTTTCCGGCCACAGGCTGCGATCGCCCTTCAGCTCGTATCGGGCTGCTGGCTCTGGCACGGCCTGTTCCGGCCCTTGCGGGATCGTCGGATAGACGAAGTTCAGGACATAGGGCTGGATCCGCGCCGCACCGCTGCTTTCTGACAAGGTGAAGGCATAGCTGCGCTGGTCGGTTATCACGGTCAGGTTGGTTGGAAGCGCGCCCGGCGCGGGCTTGACCACCAGGGCATCGGCACGGCGGCTGACCTGGGTTTGCCAAGCCCCCGGATCACCCAGGGTAACCAGTTCAATCCGCTCGTCCGGCGAAAACCGGATGGTCACGGCATAGCCTTCTGCCAGCCGCAGCGCGACGACCTCGTCCGGATCGTAAGCCACCGACTGGATCCTTGGATCGGCCAGACCCGGCGTCGGCACGACCTCGGCCGCCAGCGGCGCGGCGAGCATGGCCAAGGCAGCCATCAGGGGGGCAACCCGCATCAATTGCCGCCCACCCGCCGCATCTGCATGGCAGCCGGTCCTGCAACAACCGGCGCCGCGACAGGCGCTGCTGCGGGCAGGGGCTGCGGGGCCAGCTCCTGATCCCTGCGATATTCGATCACCTGGAAGCCAAGCGGATTGGCCAGCCGGTCATCCAGCGAAAGCGGCTCTCCGCTATAGCGGAACCGGATCTGCGCAACATAGCGGCCGGTGGCGACGGCAGCCTGCCCGGGATCGCGCCGCTCTGTGGTGAAGCGCACTTGCACGCCATCCGGACCCGAGGGCGTGACGCTTTCGATCATCGTGTTGACCAGCGCGGCGCGCGGATAGACGTTTAGCGGGCTCAGCGCATTCGAGATCGGCATCAGTGCCAGATAGTCACGCCGGGCCGCGCCGCCCGACCACAAGGCAACCTTCTTGTATTGTTGGGCCAGGCTGTTGATGTCGAAACTTTCGCGGGCAATGACATATTGCGCCAGCATCGAATGGGTCAGCGCGGTGTTGGGCTTGACCGTCGCCGGGTGGGTTCCTTCGAGCACCTGGACATAGCCGGTCGTCCGATCAACCATCACGGTAAAGGGTACCACGGTCTTGATCGGGGCCAACGCAATCAATGCCAGGGCTTCCAGCGCCGCGATCGCAACGGCGATCGCTGCAACGATCCAGGCGATACGCCGCGACCGCGCGGCATCGGCCGCGCGGTCTGCGCCCCAGCTGCGCGCTTCGGCATAATAGGCCTCGCGGTCATCGTCAGGTTCGATTGGCGTGTTGGTTTTGGTCATGTCAGATCATCCCGCCGCCGCGCGCCAAGCGATTGGCGCTGTAAGGTCCGCCGCCCGGTCTGGCCGAGCGGCATGGCAGCAAATTGTGGTTCAAAATTCCTCTCCGGCGTAGCCGGATGAGGCTGAACGAGGCGTCGCGGAGCCAGCAGTCCGTCATCCAACCGCTCCTGACGCAGGCTCAGCGCGGTGGCTGCCGCGGCGATCTGGCGCGACCGGCTCTGCCCCGGCTCAACTCGACCTGGCAGGTATTCGGCGGCAGGCAGCGTGGGCCCTAGTAGCCCCTGCAGCCATCCGGCAGGCTGCCGGAGCGGCCAGGCCAGCCCCAGCCCGATACAGGCTGCGGCAGCCAGCACGGCGAGCAGGCACAGGGCGAAGACGATCGCCGTGCCATGGATCTGTTGCGGCAAGGCGCCCACCGGCTGGGCCGCAGCCAGCAAGGTCTGAAGCGCCCGCACCTGCGGCTCGATGATCCCCAATTGCAGGGCGAGTGCGGCCGGCACGGCCAGAGCCGCAAAGAACGTTCCCGCCAAGGCCCGCAGCCAGCCCATGAACAGCCCGCGGGAAGCCTCGAATAGCAGGCAGGCCAGCAGCAGCGGGCCGATCGCCAGGAGAAAACCCATCACGATCCTGACCCCGGCCAGCCCAGCCAAAGCGGAAGCAACCAATGTCCCGATCGCCGCGTTGACGCTGGTCGCCGCAGCTTCGGGCAAGATGCCGGGAGATGGAGCCGGAGCCGGCGACTGACCTCCGGCCGGTGTCACTTTGGCCTTGGCCTCGGCGCTGGCACTGACCATTTGTGCTAGGGCCGCGCTGACCCCGTCGACCCGCGCCGCGATCATCTCGGAGCCGCCGTTACTGAGGCCGGAAGAGCGCAGAAAACCGGCGGCTGCGGCCTCTGGCGTTTTGGTTGCCACGTCGTAAACCAGCACGCGCCAGGCCGGCCATTGCGTGGCGAGCGCCAGCACCAGCCCGATCTTGAGCGCGGCAAACATCCCTTCGCGAACGGTCATGGCTCCGCCCAGCAGCAGCCGGTAACCGATCAGGGCAACGTAGATCGTCAGCAGTCCCGTCAACGCCATGCCGAATGGCGAACCCGGCCCGAGCGCGCGAAACGCATCCTCGCCCAGCCCCAGCGTGCGGCAGTCAACCCATGCCACCAGGCTGCCGACATAGCGCTCAAGGGGATCAAAGGGCGGGCAAACGACCATCACGCCACCTTGACCAGTTCGGGTAGCCAAGCCGCCGGATCATCCCCGGTGGTGGCGCGGATTTCATCGAACAGCCGAACGGTCCGTTCGCGACCAGAGAGGATCGTGAGCACGTCCTTGGCGCCGGACAGGTCGAGCCGGACCACCACGCTTTCCGCCCCGTGCTTGACCAGGAAACAGTGCGCCGTGTCGGGTAGGCTGCGGATCAGGTCATATTCGTGATCGGTCAGACCAAAACCCGTGACATAGTCAGCCCGGGAGGCCTTGGGGTTGGCCGTGAAGATCTGGGTCGCAGCCTGCTCGACAATCGCCGAGCTGATCCGGCTTTCCAGGGCGTCACCGGCATTTTGCGTTACGAATCCAACGATGCCGTTGCGCTTGCGCAGCGTCTTTTCCCAGTCGCGGATGCGCGCCACAAAGACATCGTCGTCCAGCGCCTTCCACCCCTCGTCGACCACGATGATCGCGGGCGTGCCATCCAGCCCCTGGTCAATGCGGTGGAACATATACATCATCGCCGGTGTCCGCAGCACCGGATCATCCAGCAGGCGCGTCATGTCAAAGCCGATGGTATCACGCGAAAGGTCGATCGCATCCTCGGCATTGTCGAACAGCCAGGCATGCTCGCCCTTGCCCCACCATGGGCGCATCCGGGCATAGAGGTCCTTGGCATGGGGGCGATCGCTGCCACGCAGCAATTCGACAAAGGATGACAGCCGCCGCAAGGCCGGGGGCGAGGCCATCGCCGCATCGACCGCCTCCTTGATCTGGGCCATGTCCTCGGTGGTCATGGCGGCCCCGTCACTGCCCGCCAGCTGCGCGATCCATTCCATCAGGAAACGGCGATTCTCGGGCGTATCAGGCAGCAGCAGCGGGTTCATCCGGCTGGGCACGCCCGGCCGGAGGATGTCATAGACCCCGCCGATCGCGCGAATGAACAGTTCGGCCCCGCGATCCTTGTCAAAGAAGACGATGCGCGGGGCAAACCGGCGGGCCTGGGCCAGCAGGAAGTTGACCAGCACCGTCTTGCCCGAACCGGACGGGCCGATCGCGGTGAAGTTGCCCAGATCGCCATGATGAAAGTTGAAATGATAGGGCCCGGCCGCAGTCGTCTCGAAGGTTGTGACCGCCCGCCCCCAATGGTTACCAGCGGGCTGACCGGCAGGGAAATTGTGCCAACTGGCCAGACTGGCGAAATTGGCCGAACCGATCAGCACCCGCCGGGCAATGAACCCGAAGTTGCCCGGGAACTGCGCCCAGAACGCCGCTTCAAGGCCGATATCCTCGCGCACGGTGACCATGCCAAGGTCAGTCAGCGCGGATTGCACTTCGGCCACGCCATTGTTGACGGCGGCCTGCGTTTCACCGCGAACCATCACGGTCAGGTGGTGTTCGCCATAGGTGGCACGCCCGGCCGCGACCTCGTCCTTGGCCTGGGCCAGTTCGGACCGCAGGCTGAGCGCCTCGTCATCCGCAGCGCGCATCCGTCGCAGCGTCAGGTTCATCCGGCCGAGGCTGGCCTGCCGGTCGACAAAGGCAAAACTCTGCGTGACGACCATCTCTGCGGGGATCCGCAGCAGTTCATCGAGCATCCCCGGCGTGGTCTGGCCGGGATAGTCCTTGGCCGAAATGATCGCGGCCAGGCTGCGCGGGGTTTCGGCAGTCGGCCCCAGCTCCAGCGTATCAGCCCCGAAGCTGACCCGGCGGCGCGGCAGCACCTCCCCGGCATCGCCATAGGGCAGGCGCACCGGGGCAAGATCCGCATTGTACAGCAGCCCCAGCAGCTCAAGCGGCTCTGAACAGGGGCCATGGGGGGTATCGTAAACGCTGAGCATGGCCGGGCGATAGCTGGCCAGCGCCGCGAGCAACTGTTCGCCCGCCGCTTCGAGCGCGCGGGCCTCGCCCAGCATCCAGGCCTCGGCCTCATCGCGGCGCGGCCCCTGGCCCAGCCAGCGGGCGATCCGGCTGCCCAACCCGGCCCCGCCCTGCAGTGGACGACGGATCAGGGTGAGGAACAGTTCGTTGGTATAGAGCGATTTGGCGGCGAGCCGCTCTTGCCACATGGCATCAAGATCGCGGCTGAAGGCATCGGGGAAGCTGCCCCCCGGCGCGACATCGACGCGGCGCCGGACAATGTGGTGATAGATCGCATAGCGCGAAGACCCGATCGCCCGCAGCATCGCATCACGCAGGCTCTTGCGGTAATTCAGCTCGTCGGTCTCGGCCGTCTCGAACAGCAGGCCCTGCATGCGGATTGACAGCATCAGCGTGCCATCGCGCAGCCGCACCACCCGGTCGTTGACATGATGGGCATAGGGCAGCCGCGACCCGGCGCTCTGTTCGCGCGCGAAATCCGGTTGGGCCGGGGTCAGGCGCGATAGGAATTGCATCGCCAGAACCGGTAATTGGGCACCCGCGGGCAGCGCGCCAGCCGGGTGATCCAGATATCGAAAATGCGCGGCTCGCGCAGGCAGGCCAGCCAGCCGGCCCCGTGCACGATCAGGGCGAACAGGATCACCCAGGCCGATTTGAAAATCAGGAAGAACTCGGTGGAGACCACACCATTGATCACGCAATAGCTATAGGTCACCCCGGCAAACATCTGCGGGCGGGTAAGGCCCACGAACAGGGGATCCCGGGTCAGGCCAGGCTCCACGCCGCAATGGTCCTCAGAACCCGCCAGCGGCGGACTGGATGCCGGCCACGATGCTGGCCGCGCCAAACAGGATGAAACAGCCCAGGATGACCGTTGCGCCATAGCGCCAGTTCATCCGGCCGGTGAGCATCATCAGCCCGACCACGGCCACGGCAATAACGGCCACCACTGTCGCCACAGTGCCCAGCAGCGTCCCCTGGATCCAGTTGATCGCACCAACGATCGGCCCCGATCCGGCCGGATCGGCATAACCGACCTGCGCCAGCGCCGGAGATGCGGACAACACGGTTAAAATGGCCAAACCCCGAGCTGTCAGACTGTGCTTCATCATGCCCCCCATCAAGCCGTTATGGTCTATGGGTCGCGCTCCGGGTTCGCAATACAAAACTTCCCCTCCCAATGTCCGGAGCATAGGTGTTTGTGGCGACTTTCAGGTTGAAATTCGCGGTAAGGCTGGATCATCAGAGCCACAGCTTACCCGGCCCAAGCAACCTCAAGATCATTGGCAGATCCAGTTCCGAACACATATCGGTCGGGTCGCACCAGGACGGCCTCGGCTGCCACGCTGTCGAGCCACTGGTGCAAGGCGTGGGCAAAGGGCTTTAGCGGCAACTTTTCGAGGTCGCCGCGGGCAATCAGCCAGTGGCCCAGCCCCATGACCTGATCAAGCCGCGTGCCGTCGGCCGCAATCGGCTGGGGAAAATAGCTGCCCGCAGCCGGGCTGCCCGCCATGATCCGCCCAGCAGAGATCGGAGGATAGGCGGGTGGACCATCGGGCAACTTGCCCAGCGCCCGGCCCAGTTTGAACTTCATATCGCGTAGCCAGGCGCCGAACGGACTGGTGATGCAGACGGTCTTGCCCATCATGATCGCCATGTCGATCATTGCGCGCAGGTTGGGTGCGCGTTCCGGCTGGTACGTGTCGAGCAAGCGGTCATCGGCGCCGTCACGGGTTACGGCGGCCAGCTTCCAGGCCAGGTTCGCGGCATCGCGCAGGCCGGAACACATTCCTTGTCCGGCAAAAGGCGGGGTCTGGTGCGCCGCATCGCCAGCCAGCAGGATCCGGCCCTTGCGCCACTGCGCTGCGATCCGGGCGCGGAAGGTGTAAACCGCCTTGCGCTCCAGCCGCACGGCCCCCTGCACGCCCCACGGTTCCAGCAACCCTTCGATAAAGGCGTCGTCGCTGACCTGCTCGGCAGTCTCGCCCGGCTTGATCATGAATTCCCAGCGATGCCGCCCCTCGCCCATCATCACGCAGGTGGTCGGGCGTTGCGGGTTGCAGATCTGGAGATTGGCCGTGGGCAGTTTCGAATAGTCATCGACCAGCACGTCAACAACCAGCCAGGGCTCTTCAAAATTGAGATCATCAAAAGCAATCCCCGCAGCCTCACGCACGGGGCTGCGAGCGCCGTCTGCCCCGACCAGATAGCGAGCCCGGATGGTGCGTTCGCCTTCGGGAGTGGCGATCAGGGCCGTAATCCCAGACCCGTCATCAGTGTAGGATTGCAGTTCCCAGCAGTGATGCAGCCGGGCCTCCGGCTGGACGGCCAGCGACTTGTGCAATTCGGCTTCGACGCTGGGCTGGTGGATCATGTTGGCGGCGGGCCAGCCGCCCGGACCGATCTGTTCAGCGCCATCGAAGCGCAGCAGGACTTCGCCCTTGGCATTGAGGAAATCATAGCGGCTGGCGCGGCGGGCGGTCTTCATCACCCCTTCGGCAGCCCCTGCTTCCTGCAGGATCCGAATGCCCTCGTGATCAATATGGGCGGCGCGCGGCAGCGGATAGATCGCGGCTTCCTTTTCAGCCACGATCACCGAAACGCCGCGCCGGGCAAGCAGGATTGCCAGAGTCACGCCGGTCGGCCCGCCGCCGGCGATCAGGACGTCGCAATCGAACTGCGCCCCTGCCATGATCCTATCCTTCCGCGACCATCGTGCCTTCGATGTGGCCCAGCCCGTCCACTTCGCAGCGCACCACATCGCCCGGCTGCAGGAACTGGCGCGGATCCATCGCCGCGCCTACGCCGCCCGGCGTGCCGGTGAACAGGCAATCGCCGGGTTCCAGCGTCATCCCGGTGGAGAGATGCTCAACCTGCTGCCAGATATCGAAAACCAGATGCCGGGTGTTTGAATCCTGCCGCTTCTCGCCATTGACGTAGCACCGCAGCCCCAGCTGGTGCGGATCGCCCGCCTCGTCCGCGGTGACGATCCAGGGGCCCATCGGCGCGTGGGTATCGAAGCTCTTGCCCAATGACCATTGCGGCCCGGCGTGCTGCCACATCCGCTCGGTCACATCATTACCAACGCAGTAGCCAAAGATCGCCGAGGCAGCATCGGCTTCACTGATATGCTTGCCGCCCTTGCCAATCACGGCCACCAGCTCGACCTCGTAGTCGGCGGTCATGGTGCCCTTGGCGATCTCGATCGTATCGAAAGGCGCGTTGACCGAGGTCTGGGCCTTGGTGAACCAAACCTGCCGTTCGGGCGTCGCCATGTTCGATTCCGCAATATGATCGGCATAGTTGAGGCCGATGGCAAAGATCTTGCCGGGGCGCTGGACCGGCGCCTCCAGCTTAACCGACGAAAGCGGCACCCCGCCCCCGGCAGCAGCCTTGGCCTCCAGCTGCGACTTCAGCGCATCCCAGTCACGGATCAGGTCAATCATCGTGCCGGGAACGCCGCTGTCGATCACGGTATCACCCACCACGATCCCGGTGCGGGTCTGGCCATTGGTGGTATAGGTGCAAAGCTTCATGCGGCGGTATCCTTGGGCTTGGAGCGGAACAGGCCCAGCACGCGCAAGCGCAAGGCCATAAAGAATGAAACGAGACCGGGCGGTGGCGGCATTTTCCCGGCAAACATCGGATGCGGGGCGCCCCACTGCACCGCCAGCAGCGCGCTCATCGGCTGCTTCTGTGGTGGATCAGCCGCGGTGAACAAGTCGCCGTCGGTCCAGTGCTCCAGCTCGTTGCCGAAGGGGTCCTTCCAGTAATCGAAGATTTGGCTGCCCATGATGTGGCGGCCGACGCCCCACGCCTGCTCGCGCTTGCGCGCTTTCAGGTGCTGGTGGCCCAGCATCAGGTCATCAAGGTTAGCCACTTCGAAGGCGGCGTGAAGGATGCCCAGTTCACCAGGCAGCTGGGCCAGGAACAGGGTATGATGATCGGCTGGCTTGTCACCCCGGTCACAGCGCATGAAGGCACCCAGCGGAACGTTCTCGGCCGCTTCGACTTCGTCAGACGTAATGAAGCCGAAGCGTTCCTTGTACCACTTCTCCGATGTCCGGAAGTCACGCACCTTCAGCACGGCGTGGCCAATCCGGCGAACATGGGCGGGGCCTGCCGGAACCCGCACCGTCGAACGCTGGCGCGGCTTGGCTGCAACCGTATTGCGGGGCGGATCAGCAAAACGCAGCTGCGCTTCGCCCTTGGCCTGCCCAGCAATCACCTCAACGCCATAACCATCGGGGTCGGTCAGGCGGACGATCTTGCCGCCACCCGGTTCACTCGAATCCTCGACCGCCACCCCTGCGCTGGCGGCGAGCGTTTCAAGATCAGCGACGCTCTCGGCCCGCAAGCCAACCGCCAGGAAGCGGGCCGCGCCAGGCTCGGTAACGTGGACGAACGGCCGCCCATCGGAGCCGCGACCATAAAGCCGACCGCCCTGCTCAAAGCAGTCCATCCCGAAATCTTCAAGGAAGGCGCGCATCGCCGCCAGATCCGGCGCGGCATAGCGCACGTGGGCGATATCTTCGATGCGGATCACGCTCATGCCGCCAGCTCTCCCGCGCCGGGCAAGGTCGCCCGAGTCGTTATTTGACTATTTGGTCAAGTTATTGACAGCGGGGCGGGCGGTCAAGTAGGCCCACGCCATGACTGCCCTTCCCGTCAGCCCCCGCGCCCAGCGGACCTATCGTGCGCTGATTGATGCCGGGCTCGAACTGCTGGCGCAGCGTCCGATCGATGCCTTGGCGATTGACGAAATCGTCGCTCGCGCCGGGGTGGCCAAGGGCAGCTTCTTCAACCACTTTGCCGACAAGGCGGCCTTCGGGCAGGCCATCGGCGCCGAAATCCGCGCTGAACTGGAAGGCCGGATCGGCGCCGCCAATGCCGAGGTAGCCGATCCCCTGGCGCGGTTGGCCGGGGGCATGCGCACCGGGCTGGCCTTTGCGTTGGATGAACCGCGCAAGGCCGCGATCATGCTGCGCAATGCCAGCAACTCAACCCTGCGCGACCAGCCGCTCAACGCCGGTGTCACGGCCGACATGGACGCGGCCTCTGCGACCGGACGACTGCGCAAGGAAGCCCGCGAAAGCGGCGTGCGGTTCTGGCTTGGCCTGTGTCAGGTGTTGATGGCCAACGCGATCGAGCGTCAGATTGACCGTACCGAAGCGGCCCGGCGGCTCGAAGAGATGCTGGTGCTGGGGCTGACCGGCCTTGGCCTATCGGCCGAGGACGCGGCCAGCTATGGCTCAATCAGCGCGGGGTTGCTCGGCAGGTAACGGCGGCAGGCGCACCGCCCAGACCAGCACCGCACCCAGTGTCAGCGCTGCCATACCAATCCCCTGGGCCAGGCTGTAGCTGCCCAGCCGATCATGCAGCAGGCCAACCCCGATGATCCCGGTGGCATTGCCGATCCAGCTGAAGCCATGCAGCGCGCCGTAGATCGTTCCGTACTGGGCGATCGGAAAGCGGCGGGCGACGAAATAGGCAAAGAGGTCAAGCTCGATCCCTTGCTGCAGACCAATCATGGCGGCCGCAAGGATCGCCGCCCAGTACATCTGGTCGGTCAACAAGAGCAGCAGGAAGCCGCTGCCCGGAATGACGGTGAAGATCAGCGCCACTGTCTGCGGCCGGAAGTGATCGAGCAGCCAGCCGCCGCCAAGCCGCCCGACGAACTGCCCGGCTGCAAAGACCGAGACTGCGAGCGCCCCGGTCGTCGCATCAAATCCTTCTTCCTGAATGATCGGCGAGAGCTGGCCAACAAAGCCCGCAGTGGCAAGGCCCATGCAGGCAATGCTAGCTGCCATGAGCCAAAAGTCACCGGTGACCAGGAACAACAAGTCCGCCCGATCGCCTCTGGTCGCGCGGCGATGTTCGCGGTCGGCGCTAGCCGGTACGACGAACAAGACGGCAGGAATGCCAACCAACGCCATGAACCCAGCCAGCACTAAAAAGCCGCCGCGCCAACCGTAATTGGCGATGATCGGTTCAAGCAGCTGCGGGGCAATGATCGCAAAGATCGACACGCCGGTTGCCATCAGCCCCAGCGCCCGCCCCCGGTACTTGTGGAAGTGAGCATTTACTGGCCGGGTCAAGACCAGCGCCGTCGTTCCAACCCCGAAGAAACCGAGCACCGCAATGGTGATTGCCATGTGCAGCAAGGTCGAGGCGAACAGGACCGAAATGGCCATCCCCGCAATCACGATCACGGCAGAGCCAAGATAGATCGGCTTGAATCCGAACCGGTCGACCGCTGATCCGATCACCACCGCCCCCAGCGCGCCGGTGACGATCAAGGCCTGGATCGAACTGATCTCACCCCGCGATACACCCAGTTCCTGTGACAAGGGCAGGACGAACATGTTGAACGTGAAGAACAGCAGGACGATCCCGGCCCCCGCACCAAGCGCGCAGCCGAGCACGATCCGCCAGCCGATGGTCCACTCGCTCTCCGCCGGGGGGAGCGGCGCCAGGGTTTCGGTCATTCCTCTACCGCAAAGATGATCTCGGCATGATCCTGCAGGCGCTTGACCAACGCTTCGCCCAGCAGCGCACCCGGAGTGGCAACACCGCCCGCTGCCTTGCAATCGAGCAACGCGATCCCGGTCTCGGTGATCATCCGGCTGGTCGAGCCATAGCCCGGATCGTAACGGCCCTTCACGCCATAGCGCAGTTCCTGGCCATCGGGCCATTCGCCCACGAACAGCACATCATAAAAGCCGTTCTGGCGCTCTTCCGGCGTCGGCCCTTCGCCCGGCTTGGGCGGCTTGGCTCCAAACGGGTTCTTGAGCATTTCGGCAACCGCGTGTGCCGCCTTCTCGCCCAGTTCGCCAGGACTGGTCAGCATCATCTCGTCATACTTGAAATCAGCGCCATAGGGGTGGCCGAGCAGGAAATTGGTGCGGTGAACGTTCTTGGTGTTGATCGTCGCCATGATGAACGGCGCGGCCCACTTGCCCAGCTTGTCATCATACTCGGGCAGCAGCCCCATCGGCTGGCTCGGCCCTTCAAAGCCCGGGGTCAGGCCAAACGGGCTTTGCAGGATCGGGATCAGGCTGGGCTTCCTGGCCACGGACTTCATCGTTTCGGTCAAGCTGGCCGCCGTACCGCCGGAGAAAGTGCCCTGCATCGCCCGCACACGACCCTTCACGCGCGGCGCGGGGCTGCCAAAGCGGGCCTTGGCCTCCTGCTGGAGCATGAACACGCCCAAGTCGAACGGGATCGAATCGAAGCCGGATGAGAAGGCGATCCGCGCGCCGCTGGCCTTGGCCTGGTCATGATAGGCGTCGATCATCTCGCGCATCCAGCCCGGTTCGCCGCACAGGTCGGCATAGTCGGTCCCGGCGGCGACGCAGGCCTTGAGCAGCGGTTCGCCATAAAGTTGGTAGGGGCCGACCGTGGTAACGACCACGCGGGTGCTTTCGGCCAGCGCCTGCATCGAAGCCGGATCGTCCGAATTGGCCACCACCAGCGGCGTATCCGCCGGAGCACCGATCAGGTCGCGCACCTCGGCCAGCTTGTCGGCCGAACGCCCGGCCATGGCCCACTTCGGACCCTTGCCCTGGTAATGGTGCGCCAGATATTCGGCGACGAGGCGGCCGGTATAGCCGGTCGCGCCATAGACCACGATGTCAAAGGGACGGTCTGCCTTGGCAGTCATAATGCTCTCCATTGGCCCGAATCTCGGGTCGGTATGGCTGGCAAATGGCCACAGTTCTCCGGCCTTGTAAAACGGCTTTCGGCTGCCGCTACGGCAGGGCCGCCCGGCGTAGCCTTAAAGCTTGGGCAGGGTTACCCCGCGCTGGCCCATGTACTTGCCGCTGCGATCGGCATAGCTGGTCTCGCAAGCCTGATCGCCTTGCAGGAACAGGAACTGGCAGGCGCCTTCGTTGGCATAGATCTTGGCCGGCAGCGGCGTGGTGTTCGAAAACTCCAGCGTCACGTGGCCTTCCCATTCCGGTTCCAGCGGGGTGACGTTCACGATGATCCCGCAGCGGGCATAGGTGCTCTTGCCCAGGCAGATCACCAGCACATCGCGCGGGATGCGAAAGTATTCGACCGTGCGGGCCAGAGCGAACGAGTTCGGCGGGATGATGCAGCAATCGGTCTTCACATCGACAAAGCTGTTGTCCGAGAAGTTCTTCGGGTCGACCACTGCCGAATGGACATTGGTGAAGATCTTGAACTCGTCCGCCACCCGCGCGTCATAGCCATAGCTGGACAGGCCATAGCTGATGCAGCCATCGCGCTTCTGGTGCTCAACGAAGGGCTCGATCATGCCCGAGCGCTGGGCTTCGCTGCGGATCCACTTGTCGGAAAGAATCGCCATGGCAGGGTGATTGCCGAAGCGCGCCCGGGCTTCAACCCTCAGAGGCCGTGATAGGCCCTGCACCAGCGCACAAAGTTGGGGACACCTTCGGCAATATCGGTGGTGGGGGCATAACCCAGGTCACGCTGGATCGCAGTGATGTCGGCAAAGGTTGCGGGAACGTCGCCCGGCTGCATCGGCTGGAAATCGATCACCGCCTTGCGCCCGCAAGCCTCCTCCAACAGGCCGACGACCTTCATCAGCGGTTCGGACTGGCTGTTACCGATATTGTACAACCGGTGCGGCTTGGTGCTGCCACCGGCCTTTTCCTGCCCGTCATCCGCCGGCGGATGATCGAGCGCGGCAAGAACCCCGGCGATGATATCGTCGATATAGGTGAAGTCGCGCGCCATCTCGCCCTCGTTGAAAACCGGGATCGGCTCCCCCGCTAGGATCTTCTGCGTGAAGAGCCACAGCATCATGTCCGGCCGCCCCCAAGGCCCGTAGACGGTAAAGAAGCGCAGCCCCGTTTGCGGCAGGCGATAGAGGTGCGCGTAACTTTCGCTGATCAGCTCATCCGCGCGCTTGGTGGCGGCATAAAGCGAGACCGGATGATCGGCCCGGTCCTCCACTGCGAAGGGCAGTTTAGTGTTGCCGCCATAGACCGAACTGGAACTGGCATAGACCAGGTGATCAAGCTGGCGATGCCGGGCAAATTCCAGCAGGTTTAGATGGCCGACCAGGTTCGATTGGACATAGGCGTGGGGGTTCTGGATCGAATAGCGCACACCGGCCTGGGCGCCCAAATGGACCACCCGGTCAACCTGCTGCCCCGCCAGCGCCGCTTCCAGCGCGGCCATGTCGGCAAAATCGACCTGATTGAACGTGAAGCGATCCCCCGCCTCTGCGGCCAGCGCCGCAAGCCGATCCTGCTTCAGGCTGACCGCGTAGTAATCGTTGAGGTTGTCGATCCCGATCACGGCATCGCCGCGGGCCGCCAGCGCCCGCGCCAGATGAAAACCAATGAACCCGGCCGCGCCGGTTACCAGGATACGCATAAGGCCTTGATAACGGCTCCGGAGGGTCGCTGTCGAGCGACGACTTGCGGATGGCAGTGCGGGGACGTCAGTGGTGCGATCTTTGCTTGCGATACTGGCGCTCAAGCCAGTCGATCCTGTTCACACCTTCATCGCCCAGACAGGCATAGATTTCGGCCGTCTCGTCAGTACCCGCCACTTCGGGTGCGTAGAGCCGGTATGTATGACACCTGCGCTCTTTGGCCTTGATCCACGCCTTCTGCGAAGCCGCCAGCTTCCTGCGCTGCGCTGGCGTCGCCCTCTTTAGTGCACTCTCGTAAGCCCGGGTCGCCAAACGGAATTGCTCTTCGGAATCGACGTAAAAGCATTTGATCTGCTCGCGGCTATATTGCCAGGCCATGTCGAGGCACGGAATGATCCGGTCGGCGGAACGCTGTGATTGTCGGGATATATCTTGGCCTTGGGCGATGCCACCATTGGCACTCAACAGCGCGCAGAGCCCCAGGTTCAGTATGCCTCGAAGGTTCATATGATCGCCCACCATCACCGGTATGACACGGGCAGGCCATATAGCATCGCGAAGAAGCCCGGCTTACCGATGAGCACGGTTTCAACCGGCTCCTCATCCTCCTCATCGGCCAGGTTCGGACACCAGATCGCCAGGCTGAACTTGTGCGAAATGGCGCCTCCGCCATCGATCACAGTATCAGGATCGATGCGCCGCATGAACTCAAACGCTTGGGGACAGTGAAATCGAACAGATTGACCCCATACAGATCTATCTCTGACCCCCTACAGAATTCGATGGAGTCCAGATGTCCATCGCTATCAAAGTAGAAAAATACAGGAACATCTGGATAGGCATAGGTTGGGTGGTCTGCTGAGACAGCGCGTATGTTGCCGATCGTTAAACGGCCATTCATTAGCCGCCCAACCATCTCGCTATTCATGCCAAACTCTATGTCATCCACTCCCTTCAAGGGATAAAGGGTGAAGTCCATCGGCAGGGTCCTTCGTGGAGCCGGGCGATCATCTCGTTTAGCGTCAGTCGCGCGACAAAGGCTTGGCTCCCTGAATGGGTTAGCATAGTATCCTGTTTTAACAGAGATTTTTTGCCAGAATGCTCCGCAAGCGACTTTATTCATGGTTAACCCCACCATGCTAATCGCCAGGGAATGACCACCCCCGCCAAGATCCTGATCGTGTTCGGCACCCGCCCGGAAGCCATCAAGCTGTTTCCCGTGATCCGCGCGCTGGAGGCTGATCCGCGGTTCCAGCCGGTGGTCTGCGTTTCGGCGCAACACCGGCAGATGCTGGACCAGGTGCTGGAGATCGCCGGGATCGTGCCCCACCACGATCTCAACCTGATGCAGCCTGGCCAGACGCTGGATAGCCTGACCGCGATCCTGCTGACCGAGATTGGCCGGGTGCTGGATGCCGAACGGCCCGCGCGGGTGATCGTGCAGGGCGATACGGCGACGGCGATGGCGGGGGCGCTGGCGGCCTATTATCGCCAGATCCCGGTCGACCATGTCGAGGCGGGGCTGCGCTCGGGCGATATCTATCATCCCTGGCCCGAAGAGGTGAACCGCAAGATCATTGGCAGCATCGCCAGCCTGCACTTCGCGCCGACCGAAGTCTCCGCCGCGGCGCTGCGGGCCGAGCAGATCGAACCGGCGCGGGTCCATGTGACGGGGAACACCGTGATCGATGCGCTGAAATGGGTGCAGACGCAGATCGTCGCCAAGCCCGCGCTGGCGGAAGGGCTGACAGATCTGGAAACGCTGTTCGCCGGCCGCCGGATCATCGGCGTGACCAGTCACCGGCGCGAGAACTTTGGCAATGGCATGGCCAATATCGCCGAGGCAATCCGGCGGATCGCGGCGCGGCAGGATGTGGCGGTGATCTTCCCGGTCCACCTCAACCCCAATGTCCGCGCAGTGATGAACCGGGCGCTGGGGCAGCTATCGAACGTCGCGCTGATCGAGCCGCTGGACTATCCGCACTTCGTCCGCCTGCTCTCGATCGCCGAGATCATGCTGACCGACAGCGGCGGCGTGCAGGAAGAGGCGCCGGCGCTGGGCAAGCCCGTGCTCGTGATGCGCGAAACGACCGAACGGCCCGAGGGCGTGGCGGCTGGCACCGCCAAGCTGGTTGGCACCGATGTCACTCGTATCGTTACCGAATTGTTCAATCTTCTCGACGATAAGGCGGCTTACGAAGCCATGGCGAGGGCCCACAATCCCTTTGGGGACGGGCAAGCGGCGCGCCGTATCGTGGAGCTGATCGGGAATGAAGTCAGACAGCAAGCCTGACGTCTGCATAGTCGGGCTGGGCTATATCGGCCTGCCCACCGCCGCGATTGTCGCGCGCGCGGGATGCCGGGTCCACGGCGTCGACCTGTCACCCCAGGTGGTCGAAACGATCAACCGCGGCGCAATCCATATCGAGGAGGTTGACCTCGACGGTCTGGTTCACGGCGTCGTCGCCCGCGGTCTGCTCAAGGCCTCCGCCGAAGTCGCCCCGGCCGACGTGTTCATCATCGCCGTCCCCACCCCCTTCGATGCCAATCACGCGCCAGACGTCTCCCATGTCCTCGCTGCCGGCGAAGCTGTCGCCCGGGTCCTCAAGCCCGGCGACACAGTGATCCTTGAATCCACCTCGCCCGTCGGCACGACCGAGGCGCTGCGCGACCTGATCGCCCGTCAACGCCCTGACCTGAAGTGCCCGGGCCGCACCACCGACATCCCGGACCTCTCGATCGCCTATTGCCCCGAACGGGTACTGCCGGGCCGGATCCTGGAAGAGCTGGCCGGCAACGACCGCTCGATCGGCGGCATCACCCCGCGCTGTGCGCGCAAGGCGCTGGCCTTCTACAAGCTGTTCGTGCGCGGCGAGTGCGTCACCACCGACAGCCGCAGCGCCGAGATGACCAAGCTGGTCGAGAACGCCTATCGCGACGTCAACATCGCCTTCGCCAACGAGCTGTCGATCGTGGCCGACCGGATGGGGCTCGACGTGTGGGACGTGATCCGCCTCGCCAACCGGCACCCGCGGGTCAACATCCTGCAGCCGGGTCCCGGCGTGGGCGGCCACTGCATCGCAGTCGACCCCTGGTTCATCGTCCACGGCGCACCCGAACATACCCCGCTGATCCGCACCGCGCGCGGGGTCAACGATGGCAAGATCCACCATGTGATCGCCCGCGCCGAGGCTTTGATCACCGCGCACCCGGCGGCCCGCGTCGCCTGCCTGGGCCTGGCCTTCAAGGCCAACATCGATGACTTCCGCGAAAGCCCGGCGCGGCTGGTGGCAGCCACTCTGGCCCGCAAGTTCGGCAGCCGCATCAGCGTGGTTGAACCCTATGCGGCCGAGCTGCCGCGTGAGTTCACCGGGACCGGGGCCGAACTGATCGACCTGGATACCGCACTGGAGCAGGCCGGGATCCTGCTGGTGCTGGTTGACCATGACCAGTTCCGCGCCGTGCCGCTAGCAGAACGCGCCGGCAAGCTGGTCTATGACACCCGCGGCATCTGGCTGGACCAGCCCGCCGCACCCGTGGCCGAGCCGCTGCGCAAGGCAGGCTAGTCGGCGCTGCCGCCATCACCATCGGTCGCGTCATCGCCATGACGATCGGCTGAGCTGTCAGGCGTGGTGCCGGCATCGGTGCTGCTGCCACGCTTGTTGGCGCCGCGCATGTTGCGGACCAGCGCCGGGCCGATGGCGATCAGCACGACGGCGAGGGCAATCCAGACGGCATAGGACATTGCAGAAGCTCCTTTGGATGACCCGTGGCCAGTGTAGCCTGCGCCGCCTCCGCGGCAAGAGTGCTTGACCGCTAGCGACGCTCCACCCGCAGTACGGCGGACAGGGGTAGCGGGGCGTAGCAGTGCGGGAAGAGGGCGCCGCCGCGGGAGACTTCCCAGCGAATGGCATCGCCCAGCGCATTAAGGTCCACCTCGGCCACGACCAGGTCCGCTTGGCCGACGAAATGCTTGTCGAGCGTACCCTGCAGCTGGTCCAGCGCCGAGAGGTGGATGTAGCCATCGGCCAGGTCGACCGGGGCGCCGTGGAACAGGCCATCGGCCTCGAACTGCGCCCACTGCGGCGCGGTGAGGACCTTGAAGGCGGTGGCGGGCAGCGGGCTATCCATCACCCGCCCCTAGCGCATCAGGCCGAAGCCCACCAGCGCCAGCACCTGCAGCCCGGCGATGGTGTGGAGCCGGCACGAGAACGGCTGCTTGCGGGTCTTGTGGCGGAACAGCGCGCGCGCCGCATAGGCCGCGGGCGTGCCGCCCAGCGCGGCGAGCCAGAGCAGCCGCGCCTCTGCGGTGCGCCGGGCGCCGTCGACTGCCCGGGCCTTGTCGATGCCGAACGCGGCAAAGGTGAGGGCGTTGAGCGCGGCCAGGGCAATCAGCAAATGGTCGGGCGAAGGCAGCATGGCCCCGCCCTAGCCGGTGCTATTCCTTGCGGATAGCCTCGCTGGTGGCCCCGGCGTTGGGGCGGTTGGCGCCCGAGCCGTTAGTGCCGGTGGAGCGATTGACCCCGCCGCGCCCGGCGTCGGTGGGGGCCTTGGTGGTGGCCGGGCCGGTCTGGGTCTGATTGGCGGGCGAATTGGGATTACCGACTGGCGGGATCATGGTGGCGGCGCCGGTGGCGATATCGCTGGCGGTGACATCGGCGGTGGGCCGGGCGGCCAGATCATCTTCGTCACGCGAATTGTTGCAGGCAGCCAGCGCGAGCAGCGGCAGGGCAAGAACGATGGCGGGCTTGATCATGGAATACTCCTCTTCCCCGGGTGGCAGAGGGGGGGCAATCTGGCCACCCGGGGAAAAGGTTCCGGCGCAAGCAAAGGCCGGGGGCAGCGGGCCGGTGGTTTGGGGTCCACCGGCCCGCCCGCCAGCTCCTACCGGGCCGCAGGGGTCGCTGCTGCGGTTGCAGGGCTGGCTTGCTGAGCCGCGTCACCCGTCCTGGTGGCGACGGTGTTCGGAAGATTGACCGGGACGGCAGGTTCGGTGGGGTTCTCTGCCACCCATTCACTGCTCGGCGCGGTCGGTTCACTGGAAGCGGCCTGCTGCTCGGCCGGCTTGCTGCACCCGGCCAGCGCGAGCAAGGCGGCGGCGGATGCGGCGGCAGTCAGGGACATCAGGCGAGCGCGGATCATCGGAGCCTCCTGCGATTTGATGCTGGCATGATGACCCAGAGCGGGCCGCGAGTCTGTGATCGGGATCAAAGTTCGCGGATTGATGTGCAAGGCTTTCCGGCCAGCGCGGCAGCGTGACGCTGAAGTTGACACAGTTGACACTGAGTCCGCTTATCCCAACAGCCCTGCAGCCACAGTTTCCTGCGGCTTTGCGGGGCAAAACCGGGGGTTGCGGCGCACCGAAAAAAGAAAAGAGTCCAGTGGGCGCGCGGGGGGATCGACGATGGGAAAGAGCGGCTGCGGTTTTAGCAGGCGGCGCGGGTGTAGGAAAATGGTGGGGCAGGCGCTGGGAGCATGACTGCGCCGCAGGCTTTATCCCAATCCGGCTAGTGATAGCGCGCAAGCTGGCGTCCAAACTGAGCCTCTTTGCGTCTTCGCGTCTTCGCGTGGACCAATCTTGGCAAAGCCTTGCCGGCTGAAGCGTCGCGCAGGAGTTAATCACGCGAAGACGCAAAGGCGCGAAGACGGTGTGCCGAGCATAAAGCGAGCGCCCCACAGGCGCGGCATCTTCATGGCTTCGAGCGAGATTATGAGGGGTGTGGCAAGCTTGGAGTTTAGTGCACTGTCACCGTAATTCCCGGGGTCTCGAACAGAAAATGCCCCGCCATCTGGTGATGACGGGGCACTCAAAGACGCTTTGCCTAAAATTATTCCGCCGCGACGCCCTCCGCGCCGAACATGTCCGGCTCGTTCGCGTCCACTTCGTTGGCTGCTTCGCCCACGGTCTTGGCGTTGCGGCGGCTGTCGAAGTTTGACCAGACCTGCTGCCAATCGCCCTTGGTGGCGCCCTTCGAATATTCCGTCGCGCGGGTTTCGAAGAAGTTGGCGTGCTCCACGCCGTTGAGCAGCGGGGCGAGCCAGGGCAGCGGGTGGTCTTCCACCATGTAGATCGCCGGCAGGCCGAGCTGGCCCAGGCGCCAGTCCGCGATGTAGCGGATGTAGCGCTTGATTTCCTTCGGGCTCATCCCCGGAACCGGGCCCTGTTCGAAGGCCAGGTCGATGAAGGCATCTTCCAGCCGCACGGTCTTCTGGCAGCAATCGATGATGTCTTCCTTGACCGCCTTGGTCAGGCAGCCGCGTTCCTTGGTGAAGGCGTGGAACAGCTTCACGATGCCTTCGCAGTGCAGGCTTTCATCGCGCACCGACCAGGAGACGATCTGGCCCATGCCCTTCATCTTGTTGAAGCGCGGGAAATTCATCAGCATGGCGAAGGAAGCGAAGAGCTGGAGCCCTTCGGTGAAGCCGCCGAACATCGCCAGGGTGCGGGCGATATCCTCATCCGTGTCCACCCCGAAGGTGTGCAGGTAATCGTGCTTGGCCTTCATTTCCTCATATTCGAGGAACATGCCGTATTCCGCCTCTGGCATGCCGATGGTGTCAAGCAGGTGCGAATAGGCGGCGATGTGGACCGTCTCCATGTTGGAGAAGGCGGCCAGCATCATCTTCACCTCGGTCGGCTTGAACACGCGGGCGTACTTTTCGTGGTAGCAATCCTGCACCTCGACGTCGGCCTGGGTGAAGAAGCGAAAGATCTGCGTCAGCAGGTTACGCTCTGATTCGGAAATCTTCTGTGCCCAATCGCGGCAGTCTTCGCCGAGCGGCACTTCTTCCGGCATCCAGTGGATCTGCTGCTGCCGCTTCCAGAACTCATAGGCCCAGGGATATTCGAAGGGCTTGTAGGTCTTGCGGGCTTCAAGAAGGGACATCGATCAGACTCCTGCGGGCGAATGGGAAATATAGGGATGAACGGCGCCAGCGCGAAGGGCCAGGGCCCGCTGCGGCTGGGGAAAACGGCGGCTCGTCGCAACGGCCGGAACAGGGCGGAGGCGGCGGCGTTGTGACCCCTGAGGAGCGGCGCCTTTCGCGCCGGCTCCGGACCCAGGAGAGCAACGATGCCCGGTGAATTCGAACCCAACGATTCGCGCAATGTGACGGGAACCGCGTCCACCCCGGACGGCCGCTGGACGGCGCAGGGGCAGGAGCCCCCGCTGGCGAACGGGCAGTCGCCCATGAATGGCGGCGGCAGCGGTAATGGCGGCCTCAGCGAGGACGACGAAGACGAGGATATGGGCGAGGGCGAGGACGCGGACGAGGGCGACGAGGGCAGCGTCGAGTTTGAGCCCGATGACGAGCTGATCCGCAAGGTTGGCGATGACGCGGCCGGGCAGGATCAATCCGGCGGAAGCGCGTTTGGCAGCAACGGCTCCTGACGGAGGACCGTGACGGGATGGCGCCGCTCCCTGCACGGGCGCGGCGCCATTCCCGTGCGTTACTTCCAGAACCAGCCTGGCTTGAGCGCCCGTTCCTTGCGATTGCGCCACATGGCCACGTAGAGCCACAGACCCGACAGGCTGAAAAACATCATCGCCAGCCCCGAGAGGATCGAGATGACGGTGCCGAAGGGGCCAAATTCCTCGCCCGAATGCAGGTGATGCAGATAGCCCACCAGGGCGCGCGCGCTGTCCTTGGCTGGCTTCGGACGACAGGTCATCGTTTCCGGGCAGACAAAGCCCGCCGGGACGGCTGAAGCGGCGGGCTTCTCGCCCTCGGCCTTCAGGTCCGCAAACTGGCTCATCACCCCGGTCGTCGCGATGAAGAACAGGAACACTCCGAAAAATACCGCCAGCCAGCGGTGCCACTTGCGCATGATCAAACCCCATCGGTTGCGTTGGAGACGCATCCGAAAGCGGGTTTGGGGAGGGAGCGCAAGTCATTGTCGTGTCGCAGCTTGTATCGGGATCAATCCGGTGACGATCAGGGCTGCAGCTGCGCGCGGGTGAGCAGCGCGGTCAGCAGCAGGGTGGCAAGGCCGAAAGCGAGGAGCATGGTCCCGGCAATCCGCCGGGCATACAGGGCCGCCTCGCCAGGTGCCGACCGGGTCAGGACAAAGAGCCCGGCGATCACCGCCAGGCCCCCGGCCCCAGCCAGCACGAGGCGGCCGATATCCATTCAGGCTCCGACTACTGGCACGCGAGGCATTCCTCGTAGTCAGTCTGCTCGCCCGCGCTCAGCTCCATCACTGGGGCGTTGGCGGTGTTGTCCGCCTCTACCCCGCCGGCAAAGCCCGCGCGCTGCACCGACTTCGAGCGCAGGTAGTAGAGCGACTTGATGCCCTTTTCCCAGGCCTGGAAGTGCAGCTGCATCAGATCCCACTTCTCGACATCGGCCGGGATGTAGAGGTTCAGGCTCTGCGCCTGATCGATGTAGGGCGTGCGATCGGCCGCGAATTCAAGCAGCCAGCGCTGGTCGATTTCGAAGCTGGTCTTGTAGACGGCCTTTTCCTCGGGGCTGAGGAAATCGAGGTGCTGGACCGAACCGCCACGCTCGAGGATCGAGTTCCAGACGTTGGTCGAATCCTTGCTCTTCGAAGCCAACAGCTTTTCGAGATAGGGGTTCTTGACCACGAAGGAGCCCGACAGGGTCTTGTGGGTGTAGATGTTGGCCGGGATCGGTTCGATGCAGGCCGAGGTGCCGCCGCAGATGATCGAGATCGACGCGGTCGGCGCGATCGCCATCTTGCAGCTGAAGCGCTGCATCACGCCCATGTCGGCGGCATCGGGGCAGGCGCCCCGTTCCTGGGCCAGCAGCAGCGAAGCCTCGTCCGCCTTGGCGGCGATGTGCTTGAACATCTTGAGGTTGAGCGCCTTGGCCATCGCGCTTTCGAAGCCGATGCCCTTCTGCTGCAGGAACGAGTGGAAGCCCATCACGCCCATGCCGACCGAACGTTCGCGCGCGGCGGAATACTTGGCGCGGGCCATCTCGTCCGGCGCGCGGTCGATATAGTCCTGCAGCACGTTGTCGAGGAAGCGCAGCACGTCCTCGATGAAGCGCTCGTCCTTGTTCCACTCATCCCAGGTTTCGAGGTTGAGCGAGGAGAGGCAGCAGACCGCGGTGCGATCGTTGCCGAGGTGGTCAACGCCGGTCGGCAGGGTGATTTCCGAGCAGAGGTTCGAGGTCGAGACCTTGAGCCCCAGATCGCGGTGATGCTTCGGCATCATCCGGTTCACGGTGTCCGAGAAGACGATGTAGGGTTCACCCGTGGCGAGGCGGGTTTCGACCAGCTTCTGGAACAGGCTGCGGGCATCGACCGTGCCGCGCACCGAACCGTCCTTGGGCGAACGCAGGTTGAATTCGGCGCCATCGCGGACGGCTTCCATGAATTCGTCGGTCAGCAGCACGCCGTGGTGCAGGTTGAGCGCCTTGCGGTTGAAGTCCCCCGAAGGCTTGCGGATTTCGAGGAACTCCTCGATTTCGGGGTGCGAGACGTCGAGATAGCAGGCGGCCGAACCGCGGCGCAGCGAACCCTGCGAAATCGCCAGGGTCAGGCTGTCCATCACGCGGACGAAGGGAATGATCCCGCTGGTCTTGCCGTTCAGGCCGACCGGTTCGCCAATCCCGCGGACCTGGCCCCAGTAGGTGCCGATGCCGCCGCCGCGCGAGGCGAGCCAGACGTTCTCGTTCCAGGTGCCAACGATACCTTCCAGGCTGTCCGACACCGAGTTGAGGTAGCACGAGATCGGTAGGCCGCGGCCGGTACCGCCGTTCGAGAGAACCGGGGTAGCCGGCATGAACCACAGCTTCGAGACATAGTCGTACAGCCGCTGGGCATGATCCTGGTCATCGGCATAGGCATCGGCGACGCGGGCGAACAGGTCCTGATAGCGCTCACCCGGCAGCAGATAGCGGTCATCCAGGGTTTCCTTGCCGAAATCGGTCAGCAGGGCATCGCGGGCGTGATCGACCTCGATCGTGAAGCGGCGCGGCTGGACCGACTTGGAATCCTCATGCTTCGGGGCAGCCACGGCCTTGACCATGGCTTCGGCGGCGGCCTGGGCCACCAGCGCTTCGGAACCGAGATCAGCCTTGTCTGCCATGCTTACCGCCGGGTCCTGGCCCGCCTCCTTCTTCTTCGTCTTCACCGGCGCGTCTGCCGCCGCAATTGCATCAAGCTCGCCCATTGTCGGCTCGTCCCCGGACCTGAATTCCACGTGCTGCCCCTCGTAAACCTGTTACCTGCCCCGCGCGGTTTCCCGGACCAGTTCCGGACCGCGCAATGTTCCACATTCGTTCGAATCGACAGCCAGGCCGCGATCCTATCAGAGCGGGTGAACAAAGGGGGAAAAACTTATCCCCGTTCTGTCCCCAGCACTGTCCGTTTCCAACCCTTGGGCCGCCCCTATGATGACCGAATCCGGCCCTGTTCGCGCTAATCGCACGTTTGCGGCCAAATCTAGGTCTAGAGGTCCCCCCAAGTGCCGGACCACAACCTATAGTGCCCGATCCCGAATCACGCGCAAGAGGGTAAATCACCTGTTCATGTTCGGCTCAGGCGCTTTCCTGGGGGTAAGCCGGTTGCGCAGTGCAGCGACGCGCGGGAAATCCGGCACTGGCGCACCACGCAAGAGTCAAAGTGAATCTGTGAAAAAATTTTTGTCCGTGGAGAGGGGGCTCGGCCGCTTGACTAAGGATAGAATCAGACCCGGCAATGAACTTGCGCGCGGTGCCGCTCCAGCCCGGTGACCGGCCCCAGCCTGGCGGTGATCCGGGCCGCTACCGCGCCGGCCCGCCCGCCCCTTTGCGCCCCGCCACAATAATCGTGCTTTGCCAAAACTTTACCTTTGGCCGCTAGGCCCATCCCTGATTTCTGACGCCCGGCCCTGCCCGAATGGCGTTGTGAGCCCAAGGATCTAGCGGATGCCCGTTCTTCAGAAGATGACCCGTTTCGACCAATCGATCATCTGGTCGCTGTTGCACCGCTTTTACGCCGAGGCCGGACCGGAAGCCTGGTCGAACAAGATTGTCCCCCAGCGCAGCACGTCGAACGCCTTTTGTGCGGACACCTACGCCGCCATCGTCGCCACCTTCTTCAAGGAACTGGCCGCAGAGGGCAACAGCAAGCCGCCGCTGATCATCGAACTGGGCGGTGGCAGCGGCCGGTTTGCCTGGCAGTTCCTCAACCGGCTGCTCAATTACCACTTCCCCGATGGCGAAGAATGCCCGCAGTTCACCTATCTGCTGACCGACGGCGCCACCAAGAACATTGCGGGCTGGAAGCAGAAGGATCGCTTTGCCCCCCTGCTGGAAAGCGGTGTGCTGGAACTTGCCCAGCTGCTGATCGAGCCCGACCCGGTGATCCGCACCGAAGCGGGCGACCTCAAGCCGGCCGACCTTGCCGACCGACCGGTGATCATCATCGCCAACTACCTGTTTGATTCGATCGCATCCAACCTGGTGCGAATTCGCGATCACCAGATCGAGCAGGTCTATGTTGAGACACAGTCAACCACCCACGGCTTTCTGAAGCGGCCGATTACCACATTTGAAAGCGTGACCGAGCGGTTCGAAAGCCGGCCGATCAAGGGGGACCCGACCGGCCATCCGATCATCGATGCCACCCTGCGCCGCTATGCCGAACGCCCCGGCGATTTTCACGTTGTGGTCCCGCAGATCTGCTTCGAATTCATCGAGAAGTTCCTGGAGCGCGATACGCCGCTGCTCTTGCTGGTGGGCGATCTGGCCTATTCCGATCCGGCCGAGTTCACGCTGGCCAGCCCGATGATCTTCAACACCTATTTCGCGCACCACACCAACCTGCACATCTTTGGCGAACTGTTCGGCGGACATGGTGGTGCCATGCATTCGCAGCGGCACAAGGATATCAATTTCAGCTGCAGCCTGTTTTCCCTGCCCGGCAAACGACAGTGGCAGCATCTTGCGCTGCCCCGCACGCATGAGACCGCGCAGGCCTTGCTCAAGGATTTCAATCCCTACGACGCGCACGAGATCATCGATCTGGTCGAAGGCACGGTCAGGGACATGTCGATCCGGCAGGCCATGGCCCTGATCCGCTTTGCCAAGTTTGATCCCGATGTGGCCGCTGCCTGCATCCCGCATCTGCTTTACAATATCGAGCAGGGCGAAGAGCAGATTGACCGGGCCCAGATCTATGAAACCTACATGGAAGCCTTCCGGGCCTATTTCCCCGATGGTTCCGAAGTCTATTTCGACAGCGGAATCGCGGAAATGTTCATGCGGCTGGGCTACAACATTCAGGCCTTGCAGCTGATTGACCACGCCCTGCACGAATTTGGCACCAACCCGCGCCGGCTCTTTGCCAAGGGTCTGGCGCTTTACAATCTGGGCGACGCGGACAAGGCCGAGGCGATCGTGCGCGAGGTCGTGGCACTTGATCCCCAGTTTGCCCCCGCACTGCGGATGATCGCAGACAAGTTCGATCCGGCGCCGCAATCAGCCGCGACCGGTCCGGCCACTAGCTATGCCCACCTGACCCTGACCAACAAGGATGGCGAGGTCGCGGCCAAGGCTGCCGACCTGCTGGCCGATCGCGGGGTGGTGTTGATCGAGGACCTGATCCACCCCGATGTGGTGGCCGAACTGCGCGAAGCCCTGCCCGAACGGGTGCGCGACTGGCACGCATCGGACCTGGGCAAGCCCAACAATGTGGGTGACAAACGCTTTACCGTACCGATCCGGCTGCAGCAGCCGTTCGACAATCCCAGCGTCTATGCCAATCCGACCCTGCTTGAGGTGATGACCCGGGTAATGGGCGAGAAACCGGTGCTGCACGCCTTCGGATCGGTCACGACATACGAGGGCGCCCGGATGCAGCACGTGCACCGCGAGCACCCGCTGCTGTTCCACAGCGATGCCGGCAATGCCAATGTCCCCTGCTATGCCTCGACCATCCTGATCCCGCTGATCGATCTTGATGAAGAGGCCGGCGGGACACAGCTGTGGGAAGGCACCCATATGTCGGCCCGCGATGCCAACTGGGAAGGCGATCCGCACATCTTCTACACCAAGGCCGGCAGCGCCCTGGTGTTTGACTATCGCACCTATCACGGCGGGATGCCGTGCCGGGCCGCGCACGGGCGCCCGCTGCTCTATTTCACCTATACGATGCCCTGGTTCCACGACACGCTGGCATTTGAATCCCACGCCGCGATGGGCATATCCGACAGCGAATGGCGCAATGTGCCGGATCAGCACCGCGATCTGTTCCGCTTTGCCAAGCGGATCGCCGCCTGATCGCCATTAACACTCAACCGCCCGGCCCGCCCCGCTTTGAGACAGCCAATTTTCAGCGGTTGGCGAATTCCACAATCTAAGTCAGTCCGCCCAAGTCATTGAAGTTAGCCCCAAGTTGCGGGGTCATCTGGAGGTCGCGTCACATGAAAAAGATGAAGCTGAAGGAAGCGTCGTTCCTTGGCGTTGCCCTGGCCATGAGTGTCAGCGGCCTGGAAGTACCCGCTCACGCCGTCGAGCAGCCCCGGGCAGGCACAGGGGTGGCGATGAATGATTTTGGCCGGGTGGCCGGGCTCAGCGCCGTGATTGATGGCGATAGCGTGGCAACGCAGCGGCTCGGTTCGAAGAGCGGCTCGAAGAAGGGCACCTCATCGGGCTCGTCCAGCGGCGGCTATTACGGATCGAGCAGCGGTGGCTATGGCTCATCATCGGGCGACGATTCCAAGAAGGGCTCGAAGAAGGGTGCTTCGTCGGGATCGAGCAGCGGCGGGTACTACTCCTCGTCAGGCGGCGATTCCAAGAAGGGTTCGAAGAAGGGC
>CAYPTU010000003.1:260138-313010 GCA_964413885.1 uncultured Novosphingobium sp.
CGGCGGGTACTACTCCTCGTCAGGCGGCGATTCCAAGAAGGGTTCGAAGAAGGGCACCTCGTCGGGATCGAGCAGCGGCGGGTATTATTCCTCGTCGGGTAGCGATTCCAAGAAGAGCTCGAAGAAGGGCGCCTCATCCGGCTCGGGCGGCGATGATTACTACACCTCGACCGGCGGCGATTCCAAGAAGGGCTCGAAGAAGGGATCGTCGGGCTCGAGCGGCGGCTATTATCCGTCGTCAACCGGTGGCTATTACCCCTCATCGACCGGCGGCTATGGCTCACGCCCGGATGAAGACTCCAAGAAGGGTTCGAAAAAGGGCGGCTCTGACGTCAGCAGTGGCGGCTACTATCCCTCGTCCAGCGGTGGTTACGGCTCCTCGTCTGGCGGCGATTCCAAGAAGGGCTCCAAGAAGGGCGGCTCCGGTGTGAGCAGCAGCGGTGGCTATGGCTCGTCCTCGGGCAGCGATTCGAAGAAGAGCAGCTCAGGCGGATCGAGCAGTGGCGGCTATGGCAGCTCCAGCACCGGCGGCTACGGCAGCTCGAGCTCGGGGGGATCGGGCACGACCTCGGGCGGCATGACCACTTCGAGTGGCGGGTCGACTACCTCGTCTTCGGGCGGGACAACCACGACCTCAACCGGGTCCACCTCAGGCGGCGGCATGACCACCTCGAGCGGCGGTTCGACCACGTCAACCTCGGGCGGGTCGACCACCACGAACAGTTCCAGCGGCGGTTCGACCAGCAGCGGCGGCAGCTCATCCTATGGCGGCGGCACACCGGTTCCCGAACCGGGCATGGCCGGACTGTTCGGCCTGGGCGCAGTGGCTGCTGCCTGGGGGCGGCGCAAGCGCCTCGGCAAGAAGCAAAAGCCCAAGCAATAGCGCCACCGGCACAGACGGAAACGCGGAAAAGGGGGGCAATCGCCCCCCTTTTCTTATGCTCGCAACCGCCTGCTAACCTATTGCCGGTAAGGCTGCGGGCCATGATCTGGAAATCCTCCCTGCCAGTGCTGCTGGCCCTTGCCGTGCTCGGCGGCTGCGGTTCCGCACCGCCAGCCCGCCTTGCCGATGTGGATCAGGCACTGGCCCAGCATCGCTACAGCCAGGCCCGCGACGCCCTGTTGGCCCTGCGCAAGCACGATGGCGGCTCGCTTGAACTGGTGCGCCGTCTCGCCAAGCTGGAGCTGGACTTCGGCGATGGCTATGCGGCCGAGCGCTATCTCGACGAATGGCGGAGCCTGGCCGGAACCAACCCGGAATGGGTGACACTGCGGGCCAGATCGCTGATCCTGCAAGGCAAGTCGCGGTCCGCTCAGGACTTTCTTGAGCAGGCCGAACCGGCAGAAGCGGAAGGCGCCGCCCGGGCCTGGCTGACGGTCTGGGCCGCAATGGAGCAGGGTGACAACGACCGCGCGCAGGAAGAGGTGATGACCGCCCTCGCCCGCTACCCACGATCACCCGACCTCAACGCCCGGGCCGGCCGCCTGCTGGCGATGCAAGGCAATCGTGAGGCGGCCAGCGAATATGTTGCAGTCGCTCTGGCAGCGGACCCCCAGCATTACGAGGCGCTGCTGCTGCAGGGCGAAGGCCGGATCGCGGCGGGTGATCTGGAAGGGGCCTTGGCATCCTATGGCCTGGCCGCCAGAGCCTATCCCGATTTTGCCGTGCCATCCGCCAATGTTGTCGGGCTGCTGATCGATCTGGGCCGCCTGCCCGAGGCCGAGCAGGCGCTCAAGCCCGCGCTGGCGCGCTATCCCGGTTTCCCGCTGCTCCAGTTTACCGCCGCGCGGCTGGCAGCAGCGACCAAGCGCTGGCCCCAGGCGCGGGCCACGCTGCAGGCCATGCCCGCGCAATTCAAGCGCGACGTTCCCGCAGCTACGCTGCTGGAAGGCGATGTTGAGACCGCGCTGGGCAACCAGGCGACCGCGCAGGCGCTCTACGCCAGCATCGCGAACCGCCCCGGGATGGAAGCGGCGGTGGCAGCGCGGCTTGGCCCGGCAGGGCCCGGCTGATCAGGCCGGACGGGCCACTCCGGCGATCGCGTCAGCCACTTCCTCAACCAGCTCAAGCGGCAGGTCGTGGCCCATGCCGGGGATCTCGAGGAGTCTGGCGCCGGCGATGTGCGCTGCCGTATCGCGGCCGCCCTCAACCCGGACGAGCGGATCGTCGGCGCCGTGGATCACCAGCGCCGGTGCCGTGACATTTTTCAGCCGCGAACGGCGGCAGCCATCGTCGATGATCGCGGCCAGCTGGCGGGCGGAGCCGGTGGGATGGAAGCTGCGCTCGAAATCGCGGGTAATCCGTTCGACCAGCCGGTCTTCCGGTGACGGATAGGCCGGGCTGCCGATCGCCCGGGCAATGCGGGTTACGTGGGGGATGATCTGGTCGAGCGTGGCATTGGCCGGCGGCGGGGTAGTCAGCGCCTTGAAGGCCTCGGGCTTGGCCGGCGGTACGCGGCGGTTGCCGGTGGTCGACATGATCGAAGTGAGCGAGAGCGTCCGCTCCGGATAGGTGGCCGCGACCAGCTGCGCGATCATCCCGCCCATCGAGGCACCGACGATGTGGGCCTTGTCGATCCCCAGCGCATCAAGCAGCCCAACCGCATCGGCGGCCATGTCGGTCAACCGGTAGGGCAGCTTGGGCCGCAGCCCGAATAGCCGCATCAGCAGGACCTTGCGGACATTCGGCACGCCGTGTTCGGTAAACTTCGTCGAAAGCCCGATATCGCGGTTGTCATAGCGGATCACGTGATAGCCCCGCGCCACCAGCGCTTCGACCAGCTCGATCGGCCAAAGCGTCAGCTGCGCGCCCAGCCCCATGATCAGGAGGAGCGGCGGGTTGGCCGGATCGCCATAACGCTCGACTTCAAGGGTCACCCCGTTGGCTTTCACTTGTGGCATGCTGCTCCCCTTCAAGGTCCTGTTCTATGGTCTGGAATGGCGGTTTTCCGCCGTTTCTGTACGCTATAGTGCCGATTTTTTGGTCCCGCGCCAGCCCCTGTCTGCCGTTACACCCGGAACGATGAACCGCCCCCCCGGTTAGTCTGGCATCCCGCAGCAACGGCGGGGTACGTGGAAAGGATAGTACAATGGCAAACCAGAACCATGGCCAGAACCATGGCCAGAACCATGGCCAGAACCAGGGCGGTAAGCAGGGCGGTCAGCGCCAGGGTGGCGGCCAGCAGGCTGGCAACACCCGGCAAGGCCAGTCAGGCCAGGGCGGCGGCGCACAACGCAGCGGCCAGAGCGGTGACAAGGGCGGAAGCCAGCGCGACCGCTAACCCTACCTTCTCGTCTCCCGACAGTGCCGGGACCCCCACCGGCACGGCAGGCCGCTTCCGCAAGGGAGCGGCCTTTCGGCAATCACGGCACCAGCACGGTATCGCGCGCTTCGGGCAGGAGTTTAGGATAGTCGAGCGTATAGTGCAGCCCCCGGCTTTCCTTGCGGGCGAGGGCAGAGCGGACGATCAGTTCGGCACACTGCAGCAGGTTGCGCAATTCGATCAGATCGGTCGAAACGCGGAAGTGGCCGTAGTAATCGTCGACCTCCTCGATCAGCAGCTTGATCCGGTGGGCCGCGCGTTCCAGCCGCTTGGTGGTGCGGACGATCCCGACATAGTTCCACATGAAGCGGCGGATCTCGGTCCAGTTCTGCTGGATGATCACTTCCTCGTCGCTATCGGTAACGCGGCTTTCGTCCCAGGCGCGGACCGGCGGCGGGGCTTCGAAGCTGTCCCAGCGGGCAAGGATGTCTGCCGCTGCCGCCTCGCCAAAGACAAAGCATTCGAGGAGGCTGTTGGAGGCCAGCCGGTTCGCGCCATGCAGACCGCTCTCGGTGCATTCCCCCGCCGCATAAAGCCCCGGCAGGTCGGTGCGGCCGGCCAGGTCGATCACGATCCCGCCGCAGGTATAGTGCTGCGCCGGTACCACCGGGATCGGCTGCCTGGTCATGTCGATGCCCAGCCCGAGCAGCTTTTCATAGATCGTCGGGAAGTGGCTCTTTACGAAATCGGCCGGCTGGTGGCTGATATCGAGGTGGACGTAATTCAGTCCGTCGCGCTTGATCTCGCTATCGTTGGCGCGCGCGACGATATCGCGCGGGGCCAGCTCGGCGCGCTCATCATAGTCGGGCATATAGCGATGCCCGGTCTTGGGATTGAGCAGCCGCCCGCCCTCACCGCGGACGGCCTCGGTAATCAGGAAGTTCTTGACGTCGAGGTTGTAGAGGCAGGTCGGATGGAACTGCATCATCTCCATGTTGGCAACGCGGCAACCCGCGCGCCAGGCCATGGCGATCCCGTCGCCAGTGGCGCCGCGCGGGGCGGTGCTGAACTGGTACACGCGCCCGGCCCCGCCTGTCGCCAGGATGGTGGCCCGCGCCGAATGCGCCTCTACCTTGCCGGTCTGCTCGTTGAGCGCATAGACGCCCCAAACCCGGCCCGAACCGGAATAGCGTTCCTCGTGCCGCCCGGTGATCAGATCGATGCAGGCGCGGTGCGGCAGCAGGGTGATGTTGGGATGGGCCTCAGCCGCGCGCAGCAGTGCATCCAGCACGGCGCGCCCAGTGGCGTCATCAACGTGGACGATCCGGCGATGGCTGTGCCCGCCTTCGCGGGTGAGGTGAAGATCTTTCCCTTCGGTGTTGAAAGGCACGCCCAGGCTGGCCAGCCGGTCGATCGCGTGCGGCGCCCGTTCGATCACGAACTCCACCGTCTCGCGGCGGTTGAGGCCAGCCCCCGCCACCATCGTATCGCGAATGTGGTTCTCGAAGGTATCGCCGGCATCCAGCACGGCCGCGATCCCGCCCTGGGCCCAGGCCGTCGAACCACCGGTCAGCTCGCCCTTGGCGAGGACCAGCACCTTGACCTTTTCAGCCAGCTCTAGCGCAGCGGTCAGCCCCGCGGCACCCGAGCCGACGATGATGACATCGTGGCTCACGCCGCCTGGGCAGCGCTGCTGGTCAGGCTGACGAAGACGTCCTCCAGATCAGCCTCGCGCGTGCTGACATCGACGATGCCGAAGCCCAGCCCCTGAATCAGCGACAGGACCTCCCCAGCATTGCTGCGATCCTTGTCGTACGTGATCTCCAGCGTCTGCTCGCCAGTCTTCTCGCACTTCAGGAAGGCCGGGTGGACCGGGCATTCGGCCGCCGGATTATCGACCGTGACCACCACCACCTTCTCGCGCGCCATTTCGACCAGTTCGCGGGTGGGCTTGTTGGCGATCAGTTCACCGTGATTGATGATCGCGATGCGGTTGCACAGCTCTTCCGCCTCTTCGAGGTAGTGGGTGGTCAGCACCACCGTCACGCCATGAGCGTTAAGGTCACTGACCAGTTCCCACAGCTGGCGGCGCAGTTCGACATCTACCCCGGCGGTCGGTTCATCCAGCACGATCACCGGCGGCTGGTGGACCAGCGCCTTGGCGATCAGCAGGCGGCGCTTCATGCCCCCCGACAGCGTGCGCGAATAGGCATTGGCCTTGTCTGACAGGTGCACCTGCCCCAGCAATTCCAGACTGCGCCGCGACGCCTTGGGCACGCCATAGAGCCCGGCCTGGATATCCAGCACCTCAACCGGCGTGAAGAACGGATCGAACACAATCTCCTGCGGCACGATCCCGATCGCGCGCTTGGCGTTGCGCGGATCCTTGTCGATATCAAAGCCCCAGATTTCGGCCGCGCCGCTGGTCTTCATCACCAGCCCGGCCAGAATGTTGATCAGGGTCGATTTGCCAGCCCCGTTCGGACCGAGCAGGCCAAAAATCTCGCCCTGCGGGACATCGAAAGATACTCCCTTGAGGGCCAGTTTGCCTTCACCCGAACCGGCGGGGGCGTAACGCTTGACGAGATCGCGAATGCGAATGGCGGCGGGCTGTTCCATGCGCCTGCTCTTGCGGCAGGATTGGCCTGTCGTAAAGCCCCGGCAAAGGGCCAGCGCGGCGCGCGCAAAGCCCGGCAAGTCCTTACCGCGCTATTAACCATATCTGTCGGGCACGGCATTAAGCAGGCCAGGCCTAGGGAAATGGCAATGGATCCCGATGCTTACCTCTGGCAATCGCTGAAGCGGCTCTGGCGCGCGCCTTGCGCGATGCTTGTCCTTGGTTTGGCATTCCTTGGCTGCGCGCCGGCACAGGCTCAACGTGTCACCAACAGCGGTTCGGCCAGCGCGGTGGTGGTGGCGCCGCTTGCGCTGACATCAAATCAGGCCCTGAATTTCGGCCGGGTTGCCGCCGGCAGCGCGGCGGGTACCGTAGAGCTCAACCCCGATACGCTTAGCTGCACCTTGACCGGTCCGATTGTGCGCATCGGCAGCTGCCGGCCTGCCGAATTCACCGGCATGGGAGTGTCCGGAATGATAGTACGGATTACCTTGCCGTCCACTATCACCCTGAACCGCAATGGCGGGGGCGCAACCATGAAGATCAATGCCATCACGCTTGGTGCGATGCCTGATCTGGTCCGCTATCGCACCAGCCTCAGACGCTGGGTCATCCAGCCAACCAACGGGATCTTTGATTTCCGCGTGGGGGGCACACTCATGGTCGGGGCAAACCAGTTGACGGGGGTTTATAGCGGCAACTTGGACGTAACTGTGCAGTACCAGTAGGCTGGAAATCGGCTTGAACGCCTGCTAGGGGACAGACCCATGAGCAACCAGCCCGAAACCGCCACCGTCACCACCACCCGCGTTTCCTGCGATGGCGCCCGCGACATTCGCGGCGGCGCAGCGCTTGGCCATCCGCGCGTCTGGCTGGAAATTGACGAACGCGGCTATGTCGATTGCGGCTATTGCGACAAGCGCTTCGTACTCAAGGGCGGCCCGGCCGATGGCATCGATCCGGCGCAGCTTGATGACGTGGCCTCTGGCGCCAGCCGCTAAGGCACCTATATCGGGCGCATGACCACCGATCCGCGCGCCCTGCTCTATCGCCAGCTTGATCCCGCCCAGGCCCAGGCCATCACCCGCGAGGCCTTGGCCCGCTGTGACGATGGCGAACTGTTCCTGCAATATACCGCCAGTGAGACCTTCGGGTTCGACGATGGTCGGCTGAAGACGGCTGACTATGCGCGCGAGGCCGGGTTTGGCCTGCGCGGCGTATCGGGTGAGATGACCGGCTTTGCCCATGCCAACGAAATCAGCGCCGAGGCGATCCGCCGCGCCGGGCAGACGCTGGCGCTGCTTGATCCCGCCACCCAGGCGCTTGCCGCCGCGCCGCGCGCCAGCAACCGCAAGCTCTATACCGATGCCTCGCCGCTTGACCTGATCCCCTTTGCGGAAAAGGTGAAGCTGCTGGAGATGATCGACGCCGCCGCCCGCGCCCGCGATCCGCGCGTGGTGCAGGTTTCGGCCAGCCTTTCGGCTTCATGGTCGGTGGTAGAGATTGTCCGTCCGGATGGCTTCATCGCCACCGATGTTCGGCCCTTGGTGCGGCTGAATGTCGGGATCGTGGCCGAACAGAACGGACGCCGCGAAACCGGCTCTTTCGGGATCGGCGGACGGCGGCTCTATGACGACCTGTTCGCGCCGGAAACCTGGAACCGCGCGATCGACAGCGCGCTGGCCCAGGCGCTGGTCAACCTGGAAAGCGTTGCCGCCCCGGCGGGCGAGATGACTGTGTTGCTCGGCCCCGGTTGGCCGGGCGTGCTGCTGCACGAAGCGGTCGGGCACGGGCTCGAAGGCGATTTCAATCGCAAGGGCACCAGCGCCTTTTCCGGCAAGATCGGCCAGCGCGTCGCCGCGCCGGGCGTGACGGTGGTCGATGATGGCACCCTGCTGGGCGTGAATGGACAGGGCCGCCGCGGCTCACTTTCGATCGACGATGAAGGCACCCCCACCAGCGAAACGGTGCTGATCGAGGACGGGATCCTGAAAGGCTACATGCAGGACCGGCTAAACGCGCGGTTGATGGGCGTGGAGCCGACCGGCAATGGTCGCCGTGAATCCTATGCCCACGCGCCGATGCCGCGCATGACCAACACCTTCATGCGCGCCGGCAACGACGATCCGGCCGAGCTGCTCAGCCGCGTGAAAAAGGGCATCTTCGCCAAGAGCTTTGGCGGCGGACAGGTCGATATCGTTTCGGGCAAGTTCGTGTTCTCGTGTACCGAGGCCTATCTGGTCGAAAACGGCAAGCTGGGCGCGCCGATCAAGGGCGCGACGCTGATCGGCGACGGGCCGACGGTCCTCACCAAGGTATCGGGCATCGGCAACGACCTGGCGATCGATGAAGGCGTGGGCATCTGCGGCAAGGGTGGCCAGTCTGTCCCCGCCGGGGTGGGCCAGCCCACCTTGCTGGTCGATGGCCTGACCGTGGGCGGCACGGCCTGAATTGTCAGGTGCAGTTCAGGATCTTGTGCTAGTCTTTCGCTGCTGACTTTCGGAGAATTCCCATGCGTGCTCTTGCGATTGCCCTTGCCGCAACGGCGCTGATTGCCGGTGGCGCTGCCGTTTCGGCCAAGCCGAAGCTGACCCCCGAACAGCGGCTGGAAAAGCTGCTCGAAGGCCGCGTTGCGGGCCAGCCCACCACCTGCATTTCAATGTCTGACACGCGCGATCTGGAAATCCTTGATGGCGTAGCTCTGGTCTACCGGTCGGGCAGCACGCTCTACGTCAACCGGCCGAAGAACCCGGAAGACATCGATTCCGACGATATCCTGGTGATCCGCCCCACCGGCAGCCAGTTGTGCCGTCTGGACATGGTCCAAACGGTTGACCGGGTTGGCCACTTCCAGACCGGGTTCATCAACCTGGGGGACTTTGTGCCCTATCGTCGCACCGCGCAGGCGGCGCACTAAACCACTTCGGTTTTGGCATGTTCCCGCAGCAAGCTGCCCCGCCGGGCGGCTTGACTCTTTGCACGCCCGGCAGCATTTAGGGTGCGCACCCTAAAAAGGGGCTTGGGAGAGGATTGCCATGGCCACCGCTGCACTTGTGAACGAAGCCGATCCGTTCGACGTTTCGCGCCGCGAACTTTATGCGGAAGACACCTTCGAAGAAGCCTTCCGCCGCCACCGTGCCGAAGCACCGATTCATTATGTGAAGGATTCGCACTTCGGCCCCTATTGGTCGGTCAGCACCTACAAGCCGATTGTCCATATCGAGGCGCTGCCCAAGATCTTCTCCTCAAGCTGGAAATACGGCGGCATCTCGATTGCCTTTGATCCGGACAAGGAGCTTGAGCACGAGGTCCGCATGCCGATGTTCATCGCCATGGACCCGCCCGATCACACCGCCCAGCGACGCACCATCGCCCCCTCGTTCGGCCCCAGCGAAGTGGCCGCGATGAAGGAAGAGGCCCGCGCCCGCACCGGTGCCGTGCTCGACAGCCTGCCAATCGGCCAGCCGTTCGACTGGGTGGAAAAGGTCTCGATCGAACTGACCACCGGGATGCTGGCCAGGCTGTTCGATTTCCCGTGGGAAGAACGCCACAACCTGACCCGCTGGTCAGACCTTGGTGGCGATGTCGAGCGGATCCGCGATCCAGAAGGGCTGATGGAACGCAATGCGGGCCTGGCCGAAATGGGCATGGCCTTTGCCCAGTTGTGGCAACAGAAAGCCGCCAATCCGGGCAAGGACCTGATCTCGGTCATGCTCCGCTCTGATGCGATGAGCCACATGAGCGAGCAGGAATTCCTGGGCAACCTGATCCTGCTGATCGTGGGCGGCAATGATACGACCCGCAATTCGATGTCGGCCTATGCCTATGGCCTGAGCCGCTATCCCGAAGAGCGCGCCAAGCTGGAAGCGGACCCGGCGCTGATCCCCAACGCCGTGCAGGAAATCATCCGCTGGCAAACCCCGCTGGCCCATATGCGCCGGACGGTGGAGGAAGACACCGAGGTTGATGGCGTGGCCATGAAGAAGGGCGACAAGGTGGTGATGTGGTACATCTCCGCCAACCGCGACGAGAGCGTGTTCCAGGACGGCGAGCATATCCGCGTCGATCGCGAGAACGCCCGCCGGCACCTGTCGTTCGGCTATGGCATCCACCGCTGTGTGGGCGCGCGGGTGGCCGAATTGCAGCTGGTTACCCTGCTCGAGGAAATGGCCAAGCGGCGACTGCGCGTGAACGTGCTGACCGAGCCGGAACGCGTTTCGCAGTGCTTCGTCCACGGCTACAAGTCGCTGCAGGTTGAACTGTCGCGCTACTGATGAAGACCCGGGATCGCATCATTGCCGCCGCGCTGCACCTGTTCAACGAGGTGGGCTATGGCACGGTAACCACTGCGTCTTTGGCCGAGCACCTCGGCATGGCCGAAGGCAACCTGTGGTACCATTTCAAGACCAAGCGAGCGCTGCTCGACGCCATTGGTGAGCGCTATGTGGCACGGTTCGAGGCCCGGCTCGCGCTGGTGCCGCAAGGCGATCCGGTTGAGGCCTATGCCCGGCTGCTGGCCGCGATCACTGCGGAGTTGCGCGACTACCGCTTTCTCTACCGCGACCAGCCGGCCTACGGCGATCACGCCGCCGTGATCGCCGAACGCGCCGAGGAGTGGATCCGGCGAACCTATCGCCAGTTCGAATTGCACCTGGCCGCGCTGGTGGCGGCGGGCGTCCTCGACCTTCCGGCCGAGCGCCTGCCTGATCTGGCCATCAACGCCTCAATCCTGCTTCGCTATGGCCTGGAACACGAACGCGAACTGGGCGTGGCAACGGCCAGCGGCACCGGGGCGGTGCGGCGCACCCTGCTGCGTCACCTGACCCTGTTCGACCATGCCCTGGCACCGCCGGCGCTGGCCCACCTGCGCCGCGCGATCGACCAGATCGAGGTCGCGCCGCCGCTGGCGGCCTGACCCGCTGATTGCCGCTTGCCAACGGGGCGGCCCGGACGCACCCTGCGCGCCCTAACCCATTGGGAGAACGCCATGCCCCCCCAGGCCCCGATTGATTCCCCGTTCGGTTACCGCTCGACCGCGCTGGAGGTGATCCAGGGGATCGACCTCTCCGGGAAGACTGCCTTCGTCACCGGCGGCTATTCCGGCCTTGGCACCGAGATTGTCCGGGCGCTGACTTCGGCCGGCGCACGGGTGCTGGTGGGCGCGCGGCGGCCAGAAAAGGCGTCCGGAGACCTCGCCGATATTGTCGGCGCGGTAGAGATCCTGCCGCTGGACCTGTCCGATCCGGCTTCGATCGACGCCTGCGCCGAAGCGGTGACCAAGCGCACCAAGCAGCTGCACATCGTGATCAACAATGCCGCGATCATGGCCTGCCCGCTGGCGCGCGATGCCCGCGGCTATGAAAGCCAGTTCGCCACCAACCACCTGGGTCACTTCCAGCTGACCGCGCGGCTCTGGCCGCTGCTCAATGCGGCACAGGGCGCGCGACTGGTCTCGGTTTCGTCGATCGGCCACCGGTTGAACGGTCTTTCAATCGAAGACCCCGATTTCGCACACCGCGATTATGACAAGTGGCTGGCCTATGGGCAGGCCAAGTCCGCCAATGCCCTATTCGCGCTGCAGCTCGACAAGCTGGGCGAACCGCATGGCGTGCGCGCCTTCTCGGTGCACCCCGGCGGGATCGTGACTCCGCTGCAACGCCACCTGACGATGGACGAGCAAAAGGCGATGGGCTGGTTTGATGAAACCGGCACGGTCAACCCGATCTTCAAATCGACCGAGGAAGGCGCGGCAACCGCCACCTGGTGCGCCACCTCGCCGCTGCTGGATGGCATGGGCGGAGTCTATTGCGAGGACTGCAATGTGGGCGCGATGGCCGGCGATCCGCCGCCGCGGGCCAGCGGGGTCTGGCCGCATATCCGCGACGCGGCGCTAGCCGCCGCGCTGTGGGACAAGTCCGAAGCGATGACCGGGGTGGCCTTCCGCCCCTGAGCGGGGTTATGGCGCGGCATGACCACAGGCATTCCCCAAGGCATCCTCGTCCTCACCACCGGCGGCACGATCGACAAGAACTATTTCGACGCACTGTCAGAATACCAGATCGTCGACAGCGGCATTCCCGCCCTGCTGGCCGAAGCCCGCGTCGCCCTGCCGTTCCGGGTGGTCGAACTGATGCGCAAGGACAGCCTGGAACTGACCGAGGCTGACCGCACGTTGATCGCCGCCGCCGCGCGCGAGGCCCCCGAAAGCCGGATCGTAGTAACCCACGGCACCGACACCATGACCGAGACCGCCAAGGTGCTGGCCGCAGCTGTGCCCGGCAAGACGATTTGCCTGACCGGCGCGCTGAGCCCGGCGCGGTTCGCCGAAACCGACGCGCCGTTCAACCTAGGCATGGCCTTTGCCTGCGTCCAGACGGCCCCGGCAGGGGTCTGGATCGCAATGAGCGGTCAGGTGTTTGATGGGTTGAAGGTCAGGAAAGACCGCGCGGCAGGGAAGTTCGTCGCGCTGTAATTATTGCGGGGAAAGCTGGCGGCGCAGCGAGGTCACGACGCCTTCGATGTCGAGCCCGACGACCTTGGCATAGGCCTTGGCGAAACCCATGATGTAGATGCGGCTGGCAAAGACCGAGAAATCATCAGCCTCAAGCGCGCGCAGGAAGCGGGTGCTAACCTTGGTCCGCGCAGCCATGTCCTCAAGCGAAAGGTTATTGGCCACGCGTGCGCACATCAGCGCCGCGCCTACGCTTTCGCTCTGAGCCACCAGGCTTTTGTAGTCTTCGAAACTCATTTTCCCCACCCCCCGGAGAGAAGGCGACCCTGATCAGGCGCCGCTCTTGCGAATCGCCTGAGGCACTTGTTTACCCCACGTTATCCACAGGGTCGAATCTTCGGTGGGGTTCAGAGCAGGCGCGGGATCGCAGGATCAAGACCAAGCTGGCCAATCACTCCCGGCAGTTTTGCCTTAAGCTTGAAGAATCCGGCGGTTGCCAGCGGCCAGAGCAGGTCATCCCATTCGCGACGCAACTGAAGCAATTCAGCGCCACCGGCAGCAAGCCGCTGCTCTGCTTCGCGCAATTGCCAGGCGTTCAGGCCAACCGGAGCCTGCGCCGTAACCAGCTTCGATAGGCCTTGGCTTGCCAACCATTGCGGCAAGTCCCCGGCAGAAACGGTATGGCAGTCCGCACCGAAATGGCTCGCCGCCCGGGCCGAGGCATCTTCCAGTGCACGCGCCGAAAAATGCGCAGCCGGACTGTCCGGGGCAGACACCGATGCGCTGGGCAGCACGGCAATGGCCTTGACCGAACCGGTCAGGCCCCAGCTTTCAGGATGCAGGTCTTCTTCGGTCAACAGCAGGGCGTAGTCTCCACCCGCATCGCGCCCCGCCGGGGCGAGCGGGGTGACCGGCACAGAGGGTTGATGCTCCACAAGTGCCACGGCCGCCTCGTCCAGCTGCCCGTATGGCGCGAACCGGCCCCGCGTGTTGCGTTCGATGTTCTCTGCCCGGGCGAGGTAGTGCTTGCCCTGCGTATGCAGTCCCGCGACCCAGCGCCATGACAGCGTGTTCGAAGCCGGATCGGCGTCGAGGAGGTGCTTGTAAAAGAAGTCTGCCCCCAGCTGCCACGGCAGCCCCAGCGTGAAGATCCACACACTGGCGAACCACATCCGGGCATGGTTGTGGAGCCAGCCGGTGGTGTGCAGCTCTTCGACCCAGGTATCGAAACAGACGATCCCGGTTGCGCCATCGATGGCGCGCGCAAAGCGGACTGACAGGGCGCGGTCGCGCTCCAGTTGGGTCTTGAGGGCGATGCGGTCGGCATTGAACCGCTCAAGCATGGCGGGCCGCAATTCCAGCCACCCCTTCCAGTAAGTCCGCCAGGCCACTTCCTGTATGAACTTTTCGGCAGCCGCCGCGCTGTGGCGGCGCAGGACAGCGGCAACCACCTCTTCCTCGGTGATCATCCGCCGCCGCAGCCAGGGCGACAAGGCCGAAACATTCGAGCGATCCTGCGAACTCAGATCAAGGTTGCGCCGCTCGGCGTAATCGCGGCCCGCACGAGGCAGGAATTCATTGAGCCGGGCAAGGCCTGCAGCGCGGGTAGGGATCCATTGCATCAGCAACGCACTAGGCGTCGGCCGCGAACTCCGTCAGCCGGCCTTTGGGCCTGCCTGGCCCTATTCCGAGGACAATATACCAGGAAACCGGCGCAGCGGACCGGGAGTTTAGTATGGTGCCCCGCAACATCGTCTGAAATTTAATCCGGGCGTGATCAAGTTCAGCCAAAGCAGGCTTTCTTTGCCGCCGCGTCGAAGGTCGTATAAACGCCTTGCGTCTTGAGAATGGTATATCCGTTGCGGGTTTCGAACGGGATCTCGTTGACGAAGTAATCGGTCATTCCAAAGCCCGCCGGCGCCGAATCCACCGTAGCCGTATAGACCAGAAGGCCAGCCTTACATTTCAGCGTGATTTCACTGTAAGGAGCCGAATTATAGCTCTTCGTAATGGTCGTCTCGACCTTGTACGAATTCTCGGGAGTGGTCGCAGCCAGAAGTGCCAGTCCGATCGAGACAGAAAAATTCATTATTCAAAATCCTTTAATGATAACTTCGGACTGCGGCAGTAATTCGGGTTGGAACCGATTTATTCCCACTCTGTTTCTCCATACCCAAAATTCATTTATATTTCAGTTAGTTAGCCATATTATAAATGCTGTGTGAAGGTTTTGTGTAACAACGGTTTTCTTGGGGTACTGATATTACGGGTTTAATTTCAATATCTTAAGTCTAATTTCCTTCACAGGTCGCAACTCACCAACCGTAGATTACCTGCCACTGAGAGTGGTTATCCAGCACCCTTCTTTAGTTTGCGACCAAATGCCGCTGTAGCAGCCAGCGCCACATCCAATTCGCCGTTCGCAACCGCATCTGAGATAAGCTGAAGCGTCGGGGCAATTTCGCTTGAAGTTGGAAGTTCGATGGCATTCTTGCCCTTGGCCAGCTCAATAGGCTTGCTGCCGTAACGCACTGTGAGCTGAACCGAGCCGTCGGCATTGGTGACCCACCACCGCTTGATCCGCTTTGATACTTCACGGCGATGCTCGTTGCCATTCTCGTCAGTGGTAGTGACGATCTTGGTGGGAGCATACGCAGCATCAGACGCAAGATTGATCTGTTGGGCGATCTTCTCGGTCAGCTTACGGCGGCGCACAAATACAGCGCCACTGGCATGCTGGGGCTTGAACTCGATGAACTTCAACGAAGTGAGTACAGACATGTCGCATTCTCCTGTTCCTAGAGAGCGATTCTGAATCCTTATATCTGATATTCCTACCTAAAATCACCTTTGACGGCGAAAAGTCTGCTGTGTTTTCTGGTCCGAATTCCGAACATGAAGACTCTAGTAATCATGGTTTCGGGGGCGGTGTCGTATCTGGGAAACGCCCTTCACCCACATTATAGATTAGTGCCTTGGCCTCACGAAGATAGCGGCTGACAGATGCCGTGACCCTGTTGCGGTGGTCTGCGTCACCACGCTCACCTGTCGTTCGATCAGCCATGCCAGTCATGATTCCAATATCGTACAATGAGGCATCGGGATGCTCTTTGCGTGTACGATGAGTGATCAAACGCTCGTATAATGCCGTCAGCACAGGCTTTGTAAAAACAGGGTACTTTGCACGGCTGAATGATTCAAAAGCGGTGTTTTCACGCTGCCGCTGCCGCCTAGCCATAGCGAATGCGTCCTGTAGCAGCTTCCGAAGCTCAGCCATCGTACGGTCAATGTCGCCCGTCACAGGTATGCCCAAGAGAACTCGATCATCGCCAATCGGTTCTCGCGGCGGCGAGAAGTAAGTCACAATCTCAGCCTCATCTGGCTCACAGAAAAGCAGCCTTTTCCCACTCTTCCACCAGTCCATGAACGAGGTGTCCCGCACATCTCCGAAATCGGCATAAAGTCCGCTCATCGAGCCTTCGCCGCCAGCTTCGCAGCAAGCGATATAAGCCTCGTTCTCTCGCAGGAATGACCACCAGAAGAAGTAGACGCTTCGCTCATACTTCTTGGCCTGGGCGTGTGGGCGGTTGGGAAGGTCTTCGTCGGAGACCTCATCCAAATCGGTCAGCGGCGGTGCGTAGCGGAAATACAGCGCCTTGCCGCTGAACAGCATCTTCTCGAACATCCCCCGACTCCCCCAGCCTTAACAACACCGTCCTAGGCCAATGGCGTCGATGAATCGAGGGGGGCTTCATGAGAAAAAGGGATCAGCAGAAAGAAAGAAACTCTGCCGAGTGAGAGGAAATCCTTTCTATCACTGATCTACTTAAAAAGGAATAGGCAAATGAACATCGAAAACTCGAACGAAGTCATCAAATTCAACATCGAACACACCCTGAACGGGCTCAATGAACAGTATAATAACTGGCGCAAGCATGTTCAGCAGGGCGATGGAATGCTGTATACGCTTCTCAGCGCATGTTTGGATTTTCACAATTTTCTGGTGCGCGAAGCTGACTATCAGTCTGTATTCAAGGGGTTTTGTAACTTCTCGTGGCACAAGAACACTGGGCTCACTACGCTGATCGCAAAGACGGTCTTTGGGGCGAAGAACAAGCAGACTTATACTTATATCAAGGCTCTCGATGCTGCACTTGCTAAGGGCATCGGCTCGAACGGGGCGATGGGCATGGAGCAGTGGCTTAAGGAAAACGGCGGCATCAATGGCGTTATTCGTGTGGATGACGGAAATTCGAAGGCGGAGGTTGAGCGCAATTATCGCATTCGCATCGCACAGGAAGCTGAAAAGTTCGGGCTGAAGGATAAGTACGGGTCGCTCTTCTCGGCAGACTTGGCAGACATGATCGAGCATGGATCTACGGATGTGGTGCTGCTTGCGGAGGTTGATCGCAAGACTGGTGAGTTCAAGGTGAAGTGGCTGTCGGAAGAGGTAAGCATTCGCAACAAGCTCTGGGAAACTCGTGGCGAAGCGATCATGACGACGGACGCTTATCGTCGGAATAAGGACGCTTACATTGAGAGCATTCGTGAAAAGAATGCGGAAGTCGCGGCAAAGATTTGCGAGGCGTTCAGCAAGATCACTTCGATCAAGAAGATTGAACAGGGGGTCGCAAATATCAGCAAGGTCTGCGTCGAGGTCTAAGCGCAGCAGGAGGTGAAAAAAGAGAGTCGCTGGAAGGCGGCTCTCTTTTTTGTGCGTTTTCCGTTTGTGAAAACAGAACAGACAGCACAGCCGAAAATCATGCTGCCAGGTCGAACTCCACACTCTCAGCATCAACCAGCGCACGGCACTTTCGACTCATGGCTGCCAGCTGCTCGCCAATATGCTGATAACGCGGTAGCGGAGCCATCTGCTCAGCCGCACATTGCAATCTACTCGCACATATAGCGACCGAACCAAGGCTGGGCTCGGCTTTCGTCTGACGCAGCTTTCGCATGTATCCTTCGGAGTAACCAAGCCAATGCTCGGAAAACTCGCTCTCGCTGCTGACGATGTTATGGGCTTTAAGGTAGCCAAAAACCTCGATAATTATGTCTTTTTTCATAATTTCCCTCACTCTGTGATAAATAGACTTGTGACGCAGAGTGAGTGTCAGATTCACTGATCTATTTATCAAATAATAAAGGACAGAAACTTAGTTAATGCCATTGCGAAATCATGGCGTGCGCCCTCTTGTCATAAGTTGTGCGGCAGGCAGGACTCGTTTTCTTTGCGCTTTCCAGTTGCTTCAAGGTCGTTAAGTCTGCCGTGCATGACGCCGTGCATGCCACATCAAAAGTATTCCGAAGACGCATTCAATTACACCTACGGCGGTCAGAACATCCACTGCTTGAGTAGTTGGCTTTAATAATGCGGCAGTCGCAACTGCCATCAATGTGCCGCCAAGCACCCAAAACAATCCAAAACCGTAAATTGAACGAAAAGTAAAATATCGAGCTCCAATTGCAGCAGCTAATGCTACGAATGCTTGTTTGGGGGCAATTGGCAGCAATGTGTATGCAATCAGTAGCCCAGCGAACAACATCATTGTGCTTTCAAAGCCCAATCGATTTAACGGATTTTTGGCGTCAGTCTTTTCAGCGCCAAAGAATTTCCGACTTACCAAAATTGAAATTGGTACGATGAGCATCCCGCCCACAAAGAGTGCGTTAAACGCTGACCGAGATCCGTAGTTTCGATCAATGATACTGGCGATTATCCAAACTACGCCAGATATGGCGACGGCTGGTCCTCCGTTGGCATAGGCTCTCGAAAGTTCCTGTTGCGCGTCTTCAACCTTCATCGCTCCCTCCCACGCTGAACCTACGGCTGATACAGAGATAGGCAGCTACGATTAAAAAGGCAAAGATCGTTAGCGTGTAAGCTCTTGCGAGCATGATTGTTCGTATCCAGGCCTAACTCTCTTTCTGTCGCAGCAATGCCCTTGCTCGTCAGAAAGCCAAAATCTCCAAAACAACCACTTTTTTCATCGCTTGCCTCGCTCAGTGATAAATAGACTTGTGACGCAGAGTGATCAAAAATCACGATGTTTTTATCAAAAGTGAGATGGGCTGGCGCGCCTCGTTGTATGCGCTGCAAATCCGTTCTGCTGTGTGACGGTACGCAATTCGTGGGACTCACTTCACGGCTTCATTGCACTACCCCTTGCGCGAACCGTGGGGGATGCCTGAAATGCGAATAGCGTTTGCGATGTCGGAACGGTTAAGCCCTTAGAATACCCCCAAACCCAATTAGGCTCAAAATGAGTGGGAAGGACACTGGAACCCACAACATCGTTGTCGCTGTAGCCGTGATATGAGCGAGATAACGATGTGCGTAAGACGGCGCGTAATAGGAGATCGCAAAACCTGCCTCTCTCGTGATCACATCACGAGTTGCGTTCATATCACTTGGTGATGTCGGCGAATGCCACAATCATTGTTTCTGCCCCGAAAGGGGCAGTGGCATGGCTCAATCAGACGAAAGCCCCAGAGAAAACATCTCCAGAAATATTCCGAAACATATTTACCGTGAAAATGTCGCTGCTGCGACAGCAGCAAGCGAATGTGGAACAGCGAAGCTGGAACGCATCATGATGCTGATGAAAGACGAGCTATGCCCAAAGCTCGTGCCGTTATCTTTTGATCCCCCCGAAATTCTCCAAAATCTCGGCCTCAGGCGACGCAAGGCTTTCGGCTATAAGTGGCTGGCTATACGCTATTATTTCTACACTTAGGATAACGGGGTTCGAGAGATGAAGGTTGCAATCTACGCACGAGTGTCGACGGTCGATCAGAACTACGAGGGTCAGCTCGAAGAGCTTCACGCTCTTGCTGAGCGATCGGGTTGGGAAATTGTCGAGGTCTACCGCGAGAAGATCAGCGGGACGAAGGCGACGGAAGATCGTCCAGAGCTGAAGCGCATGATGCACGACGCCAAGCTCCGCCGCTTCGAGAAAGTCGTTGTCTGGTCCGTTGATCGCTTGGGTCGCTCGATGCGAAATCTCGTTCTTGTGCTGACCGAACTGAAAGACAGCAAGATCGATATCTTCAGCTACAAGCAGGCAATCGACACCTCGACTGCGATGGGGTCGATGTTTTTCCAGTTTCTGGGGATCTTCAGCGAGTTCGAGAATACGATCCGCAAAGAGCGTCAGATTGTCGGGATTAGGAAAGCGAAAGAGCGTGGTGTGCGTTTTGGTCGCAAGCCCACGACGGAAGCGCAGATTGCAAAGATACAATGGATGAAGCGAAATGGGGCTTCAATCCGTGCTATCTGCAAGGAAGTGAAAGTCAGCCCGAATACGGTTTATGCGGCTCTATGATCTAATTTCACGGAGGTTGGAATGACACAGGCAAAGCAATGGTGGGTGCTGGTTCGCTACAAGGATGAAGCGGGTGCGGGCTTTGGGCGGCAGTATGTGACCGCAACTAACGCATACGAAGCGATTCAGATGGCAAAGGCTCTATACGGGAGGCTGCTCATCTCTGAAGGTGCAAACCTCGTAGTTTAGGAATAATAGCGTATAACCAGAATCTTATGGCCGAAAGGCTTGCATTACCTCAGGCCGATATTTTTTGGGATATTTGGGGACGAAGGGATAACGCCAGTCCAATTGTCGAGCTATCTCTTCTCTTCTGCCAGATCGATTAATCCAACAACGATAAGCCGAAGGGGGGCCTTCGACTTGTCGCGGACGATATAGGTCTGGACATAGGTTTCCTCGCTCCCCATCGCATTCAAAAGAACCCGCTGCAATTGATCCTTCCTGTCAGAAGGAACATTGAAGCTAAGCGTTGTCGAGGAAAGTTGGCTTCGCAGCTTTCCCCAACCAGTTTCCTTGTTGTACTGAACGATATTAACCAGAAGGGATGTTATCTCTTTATCTACGATGGCAAGTTCAACATCATCCGCCATCTCTTTGTTGAGATAGAAAATTCTTTTTTTCGACCTCTGGCCAGCAAATATCTCTAACCTGGAGGAACTTTTTCTCAGCGGTGTTGCCATTTCGGAAACTAGCGGCGACGCCATGGCAATAAGCCTTTGCTCTCTTGCGCTATCTATTGCCCTAAATTTAGACCTGTTGGCGATTAGGAGAGACTCACGCTCCATTTCGCTCAACCTCATTTCAATTAGGTCTTTGTTCTCTGCATAAAGAGCGCTTTTTATTTTCTGATCTTCCTGGATTATTTCCAACGCCTTCGATAAATTTTCAACATCCCCTTCTCGAATTTTACCAAACTCTGCAATTATTTCCTTCTGGACATTAAGCGCTGCAATAATTTTATCGTCATTGGTTTTTCCGAAAATTCGCTCAAAGACATATGTCATAAGTGCCGAAATCGGGACGCCTATAAACGCTTCCTGAGCCGCTTGGAGTACGGGTATGATGACGCCGATTTCAAACGAGCCGTCCTTGTGCGTCTTAAGTAAAATATCTCGATTTGAGACGCCTGTAATTTTTTGACTGAATCTGCCTGTTTCACGAAACTGCTCTAATTTGACCAAGAGCCGTGCAGCAGCATACTGAAAGCGAGCTGCCTCGTAGAAATTAAGCCTATGCTGCTCTGCCAAATCGCCCGAAAAATGGAAAGTGAGATGCTCAGCCTGTCGGGCCACTGCCCTTCTCCCATCAAAAATGTGGTGCAACCATCATAGCTCATAGATACGGCTACGGAAGAGGCGCTAAAAACTAGATCAATAGCGCAGAAGAGGGAGATACTGCATTGAGCAAGAGTGATCTGGTGTTAGCCCGCGAGCTGTTTTCTGGTTTTGACACCCCCCCTTGCGCTGCAACGCTTGGCTGGGAGTTGCTCGATGCCGACATTTCTGCTGGTTCGATAGAAATCGGCTTTGAGGGCAAACGAGAGTTTTGCAACCCAAACGGGCACATTCAGGGTGGCTTTCTTGCCGCAATGCTTGACGACACGATGGGTCCCGCAATCGTTGTTAAAAGCAACGGTACTGCGTTTGCACCTACTATCGCTCTGAATGTAACTTTCATTGCGCCAGCACAGACAGGGAAGATCATAGGGAAAGGTCGTATCGTTCACTTAGGCAAGTCTATTTGCTCTCTGGAGGCTGAGCTATTTCAGAACGATATATTGATCGCTCGGGCAACGGCTTCTGCTCGTCTTATTGAGATGCAGAAGGCCCTAGGTAAGATTTAGCATCCTCGAGAAAATCCCTAAATTCCTCTAATACGCTAGAACTTGGACGACAGTGAGCAAGCTGCTGGTTCGTCACGCCCAATAGGCTCTTTCGAGCATACTTGTTCTCGGCCCGAAGCCAGAGGCGAAAGTGCCAGTAGTCGCCGCGTTTGTAGATGCAGCCATCATCAAAGATGGCAATCTCATCCTCACCAAAGCGTTTTTTCTTCGAGACCATCAGCGCCCCCAAGCTGCACCTTAGAACTCACATACACTACGAAACGCAATAGCGTCCTCAGTGTGAAAGTTCGTGTGCAACTTTATGAGGCGTAGCACTGAAGGGCAACGCTTTTTTCTGCAATGTGAAAGTTATGTGAAACTTAAAAACCTCAGAACTGCGTTGTTTTTGGAGTATGAACTACTCCCACTCAATCGTGCCCGGCGGCTTTGACGTGTAGTCATAGACCACGCGGTTGATGCCCTTGACCTCGTTGATGATCCGGGTCGCACAGCGCGAGAGGAAGGCGGCGTCGAACGGATAGATATCGGCGGTCATGCCATCGGTGCTGGTCACGGCGCGCAGTGCGCAGACGCTGTCATAGGTGCGGCCATCGCCCATCACGCCCACGGTCTTGACCGGGAGCAGCACGGCGAAGGCCTGCCAGATCGCGTCATAGAGCCCGGCATTGCGGATCTCTTCAAGGTAGATCGCATCGGCCTTGCGCAGGATATCGCAGCGCTCGCGCGTGACTTCGCCGGGGATGCGGATGGCCAAGCCTGGCCCCGGGAAGGGATGGCGCCCCACGAAGACATCGGGCAGGCCCAGCTCGCGGCCCAACTCGCGCACTTCGTCCTTGAACAGTTCGCGCAGCGGTTCGACCAGCTGCATGTTCATGCGTTCGGGCAGGCCGCCCACATTGTGGTGGCTCTTGATCGTGACCGAGGGTCCGCCGGTGAACGAGACGGACTCGATCACGTCCGGATAGAGCGTGCCCTGGGCCAGGAAGTCGGCCCCGCCAACCTGCTTGGCCTCTTCCTCGAACACGTCGATGAAGGTCTTGCCGATGAACTTGCGCTTGGCTTCCGGGTCAGTCACGCCCGCGAGACCATTCAGGAACAGCGCCGAAACGTCCTTGTGGACCAGCGGGATGTTGTAGTGGCCGCGGAACAGGCTGACGACCTGTTCGGCCTCGCCCAGCCGCATCAGGCCGTGATCGACGAAGACGCAGGTCAGCTGGTCGCCAATCGCCTCGTGGATCAGCACGGCAGCCACGGCAGAATCGACCCCGCCGGACAGGCCGCAGATCACCTTGCCCTTGCCCACCTGGGCGCGGATTTCCTCGATCTTGGTCTTGCGGAACTCGGCCATGGTCCAGTCCCCGGCCAGGCCGCAGACGTGGCGGACGAAGTTCTTGAGCAGCTTGGCCCCGTCCGGCGTGTGGACCACTTCGGGGTGGAACTGCATCGCGTAGATGCGCTTCTCGTCGTTCGCGATCACGGCATAGGGCGCGCCGGGGCTGGCCGCGACCGGGCGGAAGCCGGGGGCCAGCGCGGTCACCTTGTCACCGTGGCTCATCCAGACCTGATGGGTTTCGCCCTCAGCCCAGAGGCCGTCGAACAGCACGCAGCGATCCGAAATTTCGATGAAGGCGCGGCCGAATTCGCCGCTATCGCCCTGCAGCACTTCGCCGCCCAGCTGGTGCATCAGCGCCTGCTGGCCATAGCAGATGCCCAGCATCGGCAGGCCGCTGGCCAGGATCTCGTCCGGGATGCGCGGGCCATTGTCATCCAGCACCGAGGCCGGCCCGCCCGACAGGATGATCCCCTTCGGCTTCATCCGCGCAAAGGCGGCGGCGGCGTGGCTGAACGGGGCGATTTCGGAATAGACCCCGGCCTCGCGCACGCGGCGCGCGATCAGCTGGGTAACCTGGCTGCCGAAATCGACGATCAGGATCGAATCTGAAGGCTGGATGCTCATGGCTGGCGGATAAGGAAGCGCAGCGGCGGTGGCAAGCACGCCGCGCCCCCTTTCCCCCTGCGGCAAACCTAGCGCGGTTTAACCGGCACCAGTTCGCGCAGGTCGGTCTTGAGCAGTTTGCCGATGTGGCTGCGCGGCATTTCCGCGATGGCATAGAGCTCTGCCACGCGCTGGGTCTTGCCGAGGCGGCTGTTGGCGATCGTGCGGATATCCTCCAGCGCATCCTCGCCCGCGCCGGGTTTAAGCACAACGAAGCCGACCGGGGTTTCGCCCCACTTTTCAGACTGCACACCCACCACGGCGGCTTCGACCACGCGTTCGTCCTTAGCGAGTTCGCCTTCCAGGTCGATCGGGAAGATGTTGAACCCGCCGGAGATGATCACATCCTTGGTCCGGCCGACCAGTTCGACGAAGCCGTCCTCATCCACCCGGCCGACATCACCCATCCGCTGCCAGGTCGAACCGTCTTCGGGGTTGATCCAGTAGCCTTCGCGGGTCTTTTCGGGCTGGTTCTTGTAACCCAGCATCATGGTTGGCGAGATGCCGACCAATTCACCCGGCGTGCCCGGCGGCACTTCATTGCCGTACTCGTCCAGCACTTTGAGGAAATGGCCGGGTGCCGGCTTGCCAACGGTATGGAGCTTGTCCGGGTGTTCGTGGACCGGGAAGATGCAGGCCACGCCGCCCTCGGTCATGCCGTAGATCTCGATCAGGCCACCCGGCATCCGCCGCAGCACCTCGCCCTTGAGATCGGCCGGGAACGGCGCGCTGGTGCAGTACTTCATCTTCATCGACGAGAGATCGTAATCATCGAAATGTTCGAACTGCATCAGGCGGCGGTATTGCACGGGGACCAGCATGGTGTGGGTGATCTGTTCGGCCTGCGTGCGTTCGAGCCACTTCTGGGTATCGAACTTGCCCATCAGCGAGACATAGCCGCCCGAATAGATCGTGGGCAGGAACACGGCCATGGTGGTGTTCGAATAGAGCGGGGTCGAGGTCAGCGTGCGGCTGTCCTTGCCGTAGTTGAGCGAGGCCCGGAAGGTCATCTGCCGCCAGCGCATGCCGTGGCTGTGGACGATGCCCTTGGGAATGCCGGTGGTGCCGGACGAATAGATGATGTTGAGCGGATCGGTGTCGACCGGTTCGAACGGCGCTGCCTTGGTGCCCGCGGGGGCCATGAAGGCATCCAGTTCTTCATCGAGCACGATCTGGCGTTCGACCGGCAGCTTGAAGCCACCCAGTTCATTGAGCTTGGCGCGATCGACGAACAGGTGAAGCGCACCGGAGTCTTTCGCCATGCCAGCGAGCTGTTCAGGGCTGGCGCTGGTGGTCAGCGGCGCGGCGCAGCCCCCGGCGCGGATCGCAGCCAGATAGATTAGCGCATAGTTGACCGTGGTGGTGCCCAGGATCGAAACCGCCTGCCCGCGCTGCAGCCCATCGGCCTGGAGGCGGGCGGCAATCCGCTCCACCCGATCCGCCACTTCGCGCCAGGAAAGGGTAACCGAGCCATCATAGAGCGCCGGGGCATCGCCGCGATATTCGCCCCAGGCGGCAACCAGGCCAGGGAAGGAGCCGAAGCTCTCATCAAGCAGCAGGGCGGGATCGGCGGTCATCGGCGGGCTTCCTCTCTGTCATTTTGTGTTTGCGCCATCACAAGCAAGCACAGCCCCACCGCGCAAGAGCAGAGTGACAATCCGACAGGTTACTCGGGGGTAAATTATCCAGTTGCAAATAACGCAACAGGTCGTGCCACCTTTGCACTGGCAATGTCTACTAGAATAGTTATGTTGCGAGTGCGAACTGAATGAGCAGTCGCACAACCTTTAGAGGAGCACACAATATGCGTAGCATCGTCGCCGTTGTGCTGCCGATCATCGCCGCGCTCGGTACGAGCGGGCTGATGTTCTCCGCCACGCTCGCCTGAGCGTTCCCGCGCGGATCAGCACAATCCCAAACAAAAGGCCGTCGCGCCCGTCCGGCGCGGCGGCCTTTCGTTTGTTTGGGTCAAATTACTTGCCGGCGTAGGCCTCGACTAGGTCACCCAGGAAATCGCGCCCGGTATAGAGCGCAGCCACTTCGAGCCGCTCGTTGAGGCCGTGGACGCCATTGCCGTCGCTATCGCCCCACATGCCCGGCACGCCGTAAGTCGGGATGCCGACCGCGCCGAGGAAGGTCGCATCGGTATAGCCATTGGCCATGACCGGCACGAGCGGGACGCCGGGGAAGTACTTCGCCACCAGCTTACGCGCGGGTTCGACCACCTTGGGATCGAGCGGCGGGTTCGGCGGGCTGGGCCGCAGCGGCGCCAGTGCGGTTACACTGACGCCGGGATCACCAATAATTGCTGACAGTTCCTGCCGGATCGCCTCAACCGAATGGCCCGGGAAAATGCGGCAGTTGATATTGGCCTGGGCGCGCTGCGGCAGTGCGTTGCGAGCATGGCCAGCATCCAGCATCGTCGCCACGCAGGTGGTGCGCAGGTTCGAATGAAGGAACGGCTCGGTGTTGACGAGGGCCTCTGCCGCCTTGTCCGCCGGATTGGCCGCCAGCGTCACCATCGCCTTGCCCACGGCATCCCCGCGCCCGGCCCCGGCCACCTTGAAATAGGTCCGGGTCGTGTCGGTGAATTCCAGCGGGAAGCTGTAGCCCTCCACCTTCTTCAGTGCCGTGGCCAGCTGGTAGATCGCATTGTCGGGCCGGGGGACCGAGCTGTGGCCGCCCGGGTTGCGGGTTTCCAGCTGGTAATTGGCAAAGGTCTTCTCGCCGACCTGGATGGTCTGCTCGACCACCTTGCCGCCCTTGGCCACAGCCTTGCCATCGGTGCCGCCACCGCCGCCTTCGTTGAGCGCGAATTCGGCGTCGATCAGGTCACGCTTGTTAGCCGCCAGCCACTGCGCCCCGTTGAAGGCACCATTGGTTTCCTCCCCGCAGGTCAGGGCCATCTTCAGCGTCCGCTTGGCGCGGGTTCCGGCCTTGGCGTGGCCAATCAGGATATCGGTCCAGATCGCCGCCAGCCCCTTGGTGTCCGAAGTGCCGCGGCCATAGAAATAGCCGTCTTCCTCGATCAACTGGTAGGGATCGCGCTCCCAGTCCGCGCGCTTGGCCGCCACCACATCGATATGGGCGAGCAGCAGCAGCGGTTTCAGCGTCTTCGAGCTACCAGGGAGGACGGCGACCAGCCCACCCTCCTTGGGGTGATCAGGATCGGCGAACAGCGTCAGCTGGTCATCCTTGAACCCTGCCGCCTTCATGCGCGCCGCAACGCGTTCGGCCGCCAGGGTGCAGCTGCCGGTGGTGACCGACGTGTCGGTCTCCACCATTTCCTTGAAGATCGACCGCAGTTCCGCCTTGGCCGGCGGCGGCGCGGGCTGGGCCAGGGCCGTGGTCGAGGTCAATGCCAGGCCCAGAACCAGGCCCAATCCGCGTTTCATCATGATCGTTCCCCCTGCCTTTTGCTCAGCGGCCCTTGGGGCTGGCATAGGCCTTGACCAGCTCGGTCAGCATATCGCGGCCGGTGTAGACCGACTTGACGATTGCCCGCTCGTTGAGCCCGTGCGCGCCATTGCCATCGGGATCGCCATAGAGGCCCGGAGGACCATAGGACGGGATGCCGATCGCGCCGAAATAGATGCCATCGGTTGCGCCGGTCGACATCATCGGAACCAGCGGCACACCCGGATAGTACTTGGCAACCAGCTTTTCGGCCGGTTCGAGCATGGCCTTGGTCAGCGGCGGCGGGGTGGCGATCGGGCCGCGGTCATCAACCTTGGTCACGGTCATGCGCGGATCGCCGATCACATCGGCCAGGGTCTGGCGCACCGCTTCATAGGACACGCCCGGGAAGATGCGGCAATTGACCAGGGCCCCGGCGCGCTGCGGCAGGGCGTTGTTGGCATGACCGCCATCTAGCAGCGTCGCCACGCAGGTGGTGCGCAGCATCGAGTGGAAGGTACGGTCCTTATCGAGAATGGCGACCGCCGCCTTGTCCTGCGGGTTGGCGACCACGGCGAGCATGGCCTTGCCCACCTCATCCTTGCGCTGGGCGCCCAGCCGCGAGAAGAACGCCTTGGTGGTGTCGGTCAGCATGACCGGGAATTCGAACTCGCGCAGCTTCACCAGCGCATCGGACAGCTCGTAGATCGCATTGTCGCGCACCGGGATCGACGAGTGGCCGCCCGGATTGGTCGCCTCGATCCGGTAATTGCCGACAGTCTTTTCGCCGACGTGGAAGTTCTGGGCAACAACCGTACCCTTGCCATCGGTGCGCCCGCCGCCGCCTTCGTTGAGGACGAATTCGGCATCGATCAGGTCACGCTTGTTCTCGGTCAGCCAGCGCGCGCCGTTGAAGGCCCAGCTGGTTTCCTCGCCGCAGGTCAGCGCCAGCTTGATCGTCCGCTTGGGCTTGTAGCCCTCGGCGCGGAAGCGTTCGAGCATGTCGACCCAGATCGCCGCCAGCGCCTTCATGTCGGAAGTGCCGCGGCCATAGAAGTAGCCATCTTCTTCAAACAGGGTGTAAGGATCGCGGGTCCAGTCCTCGCGCTTGGCCACGACCACGTCGATATGGCCGAGCAGCAGCATCGGCTTCAGCGTTTTGGACGTGCCCGGGAACACGGCAACGATGCCGCCTTCCTTCGGATGTTCGGGCACCGAGAACTGGGTCAGTTCATCCTTCTTGAAGCCGTTGGCCAGCATGTGGGCCTCGATCTTGCCGGCCAGCGCGGTGCAGCTGCCGGTGGTGATCGAGGTGTCGGTTTCGACCATCTCCTTGTAAAGCGCCCGGAACTTGGCCTTGTCTGGCGACAGGCCATCCTGTGCCTGGGCCGAAGCCCCGACCATGCCTAACACCAGCGCCGAAGCGATCCCCAACAAGCCTGCTTTCATTGAAATTCCCCTTCACCTGTCCAGGATTGGCCACACCCCCATCCGGGCGGCCCATTTCCTGCCGTCGCGTTATTTGAAGCACCAATAGGCTGTGGATGGAAGGGGGCCGCGAAGCTTTCTTTACAGGCCCGGAATCCCTATATGCTCGGTATGTCCGAAGACACTCAGAACACCCCGAACGCCAACGCCTATGGCGCAGACTCGATCAAGGTCCTCAAGGGGCTCGATGCCGTCCGCAAGCGGCCCGGCATGTATATCGGCGATACCGACGACGGATCGGGCCTGCACCACATGGTGTTCGAGGTTTCGGACAACGCGATTGACGAGGCGCTGGCCGGTCATTGCGACCTGGTCCTGATCGAGCTCAATCCCGATGGTTCGGTCTCGGTCGAGGATAACGGCCGCGGCATTCCGACCGGGATCCATGCCGAAGAAGGCGTTTCGGCGGCCGAAGTCATCATGACCCAGCTCCACGCTGGCGGTAAGTTTGAAAACACCAGCGACGACAACGCCTACAAGGTTTCGGGCGGCCTGCACGGCGTGGGCGTTTCGGTGGTGAACGCGCTGTCGGAATGGCTTGAGCTGACGATCTGGCGCGATGGCCAGGAACACTGGATGAAGTTCGCTCACGGCGATGCCGTTGGACCGCTTATCGTTCGCGGCCCTGCGCCGGACAACGGCAAGGGCAGCCCGAAGAAGGGCACCCGCGTGACCTTCCTGGCCAGCGACGAGACGTTCAAGAACGTCACCGTCTACGATTTTGACAAGCTGGAGCATCGCTACCGCGAGCTGGCCTTCCTCAATTCGGGCGTGCGCATCCTGCTGCGCGACCTGCGCGGTGAGGAAGTGAAGGAGCACGACCTGTTCTATGAAGGCGGGATTGCCGCTTTCGTGAAGTACCTCGATCGCAACAAGACCGCGCTGCTGCCCGATCCGATCGCGATCAGTTCGGAGCGGGACGGCATCGGCATCGATGTCGCGCTGGAATGGAACGATTCGTATTACGAAAACGTCCTGTGCTTCACCAACAATATCCCGCAGCGCGATGGCGGCACGCATCTGGCCGCGTTCCGCGCCGCACTGACCCGCACGCTCAATGGCTACGCCGAAAAGACCGGCCTGCTGAAGAAGGAAAAGGTCAACCTGACCGGCGAGGACATGCGCGAAGGCCTGACCGCGATCGTCTCGGTCAAGCTGCCCGATCCGAAGTTCTCTTCGCAGACCAAGGACAAGCTGGTCTCCTCCGAAGTGCGTCAGCCGCTGGAAAGCCTGATGGCTGACCGGATGACCGAATGGCTGGAAGAAAACCCGGCCGAGGCCAAGGCGGTGGTCGGCAAGATCATCGATGCCGCCGCCGCCCGCGAAGCCGCGCGCCGGGCCCGCGAACTGACCCGCCGCAAGGGCGCGATGGACATCGCCAGCCTGCCCGGCAAGCTGGCCGACTGCCAGGAACGCGATCCGAGCAAGTGCGAACTGTTCCTCGTCGAAGGGGACTCCGCCGGTGGCTCGGCCAAGCAGGGCCGTGATCGCCACATCCAGGCGATCCTGCCGCTGAAGGGCAAGATCCTCAACGTCGAACGCGCCCGGTTTGACCGGATCATCAGCTCCAAGGAAGTCGGCACGCTGATCCAGGCGATGGGCACCGGCATCCGCGATGAATTCAACATCGAGAAGCTGCGCTATCACAAGATCGTGATCATGACCGACGCCGACGTCGACGGCGCGCACATCCGCACCCTGCTGCTGACCTTCTTCCATCGGCAGATGCCGGAGATCATCCGCAACGGGCACCTCTTCATCGCCCAGCCGCCGCTGTACAAGGTCAGCAAGGGCCGCTCGGAAGTCTACCTCAAGGATGCGGCCGCGCTCGATCGCTACCTGGTTGAGGCCGGGCTGGCGGGCCGCGTGCTGGAAACCTCGGGCGGGGCCCGCAGCGGAGCCGATCTGGAAGCCCTGATCGAACACGCGCTGCGCCTGCGCAGCCTGATGGGCTTCGTGCCGCGCCGCTATGATGCCGCCGTGATCGAAGCGCTGGCGCTCGACGGTGCGCTGCTCCCCGATATCAGCGCCGCTGATCGCAGCGCAGCGTTGGGCCGCGTGGCCGAACGTCTTGGCCGGGCCGATCAGGAAGCCCGCTGGAGCGCCGGCATGCGCGAAGACGGTTCGGTTCTGGTCGAACGGGTCTGGCGCGGGGTGACCGATGCCTTCCCGATCGAAGCCAGCTTCCTGACTAGCGCCGAAGCGCGCAAGCTGGCCCGCGTCGCGGCAGAGCAGGCTGATGCCTATGCCGGCGTGGCCCGCCTGGTGCGCGCTGGTGCCGCCGATGCGGACGCCGATGGCGAGGCCGAAGAAGCCGAGACCGCAGCACCAGTCCGCCTCGTTGCGGGCGACGGCACGATCACCCGCCCGAGCCAGCTGCTCGACGCCGTCCTGGCCGCCGGCCGCAAGGGGCTTTCGATCGCGCGCTACAAGGGTCTGGGCGAAATGAATGCCGAGCAGCTGTGGGAGACCACGCTCGACCCGGACAACCGCTCGCTGCTGCAGGTCAAGGTTGAAGACGCCGACGTGACGGACGAGATCTTCACCCGCCTGATGGGCGACGTCGTCGAACCGCGCCGCGAATTCATCCAGGAAAACGCGCTGAACGTGGCGAACCTGGACGTTTAAGCAGGCTTAGATGGCTTCGGCTGTCGGAAAGAACCGTGCGACAACGTCCCGCGCCAGCCGCGCGGGGCGCAAGGTTTCGGCGTCGATCGAGCACCAGGTTGAGCGGACTTCGGCGAGGATATCCTCACCCCGGCGGATCACGGTTTCGTAAACCGCGCGCACGCCCTGGACCTTCTCCAGCAGGACCGTGGCCACCACCGCATCGCCGAGGAAGCCTGGCTTGCGATAGGTAATCTCGTGCTTGAGCGCGACCCACAGGTGCGCGGCCACTGCGTGCGGCGGGGCGAACGAGCGCCAGTGATCGAGCACGGCCTCCTGCACCCAGTTCAGGTAGCGCGCATTGTTGACGTGCCCCATGAAATCGATGTCCTGGGGCTGCACCGCTATTGCGAAGTCATGGGAAAGGGTCTTGCTCACACCCTTGTAAGTAAACTCGAATGCGTAGATTCGCTAGGGCGCAAAAAGCAGGCTGTCGCCCGGGGCGCTCGTTACGCCGCGCGCAGGCCCGTTACGGCCCGCGCACCACGATCTGCCGCCGAGAGGCCATCAAAGGTGGCATCAATGATCCGGGCCAGCTTTTCTTCGGACAGCCGGGCCATCAGGTGCTGCATGACGCCGATATTGGTATAGCAACCGGTAATCTGGTTCACGAGGCTGATTGCCTCGTCCACATCGAGTCCGGCAAAGAAGCCGTCAGCCATGGCCTCGCCAATGATCAGGCCCAGATAGTGATCGCCCAGGTCGATATAGCTGCGGACAAGCTCAAAATGCTCATCCCCCAGCTCGCAATAGGTGGCGAAAGCGACCGGGTCCTTCGCCCACATCGCCCGCAAGTGGACAAACCGACGGGCGTAGAATTCATACATCTTGCGGCGCGGCGGCAGGTCGCTGGCGACCACTTCCTCCATGATCGCCACCTTGGGAGCGAACCACCGTTCGGCCACGGCCTCGATCACGGCTTCCTTGTTTTCGAAGTAACGATAGAGACTGGCGGGCGACATCCCGGCGCGGGAAGCCAGATCGGTAACGGTGAAGCCAGCATTGCCGCGCTCTTCGATAATCTCCATCACCAGATCGAGCAACTGCTCGCGTCCGGCCTGAATGTCAGTTTGCGGCCGCGCCATGGCGCCATTCTCCCCAAGGGCTATGACTCGCATTATAGAAAGAACGCGGCAAGTTTTCAAGAAACTGTCATAGCCATATAATACGCATACCTTGTTGTATTGGCTGCATCGGCTAGGACGAGGCCATGTCGAATCTCCGCACCCTGCCGCTCGCCTTCCTTGCCCTGCTTGCCGCCTGCGCCACCCCGCAAGGGGCGGGCCAGCCCGCCCCCACAGTCAAGGTTGGGCTGCTGGCGATCAATGATTTCCACGGTGCGCTGGAAATGCCGCGCCAGTCGGTGTTCGTGCCGGACGAAAAGGGTGAGGCCATGCCGGTGCCGGCTGGCGGCGCGGCCTATCTCGCCAGTGCGATTGACAGTCTGAAGGCGCAGCACCCCAACCACCTGGTGGTCAGCGCGGGTGACCTGATCGGCGCCTCGCAGCTCGCTTCGGCGCTGTTCCTCGACGAGCCCTCGATCGAGGTGATGAACCGCATCGGGCTGGACTTCAACGCCACCGGCAACCACGAATTCGATCGCGGGCAGGATGAGCTGGTGCGGATGCAAACCGGCGGTTGCACCCAGCACACGGCGCGCAAGCCGTGCCAGGTCGAACCCTTCAAGGGCGCGCAGTTCAAGTTCCTTGCGGCCAATACGATCAAGCCGGATGGTTCCACCCTGTTCCCCGGAACCGCGATCCGCAGCTTCGGCAAGGGCCGGAACAAGGTCGATATCGGCCTGATCGGCCTGACCCTGCAGGGAACCGGCGAACTCGTCTCCCCGGAGGGGATCAAGGGCCTGACCTTCGCCAATGAGGCCGCCACCATCAACGCCGCCGTCCCGCGCCTGCGCGCGGCCGGGGCGGATGCGATTGTGGTGGTGATCCACGAAGGCGTCCGCACCAAGGGCACACCTGATCCGCAAGGGTGTGAAGGGGCTAGCGGCGCGCTGGGGGCGATCGTCAACCAGCTCGACGGGGTCGATGTGGTCGTTTCGGGCCACACCCACTGGGCCTATATCTGCGAGTGGCCGGGCAAGAACCCGGCACGCCCAATCCTGATGACCAGCGCCGGGGTGTTCGGCACGCTGGTGACCGAAATCAACCTCGAGATTGATCCGCGCGACAGCCGCGTGGTCAGCCGCTCGGCCCGCAACGTCATCGTCCAGAGCGAAGCCTATCGCCCGGCCGTGGACCGTGTTTCGCCCAACACCGATCGCTTCCCGCGCTTCTCCCCGCGGGCCGATATTGCCGACTATGTTGCCAAATATGCCGAAGCCGCGCGCCAGTTCGCTCTGCGCCCGGCTGGGCGGATCGGCGGCGAGGCCGTGCGCGGCGGCGATGGTTCCAGCACCGGCGGCACGCTGGGTTCGCTGATTGCCGACGCGCAACTGGCCGCCACGACTGGCGCGGGCGCCCAGATCGCTTTCATGAACCCCTTCGGCATCCGCGCACCCTGGCGCCTGGCGCCGGGTGAGAACGGCGCTCTGACCTTCGGCGATCTCTACAAGATCCAGCCGTTCAATAACGTGCTGATGACCCAGACGCTGACCGGGGCGCAGCTGCGCCGCGTGCTGGAACAGAACTTTGACGGGATCGGCCCGAACCAGGCGCTCAGCCCGTCGCGCGGATTCGCTTACAGCTTTGACCTGTCGCGCCCCGTCGGCAGCCGCATCGTTTCCATGACGCTCGATGGCAAGCCGATTGACGATGCCGCGACCTATCGCGTCACCACCAGTGATTTCCTGGCCTATGGCGGCGATACCTACAGCGAATTGTCCAAGGGGACCGACCGGGTGATCGGGATCACCGATCTGGCCGCGCTGGAGGCATGGTTGCAGGCGATCCCGGCCCGACCGGTCCCGCAGGAAGACCGCGCGAAGGACGTTACCCCGCGCTAGCCCTGCTTGGGCGGCCAGGGAATGAAGCCCGAGGTGCGCTTGACGTATTCGGCATAGCCGGGACGGGTCTTGGCCAGGCCCTTTTCCAGCAGCGGCTTGCCCGACCACTTGGTGAGCGTGAAGGTCAGGAACAGCGGCCCGGGCAGGCTGGCCAGCGCGATCCACGGACCGGCACTGGCAGCGGCCAGCCAGATCCCCCACCAGACGCAGCAATCGCCGAAGTAGTTCGGGTGGCGGGTATAGCGCCACAGGCCGGTATCCAGCACCCTGCCCTTGCTGGCCGGATCGGCGCGGAAAGCCTTGAGCTGGGCATCACCCACCGCTTCGAAAATCATCCCCACCAGCCACAGTGCAGCACCCGCCAGCGCGAGTGGCCCAAGCGGCGCGGGTTCGCCGCTGGCCAGCACGCCCAGCTGCGCGGGCAGGCAGGTGATGTAGAGCAGCACGGCCTGCGGGCCGAACACCTTGGTCAGCGCAGCCTGGGCAAAGCGGCCCTGTTCCTTCGCCTTGCCCAGCATCCGGGCATAGCGCACGTCTTCACCGTGGCCGCGCCAGCGCGTGTAGAGGTGCCAGAACAGCCGCAGTCCCCACAGCGCAGCCATGGCGGCAATCAGGCTGGCGCGATCGCCCGGCTGATCCAGTTGCAGCCAGCTGGCAATGGCCAGCACGGCCATGCCGCCACCCCAGATCGCATCGATGAAGGATACGTCCCGGATCCGCACGGCCACCAGCCAACCGAGCAGCAGGGTAACTGCGGCAACAGCGGCATTAACCAGCAGGGCTTCACCCATGGACCTTCTCCTTGCGTTTGCGCTGGGCCTTGGCTGGCAGGCTTTTCGGCGCCGAAGCCTTCAAAGCTGCAGCAGTCGCAGCCAGCCGCTCAAACCGCAGGCAATCGGGCATGACCGAGCGATAGAACGCAGCGATCTTGGCCAGATCGGCAGCGTAGTCGCCGGTTGGCATGATCGGTGCCCCCAAGCCGCCAGTCATGTTCGCATTGTCCACCCAGGCCGGAACGATCGGCACCCCGGCGCGCAGGGCGATGTGATAGAAGCCGGTGCGCCATGTCCCGTCGCTGCTGCGGCTGCCTTCCGGCGCCACGACCAGTGCCAGATCTTCGGCCCGCTCGAAATGGGCGACAGTGTCCTCGACGTAATTGTTGTTGCGCTTTGACCGGTCGACCGGCAGCCCGCCCATGTCATACATGAAGCGCTTGAGCGGACCGCGAAACAGGCTGACCTTGCCCATGAAGCTGGGCTTGATGCCCAGTTCATGTACGGCGCCGACAAAGAAGATGAAGTCCCAGTTGCTGGTATGCGGCGCCCCAGTGATGACGAACTTGCGGGGGAACTGACGCTCACCGCTCAGCCGCCAGCCTTTCCAGCGATAGAGCCACAGTACCACCAGCTTGGTGATCCGGGACAGCAGGGTGGGACGGAGATCGGACATTGCCGCACGTTCTGCGCAATTTAACGCAAGGGTCCACCTGGCCAAAGGTTCCGTCCACAGGAACAACCCCCACCGATCGAGGTTATACGAGGTTGCTGCTTAGCCCGTGAAGCCCGCTCCGCCCGGCCAGCCGGGTGCGGCAAGGCCCATCACCTTGAACAGCAAGCCCATCTGCCCCTCACCAATCAGTCGATCCTTGGCGCCGTGAATCGCTGCGGCATGTTGCGGCGCGGCAGCGGCCAGCGCCTGGGCGCGCGCCTCGATCCCCAGTTCGCGCAGCCAGCGGCCCTGCGGCACAGTGCCGATCCAGCGCGCACCGCGCGACTGGGCAATCGGCGCCAGCGCGGCAAAATCAACATGAGCAGTCAGGTCGGCCTCGCCCGGATTGATAAAGGGGTCGACCTTCAGGTGGGCTCTCACCGCTTGCAAGGTGGAGCCTTCGCGCGGGACATCATGGCCATAATCGATGAACAGTGCCGCGCCGCCCTGCTCAGTCAGGCGGCCGGCCACTTCATAGATCGTTGCCGCTGCGCCCGGGCAGAGTTCGTAAATCGTGCTATCGGGAGCATTGCGCCGTCCCTCTGGCACCGCGGGATCCATAGGCTGGGGGCCGGCGACGCAGACGAAGCGATCACCATCGGGAACGACCATCCGCTCACGCCAGCCATCCGGCGTCTTGACCAACTGTCGAACCGGCAGGGCATCGAGGAACTCATTGCCGACGAACAGGATCGGGCCATAGGCCGGGATGGTCGAGAGATCATGGTGCCATTGGGCGCCAGGAACCGTCGCCAGTTGCACATCCTTGAGTGTGGTCGAGGCTTCGACAAAGTGAACCGAAGGTTCCAGCCCATATCGCTTCGCCGCCCGCAAGGCATCGCGGGCGAGGGTGCCGCGACCAGGGCCAAGCTCGACATAGTGAACCGGTTCCTCACGCCCGGCGTTGATCCACATATCGGCCAGCCACAGCCCGATCAGCTCGCCAAACATCTGGCTGATCTCGGGGGCGGTAACGAAATCCCCGGCACTGCCCAACGGATCACGGCTGGAATAATAGCGCGCGTTCGCCTCACCCATGTAGTGCATCAGGCTGATCGGCCCGGTGCTGGCGATCAGGCGGCGAAAGATAGCCGCCAGGCTTTCTCCCCCGGTGCCGGTCACCCGTTCAGGCCTTGGCCGCACCAAGCGGCGGGCGCACCAGCGCCCGAACCAGGAAGACCAGCCCAACCAGCACCAGCGGGATCGTCAGCCACTGGCCCATCGACAGGCCGGTGCGCGCCGCAAATTCGCTGAGCTGCGCATCAGGCTCACGGAAGTATTCCGCCACGAAGCGGCACAGGCCCAGCCCAACCGCGAAAACCGAACTGAGCAGGCCCGGACGGAACCGCGCCTTGGTTTTCCAGAACAGCAGCAGCATCACGATCATCATCGTCAGGCCTTCCAGCCCGGCCTGATAGAGCTGGCTGGGGTGGCGTGGGTAAGGACCGGCATCGGGGAAGACCATTGCCCAGGCTACCGGGCTTTCAACCACCCGGCCCCACAGTTCCCCATTCACGAAGTTGGCAAGGCGGCCAAAGAACATCCCGAACGGCACGACCGTGCAGACATAATCGGCGACGCGCAGGAAGTTCAGTTCGCCGCGCCAAGAGACCCAGGCCATCGCCACCGCCGTGCCGATCAGACCGCCGTGGAAGCTCATCCCGCCGTGCCACAGCTTGAGCAGATCAAGCGGATTGGCCCACAGTTCGGGCGCATAGAAGGTTGCGTACCCCAGCCGGCCGCCGATGATGATGCCCAGCGTGCAATAGAAGAACAGGTCATCCAGATGGCGCTGCGCCATCGGCGCGCCGGGCTGCCGGATCATCTTGGCCAGCTGCCAGTAACCCAGCAGGATTCCGGCCAGATAGGCTAGGCTGTACCAGCGCAGCTGGAACGCGCCGATCTGGAACAGGTACGGCTTCAGCCCCAGGTCAACCCACTGGATCGGTTCGGCCCCGGCGGCAACGGCGAGCGCTAGTGACAGCACGCGATGAACTCCCTAAATGGGTGCGGTCAGGAGAGATTCCGGCGCACCCGATGTGCGGCCTTCTGGCACAGACGAAGCCGGGAAACAAACCCGGTGCGGACGCCAGGACGGGGGGCGTCCCTCAACATTGAGGATAAGGATGCCGCATGCCGAGTGAACTCGACAATGCCCTGAATGGTGTAATTGCTGCGCTGACCGCCCCTGGCGCTCCGCTCGAAACCATCGAGATCGAACGGTTCGGCCGCCAGCTGCCCATGCTCAAGAATGCGCCGCCGTCGCTGGCGCACTATTTCGAAATGTACTGCGCCCAGCATGGCGATGCGGAATTCATCGTCGATGGCCAGATCCGGCTGACCTTCAACCAGATTTACGCGGCAGCCCGCACCGTCGCGGGCGGGCTGGTGGCCGGACATGGTGTGCAGAAAGGTGACCGGATCGGGATCGCCGCGCGCAATTCGGCCAACTGGATCATCGCCTATCTGGCCGTGCTGATGGCCGGCGGCTGCGCCACCCTGCTCAACGGCTGGTGGACCGGTGAAGAACTGGCCGGCGGGATCGAGCTGGCGGGCTGCACGATCACCTTGGTCGATGCCCAGCGCGGCGAGCGGCTCAATGGCCAGTCCTATCCCGGCAAGCTGGTGACCTTGCAGCACGATTGCCCTTGGCAGGAAGGCCTGTCTGAACTGCTCGCCCACGGTGGCGGCGCCGATACCGCGCTGCCCGAGCTGGGCGGTGATGACCTGGCAACGATCCTCTACACCTCGGGGTCGACCGGCCAGTCGAAGGGCGCCTATTGCGATCACCGCAGCGTGGTCCAGGCCACGATGAACTATGCGGCGCAGACGCTGATGGTGTTCACCTACCTCGGCTCCAAGGGCGAGGCCCCCAGCACCCAGCCGTGCAGCCTGGTCAACGTGCCGCTGTTCCATGTCACGGGCGAAGTGCCGCTGTTCCTCCAGTCCTTCGCGATTGGCCGCAAGCTGGTGCTGATGCCCAAGTGGAACGCCGAAGAGGCGATGCGCCTGATCGAGGCGGAAAAGGTTTCCTACTTCGTCGGCGTGCCGCTGATGAGCTTTGAGATCGCGACCCACCCGAACCGCCACAAGTATGACCTGTCCAGCTGCACCGCCTTTGCCGCTGGCGGGGCGCCGCGGCCGGTCGATCACGTGAAGAAGATCCGCGAGGAACTGCCCAATGCCTTCCCGCTGCTGGGCTATGGCCTGACTGAAACCAACGGCGTTGGCTGCGGCAACTTTAACGAGAATTACCTCGCCAAGCCCGGCTCGACCGGCACCGCATCGAAGCCGCTGGTCGAAATCGGCATCCTCAATGATGCCGGCGATTGCCTCGCAGCGGGCGAGATCGGCGAAGTGGCGATCCGCTCGATCTGCAATTTCCTGGGTTACTGGAACAACACCGAGGCGACCCAGGCGGCAATCATGCCCGATGGCTTCTTCCGCACCGGTGACCTGGGTTACCTTGACGAGGACGGCTATCTGTTCATCGTCGATCGCAAGAAGGACATCATCATCCGCGGCGGCGAAAACATCAGCTGCATCGAGGTGGAACAGGCAATCTACGCCCATCCCAAGGTCTCGGAATGCAGCGTGTTCGGCATGCCGGACGAACGTTTTGGCGAACTGCCGACCGGCGTATTTCTGGCCAAGCCGGGTGAACAGCTGACCGAGCAGGAACTGCGCGAGTTCCTTCAGGCCAATATCGCCGCCTTCAAGGTTCCGGTCCGCCTGTGGCAGGAGACCGAAACCCTGCCGCGCCTCGGCACTGAAAAGGTTGACAAGCGGACGCTTAAGGCCCGTTACCTGGCGGTGTGGGAAAGCGAGCAGAAGAGCACGGCTTGAGCCAGAAGGGTATCGTCGACCAGCGCGCGATCGTTGACCGGCGCGCGCTGGCCGGAACCATCAGCGATCTGGTGGCCGAACAGGGCGCCGCCAAGGCGCGACCCGCAGTGGTCGATGCCCTGCGCGGTGCACTGGCGGATGGCCGGGCCGAGATTGCCCGCCGTCTGGCCGAAAAGCCCAGCGCCGGGCGCGATTGCGCCGCAGCACAGGCCTTCCTGGTCGACCAGCTGGTGCGGGTGATCCACGATCACGTGATCACCGATGTCTACCCCTCGGGCAATCGCTCGGTGGGTGAGCGGCTCACCGTCATGGCCGTGGGCGGCTATGGCCGCGGCGAGATGGCGCCGCATTCCGATGTCGATATCGCCTTCCTGACCCCGATCAAGCAGACGCCGTGGTGCGAGCAGGTGATCGAGGCCATGCTCTATTTCCTGTGGGATCTGGCGCTGAAGGTCGGGCAATCGAGCCGTTCGCTGGATGAAATGGTGCGGATGGCGCGCGGTGACCTGACGATCCGCACTGCCCTGCTCGAAGGCCGTTATGTCTGGGGCGATCAGGCCCTGTTCGATGAGGCCCAGGCCCGCTTCCGTGCCGAAGTGATCGCCGGTACCGAGCGCGATTTCGTCACCGAAAAGCTGGCTGAACGCAACGAACGGCACAAGCGGCTGGGCGATAGCCGCTATGTCGTCGAACCCAATGTGAAGGAGGGCAAGGGCGGCCTGCGCGACCTGCACACGCTCTACTGGATCGGCAAATACCTCCACAAGGTCCGCGATACGTCGGAACTGGTCACGGTCGGCCTGCTGACCCCGGCCGAGTACCGCAAGTTCCGCCGCGCCGAGGACTTCTTCTGGGCCGTGCGCTGCCACCTGCACACCATCACCCGCCGCGCGGAAGATCGTCTCACCTTTGACCTGCAGCGCGAAGTTGCGGCGCGGATGCAGTTCGCTGACCGCCCGGGCAAAAGCGCGGTCGAACGCTTCATGCAGTACTTCTTCCTGCAGGCGAAGACCGTGGGCCACCTGACCGGGCTGTTCTTGGCGCAGCTGGAAGAGCAATCGGGCAAGAAACAGCCGCGCGGGCTGCTCGCGGGCTTCCGGGCGCGGCGGCGGATCGTCAGCGGCTATCCGGTCTTCGGCGGGCGGATCAACGTGCCGACCGACAGCTGGTTTGCCGAAGACCCGGTGCGGTTGCTGGAAATCTTCAAACTGGCCGACAGCCAGCAGCTGGAACTCCATCCCGAAGCCATGCGGCTGGCGGTGCGTGATGCCCGGCTGATCGATCCGCTGCGCAAGGATCCGCGCGCCAACGCGCTGTTCCTCGATCTGCTGACCAGCCGCCGCGATCCCGAAAACGCGCTGCGCTGGCTCAACGAAGCCGGGGTGTTCGGCCGGTTCGTGCCCGATTTCGGCCGGGTCAACGCGCAGATGCAGTTCGATATGTACCACCACTACACGGTGGACGAGCACACCATCCGCGCGATCGGCTTGATGGCGCGGATCGAGCGCGGCGAGATGAAGCAGGATCACCCGCTGGCCACCGTGCTGGTCAGCAAGGTTGCCAATCGCCGCGCGCTCTACGCCGCTGTCCTGCTGCACGATATTGCCAAGGGCCGCCGCGGCGACCATTCGGTGCTGGGTGCCGAAGTGGCGCTGAAGCTCTGCCCGCGCTTCGGGCTGGATGAGAAGGAAACCGAGCTGGTTTCCTGGCTGGTCCGCAACCACCTGATCATGAGCGCCACGGCCTTCAAGCGTGACCTGGCGGACTGGAAGACGATCACCGATTTCGTGGCGCAGGTGCAATCGATCGAGCGGCTGCGCTTGCTGGCCCTGCTGACCATCGTCGATATCCGCGCGGTCGGCCCCGGGGTGTGGAACAGCTGGAAGCGCCAGCTGATCCACGAGCTTTACGAGGCGGCCGAGGAACGGTTGCGGCTCGGCCATGTCCAGCACGGTCGGGCCGAACGGATTGCCGCCAAGCAGGCCGCCGTGGCCGAACGGCTGGGCAAGCACGCCGGTCTGGTTCAATCCGTCGGCAAGCAGCTCAGCGACGCCTACTGGATCGCCGAGCCGGATGACATCATCGCGATGAACCTGACCCAGCTGGACGCGGCAGCGGGCAAGTCACTCGACGTCCATACCGAATACTACGCCGCGCGAGGGGCCACGCTGGTGACGGTGATCGCGGCGGACCACGCCGGGCTGTTCTATCGCATCGCCGGGGGCATCCACCTGGCCGGCGGCAACATCATCGATGCCCGCATCCACACTGCGCGCAATGGCACGGCGGTCGACAATTTCCTCGTGCAGGACCCGCTCGGCCGGCCCTTCTCCGAAGAGAGCCAGTTGGCCCGGATCCGGACGATGATCGGCGATGCGCTGGGCGGCAAGATCAAGCTGGTGCCGCAGCTGGAGGCCCGCCCGCTGGCGCGGCCGCGCGCCGATGCCTTCGAAGTGGCGCCACGCGTGGAATTCGATAACCAGGCCAGCAACCGCTTCACCGTGATCGAGGTCAGCGCGCGCGATCGCCCCGCCCTGCTCAACCGCCTTGCCCGCGCCCTGTTCGAAAGCAAGCTGATCGTCCACTCCGCCCACATCGCCACCTATGGCGAACGCGCGGTCGATACCTTCTACGTCACCGACCTGCTCAGCGAAAAGGTCGATGGTGCGCAGCGGCTGAAGGCGGTCGAAAAGCGGCTGCTTGAGGCGGCCGAGGACCAGACGGTGGAGATTGCGGCTTAGGCCGAAGCGCGCAGCCGCTGGATCGCCGCATCCTGTCCGATCAACGGCAGCAGTGCGGCCATCTCTGGTCCGTGATCCTGACCGGTCAGCGCCTGGCGCAGCGGCAGGAACAGCGGCTTGCCCTTGCGGCCGGTCTGTTCCTTGAGCGCGGCGGTGAGTGCGGCCCAATCGGCACCCACCTGTTCGAGCACTCCTGCGGCGACGGAGAGGTAAGCGCGGTCCTCATCCGACTGCGCCGGTGCGGCGATCGGCCCGGTGACCACCTGCCACCAGTCCGCCGCCTCTGACAGCCGGGAGAGGTTCGGGCGGATCGTCTGCCAGGCTGTTTCGTCCATCCCGGCGGGCAGCCGCGCGGCCACTTCCGCAAAGGGCAGGCGGTGGATGATCGCCGCGTTGACGCGGGCCAGCTCGACATCGTCGAACCGGGCCGGTGCGCGGCCGAAGTGGGCAAGGTTGAAGCTGGCCGCCAGGGCTGCCGCATCGAGCGCCGGGTCGACCGGGTCCGACGTACCCAGCCGGGCCAGCAGCGCGATCACCGCCTGCGGCTCGATCCCGCTGTCGCGCAGTTCGGCCATGCCGAGCGAGCCGAGCCGCTTGGAGAGCTTGCCCTCTGCCCCCACCAGCAACGCCTCGTGCGCAAACTTGGGCGGCTCTGCGCCCAGCGCGGAAAACATCTGTACCTGGGCGGCAGTGTTCGAAACGTGGTCTTCCCCGCGCAGGACCTGGGTGATCCCCATGTCGACATCGTCGATCGCGGAAGGAAGCATGTAGAGCCACGAGCCATCGGCGCGGCGCACCACAGGGTCCGACATCTGGCGCGGATCGAAGTGCTGGGGGCCACGAATGCCGTCCTGCCATTCGATCGGCTGGTCGTGATCGAGCTTGAAGCGCCAGTGCGGGCGTTCACCCGCGGCTTCGCGGGCGGCATGGTCGGCCTCGGTCAGCTGCAGCGCGGCGCGATCATAGATCGGCGGCAGCCCGCGGCCGAGCAGGACCTTGCGCTTCAGCTCCAGCTCCTGCGCGGTTTCATAGCAGCGATAGACGCGGCCCGCGGCCACCAACTTCTGGAATTCACGCTCATAGAGATCGAACCGGGCCGACTGGCGCTCCTCGCCATCAGGGACCAGGCCCAGCCAGTTCAGGTCGGCGCGGATCGCTTCGACATAGTCCTCGCGGCTGCGTTCCTTATCGGTATCGTCAATCCGCAGCAGGAAACGGCCACCGGCCTGTTTCGCCAGCAGCCAGTTGTGCAGCGCCGTGCGGACATTGCCGACGTGCAGGGTGCCGGTTGGCGACGGGGCAAAGCGGGTGGTCACAGTCATGCCCGCGTCCCTACCCGTGCCACGCGCCTGCTGCAATGATGCTTCCCCTCGGGCCAAGCCCTCGCTAGCTTCAACACCATGAGCCAGACCACACCCTTTGCCGCCGCCTTTGCCCAGGCCAATCTGCCCGGAGCCGTGGGCCTGATCGTCGATCGCGACGGCATCCGCCATGCCGAGGCACTGGGCCTGGCCGATGTTAGCAGCGGCGCGCCGATGCAGCTGGATAGCCTGTGCCAGATTGCATCAATGACCAAGGCGCTGGTTTCGGCCGGGGCCATGCAGCTGGTTGAACAGGGTCGGCTCGATCTGGATACCGATGTGGGCGCGCTGCTGCCCGAACTGGCAAACCCGCAGGTGCTCACCGGCTTCGATGCTGAAGGCAAGCCGCAACTGCGCCCCGCCAGCCGGGCGATCACCCTGCGCCACCTGCTGACCCACACCGCGGGGCTGGGCTATTTCTTCATCCATCCCGAAGTGCTGCAATATTTCGGCGCGGTGGGCATGCCCAAGCCGGGCAGCCGCGCCTCGGTGACCATGCCGCTGATGTTCGATCCGGGTGAGCGCTGGGAGTATTCGGTTGCGACCGACTGGGTCGGTCTGGCGATCGAGGCGGCGACGGGCGAACGGCTCAATGATTACCTTACCGCCAACCTGTTCGCCCCGCTGGGCATGACCAGCACGGCCTTCCGTGAGCGCCTGCCCGGCGATGCCGCGCGGGTCCACGTCCGTTCGGGCGAAGGCGCGCTATCGAAAGTCGAGGTTTACCTGGGCGGCGGCGAGTTTGATGGCGGCGGCGGCGGGATTACCTCGACAGCACCGGACTATGCCCAGTTTGTGCGCATGGTGCTGAACGACGGCGAACTGGACGGCAAGCGCGTGCTGAGCGCCGCCAGCATCGCCGAGATGAGCCGCAACCAGGTTCACCCGCTGCGCGCCGGCCGGATGGGCACGGCCATGCCGCAGCTGGCCCAGCCCTATGACACCTTCCCCGATCAGCACACCGGCTGGGGCCTGGGCTTCCTGATCAACCCTGAACAGGGCCCGCACGGCCGCTCCCCGGGTAGTCTGGCCTGGGCCGGGATCTTCAATTCCTATTACTGGATCGATCCGGCAGCGGGGCTTGGCGGGGTATTTGTCAGCCAGCTTCAACCCTTTGGCGATCCGGGCGCCCTGGCCTGCTTCGGCGCGCTGGAGACGATGGCCTACAGCTGACGAAAAAGCCGCACACAGCCTTGCGACGGGCGGGCGGGCCGTGGATAATAAGCCCGCATCCTATGCTTATTCAACGCAACAGTCCCGTCTCCATGAACGCGCGCCTGGGCGTGCGAAAGGGCCGCAGCCGCATACGACGCTGGCTTGCGGCAGCAGCCGGCGGGCTGACGCTGGCAGGGCTTGGCTCATATGCCTTCGGCACATCGAGTGGCGGCACGCCGGCCTTCGTGCTGCACCAGGACACAGTGGGCAAGCGCCCCACCCCACCGCCATTCCAGGCCGATTGCACCGGCCAGCCCGCGGCCCTGCAGGCCGAACTGAGCCGCATTGCTGCAAACTTTGAAGGCCAGGTGGGCATCGGCATCACCAAGGCCGGGTGTGACTGGCTGGTGGGCGAACGGCTCAACCAGCACTTCCCGCAGCAATCGGTCTCGAAGCTCTGGGTCTCGATGTCGGTACTCGACGCAGTCGACAATGGCCGGATGAAGCTGGACCAGCAGATCCAGATCCGGCCCGAAGACCTGACCCTGTTCAACCAGCCGCTGCAATGGGAAGTGCTGGACAAGGGCGGGATCGAGCGCCCGGTCAAGATGCTGATGCAGAACGCGCTGTCGTTGTCGGATAACACCGCCAACGACCGCCTGCTGTGGACCGTTGGCGGCCCGGACCATGTCCGTGCCTTCCTGAAAAGCCGCGAGATTGATGGCATCCGGTTCGGCCCGGGTGAGCGCCTGTTGCAGAGCGCTGCTGCAGGCCTGACCTGGTCGCCCGAACTGGCCGCTGGCCGCAATTTCGAACAGGCCCGGGCGCGCCTGCCCAAGGACGTGCGCGAGGCAGCTCTGGCGAAATACGTGGCCGATCCGATGGACGGCGCGACCCCGGCGGGCATGGCCAAGGCCCTGGCCCGGCTCGCCAAGGGAGAGTTGCTGTCAGAGGAATCGACGCGGCTGCTCCTGGAAACCATGGGCAAGTCACGCAGCGGCCCGATGCGGCTCAAGGCTGGCCTGCCGAGCGGCTGGCATGCTTTCCACAAGACCGGCACCGGACAAGAGCTGGGCTCGCTGGCCACCGGCTATAACGATGTCGCCGTGGTCCAGGCCCCTGACGGATCCTATTACGGCGTGGCCGTGCTGATCGGCCAGACGCACCAGCCCATCCACGCCCGGATGGAAATGATGCAGTCGGTCTCGGCCGCTCTGGCCCGCTGGCACACTACCTAGACCTCCTGATCCGCCTCCTGATCCGTTAGCACCGGGCGCCAACGAAAATCCCCGCCGGATCGCTCCGGCGGGGTTTTCGTTTACCCGTCAGACGGGGCGAGGATTACTCCTCGCCGTCCGCCGCTTCAGGGTTCAGGTATTCACCGGCATCGGCGTCAGTGCCGTGGGTTTCACCCTCGACCATGGCCAGCGGATCGTCGCCGATTGCGGCTTCCGGACCCTGGGCCAGTTCGGCTGCATGCTCTTCTTCCGCGCTGTCGGGAGCGATCAGGCTCTCCTGCAGCTTGCGGTAGGAAGCGCGCAGGGCCGCATCGCGGCTGCTGGCAGCAACCCGCAGACGGTTCATGCCCGCACCGGTACCGGCCGGGATGAGACGGCCAACGATGACGTTTTCCTTCAGGCCGATCAGGCTGTCGCGCTTTCCTTCAACCGCCGCCTGCGTCAGCACGCGGGTGGTTTCCTGGAACGACGCAGCCGAGATGAACGAACGCGTCTGCAGCGAGGCCTTGGTGATGCCCAGCAGCACCGGCTTGCCTTCCGCGGGCTTCTGCCCCGGGGCCAGCTTGGCGTTGGTTTCGTCCATTTCCTCGCGGTCGACCTGTTCGCCGGCCAGCAGGGTGGTGTCGCCACCGTCGGTGATTTCAACCTTCTGCAGCATCTGGCGAACGATCACCTCGATGTGCTTGTCGTTGATCTTCACGCCCTGCAAGCGGTAGACTTCTTGGATTTCCGCAACGAGGTATTCGGCCAGCGCCTCAACCCCGAGGACTTCCAGGATCTCGTGCGGGTTCGGCGAACCCGAGATCAGGTTGTCGCCCTTCTTGACCCAGTCGCCTTCCTGAACGTCGATCACCTTCGACTTCGGGATCAGGTATTCCACCGGATCACCTTCTTCCGGCACAATCGCGATCTTGCGCTTGGCCTTGTAGTCACGGACGAATTCGATCCGGCCCGAGGTCTTGGCGATAACCGAGTTGTCCTTCGGGATGCGGGCTTCGAACAGTTCCGCAACGCGCGGCAGACCACCGGTGATGTCGCGGGTCTTGGCGGCTTCGCGGCTGGCGCGGGCCAGCACGTCACCGGCTTCGACCTGCTGGCCATCTTCGACCGACAGGGTGGTGCCCGGCGCCATCATGTAGCGCGCGGCTTCACCCGACGAGTCGTCAAGCAGGGTCAGGCGCGGACGCAGGTCTTCCTTCTTCGACCGGCTGGTCGAGCGGTTCTCGGTCACGACGCGGCTGCTCATGCCGGTCGCTTCGTCGGTCTGCTCGGTCAGGGTGCGGCCGTCGATCAGGTCCTGGTACTTAACGATACCGGGCTTTTCGGTGATCACCGGGGTGGTGAACGGATCCCATTCAGCCAGGCGATCGCCTTCGTTGATGATCGCGCCATCTTCGTGCAGCAGGTGGGTACCGTATGGCACCTTGTGCATCGCGCGCTCACGGCCTTCGCTGTCCAGCACCACGATCTCGCCATTGCGGGCAAGGCTGAGGCGGCGGCCGCGCTTGTCGGTGATCGTCGGGATATCGCGGTAGACCACGGTACCATCGCAGATCGCCTCGAGGTGCGACTGTTCGTTAACCTGCGCCGCACCACCGATGTGGAAGGTACGCATGGTCAGCTGGGTGCCCGGTTCACCGATCGACTGGGCGGCGATAACGCCAACCGCTTCACCGATGTTCACCGGGGTACCGCGAGCAAGGTCACGGCCATAGCAGGTTGCGCAAACGCCCTGTTCGGCTTCGCAGATCAGCGGCGAACGGATGCGCGCAGCCTGGATGCCGGTTGCTTCGATCGCAGCCACGGCGGCTTCATCGAGCAGGTCGCCCTTGGCCGCGACGACTTCGCCATCCTTGTTGACGATGTCTTCAGCCAGGGTGCGGCCGAGGATACGCTCGGCCAGCGAGGCGATGGTCGAACCGCCCTGCACGATCGAGCGCATTTCCAGCGCGCGTTCGGTGCCGCAATCCTCGACGACGACAACGCAGTCCTGCGACACGTCAACCAGACGGCGGGTCAGGTAACCCGAGTTGGCGGTCTTCAGCGCGGTATCCGCGAGGCCCTTACGGGCGCCGTGGGTCGAGTTGAAGTATTCAAGAACGGTCAGGCCTTCCTTGAAGTTCGAGATGATCGGGGTTTCGATGATCTCGCCCGATGGCTTGGCCATCAGCCCGCGCATACCCGCCAGCTGCTTCATCTGGGTTGGGGAGCCACGAGCGCCCGAGTGGCTCATCATGTAGATCGAGTTGATCGGCTTCTGGCGACCCGTCTCCGCGTCAACCGGCGAGGCCTTGATCTCGTCCATCATGGCGTTGGCCACCTGGTCACCGCAACGGCTCCAGGCGTCGATCACCTTGTTGTACTTTTCCTGCTGGGTGATCAGGCCGTCCTGGTACTGCTGCTCGTAATCGGCAACCAGTTCCTTGGTTTCGGCGACCAGCGCATCCTTGCTGTCGGGGATGATCATGTCATCCTTGCCGAAGCTGATGCCAGCCTTGAACGCGTGACGGAAGCCCAGGGCCATGATCGCGTCGGCGAAGAGGACGGTGTCCTTCTGGCCGGTGTGACGATAGACCTGGTCGATAACGTCGCCGATTTCCTTCTTGGTCAGCACCTTGTTGATGACGTCGAAGGGCACGGTGTGGCTCTTGGGCAGGCATTCGCCAATCAGCATGCGGCCCGGGGTGGTCTCAAACCGCTTCTGGAAGGTGTTACCCTGTTCGTCGGTCTGCGGGACGCGGGCGATGATCTTCGAGTGGAGCGTGACCGCACCCACTTCCAGCGCCTGGTGCACTTCGGCCATGTCGGCAAACAGCATGCCCTGGCCCGGTTCGTTATCACGATCGAGCGAGAGGTAGTACAGGCCCAGCACCATGTCCTGCGAAGGCACGATGATCGGCTTGCCGTTGGCAGGCGACAGGATGTTGTTGGTCGACATCATCAGCACGCGCGCTTCAAGCTGGGCTTCCAGCGAGAGCGGCACGTGGACGGCCATCTGGTCACCGTCAAAGTCGGCGTTGAAGGCCGAGCAGACCAGCGGGTGCAGCTGGATTGCCTTGCCTTCGATCAGGACCGGTTCGAAGGCCTGAATGCCCAGACGGTGCAGCGTCGGTGCGCGGTTCAGCATCACCGGGTGTTCGCGGATCACTTCGTCCAGGATGTCCCAGACTTCCTTGCGTTCCTTTTCGACCCACTTCTTGGCCTGCTTCAGGGTCATCGACAGACCCTTGGCATCGAGGCGGGCGTAGATGAACGGCTTGAACAGTTCGAGCGCCATCTTCTTCGGCAGGCCGCACTGGTGCAGCTTGAGTTCCGGACCGGTCACGATGACCGAACGGCCCGAATAGTCGACGCGCTTGCCGAGCAGGTTCTGACGGAAGCGGCCCTGCTTGCCCTTGAGCATGTCGGACAGCGACTTCAGCGGACGCTTGTTGGCGCCGGTGATCACGCGGCCGCGGCGGCCGTTGTCGAACAGCGCGTCAACGGCTTCCTGCAGCATGCGCTTTTCGTTGCGGACGATGATGTCCGGTGCACGCAGCTCGATCAGGCGCTTGAGGCGGTTGTTGCGGTTGATGACGCGGCGATAGAGGTCGTTGAGGTCCGAGGTCGCGAAGCGGCCACCGTCCAGCGGCACCAGCGGGCGCAGCTCTGGCGGAATGACCGGCACGACATCGAGGATCATCCATTCCGGACGGTTGCCCGAATCGATGAACGATTCGACGACCTTCAGGCGCTTGATGATCTTCTTCGGCTTCAGTTCCGACTTGGTTTCGGCCAGTTCCTTGAGCAGGTCTTCCTTTTCCTGCACCAAGTCGAGGCTCATCAGCATGTGCTTGACGGCTTCAGCGCCAATCCCGGCCGAGAAGGCGTCTTCGCCATACTCGTCCTGATAGTCGTAGAGCTCGTCTTCGGTCAGCAGCTGGTACTTCTCAAGCGGGGTCAGGCCCGGCTCGATCACCACGTAGCTTTCGAAGTAAAGGATGCGTTCCAGCTGCTTGAGCTGCATGTCGAGCAGCAGGCCGATGCGCGACGGCAGCGACTTGAGGAACCAGATGTGCGCAACCGGCGCGGCCAGTTCGATGTGGCCCATGCGCTCGCGGCGCACCTTGGTGACGGTGACTTCGACGCCGCACTTTTCGCAGACGACGCCCTTGTACTTCATGCGCTTGTACTTGCCGCACAGGCACTCGTAGTCCTTCACCGGGCCGAAGATGCGGGCGCAGAACAGGCCATCGCGTTCGGGCTTGAAGGTACGATAGTTGATGGTTTCCGGCTTCTTGATCTCGCCGAAGGACCACGAGCGGATACGCTCCGGCGAAGCGAGGCCGATCTGGATCTGGTCGAAGGTTTCCGGCTTCGCCATCTGGTTCGTGAACTTGGTCAGGTCGTTCATTGTTCAGTCCCTTGAAGGGGTGAAATTCTGGGGCGGGGAAAGGGCGGGCGGCGTTGGCGCCGCCCGGTCCCGTTACTCCGCGGCCTCCGCGAGATCGTCGCCGTCTTCGTCCGTCAGGCTGGACAGCTCGACATTAAGGCCGAGGCTGCGCATTTCCTTGACGAGCACGTTGAAGCTTTCCGGAATGCCGGCCTCGAAGGTATCGTCGCCCTTGACGATCGCTTCGTAGACCTTGGTGCGGCCGACCACGTCGTCCGACTTAACCGTGAGCATTTCCTGCAGCGTGTAGGCGGCACCGTAGGCCTGGAGTGCCCAGACCTCCATTTCCCCGAAGCGCTGGCCACCGAACTGGGCCTTACCACCCAGCGGCTGCTGGGTAACAAGGCTGTACGGCCCGATCGAACGCGCGTGGATCTTGTCGTCGACAAGGTGGTGCAGCTTCAGCATGTAGATGTAGCCAACGGTAACCTTGCGGTCGAAGCTCTCACCCGTGCGGCCGTCGAACAGCGTGACCTGACCCGAGGTATCGAGCCCGGCCTTTTCCAGCATCGCCGAAACGTCGGCTTCGCGGGCACCGTCGAACACCGGAGTGCCCATCGGCACGCCGTTCTTCAGCAGTTCGGCCATTTCGACGATCTGGCCGGTCGAACGGCTGTCGATCTGGTCGTGGTACTGCTCGCCGTAGATGTCCTTGAGCTTGTCGACGAGGACGCTCGGCGGAGCGGCAGCTTCGGGGTTCGGGTTGTCCTGGCGCCATTGCTCCAGGGCCGCCGTCACCTGCTGGCCCAAACCGCGCGCGGCCCAGCCCAGGTGGGTTTCGAAGATCTGCCCGACGTTCATGCGGCTCGGCACGCCCAGCGGGTTGAGCACGATGTCGACCGGGGTACCGTCTTCGAGGAACGGCATGTCTTCCTGCGGCAGGATCCGCGAGATGACACCCTTGTTCCCGTGACGGCCGGCCATCTTGTCACCCGGCTGCAGCTTGCGCTTCACCGCGACAAAGACCTTGACCATCTTGAGCACACCCGGGGCGAGTTCGTCGCCACGCTCGAGCTTTTCCTTGCGGTCCTCGAACTTCTCCTGGATCGCCTTGACGGTCTCGTCGTACTGGGCCTTCACGGCTTCGAGCTGGCCCTGGACCTTGTCGTCGGCCACGGCGAACTTCCACCATTCATGACGTTCCACCTCGGCGAGGTTCGCCTCGGTGATGGTGTCGCCCTTCTTGAAGCCCTTCGGCGCAGCTGCGGCCACCTGGCCCACCAGCATGTCGCGCAGGCGGTTGAAGGTGGCGCGGTTGAGGATCGCGCGTTCGTCTTCACGGTCCTTGGCGAGGCGTTCGATTTCCTCGTTCTGGATCGCGCGGGTACGGTCGTCGATCTCGATGCCGTGGCGGTTGAAGACGCGGACGTCGACGATCGTGCCCGAAACGCCCGGCGGCAGGCGAAGCGAGGTGTCGCGCACGTCGCTGGCCTTTTCGCCGAAGATGGCGCGCAGCAGCTTTTCTTCCGGGGTCATCGGCGATTCACCCTTCGGGGTGATCTTGCCGACCAGGATATCGCCCGGGTGCACTTCGGCACCGATGTAGACGATGCCCGCTTCGTCGAGGTTGCGCAGGGCTTCCTCGCCAACGTTCGGGATGTCACGGGTGATGTCTTCCGGCCCAAGCTTGGTGTCGCGGGCCATGACTTCGAATTCGTCGATGTGGATCGAGGTGAACACGTCGTCCTTGACGATGCGTTCGCTGATCAGGATCGAGTCTTCGTAGTTGTAGCCGTTCCACGGCATGAACGCGACGAGGCTGTTGCGGCCCAGCGCCAGTTCACCCAGCTCGGTCGAAGGACCGTCAGCCAGGATGTCACCGGCGTTGACCACATCGCCCACCTTCACCAGCGGACGCTGGTTGATGCAGGTCGACTGGTTCGAGCGTTCGAACTTCTGCAGGCGGTAGATATCGACGCCCGACTGGCCGGGTTCGATATCGCCCGAAGCGCGGATCACGATGCGGGTTGCGTCGACCTGGTCGACGATCCCGCCGCGCAGCGCAGCGATCGCAGCGCCGGAATCGCGGGCCACGGTTTCTTCCATGCCGGTGCCGACAAACGGCGCTTCGGCGCGCACCAGCGGCACGGCCTGACGCTGCATGTTCGAGCCCATCAGTGCGCGGTTGGCGTCATCGTTTTCCAGGAACGGAATGAGCGAGGCCGCAACCGAGACCAGCTGCTTGGGGCTGACGTCCATCAGCGTGATCGTGTCGCGCGGGGCCATCACGAATTCGCCGTTCTGACGGGCCGAGACCAGTTCTTCGACGAACGAGCCGTCATCGTTGGTTTCGGCCGAAGCCTGGGCAACCGTGTGCTTCTGCTCTTCCATCGCCGAGAGGTAGACCACCTCACCGGTAACCTTGCCATCGATGACCTTGCGGTACGGGGTTTCGATGAAGCCGTACTTGTTCACGCGGGCGAAGGTCGACAGCGAGTTGATCAGACCGATGTTCGGACCTTCCGGCGTTTCAATCGGGCAGATGCGGCCATAGTGGGTCGGGTGAACGTCGCGGACTTCGAAGCCGGCGCGCTCACGGGTAAGGCCGCCCGGCCCAAGTGCCGAAACGCGGCGCTTGTGGGTGACTTCCGACAGCGGGT